>CAVWYW010000020.1:0-33623 GCA_963759345.1 uncultured Alphaproteobacteria bacterium
GACGTTTGGGCCGTGGACGACCGCGGCGCCGAGCCGGATGGCCTCGATCGGATTCTGGCCGCCGTGACTGGCAAGCGAGCCGCCCATGAACACGATCGGCGCTAGCCGATAGATCAAGCCGAGTTCGCCGAGCGTGTCGGCGATAAAGATATCGACATCGGGGCCCGGCAGTTCGCCGCGGGAGCGCAGCGCAACCGAAAGGCCGGCGGCTTTCGCGCTCTCGACAATTCCCGCACCGCGGTCGGGATGGCGGGGCGCAATGACCGTCAGCAACGACGGACATTTGGCGCGCAGCCGCTGATGTGCGGCGATGACGGCCGCTTCCTCGCCGGCGTGGGTGGAGGCGGCGGCGACGACAGTGCGGGTACCGATGGCGGACTTTAATTTGCGAAGCGCTGTTTGATCGGCGGGCGGCGCCGGTACATCGAGTTTGAGATTGCCGCTGCTGGTGATCCGGGGTGCGCCGAGCTGCGCATAGCGCTCCGTGTCGGCGCCGGATTGGGTCAGACACAGATCGAAGCAGCCGAGCAGCGCGCCGATCACGCCCGGCAGTCGGCGCCAACGGTTGAATGAGCGCTCCGACACGCGGCCGTTCACCAGGATCATCGGGATGCCGCGCTCGGCGCAGGTCAATATCAGATTGGGCCACAGGTCGGATTCAACAAAGAGCGCCAGATCCGGCTGCCAGTGATCGAGAAATCGGCTGACAAATCGCGGCGCGTCGAGCGGAATGAACTGATGCACCGCGCCCGCCGGCAGGCGCTGCTCGGCGAGGGCCGCCGAGGTGACGGTGCCGGAAGTGACCAGCACGGCGAAATTCATCGCCCGGATACGCTCGATGAGCGGAATGACCGCCAACATTTCGCCGACGCTGGCACCGTGCAGCCAGATCAGCGGGCCGTCCGGACGCGATACGCGGGTCACGCCGTAGCGTTCGCCAAGCCGCGCCGGATTCTCCTTGCCGCGTTTCAAGCGCCACGCCAACAGGCGCGATGCCACCGCCGGCGCCGCCGCGATCGAAGCAAACCGGTACAAGCGCAAAGCGAGCGGCAATCGAACACGCACGCTCAGCCTCTCCGAAGCGGCCGAACGGCGCGTGGATTGTTTACCCGGTTCAGACGATCACGCCGTGACCGCCCAATACGTCGTCCCAGCATTCGTACTCTCAACGCTACGGCGCTTCGCTTCCAGGATCGAGCAACCGGTGCATATGGACAATGAAATAACGCATCTGCGCATTGTCGACCG
Source organism: uncultured Alphaproteobacteria bacterium (assembly GCA_963759345.1). Classification (GTDB taxonomy): domain Bacteria; phylum Pseudomonadota; class Alphaproteobacteria; order Rhizobiales; family Xanthobacteraceae; genus BOG-931. Next base: position 1,249 of record CAVWYW010000020.1, read on the forward strand.
TGCCCTGTGCTTTTGCTTTCCACGCCGCGTAAGCGGTCGCGTAGTTCGGAAAGACGCCGATGATATCGAGCTGTTCGAGGTTTTTGAACTCCGTGCTCCCGACGCTGCTCAACTCACCGCCGAAGACGAGGTGGAGTAATTGTTTGGAAGCCGGTTTGGGGGTGTCCGCCATGATGCTTGATCCGCGAGATACGCGATTCATGAAGACGCGAGGCGTTCATCCCTTAGCAGCTCAACGAGGGCCGCATGCCTGTCCCGGCCGGCCGCGACAAGCATCCCGTGCCGCCGCGCGGGAAGATTATAAATGACTGTTCCGCCCCCGACGGCGGTTAGCGCCCCGCCCGCTTCGTGCACCAAAAGATCAGCCGCCGCAAGGTCCCAGTCGTGACTGTCGACGCCGGCGATGGCGGCGTCGTAATCGCCCTGCGCCACACGGGCGAGCCGCAGCGCGAGCGAGCGCATCCGCGGCATGATGGTGAATGGCGGCGCCAATTTGGCCATCCGCTCCAGGACGCTTTTCGGACCGGCGATCCGCGCTTGCGCGAGCGACGTTCCAGGTGTGGCTTCGATCGCGACACTGTTGCGGGTCGCGCCTTTGCCGAGGACCGCGGCGAAGAACTCATCCGTCACTGGGGCATAGAGGCAGGCGACGATCGGCCGGCCGTTCTCGACCAATGCCGCCGACACCGCCCAATCCGGTTGGCCGGCAAGATAGGCGCGTGTGCCGTCAATCGGGTCGATGATCCAAACGTATCGCGCCGCGAGCCTAGCAGGGTCGTCGACGCTCTCCTCGGAAAGCCAGGCAAAACCCGAGCCGTCCCCGGTCAGCCGTTCATGCAGCAATCGGTCGACCGCAATGTCGGCATCGGAAACCGGCGAAGACTCGCCCTTGGTCCAGTTCTTGATCGGCTTCCCGAACATCGACCGGGCCAGCAAGCCCGCTTCGCGCACGGATGCGGTAAGCCGTGCGGCTACTTGCGCAAGGTCGGCGGCCTCACTGGCCGGCAACGGTCATGCCCTCAACGCGTACCGTCGGCGCATTGGTGCCATAGCGGAAAACCAGATCGTTCGCTGGCGTCATGCTTGCGAATATCTCGAACAGGTGTCCGGCTATCGTGACTTCGCTGACCGCATAAGTGCATTCGCCGTTCACGATCCAGAAACCGGATGCGCCACGGCTGTAGTCGCCGGTCACCAGATTGACGCCCATGCCAATCATGTCGGTGATGTAGAAACCGTCCTCGATGTCGGCGATCAGTTCGTCCGGGCTTTTTGCTCCGGGCGCGAGATGCAGATTGCTCGGGCCGGGCGAAGGCGTCGAAGAGACGCCGCGCTGGGCGTGGCCGGTGGTTTGCAGATCAAGTTCTCGCGCCGTCGCGCTGTCGAGCAGCCAGGTTTTGAGCACGCCGTCGTCCACCAGCTTACGGCTACGTCCGGCAATGCCTTCGGCGTCGAACGGCCGAGACCGCAACCCGCGCGGCCGCAGCGGGTCGTCGATAATGTCGATGCCCGATGCAAAGATCTTCGCGCCGAGTTTTTCCCGCAGAAAACTCGTCTTGCGCGCGATCGAACTGCCATTGGCGGCGCTTGCAAGATGACCGACCAGCGAACCGGAGATCCGGGAGTCGAATACGACCGGGACCCGGCGGGTCGCGACCTTGCGCGGGTTGAGCCGCTTGACCGCCCGCTCGCCGGCGTGACGCCCGATCGCGTGCGCGTTTTCCAGATCGGCGGCGTGCAGCGTCGAGGAGAAATCGTAGTCGCGCTCCATGCCGGTGCCTTCGCCGGCGATCGCGGTCATGGCGACGCCATGGCGCGAGCCGATCGTGGCGCCGTGGAAGCCATGGCTCGTCACCAGCACCATGCCGCCAATTCCCGCCGACGCCGAAGCGCCGCCTGACTTGGTTACGCCGGCGACAGCAAGCGCCGCGGCTTCGGCTTCGCGGGCGCGCGTTTCCAGCACGCCGACATCCGGCATTTCCGGGTCGAGCAGGTCGAGATCCGGTAATTTGCTCGCCAGCAGCGACGGATCGGCCAATCCGGCGAAGCGGTCATCCGGTGCCGCCCGCGCCATCGCCACCGCACGCTCGGCCAGCGCATCGAAGCCGTCGCTCTTCAGATCATTGGTCGAAACCACCGCCTGCTTGTGACCGACAATGACGCGCAGCCCAAGGTCGTCGCCCTCGGAGCGCTGCGATTCCTCGATGTCGCCGTCGCGCACGTCGACCGAAAGCGAGATCGAACGCACGGCGATGGCGTCGGCCTGATCGGCCCCGGCACGCCGCGCGGCGCTGACGAGACGTTCGGCGAGATCGGAAAGGTCTGTTTGGTCGAGGAGTGAAGGCATGGAACTAGCACGATTGGTTTATGCGTGGTGACCGGGGAAGACAAGGCGAAGATGTGGCCCACTATCGCGCAATTCAACCCACTCCACCGCCCTAAACGCTGACTGGAAAGCGCGAATTGCAACTGCCGCAGCAACGGCTCGTCAAGCATCGAGGCCTTTGGCGGGCTGGATAGGAGGAATTAACCAGTGTTCTTAAGCCGATTGCGACCGCGCGCTGGCATTGTCGCGGCAACCGGGCGGCAACAGCCCGGTGGGAGCCGAGTTTTTCGGGGCGTCAAATGGAAGCCGGCAGGTTTGCTGCCGGGTCGAGCCGCGCGTTGCGGCTCGACCCCTTCTCTTTGCCTGTGCGTTTTGAAACCGCAGATGAAGCGGCCGATGAGCGCCGGCGCGTCGTCGATCTGCATCGTGAGCGCGTCGTTGTACGCCGTTCCGTCGGCGGCATGCGCATGGCGTTGAATTTGCCGGTCGCAGCATTCCGTGGTGTTGCCATCCGCCTCACCGGCGCGATGAACGAGCCCCCGACCGCCATCGCGGTGGTGCTCGAGCACGGCGACCCGGCGCTGTCGCTGCCGCTGTTTTCTTCCAGTACCAGCGACGACATCCTGGCTGAATGGCAATCCTGGGGCCGGGTCCTGGGTTTGCCGCTCCTCGTTGCCGAAGAGGACGGGACCCTGCGCGAACCGTTCGCGCGGCTGGGCGCAGTCCGCGTCGAAGCGCCGACCTGGCGCCGCCGTCGTCGCGGCGCGGTCGCGAGTCGGCGGCCTTCGATGCTACTGCGGCGCCGGGTCGGCGCGCCGTCCGCTGTGCCGGCGCTCCATCGCGGCGAACGCGAGATCATCGCGCGAAACTGACAAGCAGCCGGTCTAGGACTTGAGAAACGCCGCCAGCATGCGGCGCGCGTCGGCGCCGCGATCGGTGCGCCAGTCCGAAGCGTACAAATCGCGGCCGAAGATCGTCGACAAGGTGTGCCCATTCGACAGATGGAACTGCGAGAGTGCGACCATCAGAACGTAGAGCCGCAGGCCGTCCAATCCCCGCGGTAAATGTCCGACGTTCGTACCGCGGGCGATCAGTTGTTCGATCATGTCGAGCACCGGCGACGACATTTCCGGGATCCGCGCCGACTTGCGCATGTATTTGGCTTTGAGCAAATTCTCTGCCGATAACAGGCGCACCAGGTGCCGGTTATTTTCGAAATAGCTCGCCATGAAGTCGAACAGTTGCAGCAGGCCCTCGCGCGGATCGAGATGTTCGATGTCGATCTGCAGCTCACGGCGGCGGAGCCCGCCAAGCGCTTCCTCAAGCACTGCGATGTAGAGGCCCGATTTGCTGCCGAAGTAATGATAGATCATGCGCGGGTTACTGCCTGCCTTCTTGACGATGCGGTTGACGCGTGCGCCCGCAAAGCCGTGGGTGACGAATTCGCGGGTGGCGGCGCGCAGGATCTGATCGCGGCTTTCTGCCGGCGTGCGGCGCGGCCGCCGGCGCGGACGCACCGTCGGCGTCCGAAGTCGCCGCATATCTGTATCGCCATAAGTCATGCCGGGACCATCGCGGCGGCCTGGGCGGCCATCGTCGACGCCAATTGCAGCAGCGCGCGATCGCTGCCGCGCGGGCCGAGGATGGCGAGCCCGATCGGACATTCTTGCCAACGGCCGAGCGGCAGCGCGACCTGCGGTGCGCCACAATGACCGGCGACTGACGTCAGCGTCAGCGCGCGTTGATAGAACGAGTTGATGACGTCGCCCGCGCGCGTTCTCGATCAAGGCCGGACACGGCGTGATCGGCATGACGATGGCGGTGCCCGGCGGGATGAGCTGCTCGAATTCTGTCTCGGATCGTAACGCGGATCGGTGCATAGCGCGCGACGTCGTCGGGCATGATTGCCGCGGTGCCGGCGAAGCGCTGCGCGATGCCGTCGGCGAAGCGCGGTTTGTGGTGGGTGATCCACGGGCCGAGGCTTTGCCAGATTTCGGCGCCTTGCAGGATGCGGTAGCACTCAAGATGGTCCGCCTCGTTGCCGTCAAACACGCTGGCGCTGCCAGTCAGGCCGAACTTCGCGGCTTTGGCTTTGAGCTCCGCAGCCAACGGCGGATCGACCAGCCCGAAGGCGTCGTCGGCCAGTTCAAGCTTTGTGATCGGCGCGCAGCTTTGTTCGGGGAGGAGGGCGTCACCGACGCGTGCCAATGCATCGGCGTCGCGGGCGAACCATCCGATCGTATCGTAAGACGGTGCGAACGGCACGACTCCGTCGAGCGAAATAGCCCCATGGCTAGGGCGAAAACCGAACAGGCCGAGAAAATTCGCCGGCACGCGCACCGAACCGCCCGTGTCCGTGCCGAGCGCGAAGTCGACCAGGCGAGCAGCCACCGCAACCGCCGACCCGCTCGAGGACCCACCGGGAAGCCTGCCCGGACACACCGGATTGACGAGGCGGTTATGATGCACATTGCGCCCTTCGAGGCTGAAGGCGAGCTCATCAGTCACAGTCTTGCCGATCAGCGTGGCGCCGGCGGCGAGCGCCTTTTCGACGACCGGAGCCGAGCGCGCGGCCGGTTTCTGCTGCGCCAGCCAGTCCGGATTGCCGCCGCCGGTGCGGTATCCCTCCACATCGATCAGATCCTTGACGCCAAATGTCAGACCGTCGAGGACGCCCCTCGCCGTCGCCTCGCGCCGGCACATTCCGTCCGGAACGAAGGCGCCGAAATCGGCGGGCGCTGCAGTCAAAGCCGCTACCATGCCCACGTCAGCGCGCCGGCACCGACGCCAGCGATCTGATAATGGCCTCGGAGCCGGTGACAAAGCCGAAGCATTTCTTCACGTTCCAGATCGTCGCCTCGGTGCAGAAATCGGGCGACGTGGTGGCGCAGCAATCGTCCACCATGATGCAGCCGTAACCGAGGAAGTTCGCATCGGTCAGCGAATGCAGCACGCACTGATCGGTATTCACGCCGGCGAACAGGATCGACTTGGTGCCGAGGTTGCGCAGGATGCTGTCGAGCGGCGTGTCCCAGAAGCCGCTGATCCGGTATTTGTCGACCTTGATGTCGTGGGGCTCCTGCTTGAGTTCGTCGACAACTGCGGCGGCCCAGGAATCCTTTTCCAGCACATGCGCGCCACTGCCCGGTAACGGATCACCCAATCCGATGCCGACGCCGTGCGGCTTGTAGAGGTGAATCTGGTTGGGCGGCATGTTGGCGAGATCGGGCCGGTTGCCCCAGTTGACCCAAATCACCGGCACGCCGGCTTTGCGCATCACCGGCAACAATCGCTGCAACGGGGCGATCGGGGCACGATCGGGCCCGTAGTCGACGCCGAGATGATCGACCCAGCCACCCTTGGCGCAGAAGTCGTTCTGTATGTCGATCACGACGATGGCGGTGCGGCGCAGATCGATGGTCACGTTCTGTGGCTGACTGGCGATCGAAACCGGCACCGGCGCCGGAGCCGGCATTGCCATGTCAACCGTCTCGGCGGACGCGTGCCAGACATATTGCGAGCCGAACCCGAGTGGACCTCCGGAGGAAACTTCCTTGCGCTTTTCCACGGCTGACATTGCCCGTTCTCCTTCGTCAAAAGCAGCGGAGCGGCGTTAGTCCGCGGAAGATCCTTTGCAATTTTGCTGCCAACGAAAATGCCTGTGAAATCGGCGTAATTTCTCGTTCCGCTGTTGAGGGCGCTCAATGTCATTCGCGCTAAGTGCCTTCAATATTGGCAATTTTTGCGTAACTAATAAGCATATACTTATTTAACATGCCGATTTTTGAGATTATTTCTAGCTATATCAACGTTTTAAGTCGGTGGCATGGCCCTTGCTCACGCGAGCGAGGTTGCACGTTGTCGTTCACCTCTAGCGAAGGACCAATGTCCATGTTCTCCCGACGCCTCGTACTGGCCGGTGCTGCAATTGCGATTGCTCTCGGCTTCGGTCTTGCCGATCCGCACGCCGTGCGCGCGGCCGGACCATTGAAGGTTGGCATCCTGATTCCGGGATCAAAATCAGACAAAGGCTGGATGGAATCCGGTTACGACGGCCTTGTCGCCTCGGAGAAAAAGTACGGCGACAAGATCAAGGTCCAGATGATCGAAAACATCAATTACGCCGACATGGACCAGGCGCTGACCAATCTCGCCACCAGCAATGATCTGGTGATCGGCGTTGGCGGGCAGACCCAGGCGTCGGTCTACAAGATCGCCAAGCGCTTCCCGAAAGTAAAGTTCTCCATCGTCGGCGGCAACGAAGCTGAAGCGCTGCCGAACGTCGCCGGCTATGACGTCAAGCAAGCCGAGATCGCCTTTGCTGCGGGCGCAGCCGCTGCGATGCTCTCCAAGAACGGCGCCGTCAGTTACGTCGGCGGTCTGGAAATTCCCTCGATCGTCAATGCGGGGAAAGAATTCGGCAATGGCGCGAAATATGTGAACGCCAACATCAAATACTTCGAGAACTACACCGGCGATTTCGAGGACGTTGCGAAGTCGAAGGAAGCGACGCTGGCGGCGATCGCGCAAGGCGCCGACGTTCACTATCACATCCTCAATCTCGGCCTGCGCGGCATGGAGCAGGCGGCAAAGGACAAGAGCACGCACATTATCGGCAGCTACACCGATCGGTGCGGCACTGACCCGCTTTACGTCGCCTACTCGATCACCGGCGTCGGCTTCCAGGTGCAGTACGCGATCGATCAGGCTGTGAGCGGCGAGTGGAAGCCCGGCTACAAGGAGTTCGGCCTGAAAATGGGTCCGCAAGCTTCGGATATGATCATCTGCGGCGGAACCCCCGAGCAGAAAGCCAAGCTTGACGCGATCAAGAAGGACATCCTCGCGGGCAAGATCAAAGTGCTTAAGGGCTAACGCGGCGCATGCCGCGCTTTCTGGATCGCTCGCTGTGAGAGATCCCACGCAAACACTGGCCGAACCGCTGCTGGCGCTGCAAGGCATCAGCAAGCGGTTCGGTGCCTTGCTCGCGGTGTCCGACGCCTCGCTCGACATCATGCCGGGCGAGGTGCACTGCATTCTCGGCGAAAACGGTGCCGGCAAATCCACCCTGTGCAATCTGATCTTCGGCGTCCACGTGCCGGACGAAGGCACCATGCGTTTTCGCGGCGAAATTTATCGCCCGACCGGCCCTTCGGATGCGCTCGCCAGCGGCATCGCCATGGTGCATCAGCATTTTAGTTTGGTGCACGACATGACCGTGGTCGACAATGTCATCCTCGGTCAGCAGCGCGGCTTCGTGAATACCAAAGCCTGGGCGCAGCGGCTCGAGCGTCTGGCCGACAATTATGGTTTCAAGCTCGACCCTTACGCCAAGATCGACGATCTTTCGGTCGGCGAGCGGCAGCGCGTGGAAATCGTCAAGTGTCTGATCCGCGACCCGCGCCTGTTCGTGCTCGACGAGCCGACGGCAGTCCTGCTGCCGGACGAAATCGCCGCGTTGCTCGACGTGTGCCGGCGAGTTGCCGCGAGCGGTGCGGCGGTGGTCCTGGTCACGCACAAGCTCGCCGAGATCAAGAAGGCCGCGGACCGCGTAACCGTGCTGCGCGGCGGCCGCGTGGTGGCGCGTTCCAATCATCCCGCCGAGGAAATCGACGCGCTGGTGCGCGCGATGATCCAGGGCGACGTGAAATCGCTCGACAAATCCGCCGCCTCGACGCTCGGCGTGGCCGAGCCCGAGCGCGGCCGGCCAGAACCGGTGCCCAGCGAAACGCCGGCGCACGAAGCCGTGCAGATCGACGGGCTGACGGTGATCGACAATCAGGGCGTCACCCGGCTCGACCATTTCACGCTTGCGATCGGGCCGGGCGAAATCGTCGGTGTCGCTGGCGTTGAAGGCAACGGGCAAAGCGAGCTTGCTGCGGCGCTTTCCGGCATGTTGGCGCCGACCGAAGGACGGGTCTTTCTCGGCGACACCGAGACCACCCACTTCAGTTCGAAACAGATCACCGCAGCCGGGATCGGCGTCGTGCCGGAAGACCGCCATGCGGTCGGCTGCGTGGTGGAGATGAGCGTCGCCGAGAACATCTTTCTCAACCGGCTCGACGGCTTCACATCCTTCGGCTTTCTTCGGCGCGGAGAACTTGTGCAGGCGGCCCGCGATCTGATGACGCGTTTCGACGTACGCGCCGCAGGCCCCGACATCGCCTTCTCCGCGCTCTCGGGCGGTAACCAGCAAAAGGCGGTGCTGGCGCGGGAGATCACGCTGCCCAAACTGACGTTCCTCATCGCCGCCCAGCCGACGCGCGGGCTCGACGTCGGCGCAGTTGCCGCCGTCTACGGCCACATCCGCTCCGCCTGCGAGCGCGGCGCGGCGGTTCTGCTGATTTCTTCGGAGCTCGACGAACTGATCGCGGTGGCCGATCGCATCGTCGTGCTCTATCGGGGCCGGATCATGGGCAACTGCGCCGCCGATCCGAGCGAGCGCGAACGCATCGGCGCGATGATGGCGGGGCAAGCGCAATGACCGCCGCGACTGTGAACGCCAAAACCAGCATCAGCGCATGGCTGCGGCCTTCAGTGGTGATTTCCGTCTCCGCTGTCGTGGTTGCAGGCCTGCTCGGACTTGCTTTGATCTTCGCCATCGGCGTTTCCGTGCCCGACGCCTTGTCCGCCTTTGTCGCCGGCACTGTCGGCTCGCCTTACGCGATTGCAGCCTCGATCAACCGCAGCATCGCCTTCGCCCTGGTCGGTATCGGCTTCGTCATCGCTAACCGGGCCAATTTGGTGAACGTGGGCGGCGAGGGCCAGATCGCGGTTGGCGGGATTGTCGCTACGGCGGTCGCCCTTTACGGCGGCGTCGCCGGCTTGCCGGCCGGGTTGCCGTTCATCATTCCGCTGTTGGCCGCCGCAGTGGCGGGTATGCTCTGGGGCTCGATTGCCGGCATCCTGAAAATCAAAGTCGGCACCAACGAAGTCATCAGCACGCTCTTGCTGTCGTTCATCGCGGTATGGCTGGTATATTGGTGCGTGCAGTCGCCGGCCTTGTTGCGCAAGCCAATGACCAGTTCGGCGACGCTGCCGGAATCCCTCGAAATTCCGGACCCGACCAAGCTGCCGCTATTGACCGGCGATTATTCCTTCCCCGTGCATATCGGTCTGCCGATTACAATCATTATTGCGATCATAGCCGCGATCGTGCTGAGCAAGACTTTGTTCGGCGTGCAATTGCGCGCGGTCGGATTTAATCCCGTTGCCGCCAACCGCGCCGGCATTTCGTATCAGCGCATGGTGATGCTGGCGCTTGCGATTGCCGGCGCGCTCGGCGGACTTGCCGGCGGCTTCATGCTGCTCGGCGACCAATACGTCCTCAAGGACGGCTTTTCGTCGGGCTATGGTTTCGACGGTCTGGTCGCCGGCCTCTTGGCGCGCGGTTCGGTGGTCGGCGTGATCGCGGCAGCGCTGTTGTTCGGCTTTCTTCGTTCCGGCGGCATCAACATGGAAATGGTCGCCGGCGTCCCCACCGCTTTGGTCATGGTGATCCAAGGGCTGATCGTCGTGACACTCGCGGGTGCTGCGTTTTTCATTGGACGGCGCCCATGACCTGGGAGCTGTTCGCGGTCTTTATCGGCTCGTCGATCCGCCTTGCGGTCCCGCTGTTGCTTGCCGGCACCGGCGAACTGGTGAGCGAGCGGGCCGGCGTCCTCAACATGAGCATCGAGGGCATGATGCTGACCGGTGCCTTTGGCGCAGCGGTCGGCTCGTGGGCCACCGGCAGTCCGGAAGTTGGCCTTTTGATCGGCATTGTCGTGGTGTTTCCGGTCGCGCTGCTGCAGGCGTTGCTGAGCAACACGCTGCGTGCCAATCAGATCGTTACCGGTATCGGCATCAACATTTTAGTGCTGGGCGCGACCACGCTCGCCTATCGGGAAATCTTCGGCGCGCGCTCGCGCGAACAGATCCCCGGCCTTTCGAAATGGAGCCCGCCGCTGCTCGGCGATATCCCCGTTTTCGGTGACGCCGTGTTCCGGCAGGTGTGGCTCGTCTATGTCGGCGTCGCCATCATCATTCTGACGGCGCTCGTCCTGCGCTACACGTCGCTCGGCATTACCATTCATGCCGCCGGCGCGGAGCCGCGCGCGGTCGACAAATCCGGCGTATCGGTGACCTGGATTCGCTACATGGGCGTGATCTTTGCCGGCTTCATGTCCGCCCTGGCGGGCGCGTTCCTGTCGATCGGCGACATCCATACCTTCACCGAAGGCATGACCCGCGGCGCCGGCTACCTCGCCATCGCCGCCGTCATTTTTGGCAAATGGACGGTGACGGGCACGGTGCTCGCTTGCCTGCTCTTCGGCGCAGCGACGGCCTTGCAGTTTCAGCTGCCGACGCTCGGCGTCAATGTGCCGAACGCATTCCTGATCATGCTGCCTTATCTGCTGGCGCTGCTCGCGGTCGGCGGCCTGGCCGGACGGCAAACCGCGCCGCGGGCGCTTGGCGAGCCGTATCTGCGCAGGTGATCACGGCCTCACGTCATCGCGGTTCTGAGCAGTTCAACAAACGTCGCCGCGGCAATCGGCAACACCCGTCCGCGGCGTGTCGCCAGAAAGAGCCGCGCGTGCAGCAGCGGCGGATCGATCAGCGGCAGCGCGATCATGTCGCCCGGCGGGATCACCGCCTTGCCCGGCGTGCGGAACTGAAAGCAGACGCCGCGGTTCATCCGTGCGAAGGCTTTCATGGTCTCGACCGAATCCGAGACAAGCCGCGGATCGAGATCGAATGAAGCTTGCGCCAATACTTGCTCGATGAGGGCGCGCCCCGCCAGCGTCGCGTCGCCCAGCGCCAGCGGATAGGCCAGGCAGTCGCGCAAATGCAGTTCGCTGCGTTTGGCAAGCGGATGGTCGTGGACCATCAGCGCGCACAACGCCTGCTGCGCGGCGGCGGCGATGGCAATGTGTTTCCTCGGCGGCGGATGGTGCGTCAGTATCAGATCGACCTGATCGTCGATCAGCGCGGAAACGAGTTCCTCCGGTGCGCCGATGCGGACATTGAAGCGGACGTTGGGATGCTCGACCTGGAATTTGGTAATCGCCGATGGCAGCAATTCGCCCGCGACCGATTCGACCGCCGCAATGCCGACTTGCCCGCGCACCAGCCCGCGCAGTTGTTCGACCTGCGACTCGACGGCTTTGAGTTCTGAAATCGCCTGGCGCGCATAGGCGAGAAAAACCTCGCCGGCCGCGGTCAGGCGGACGCCGCGCGGCAAACGTTCAAACAACGCCGCGCCCAAGTCCGTTTCCAGATCGAGGATTTGCCGATTCAAGGCCGAGGAGGCGACGTTGAGCGCATCCGCAGCCTTGCGGATCGAGCCGTGGCGGGCCACGGCGTCGACGTAAGTCAAAAGTCGTGGCGGACGCAGCCGCTTCCGCGGATTGGCGACTTTGCGCGTCATGGGCCGCGCCTGCGGCGCCCGGGTTCGCCGTATGCTCGTTCCCGCCAACCGGCTCAAAAGTCGCCTCCACCAACGGTGTGTTCGTGCCGCTTATGGCGCGCATTCTAAACGGTTTTCCGGCGAGCGAGCGGATTTTTCGCTCGCTGCGGCCAGAAATTGGTTCTAGTGGCGCTCACTCGATCCGAACGCATAGTCGCGCTTGCCGGGCTCCTACAGGAGGGCAGCGACCATGCGCGTTATGGCATCCATTCTCTTGCTGGCTTTGAGCAGTCTGTTCGCCACCGCGTACGCCGACGAGGCGGTTACGCTTCGCCTGAAGTGGCTCAATCAGGCGCAGTTCGCCGGGTTCTACGTGGCCAAGGAAAAGGCGTTCTACAAATCCGAAGGCCTCGACGTGAACATTCAGCCCGGCGGTCCCGATTTCCCCGCCGTGCAAATGGTGACCGGCGGCAACGAGCAGTTCGGCGTTACCGGCGCCGATCAGATCCTGATCGCGCGGAGCAAGGGCGTGCCCGTGGTCGCGCTCGCGGTGATCTATCGCCGCAATCCGTTCGTGCTGTTCTCGCTCGCCAAGTCCGGCATCAAGGCGCCGACCGACTACGTCGGCAAGAAAGTCGGGGTGAAGATCGGCGGCAACGAGGAGCTGATCTATCGGGCCGTGGTCGCCAAGTCCGGGATCGACAAATCGAAGCTCACCGAAATTCCGGTCAAATTCGACATCACGCCGCTGCTGACCGGCACCGTCGATGTCTGGCCGGGCTACCTCATCAACGAAGTGCTGGCCGCGAAGGAAAAAGGCTTCGCGGTCAATATCGTCTATCCGTCCGACTACGGCATCGACCTTTATGCCGACACGCTGTTCACGACGGAGAAGATGCTCAAGGAGAAACCGGATCTGGTCAAAAAGTTTGTCGCGGCGACGCTGAAAGGCTGGAACACAGCGATTGCGGCGCCGGAAGAGGCCGCCAAGATCACCGTAAAATACGGCGACAAGCTCACTTACGACCATGAACTGGCGATGATGAAAGCGAGCCTGCCGTTGCTTACGCCCGACAGCAAGCCGGTCGGCTACATGGACGAAGCCGGCTGGAGCTCGGCGCAAAAGCTGCTGCTCGCTGCCGGCTTCCAAAAACAACCGGTTGACGTCGCCAAGGCTTTCACCACGCAAGCGATGCCGACCAACTGACGTCATGAACGCGATCGTCTTGACCGATCGATTGGACGGCGCCCCGCTCGCGCCGTCCAAGCCAGTTCTCTCGATCGAGAACCTCGATGTCCGCTTCGGCAGCGTGGTCGCGGTCGAGAGCCTCAGCCTGACGGTACGGCGCGGCGAGTTCGTATCGCTGCTGGGACCGTCGGGTTGCGGCAAGTCGACACTGCTCAAGGCGATCGCCGGCCTAGTCAAGCCGAGTCGCGGAGAAATCACGCGGGGAGAGCCGGACTTGCGCACCGGCTTCATGTTTCAGAAGCCGCTGCTGCTGCCGTGGCGGACCACGCTCGATAACGTGCTGCTGCCGATCGAGATTCAGTTCGGCGGCAATACTGCCGGCTCGGCCGAACGGCAGAGTGCGCTGCGCATGCTCGATCTGGTGCGGCTCGGCGACTTCGCGCAAGCCTATCCGCACCAGCTGTCGGGTGGCATGCAGCAGCGCGCGGCTTTGGCCCGTGCACTGATGTGCGACCCGGACGTTCTTCTGCTCGACGAGCCGTTCGGTGCGCTCGACGAATTGACCCGCGACGTGCTCAACGAGGAACTGCTCCGCATCTGGCAGAGCAAAGAGACGCGGCTGACCACGGTACTGATGGTAACCCATTCCATCCCGGAGGCCGTCACCATGTCGGACCGGGTCATCGTGCTGTCGCGCCGGCCGGCCCGGCTCGTCGAAGACGTGGCCGTGCCCTGCGCGCGACCGCGCGAGCCGGAAAATGTCGACACTGGCGCGATCATTCGCCGTATCCGTACCATGGTGAGGGGGGACTGATGATGTCGCGGGCGCTCGCGCCGATTGCATTCGGCCTGCTCCTGCTCGTCGCCTGGCAGGCCTTCGTTGTTGTTGCCCAGGTTCCCGAATATCTCCTGCCGTCGCCGGCCGCGATCCTCGCCACCGTCGATCGCTCGCTCGCCGTGCAGTTCGGGGTCACGTTCATCGAGGCGCTTGTCGGCTTCTTCATCGCCAGCGTGCTCGCCTTCGCCATCGCCACTTTGTTCGTGCGCTTCCACACGCTCGAAGACGGGCTTTTCCCTATCGCGATTGCGGTGAAGACGACGCCGATCGTGGCCATCGCGCCCCTGCTCGTGATCTGGCTCGGCACCGGCTGGTGGTCGAAGATCGTGGCGGCGATCCTGATCTGCTTCTTTCCGGTTCTGGTGAACACCGTCAAAGGCCTCAAAGCCGCCGATCTCGAATACCGCGAGCTGTTCGAAACCTTGGGCGCAAGCCGCGCCCAGGAATTCCGCAAGCTCCGCGTTCCTTATTGCCTGCCGTATCTGTTCTCGGCGCTGAAGATTTCCTCGTCGCTCGCCGTGGTCGGCGCTATCGTCGGCGAGTTCGTCGGCGCCACCCAAGGGCTCGGCTATCTGATCATTATTTCTTCGGCGCATCTCGAAACCGCGACGCTGTTTTCCGCGATCTTTGCCGCGGCGTTGGCAGGCATAACCATGTTTTACGCAATCAGCTGGACCGAGCGTCGGCTGATCTTCTGGTCGAGCGGGGACGCGGAATGAGTGAGCGGGCAATTTCCGTCGATGTGGTTCGCATTCCGACCAAAGGCCCCGGCGACGTTTCCGGACTGATGCGGTTGATCGAGACCGGAAAGATCGCACCCGCGGCAATCCTCGCGGTGCTCGGCAAGACCGAAGGCAACGGCGGGGTCAACGATTTTACCCGCGAGTACGCCATGGCGGCGTTATGCGAAGCGTTGTCGCCGCAGCTCGGGCTTACGCCGCGCGCCGTCGAAGACAAAATCGCCTTCGTCATGTCGGGGGGCACCGAAGGGGTTCTGTCGCCGCATCTGACAGTGTTCACGCGCACGGTGACCGACTCCGCGGACGGAGCAACGGACGAGAAACGCCTCAGCATCGGCATCGCCCACACCCGCGACTTCCTGCCGGAAGAGATCGGCCGCACGGTCCAGATCGAAGAGACGGTCAACGCGGTGCATCTGGCCATGCGCGACGCTGGCATCGACGATCCGCATGACGTGCATTTCGTGCAGATCAAATGTCCGTTGCTGACCAGCGAACGGATCGAGGCAGCGCTGCATCGCGGCCGCAAGACGGTAACGACCAGCGCCTACAGCTCGATGGGCTATTCGCGCGGCGCTTCGGCGCTCGGGGTCGCCCGAGCCCTGGACGAGATCGAGGCCGAAATTGCGGAAGATCAGGTCCTGAAAAACTGGGAGCTGTTTTCGTCGGTCGCGTCTGCCTCCGCCGGCATCGAGCTGATGCACAACGTCGTCATCGTGATGGGCAATTCGCGCTGGTCGAAAAGCCCGTTCGTGATCGGTCACGCCTTGATGCGGGATTCGATCGATCTTTCGTCGGTGATTGAAGCGCTCAAGAGCGTCGGGCTCGGCTTGGCGGATGCGCGGATGCAGGATCGGCTGGTGAACATTTTCGCCAAAGCTGAAGCGTCGCCGGACGGCGTGGTACGCGGCTTTCGCCACACCATGCTGGACGATTCCGACGTCGGCTCGACGCGGCACGCCCGCGCCGCTGTCGGCGGTCTGATCAGCGGCTTGTCGGGAACCGGCGCCGTCTATGTCTCCGGCGGCGCCGAGCACCAGGGCCCGCCCGGCGGCGGCCCGGTGGCGGTGATCGCGCGGGTGTAAAGAGCGGTACGCGCCGAACGCGCCCGATCTCGGCGAGACAAACACCAAATCCGCATCTCTAACTCGCTCCGGCCATTCGCGTGGATAACTGCGATGCACTTGTTTACGGGCCAAGCGGCAGCGTCATATTAGCACCGCGCCGGCTGAACCGCGCGCTGCAACCAAGCCAACTGACACAAATTTAAAGCGGCGAGCAGTCCTGGTCGGCTCGAAACCAGAGGGGAGCGCTGTGGGTCGCGGCTACTGGGCGAAGCTTGCGCTGCTTGGTCTTCTGTTGAGTGCGGCCGGCGTGTGGGACGCGGCGGCGCAGTCGGCCGACATTCCGCTGCAGCTTGTTGAAAGTAGTGGCGGGGTTCGTCTGACTATCAATGTCGGTATCGGCGGAGGCGACCCAAGGACGTATTTGTTCGACACGGGATCGGCGCCTTTCAACGCATTCTACTCTCCCAGTGCGTTTGGCAGTGCTCCATCAAATATGTCGGCGCCGACCGCGCTGTTTCCGAATGGTTTGCCGACCGGCGTCAACTATTCCTACGGGTCCGGCTACACCTACACCGGCAATCTCGTAGGAGTGCCGTCGCTCACGTTTACTTGAATTGGTCGGGGCACGCGAATTCCCCAACTGGGTACCTGAAACGCAATTACTCCCTCGGGTGCGTCGTCGGCCTTTATCATGAATGCGATCTACAATCGCTCCGGCCATGGCAGTAATGGACCAATCAGTCGGCCCGACAGAGGGCATACCGGGAGTTTTCGGCGGGCTCTACGGAATTTTCGGGGCTGGTGATTTTGCGGATACTGCTGCTGGACATAACCCGGGGATTCCTGGTGTTGCCGCTAACACAAGCAAGGCGGCCTTTGGCAGCGTACTTGGCCAGGCTGTAATACCCGGAACCACCGCCGGATACGTGGTGGCCGCCAACGGTCAACCACTGGCCAGTCTGCAGACCGGCACGACTGCAAATCCCGGCGCATTCGCGAACGGTCCGCAGGTCGGGCAGACCGTGACCTCATGCAGCCCCTGCGTCATGCTTGGGTTGACACCGGCACTCCTTGCGCAGTTCAGACCGATGAACACTGTCGCCTGGGACACGCCGCCCAAACCCTTTCCAAATTCGAATGCACCCGGCTCCACGGAATTTGGCATCAACCTGAACTTCTCAACGGCAGGCGCGGGTCAGGCCAAAGTTTCATGGACCAACGCTACGCTGTTGGATACCGGCACTCCCTATTACAACCTGCATACCGAAACGGTCGCTCGTTCGTACTCCCTAAACCAGGGTGCAACGCTGACCATCTCCGGCACAGCAAGCGGGGCTTTGCCGGTCAGTATCGCAGCATTCAAAAAAGGGTCTTACCCGTATTCGGCGCCTTACTCGGTTTCGGTCGGCAATGCTTCGAACCTCAACACAATCGGCATTGGATTTTTCTGCAAAACTCAGTGCTGTTTAATCTTAGCGGGCAGGCAATCGGCTACACGCCCAACTTCGTAACCGATACAAACATTGTAACGACCAGTGCGGCGTCTCTCGTAATCGGGTCGAACTCGGTGCCTTTGGGGCTCGCCGGGATAATATCCGGAACAGGGGGCATCTCGATCACGCCTGGCGGCGCGGCGACGCTCAGCGGAGCCAACACTTACACTGGCGCGACCTCGATCAGCGGCGGTCTGCTGGCGCTGGCGGGTCCGGGCACAATCGCGAACTCAAGCGGCGTCGGCGTTACGGCAGGCGGCACCTTCGATATTTCGGCAACGTCGGCAGGGGCGGCGATCAAGTCGCTTTTGGGAGACGGCACCGGTTTAGTTTCACTCGGAGGCCAAACTTTAACTCTGACTGCGGCGAACGGAACGTTCGCCGGCACGATCTCCGGAACCGGTGGACTGACACTGTCTGGAGGAACGGAAGTTCTGTCAGGCGCGAACACCTTTACCGGCGCTACCATCATCGGCGCGAGCATCGCAGGCGAGTTCGCCAGATTGGAAGTGGATGGTTCGCTTACGGCAACGAGTGGTGTTGCCGTAAACGCCGCGGCACGCTTAGCGGCACCGGTACTGTTGATCTTAAAACGACTACGATAGCCGCCGGAGGAACGCTCGCGCCCGGCAACTCGGCAAACCCGACCGGCACGCTCACCGTCGGCGGTAATCTCGTCTTCAATGCCGGCAGCTTCTACGGCATCGATCTGACGCCGACGCAGCATGCGCTGACCAACGTCACCGGTGTGACAACGATCAATGGCGGTACGGTTCTGCTCGGCGTGCTGCCCGGTCTCGGTACTTCCTATGCTGCATCCAAGGTTGCGATCCTCAGTGCGGGCGGGGTGACCGGCGCTTTCAATTCCGTCGTTGGTTACGGCGGTGTGGTGCAACTCAGCAGCACGCCGACCCTGAGTTATGATCCCCATGACGTCTATCTATCGTACGAGCAATCCGTTGTTGATCTAGCGACGCCGCTTGGCACGGGCCAGAACCAGCAGAATGTCATCAACTCCATCAACAGCAAGATTTTATCTGGAACGGCACTTCCGCTAGGCCTCCAGAACCTCGGCACGCTATCCGTTCCGTCGTACATCAGCGCGTTGACCAGCTGGACGGGGAAGTTGCGGTCGACGGCGAACTGGCCGCGTTCCAGATAATGGATCAGTTCCTGAACCTGATGCTCGATCCGTTCGTCGACGGCCGCCTCGGCAATGGTGTTGGCGGTGTCAGTGGCCGCGCGACGGCTTTTGCCCCGGATGAAACAGCGAGCCTGCCGCCGGACGTCGCTCTAGCTTACGCCGGAGTGCTCAAGGCACCGCCGGTGGCGTTTGAGCAGCGCTGGACCACCTGGGGCGCAAGTTATGGCGGTGGCAATTGGACCAATGGCAATGCGGCCACAGGTTCGAGCAACGTCAATGCCCAGACTTATGGCTTTGCCGCCGGGTTGGATTATCACTACTCACCCGATACCATCTTTGGCTTCGCGCTTGGTGGTGGTGGCACCAATTGGGGCATTGCCAGCGGCGGTACCGGACGAAGTGACGCCTTCCAGACGGCATCTACGGCATTACGCGCTCTGGTTCCGCTTACCTCGCAGGCGCGCTCGCCTTCGCCAACCACTGGATGACGACAAACCGCGCGGTGTTGGGTGATGCGTTGACCGCGACCTTCGACGCCAGAGCTATGGTGCGCGCCTCGAAGGCGGCTATCGCTACGCTATGCTGCCGACACTTGGGGTGACGCCCTATGCCGCGCTGCAGGCGCAAGGTTTTCACACCCCGAGCTTCAAGGAGAGCGATCTGAGCGGCGGTGGCCTTGGGCTTTCTTATACGTCGATGAACGCGACCGATGTGCGCAGCGAACTCGGCGCGCGTTTCGACAAGCCGGAAGTGGTTGCCGGCATGCCGCTGCTGTTGCGGGCGCGGCTCGCCTGGGCGCACGATTGGGTGAGCAATCCGTCGCTTGGTGCTGCGTTTGAAGCCCTTCCGGGAACAAACTTCACCGTTTACGGCGCGCAGATGCCGGAGAACTCGGCGCTGGCCTCGGCCGGCGCCGAGCTTTTCATCACGCCGCGGCTCACCTTGCTCGCCAAGTTCGATGGCGAGTTCGCGCCCGGCTCGCAGACCTACACCGGTACCGGAACTTTGCGCTATATGTGGTGAGCATTAGCGCATCGCAAATCCGCAGTTATCGGCGCTCATATTGCCGCGGAAGAGGGGAAGGGAATTATGAGCGCTGAGGAGTTGAAGGCCCTCATCGGAATGATGGGCGAGGGTGGTCCGGACTTGGCAGCGCCGCCGGCGCAAGTGCGCGCCGATTTCGAAGGTTTGCTGAGTACTGTGCCGGTCGCTCCCGACCTTAAACTCGCAACCGCTGACGCTGGCGGTGTGCCGGGTCTTTCGATCGACGCGCCCGATGTGCGGCAGGATCGCGTTCTGCTTTACCTTCATGGTGGCGGCTACATCGCGGGCTCCGCCAATGGGTATCGATCTTTGGTGGGCGAACTCAGCCGCGCCGCTAAGGCGCATGCTCTTGCGATCGACTACCGGTTGGCGCCCGAGCATCCCTTCCCGGCGGCGGTCGACGACGCCGTGGCAGCGTATCGATCGCTCCTCGACAGCGGCACCGCCGCCAAATCGATTGTGCTCGCCGGCAACTCGGCGGGCGGCGGCCTCATTGTTGCGGCGATGATGGCGGTCCGTGATTGCGGCTTGCCGTTGCCGGCCGCGGGTCTCTCGATCTCGCCGTGGATCGATCTCGACTGCACCGGCGGGTCGATGAAGAGCAAGGCGGCGAGTGATCTGGCGCTGACGAGGGACGAGCTACTGCACGCTGGCCGGTCCTATCGCGGCGCCACAAAAGGCGACGGGCGCGGCGGGCAATTGGCGCCGTTAACCGGCAATCTTTCCGGCCTGCCGCCGCTGCTCATTCAGGTTGGCTCAGCGGAAATCCTGCTCGACGACGCGACGCGGCTCGCAGAGCGCGCGGGCGCTGCCGATGTTTCAACCCGCCTCGAAATCTGGCCGAACATGCCGCATGTCTGGCATCTGTTCGGCTTCATGCTGAGCGAGGGACGTGACGCGATCCGCAGTGCCGGCACGTTCCTCCAAACACATATGAACGGGTAGCGGATTAAAACCGGTCCGATCAGAGCAAACAGAATCAGGCCGCCCGATAATAAGGCCTGTCGCCACCGATGGTGATGCGATGTCGCCGGCGAACGTCATTCGCCGCGTAGGCGCGGACGCGATGGTTGAGGCAGCGGTTGTCCCAAATCATCAGGTCCCGCTCGCGCCACTGGTGCCGATAACAAAACCGCGGATCGTCCATGAGTGCGAAAAGCTCGGTTTAGGATCGCCTGGGAGGCATCGGGCGGCGCGCCGTCGATACACAAAGTGAAGCGTGGCGAAAGATAAAGCGCGGGGCGCCCGGTCTCAGGATGGGTACGCACAACGGGCTGATGGGCTGGCGGGATCATGGCCGCGATGCGTGCGCCTTCCTCGCGCGCCGCGTTGTCGAGCACGCCAGCGAAGCGAGGATTGAGCGATTTGCTCCAGTGATGCGTGGCTGTCAGTCCGGCCAGCAGCCTCCTGTCGTCCGCCGGCAGCGCGTCGTACATCAAGCGCAGATCGCAGAATTCCGTGTCACCGCCGCCGGCGGCCGGATTTTGCAAGATGTGAAGAGCGATCGCCTGATAAGGCTCGGGCTTGTGCGACCCATCGGAGTGCCAGCACTCGGCATTGTCGATGACGGCGACCGCGGTAAGGTCGCGCAGCGCCTCGTTCGTCATGATGAGGACGCCAGAATCCTTGGGATGTAAGTACAGCATTTGGTCCGGCGTCGTCCGCGCGCTCGTTTCGTGAAGCGTGGCTAGCTGTGGCCGAGCAACCTTGGCGGCGGCTTTTTCGTAGGTTTCGAGCGTCCCGAACAGCCGGCCGAAGGTTGCAAGCTCGGGCGCGGACAGCACCTGATCGCGGAAGATCAACGCGGGATAGGTCAGAAACGCCTGCTTCAACACGCGCAAGGTGCTCGGGTCGATCGCTTGCGCACAATCAAGGCCGTATATTTCCGCCGCGGTGGGCCCGAGGGGGTTTAGGGCAAAGGCCGTCGGCGCTGGCGCAGAAGGAAGGCAAACCGCTGGCGAGAGGTTCATGGGGATAGCTCATCTTGTCGAAAGGATGTCGCCCCCGCGCACTCCGATCGTAGTTCCGTCAATAGTGGTTGGAGAAAAGGTTCGTAGGCGCGCCAGCGTCCAATCGCACTGCTGTAGATAGGTTGCCGCACCTGGGCCGCGCTCGCGGTGCGCACGGGCCGTTCGGTCTCATGGAAAGTGAGGCACCGCGCATTCCATTCGAGCCCACAATGCGCGATGATCCGCCGAGATTGGCCCTCCAAATCGGCGACGACGTCCTCGTAGTGCACATCTAGGATACGCCCCGGCGGCAATACGTGGCGCCAGTGCTCCATGAGTGCTTGATAGTGTCTGTAGTAGCGGCCGAGTTCCGTCAGGTCGTAGGTGTAATACTGACCGGCCGCAAAAAGCTTCGAAAAGCAGGATACGCAGGTATCCGCAGGATTGCGCACGGTATGAATGATGCGCGCATTAGGCAGCGCTAGATGAATAAGGCCAACGAAGTTGAAGTTCGACGGCGTTTTGTTGACGATACGCGTCGCGGTCGGCGCCATTGGGCTGATTTCAGCGACGTAGCGCGCGCCTAACTGCCGAAAATGATTGGCCGCGTTCGGAAGCGCCCGCGAGCCCAGAATGTCTTCTACGGCGTTGCCAAAATTTGGGAGTTCTCCTGCGCCGAAGACTTGCGGATGGCTGGCTACAATCTGCTCGATAAGCGTCGTTCCCGAGCGGGGCATCCCTATAATAAAAACGGGCAAGGCAGATCGCTCGCCGATGCTCTGGAAGGCCTGCATCAGCGCGGGTGTGAACCCCTCCCGGATGCGCTTGAACGCCGCCAATGTTGCGGTTTCGTCGTATTGGATTTGCTTCCGCTGGAGTGCGTTCGCCGCCAATAGTTGCTGGAATGATTCGTTTCGGTCGGTTGACATCCTCGTACGCCTTGGCCAGCGCGAAACGCAGTTCGATCTGTTGCCTTGTAGGAAGCAAGAGGATGTTCTCGGCAGCCTTTTCCATGGCCGCCAAATACGGATCTCCAGGGCTGAAACTTCTCACTTCGCCCAAGTTGAGGAAGTGCAAGGTATTTTGTGGAGCTAAATGGATGGCTTGCTCCACTGCCTGGCGGGCTTCGGTCAACCGGCCAAGGTGCTTCAATGCGATGCCGAGGTCGTTATACGCCCCTGCAAATTTCGGGTTGAGCGCGATAGCGCGTCGGTAGGCAGCCGCCGCCTCGATAAGTTCGCCCTGGTTCCCTAACGCGGCCCCGAGCTGATAGTACGCGCCCGCGTTATTAGGATCGAGTGCGACAGCCCGCCGACATGCGGATACCGCTTCGCCTAGTTTCCCCTGATCCCGCAGTGTGTTCCCAAGCTTTGAGAAGGCATCTGCGGACTGCGGCCGCAATCTGATCGCATGGCGCAGCGCCTTTTCAGCCTCGTCGAATTTGCCTAAGCAGCGGAGCACGTCGCCGAGACTGGTGTAAGCGTCGCCGCAGCCGGGATCGAGCGCGATGGCCTGGCGATGTGCAATCTCGGCGTCGCCGAATTTTCTTTGGCGCCTCAGCGCGACGCCCAAATGTAGGTGGGGTTGCGGAGCCTTTGGCTTGAGTTTGATGGCCGCTCTGAATGCGAGCTCGGCGTCGTATGGCTTACCGATCTCGCACAGGACGACGCCCAGATTGTTATGGGCATTCGCGAAGGACGGATTGAGTGCGATGGCTTGGCGATACGCCGTTTCCGCGTCCTCGAGCCTGCCTAAGCTGACGAGAGCGACACCGCGGTTGCAATGAACTTCGGCGATATCCGGCTTAAGCGAGAGGATTCTATCGTACAATGCAACCGCTTGGGACGTTTGTCCGGACCTGTTGGTGCTGCAGGGCATCGCTAACCAGCGAGAGCATGCTTTCGCGGGTGAAAGCAGGCTCGAACCTGGTACCGCCACGTCGCGCGATAACGTCCCGACGTGTCTCGAAATTTCGTCGCTCCGCTCGCCGCATTTTTCGACTCATTTCGCTCGCTCGCGTTCATGGTGGTGTCGCCCCACACACGTCGCACGAACGAACCCAACAGCGCTTCGAAGCGGCTGCTGGTGCGGCCGGCTGAACGTCCAAATGGCTTGATGGGAGCGACGTCGACCCGAAAAAGCCCATGACTTACGGCCCGGAGTGATTTCGTCGCCCTTCGTTCAGATGTGACCAGAGATGGTAAAGTTTCGGTTAACGAAATTCATTGCTGCTGGCGTGCGCGCCGAAAGCAGTTTGCGACGCGCCCCTCAACTGCCTGCCGTTGTGCTGTGATTGCTACCCGTAGCCTAATCCGCCATGCCAAGCAGACACCGCCGTCGATGACATCTGCGAGCCGGTCACGTAGCTCGACGCCGGCGAGGCGAGGAACAGCGCGAGCCCCTGGATTTCCTCCGTGGAGGCGAGCCGTTTGAGCGGCACGAATTTGGCGAATGCCTCAGCCGTCGTCGGGTCCTTCATGTGTCCACCCGCGATATTAGTAACGAACGGACCGGGCGCGATGGCGTTGACGAGGGAGGGGGGGGGGGGGGGAGGGGAGGGGGGGGGGGGGGGGGGGGGGGGGGGGGGGGGGGGAGGGGGGAGGGGGGGGGGGGGGGGGGGGGAGGGGGGGGGGGGGGGAGGGGGGGGGGGGGAGAGGGGGGGGGGGAGGCGGGGGCGGGCCGCCATCAATGACCATTTGCGATCCGGTCACGTAGCTTGCCGCGGGCGACGCCAGAAACAGCGCAAGCCCCTGGATTTCGTCGGTCGAGGCGATGCGGTGTGAGCGGCACGAAGCGCGCGAAAGCCGCGACCGTGGTCGGATCGCGCATATGTCCGCCCGCGATGTTGGTTACGAATGGTCCGGGCGCGATGGCGTTGACGAGAATGTTGTGTTTGGCGAGTTCCAGCGCCGCCTGGCGGACCAGATGCGCGGCGCCGGCCTTGGCCGGCATGTAGGGCATGCCGACGATCGCCTCGCCGCGAATGGCCGCGACCGACGTCGTGACGATGATGCGCCCGCCATTCGCGTTCTTTTTCATGTGCGGGACGCAAGCCTTGATCGTCGAATAGATCGACGTGAGGTTGGTGGCGATGACCTGGTCCCAGCGCTCGTCCGAAACATTTTCGAACGCACCCTCGGGCACCGGTTCGCCGGTCATGCCGAGAAAGCCCGGTGGTGAATCGATGCCGACGTTAGCGAAGGCGACATCGAGCTTGCCGTAATGGCTTGCTGCGGAATCGACCGCCTTGCGCAGCGCCGGGCGATCGGTGACATCGAGAACCTGGGCGCGCGCATCGCCGCCACGGTCGGCCAGCCGGCGCACTGCAACGTCAAGGGATGCCTTGTCTTTGTCCAATAACGTCACCCGCGCGCCATTGTCGGCCATCACTTCCGCATAGGCCAAGCCGATGCCGCTGGCCGCGCCGGTGACGATCGCGGCGAGCCCGCTAACGTCAAACAATTCGGTCGATTTCATTGTGCCTCCTCCCGCCTTTGTCAGTTTCTAGCGAGAGGATACCACTACGGCAGGAAATACCGTGAGGCACTTTGGTTGCGTACTGTGTCGGTTCGATTACCGAACACCTCGCGGCTTATCTGGAAGATCCGCCTCGCAGCGTTGCGCGATACTCGCGCGGGGGAACGCCGAACGCGTCTTTGAAGCGCCGGCTGAAATGACCAAAATCGGTGAAGCCACAGGCGAGGGCGATTTGCGCGATACTGTCGTACGCCCGTATCGGGTCGGCCAAATCGCGCCGGCTCTTTTCAAGCCGTCGCTTCCAGATCCAGTCGCTCACTGTTGTTTGCTCAGCATGGAACAGGTCCTGCAAATAGCGCGGCGAAATAAACAAAAGCGCGGCGATCTTTTCGGTGTTGAGGCCGTGGTCATGCAGATTGCTCTCAATGACCGCCTTGGCGCGGAAAGTCAGCGCGGTTCGCCCGGAGCTTTGACCTGCGATCCCATCGCCAAGCCGCTCGCCGAGGGCGGCGGTCACCAGCGACAGGCAGGTCTCCGAGAGCCGGCTTGCGGTCGCGGGCGCCACGTCAGAGACCACGGCAGCAGTCCGGCGGACGAACGGCAGTACCAGCGAGCCGACCGGGCTCGCGGCTTCGACGCGCCGCGCGGTCCACGCTTCGGTTCGGCCGATCCGCCGAACCATCGCGTCGCGCGGCATGTGCAGCACCAGCTGCTCGAATTCGGAATTAAAGCGCAGCGTGTAAGGCCGCGTGCTGTCGTAGCAGGCGAAATCACCGGGCTCTAGTCTCGCTTCGCGGCCGTCCTGCGCGATCACGCCGATGCCGCTCACCTGCAAACTGATGAGCATGACCTCTTCGCGCGCACGGCGGATGCGCGTGCGCGTCCGCTTAACGATCTGACCTTCGGACCGAACGGCGGAGAAATGCAGGCCGTCGCACTGCGTCGTCGCCAGCTCGCCGAAAAACGGCCGATCCGCGTAGACCTGGCAGTCGAGTTCGACGAACGTGTCGCAGACGGCGTCTTGCCAGAACTGGGCGCGCTTGCGCCCAGGGATCTCGGTCGTTGTCAGGACGGTTTTCATTCACCGCACCCGCTTTCCGAACTGACCGGCAGCCGAAGCTATCACGTCACACCGTCCTTTAGAAACGCCTGTCTTTCCGATTGCGCCGCCAGCCAATTTTTACTGCGCGCCCAGCCAAGAGCATGAGGGTGAGGGGGCCTAGCCTTGCTGTTGTTGGCTTTAGCATGCCGCGCCCAGTCCCGGACCGGCAAGGGAGGCAGATCATGGCAGCAGTGCATCCGAAGTTCAAAGTGGCGGCTGTGCAGGCGGCGCCGGCTTTTCTCGACCTCGATGCCTCGGTTGAAAAAGCCGTGCGGCTGATCGACGAGGCCGGTGCCGCCGGTGCGCGGCTCATCGCTTTTCCTGAGACCTGGATCCCCGGTTATCCGTGGTGGATCTGGCTCGGTGCTCCGGCGTGGGCGATCATGCGCGGTTTCGTCTCGCGCTATTTCGACAACTCGCTGCAATACGACACGCCCGAAGCCGACCGGCTGCGTGCCGCAGCAAAACGCAACAAAATGTTTGTCGCGCTTGGGCTCTCGGAGCGCGACGGTGGCAGTCTTTACATTGCGCAATGGATCATCGGGCCCGATGGCGAGACCATCGCAAAGCGTCGGAAACTGAAACCCACGCACGCCGAGCGAACGGTGTTCGGTGAAGGCGATGGCTCGCACCTTGCGGTGCATCAGCTCGATATCGGCCGGCTCGGCGCACTGTGCTGCTGGGAGCACCTGCAGCCGCTGTCAAAGTACGCGATGTACGCCCAGAACGAGCAGGTTCACATCGCGGCGTGGCCGAGCTTCTCGCTTTACGATCCGTTTGCCCACGCGCTTGGCCCCGAGGTCAATAATGCGGCGAGTAAAATCTACGCTGTTGAGGGATCGTGCTTTGTGATCGCGCCGTGCGCGACCGTCTCGCAGGCGATGATCGATGAATTGTGCGACTCGCCCGAGAAGCACCAATTCCTTCACGTCGGCGGCGGCTTCGCGGTGATCTACGGCCCCGACGGCGCACCGCTCGCTAAGCCGTTGCCACCCGATCAGGAGGGCTTGCTCTACGCCGATATCGACCTCGGCATGATTTCGGTGGCGAAAGCGGCGGCCGATCCGGCCGGACACTACGCCCGCCCGGACGTGACGCGGCTTCTCTTCAATAATCGTCCGGCGAACCGCGTTGAGACGTTGGCGCTGCCGGTCGATCAGGAGGCCGATGCGGGAGCCGGAGCCAAACCGTCCGCTCCGTCAAGTCTTGCCGCCTTCACGCTGACGCAAGCTGCTGCGGAGTGAGCGGGCCGTGGAATCGGCAATCCCGGCGCATCTCCAGGTAACGCGGACCCGTCATCGGCGCGTGCCGGACGACTACAAGCCGCCATATCCATCGTTTGTCGCGCGCCACCGGCCCACGGTCGAAAAGGTGGTGATGGCCTATTTCGGCCTTCAGTACCCCGGTGCCGCCCCGCCGGCGGCGAGCGAGGCGATCGAATGGCTAGCGGCGAGTTTTGCTCGCACTAACGGTCCACGACATTGGGACCGCGCCAGCTATCTGGACGAGGTCGGCTTTTCCAACACGGTAACCGTCGCCTATTGGGACGAGCGCACCGCCTTCGATGCCTGGCTTCCTGCGGTGCGCGAGGGCTGGACCGGCGACAGTCACCATCGCGCCGGGATCGGCACGTTCCTCGAAGTGCTGAGCCCTTCGGTCGATAATTACGAAACGCTGTTCTCGTCGCTCGGCCGCCCCGAGGGTGTGGCGGTGCTTGCCGAGGCCTTGAGCGGCGAGGTGATGGAGCATGCTTATTGGGGCGGCATGCGCGACCGCATTCCGGCCTCGCAAACCAACCCAATGGCGCCTGCCGGAACGCCGAGCCTCATTCGCGACGGCGCGCGGATTCGTGTGAAGCCGCACGAGAATATCTGTCTGATCCGTTCCGGTCAGGACTGGAGCGACACCGATGCCGCCGAGCGCCGGATGTATCTCGACGACGTCGAACCGGTGCTGCGCGCCGGCATGGAATTCCTGCGCGACGAAGGTCTCGCGATCGGGTGCTTCGCCAACCGCTATATGACGGTTCTCGACCGCGACGGACGGCCAACTGAAAAGAGCTACGGCATGAGCTGGTGGAACAGCCTCGCTGCGCTCGAGCGCTGGGCGGAATCGCATCCGACCCATGTGCGCATCTTCGGTGCGGCGATGCAGTATCTCTCACGCCTCGGCCCGGCCGCCAAGCTCCGGCTCTATCACGAAGTCACCGTGGCGCCGGCGGCCGATCAACTCTTCGAATATCTGAACTGTCACGCACAAACCGGGATGCTCAAGGTTGTTGCTTAGACTGGAGCGTCGCGTGAAGTTTCGTCCGGTACTTTTCCGGTCCCATGCAGAACTTTTCGGTCCCGGATTCGCTGCCAAGGCGATTTGCGTTCGCTTTGCGAACAAAGATCGGCTGGCCTCAAGTTCGGGCCCTGCCGCTTTCTTAGTCAGCTCCCACCGCCATTAGGCGTTTCGCGCGGACCAAAGCTATTGATAATGTTGCTCGCGCGTCATGTACGTAGTACGCGTAAGTCGTGCTTGCGCGGAAAAGCGTGCAAAAAAAGGGAGGGGAGATTTCTATGCAACGGACATTGACGGTGTTGTTGGCTCTGGCTGTCGCCGGGCTCGCATCGACGCTGGCGATGGCGCCGGCCTCGGCGGCGAACGGGCCGAAATGCGGACTTAACAACGGCAAGGCCGCCACCGGCCAACCGATCGAAATCGGCGCGATCGTCGGCAAAACCGGTCCGGCCGACTTCAGTTCGGCTCGCGCAGGCTGCCGACGCTTATTTCAAATGTGTCAACAAGAATGGCGGCATCAACGGCCGGCCGATCGCTTACTCAGATTGAAGACGACGGCTGGAAACCGGAGCAGGCTGCACAGGTCGCGGCAAAGCTCGTCAAAGACAAAAAGGTCGTCGGTGATGGTCGGCAACTCAAGCTTCGTCGAATGCGCGGTAAACGAGCAACTTCTACGAGACCGAGGGCGTGTTGGTCGTCGCCGGCGTTGGCGTGCCGCGTGATTGCTTCCACGTCAAGAACATCGCGCCCACCAACGAAGGCCCGCGGCTCAGCAATTTGGGCGCGGCGATGTACATGGTCAAAACCTTCGGTATGAAAAATATCGTCTGCATCTCGCCGAATATTCCGGGCGTGGGCGATTTCTCTTGCGACGGCATCAAGGCCTGGGTCGCCGACAAGGGCATTCAGTATCACAACATCCTGATCGATCCCGCGACACCCGATGCCACTTCAATCTTGCTGCAAGCGGTTTCGCTAAAGCCGGACCTGATCGAGGTCAGTCTGCCGCGTGAAGGTGCAACTCCGCATCTTTGCGGCCGCCGAGCAGCAGGATCTTGCCGACAAGATCCATTTCGCCGCGCCGACATCGGTTTACAACGAGCTGTTCCCGAAGGCGATTGGCCCGTACTGGAGCGGCAAAGCGTTTCGTAGAGCTTGAGCTCGAGCCGCTCGACAAAGACGCGCCCGACACCAACAACTGGCACGCGATCCTCGACACCTACGGTCATCCGAGCGATCAGCGCGACACTTTCTCGCAGGCCGGCTACATGGCCGCCCGGGCCATAGTGGACCTCATGTTGAAAATGGATCCGGCCAAGATCAACCGCGCCAGCGTCAGTCAGGCCTTGAAGACGATGAAGGGCTTTCGGTCCGACATCATGTGCGGTCCGTGGTACTTCGGCAAAGGCGACGAGCATAACGCCAACCACGCGGGCTCGGTGGCGGTCATCGAGAACGGTAAGTTCGTGACCAAGGCATCCTGCTTCCAGATCGACGATCCCGACCTGGCGAATATTCGCAAGATGGAGGCGGCCACTCACATGGCCGATTGATAATGGTGCCCGATCTCGGGCCTTTTCTGATCTCGGGGCTCAGCACCGGAGCGGTTTACGTCCTCTCCGGTGTTGGCCTTGTGATTCTTTTTCAGTCCTCCGGCGTGGTGAATCTGGCGCAAGGGGCCGTCGGTGCCTTGTCTGCGCTGATCGCGTGGAACATCGCCGATTCCGGCGGCCCGCCGTGGGTGGGATGGATCGCAGGCATCGTCGCAGCGACCGCAGTCTCGCTCGCCTATGGTCGGCTCATTGCACCGCGGCTTGCGTATAGCGATCCGATCGTGCGCGCCGTCGCCACGCTCGGCTTCGCCCTGGTTATTCTCGGCTTCATGGAGTTGATATGGGGCGAGTGGCCGCGCGCGTTGCGCCTGCCGACCGATGCGCTCGGCTTTCGCGTGCTCGGGGTTCGCGTCACTTACACCCGCCTTATTGCGATGGCCCTGTCGCTCGCCATCACCGGCGGCATGATCGTTTTCTTCAGCCGCAGCAAGCTTGGTCTTGCCATGCGCGCGTTGGCCAACAATCGCGAAATCAGCGGTCTGCTTGGCATACCGATTCTGCGAGTCGACGCCTGGGCGTGGGTGATGTCGGGCGCTATCGCCGGCGTGAGCGGCATCTTCCTGGCGAACATGGTGCAGGTTGCAGGCGCTGATCCTCACTTTTCTGGTGATTCCGGCTATCGCGGCCGCGATCGCCGGCCGCATGCGCTCCTTGTACGCCACTGTGATCGGCGGGCTCTTGATCGGCATCGCCGAAGCTATTGCTACTCCGTTTCCGTACATCGGCTCGGTTAGCGGCTTGGCGCCGTTCATCTTCGCCATTGCCGCACTGCTGTGGTTGCAGCGGCGCGGGCAGATTTTGTTCGGCGCCGGTTCCGGCCTCGGCGAACCCGATCAGAGCCTTTACGGCGGTTCCGCCGCCAATGGTCGGCATGATCTCATGCTGCGGATCGGAACGGGAATCGCGGCCGCGATCGTTGTTGCCGTTCTGGTGCCGGAGATCGCCAACGCCTATTGGCTCAAGACCCTGACGTCGGTCGTCATTCTCGCGCTCGCCAGCCTGTGCGTCGGCGTGATCTACGCCCAGCTCGGGATGGTGTCCCTGTGCCAATTTGCGCTGGTCGGCGTCGGCGGATGGTTTGCGTTGCGGCTTTACCATGCGACGCATCTTCCGTTCGAGTTGTCGATACTGGCCGGCGGCGTTAGCGCCGCAATTTTCGGATTGGTTTTCGGTTTGCCGGCGCTGCGCATGCGCGGCCTTTATTTGGCGCTGACGACGTTGATGATCGCCGGCGGTTTCCAGGTCGCGATCAGCGCGATCGAATTTCCGGATGGCGGTCCGGGCATCATCGGCAAGATGGTCATCGGCCAGCGCTCCTGCATGGGCGGCCCGCGCTGGCGATGAGCGATCCGGATTATTTCCGTTATTGTGTGGCATTCTTGGTGATCGGCTACCTCGTCGTACTGTGGCACAAGCGCTCGCGCGCTGGGCGGGCCTGGGCGATGATCCGCCGCAGCGAGGTTTGCGCGCTGGCGCGGGCGTCAACATCGTCCGCTACAAGGTATGGGCCTTCACCTTGGCCGGATTCCTCGCCGGTGTCGCCGGCGCCTTGCTCTGCGGGCTGGTCGGACAGATGGACCAGACGGCGTTTCCGGCGAGCGAGTCGGTGTTGCTCTTTTCATTGACGGTCATCGGCGGCGCGGCCCACTGGGCGGGGCCGATCGTGGCCGGCCTGCTGTTGCGCGCCTTCCCGGCTCTGCTGAACGATTTCGGAATCAACGGAAATATCGCGACCATGATCTTCGGTGCGGCCTGCTGCATGCCTTGATCACCGCACCGCAGGGCGTCTCCGGGCAACTCGTGGATCTTTCGCGCATGATCAGGACGAAGGTCCCGTCACTCTGGGTGAGGAAATCAGCGTGATCGAGATCGAAGACCTGGTCGTCACCTTCGGCGGCGTCAGCGCAGTCAACAACTTGACGGAAATCTTGGACGCGCCGGTCACCGGACTGATCGGCCCAAATGGTGCGGGTAAGACCACGCTGCTCAACGTTCTCAGTGGTTTCGTGAGGCCGGTGCGTGGAACGGTCAAGGTCGATGGCACCGACATCCTGCGCCTCGCGGCGCACCGACGATCGGCGTTCGGCATCCGGCGTACTTTCCAGGCTGAGCAGGTGGTCCTCAATCTTTCGATCTGGGACAACGTCGCGGCTATCTTGGATCATGTGCCATACGGGCAGCGGAGCCGGGACGGGATCATCGGCGCGACGTTGAGCTATGTCGGGCTCTCGGAGTGGCCACATCGATTGGGCGGGGAGCTTTCGGCCAACGACCGCCGCATGGTGGAGATCGCCCGCGCCATTGTTGGATCGCCGCGGCTCATCATGATGGACGAGCCCGGCGCCGGCCTGAGCGAGGCCGAGGCCGATCATCTTCGCCGCGTCATTGGCGGCATCCCGGGTCATTGCGGCGCACAGGTCCTGCTCGTCGATCACGATGTCGATCTGATTTCGCAGGTGTGTACATCAACTCTGGTGCTCGATTTCGGCACCAAGATCGCGTACGGCCCGACCGAGGAAGTCCTCAAGGACCCGGCCGTGCGTGCCGCTTATCTCGGCGAGGCCGCATGAGCGAGGGATTGTTTATCTCGGGACTGCGCGTGGTCCGCGGCGGCCGTGAGGTCATTCACGGGGTTGATCTAGAGATCGCACCCGGGCGCATCACCGCCCTGCTTGGCGCCAACGGCGCGGGAAAAAGCAGTCTCGTCTTGGCGGTCGCCGGC
>CAVWYW010000021.1:0-195605 GCA_963759345.1 uncultured Alphaproteobacteria bacterium
GGGCTTCGGCCGTCGGGATCAAGTACTTGCCGTTCACTGGGCTGGTCGCCGACAAACTCTCGGCTGCGGCGGTGTCGCCGATGGCGTTGGCATTGTTTGCGAGCGCAGCCTGGAGCTGGGAATAGGAGACCGACGTCATGTTTGCTTGGTTTTCACCAAGGGCTCCGGGCTGCACAGCCTGGCCATCGATTTCGCCATAACCGACGTCGATAGTGATGGTGAGAAGGATCACTGAGAATAGTTGAAACTGACGACGTTGGCGATGGTTTGGGTGAAACCCGCCGGCGCGCTGGCAACACTTGAATCGTAGACGACGTTGATCACCAGGCCTTGGCCATGATCGGCGCTGGTAACACCGGGGACGCTGCCGGAGCTTCCGCTTGCGGCTGTGCCTGCGGCAGTCATGGTGTACCCGGTGCCGAGGTCACCGTTCCAGGCCTCGAGATCCGGTGCCGATCTGGCACCGGCACCGGCACCGGCGGTGTTGGCGGCTTCCGGTTTCAGGTCGCTGCCGCCGATGACGGAGACATTATTATTCGCGATCGAGCTGGCTTGATGGAAGTCGTTCAGTTCGGTTGCAATAGCCGAGTAGTTTGCGAACGGTATGGTGCTCGCTGAGGCATCGATCGCATCGGTCGAATGGGCGCTCGTTCCGCCGGGCGCGGTGTCGAGAATACTCGGGCCGCTGTAGTGAAATAAACTCGACTCGGCGCTGGTGAATGTCACCTCGGCATTAGGCCCGGAGTGGTCGTCGGACGGGTCGGAAACGGCTGCGAAGTTATTGGTCAGCGCATGAGCGCTATCGTCCGCACTCAGGCCGAAATGCACCGGGCCGTCGGCGTTGAACCAGAAACTATCCGAATTGGCTACGGACGGCCACGAACCATTGTCGTCGTTCGCACCGAGAGACTGGGCTCCATCAGGCAAAGCAGCATCGTGAGCGTGTCCGGCGGTCGTATCCGCAAACGAGGGCGCGTAGTTGGGTAGCCGATGTGCCGCGTCGTCAAAGGAAAAGCCGTTGTTAGACAGTTGCTGTGCGGGTTCCGCAAACGGGGCGCCGTCATCGGACAACTGCTGTGCCGCATCCGCAGACGGGATACTGTTGTCAGATAGCTGAGGTGGTACGTCCGCAAACGAGGAGCTTTTGTTGGACAGTTGGTGTGCTTCGTCCGCAAAGGAGGAGCTGTTGTTAGGCAGCTGGTGGGCCGCAGCCTCAAACCACGTGCCGAAGCTGGACAGGTGGCCTGTGTTGCGCGCAGCGTCGGACGAAATATCGGCCGCATGATCGTGTGCCGTTACATCGTCGGATGATGGCTTAGAAGCGTGTGTCGTCACGGCTTCGATGAAGCTGATCAAGACGGCCATCGCCGAGCCGACCAGACCAATGTTCCGTAAACGCCCAGCCCGTGTAATGAAACTGGACGTCGTTAAGTTTCCCGTCTGCTGCATGGCCGCCCGTTCCCCAGCGGCCTAGAGCAATGTTAAGCGTGTCAACGCCCCACTGAGTTCGGCCGCGGGGCGATGTTGATTGGAACGTTCTACTTTTCCGGCTTTTGAGCCGATTAAATGCAGACGAGTTTCTCAATTAGTTTTTAAGCAAACAAACGCGCGTGACTTCGCGACGGTGATGAGTCAGTTCAGCTCCTGCAACACGTAGGTCGGTTGTCCCGATCGCCCGGACCGAGCAAACAAGCCTGCGCAAATTTGCTCGCACACGACTTAGCTGTGGCAACTGCCGGTGTTTCGCACAGTCGTCGTAGGAAACGGCCGGTACGTACCCGGTAATTCTTACGCCGGAATGAACTTGCGCAGTCCGCGTTCATTGCCGCATAACCAACAGCTAATGATACGAACCGGCAGGAATGCTTTTACGATGAGTGAATTGCCGGGGAGGCAGAACGCGTGAGACGTGTGCTCAACGCCGGGTCGGGACCGCCCTCCAACCGCCATCTCCACCCGCTATTTACCAAGGGCGCATGGGATGAAATCCGGCTCGATATCGATCCGCAAGCCTCGGCACACTTGACCGGCTCGATCGTCGACATGAGCGCGCTCATTGCCGCGCAAAGCTTTGATGCGGTCTGGTCCTCGCACAGCCTGGAACATCTTTATGCCCACGAGGTGCCGCGAGCACTGTCCGAGTTTGTGCGGATTCTAAAACCAGACGGTTTCGCCTTGATCAGCTCCCCGGACTTGGAAACTGTCGCTGCTTTGGTTGCGGCGCGGGGTCTAGATCATCCGGCCTACATGTCACCGGCGGGACCGATTACTCCCCTTGATATGCTGTTCGGACATTCGGCTTCGATCGCGCGCGGCCTGACCTTCATGGCTCACAACACCGGATTCACTTGCACATCGCTCGGCAATGCGCTGGCTCGCGCCGGCTTTGCGATAGTTTTGGTTAAACGTGACCAGTTCGATCTGTGGGCGCTGGCATTTATGCAGGACGCCGACAAGGGCGCGATCCAGCAAGATTTGAAGACGTCCGGTCTCGATATGTCCGACGAGTTGGAATCGGCAGTTTTAACGAGCGCTCGCGGAACTTAGCAGCGCAACGCGACAACATTGCACATGGGCGCCATGCACCTCTACTGCGCTAGCTCAACGCAAAACGCCCCACGATGCGGGCGTTCGCTAAAGACTCTCGCTATCGATCTAATTACAGATGGACCACGTGGCCGTCGGAGAAGTTCAGTGTCTGAATACCGCTGATCGTGAAGTGCTGGCCAGTGTCGGCGAAGCTGACGGTCGTAACTCCGTTAGTCCCGGTGGCGATCGTGATACCCGAGCCGGTACCGTAGGCCTGACTGTCGAAGAACACCGCATTGCTGCTGCTGTTCGAGCCGCTGATCGTATCGCTGCCATGGGCCCCGATATGGATCTGCTCGTTGTTGCCGCCGGCCACCAGCGTGCCATTTCCGATTCCGGAGTCGAGTGCGCCGCCGGCATAGAGTACGTCGCCGCTGCCCGCGCCGTAGAGATACTCTTGGGGCCCGTCGCCGCTCTTGAGAGTAACGTCGTGGAAGTGTCGTCCAGCGAACAGGACATCGCCGCTACCACTACCGCCCCACAGCTCAGCGTGCTTACCGCCGGCAACCAGCGACTCATCTGTGCCGCCCCCGGCTACGAGTACATCGCCGCGACCGCTGCCGCCGGCCAGAGTGGCAAAGTTGCCGGAATCATAAAGCACCGAGTGAGCACCGGAACCCGCGACCAGCGAATCATGAACGCCGGCCCCGGATATTTGGTCTCTGCCAGAACCGCCGGTTACAGTGTTACTGCCAGTACCGAGTCCAACGATATCGTTGCCGCTATCCTGCAACGTGATGGTGTTGGTACCGTTGCCGGTCGCGACCAGTATGTCGCTGTGGCCC
This sequence comes from uncultured Alphaproteobacteria bacterium, assembly GCA_963759345.1. Classification (GTDB taxonomy): domain Bacteria; phylum Pseudomonadota; class Alphaproteobacteria; order Rhizobiales; family Xanthobacteraceae; genus BOG-931. The sequence goes on from CAVWYW010000021.1 coordinate 3,375, forward strand.
GTCACGGTAAGATTTTGCGGACCGCCTGTATCCTGCAGGACGATGGCCTGCAATTGTAGCGAATACTGATCGGTGTCGATGCTGTAGGTGCCGGGGGTTGTGATATCGAAAACTTGCGCCGGCGGCGAAACCGGGAACGGTGGCGTTCCGATCTGAACCGATATCAAGCTTGTTGTGTCTTGGACCCCGCGCGTGTCGCCGCGACCGACTAAGAAGTCATTGAGACCCGTCGCTATCGGATCGACGCCCTGGCTGATGAGCAACGTGTCAAGCGTAGCCAAGTCGAAAGATTGCAGGCTATAACTCACGCCACTTCCCCCACTCTACTACTACCGCACTGCGCAGTAAGTTGGCGTCACCCAGCAGATGGAATTTTCCCGACGACTGATAGAAAGGCTACCACGGGCATGGCAGATTGCAATCGCATTTTAAGATAAAATTAACGGCGCTGGCGTTTCGTCCTAACGGTATGTTATTACTACTTTATCACGGGCGGGGGCTGGCCGGCTTTGTGACGGATTTATTGAACTTCAGGTAGAACGTTCTCGGCTAGGGCAGGAGTTCAAATGGCCTCGGGGCAGCGGCGAACGACTGAAATTGCAAGAGGTCTTTTTGCAGTGCGGTATGTAGGTGCAGACGATTCCGAGCACCCGCCGCTCGTCAAGATCACAGCCGAACCGGACTCGGAAGCTCAGGTAGACGTGATTTTGCATCCCGACCACGAAGAGCCGGTCCTATCGAGGCCAGGGACGTGTCTCATTGTGCGGGCTATGATGCCGGGTACTCTAGCCATCGAAGTGGAGCCGAGCCGAATAAACGGCTCCATCGCAGCGACAGTCAACATCGAGCCGCTGCTGCAGGGCGAGGCCATCGCATCCGCGGCGCGCGGGTCGCATCAGCCAGTGCCGCGTCGATCCGGCGGCCTAACCGGTGACGTCCGCGTCCTAGGGCACATCGCGGGAATCGGCGACGTCTATGGGAACGCAAACGAATGGCTTGCGGGTCCAAGCGCACCGTCGCGCATCGAAGGCATCTCAATCGAATGGCCGACGAAGCCGGAAGGCGTCGACATTCGCTATTCGGTCAAGACGGCGCAGCCTCTCAACATATCCGGTCGTGTCGTCGATCTTGGAGCTTTTGCCGGAACGCGCGGCAAGGCTATGCCGCTCACCAACCTAATGCTTGAGTTGTCCGGTCCGGACGCCTCGGTTTACCAATTTTCGGTCGAAGCGCTCTTTCTTGGAGCGCCGGTGATGCACGCAAGCGGCGAGCGCGTCGTTCTATCGGGCCCCACCGGCCGGGAACCTCTTGTCGGGCTGCGCGTGGCGCTTGAGGAAGTGGGTGCTCAGAATAATCAGGTTAGTCAGACCAACCAGGCTCATCAAACCCATCAGAAAAATCAGGTGCAGCCGCAGCCAACGCCTGCGGCAACTGGCCCGGCGCGTTCCTCCGGCCGGGTGCGGGTTTTCCGCAGCCGCCCGAAAGACAAGCCGGCCACATAACGGCTCGTCTGCGCGGATTAAGCTTTCTGCCGGGATTACTCCGAGGGCGGTTTGCCCGCCAATCGGGGACACAGCTATAGTCTGGCACGCGATCAGAGTGGGGCATGCCAGAAGACCGCACGATATTTGATGAACCGCACTATCGATCGCTCGAACGTCTCGCGGTCCAAGCTCTCGCATCCGGTCATAAAGACAAAGCGTTTGCCTACGCCGATCGCCGATGCCGTATTATGCCGCCGCCGGGCGCGCAAAGTTACACGTTGCGCGCCGAAGCGTTGTTCCAAATGGGAGAGCGCACTGCCGCCATCGCCGACCTCGATCAGGCGCTCCAGCTCGCACCGGATGATATTGCCGCCAACCGCCGGATGTTCGCCTGGGCGGACGGAGGGCGAAAGAGTGAAGCGGCACTTAGTCTGGTCGGTCGCGAACGTGACCCAAAAATTCTCCGCGAGGCCATTGAGCTCCTACGCGCTGAGGGGCGGCAACAGATCGCTCAGGCCACAGTCTACGACGACGTGGTCCGCGGCTGGGCGCTCTGGCATGCGGAGGCGGCGCTCGAGATCACTATCTTTAGTGATACTGGCATCCTGACGACTCTGATCGAGCCTGATCCGTTACACGCATTTGCGGAGTTTGGCCGTTCCGCAAATTTCGACTTGCGGCGGCCGAAATCGGCCCGGCCGCAATCGATTACGCTCTCGATCGCCGGCACGGTGATTTATTCCACCCGCGCCCCGGCAAATGACAGCCGTCCGAAACCGCGGCCGCCGGCCAAATCCCTACACCACGCCGCCGACGAACGTCGGACTGTCGCTATAGTCGTGCCGGTCTACGCCGATCTCGATTCGCTGCGCACGTGCCTCGAAAGCCTCAACTCCGCAGTCGCCGGCAGCGATCATTACCGGATTGTTTTGGTCAACGATGCAACGCCGGACTTAAGTATCGCCACTTACCTTGACCAATTCGCCGATCAACCATCAGTCTCGTTGCTAAAGAACGCGCGCAACCTCGGATTTGTCGGTGCGGCCAATCGAGCGCTCGAAGAACTCCAAGACGAAGAGGTGGTTCTGCTCAACTCGGATACCATCGTGCCGAAAGATTTCGTTGGGCGGTTGGCTGCGGCTGCGGCTTCAGACCCTGACATTGGCACAATTACGCCATTGTCGAATCATGGCGAGGAGACAAGCTTTCCGCTTGCCAACAAGGCAAATCCAATGGGCGGCGTCGATGAGGTGACGGCGATTGACGCGATTGCGGCAAAGGTCAACGCCGGCCGCATCGTCGACATACCCAATGGAACGGGTTTTTGCCTCTATATCACCCGCGAATGCCTCGACGCGGTCGGGCCGTTGTCCGAGGATTTTTACCGGGGTTATGTGGAAGATATTGAGTTTTGCCTGCGGGCGCGCGGGAAGGGATTTCGCAACGTCTGCGCGACATCGATCTACGTCGGCCATGCCGGAAGCAAATCATTTGCCGAGGAAAAACGCGCGCTCGTGGTGCGCAATTTCGAAGTGCTGGACCGCCGCTATCCCACCTACCATATGGAATCGGCCGGCTTTAACGCCGCCGATCCGCTGGCACCGTCGCGTCGGGCGATCGAGCGCGCGATGCCGGCGTCAGCAAGGCGTCCACGATTGTTGCTGACCGGGGCCGGTGTCATGGCCACGCTCGCGGCCGCGCGCGCCCGGCAAATCAATTCTGAAGGACCGTCTGAACCATCAGCTGTAATATTGGAGGTGCATTTTGAATCGACCGGACCGCAAGCTAAAATATTCGATCCGGCGGGCGGAATTCCGCAGTCGTTGAAGTTCGACTTAAGCTCGGGGAGTGAGAGTGAGGCGATGGTCGACTACGTACGGGCGATGGACGCCTGCGCGATCGAGATCATCGATCCCGCTCACTTGCCGCTGACGCTTGTCGAGCGTCTTTTGCAGTTGGATGTGCCGCACGAAATTTTCATTGGCGACGCTGCGCTTAGTTCAAACGGCGACATACACGCGACGGCGACAACGCTGCCGCATGATTCGATTAGTCCCGCCGCTATACGCGCCAATGTCGACACAGCGCAAAAAGATGGGGCGCGAACCAAGGCGGAGCGCTGGCGGGAGATTACCGCGACGGCGGTCCGAATTCTGGCGCCCTCCAAGCAAGCGCGGGACTTTGCGCTCGATCAACTCGACCAATCTGTGCTCGATCGCGTCGCGGCCGTGCCGTCCTTCGGGGCAAGGCCACAGCGACGCCGCCGCGCACGCACGATTTCACGGCTCGGGCTGCTGCCGGTCCGTTCAAACCGCGAGGAACAGCGTTTGATTGGCGCAATGGCGGCCGCGTTGCGTTCGTCGAACCCCGCGGCGACGATCACCGTAGTTGGTGCGACGAACGATGACATTGGCTTGATGCAGATCGGTAATGTGTTCGTTACCGGTGCGATCGATCCGCCGGACTTCAACTGGGTGGTGAAATTGCATGGCCTGCAGGCGCTATTTCTTGCCGCGACTCGGCCGATCTTTGGTCATCCGACCACCGAGCTCGCGTTAGCTTGCGGCCTTCGAGTTGCGTTTTTTGACTGGTCGAGCGGACGCCTCAAACCAAAAAACGGCGATCTGGCGCTTGATCCGGCCACCCCGTTCGACGAGATGATGGCGCTCCTAGGACGCTGGATGGCGAAGCCCTGAACATGCATACGCCCAAACGTCCGGTCGCCGAAGCTTCAAGCAGGCAAAAGCTGCGAACAACGTTTTCACGGACCGGAGAGCGGCGGTTTTCCGGATACGCGATCGATCCTGTCGATCTGACCCGGAGATTCACCATTGAAATCACGGTGGACGGCTATGTCGTTCGTGTGGTTCGCGCGGATACGTATGTTCACGAGCTTGCCAAGCAATCGCTTGGCGACGGTTTCTACGGCTTTTCGGTTTCGCTGGACTCGCGCGTTATCAATGGCGGTTCCGTAGTGGCCGCGCGGCTGGCCAATATTGGCACTGCCGTCGGTCCCGCGATCGCGCTCGACCAGCCGTCGCCCTCGTCCGATCCAACGGAAGGACCTGGCGCGGTGCGCTGGCTCGGCGGCTTGCGTTTCTCCGGCTGGGTGAGCGCGGACCAAGATCCCGCGGCAATGAACGTTCTGGTCGACGGAATTCTGGTCGATCGCATTCGGATCAGTAGATGGAGCCACGTGGGTAGCGGCGAGGAGGCCAGCGCCGTTCGGAGCTTCGATGTTTTTCTGCCGCCACGGTTCGGCGACGGCGGCGTTCACCAGCTGGCGGTTGTCACCGCGAGCGGAGAAAACCTGCAGGGCAGCCCGTTCACGTTTCTGACCTTTGCCGACGGGTTACGGGACTTCGTCGCCTCGCAAGACGATCTCGGCCAGGAAAGCTTGCGGGCAGAGCTGTTCGATCAACTGGTGCCGGCATCGGCGCCGTTTGCACGCTATCATGAGTGGCGGCAACGCTTTCCGGTCGGCGGCCGACCGGCAGCGAGTGAACTGTGCGGCGTGGTGATGGTTGGGTCTGGTGACCTCGACGACACCTTAGCCAGCCTCGAAAAACAAAGCGGCGCGGACTGGATCGCAGCCGAAATACCAGGGGTGGAGACGTCGACAGGATTTCCAGCCGACTTGGTGCAAAGTTTCTTGGAAGGCGAGGGCGCCGATTGCGCATATCTTTTATTCGGCCTCGCCGGGACTGTGCTGGCGCCAAACGCTTTGCAGCGAATTGGTTACGCCTTTGCAGCATTTGAGGAAGCACAGGCGGTCTACGGTGACGTCGACGTCAGGGGTGACGAGGGATCGGCCTGGCCGCTGGCGCTGTCCGCTTTCGACTATGAGCGGATGCTGGAGCAAGGCTACTGCGCGCATTTGTTCGCGCTGCGACCATCTACGGCTGCGCGATGTTTGGCGGCAGGGGCGACCGACCTTTATCGCTTGTTTAATGCCGTTCTCGACGACGAGAACAGCTCGAGCGACGACATCGTTCATCTGCCCGGTAGTCTTGGCTTGCTGCCGGTGTTCGATCGGGAGGAGGTGGGTGCGACGCTTGCCGACGCCAGTCTGGCGCATCTGCAAGAAAGAGGCGTTGAAGCCGAAGCTACGAAGGCGGCCGGGGTGCTGTTTCCCGCCGTACACATTGTCCGCGCGGTCGAGCCGCAGAGCGCGACGATCGTTATTCCTACGCGAGATCGCCAAGCCTTGTTGGAAGAATGCATTGAGTCAATTCGCCCGGCTTTGAAAAAAGGCCACGTCGAAATCTTGGTCGTCGACAATGATTCGACGGAACCGGACGCGCGTGAATATCTTGACCGGATCGGCGGCCGGCTTGCGACCGTGGTGCGGGTTCCCGGAACTTTCAATTTTGCCCGACTCAACAATCGCGCCGCGGAGGCTGCAAACACCGCTCTCCTTTGCCTTCTCAACAACGATGTCAAAGCGCTCGACGACGGCTGGCTCGACGAGATGTTGAGCCGGATCGGAGAACCCGACGTCGGCGCGGTGGGTGCTCTTCTTATATGGCCAAGCGGTGTGGTCCAGCACGGCGGCGTCGTTCTCGGAACCAGTTTTGCGGCCGATCACGCCTTTAAAGACCGGATGGACGGCGATCCGGGCTATGGCGATCTCTTGAGAGTTGCGCACGAGTGCAGTTCAGTCACCGCGGCTTGTCTGGTCACGCGCCGGCAGGACTACCTCGACGTCGGCGGGATGGACGAAGCGCTGTTTCCGGTGAATTTCAATGACGTCGACTATTGCCTGAAACTGCGGGCCCGCGGGCGGCGTATCGTCTTTACGCCGCACGCCAAGCTCCTGCATCTTGAATCCGCGAGCCGAGGGCTCGATCTCGCGTTGGATCGCAAGGGGCGCCTTGATCGGGAACTAAGGAATTTGCGATCGAAATGGGGCGCCGTGCTGGCTGCCGATCCCTATTACAGTCCGCTGCTCAACCGCGATCCAGTACCCTATTCGGGGCTGGCGTGGCCTCCGGGCTCGACGGAACCGCGGGTTAATGACCCGCCGGCCGCTGCTGCAATCCCCTCCGGCATGTAATCACGGCGGCACGTTGCCGAGCCGCCAACGGAACATTGACCACAGCTCAACCAGCAGGCTTTGTTTCGGGGGTGTCATCGTGCCCGAGTTGAACATTTTGAGGCTGGTCCCCTAGGTCCGGATCTCGTCGGATGGCGTTTGAGGCACTTACCACATAGCTCGGTGTCATCACGAGTTTGCGCTGAACGTGGTAAGACGCCAGCACGCTCTTTACTTCATCGAGCGTCGGACTCCGCCAACGAATTTCGCGACGCTCAACTCCGCCGATGCTGTCGACAATGCGAGTGTCTTCCACTTGAAGCATGAAATTGCCCGCTGGCGCAGTAGATACAAAATCGATTCGCCCCGTCGGTCTCCAGCCGTTCTGCTTCTTCTCAGTCGCGACGGTGGTCTTCGCCCGCGACGTTGATCTAGCGAAGCGGTATGCTGCAAAGACCGCGAGCAAAACCACGACGAGGCCCGCTGCAATGAACCACGGCCACTGATCCGAAATCGTATCCCAGTACATCGATTGCCTTTTACGCCTCAGTTGTCGTCAATACGATCGCTGCACGCAGATTTTTACTGCATTTCCGGTCGCTAGAGGAAGACGATGAGGTCGGACTGAGCCATCAAGCTTGGAGGCACCCCGTTACCTTCCCTTACTTGATGCAATTGCTGCCTGCATCACTTTCGTCGGCGACGGGGCTGCGTGGCGGCTCGTGGCAAGCGCTAGGCAACTGGCATGTCGGTTGGTCCGAAGCTCATCGGGTCACCGCAGTCCGGGTTGCCAACCTCTTCTGAGGTCTTTTCGCCGAAGCATATCCAACTAGCCCGCCTTTTTTGCGACTTGTTGAACTTGCATAAATCGCATCGTTCTTTGCGCAGCAGCCTGCGACAGCTCAAGAAAATTGTCCTTGGCCTCGAGAAGCTCGTGCTCAGAAATCGAATGCTGATTGAACCGGGATTTCAAAATAAGATCGACAGTTGGCCAACTAAGTTTGGCTGCCTTGCAGGCAACGATAAGCCCTTTATCGTCGACATTTTTCAGAAGGCGTTCAATAAGGCTCGACTTTGCTCCGCAGAATAAAGCGAGCGTAGCCGTCATTTCTTCGTATTTACGTTGCCTTGTAAATTCCACGAGTACCGCTTCAGTTAGCTTGCCGCGCCGGTTGAGTTCGAGAACCACATTATCCGCGTTTGCAAAGTCGCGTGGTTTTATTGCCTCGCGCCCTACTTCGTTTGCAATGTTCGCAATCGCAGACTGGATCTTTTCCCGATTCTCAGGCGATGCAGACGCCAGCAACCGAGAACGAACCAGGTTGGTCGCACGCGCTAATAGTTGACGAAGCAATCCCAGTGGAATGTCGAGCCGCAGCCCAAGCTTTTCCGCGAGCTTTTCGTCACTCTCAGATTTCTGCACAAGGGCGGCAAAACCAGCTTCCGAGAATTGCGCCCCGGAATTTCTCGCCAGCGCATGGTGAACCTCCGCGCTTCCTCGATCGACCAGTACGTCGGTTACAGCTTCCGACAGCGAATTGCGCCCCGAAATTGCCAGCAAGTGTCCTTGGCCCTTGTGCTTGGCGATATCGACCAGGTCGTTTTCGGCTATTCGGTTCGACTGACTAAGCACTGGTCCTGCAATGGTGATTTCGTCATGGCGCGACAAAGTCCGGATCACCTCAAGCGGGGCATTGTCGACTGGAGCTAGGCTCTTACTAAGTTGGACAAGCGCCTTACTCTCGATTCGTTGGATCAGATGGAGGAGAACGTCGTCGAACACGCTGATTTGCTGTTCATTGAAGCGGTCTGACCCTCCGAGGAAAAGGTTTGTGACCCGTCTGAGCGTGTCCACCCGTTTTTCCGGCGTGCCGCTTTTGACCGCGACTTCCAGTTCCGCGATTAAGGACGGAAATGACATCAGTTCGTCTGCGCTCAGCCGGAAGGTGGCCGCCAAGTACTTTATTTGCCATTGAAAAATTAACAACCAGCTACGGATCGAGTATCGAGACGCAACACGCAGCCGATAGAGCTCCAGGAGGGAGACGATCGGATCGCCGGTAACGCTCGCAATATCGCCCGCCAACGCTCAATTCTTCAGCGCCGCGATTTGCCGATCGAACCACTCCAGGTCCCGCTTCCATAGCGCGTGGTCCGGAAATTGCGCGACCAAATGCGCCATGATTTCGCGGCCGGCGGCAAGAGCGTCGCGTGCTTCGGTCGACTGGCTTGCGCTTAATAGATGGGAATAGGCGAGATGGGCATACGAAAGTGACAGGTCATACTGCAACTCGCCATTGCCGGGATCGGACTTCGCCTGGTGCTCTCTGACGGCGAAGCTTGCCTGATAGCAGGCCTGCGCAGCCCGCAGCTTGCCTTGTGCCACCTGCATGTCGCCAAGATTGTCGTAGAACGCCGACAGATCGCGCATGGCCTCCTGAACGTCTGCCACTGTGGGCTCATGAAGCAATAACTGGTCTCTGGAAAAGCCGAGCTCGTCAAACAAATGAACGTATCGCGGAACGTAATAGATGAATTTTATATCTCTGGGACAGCGCTCAAGCGATTCTCTAAAATTGGTGAGAACCGCGCGCATAATGGTTTCATCAAAGGGATTGTAAAAAAAGCAAACCGTTGGCTCCAATGGAATTTCGTATTCCGTTGCGTCGATGTGCACCGACTCCACGTTGAAGCAACGCCGCTGATCGCTGCGGTATTGCACGATATTCTGCAACGCTACCGCATGTAATGGCTGCGAGTATTCGACACCGATGATCTTCTTGAATGGATAATTTGAAGCGAGCAGGAGAGTTCGCCCCTTTCCAGAGCCAAGATCCAGAAAAACGTAGTCTTCGTGCCGCACATTGACGCTCTCGAGCAATTTCGTAAACAAGCTCACCGGTACGGGATCGTAGGGATTGCCGTGCTTTCTATTGGGGTTCTCGATCTGGAGATTTTCAACAGCGACGCGCCCAGCGGTGTTGGTCCCGTAAATTTCGTCAAAGGAGCGGGACACTTTGTGTCTTCTAATTAATTCGCGCCGGCTTGCCGTCATCGCTCAGGACTTAGCCCGTTAAAATTGCTCAGAAGGACGTGTACCGCCACTCCCACGAAACTCACTGGAACTTGGGCGCCAAATCGGCCGTGATGATCGACCGGTGTCACTGCCGGGCCACGAGCAATGGGAACCTCCCGCACATTGAAGTATTCATGATGCCGTCGTTTTGTCTGCAAACTCAGCGAGGCTGATCTAAGCTAACTAGCGAAGCTGCTGCGACCAGCCTTCTTGCATAGCATCGATCCAGTTGACGAACGGCCCGCCCGGGTTGTCGACGCATTGCAAGGAAATCAGATGGAATATGGCGCGGAATTGCAATAAGCTCTCAATAGCGCCTCTGCAAATATTGCTTCGGTTAATCCGATGTTCAATCCGACGCTGATCGTCATCGAAGCGTTTATCCAGGAACTTCGGACGATGTACGAACGAACATACGGGGTGTTAGAGCCCGGCTATCCTGGCGTCATTAGCTTTGTCGCCCAGCTTGCTCTTGAAAATATCGCCACCAGCGATGCGGCCTATCACGATGTCAATCACACCATCATGGTCACGCTTGTCGGGCAGGAAATTCTGCGCGGCCGGCACATTAACGCCGGCGGTGTGACGCCGCGCGACTGGCTGCATTTCATCGTCTCGCTACTATGTCATGATATCGGGTACGTGCGCGGGATTTGTCAAGGTGATGGAGATGGCTTTTACGTCACCAACCTCGCCGGCGATAAGGTGACGCTTCCGGAGGGAGCGACCGATGCATCGATGGCGCCATATCACGTCGCTCGATCTAAACTGTTTGTACGCGAACGCACCGAGAAAGCTCTCGTCCACCTGGACACTCCGGAGATCGAGGCCAACATAGAGCACACCAGCTTTCCGGTTCCAGAGGATGAGGAACACGAGTCTACCGACGATTTTCCAGGCCTAGTACGTGCAGCGGATCTGATTGGGCAGCTCGCAGACATTAACTATCTGCGAAAGCAGGCTGCCTTATTTAACGAGTTTCGCGAGACGGGAATGAGCAACAAATTAAAATATAACAGCGTCGCGGATCTGCGAGCAAACTATCCAGATTTCTTTTGGCTGACGGTCCGACCTTATATCGGCGATGCTTTGCGCTATCTTCGCGTCACCCAAGAGGGTCAACAGTGGATTGCCAATCTCTATGCCAACGTGTTCTCGATGGAGCACAGAGGTCAGCTTTTAAATTGAGTTCAAGTCGTCAGTGGCAAGATTCGCCGCCGCGTTCCAGCTCGCGGGAGAGCTCACTGAGCCGGACGGCAACGGATAACATTCGCTTATATTGAGACGCTGAGAAAAGTCGGCTTTGGAGTCAGACCCGGTCCTTCCGCGATGGTCGAGTCATGTGCGTTTTTCCCGATACGGGTTGCCGCAAGCGGGCAGCTAGCCGCATCAGAAGAAGGCCGGCTCAATTCTCCGGCAGGGTGAAGACCAGGCATGGCGATGCGATACCGCGGAGCGCATGCTTTCCAAGTGCGACCAGCGGCATCTCCGTCTCGGCAGCAAGTGTGCCCGACACAAGGATCGTCTTGCGCAGCGGTTTGCACAGCCCCTCCAGCCGGCTGACCAAATTGACGGCGGGGCCGATGGCGGTGAAATCCAGGCGATCCGCTGCGCCGATATTGCCCCAGAGAATTTCGCCAAGATGCAAAGCGGCGCCGAAGGGCAGGGCCGGCGACCCTTGCCGAAGGCGCTGCTCGTCGAGATGTGCCATGCCGATGCGCGCGGCGGATACCGCACGCAATGCGGCATCGCAGGCGCTGCGCGGCGTTCCTCCGACGACCGGAAAGATCGCCAACATGCCGTCGCCGATAAATTTTAGGACCTCGCCGCCGAATGCATGAACCGCGCCCGCGATGCGATCGAACCAGGCGTCCAGCGCTGCGATGACCACGGCGGGAGGATGGTTATCTGACAGCGCCGTGAAGCCGCGCAGATCGGCGTAGAGGAGCGCCGCCTGGATAGTCTCGCCGATATTGCGACCTAAGGGTGCGGCCAGCACCCGCGCCGCGCTGCGCCGGCCGAGATAGGCTTCCAGGGCCGCCGTCAATGTGGCGCGCGCGGCGAGGGCGGCAAGCGGCGCCGCTGCGAAGCGCGCGGCCTCATGCAGTTCATCGGTCTCGCTCGGCGTAAACGGACGCGGGCCGATCCAGCTCAGCAAAGGCCCATTGCTTGAGCCTATCGTGTCCTCGTGCACAAGGCCCGCCGCAATTCCGCCGAGCCAGCGCCGGCCGGCATTGTTTGGTGTGTTTGCCGCCGGTTCCGCCGCGGGTCCTGCTGGCGTGAACCCCAAAGCCTCGATGACTTCTCCGCTATCGCCGCGCCACAACCAGGTGCGCCGGGCAATGAGCGGGTGCGGAATATCAAGCGTCAAGGCGCCGCCGGCGAGCGGCAGGCCGTCGGCAAGCAGATGGGCGCCGAGTTCGGCCAAGAACCGATCGGCGCCCGTGCCATAGGCGGCGGCATCGACGAGCCAAGAAAGAGTCGAAGAAAGCGCCATCGGATGATCATGGGTTGACGCACCATTCTTGTCACGACCTATCCCTCAAGATTCCGCGTCAATGCGGGCTTTGCTTCAGAAATGTTCCGACGCTGCAGGAGAGTCGGCCGCTCAGAGCGGCCGGTGACCCGAACTGAAATCAGAGGTGCGCCGGTCCGTGATCGACGCCGGGATTTCCGCCGCCCGCTGCAATGGTGAGCCGGCCCAGATAATGCTGCCAACCGCCGTTGTGGCTAACGCACTGCGCCTCGTTGGGAAGACCGCTATGAGTTCATGCGCAACAAAGTGCCGCCGTCGCGCTCGATGAGATCGATTTCGACCAAGCTCGATCCCGGCGGTACATCGTGGCCGCCCTCCCACCCGAAGGTGTAGGCAAGACGGTGCACCGGCACGACTTCCCTAAACGCACCACGCGCCACACGGGCGTGGTCGCCGCCGACGCCCTTGAGAAGATAAAGGCCGCCCGGATAGGCCTCTGTCGTCACTTCGGCGCCCATCCAGCTGACGATCTTTTCCGGATCGGTCAGGAAGGCGAAAACGGTGGCGGGCGGGGCCGCGATCTGGGTCTCACGCCGTACGACCAGCGGTTCATTCATTGATGCCTCCTAGGCCGAAAGGGCGCCACTTCGCCGGCTGGAGACCAGCTTCAGCCAAGGTGCCAAATGGAACGCGCTCATCTGCAGGTTTCGGTGCTTTCCTGGGAAGGCCCGGTGGTGTCGGTCGTGGGTGCTCTCGTCGCACTAGCTGCTTCCTTCGGCTGTCGATCTGCGTCTCGGTACTTTCGGTCGTTGTCTGTCGCGAGATACACCTAGCGCCAGGCATCGAGACACCGGGAGTGACAAATGTGACGGGATTCCGATGGATTCGCTGATCACGGCTGCGGAGCGGGCTCTCGCCGGGGGGGGGACGTCTTTGGCGTACTGAGGTGGGTTGGCTTGCCTGGTGACGCGCCGGCTCTCGCCCTTCGCGGCATCGCGATGGTGCAACTTGGCGATTTCGAGCGCATAAAAGCAATCCTGCAAAGCGCGGCACACGCCGCACAGTTCGGCCGACTTCACCACGCCTCGTGGCCAGACACATGCAAGTCATCATCAACAGACAAGATGTAGGCCGAGAAGACTGGAAAGTTTGCGCTTCGATCCGGGGGCTGGTTCAGTGGCTCGATATTTTTTCACACTTCGCGGGTCGGACCGAGAAAAAATCGCGAACGACGTGGATAGCGCAGATTTGCCGGACATCGCAGCAGCGCTGGTCCGCGCGGAGCGTACAATCAGCGAACTTAAAAGCGACGTCGAACGCCGCAACTCTACACGGATGTTGCTCGTACAAAACGAGACTAGGCATACCGTTTTGTATTTGCCGTTTTTGCCGGCTTGTGCCTGAGGCTCTGTTGGCGCCCGCGCATCGTTGAGCAAAATTTTAGAGCCCAAAAACCCCCTTGCGCAGCCAATGCTCGTTAACAACTTGGAACGGCCTTTCGCATTATGCCGAGGACGCAAGGTTAAAGAGCCTTAGTGCCGATTCGGGAGGCCGCGGCAAGCTTCGCAAGAGCCAACCATCGCGCCGATCGTCACCCTCAGTGGTACGATTTTTAAATCACTTCTGGATATGTTTTATTGTCCACAAGCATGGTTGCCCTGTAAGTTTTTAAAGGATCAATGCGCTCGATGTCGCCGTCCCACTGATGTCGCGCAATGAGCTCGAAGTCCCAGCTCGAGACAGCAACACATTGCCGCTGGACACGCCAATGCTGCCGCCGGCTCGATCGCCAAACCCGCAAACGCCTGCAAAATCAGCCAATTCAAATGGCGCAGAAGGTCGATTCACATGCGAAGCAAGGACAGTGACCGAAGCGTTTGAGCAAATCAAATCCGAATTGGCTCTAGTCGACACGACGGCGCGGACATTGGGAGGGTCGACCGATGCCCTGGCGAATGCCGTCCGGCAAACGAAAAGTGCAATCGACGAGGCCGTGACCTGGGCAAGAACTACTGCTACGACCACCAATGGCTTTGCCCCCACTGCTGAGACGATCGCCGATATTGCGTCGGCGATTGAAGGGATCGCGCGCAAGACCCATCTGCTTGCTCTGCACGCCGCCATCGAGGCTGCGCGCAGCGGAGACGCCGGGTTGGGCTTCGCCGTCATTGCCAAGGAAGTGAAGCTGCTCGCGAACCAGACCGCCACAGCGACCCACGAAATTGCCTCGCGCATTTATCAAGTAAGGCAGCAGACGAGCGAGATCGTCGATTGCGCCGAAGCGCTGATTGACGCAATCGGCGAGGCGTCCAATCTTTCCAACGGCGGCGTGGTCGACATGGATTCGGACCAGACCAAAATTGCCGCCGAAATCTCTGAAAAAGCCAACCGAACGCTCGGCACAGCCGCACGTCTGTCAAACGAAATGGCAGAGTTGATTGGGCCCAATCCAGCGTCACGTTCTGCCACAGCGCCGGCACCTCGGCCGGATTGAGCCACTAATATTTCCACACCTATAAGCGCGCAGCGAACGGCGCCGGCACTCGTACCGTTTAGTTATAAATCGCCAACGACGCCACAAACTCCACGTGGCATTTAGAGCCGGTTACCGCGGTTACTCGGCAGCGCACCTTGGCGTCTCCCCTTCGATTAAAGTGGAGCGTGAATTCCTCCGGGATAGGGCAGCCAAATACTTCCAGCTTCGCCCCCGACCTCGTCAAATCCTCGACGTAACATCGTGCCGGCGGGGTCGGTGAGCCGAGATTTAGCCAAGCGATGTGACGTCCATCCCCGTTTTCATAATGAGCTTCGGCTAGCGGCATAACTGGCCTCGCGAAATAGACGTGCGCTTGAATTTCGATATCGATTTAAAACAAAATCATCTTCAACAAGCCAAAAAACAACTGCTCAATATTGAATCGATATTGAATCGATGGAGATAGCTTCAATTTGATCGAAAATTTAAATCGCGTCCCAATTTATTCCGATTAAGGCGTGCGCCGAAAGCGTCCATTTGACCCGCACGTCGTTTCGGAGCCTGACAATGCACGCTGCCGTTGCTTCCTTGCACCAAGCCGCACGACGCTTGCAGCATTCGGGAAATCTGGACCCGTCCACGTATGCCTGGGTGATGTCGCAGTTGCGCGATGTCACGACTGAACTGGACGCTTCCGAGCGGCGCGCGCAGGAACAGAAGTCCGACCCGGTCAACATTGTTGAACTGCTTCGTGAAGCGGTGGCCAAAGCCGGGATTTCCACACCTTTGCCTGATCCTGTCATGGTGCCGGGTCCGGCGCGCACGCTGCGCGATCTAATTAGTTGCTTGATCGAATACGCCCTCGGCGCGCACCCCGATGCGCTCGATTTGCGCGCTGAAACCGCCCGCAATGCCTATGGTGCAAGAGAAAAGTTCATGATCAAACTCGTTGTTCAATCACCTGACATTCCCGATTTTCTTCGCCGGAAATTGTGGGAAGCAGCCGGCGCGCGTCGCGGAGAAGTGTCGATCGTTGCGGAATTGGACCGTTGCCGGATCGATCTCGGCATCCCGATTGAACGCAGGCTGGCTGCCCAAAGCTGAGCGGCCTCGGTCCCAGCGCTCCGTGGCCCGTTCGGTTTTGAGCGCCCGCGATCCGGCACATCAACCTGGCGTTATTCCGAGTGCTCTGAGTGCGCGCGTCTTTGGCGGCTTCCTTGGTGTCGATGGCATCCTTGCCGCTGCGGCTGGTAGTGATTTCAGTTTCGGACGCGTTGCGTTCGCGCAAGGCTGAGCCCGGCCTAGAGATTAGCGCAGTATCTGCATTGGCAACGCCCGCGAAAATGGAGATATGCCCGACGTAGCGGCAGAAGTGGACGATTAGCACCTGGCGAATCCTGAGCTTACCTCTCCGAATTCGCCTTCATGTTGGTCAAACGTTTCATTTCTGCCAGGTCTGAGCTGTGTCTTCTTTTCACCCCGACGGAAGTCGTAGACGGCGCTTCGGTTTCGGGCCCAGTAGCGGTCGTCGCTGCCAAGACCGCACGCTCAAGCTCGGCTAGTTCGGTCCTACGTTCCTGTTGCCCCCACCAAAGACGCCC
Source organism: uncultured Alphaproteobacteria bacterium (assembly GCA_963759345.1). Classification (GTDB taxonomy): domain Bacteria; phylum Pseudomonadota; class Alphaproteobacteria; order Rhizobiales; family Xanthobacteraceae; genus BOG-931. Next base: position 19,523 of record CAVWYW010000021.1, read on the forward strand.
CCGTCAGCATCTCCGTGCCACTTCGCAAGTCGCCGCCGCAAACACATTTTTTTGCCATTAGCAATTTGTGACGGAACTATTACAATTAAATGTCAGATCGGTTACCTGCGAAGTGACCCCATGAGTTCGGAGTGGCGCATGAGTTCGGAACGGCGAGCGCAGTCAAGTTCCCTCGCCTGGTCCAATCCCATAACCTGGTGGTGGGCTCTGTTGACCCTAGTCAGCGGGGCCAATATCGCAGTTTGGTTCTTGTTGTACCGCCAGCTCCACGAGCCCCCGATTGGCACTGGCGGCGCGTCTGGCATTGGCCTGATGCTGCCGCTCTGTGCGGCCTATGTTTTTGGCTGCGCATTCAGGTCGTTTCTTCCGCGCGCGGATGTTCAGCGGATCTGCTTGTTCGACACGTGGCTGTCGAGCATCGTCGTCGGCCGGTCGATAGCCACCGTAGCCGAGATCTGTTTTGCGGCGCAGTGGGCAATTATCCTGCACAAGCTGGGCAAGATGACGGGAGCAGACACCACCTTGAATGCCGCATTGGTGATCGTGCCGTTGATCCTCATCGCGGAGTGCTTCTCGTGGTATGCTGTTCTGACTACCAACCATTTGGGCCACGCCGTCGAAAATTCGATATGGGCCTTGGCCTTTTTCGCAGTTGGAGTTGGCATTTGTCGACTCGTATCGGAGTTCGATGGTCCGGTTCTCGTGGTCCTCGTGATCGCGATCATCGGGATTGCGGGCTATCTGGCGTTTCTCGTGACCATCGATGTCCCGATGTACCTGAGCCGATGGCGGGCCAAGATCGCCGATGGCGGTAAGCTTCTTAAACCCTTCGAGGGTTTGCGCGACGTGAGCACTCGTTGGGTCGTGACGCACGAGCTCGCGGAGTTGACGAACGAGATTGCCTGGATGTCACTCTATTTCAGTATTGCCGTCTGGGCCAGCCTGGCGCTTTGCGTTTTCTGCTCGCTCGAGGATCATCTGCCACGCTATCGCACGGAATCGACGGCCACAAGCACGTTGTCAGACGCATTGGCAATTGACGAGCAGCACGACGAAACACATTGAATATTTGATACTTCGCACGAGCAAACCGAGGCTAAAGCCTCGTCAACGCACCTCGGAACGCCGCGAGCTGAGATTGCGCTCAGATCGTTTTCCGCGTAGCCGTTACCACGCCGACCGGGCGCATCGGTTGCGTCGGCGATTGTACTTGTGCGGCGACCGACCAAACGGCTGCGCCAAACGTCTGCGGGCGCCTCACGCATTATGGCTAATGTGCAACTGTTATTGTAGTCTAACTCCAATTTCGAGTTCGTGTGATTGGCTGGCCCGCTTTTTGCTTTCGAGCAGCCTCGGACTGTGCAATTACTGCAATACGGGACAGACACCTCCCCGTGGGGCGTTGAGCGTATGATTGAGCGTTTGTTGGTGCCGGACTGCACTGAACTGCCAGCATGTCGGTGCGGGGAAGAAATGCAAATCGCAAGTCTCGACCGAATCCCGAAACGCGGCGACGCGCTTATCCGCGTCTATAAGTGCTCTGCGTGTCGCCACGAGATGCGCCTTACCGTCTGGAATACTGAGGGGTCGGCTTGAAGGGCCGCCTCCAATTCGTAACCGCGTACCGACGCTAAGCAGCATCAACAACGGCGAACGGCCACGGAGCGAGTGTCCTAAATTCGGACGGTGCTAGCTGTTCTCTGCTGGTCTCAGCAACGGCTGCACTCACCACCATTTCTGACGCCAATAGCAATAACGCCACGCCGGACATGGCCGCTGAACACGGAACGGCCCCTCCCAATAAGGGTCTGGCGCCTCATGACACCCAGTTCGATTGCAGATGATCAACCGCGGCACCCATCCGCCGGTTTGCTCTGGCCTGATCGTCGTCACCGCAGCTAATAACGCGACCGCCATGGCAACTGCGCTCATCACTTGTATTTGTCCCGCTTGAACCGGATCCCGTAGTCGCGGCAAGGCTCCGAAAACTGCATTCCAGTCAGTCGCTAACCAGGAATTTGTACCGGCAAGGTTTCGTAACCCTTCACGAAATTTGAATAGATCCACGTCGGTTCATCGACGACGTTGATCGCCTCGAAGCGTTGCAAGATCTCCTCCCACGCGATCCGAAGCTGCAATTCGGCGAGACGCAGACCGAGACAGCGGTGGATGCCGAAGCCAAAGGCGATGTGATTCCGCGCGTTGCGCCGCTCGATGACAAAATCATCGGCGTTCTCGAACATGTCCTCGTCGCGGTTTCCGGAGACGTACCACATCACAACTTTTTCGCCCCTCTTGATCTGCTTACCGGCAATCTCGGTATCGACCAGCGCCGTCCGGCGCATATGGGCAAGCGGCGTCTGCCAGCGGATGGTTTCGGGCACGAGGTTTTGGACGAGCGCATGATGCTCCCGAAGTTTTCTGTACTGGTCGGGGAAGAGATTGAGCGCGTAGACGCTGCCCGAGAGCGAATTGCGCGTCGTGTCGTTGCCGCCGACAATCAGCAGGATGAGGTTGCCGAGGAAGTTCTTCGGATCCATGTCCCGCGTGGCGTCGCTGTGGGCCATCATCGAGAGAAGATCGGTCTTCGGCGGCTGCTTGATACGCTCGTTCCACAGTTCCTTGAAATAGGCGCCGCATTCTTGCAGTTCTGCGTCACGCGCCGCTTCCGACGCGATGACCTTGCGGTTGCCGGGCGCCGCAGTCGCCACATCAGACCAGCGGGTCAGTTTGCGGCGCTCCTCCCACGGAAAATCAAACAGCGTGGCCAGCATTTGGGTCGTCAACTCGACCGAGACTTGATCGACCCAGTCGAAAATCTCATTGCGCGGCAAGTGATCTAGAATCTCGCGGGCCCGGACGCGAATTGTGTTCGCGAGTTGCTCGAGATTTTGCGGCTGGAACAGCGGTGCCACGGTCTTGCGCTGGTGACCGTGCCGCGGTTCGTCCATGGCGATAAAGCTCTCGCGGCGGTAGTCCGGCTTTGTGTTCTGGATTCCAATGCCGCCGAAGTTCACATCGGACGAAAAGCTCCGGTGGTTGGTCTCCACGTGCATGATGTCCTTGTACTTGGTTACCGACCAGTAAGAACCGACGCGGCTCTGCGGACAATAGTGCACCGGAGCTTCCCTCCGGAGCCGTTCGAAATATGGCCAGAAAGTATTGCGGCGAAACAACTCCGGCCGACTCACGTCGATATCCTCGAGCCGCATGGAATACGCCTCGAGTCTCGCGTCATCGATTGGTTTGTGTGCGCCGTGCATAGATCCCTCGAGGTGACTGGCATCGTCGGCAATGGAAATCAGGCGGCCAATAGCGACGTGACCTCCGACAGGGAAACCGAACCGTCGTCCAGCAACTTGGCGGTGACGGCCTCCTCCCAGCGGTCGTCGGGCAAGGCGAAGGGATCGGCGTTGCCGAGGCGCTGGTCGAGGACCAGGCGGGCAAGCAGCAGGCGACGGGCGTCGCCGCCACGGCTGCCTAGTTCGGCGCCCTCGGCGGCCAGCAGCGCGGCGCTGGCGGCGTGGTACAGTGCGCTCGCAGCGCGGCGGCAGGAGGCTTCCGCATTCGGCAGCTTGGCTACGGTGTCGGCGAAACGAACGGCACGATCGACCAGCGCAGCGACGCGGCCGCGGAACTGGTTCGGGAATCGGTGCTTGATCGAGTCGGCTGTGTAGCGTGTCGGCGAACGCCGTGTGCGCACGCTCGCGGCCAACAGCGCGGCGGATGATGTCAAGTGCGTTGACGCTCGACGTCCCCTCCCACAGCAGGCCGAGATGGGCATCACGCACAAGCTTGGCATTGGCCCAGTCCTCGATGTAGCCGTTGCCGCCACGCATCTCCATGGCGCCGGTGGCGACCGGTACATTATCGCGACAGGCGCGGTATTTCACCAGTGGCGTCAGGATGCGCAGCTGCGCCTCGTCGCCGTTCGTCATCGCCACGGCGGCAGCGACCGCGACCGACAGCGCCTGTTCCGTCGGCAGCATCAGCTTGAGGAGCTGCCGTCGCGCCAGCGGGTGATCGATCAGTGTGCGGCCAAAAGTGCGGCGGTGGCGTGCCACCTGCATCGCCTCGTTCAGGCAGCGCCGCATCATGCCGGCGGCGCGGAAGCCGTGCGACAGGCGCGACAGGTTTACCTGATCCATCATCTGCTTCAAGCCGCGGCCGGGCTCACCCAGCAGATAGGCGACAGCGCCTTCCATGATGGTCTCACCGGAGGCCATGGAGCGCGAGCCTAGTTTGTCCTTAAGACGCACCACCCGATAGCGGTTACGGCTGCCGTCCTCGAGCCGTCGCGGCATGACGAACAGCGACAGGCCCGCATTGCCGGCGGCCGCGCCACGGCAGCGTGCGAGCAGCAAGGTGATGTCGTGGTCGGCGCAAGAGCAGAACCACTTGTCGCCCCACAGCTCCCAATGGTCGCCGACGCGGTTGGCGGTCAGCGAAATGCCGGACACATCGGAGCCACCGGCCCTCTCCGTCATGAACTGCGCGCCCTTGAGCAGCGTGTCCATGTTCTGGCTCAGCATGCCCGGCAGGTAACGTTGCTTCAGCCACTCATCGCCATACTTCTGGATCAGGAGGATCGCGCTGTCGCTGACCGACAGCGGACACAGCAATGCGAACTCGGCCTGAGCGAAGAGATATTGCAGCGCGTATTTGGCGAGCGGCGGCGCGATGTCCGGCCAGCCGAGGACGCCGGTCCGCCGCGACATGGCGTGCAGGCCAAACTCGCTGAAGCCGATACGCTCCATTTCGCGATAGGCCGGGTGATATTCCACCCAGTCGTCGTCGCGGCCGAAGCGGTCGCGGTGATGCAGCAGGGGTGGGTGTTTATCCGCCTGCAGTCCGAGCTCGTCGAGCCGTGCGCCGGCCAAATCGCCCAAACGCTCAAAATGCGGTGTGAAATGCCGGAGCGCCGTCTCGTCCAAATACAGCGTCAGCAGATCGCGGAGCGCCCGGTCGATCTTCCAGAAGTTGAGTCCGCGGCAATCCGGTGCGATCTGATCGGAACCAGGGGCGGTGTCGACCGGGGCCAAGTTCGGGGCCAAGTTTGGCAGTGCGCGCATGGCAGCATGTCCTAGATACGGATATAGCTAAATTATTCCAATTAGAGCGCCACGCACATAGCAAAGACGAGGCCGTGGACGTGTCTCGCCACAGCCGCTGCCCCCCGACTTATCTGAAACGGGATGGGCCAAAGCGCCCATCCGGGCCACAAACTGTATCGACACGCCGGGCCGTCGTTGAGGACTTTCCACCGGCCGTTCTGGACCTGCCGCACCTTGATGACCGTGCTCGTCAGATAGTTCGTTGGCGAGAACTTAGTCGGCGGCCGACCGAAAATCCTCCGGTATTCTTTGCCCGATTCGAGCGTGGCTAGGAATTTCTGTCCGTTCACGAGCAGACGTTGCGCCTCTCGTTTTTGATATCTGCTTCACGTTCAGACTTCGCACCATGCGCTTGCCGCGGTTCTGGCCGGCTAGAAGTCCAATCAGGGCGGCGGGCGTGCTCTCGATGCCGTCGATAACATCTTCCTCGACTTTCAACTTGCCGGCATCGACCCAGGCGCGCAGATCGGCGACGGCGCGCTCGCGCTGGCCGAAATAGTCCGTTACGATGAAGCCTTGTACCGTAAGCCGCTTGACCACGATCAGTCCGGGCACACCGCGCGGACCGGTTGCCGACGGCGCACCGTCATATTGCGAGATTGCGCCGCAGCACACGATCCGTCCGCGTACATTCATTTGGGCGAGGCAGGCCTCGAAAACATCGCCGCCAACGTTGTCGAAATAAACGTTGATGCCTTGGGGTGCGACAGCGCGCAGCGCCTTGAACACGCCGCCTGCCTTGTAGTCGACCGCGGCATCGAATCCGAGATGCGCGGTCAGCCAGCGGCCTTTCTCCGTGCCGCCAGCGATTCCGACGACGCGGCATCCTTTGAGCTTGGCGATCTGTCCGACGATCGAGCCGACCGACCCGGCGGCGGCCGAGACGACTACGGTTTCGCCCGCTTGCGGACGCCCGACATCCAATAGACCGAAATAGGCAGTCAGGCCGGCAATTCCGTAGACGCTCAGAAGATGCGTCATCGGATCCACGCGGGGAACCTTGACGAGCTGCTCGGCGGCGAGGACCGCGTAATCCTGCCAGCCGGTGTCGGAGAATACGAGATCGCCGGTCGCAAACCCCGGCGCCTTCGATTCGACCACCTCGGCGACACTTGCGCCGGCCATGACGGCGTTGGGCTCCACCGCTGCTCGATAAGTCGCTCCGTGCATCCACGCGCGATTGGCGGCGTCCAGTGAAATGTAGCGCACGCGCAGGAGGACTTCGCCGTGGTTGGGCTTTGGAATTCCGCTTTCGACGAGGCGAAAATGCTCAAGCCCAAGCTTGCCCGACGGCTTCTCCACCAGCAGAATCTGCCTATTGATACCCGCTTTCATAACAACTCCCTTTCCGTTGTTTCCCGCCCGTTCAGCGGCGGAGAAACCCCAGGTGCACCGTTCTTTGTAGTGGTCTATTTATCATTCTGTTTGATCCGATGAAAACGGAGGGCCAGCCATGGACCTGCACGGCGAGTCCGTCGTCGAGACGGATTTCTAGAAGAATGCCGCCGCGCGAAAGAGCTGGGACGACTTGGTACCGGGAGAACCGCGGCCAACTATTCCCTACTTGCTCACCTTAGGGGCCATCCAACGCTACTGCCGCTCTGTTGGAGATCAGCATCAACCGTCGGCCGATCAGCGGTCAAGGCCAATACATCGACATGGCGTTGCTCGATTGCATCGTGGCGATCGGCGGCAACCAAGCCGCCGGTTTTCTTACCACCGGCAAGGTGCCTAAGCGATATGGCAACGAACATGCGAGCCTGGTCCCGTATCAGGTATTCGCGACGGCGGACGCGGATATAGTCGTGGCCGTGGGCGACGACGTGCAGTGGCAGCGCTTCTGCGAGGCAATCGCCCGGCCCGACCTCGCCGCCGATCCGCGCTATGCTGCCGTCACCGGCCGGGTCGCCGGCAGAGTGGAGCTGATCCCGGAGCTAGTCCGAACGATGCTTGGGCGCCCGTTGGTCGAGTGGTTGGACAGGCTTGAGGCCAAGGGCGTGCCGTGCGGTCCTATCAATGACTATGCGGCGGTCTTCGCCGATCCGCAGGTACGCCATCGCTCCCTACATGTTGATCTGCGCCGCGCCGATGGCGGTCTGGCTCCGACAGTCGCGAGCCCGCTGCACTTTACCGGCACGCCGCCAGCCTATAATCAAGCGCCGCCCTTGCTCGGCGAGCACACGGAGTTGGTGCTGTCATCCCTGCTTCACAAAACGAAAGAGGACATCGGCGCACTGCGCCGCAACGGGGTGATCTGATGGCAAACGGCCCCAAAGACTGTAACGAAGAACAATAAAAAATGCACGAATGATGGTCCGAGTCCTTCGACCGGCCTGCGGCTCTGAACGTCAAAGCTGAGCGGGATAATGATGTCGGGCGTGGTGGGGGATCAACTTCACAGAAAAGCGCCGGCTGATACCCTTTCTTCTCACCGGCTACGCGATTCGCGAGCGTCGATCGATTTAACATCGGCTTTGCCAAGCTTCAGTCACTTCAGATCTGAAAATGAAGGACGCACTTTTCCGGCGGCACGATCTCTACATCCTTTGCTTCCTGCTTGGCGCTGCGGAGGGGCCACCTGCTTTTTTCGAAAGCGGACATTCGAGCTGCTTTGCGTGATGGCCCGCTAAGGGCCACGCATCCCGGACCCCCGATCTGTGGCGAAGGGCCGCATTCTGACATCGACTCCTCACGCACCCAGCGATATAAAACATCCGATATAAAACATCTCTGAGAGCCGCGAGCTGGGCGCTGCCGAAATGCCCATTTTTAGTAGCAGCGCTGGCAGGCCGGTACTCTGAAGTTCAAAAAAAAGAACCGATGCTGGGCGCCCAAATCGCTATTGGGCGGCAGCTGAAGACCTGAACCGCACTGCTCGAAACGGCGCGCGGACTACGGGCGTACAACGGAGGAAAGCACAAACGGAGGAAATCCATGATAGTGAAATGGACCATCGTGACGGCCTTATGGCCAGCCGGCCTTGCTGTCGCAGGAGGACTGGCTTTGGCGGCCGGGCAATACGGACCCGGCGCCAGCGATACCGAAGTCAAGCTTGGCAGCACTATGCCCTACAGCGGCCCGGCTTCGAGTTACGGCGCCATCGGCAAATCGGACGCTGCCTACTTCGCCATGATCAATGATCAGGGCGGCATCAACGGCCGCAAGATCGACTTCATCGTGCGTGATGACGCCTACAGCCCGCCGAAAACCGTCGAAGCGATACGCCGCCTGGTCGAGGAAGATCACGTGCTGGCGACGTTCAATACGCTCGGCACGCCGCCCAATTCCGCTATCCGGGGCTATCTGAACGACAATAAGGTGCCGCAACTTTTCGTCGCCACCGGCGCCAACAAGTGGAATGATCCCAAGCATTACCCATGGACGATCGGCTTTCAACCCAGCTATCAGATTGAGGCGCGTATATACGCTCACTACATCCTCAAGCACATACCGGACGCCAAGATCGCTGTGCTCTATCAGAACGACGATTACGGCAAGGACTACTTCATCGGCCTGCGCGACGGATTGGGCGACAAGGCCGATAAGATGATCGTGGCCACGCAAACCTACGAGACCACCGATGCGACCGTCGATTTACAAATCGTGGTGCTGCAGGCGAGCGGCGCCAATGTCCTGCTCACGGCAGCCATCAACAAATTCGCGACGCAAGCGATCCGCAAGGTTTACGACATCGGCTGGAGGCCGACGCAGTTCCTCAACAACGTATCGCTGTCGGTCAAAACGGTGATGGAGCCGGCAGGTCTCGAGAAGGGTATCGGCATCATCTCGGCGGGGTATGTCAAAGACCCCACCGATCCGCAGTGGCAGGGCACACCCGAATACCAAGAATGGCTGGCCTGGATGCACAAATATAATGCATCGGCCAGTGTCGCCGACAACAACAACGTTTACGCCTATACAGTGAGTCAGACGATGGTCGCCGTGTTAAAAGCGTGCGGCAATGATCTTACTCGGGCGAACCTGATGCGGCAGGTGGCCAATATCCACGATCTGAAGCTGCCGATGTTGCTGCCGGGCATTACCGTCTCGACCAGCGTCACTGATTTTGCCCCGATCAAGCAGATGCAGTTGATGAAGTTCAACGGCTCTACTTGGAAGCTGTTTGGCGAGGTGATCTCGGCGTCGAGCAGCTGAAGACCCAGCGCGACGACACGGGTGGCCGGTAACAGCAGCCGGCCATTCGTTTCTCTTATCCCGCATGTGAACGCGCCCGCCAGCCGAGCGCGCAGAAGAAAAGTGGGGTTGTGTATCCCTCGGGAAGTTCGATCACTTCTTTTTCGTACCAAGGGTCACGCGTTGACTTGATCGACAAATCCTTCTGCCATTGAACGGATCCCCGGTTGCCCAGCCGCAGACTCGCTTACCCGCCACGCCGCCACCCGCTCTGCGTTCAAGTGCAACCAACTATCTCAGTTGCAAGGGTCTTTAGGCTCATCGGATACGCGCCGAAAGTCACCGAAAATAACCCCACCGGCCCAAATGTGAAATTCGATTCCGGGCAGTGAAAAAGCGATTGCAGAACGCGCAATTGCGTGAAAAATCGGACGAAGTGAGTTTGCTGCCCAGCGTCGCCGCTGCGAAGACGCGCCGATGAGTGCCCGCTTGGGAGGCTCTATCCAATGAAAAGCCTAGTGATTAGAGATGCCTTCCTCGGTGTGCTTTTGGCGCTGCCTCGTTGTGGGCTTGCGAGCGCTCAGACGGCGCAGAAAGTGCTTCGAGCGTGCGAATTACTGCAAACTGGAATGCACATTGAACGAGATACGATCTACTAGCCGCCGGGCAACGACGTTAATCAATGCTGGGGATTTATGACTGCTGCGCTTGAATACGAAACGTTGGCTGACACAGATGGCAAGACGCGTCTCAATGCGTGCCCAGACCCGGATACGACGGTCCCTCAAGTTATCGGCATATTCGTCAAATATGCACGGTCACATCCGGAGAAACTCAACTTAAGGGCCGCAGCAGTGGCGTACAATGCGATGGCAGATGCATTCCCTTGCAAATAAGGGTGTGCGTCGAAAACAAGTGGCTACGCGAGGATCACATGAAAAGAATCGTGATTCTTATCGATGGTACTTGGGATCAAGAGGGCACGGGCGCGGATACCAACGTCGCTAAACTCGACAATGGAGAGAAGATTGTCGCCGGCGCTTTCATATTGTCAAAGGCAAGCGACGGCATCGCACAGAACGTTTATTACCATGACGGGGTGGGTGCTGAAGGCGACTTTTTTAAGAGAGTCATCGGCGGTGCTATCGGCATCGGTTTGAAGAAGATCATTCAGGATTGCTATGAGTTCGTGGTTACTGACTATGAAGTTGGCGACGAGATTTACCTCTTCGGATTTTCGCGCGGCGCATATGCGGCACGCGCGTTGGCAGGCCTAATCGGAGCATCGGGTATCTCACGGCGAAAGGACGCGAAATCTTTTGAGGTCGCGTGGGCTAACTATCGCGTAAACCCCGCAGAGCGAAAAAAAGAAAAGCCGGCGAGTTCGACCGATCAGCGGTCCGTGACGGATTACAGGGAGCTTGCAGCCAAACAGGTCTTTCACGATACGCGATCAATCAAGTGCGTCGCCGTGTGTGATACGGTCGGGTCTTACGGCATCCCTGCAGGATTTGGGCTCGCGCCGTTGGCGAGATATTTTGCGCTAATGACGCTTGGGTTCCATGACACCAGTTTTGGCGATCACGTTGGGGTAGGCCTGCACGCCGTGGCGGTCGATGAGCACAGGCGGCCTTTCGTTCCGACTTTCTGGACGATCACGAAGGGACAACAGCAGAAGGGGCACGTCGAGCAAACATGGTTTGCCGGCGCACACTGCAATGTCGGCGGTGGCTACGCCGATAGCGGACTTTCCGATCAGGCGCTCTTGTGGATGATAGCGAGGGTGCAAGCCTTGACCGGACTGGAGTTTGACGTTGAGGCGATAAGGGCCGATTCGAAACCGAACCTTGGCGGTGCCGTCGTGGATTCGACGGCTGGTTGGCCTCTCGACCACTTTTTTCCACACTACCGCACGGTCTTGTCGCCGGTCGCTATTCACCACGGCTACCTTTCAAACAGCGAAGATCGTAGCGAAGAGCACATTAATGAGCGGGTCCATTGGAGCGTGATCGAGAAGCGGAACCGGCAGGCTGGATCATCATATGAGCCGCGCAATCTGCCCGGATATATTGCGGCGGAAAGGATCGCGGCAATTACGGAGGAAGAGCGAGTGCTACTCGGCAGGAGAGAATAGAAAAGAGTCGATCCCGTTTGCTGACGCGGCGATATTAAGATCGCCGTATCTTCCCCTCGCCGGAGAAAGGCCGCAACAGTGCCGAGAATTAGGAATCAAAATGCAGACAAACTGAAAGGATCAAGATCATCGAGTCGCTCTCACCGAAATCGAAGCGCTCGTCGAGACCTATGAGGCGAAGCGTTGGCCCATAGAAATCGATGAGGAATAGGTGCGCTTGCTACCCTAAGTACTTACGGCACAACGGTTTCAACAGTTGCGTAGAAAAACAAACTCAAGTGTTGAAAACTCCGTCGCCGGGCTTCCCATGATATCGGGACGCGCCCTAATTGAAATTTTATTTTCAGCTTTCGTGGATAATTGCAAGCTTACAAAAAATTGTTGGTTTTCCGGCAACTCACTTTGCAAGGTGGCGCACATAGATTCGCGCAATGGACACGGTTGAAGGTCTTGATACTGCGACACTACTAATTCCGGCCGCGCAATATTTGCGGAAGTCCACTGACCACCAGCAATACTCGACCGAGAACCAGTCCGAAACAAACCTTGCCTACGCGGCGGCGCACGGCATGGAAGTCGTTCGTACCTACTCGGATGATGGAATAAGCGGGCTTACGTTTGAGAAGCGCGACGCGCTAAAACGCCTCATCTTGGACGTTCAGGGCGGAAACGTCACATTCAAGGTTATTCTCGTCTACGATGTGAGCCGATGGGGCCGCTATCAGGACATGGACGAAAGCGCCTACTACGAATTTATATGCAGGCGCTCAGGCATCGCGGTTCACTATTGCGCCGAGCAATTCGCGAACGACGGCAGCCCGCTTGCAGCGCTCATCAAAGGCTGGAAGCGCGCTATGGCCGGCGAGTACAGCCGCGATCTTTCCGTCAAGGTCTTTGTCGGCCAAACGCGGCTGGCCCGGCAGGGCTATATGCTGGGCGGTTTCGCGGGATATGGGCTTCGTCGGCTGCTGGTCGATCAAAACGGCGTGCCGAAGTGCACGCTCGCCAAAGGAGAGCGGAAAAGCATCGCGAACGACCGCGTCCTCCTGGTGCCCGGCCCTCCGGAGGAAATCGCCATGGTGCGCTCGATCTTTTCGATGTTCGTGGACGAAGGAAAGCGCGAGTACCTGATCGCCGCCACCCTGAACGAGCGCGGAATCGTGAATGGCTTAGGCCGGCCATGGCAGTCCACCAACATCGTCCGGATACTGGGCAATGAGAAATATGTCGGCAACAACATCTGGAATCGCAGCTCGTGCAAACTGCAGACGCCCGCATCCCGCAACGATCCTAAATTATGGATACGCGCCGACGGAGTTCTGCCGCCGATCCTCGATCGATCGGTGTTCGATGCCGCGCAACGCATCCTCCGGACGCGCGGCAAGACCACCGCGACCGGCCGCCCCCGCGAACTCAGCGACGAAGAGATGTTGCGGCGTTTGAAGGAACTGTTCGACCGGCATGGATTTCTAACGCGCAAACTGATTGACGCGACGCCTGAGCTCCCGTCTGCCGACGCTTATTTCAGGCGGTTCGGGGGATTAAAGCGGGCGTTCGAATCGGTTGGCGCTCCGTATCGGCCGATGAAAGGCTTCACAAAGACCGGCCGACCCCGCGGTCTTTCCAACGATGAGATGCTCGATGCGCTGAGACGGCTTTTGAAGCAACATGGCTATCTCACCGAAGAGATAATCCGTACCAATCTGACCGCGCCACCCTTGTCGGCGTATTTCACGCGCTTCGGCAGCTTGAGGCGCGCGTATCAGCTCATCGGGTTCATGCCCGACCCGGAGTGCATAAGGCCGCCCCGCGCCGTGAGCGGCATCTCCAACGAGGCGATCTTGGATGGGTTGCGCGATCTCTTGCGCCGGCAGGGGCGTCTCAGCAGGTCGATCATCAATAGCAGCTCGATCGGCGCGAGCCACGGCACCATCGCGTACCGTTTCGGCGGATTGCTGCGCTCGTACCAACTCATCGGCTACATGTCGCATTGGTACGGCGATAGGCATACCCGCCCATATTACGTTTCCGACCAGGAAATGCTGGACGCGCTGCGAAATCTCTGGCGGGATCAAGGTTATCTGTCGCAAAAGCTCATTAAGAAGACTACGTCGGTTCCGAGCATCTACGAATATTTCAAGCGGTTCGGATCGCTTTCAGCTGCCTACGCGCTGATCGGTTTTACCGCAACGAGCCATCCGAGCCGGCGCCTACCTCCGCCGCCCGTGCTTTAGTCGTTCGTCGGCACGATGTCCTTGGCGCAACCAGGGCGGCCATTCGCGCGAACCACAAGTTCATATCCATGCGGGCATCGTTTGATGGTCGTGGTCGTCACCGGCTTTGGCGCGCCAAGTGGCTTCGCATCGACGTCGGGTATGGTTGGACCGGGCGCGGTTTCTTTGGCCGATGCCACCGTGCAGCATAGTGCCACCAGCGCGATCATCAGTGCGTGCATCGGTGTATCGCCTGTTCGCTTCGAGAAAAAATGACGCAATCACGAGCTTTTAATGAGCCGGGCAATGTCTTTGACAAGCAGCAAAAGGTGCATGGGATCGAAAGGGGAAGGATCGAAGCTAAAGTGTTCATAGAATTGGCGCGCCGTTTCGTCCTTCGCGTGAACGAGAACCGCGCGAATACCAACGATGTCTGCGGCGGCCAACACGCGCCGAAGGGCATTCAATAGGAGAGCCGCCCCCAAGCCCTTGCCCTGCCATTCTCGATCAACGGCGAGTTGTGCGATGAGAATGACCGGGATGGGATGCTGCGCTAATCCTCTTTTCGCGCGCTCGGTGGCCGCTTCGTATTCAACACTGGCAGTGCTGAGGCTGTAGTAGCCGACGACCGTATCCCCAAGAACCGCCGCATAGGTCTGCGCCCCGCCGGAATTCTGATTTATCAGTGCGTATCGCTGCAGATAGACATTCAGGGGCGCCGATCCGCAATTGAAGCTGCTCGTCGAAAAACTCCTATCGAGCTTTGCGATATGAGGCTTGTCGGCGCTCAATCTAGAACGCTCGGCTCGCTGAGCAGCCGCGCGAGGCGCGGACGCGGCTTTGCGGGTGCGTCAAGCGCGGCCAAAAACGCGTTCCACCGCCGCGCGTCCAGCCGAAACACCTGGCGGTCGGCAAGCACGGTGTCTGCCCGTTCCAGGGCGCTTTCCAAAACAAAGTCGCTGACGGTCTTATGGCTTGCCTCTGCCGCGCTTTGTAAGGCGCGCTTCGCCGTTGGCGTCAGGCGCAAATCGAGCTTCTCGGTACGTTTCGTTCGGGTAGCCATGACGTTTTACCTCCGTCTATCCGCATATAAACATATTAGCAGATTTGCCAGACAATGTCATGACAATTACGTTGGGAGAAAGTAAGCGAATTCAGCCGGTTACGATAATCGAAGCTGCTTTCGCGCTTCCTTTTGATTGCCCTTTTCCCATTGCTCGAAGTCTTTCAGACCCGACTCTGGGGTGCGATAGAGGGCTCGGCACGGTAGCGAAGCGCTAACAACTGAACTCACAATTGCCAGCCGGACCTTTCGATTGAAGGCCGGACAGATGTTTGGATGTTTGTCACGTCGCGGCCGTTAGGGTGCCGGCATCTTGACCTTGAAGAAGGCCACCACGGCGCGGTTGAATTCGAGATGGAACGCCGCGCGGTTGAACCCCTCGGGTCATGGCAGATCTCCGGCACCCTAGCCGCCAGCGCTGGCGTGTTGCTTGGTCCTCAAGTCAAAGACCGCAGCGTACCATATCGTTGTCGGGAGCAGTGTTGTGCGGCACGGCAAAATGAGACTCTCATGTCTCTGACGGGTCCAGACTCGACCAATTGACGATGTCTGCGCGACGTCTCCGATCGCTACCGAATTGGTCTGCGGCGGCGACAGTCAAAGGGGGCCTGGCCAATCACGACCAACGCACCGCAGCAGATGTATCGCTCTGGAATGACATGCGGCAGTATTGTCGCTGTATGCTAGACTGTTTGTATGGCGATCGACCTCGATAAAATCGACGACACCGTCCTCGGGCTTTTGTGGTTAACGCTGCATGACAAAAATCGCGCCTGGAAGGGCTTCGATTGGGGCGCTCTGGATCGTCTGCACCAGAAGGGTTTGATCGCGGACCCGGCGAACAAGGCAAAGTCTGTGGTTCTCAGCGACGAAGGACTTCGGCGGGCGGAGGAGTTATTTAGCGCCCTGTTCACGCGGGTGCCATGAGCGCCTGACGCGGCGGCGACCCAACCATTCAGGGTCGGTTCCGGTCAATGTCCGCCATTGCTGCGATAGCGACTGCTCACGGTATCAGTCGGTATGACGCGCTCATCGCACATTGTGGCGGTGATCCGCGGAACTCCGCTCAATTATCATCTTTGTAATCCGACAGAATAATATTCATTTCATCGCCAACCCCATAAACAGATTTCGCCGTAGGCTGCGGCTCCGGCCCATTTCGAAATGACAAACCCGGTGGAGAACGCGCGGACGAACACCGCCCGATCGCCAATCGCCGGACTGACGCATTCACCGAACGCGGTCAGCTCGTCGACCAATTGTTGACCATCTAGGGTGCGGCGGTCGACCCGGTTGGCACCAGGACCAGGCGCGGAACGCCATGTGGAGGGGCGCGCACCGCATCGACGATCTCGAGCGTACGCGATCCGACGAGGAGCGGCAGTGAAGCGGAGAACGGCGCTCGAGCAACGAACGGCGATCCGGTTTGGACCGGAGATCGCGACGAGGCGGACATCGTCCGTTGTTGCCCCTCAATGCTGACCAGCCATTGCGTCGCGCGGGCTCTCTCCCGTTCTCTAGAATCTTGCGGCATGAAGCCAAACAAGAAACAAGGATAACCGATGGTCGGGCGTGGCTTTGAATGCGCGTGGCATTGGCGCATTGGCATGTCCGCGTTGAACGAGTACGTTGCGACTCGCCCGGCCTTTTCTCCCGAGAGGCGGCAACTTCCAACCAACTGTAGCCTCAGCCGCTCCCCCAAAGCCCAGCTGGGGCTTTTTCTTGTGTGCGGCGAGCGCGCGTGCTTTTGAAACGGCGCAGTATTGCCAGCTGCCGAAGTGTGCGCGGATCGAGTTCAGGTTTGGCCGTTTGGCGATGCCGCGCCTTTGCCTTGAGAGCAAATACCACCGTCGCGGATCACATCGTCGCGCCGCTTATCACGGTTTATTAACCATATTCGTATTACCTGAGGGCTGGCTGATTGATTGGTAAGGCGCGAGATAGATGCGCGTAGCCCTGACATCAAAGGTCGCTTTCTTCCTGTTAGTGGCTTCGGCGCTTGGAGCCAGAGGCGCGGATTTGCCGGCCGGACCAGTTTTATTTCCAGCATCTGTGCCCGCGCCAGCACGGTCTCCATGGACAACAATCTATTTAGGCGGATTTGTTGGAGGTAGCGCTGCAACGCAGAGCGTCAACGAGCAGGGTGCAAATCAATTTTTTGCGGCACAAGGCGCTGGCACGTCGGTTCTTGCAGTTCCCGCGACCGACCCCGAAACGCCATTCCAGTTCAGTGGAAGCAGCGGAAGTTTTACTGCTGGCGGTTTTGCTGGCGCCGGTTATCAAATAAACGACCTAGTGTTCGGCGCTGAGGCGGATTATGGGTGGAAGAAAGCGCAATCCAACGGCACTCAGCCTGCAGGAGAAAATGCGGCGTATTCTTATACGCCGTTTAATTGTAGCCGTGGAACCGGTGACTGCACTTACGACACGGCAAGCGCAGCAAGAACTGAGGCTTTCTCCGGGCAGGTGAGACAGAATTGGGATGCCTCGATGCGTTTGCGCTTTGGTGCTCTCGTAACACCGGCCATTCTGGTTTATGCAACGGGTGGAGGTGCGGTAGGTCAGGTAAATAGTTCGTTCAGCTATTCGGCAACGACCGCATACAATTATGAAAACGCACGCGGTACCCCGGGCCCAATAGGTCAGACCACATCGGGTAGCGGCAACTGGGCAGATTTGCGCATCGGATGGACACTTGGTGCAGGGTTTGAAGTTCTCCTCGGCAACAACTGGAGAGTTCGAGCCGAATATCGCTACACGGATCTCGGGTCTTTTGACAAGCAAGTGGCGTTGGTACGGAGCAGCAGCGACTCCCTGAGTTTGCCTAATACCGGTTCGGCCTATTCAACCGTCAACTTTGATGCCGCATTTCATACAGCTCGGATCGGCTTGGCCTACGGGTTTTAAATCATTTGCTATTGGCATATGTGGACGGAAAGTACGATCAACGTCGGCAATGGCGGCCGATCTCGTCGCACGCCGCGCAGCGCGCGACCATCTCCGCCCAGGTCGGTTTGTTGGTGAAGCGCCCGCACATTACCTCGATCCAGCGCGACGCTTGCTAGAAGTCAAAGACGACCTCAGACCGAGCTCTCCTGGCCGACACGCTGCCGCTGCCGCACTTACTGCATCTGAGGCGTTTTACGAATGCTGAGATCGGCGCACCAGCATAAAGCCCAAAATGCTCCAGAGCAACGGCGGCTATGGTTCCTTGTTTCGTTATTGGATCGTTGGAAGTCGGGAACGACAGTTTTTTGACAGTTTTTGTCTAAAATAATTTGCGCTTTCTAAAGTTATTTCAAACAAGAGCACATTATCTTCATACGAGATTCTGCTGATCGTCCACAGCGAGTTTCGCGCGTGTGGTGTACAACGAAGTGGGCTGGGCCATGTACATTAACAACAACCAAGAAACCCCTGCGGGAAGTGTCCTACCTTTCCCGCCTTCCGTAGCAAGCGATCGCGTCGAGCGTCTGTCTGCGCGGAACCATTATGCGCTTCTCGATACAGTGCTCAATAATATGTCTCAGGGCGTGCTGATGTTTGATCACGACGCGCGCTTGGTCTTCAGCAATCAACGCTATATCGAAATGTACGGCCTATCGACCGAAATCGTAACCAAAGGCTGCGGTCTGCGCCAACTTCTCGAACACCACAAGGTGGCTAGTGCGTCTTCCGCGGACCTCGATGATTACGTCGCCAGCCTTCGGAAAGACATCGCTGAGGGAAAAACATCGACTGGTACGGCAAAGGCTGCAGACGGTCGCGCATTCGCCTTTATGCACAAGCCGATCGCAGGCGGGGGATGGATCACGACCTACGAGGACATCACCGACCGCCAACGGGCGGAAGAGCGCATTGTGCACATGGCCCGGCACGATGCGCTGACAGATCTGCCGAATCGCACCATGCTGCGTGAGCGGCTTGAATACGAGCTCAAGCGGGTCAAACGCGGCGAGTGTCTAGCCGTGCTCTGCCTCGATCTTGATCATTTCAAGGCCGTCAATGATACGCTCGGACATCCAGTCGGCGATGAACTCCTTAAGGTCGTGGCTGAGAGATTGCGCCGTTGCACCCGTGAGCCCGATACGGTAGCGCGGTTAGGCGGCGACGAATTCGCCATCATCATGACCGGCATGAACGATCCGAGCGACGCCGCTGCGCTTGCGAAGCGCATTCGCGAATTTATTATCAGACCCTACCATCTCGATGGGCATCAGATCCTCGCGGATATCAGTATCGGCATCTCGCTGTCACCGATCGACGCCACCGAACCTGACTTGTTGTTGAAGAATGCCGATATGGCGCTGTACGGAGCCAAGGGAGATGGCCGCGGCACCTATCGTTTCTTTGAGCCGGAGATGGACGCCCGCATGAAGGCCCGGCGTGAGCTTGACATGAATTTGCGCGAGGCGTTGGTCAATTCCGAGTTCGAACTCTACTATCAACCCCTGGTCAACCTCCGGGACAACCAAATTACGGCCTTTGAAGCGCTTCTTCGCTGGAATCATCCAGTACGCGGCGTGGTTTCGCCAGCCGATTTCATTCCAATCGCGGAAGAGACTGGGCTAATTATCCCGCTTGGCGAGTGGGTGTTGCGCCGCGCCTGTCAGGAAACGGCTAAATGGCCGACCGATATCAAAATAGCTGTTAATCTTTCGCCGGTTCAGCTCAAAAGCCGCAACCTGACCGATGTTGTGCTCGACGCACTCTCGACTTCGGGCATGTCAGCAAATCGACTTCAGCTTGAGATCACCGAAACCGTCCTGATGCAGAACACATTCAATTCGCTCGCTGCATTGCAGAAGCTTCGTGCCCTTGGTGTGCAAATTGCTTTGGACGACTTTGGGACTGGTTATTCTTCGCTCAGCTACTTGCGCAGCTTCCCCTTCGATAAGATCAAGATCGATCGATCATTTATCCAAGACCTTTCAAAAGGCGCCGAGCCGCTTGCGATCGTTCATGCAATAGCTGGGCTCGCCAAGAGCCTCAACATGATCTCCACAGCGGAGGGGGTGGAGACCAAGCAGCAGCTTGAAACCTTGCAGGCGCTCGGGTGTGTAGAGATGCAGGGCTACTTGTTCAGCCGCGCGCGCCCGGCTTCCGAAATCGTGCGCATGTTTCTGCAAGGCCAACAGCGTGCGACCGGCACCTAACGGTTGCCCGACGCGGGATGACCTATTGTGCCTGTTTTTTCTAAGGTCGCTCAATGCTGAAGGAACGGCGCGCGGCCCCTCGACAAATTGTGAATCGACCGGCCAAATTCCAGGAGAGCCCGGTCGTGCGTGATTGCATAATCAGGGATATTTCCGATACGGGCGTGCGGCTGGTCGTCCCCGGCGGATTAGCCTCCGATCAATTCACGCTTTTTGATAGGGGCGTAGTTGAGCGTCGATGCGTAGTCATTTGGCGAATAGGCGAACTGGTCGGCGCTAGGTTCGAAAAGTAGGCGGCGGCTTGTCGCCTCATTGCGGCACGACGATCGGCGAGGCTTCCAAGGCTTATTTGCTGACCCTCAGCTCCATCTAGGCGCGAGGTAATTGTGTTCGTGTGCAGTCGACGCTGCCGCATCGGCGCGTTGACAAATGTTTTTGGAGTGCTCGCCTGCAGAAGCGCAAGACCAACCTTCCCCAAATCATCATTTTCGACTTGCAACGCGCGGCCGGTCCATACACAAGAGCCAAAAACTGCCTCGCGCACCGCAGCAAAATCGCGGCGATTTTAGCTTTCTTGGTCAGCCGTGCGGCTTATCGAGCAGCGCCTTGGCCCAACCAATTCCTCGACAGCTTTGCTTCTGCGCTGCCGACGCGCAAAAGGCGAGAATACGGATAAAACAACCAGCCTGCTCTTAACCGGAATTTCAGCCTTTGTTCGCAGTAGATCTTCTTTGGTTGGAAGCAACACGCAAGGGTTTTGAGCTGGAAAAGCGAAAGGACCGCGAATATGCAGTTCCACAATCAGTACAATTTGCATAGCCACAATGTTGCTTCCGTCGCCAATGGCGACGATGGCTCCTCGCTCGATCAGGAATCCCTCTCGAACGAGTCCAGCGACGGATCTCCTGCATACGGGGCGACGTCGCAGGATTACTTCATGAACGGTTTCGCCAATGCGTCCCCCGTATACGGGGCGGCGCTGCCTGAATACCCCCTCATGAACGATTCTGGCGTTGCGTCGGCCGTGACCGCGGCGACCACGCACTCGGCAACGACGAGCACCACCACGACCTCAACGGCATCGTCGCTGCCAGCTTCGACAATCGTCGGTTCGCCCAACGGACTGCAGTTCGACCTCACCTGGGATTCCTCGGTAGCCAGTGCGCCTCCGGGATTTATTCAAGCGGTCACCGATGCTGCAAAAGTTTATACCGAGCTCTTTTCGAACAAAGAGGTGATCAACCTCGATATTGGTTATGGCGAAGTCGCCAACATCCCGTTACCGGTGAATTATCTTGGCGCAACCCTAAACTATTTCTATGGAACCGATTATCAGACTGTCACGACTGCGCTGGCAAAAGATGGGTTCACTTTTGCAGCAACAAACGAACCGAGCGAGCCGGGCATTCAGTTCGCCGTAACCAGCGCGGATGCAAAGACGCTGGGCATACCCGAGCCCGGGGGGTTTCAAGCATATGACGCATATATAGGCTTCAGCACGTTGAGCACGGGTCTTTCTTATAATACTAGGGCCAACGCTTCTGGATTAAATAGCGGAACTGGGCCAGATCAAGTTGATTTGCAGGCTGTAGCGGAGCACGAGATCAGCGAGGCTATGGGCCGCGTCGGTTCGGAATTCGACCTGATAAGCGCTTATACGCCGCTCGATCTCTTTAACTACCAGAGCCGAGGCGCTCTCGAACTTTCGGCGGACGGCGGCTACTTCTCCGTCGATGATGGAAAGACAAATCTTGGCAACTACAACAATGCCACTGCTAATGGCGGCGACATCGCCGACTGGGCGTCGAGTACGTCGATCACACAATGGAATACGCTGGGGCTGCCCAAGGGGTCTTATGATGCGTATGATGCTTTTGTGTCCCCGGGCTACAACGGAAATTTATCGGTGAGTGACATCATCGAGGATGTCGCAGTGGGCTATAAGTTGAAGTCGGCGCCGGCAGCGAGCGCTGCGCTGTTGGGGAATTATATTGCCTCGAGCTTCGCTGGTGCGGCCGGTCTTCAAGGCGAAACCATGGTCGCCCGGGATGTGCAGGCGCCGAGCCAGCAGTCTCTTCTAAGTCATCCGCACACGTAACCACACCGAATTCCGCTCGACCTATCGCCATCCTTGAGGTGGCGCGATGCGAACCAGACTTTAATGGTGGTTCTCAATGGATCGGGTGCATAGCCGTTAGACTGGCCATAACCGCATAGGGTCTGCTGGTGCCAAGCGGCGATGCAGCGTAAGCGCCCGGTGAAGCTTTCAATTACCCATATGTTGGTCCGCCGCGATGTCGGCGCCGAGCCTGATGTCGGTCAGGCGAGTGAGTCCGCGCCAGACGACAGTGTTTCCCGGCGGTGGGTCAGCTGCCCTTGCGAGGTATCCGCCAAGTCGGGCGAGTTTCGTCAGATAGGATATCAATGTGCCGGGTTTGGTTTTGCGATTGCCGACGTCGCCCACCAAGCGGTCAAGAAGGACAACCTCCGCGTCGGTCAGCGCCACCGTGGGCGGCGCGTCAGGCGAGGTTCGGGCGAGCATAGTCAGCCACAATACGCGCCAGCTAATGATGCAGAAGACTGAGACCAGGTTCGCCAGGCGTTCGGCGGTGCGCAGTTTTGCATCCTCGGCTCGGCAGCCGGATTTTAGGATCTTGTGGAAGACCTCGATCTTCCAGCGCATCGCGTACCATCTGATTTTCTCGACGGCCTCGGCGCAACTTGAGACTGGAAGATCGGTGAGCAACTTCCATTCAATGCGCTTTCGTCCCTTGGGGACGGCCGGTTCGACAGCGTGAATCACCGTCAGGTCCAAGGAAGGGTAACGCTTCTGCTTTCCGATCGGCGGCAAGACCCTGATGCGCCTGAACCGAACGTCTAACGCGACTTTGACCAGCTCGCCGGCGTCATCGCGTACTTCGATGATGTGCTGGCCCGCGGCGTCGAGGTCACTCATTTCGGCCGCGACCGTGTGGCTTCCGTCCCCAGCCAGGCGGTCGACGCAGGTGCGAACCACGAAGTGCGTGCCTAATTCCTGGGTGAGGCAGTAGAGCTCGTAAATATCGCTCTCGCGGTCGCCGACGTGAACACATCTGTCTGGCCGTCCGAGGCGGCCGATGGATTGGCCGAGGTTTTCAAGCCACCGAACGCTTTCCTTCTTTTCGATCGGGACGCGGGTCGGGTTGATCTTGCGCTTGAGCGCGGCGGTCCCTTTAAATTTATCGCGATTCCAGAACTTCACCGACGAAAGACCGAGTGGAAGCCCCTCCACGGTGACCGCCAGGCTGGAATGCATCAGAATTCCGCAAACGGCGTGGTGGCGCAGACGCCCCTCCTTGTCGCGTCCGCTGTTGATGCTCTTGGTGAACCCGACGTCGTGGGGGTTACGTCGCTGGTAGGTGAACTCCGTCGTGTCCTGCAGCAGCAAAATGGGGCCGTCGCAGGCGTCATACCTCGCGCGAGTGGCGGCGAAATGCCCGCTCAGAATATCGCCTTCCTCCACTTTCGCGTTCGAGAAAAACCTGTAGGCCGCTTTGGTATTCGCCCAATCTTGGCACGCGAAGGGGATCGAGCCGCCCATTCCGTCGCCCAGCTGCTTCAACAGATCGGCAAAACGGCGACCAAGCCGGGCGTCCTTGAAGGCCGCCTCATCGACCTCTTGGTCGCTCCAATGCGCCGAACCATCGTTCCGAACCGACATCTCGCACCCCGTCAAACGAATCAGGTGCTCGACACAGAATCACAAGGGATTCATTCGATTCAACATTTCCGCCTTCAGGATCTCTATTGGAGTTCAGCGACTTATACCAATCCTCAGATTAAGTGACCGACGGCGGCCCAGTCGCGGCGTGCGATGGACATGATTTTCCAGGGCTGATCGATCAGTGTGTTCCATGCGTAGCAACAGTGATCGACGATGTCGTCGAAGGATTTGAAGATTCGGTTCGACAGCCAGTTCTGGCGCATGAACTGCCAGATGTTTTCTTGGGGGTTGAGCTCCGGCGCACGCGGCGGCAGCGGCAGGAGCGCTACATTGCTGGGAAATCCTGAGGTCTTTGGCGCCGTGCCAGCCGGCCTGATCGAGGATCAGGATGGCGTGCGCGCCGGCGGTTACTCTTGTAGCGATCTCGTCGAGATGAAGCTGCATGGCTTCGGTGTTGCAGAACGGGAGAACGAGAGCGGCGCCAGCTCCGCGTTCAGGGCAAACCGCGCCGAACAGATAGGTCGACTGCGTGCGCTGATCATGCGCGGCGCGGGGACGCGAGCCCTTCCTGGCCCAACGATAGGTGAGCTTGTTCTTCTGGCCGACCCGCATCTCGTCCTGGAACCAGACCTCTAGCGGTGTGCCCGGCGCGAGCTTGGCGCGGACTTCCGCCACGCGTACGGCAAAGTTTTTTTGAACGCCTCCAAGGCATCAGGGTCCTGCTTGTAGGCTTTCGGCCGTGCGCTCACATGCGTGAAGCCCAGGCTCTTCAAAGCACGATAGATCGTGTCGTCCGAGACCGAGAGCCCAAACTCCTCGTGCAGCCGCATGATCAGGTCGCACGCCCGCCAGCGCACCACACCATGCACCGCCGGGATCGGACCCTCCTCCACGAGCCGAGCCAGAAAGGCCCTGTGTTTTTTGCCCAGCTTGGGCGGCACGCCCGGGGAAGGAATGTTGATGAGACCGTCCGGCCCTTGCTCGTTGAACCGGATCACCCAGTCCCGCAACGTCTGACGGTCCATTCCGCCTATCGTCGCCGCATTCGTCCGCGATGCTCCATCGAGCACCGCTGCGATCGCCAAAAGCCGCCGCGCCTGCGCGCCGTCTTTCGCCCGCTTGGCAAACCCGCGGACCTCGCCCGCCGTATAATCAGCCCTCACCGCAATCGCCTGGCCCATGGCAAACGACCCTCCGTTTGCCACCTTGAATTATTTCGCAGACGATTTGGGAATCCCGGAGAAGTCGGCCACTCCGCGCGTTGGTATTATGGGTAATTGAAAGCCGGTGAAGACCACCTTGCGGAGCTGAGTCATTGGAGGAAGTCCTAGGAGTAATCCTAGGACTACTCCTATGACCAAGACGCAAGTTGAAGTGATCACGTCGGTGCAACTTGCGCTGCTGCATTGCATCCGTCATGTCCGAGTCGGGGTCAAAAGCGACGCATTTGCGATGTCAGCACGATGTCCGCTTCACGCAACTCCGGACATTATCGCTGCAATTCGTCCTCAAGCCCTAATGCTCATCGCTATCGATTGGGGCTAACTGGCGAAGCGGCTTGGTCGCCAGAGTAATTTTTCGGCGGCCGATATTGTTGGGATCAACGGACGACGCCGTTGGGGCTTCCCGTGATCGCTCGAACAACGCGGCACCGGCGTTACCCCCGGCCGAAGCGAGCTCGTCTTTCTCACAGCTCGCCGCGATCGCAAGTCCGATCGAAGCAAGGTGGGCTCGGCGGTAGCAATACACGGCCAGCAAGGCCCTTACTGTTGGCGAAACCGTAGCAATGAGTTCCTTCAGCCCATGTGCGCTCGCGCGATACATCTCGCCAAGCATTTGATCGGCGACCGGACAGGGTTCGTCCTCGAGATGCGCTCGGTGTTCGGGCAGCATGCTGTGGTCTCCGATGCGGTCGCTCTCGTTAAGACCATCCGATGCGCCGCGTTAAGGTGGTGTTAACCGATCAGGCCCGCTTGGGACCAAAGCAGCCAAAGAAGAGGGCCCCCTTGAGCGCAATGACCCTTTGGGCGCGACGGAATCCCGCCGTAACAGGTATTGACGAAAATCAAGTTAGTTCGCGGAAAATAGATAAAATTATGTTTGCGCCTGTTCGCAGGGACACGAGGTGATTGTTATTTGGGGGTTGTATGAACTTCGACGACTATCTCAGAGACGAGGCCCGAAAATACCGGCAACTGGCGGAGCAAACTGCTGATCCAATGATCAAGAAAGAATTGCTCGAATTGGCGGATATTTGCGACGACGTCGCCAATAATATCGAGGATCGCATGACAGCCGGATAGTCTTCCAGCCGCAATTCACGATGCAACGCCCGTGCCATGTTTTGAATGCGCAAATTTGAGGAGCCATCCGCACAAAAGAAAAGCCCCAGTCGGGGTGGATCCAAAGGGGCAGAGGGCGACCAGGGCTTAAAGTCATCGCTGAAGAAAACGGCCTCTCATGGGGGCCGTTGCGTTTGTTAGCTTACGCTGAAGCGGCAGATAAGCAATATCGCAAGCGAGCCCGGCATGCCGATCTGCACCAAAGAAAAAAGCCCTGGCCAGGCCTTAGGGAGCGGTCGGGGCTAAGTTGGTTGGTTAGGCAAACGGCCCAACGCGAGCCGTCCCGCGCGACGTTAGGCTGATGGCGAAGATACGGCAAGCGAGGGCCAAGCCCGGCAGAGATACTCGCCTCGCTGCATCTGGACGCCCTCCCGGCAGGTGAACGATCAAATTGGTAGTGATGTCCTAATTTCAGCTTCGCTCCCGTTGTAGCCAGTCGTAGGCGGCGGGCCTTCCAGCTTGGACAGGGCTAGTATGCGCGCGCGAGGGAGGATCACTCCAATGAAATACCGGCTCGGCGAAGTTCAATCGACGACGGAAGGTTACGGATTCAATGTCGGGAACGAGTACGGAGTGCCGATCGTTAGCTTCGAGTACCCCGACCGAAAAGCGGCGGCGAGCGCCCGGGAACTGATCGCGAAGGCGATCGAGAGCGTGATGTGGATTACAGCATCGAAGCTGTAGCAATCCATATATTTTCGTCGCAGCTCCGACAGCTTGGTGAAGTTCGCCATCATGCGCCGGGCCTTGTGCTTAGTCAGAGAAGAGAAAAACGGCCCTAAACGAGGAAACGTCCCCGGTCAGGGCCGGTTAGTGTCTATTTCCCGTATTGCTGACCGGCCTTGGTAATTGATGGACTTGCCGTGGCTAGGTCTTGCGGGTTCATAACAGGTCGCAAAGAGATTTTTGCGTTGAACGCGAGAAACCACGGCTCAGCAATTGCCGGAATCTGCGATGAGTCTTTCATGTCGAACACGATGGAGCCCGACCGTTGGCCGTTATCATCCGGAAAGAAATAGGCTGCTTCCGGCTTGAGGTCCGCCAAAATTTTCTCGACAGTAGAACCTAAGGTCCCAGCTTTGGCGGCGGCATTTCCCGCCTCTACCGGAATTGATACTCTGAGCAACATTCGCATTTGCTTTCCTTTCTTGAGCGTTAGACGAACGTGCGTTTCCAACAGGCCTTAAGGGGACGGCCAAGATCGGAACCGTGCGCGGCTCGGTCATGGCCGCCAACCCCCCGGTTTGCCAGTTGTCCCGGCGACGGGGGGCCGAAATCACCATACGGCGATCTTACCTGGGCGCGTCTTGACCTGAATCAAACGGTCACCGCGGTATCGTCTCCGCGCCAGCACGCGCGCAGCTCAGCCGGAACCTGCCGCGCAGGCCGCGGTTACCTAGGGCAGACGGGTTCGCGCCCTCAATGCCCCTAAGCCCCGAGAGCGGCCCCGTTTGTTGCGCATGTTGCGTTTTGCGCAGAGCCCCGACCTCTCCCAAAGGTCGGGGCTTCTCTTTTTTTTCAGGTCGCCCAGCTAAAGAAGCGCGGCGATCCGTGGAACATGATGCCGGCGGTCGCCGCACGGCCCGGGGCTCTCAGCTGGCGGGGGTGCATTGACGGTGTAAGCTGCTAAACCCTAAAGGGTCTTCAACCTGGGGCTTGGCTCAATGAGGTCAAAGTCAGGACGACATTCGGTCGATATTCACGTCGGCAATCGCGTTCGCATGCGGCGAATGATGCTGAAAATCTCGCAAGGCGAACTAGCCGAGACGCTCGGAATGACCTACCAGCAGGTTCAGAAATACGAGAAGGGCGCCAACCGTATATCGGCGTCGGTGCTGTATGCGATTAGCGGTACGTTCAAGGTCGAGCCGGCATTTTTCTTCGAGGGCTTACCATCGCCGACGCCCGCCAACATAAAAAAAGATATCTTGCCGTTCGGACGATACGACAAGTTTCTCGCGACCAAAGACGGCGTCGCGGTTGTTGAGGCGTTGACAAAGCTCGGCAGCGACTCGCGGAAGAAGCTAGTCCGGCACATCGTCGAGATGGCCAATACGCTCGCCAAACGACCGCCGGGAACGATCGCAGAGATTGCCTAGCGTCGTGTTTTTGCTTGGCGAAGTTGGCCGCCATCCGTCGCGCCTCGTCCTTCGTCAGCAGGCCCGTCGCTGATCAAATATTCCGTCAGCTTATCTTAATTTGCAGTGTGTGAATTAACATTTGAACAATCCGAAGTTGATACCTCGAGGCGTTGGGCGATGAGACAGACAACATCAGGGGGCTAATATGCGCCGACTTCTTGCCAGGTTCGGGAAGGACCAATCTGGAGCTACAGCGATTGAATACGCGTTGATCGCCGCCGGCATTTCCGTTGTAATTGTCGCGGCGGTGAATGGAATCGGCACTCAGCTCAATACGACCTTTTCTTCGATCTCGACGCAGTTGAAATAGGCCCCATTACCTCCGGCTCAAGAGGTTAGGCGGCCCCGCAAAGTTCGCCGCCACGCGTCAGCAGATTGGCGGCCGTGCTCGTCATCTCTCTGATTTCCACAGAGTTGTGCACATCTGGAAAAATCGCGCCTTGACAAACGGTTCATGCGAACCGCCATTTGGTTTGTAAATGGGGGACTGTTGCTCGGTTCAAAGAACCACTGTATGGGGCTGGCCGTCGCGTATAGGAGGACCAGCATGGCATCTCTGTGTTTGGAAGAAGGTCGTGAAGAAATCGCATTATTGTTAGAATATGGCACTAGAGAATTCGACAACGGCCGTCCTCTAGTTGCGTTATCGATGTTGTTCGAAGCGCAATTCGCTCTCAACGAAATGCTTCAGAATGCAATGGTGGAAGCCGTAGAGCTTCCTTCTCGTACGAGTTCAACATCGACAGTGGTGCATTGATTGAGAATAGAGATTTTGTGACGTAGATCACGATCTACATTGCAAGTCGCCGGTACTGTCCACTTCAGATTACCGGGGGAAGTGGCCAATGAAAAAGGCGATGATAAAAGGGCAAGCCGAAAAGTTGATCCACGAGTACGGGGATGCGGCATACCAGAAGGCGCAAGAGGCTGCGCGCGACGCTCGCAGGCATCGGAACAGCCGGTTGGAGCGGTATTGGGCAGAGGTTGGACGAGAGATTGCCCGCTACGCGCGTCCGTCGCCATTGGGCACCATGCGCTCTGCCTCGTCTTCAGTGAGCAGATCAGCCGCCTAGCTCCTCCTCGCAATAACAACAGCCGAGCGCCTGGCTTCTGTCGCGGCCAAGATCGCCGCTGTTGCCGCAGCACATGAACAGATTGGCGTCAGATGGCGTCAGCCTCTGCGTTCGTCAGATTAAGGTCTAAATAATGGGGATAATACTGCTGGTCGCCTGATTTGCCGCCTATTGGATGCCTTAACGCACGATGGGACTGGCAACCGGAGAGACAAAAAGCGATAAGTAGCACTGCAAGGCGAAGGCCTCGGCGGCTAACAATACATGCCGCCGAGGCCCCGCGGCCGGAGCGCCTTACGGCTTTGGGAGGCCCCGACCGCAACAGCGGCAGCCGCGTTGCGCACGCGGCTGCCGAATTTCCTAACTCGCGTTTGCGATAAAACTTTTCCCCACCGACAATAAAATGTTCAGTCCAATAACGGCGCGGGATGGACGTATTCAGGTCTAAATCTAGGCAATTTCCGCGCCCGACAACCTTGACGCAACGTCGCTCTCACACGCTCAAAGGACTGGCGGGGTGCCCGTTCAACCCAACCCGAATCGCGCCGCCAGCACGCGCAGCGAATATTCCAGCGCGGGATGAGCGCGCACAACCATCCAGAGTTCTACCATCAGCTTGGCCGCGACCCGGCGCAGCATGCCCGCCTCTGGAGCTTCCAACGATGCTCCGCTAGAGCGGCGGCATGCGTTGCAAGAAGACCGACCAAAAGATGACGATGCTATTTCCGCGTTGCGCCGAAAGCGACCGTCAGCGATCCCGAGGCAGCCGGTCGCTAAGGGCCAACAACAAACTCATGCAGCCCGTGCCAGCTGCTGATTAATACCAGTGACCAAAACCCCGGGTTGCCCCTGCGAAAACGATCAGAGCTATTGCCAGCATGAAGAAGACAGTTGCCGCCATGATGCCGTGCCGCCAGCTCCAGAAACTGCGCGCTGATATCAGCGCGGGCGCTTAACGAGAACGTATTCAAGCAAAACATCTCCTTCGGTGGCGGGAAATGGGGTGTCGCAAAACGCGCACGAAATTGCTCGGCCCTCTGTTGCTATTGGAGATTCGACCATCACGATTTTGTACTCTGCCCCACAACTGGAACAGCTAAACGGTATTGGACCTAGCTTTTTCATTTCACACGCAGTGTCCTATTTCGTCATCGGAAAAGTCTGGCGAGCTACCGGATCGTTTTCTCTGAATTGATCCGGTAGTGTTCAAAATGTCAGGCAGCAACAAATACCAAGGCTGCGCAAATATAGAGAACCGAACGAGCCCGCTTCGTGCGACGCCGCGCCAGTCCTAAGGATAGCGGTGTTGCGCCAAAGTCTTGCGCCATGCGGACAGAAATTTGTTTTTGTATGCCAAAGTACGCTTGATGTACCGCGCACGGGGCATTTGCAATGGCGCCGCGTGAAGCAACGGAGTGAAGCTACACTTGGCCGGTACTTCCTGTTTCCCGTTCTGGTCCTGACCGCTTCATGCGCCGACCGGAGGCTGCCGGCCATGCACATTCAACTTCCGGTTCGGTCTTTCTCGCCTGAGACGGCCAAGGCCGACGTCGCGACGAGCTTGACTTGGATGTCGGCGGCGAGCTTGGCAACGGTCGGGTTTGCGAACAATTCTCGCGGCTCAAGCGCGACCTTATACTTGTCGCGAATTTTCGGCAGGAGCTGCAAACCGAGTAGCGAGTGGCCGCCAAGCTCGAAGAAATTGTCATCGCGGCCAATCGGGGTAATCATCAACAGCTCACTCCACAGCGCAGCCAATTGCGTTTCAAGATCATTCGCCGGCGCTTGATAGGGTTGCGCGAGCGCCGGACGAGGATAACCTTTCGGCTTGACTATGGCCTTTGCTGGTGTTGCCGCCCGGACCTGCGCCGGTGCGCCCGCCTGTCGTAGAGGTTGAGTGTGCGAGGCCCGAACGATCACTTGAGGCTGTCTGGCGACCAAAGCTTGGCTGAAAGCATAGACGCCATCTTTGGTGCTCAGGCCCCTGACCTGTCTGGTTTGACCGGGACCTGCCCGATGGGTGTTCACCGCCATCCCGACCTCACGCCAATTATCCCAGTCAATTGAAATCGTCGGCCATTCCGCGCGGCCCCAATTTCGAATGGCGCATGAATCGAGATACGCGTTTGCAGCGGTGTAGTCGACCTGTCCGACACGCCCCCATATCGCGCTGGTCGAGGAGAACAGCGCGAGAAAATCGAGCCGACGACCGGCGAAAACCTGTTCCAGTACTGCCAGCCCGAGCATCTTCGGGCGGAGGACCTCGTCCAGCTCTTCCGGAGTTTTCAGGCCAATGGGTGTGGTTCCGGGAACACCCGCCGCGTGGATCAGGCCATGAATTTCTCCGAACTTGTCGTACGCAGCCCGCACCACGGTTTGCATCCGCGACAAATCGCAGACGTCCGCGGTGCCGAGCATGACCCGTCCTCTGGCAGCTTCGATTTTTTCAATGCCGCGGATCACGCGCAGGAGGCGATTATCGGCTTTTGACGGTTTTGCTGTAATGCTGCCCCACTCTTCACGCGGGGGAAGTGGCGTACGGCCGGTTAAAATCAGATGCGCCTGATAATTCTCCGCCAGGTGTCGCGATAGCGCTAGCCCGAGAGCTCCCAGCCCGCCAGTTATCAGATAGACGCCGTTCTTGCGCAGCGCCGCGTGCGGGCTCCGCATCAGGAAAGGCGGTATCCGGTCGACCGTCCTCGACCAGCGCGCGTTGCCGCGATAAGCGGTCACCGTGCTTTGGCGCGGCTCGGCCAGATCGGCGGCAAGTTGCTGCGCAAGAGCTTTAGCGTCGGCCGTCGCCGAGCTGACATCGACAATCCGAGAATTCAATCCAGCATATTCGTGCATGCTGGCAAGGCATGGCCCGATCGGCAGGGCCATCATCGGATCTATCGTTTCGGTTCCCACGACTTCATATCCATCCCGCGTAACAATCGTGAGGCTGATTTTCTCGGCGGCCGTGTGCCGGGTCAGCGAGCGGATGAGCGCAATCGGCGCGTTGATTTTGTCATCAACCTCGCGCTTGTACTCCGACGCGACCTTGCCGGCGGCGCGCGGGCGCGACGGGTTGCAGAAATATACGACCCGCAGCCGTTGCTCAGCGGTCAATCCCTTAATAACCATCGAGCATAGCTGGTCGACGTCGGCTTCCTGATTAGGGTCGCAGCTGAACCAGCCTTCACCCAGCTCGGTAAAAACCGGCCCTTTCTTGATAACAGTTACGCTGTCGCCGCGTGCCCGCAGTGCTTCAGCAAAACGCTCGTCCAAATCCTCACCGGCGATGAACGCTAGCCAAACCAGTTTGGTCTGATCGGTCGCATCCGTTTGCGCCGAGTATTGCACGCGTTTCCAGGTGGCCGTTTCAACCGTATAACTCGGTCCGGTTCGCGCTGGCTGTTGAGCAACAGCAGCGCCCCGGTCGGCAGTCTTCGCCTCCTTAGTTTGCGGCTCTGCAGGGCGTTCCTCGTCGAGTACCCAGTATCGCTTGCGTTCGAAGGGGTAGGTTGGGAGGGGCCGCTTCAGCCGGCGTTCCTGCGCGTAGCGCTGGCTCCAATCTATCGGCGCGCCGAGGGCCCAGAGCTCCGCGGCCGCGCGCAGGAAAGCCCGCACTTCTCCCGCGCCGCGGGCCGACGCGTGCGCCAGAGACGATTGTATCGTTGCCTCGCTGCCTAGCGCTCGCGCCAAAGTGCCTAGGCTGCGGCCTGGACCGACTTCGAGGAAAATCGACGGTGTCTGTTGATGGATGCAGGACAATCCTTTGTGGAACAGCACCGGCGCGCGCATATGCGAGCCCCAGTAGGTGGGATTCGTCGCCTGCTCGTCCGTGATCCATTCGCCGGTGACGTTGGAAACGTAGGGCAGTTGCGGCGGTTTCAGGCTGATGCCGCGCATCACTTCGATGAAGGGACCGACCGCGGGCTCCATCATCGCGGAATGAAATGCGTGCGACGTATGCAAGAGAGTGGAGGAAATCCCCTTCTCCGCGAGCTGCCGCTCGAGCGCCGCGATCTCTTCGCGTGGTCCCGAAGCAACGCAGGCGGTCGGGGTATTAATCGCTCCGATCGAAACCGATTTTGGAAACAGCGATTCAACCTGTTCGGCCGGACTCATTATTGCGAGCATTGCGCCGGCGGGCATGCCCTGGATCAGGCGACCACGTTCCGCTACCGCACGGAGCGCGTCTTCAAGCGAAAACACCTCTGCGAGGCAGGCGGCGACGAATTCGCCGATGCTGTGACCAAGCGCCATGGCCGGACGTACGCCAAAGCTCATCCACAATTGCGCCAGGGCATACGACACCGCGAAGATTGCGGGCTGTGTATATCGCGTATTGCGCAACAGCTGCTCGGCTTCCTCGACTTGATCGCCTTCCGGATACAGCAGCCTACGCAAATCCACATCGATGTGTTCGCGCAGAAGCTCGGCACACTTGTTGAACTCGCGGCGGAACACCGGCTCTTCCTTATAAAGCTCCCGACCCATGTAGATGTGCTGGGAGCCCTGGCCCGGAAACAGAAATGTAATGGGCTTGCCAGGAACGCCGCGCAGTCCGCCGGCGGAGACGCTCGGATCGCCCAACTCGAGGGCTTGCGCGGCGCCCTGCGCGTTGGCGCAGACAACGGCGCGGGCATGGGCGTAAAGTCCACGGCCCGTCGCCAGCGTATGGCAAACATCGGCGATATTTTCCTCGGGATGCTCGCCGAGATGTCGGGCCAGTCGTGCGCAGGCGGCATCAAGCGCCGCGGCGGTCTTGGCCGAAATTATCGCCACATGCATGCTTTTTGCTGTGGGGTCGGAGACCGGCTTTGGCGGCTCCTCGATAATGATCTCGGTGTTAGTCCCACCAATCCCGAACGCGCTGATACACGCGCGCCGCGGCCCATCGAGCGACCAATTCGTCAGTTCGGTCGGAACATAGAAAGGCGAATTGGCGAAGTCGATTTTTGGGTTTGGTTTCTCGAAGTGAAGGCTTGGCGGAATTTCGCCGGTCTTGACGCAGAGCGCCGCTTTTATCGTGCCGGCAAGTCCGGAAATCGTGTTTAGATGTCCGACATTCGATTTAAGCGAGCCGACGCCGCAGAACTGCTTTTTGTCGGTCGCCGTTCGAAATACCCGCTGCAGAGCTTCGATTTCGATCGGATCGCCGAGCGCGGTTCCGGTGCCGTGGGCCTCGACATAGCCGATCGTGTTCGGAGAGATATTTGCAGTCGATAGCGATTCGGACATGACGTCATATTGGCCTTCGACGCTCGGGGCCGTGTAGCTACCCTTGGTCGCGCCGTCATTGTTGACGGCGGTGCCGAGAATCACCGCCTGAATATCGTCGCCATCAGCGATCGCTTCGTCGAGCCGCTTCAGAACGGCAATCGCGACGCCGTCCGCGAATACCGTACCGCTGGCATTGGCGTCGAATGCCCGCGTGTGGCCATCCCGTGACAAGATACCGCCTTCGACAAAATGATAACCGCCCTTGCCGCGCAGCCAAGAGACCGACACGCCGCCGGCTAACGCCAAGTCGCATTCATGCGAGAGCAAGCTCCGCGTCGCGAGGTGCAGCGCCACGGTCGAGGTCGAGCACGCGCATTGCAGCGTAAAACTGGGCCCGCGCAAGCCAAGTTTGTAAGAAGTTCGGGTCGACAGATAGTCCTTGTCATTGCCGATGACGGCCATCTGCCTTTCGACACCGATCACCGACCTGTTGGCCAGGATCTGGTAACCATAGAGAGTCTGACCTTCGCCCGCGAACACGCCGATGGAACCCGGGTACCGCGCCGGGTCGACGCCGGCGGTTTCGAGTGCCTCCACCGCGAACTCGAGAAATACCCGCTGCTGCGGATCGATAAACTCCGCCTCGCGCGCGCTGTAGTTGAAAAACCCGGCATCGAACAGATCGAGCCCTTCCAACGGTGCGCCGGCGCGGATGAAGGTTGGTAGTCGCAGCACCGCCTCGGAAATACCTGCCTTGCGCAGTTCGTCCTCAGTGAAGAACGAGATGGATTCAACTCCATTCTTCAAGTTCGACCAGAGCTCATCGACGTTCTTGGCGCCGGGACAACGAATTACCATTCCGATGATGGCCACGCGCGACGCTCGACCGCCGTTGTTTATTTTGTTCACCTGAATTTTCCTCACACGCGAGCGCGGCACCTCGGCGTTGCTCGTGGTCGAACGCTAGCCCGCAACCCGCCGATCTTTCAGTGCTTGGAATTCACCATGGCGCCCGCGAAACCCTCACCGCGCTGACGAATGGGACGCTTGGCCTGTACCCGCGGCGACGCAATATTAAACCCGGCTTTTCGCTAATCTGTCTCCGAGGTAACGCCGGCCCTCAACAAGTTCCGGCGAAAGTTGCTTGATATGCGCGACTTTTCGTCGGAGTCTTGTTATCATCTGCCAAACTTCTGTCCCCGCATGCCAGCTTCGGCGGAGACCTGCGGATGCTTTATCTCGGCTCAAGGAGGCGGAAGGGCAATTCGTGCGCGATTTGGACGCCAAGCGTCTCGGCCCACTCCCGCACGCCAGCGGAGCATTAACACGGCTCGCCTATGCGCGGGCAAAGGAGGTGGGGGTTGACGTAGAATTGCTATCAAAGAAGGCGGGTCTGACCCTTCACCAAATCGAGGACCAAAGCGCGCGCCTCAGAGTTAGAGATCAAATCAGCTTTTTGAATCTCGCCGCCGACGCGATGCGGGACGAATTTCTTGGATTTCACCTTGCTCAAATACCAGATCTTCGAGAAATTGGATTGCTCTATTATGTCTCTGCATCCTCGGAAACGTTGAGCACAGCTCTACAGCGCGCTGCGCGATACAGCTCGATCATTAACGAAGGTGTTTCGATCAAATATTTCGACGGCAAAGATATCGTCATTGCCTTTAGTTATGTTGGCGTTAGCCGCCATCAAGATAGGCATCAGATCGAATTTTTTATGACGATACTGGTCCGTATGTGTCAGCAGCTGACGGGCCGTGACGTTGTGCCATCTCTGGTAAGCCTCAGCCACCGACGAAATGGCACGAGTTCCGAATTTGTTAAGTTCTTTGGGGGCGATGTTGAATTCGGTGCGGCTGTTGATGAAGTTGCGTTCCCGTCAACCATTAAGCAAATGCCCGTCGTTGGTGCGGACCCCTACCTCAATAACTGTCTGATCGCGTATTTTGAAGAAGCGCTGTCTCGGCGATCGACGAATCGCGGTTCATTCCGAACAAGCGTTGAGAATGCAATTGTCCCACTCCTCCCGCATGGGAAGGTCAGGGTGAGCGAAATTGCACGCCGGCTCGGAGTAAGCCAACGAACTTTCGCGCGGCGGTTGTCATCGGAAGGACTTACTTTTTCCGATGTCTTGGAGAACCTGAGGTCCGATCTCGCAGAGCGCTACTTGACCGAACAGGACCTTTCGATTTCCCAGATTGCGTGGCTGCTCGGTTATCAGGAAGTCAGTGCACTCACGCACGCATTCAGGCGATGGACCGGTAAAACGCCCCGAGAGGTGCGTTCTAGCGTCGCTTCTTAAATTACTGGTCGATGTGGCTGCCTTGGGTTACTGGGAGGCCACCACCAGCTGGGGCGCCATCGTTCATCGATCACGCCGCCGAGGTGAAGGCGTAGCTGGCCATGCATTTGCCCGTTGGCGACCGCGGCATGGTGCACATGTTGCGCTGCACTGAAAGCTCGCAGCGAATGTCTCTTGTAGGTCATCTTCGGCCGATTGACGACGTCCGAGTCATGTCCGCTTCTCCCGTGCGCCGTGACAAGGCGGCGCTTTCCAGTGGGTGCAATCCCCACCCGGCAACCGCTCCAGCCGGAAGCAATCGGAGCAGTCATGGAGGTAACGAAGTGGCTGAAGCCTTCGATTAGCGTGTCACGATATACGGTGACAGCGCGAGTGTGCAGGCCGTAACGCGAGTGAACGCCGAGCAAACCTCGAAAAGGACAATGCGCAGGCCGACCCGACAGGGATATCGGGGAAGGCTGATACGACAGGGTGAATGAGCGAAACAGACGCCCGGTCGCTGCGCCGGGGCAGTGGCGACAGCATGTACACAAGGAAAGCGTACGCA
Source organism: uncultured Alphaproteobacteria bacterium (assembly GCA_963759345.1). GTDB lineage: Bacteria > Pseudomonadota > Alphaproteobacteria > Rhizobiales > Xanthobacteraceae > BOG-931. Next base: position 56,659 of record CAVWYW010000021.1, read on the forward strand.
ACACGGGAAGCCTCAAGGCGTGGTCAGGGATGACCAACCGGATGCCCGCGAGGGACAGGTCGGGCGTCCTGGGGTGGCGGAGGGGTTCGCAGTACCGCTGAAACCGGGTAACGCCGGTGGAGGGAAGGGACCTTAGTTCAAGACAGACGCAACAAGTGGTGAGGGATTTGGAGATTGGGCAACCTATCAACTCCGAAAACCGTTCAGAAACTGCAGAAGGCGTTACACGCGAAAGCGAAGGCAGAAGCCGGCTATCGCTTCTACGCGCTGTACGACAAGATCAGCCGTGAGGATATTCTGACTCATGCGTTTGCTCAGTGCCGCTCCAACAAGGGCGCACCGGGGATAGATGGTCAGGACTTTGCGGACATTGAGACGTATGGCGTAGAGCGGTGGCTTGGCGAACTGGCGCTTGCGCTCAGGCAGGAGACTTACCGAGCGGCTCCTATCAGAAGAGTGTTCATACCGAAGGCCAACGGCAAACTCAGGCCGCTGGGCATCTCGACCTTGCGGGATCGGGTCTGCATGACAGCAGCGATGCTGGTGCTGGAACCGATCTTTGAAGCCGATCTACCGCCAGAACAGTACGCCTACCGGCCTGGGCGAAATGCCCAACAGGCGGTGGTCGAGGTGGAAGAACGGCTGTTCCGAGGCCACCTGGAAGTCGTTGACGCCGACCTCGCGGACTACTTCGGGAGCATCCCCCATGCCGAGCTATTAAAGTCGGTAGCGCGCCGGATCGTTGATCGGCGCGTGCTGCGTCTGATCAAGATGTGGCTGGATTGCCCCGTAGAAGAAACCGATGATCGAGGAAGGAAGACACGCACGACCGAAGCCCGGGACAACCGGCGCGGCATTCCGCAGGGTTCACCCATCTCACCACTGCTGGCGAATATTTACATGCGCCGGCTCGTTCTGGGATGGAAGAAGCTCGGGCTGGAGCGAAGCCTCGGCAGTCGTATCGTGACCTACGCCGACGATCTCGTGATCCTGTGCAGGAAAGGCAACGCCGATGAGGCGCTGCAGCAATTGCGCAAGATCATGAGCAAGCTGAAGCTTATGGTCAATGAGGAGAAGACACGCATCTGTAAGGTGCCGGAAGGAGAGTTCGACTTTCTGGGTTACACGTTCGGACGAATGCATTCGGCGAGAACCGGCCAGGCGCGCCTGGGATACCGGCCATCGAAGAAGAGCATCAAGCGCATGGTCGAGAATGTCCACGCGATGACTGCCCGATCGGGGACTTGGCAAGAGACCACAGAGATGGTGCAGAAGTTAAACCGCACGCTACGCGGATGGGCGAACTACTTCGAAGTAGGCGCCGTCACCAAAGCGTACCGGGCGATCGACAACTACACCGCTGTGCGGTTGCGCCGGTGGTTGCGCATCAAGCACAAGGTCAGGCGATGCAAGGGCGGGACCTATCCACTCTCGCATCTTTATGGGCACTTCGGGCTCGTACGCCTAACCGCGCTGGGGCACGACGTGCCGTGGGTGAAGGCGTGACAGTCTTGTCCGAGAGCCGGATGCGGGAAATCTGCACGTCCGGTTCGATGAGCGAGATGTGGAAACGGAGTCACGGCTGAACCACTAAGGCACCGTCAGACGAAAGAGGCGGAAACAGATATGTTCAGCCTACAACCGCCGCGCCACATCTCGACTCTACGATACCGGACAAAATGTACACGTTGCGGCACTTCGGTTTCGGGCCAACGCACTAAATCGCTGCGCGATAGTTCGCTGAGGCGGGCGGTTTGTCTGCGGGTACGGTCGCCGGACTAGAGATCATCGATAGCATGCTGGGCGTCCTGTCTTGAGGATCGAGGTGTCGTCAACCTCATCCAAGACAGGAGGTTCCAATGCGTAAGGATTCTATCAGCCCGCTGCGCCAGCGCATGATCGAGGACATGAATGCTCGCGAACTCAGTGACGGTACGCAGAAGGGCCACATCCGCAGTTGTAGGCGGTTCACTGCTTTCCTGAAGCGTTCTCCTGACACGGCTACGGCCGAGGATGTGTAAGGTTGGCTGAGGAATTTGGAGAATCCGCGGGTTCGTTCGTGGGGGATGCAACGCCCGACGGAAATGTTTTTGTCGCTCGGTTCAATGCGATTTGAAGTAATCGCTGATGCCGTTCATTCGACCCACGGAGCCAGTCGATGGTGCGGCGCTGATCCCGTTCATTCGGACTACGGAACTAGTCGAGGGTGCGTCAATATCGTTGCACGACGTCGAAAGTTTAGGCCGCATCGAGCCGTCGTGATTGTCAAACTCAAACCGTTGGCACTTTCCCTGATTGTCGGGGGCAAGCTGAACGACGCCGCTATATCTATTGGCGGGAGCGGGAGCATCGGGCAGAACAACAAAATGACGACCAATCATAGACGCGGCGGCGATCCCGCCGACGAAGATTGTAGAAAGGAGAACAACACGGAAGGCAGACTGACCGCTGCTTGGTCGGACGCCGCGTTTGACAATCCTAGTGGGCATTTGTGGGTTGCCCGCCACAAGTGTGTCTCTGACAGAATGGTGACGCTGAAATAGTTAAGACGTGATTTATTGCCGTGTGACTCCGGCCATTTTTTGGAACGTGCTTGAACGAACAGGGGGGAATGGTTGGATTTTGATTCCGCCATGCGAGGGTTCGAAAAAAAGCCCCGCGCATGGCGGGGCTTGAGCCGTAAGACAAGTTGCTTTAAATTTTCATGCTCGCGAGTCCAGCGATAAGTCATCGGGCCAGCGAGAGCCATATTCGATGCGTCGCCTGTCTGTGTTGGGTCGAGCGCAAGCGGACCACAAGACGCGCGATCGCCGCGCGCCATGCGCCGTGCTTTTAGGCGGCCTCGACCGAGACGTTGTTCACACTCAGCCCAGCCGAAGGGCATTGGTCGGGCGCTGATGTTGCCTTTCTGTAACCAGGTCGAAGAACTGGACCTTCAGCTTGTACGGATCGCCACTCCTCTTTCAGCGCCATCGCGCTCCACTCATGGGCCATATCCCAGAAAGCTTGGCGCTGTTCGTGGTCTTTCGTCTCCAATGCCCAACGGCAACAGCGGTTAGCGTTTGCGTAGCACTAACGTAGCCTACCAGCGGGCATAGCACCCCCCTCGGCACCCGTATTCCAGCATTCACACACGCACGAAAATTGAAGCGGTTCCTGGCCGCGAATCGGGCAAAGGTTTTCTTTGCGCCGCAATGACGTTGCCGCGCCGGCTGCGCGGATATAATTGGCGAGCCGCATGGGCACGACGGCAAATGCTGAAAAATCGCGATCGCGTCGCACACGTTACATCGGCAGATCAAGCTCCGGGCCGCAGATCAACAGAGTCTCAGCGCCAGCCTCCGCTGCGGCCTTTAGGCTGACGGCAAGGGCTTTTTCGGTCGACAAGCCGCGACGCGGCGTGCCGCCGATGAGTGGACGATGCGACATAACAATTCCGCTCGACGGGTTAGCGATCGATACGACACTCCTGCAGCTTGAAGAGCGTCGATATGCTGCCAATGCCCAGCGTTGTAACGACACGCGGCGCGGCGCGACTATGGCGGCCCCAAGCTCGGCATCGAACTTCGGTCCCCGCTCGTTGGCCCGTTCGCCGAGAGCGGCTCGGGTGCGCCTTCGTAGTGAGGTGACTGTTCATCGCCGTGTCTTTTACGGGGCCGAAAACGTTAGGCCGCAAACTCATGCCGTCACCGGCTCGAGGTGCAGCTTTTGCATAGTCTCGACGTAATGAACAACGCCGCGCGTCAGATCGAATTTCGGCTCGAAGCCGAGGTCGCTGCGCGCCCGTGTGTTGTCCATGATGCCGCAATAGTTTGCCCCCAGACCGTGGTAATCAAGCCCGCCGCCAATCTCGATGTCCGCGCTCCTGACCACCTTGCGCACTGCATCGGCAAAGTCGTGTAATGTCGTGCCGACCCCGCGAGATATGTTGTAGACGTCGTACCCCGGGCGCGGATGAAGCACCGCCAGTACAATCGCTTCGGCGATATCGTCGACATAAATCACATCGTCGCGCTGATCGCCGCCGCGGGGTATTTTCACCGGCTTGCCGGCGAGCGGACTTTCAACAAGCTGACTGAACAGCCCATACGGACCATGGCGCTGCAACTTGCCCGGACCGTAAATTTGCGCGAAACGCAAGGCCACGAACTGCAGGCCCCGCATCCTTGCAAAGTTTCGGCCCATGCCTTCGCAGGCCACCTTGCAGACGTCATAGACCAGGAATGGGCGCTGCGGATGATCCTCGGTGATCGGCTCGTAATGGGGGTGCGCGTTGCGGCCATCGATATGTCCATAGGCGGCGCGCGAACTGGTGTAAACCACCCGCTCGACACCGGTCTTGGTTGCCGCCTCCAAGACCTTCACGGTTCCGGTCGCATTGACCTCGAAGCCTTTCAGAAGCTCGGCCTGAATGCCCGTGATCAGCGCCGCCATATGAACGACACGCTGGATTTTGTATTTATCAAAGATTTGCACCATGTTCTCGAGGTCGACGATATCGGCCTCAATCAGCTCGATCTTCCTGGCGATCTCGTCCCCGATCAGCGAAAGATCGATCCGGTTCTCCACCACTACCGGCCGATAGCCGCGCTCGACGAGTTTGCGTGTCACCCAAGCGCCATTCACCCCCAAGCCGCCGGTCAGCAGGATGTTCATCTCTCATGTCCTTCACGCCGCCACCCGAGTTTTTGAGCGTTCGGTCAATGAACGGCAGCGTACAGGATCCGCTCTTCGGTCGCCTCCGCTCAAATTGTCAGCTTTGCTCAGCTCCGGACGTGTTGCTGCGCGGAGCAAATCGACGAAATGCCACTTCTGCCGCATGCGCCCACAGCAAAAGCAGCAAGCCATTTCACGGTCGGATCGGGTGAGGTTCGTCACAAACTTTACCGAATGTGACGGGATATCGTTCGCCATTGCATGCACCGACGAGGTGGACGAATGAAACTTCTCCGTCGCCAATTTCTGCATCTGCAACGGGTGCTGCCGCGCTCAACCAATCTGTGACATATCGAACGTTCTTCAGAACGTACCGCTCCGCCGCAATCGCTTACAGTACACGGTCATGCCGTAGGCGCTCGATCTGATCCTTCAGCAGAAGCTTTCGACGCTTTAATTCGGCAATCTTCAAATCATCGGTTGAATTGTGCGCCAATGCCTCAGCGATTTCATGTTCGAGCGCCTTATGCTGCCTCTCAAGTTCCGAAAGATGTACTTCGGTCGTCATGTTTTTCCCCGCTTTGTTCCGTCAAATCGCAACGCCTATCCCACATTCGATCGATCCGCCTCTCAATTTACATTAGGGGCCGATTCTGCGGGCATTGTTTCGAACTTCGTAGCTTGCAAAACTCCGACGCCCATTGGGGTACGCATTGACATGCGGTAGGGCACCAAGAACCGAGTACCCACAACCGGCGCCAGCCATATTTCGATGTCGTGCTGCGCAACCAAATACGTGACAAGAAAGTGCTTGGGATCGTAGCTAGCTACCGGGAAGAACTTTACCGCACAGACCACAACGGGGCCCTGATAACCCCTGTCTGTTTTGACCATGTCGAGACGTCTGAAGGCGAGCCGTAGATCATATCGAGTGTGCCCGTCGAAAATCGCAATATCGTGTTCGCAAGCTTGCGGTACGGTCGTCTCTCCGGCGCCCGGAATGTAAACAAGCAACGCTGCCATCGGATCAATAGCACCTATCAGGCTGGCGTCGGTTAGCCGGATCTGAAACGGGCTCGGCTGAGCCGGTGCGGTCGCGAAATACTCCTTGACCCTGTTGCCGCTGAACAAAATCCTGACCTCGTCGGACCATTTGCCGGCGAAGACCTTGAGCGCAAAATTTGAGGTAACTGGTCGTCCCTTTAGCAGGGTGCCGTGAGCCGTGACGTCGCCGTGTCCATCCGAAAAAATCCGCAGCAAACCGGAAATTTCCCCGCTTGCCGCAGCCGCAAATCGATTATCGCGGAGCTTGACCGCCCACAAAATTTGCCCAATGGGAAGGCCAAGGAGCGTCGCAGTATACGCTGCGTCGAGCTTGGTCTGGGCCGCGGCAAGATTTAAGCCCGCGTCCAACAGCAGCGAAAGCAGGGCAATTGCCAATCGGAGCATTACGTGACGTGAGCTCAACTGACGCTTCTTCTTCGCAAGCCTAACTCGACATGAGCTAAAGCTTAGCAGGTTTTTCAATAAGAGCGACCGCTGCCTACTGGTCCGAATTGAGGGCATCGGCGAAATCAACCGCCGCCACATCCCTTTCCTGGGTCACATTGTGAGGATCTACCGAGGGAGTGGGCCGTTCAGCCAGATCGCGATCTGCTCGATCAGCGTCGGATCGTCTGCCGGCGCTTTTGAACTGTTGACGCGTTTTGACACCGGCCATCGTTGAAGCGTTTCCTCCTGAGCCGGCTTGAGGAGTTCTAGACCGGCCTCACCGCGTAGCCATGAACCAAAGTCACTTTCGGCTAGGATGACCGGCAATGCGGTCGTGTACTTCGGCGACGAAGGTGTTTGGTTCGGTGATGATCATCGTGCAGGATTTCAACGTCTCGCCGCTAGACCTGTCCCTCCACTCGTCCCACAGTCCAGCGAAGGTCAATGCCGGCGAATTATCGCGGGCGATCTAATTGTTCGGAGGCACGATATCTTTGGCGCAGCCGTAGCGGCCGTTCGCGCGGATCACTAGCTCGCGACCATTGGCGCAGCGCCTGATTATTGTTGTCGTCACCGCCTTGCCGCCGCCCAACGGCTGGCCGATGTTGCCATCAGATTGAGGGGACGAACGTTGGTCAGACGCGGCTTCTCTGGCCGAAGCCGTGCAGCACAAGATCGAAAGCGCCGTCGTAAATGCCACTGCTCGGCCGTTTCTCAACCTATCGACCCCTTGTCGCGATCGAATGCTAAATGTCCCGGCGGCAGTCGTCTTTTCGGCCCGGAGGGCTACTATACGAAAAATCGGGGAGCAAATGCGAGTTAGAGATTTTTTGCTCAAATAAAATCAGGGAGGAGGAAAAACAATGAACGCGACGAGCCCGATGGGAGTGCCGGTACCAGAGCCCGATCTTGAACCCGAGCAGATGATTGCGCGAGCCCGAGCGCTGCGCCCGATGGTAAGAGAGGAAGCAGAGGCGGCAGAGCGACGCGGCTACTATTCCGAAACCTTGCACAAGGAATTCGTCAAGGCCGGATTTTACCGCTGCCTGCAGCCGCGACGCTTTGGCGGTTATGAATTCAGTATCCGCACCTTCTTCAAGACCATAGTCGAAATCGCTAGCGGTGATCCAGGGATTGGCTGGTGCCTCTGCCTTGCTTCGGGCCACGCGCTCCAAATCGGCACCAATTTCGGCGAAGCGGCGCAGGCGAAAATTTACGGCGTTGATGGTCATTTCATTGCGCCTTACTCGCCCAGCGGCCCGTCGGCCGACGCCGAATGCGTGGCCGTGCCACAAGGCTATCGCGTCAAGGGAAAGTGGCGGTACGCGTCGGGCGTGCCCTACGCGACCCACTTCATGGGCATGGCGCCGCTCAAGGGTTCGCATCCTGGGGGGCCGACGCGAAAGATGGTCAGTATCGTAGTGCCGCGCGACCAGTTCGAGATGTTAGACGATTGGCATGACATGTTCGGCCTCAAAGGCAGCGGTTCAAACAGTGTCGTCATCAAGGATGCTTTCATTCCCGAAGAATTTGTCGATGAAACGATCTTTGGCGACGCCGGCGCCGGCAACATGCCGGGCGCGGGGGTGCACGGGAACCCGATGTATAATGGAATTTTCATGGGCTTCGCCCCCGGCGAACTCGCTTGCTCCCAGGTCGGTGCCGCCTGGGCGGCGCTCGAGGAGTTTGAGAAGCATATCCGCACGACCAAACCGCTGCTCTCCGCGAAACCGATCTTCAAATACCAGCATCACGATTGGCAGCGCATTTTCGGTTTGGCCCTGTCGATGGCCCACGCCGCCGAGGCAGTTTTGCTACGCAGCGCCGAACTCTATGTCGAATACGCGCGCGGGCGAATGGACGGCACTGGCCAGTTCACTGCCAGGGAAGCGATGTTGCTGATGGGGATGCAGCATCAGGCATCGCGGATCGCCTGGGAGGCGGGATACGATCTATTCCGCGCCTCTAGTACGGCGAGCATCCGAGACGGCGAACCGATGCAGCGTTTCTTCCGCGACTTTGCGACCTTCCGAAACAATCCGGTGCACCAGCCGGATTTCGCTGCGAACTCGTATCACCCAAGCCTATTTCGGTCTGCCCATGGAAGATTTCGATTTGTGAGGAGATCTGCGCGAGCGCGCTATACGCGGCCCGCGTCGCTTCGCTCCGCGGTTGGTTGACTAACCTTCCGTGCTTGAGGTTGCTTTGCGATATCGTTTGCCTTGATTTCAAGTTGCAATAGCATCGAAGCACTAGGTCGCCGATCCCGGTGCCGCGGAAGCACTGTCAAGAGCGACGTCGCCGGCGAGAGAGCCTTCGCTTGTTGGCGCGAACACGTTTCCTAAGCACACTAATGACGGTAACGACGTGATCCCGTCGATAAATCGAGTCTCGGCAAGCCCCTGGCTGAACTCTACGCTGCCTCCAATGTCGCGCGACGGGATGCTAAGAAATCCGATCACCGGCTGCTGCGCAATTGCGACGAGTGGCCACGCGGCCGCCGCTCCGCCTAGTAGCGATATGAATGCGCGCCGCCGCATGCTCTGTCCCGACATCGGCCCGCCATCGTACTGATTGGCTGGTCGCGTCGGAAGAGGTCTGCCTACCGCAACATGTGCAGTAGCGGGCCGCGATCTTCGCGTTAAGGGTCGTCAGCGCCTGATCGACGATGTCCGCGTGATGTCGGCTCGTCCCTCAACTCCAGACATTTCGCGGCGGCGCGGCGAATGTCGAAAGGGGCCAAGAACGGAAATAATCCGCTTGAGGGCTGGATCAGTTCTTATTAGGCATTTGCGATAACACGCCCGCTGTCATCGGAATTGGGGGCAGCTTGCTGAAGTCTTAAGTCTTCCGTGAGGCGGGCAATGATGAGCTGAAGCACCGCTAGGCCAAAAGACCGATCCTGAACGTAAAGCTGCTTTGCCTTGCTTTCGCTCATCTCGTAGACCTCGCAGTCGTCGACACAAACTACCGTCGCCATGCGCGTTTTGTCGCGAGCAAAAATGCCGACCTCGCCGAGAACTGCACCAGGTTCTATGATCTTGCCGAGTTCAGGAATTTTCATCATGCCACTAGCCAGGTAATACATCCGATCGGCCTTATCGCCTTTGTTCATCAAAACCTGACCGGCGTTCACGACGCGGCGCGACATAAAAGGAAGCAAGCTATTAATCGATATCTCAGAAAGTTGAATTGCCCGGACGCCTTTGATAAGGCGCAAAATCTGCATTAGGCGCGCGACGTTCACGGGCAACAGAATGACATGGAGCACGAGGACGGGATAGATATGTGCTAATGCCCCGAACGACGCGAACAATACATTGCTGCAAATCGCGATGATGCGCAGTGGCACCATTGTGCTCATGCAGAATGTGATAAGGACGCTGGCGGATGCCGCATAGCCTAGAATATCAATCCAGGTCATGATTTTGATTTCCACGTCTTCGGTGCGCGAACGTCGGATACTCCGACGTGCCGAAATATTTTGGCGCCCTGCTGAATTGGAATAGCATACACGCCGTAACGACCGCCATGGGTCTTGGTTGTGTCGAAACGCTTTGATGGAAGTGTCGAAGCAGCACGATCGGGTTGCGCTAAGCGAACTTTGTGTCGAGGTTGGCTAGGCCTTCATCGCGGCCATGAGCGGCCGAATGCCCATGATGTTCATGACGCGGGTGAGATTGTAGGCCAGCACGTGCAGCGCCATCTCTGAGGCAACCCGTGGCAGCGTCTTCATCAAGAAGTGAGTTGCACCCATCCGGGCTTTGATGGTGCCGAACGGATGCTCGACTGTCTCGCGCCGCTGGCGCATCTTCTCCGGATGCTCGTCGAGCCGGCGTTGCACTGCGTCAAGAATATGCTCGTGTTCCCATCGGGAGATCAGTCGCTCCTTGCCTTTGGTGCAACTTTTTTTGATTGCACAGTTATGACAGGCGGCGGTCCGGTAGCGATGCAGGACCATGCCTTTGTCCTGGGTTGTAAAATAATAGGTAAGCTTCTCGCCGGCAGGACAAACGTAAACGTCCTCGTCAGCTACATAGCGGAAATCCTGCTTGCCGAAGCGTCCTTCCGCCTTTGAGTTCGAGGTCATCGGCTTTGGCAGCGTAACCGTGATGCCAGCCTCCTCGCATGCCCGGATCTCTTCGCTGTTGAAGTAACCGCGGTCGGCAACGGCATCGAGCTTGTCCACGCCCAGTACCGCCTTGGTCTCGTTGGCTACATGGGAGAGTTGCGATCGGTCAGTTCCGTCGTTGGTTACCTCATGCATGACGATCAGATGATGCTCGGCCTCGACGGCAATCTGGACGTTGTAACCGACGACGCCAGAACCGCGGCCGCTGGTCGCCATCGAGCGGGCGTCGGGATCGGTCAGTGAGATCTGCTGGTCCGGGGTGGCAAGCATCTCCACCTTGAGACGCTCGAGACGTCGCATCTGCTGCTTCAGCATCTCGATTTTCTCTTTGAGGCGGCTCGTCTTGGTTTGGAGGAGCTCTGACGGCTCCTGCCGGTCGACGGTGTCGAGCTGCTCAAGATAGCGCGCCACGCTCTCCTCGATCTGCGCCATACGCCGCTCCATCTTGGCGCGCGTAAAGTTCTTGTCGCGGTTGTTCACAGCCTTGAACTTGCTGCCGTCGATCGCGACGCTGGCTTGCGTCAGCAGGCCCATCGCTCGGCACAGCGCAATAAATTGAGCACACACTTTGCGGATGGCACTGCCATTGTCCTTGCGGAAGTCGGCAATGGTCTTGTGATCGGGTACCAGCCGACCCGTCAGCCACATCACCTCAACGTTGCGCCCAGCCTCGTACTCAAGCCGCCGGCTCGACTGAACACGGTTGAGATAGCCATAGATATAGAGCTTCAACAAAACCGATGGATGGTAGGATGGCCGCCCGGTCACCTCAGGAGCTACCCCGTCAAACCCCAGCTCCGCCAGATCGAGTTCATCAACAAAGACGTCGATCGCCTGAACGGGATTGTTCTCATCGATCCAGTCTTCCAAGCATTCGGGAAACAGCGTGCTCTGACCACGATCCGTGCCCTCCACAAAGCGTCTCATTCCATCCCTCCGCAAATCGCGTCGGGAATCATACTGCGCGAATCAAATAACCAGTTGTGTTTTCACACAACCAGGGTCATTCGCGTCGTTTCGGTCAAGTCCGTGGAACTGTCCGATCTTCCACTGCCGGTTCAACCGGTCGACGCAACACTTGGAGCAAGTGGCTATAAATAACGATGACGGCTTGCCAAATGCCCGCCCAAACGCTTTCAGCGAGTTCCCCCGCAACCAGCTATCCCATAACGGGATTTGCTCGGCCGCCCTCGAAGCATCACCACATCTCCAACTTATCAGCCTATAATCGACCTTTGCGGTCTACGGGAAAGTGTTGCGTCGACCAGTTGAGACCACCCACCAATAACGACAGTTTGGGCGTCCGTTCAGGATGATGCCTTCGCTTAATTACAACCGATAACCGCTCTTCTCGGTGGTCATGCGAGTTTGATTGACCGGATCGAAATGGCGCTGTCCTAGAGTGCTGGCTCCGGAAATCTGCACGGGACGATAGGTGGAGTTTCTGCCTGACGACGGGCACGCTGTGCCCAGCGAATCAGGAGAAACCATGACAAGACGACCACGTCGGAACCACACACCGGGTTTCAAAGTGAAGGTGGCGCTTGCGGCCATTAAGGGCGATCGCACACTGGCTGAGCTTGCGGAGCAATTCGACCTCCACCCCAATCAGATCACATCGTGGAAGGCGCAGCTCGAGGGCGGGGCTGCCGATGTTTTCGGTCCGGGGGGCGGCAACGGAGCGGCGCCGCCTGCCGTTGATGTGAAGTCACTGCACGCGAAGATCGGCGAGCTGACGCTCGAGAACGATTCCTAAGAAACGACGACACCAGGAGTTGGCTCCATGGGCTGAAGGACATATCCGAATGCCTTGGCGCGCCGATGCAGATTATGGACTATCCGCGTGCGATACCGCGTCTCGTAGAACGACGCACCAGGATCGACGTACTCCATTCCGTGACGTACGGCGTTGTAGAACAGGACTGCGACCTTGCGCGCCGTGGCGGTGACTGCCTTGGCCTTGCCGATGCGTGCCGAGAGCCGCCTGTAGAAGGCGCCCAGCGCGGTGTCGGTGCGACCAACGGTTACGGCAGCAAGCCGCAGAAGTGCCGCAGCGCGGCCGCCGGAACGGCGCGTTCGCGATGAGAGCATTTTGCCCCCGGAGATCTTGTTGTTCGGCGCCAAGCCTAGCCATGAGGTAAAATGCTTTGCACTCGGCCAGGAGGAGAGGTCGTCGCCGCATTCAGCGATCAACTTCAGCGAAAGGTAAGGACCGAGACCGTCGATCATCGTGATGTCCCTTCCGAGCAGCGCAAACAGCGCCGCGCGCACGTCGAAAGCCAGAGCATTCGGCTGATCTGTTCTGCTCCGACGTGGTGTCGACAACTCTTTTGATCCGGAACGGCCGCGATCGATGCTGAGTTCCTTCAACACGGCCTCGATCCTGATGTCGCAGGCAGATGCCTTCTCGTGGTAAACATCGTAGAGGGCGAGTGCCTGTTCGAGCGCGAACAGATGTTCAGCCCGGTAGCTGCCGGTGAGCGCCTTGGCAATTGTCTCAGCGCTTGAGTGGCAACTGTAATGGCGCAAGCGCGCCAGCACCTCGGGGTCGCGCTCGCCGGCAAGAATTGCGCGGATGATCCGCAGGCCGGTCGTGCCAGTGATGTCGGCGACGACGTGGTGGAGCTGGAGATTCATCTCGGTCAGCGCCTTCTGCATGTGCTGGATATGCGATGCTGCGTACTCAAGCAGACGCTCGCGCTGACGCACGTAGGCACGCAGCTCGGCGATTTGGCCTTTGGGCCGAAAGCTGGCACGCAGCAGCCCGTGCGAATGAAGCCGCTGCAGCCACTGCGCATCGTTGACGTCGGTCTTGCGCCCAGGCACGTGCTTGGCATCGCGTGCATTGACCAGAGACACAGTGAACCCACGGGCGTCGAGAAGCTCGAAAATCGGAATCCAGTAGACGCTGGTCGATTCCATGACGACAGTCTCGACACCGCATTCCGTGAACCAGTCCACCAACCGATGCAGGTCGGTCGTGAAGGTGCCGAAACTGCGTACTGGCTCAGGCGCGCGATCTGCCCTTACTGCAGCCATGTGCATGGTCGCCCCAACGTCGATGGCGGCCGCGTTCGGATGCATCACGGGCATCGTGTGTTCGACCTTGGCCTTCGATCTTTTGCGGTTCATCTCCTGTCCTCCTGCTGACATCAGCGGAAGGGCTGGGCTGCGCCATTCATCAGATTCCTAAACGGGATCGCCGGGTGGCGTCACCACTCTCAAGTGCGCAACAGCCCATGGACCATGTTTTTTAACGGGGTCACATGCCACCAAAATCATATCGGCCGCTCCCTTCCGAAACGCAGTCTAGCGCCGACCCGTTTCTATCCCACAGGGGGCGCGCAGCGCCGTGCATAGTTTTTTAGAGGGAGCGCTCAGCAAAGCCGGGCTGCTGAGCGCAAGGCGATGATCGACCGTGCGCACGATCTGCCGATCACCAAGCAAGCGGAAGCTCTGAACATCAGCCGTAGCAGCGTCTACTACCTGCCGCGGCCGGTGTCGGAAGCCGACCTGGCGACCATGCGGCGTCTCGACCGACTGCATCTGGAGTTCCCCTTCGCCGGAAGTCGGATGTTGAGAGGCCTGCTGGCGGCCGAGGGGTGCAAGATCGGCCGCCGTCATGTGAAGACACTAATGCGGCGGATGGGGATAGAGGCGCTCTATCGCCGTCCGCGCACGACGAAGCCCGAGCCGGGACACAAGACCTATCCGTATCTGCTGCGCGGGATGGCGATCACGCGGCCGAACCAGGTGTGGGCGATGGACATCACCTACATCACGATGGCGCGTGGCTTCGTCTATCTGGCTGTTGTGCTCGATTGGTTCAGCCGTCGCGTGCTGTCGTGGCGTGTTTCGATCACAATGGAGGCGGCATTCTGCGTCGAGGCGCTTGAGGACGCTCTCGCGCGCTATGGCAAGCCGGAGATTTTCAACACCGATCAGGGCAGCCAGTTCACCGGCACGGCGTTCACTGCCGTGCTGATCAAAAATGGGATCGCCATCAGCATGGACGGCAAGGGCGCTTGGCGGGACAACGTGTTCGTCGAGCGGCTTTGGCGCAGCGTCAAATACGAGGAGGTGTATCTACGGGCCTACGAAGGCGTCAGCGACGCTCGCGCTTCGATTGGCCGCTACCTAAACTTTTACAATGGCCGACGTCCACATTCGAGCCTTGACGGAATGACACCTGATCACGCCTACTTCGCGCCGCTGCCTTTCCGCTTGGCAGCCTAACCCCGGCAGAGGCTCCACTTATCGACGCGGAAAATCTGTTCAGACAACCGGGACCATCTCTGTTGTTGCGTTCCTGGTTGTGATTGCCGGTGCGGCGGTGTTTCTGGTTTTCACAACACCTGGCCAAAACGTGCTGTGTGCGCTCGGCTTCGCTACGGGCTGCGTCCACTCAGGCTATTGAGCGCCAATAACATCGGCGGGGGCGGCTTCTCGCCCTTGGAACCCCTTCGGGGCTTTATTCGCTCGTATTGAATAATTGCCGCGCGAAGGTATTCTTTGAGATTGCCACCGGCCGCTTTTTCTAATTGATCGGCGGCAATGCCATCCTCTGCCGCAGCGCCTATGCATTCGGCTACAGTCTCGTCGAGTTGTTCAAGCGCGCGCAGCTCAGCGTAGACGTGGGCTTGTCGCCAACGTTCGAGAAACTGGATCGCAGTTTCGGCCATCAGCACTCTCCCTGTGGGGCCTATCATAAAGGAGGCCGCTTCCTGCTGGCGAAGTTGGGCGCAACGTCCGTAACCACGCCCAGCCGGTTTGCGTGGCGGACTGCGGCCCGTAGAGCTAGATCGAGGCGGGAAATGTCGTCCTGCTTCCTCGGGTCGCCGGGGGCCTAATTCGGTTTCCAGCGTTCAAGAGAGCCGGAGGACGGTGGGACATTCTCAAAAATACCGGTTGGAATTCAATGGAACAGCGGAGCGAAGTGGGACACGATAATCCATTGAATTTGTTAGATTACGGGAGGCCTCCCGGGCCCACCACGCACCTTGATGTGGATTTTCTTTCTCAACGACTTAGTTGTTGGCGTTCTAATTGACCACGACACTGCGACGGTGGCCGATAGAGCAGCAATGCGAACGCGAACCGCGCCCTAGTGGCGACCACATGGGCGCTTTAACGAGCCTCTGCAACTGCGCAGCTTTCGTCACAACTTCTTTCAGGATGTTGTGTTGGGAGAATAACCGCTGCGCTGCGTCCAATATTCCCAGATGCGATCCATGGCGAGTGGTGATGCCGACATTTCGGCTGTCGCGGTCATCTCGGATTCAGTGAGGAACGTCACGTCGCCCAGGCGCATCGCCTCGGTCTGCAGACGCGCATTGACCATGAGATAGACGGCGACCCGAACTGCGTCACGAATGGTCTTGCCGGTGACCGTACAGCCATGGCCACGCATCAGCACCGCGGCGTTGTCGCCGAGGGTTTTCGCGAGGCTTCGTCCCTGCTGCATGTTGCGGACCAGCATATCGGTATCGCCGAAGTCGTCGTGGATGTCCCAGACCGGAACGTGATGTCCCATGCCTCCCGCCGTATGGATGATCTGCCGCATCGGCTTTTTGGTCACGGAGTAGGGAATGACTTCGTGAGCGTGGTTGTGGACCACCGACCCCACATCGGGCCGGGCCTGGAAAATGGCGCCGTGAATGGGCCGCTCGCCATACATGACGCGGCCGCGCTGATCGATCGGGTTGCAGTCGAGATCGAACTCCATGAGATCGTCGAGAGTCACTAATTCGGGACTGCGCGACCTCGACATGAAGAAGCGATCGGGACGTTCCGGATGGCGAACGGTGACGTGTCCGTATCCGTCAACAACGCCTTCATGCGCCAGGATCCGGTTCGCGATCACCAGATCCTCAAGCAGCGCGTCCAACTTGGTCATATCAGCCTCCGTGTACAAAATTCGCCAGTGCCCTTAAGTGGAAAGGTGTGCGGTGTCGAGGGTGTCGTCGAGATGACGGCGCGCAAACGAATTCACTTGCACTCAGCGAGCCGCCCGTTTGAGCATTCCTCTGCCAGTGATAGCGCCGCGCTCTGCCACGAGCCGTGCGAGCTCTCGGGTGGATGGAATACGCCCGGTCGAATTGACTTCGTCCTCGGCCAGGTTCTCGATGATCGCCAGCAGTGTGCGCCGGGTCGTGATGATATCGGCCAGCTTGACGTTGTGGATCGCGACCTCATTGACCTGCTCCGCGAAGGGTACCAGCTTGGCTTTCAACAGGCGCCCGCGAGGAGTCAGGAAAACAAAGACCTTTTTCTTGTTTCCCGGCATTTTCCGACGCACCACATAGCCGAGACGCTCCATCGCGTTTAGCGCAGAGGTGGTCGTCGGTTCCATCACGCCCGCCTGCTCGCTGAGTTCGCGCTGGGTAATGCCGTCTTTTTCCCAGAGGATGCGCAGAAAGGTCCAATGTCCGAGCGACACGCCATGCGCGGTCAGGCGCAGCTGCAATGCGCGCAACAGCGCTCGGGCCGCATCCTTGACCAGATGCGCGAGCCGATCATTGGGCACGGCTTCGCGCCAGTGGCGGAGGATCGCCTGAGTCTCCTGGATGGTGGCGCCCCGCTTTGTTCGGCCGTGCGCTCTTACCAAATGTTTCATCTTACAATCCAACCAGTCCGATCTGGTGTTTGAGTGTGATCTCACGACGCTCTTTGGCCGAGCGCAGAATTGCGAGGCACACTTCCAGCGTCGCCATGGCCCATCGGCCGGTGTGGAGCGGCGCGCGTCCGGCGACGATGGCGTCGTAGAACTCGTCGATCACTTCGGCGCGCGGAACGGCAGCGGCGGCAACCTTTTCCAGACGCCGCTCGAAATCGCCGTAGATCATCACGCCTTCCGGCGTTGGACGGAGATCGGCGTGCGCGCACGATGCCAGCAGGACGCCGAAATGCTGGTGCCGCAGGGCATCAGACACGGCCGCACTGTATTCTGCGCCGCCGTAGTTTCGCGCTGCCTTCAACGCGGCTTCTTGCGTCGCCGTCAAATCACCCAAGGCCTTGCGGGCGGCGCCATGACGTTCGCGATCTTTGGGCAACCCCATTTCGCCGATCCACCCGCAAAACTCGTCGGAATCGAAATGCCCGTAGCCGCTGTAGACCGCGCTGGCAAACGCCCCATCCTCGAACTCGAACAGAGCCGCGTAGGCGCCCTCGGCCGCGCGGTTCTCGTCCCAGCTGCCGGTGAAAGCGCGAATGCTGCGCACCAGACCGCCGCCGAGCAGACGCACGATGTCGATCTGATGGGCGCCCTGGCTAAAGATGACGCCGCCGCCTTGCGCCGTGACCAACTCCTCGGGCCGCCGCGGCCTGTACATAAAGTCGGTGAAATTTGCGGCTGTGATCATTCCAAGCTTGCCGAATTTACCGCCGGCGATGAGGTCTCGCGCGCGCCGGTAGGGTGCGTCGAAACTGTGGCTATGGCCGACGATAAGGTGAACGCCCGCCGCTTCAACGGCGTCGATCATGCTTCCGCATTCGGCGAGCGTTACCGCAAGCGGCTTCTCCACCAGCACATGCTTGCCGGCGGCGGCCGCCATGCGGACATGCGCGGCATGGAACTGATGCGGGGTCGCTACGTAAATCGCTTCGATGTTTGTGTCGGCGCAGAGCTCTTCAACCGACGCGTAGGCGCTCGCCTTAAAGTCCGCGGCAAATTTTTCGCGCGCTTCATTGCGCGGATCGGCCGCCGCGCACAGCGCGATGCGTTCATCCTGAAGGAAGGTCGGCAGCATGATCGTGAATGCACGGCCGAGGCCGGCGATGCCGAGGCGCAGCTTTCTCGCCGGCGCGGCCGCGCTCATCAGCGGTCGATCTTGAGAACTGCGCTGCGTGCGCGCGAGACGCAGATCATGATCTGGTCGTGCCGGTCGTGTTCGTTGAGCACCCAATCGCGGTGGTCCGCTTCGCCTCCGAGAACCTTGGTCCGGCAAGTTCCGCAGGTGCCGCTCTCGCACGAACTGGGCGCATCGTAGCCATGGGCGTGCATGGCTTCGAGAATGGTGGTGCCGACCGGCACCTCGAACTCAGCCCCCGAGCGCGCAATCTGCAGCAGGAACGGCTTGTCGTCCGGCTTGGTCCGCTCCGGCTCGGCGAATGCCTCGAAATGTACCGCCGTCGGCGACCAGTGCCCGGTGAGATTCCGCACCGTTTCCATCAGCGCCCGCGGGCCGCAACAATAAAGGTGCTCGCGGTTCTTCCGCTGCTCCAGGACCGGCCAAAGATCGAGCGACTGCGCCGGGTCGCCGCGGTCATGGTGGATTTTCACCTTGTCGGCTAACTCAGGTCCACTGAGTTCCTCCAGAAAGGCCGTCGCCTCCGGCGATCGCGTGCAGTAATAGAGCCGAAAACGCTTGCCGGGCTCTGCGCGCAATTGACCGATCATCGCCATGAACGGCGTAATGCCGATGCCGCCGGCGATGAACAGGTGATCCGTGGCGCGGGGCGGCAGCGAAAAGTCGTTGACCGGGGGTGCGACAGAGAGCGTGTCGCCGGCTTTGGCGTTGTCGATCAAATCGATCGAGCCGCCGCGGCTCGGCTGTTCGCGCTTTATCGCGGTGACGTAGCGGTCGCGCTCGCCCGGATCGTTGCACAGCGAGTACTTGCGGACGAGGCCATTGGGAGTCCGGAGCGTGATGTGGGCCCCGCCGGTGAACGGCGGTAGTTCTGCGCCGGCGGGATCGCGCAGTTCGAACACATGAATGCCCTGCGCAATTTCCTCCTTGCGCGCAATGCGCAACGACATCGCGTTGGGCGGCATCCGATCGGTCACGATTTTCTCCGGCGCGTGTGCAGCGCACAATTGAGCGCTTCGAGCCTCGACAATAAAACCCGAACCTTGTACTCTAAAAATACTTAGAGGGCTAACATCTTTTGCCCGTCGCCCTTGACCGGAGGATGCCATGTTGACCCACGAAGAAAACGAGTTGCTGTGCCGCGTCGAGGGCGAGGCAGCCATGGGTCTACTCATGCGCCGGCATTGGATCCCCGCTTGTTTGATCGAGGAAGTAGCCGAGCCGGATTGCACGCCGAAGAAGGTGCGGCTGCTCGGCGAGGATCTTGTTGTGTTTCGCGACAGTGACGGCCGCCTGGGTGTGCTCGACGAGCGTTGCCCGCATCGGCGCGCATCGCTGGCGCTGGGACGCAACGAAGAGTGCGGACTGCGGTGTTTGTACCACGGCTGGAAGATTGACGTGGAAGGCAACGTGCTGGAAATGGCGTCCGAGCCGCCGGAGAGCGGACTGGTTCAGAAAGTGAAGATGAAAGCATATCCGGTCCGGGAAGCCGGCGGGTTTGTCTGGACCTATCTGGGACCGGCGGAAACCATGCGGGAGTTTGAAGCGCCGGCCTTCGCACCGACCGCCGATACCAACGTCAGCATCGTAAAGATTCACGTGGACTGTAACTGGGCGCAAGTGCTGGAGGGGCAGATCGACTCCGCCCATTCGTCGAGCTTGCATTCCTCGGATATCACTCCGGCCCGGGTTGATAGCGCGAAAAATGCCGGCACCCATTGGCTGCGGCCCTCGACCGACAAAGCGCCGCGCCTGCAGGTCGAGCGTACCAGTTATGGATTTCATTATGCCGCGATCCGCCGCCCGATCGCCAACTCGGCAACACACGACTACGTGCGCAAGACGGTTTATATCGCCCCGTTTGTTTGTCTCATCCCGCCCAACAACTCCTACAACGTCACCAGCGTCATCGTCCCCGAGGACGATACCCACACGGCGTTTTATTTTATTGCCTGGCGCGAAACCGGCGGCATCGATCAGGAGGCATGGCGGAAATTCAACGGCGCGCAGCCGGGCATCGATCTCACCCGCGACTTTCGCAATCTGCGAACCGGCGCCAACGGTTATTTGCAGGACCGCAACGCGATGAAGCTTGGCGACTTCACCGGCATC
This sequence comes from uncultured Alphaproteobacteria bacterium, assembly GCA_963759345.1. Lineage (GTDB taxonomy): Bacteria > Pseudomonadota > Alphaproteobacteria > Rhizobiales > Xanthobacteraceae > BOG-931. The sequence continues at coordinate 76,858 of CAVWYW010000021.1, forward strand.
CGCGGGATTCCCAATCAGGATATCTCCATGTGGGAAACCATGGGAGCTATCGCGGATCGTACCAAGGAGCGCCTCGGCGCCAGCGATCTGGCGGTCGTGGAGTTTCGACGGCTCATGGTCCATGCGGCGCGCGAGATGCAGAAGGGCGGTCCGGCGCTTGGCCGCACCGAGCCGCACATCCCGCATGCGAACATCAGTTCGTACGAGCGCGTCCTGCCCAAGAGCGTCGATTGGCGGACTTTCGGCGCGGCGGAGAGAGCATCGTCAGAGCCTGCGCGCGAACAGGTCGCCTGATGCCGGTCTCGAACTTGCTCGTTCGCGCAGCTGCGATTTTGCTGTCGTTAGCCGCGGTTGCCGCAGCAAAAGCTGCGGAGCCTTATAAGATCAACGTGATTTTACCTCTGACCGGCGGCGCCTCGTTCCTCGGTCGCGGCGAACAGCAGGCACTGCAAATCTTTCAGGCGCTGATTAACAAAGACGGCGCGATCAACGGCGAGCCGCTCGAATTCACGTTCTACGACGATCAGACCAGTCCGCAGACGGCCGTGCAGATGGCCAATGGGATTATCGCAGCAAAGCCGGCGGTGATCCTCGGCTCAAGCATTGTCGCGATGTGCAATGCGATCGCACCGCTGCTCAAGGATGGGCCGTTTGACTACTGCCTGTCACCTGGCGTTCACCCCGCTATTGGCAGCTATCAGTATTCCAGCAATACTGATACTCACGCGTTAATCCATGCATTGGTGCGTTACTACCGGATGCGCGGCCTGACCAAGATCGGGTTCATCTCCAGCACCGATGCAACGGGGCAGGACGCCGAGCGCGGCCTCAACGAGGTGCTGAAGCTTCCGGAGAATGCCGGGGTTCAGATCGTCGAACGGCAGCGATTTAATCCGACGGACGTCAGCGTTGCGGCCCAGCTCGAGCGCATCAAGGGCGCCGAGCCGCAGGCACTCATTGCATGGTCGACGGGCGCCCCGATCGCGACCGTGTTCAAAGGGATATTGGCCACTGGGCTGAACATGCCGGTGGGCGTGAGCAACGGCAATCAGACCCACGCTCAGATGACCCAATACAAAGACTTTCTGCCGAAGGAACTTTACGTCACGACCTCCTTGTTCCTGCCGCACGAAGGCATGTTTCAGCTCGATCCGCGGGTGGAAGAGCAACAGAAGAAAATGTACGCGGCGTTTAACGCGGCGAATGCCAAACCCGACGCCATGTCGGCCCTCGCCTGGGACCCGGCCCTCATCACCATCGGAGCGCTGCGGCAGTTGGGAACCAAGGCGACAGCCGAACAAGTCAAGCAATTCGTCGCCGGGCAGACCGGTTATCCGGGGATCAACGGTATCTACGATTTCACAGCCGTGCCACAGCGCGGATTGACGGTGAAGAACGCCCTTGTCACACGTTGGGACCCGACAGCGGGGACCTGGATCGTGGTGAGCGAGCCAACCGGGACGCCGCTGCCCAAGTAGCTGCCCAAGTAGGCGAGATCGAACGGCGGATCGTACTTGTCAGGCATCCTACAGATCGTCATCGGCGGTCTGCTGCAGGGCGGCGTGTTTGCCATTGTCGCGCTGGGCTTCTCGCTGGTTTTCCGTGTCACCAACGTCGTTAACCTGGCTCAGGGCGCATTCTGCGTGCTCGGCGCCATGGGCATGTATTATTTTCAGCTCGTCTTCGGCTGGCCGGTGTTGCTGGCGGCGGTAGCGGCGGTCGCCGCCTCAACCGCATTTGCCGTGTTGGTCGGAGCGCTGACGTTCGTTCCCGCCGTCATGCGAATTCCGACCAGCAGCGTTCTCGTTCTTACCGCCGGGCTGCTCATCTTTTTCATCGGCGTGACGCTCTTGGTGTGGGGCAACCAACCCTACGCGCTGCCGCCTTTTTCCGGCGAGGCTCCGTTGGTAATCGGCGGCTTGCGAATTCCCACTCAGGGGCTGTGGCTCGCAGCCGTATCGGCGGTGATGATTGCGGCTTTATGGCTATTGCTGCACACGACCTCGCTCGGTCGTGCCTTGAGGGCGTGCGCAGAAAATCCCACAGCGGCCCGTTTAATGGGAATCGATCTGCCGCGCATGATGCTGCTCAGCTTTGCGCTAGCCGCATTCATCGGATCGGTCGGTGGCGTCCTGGTCGCGCCGATCATGTCGCTGCAGTTCGATTCCGGACAGTTCTTCACCATCGCCGGTTTCATCGCTGTCGCAATCGGCGGAATGGGGAGCTTTGCCGGCTCGATCGTCGGCGGCCTTCTGCTGGGCGTCGCCGAGCAGCTTGCCGCATTCTACGTTTCGTCGCTGTTCGCCAATACGCTCTCGCTATTGCTCTTGCTGCTGGTCCTGATCGTTCGGCCAAATGGTTTGTTTCCAAGCGGACCACAGCGGCGCAGCGACGTCCGCGAAAATGCCCAGATCAGCCGGCCGGTCATCCGTCTCGACGGCTATCGCACGATCGTGGCCGGCATCATCTTCGTCGGGCTCCTTGTTTTGCTGCCGGCGCTGCCTCTGCCGCTCGGTGTCCTGTCGTCGCTGGTCATTTCGCTGATCCTGTTCATCGCCGTGCTCGGGCTCGACGTCCTGATGGGTTATGCCGGTCAGGTCAGTCTCGGGCAGGCCGGCTTCATGGCGGTCGGCGGCTACGCGGCGGCGATTCTGGCGACGACTTACGGATGGCCGCCGCTTCCCGCCACGCTGATCGCCATTGTCCTTTGCGTTGGCTGCGCGCTGGTTCTTTCGGTCGCAACAGCGCGCCTACGCGGACACTATCTCGCGCTGGCAACGCTCGCGTTCGGGCTTCTGATCGATTCGGTCGCGGTCGGGCTTGTTGACACCACTGGCGGGCCATCGGGTCTTGTCGGCATTCCCGCCTTCGCGATTGCCGGTTACGCCTTCGATACGCCGCTGCGGATGTACTATCTGTCCCTCGTCCTTTCTGTCGTGCTCGTCGTCTGCCTCGAAGGCGGCATGCGTTGCGGCTTCGGACGAGCGCTCAAGGCAGTGCGGTCCGATCAACTTGCCGCCGCTGCGCTGGGCATCAATGTCGGTCGGGTCAAGATCGTCGCGCTTTGCATATCGGCGGCGCTGGCGGGCCTCTCCGGCGCGCTCTATGCGTTCAATTTCCACTTTCTGTCGCCGGAAATGGTTTCGACGGACCGGTCTTTCGAAATGATCACCATGCTGGTGCTTGGCGGCGAGGGCACCTTGATCGGCGGCTTCTTCGGCTCGCTCGCGCTGACCCTGTTGCCGACGATGATCCAGGAACTGGCGGTGTTTAAGACCGCCGTGGAAGGGGCGATCCTCGTGGCCATCTTTCTGTTCATGCCTGAAGGACTGTTCGGCCGGCTGGCGCTCCTGTTCGATCGCCTGTTCGCGCACAGATCGAAGTTCGCATCCATGGGAGCGAAAGTTTGACAGCTCCTGCTCTTGAGTGCCGTGCGGTAACGAAAATATTCGGCGGCTTGCGCGCCGTGGATGACGTCAGTCTGGTGGTGCCGTCGGGCAGTCTCTGCGCCTTGATCGGACCGAACGGCGCGGGGAAGACGACGCTGTTCAACGTGGCGACAAATCTGTTTGCTCCCACCTCGGGCGAAGTCCGCTTCTTCGGGGACAATGCGGCCGGGCTGCCGCCGCAACGCGTGGCGGCACTGGGGATCATGCGTACCTTTCAGACAGCGCGTGTGTTTCCTGGGATGACGACCTTGGAAAACGTCATGGTGGGCTCCCATCGGCAGCAGCGTTCGTCAGCGATGGCGCAGATGTTGTGGACCGGAAAATCTCGTCAGGAGGAGAGGCGGCTCGCCGCGAAAGCGGACTCCTGGCTTGACTTGATTGGGTTACAGCATTCGCGCGATGTACCGGCAACCGATTTGCCGATTGGCGCGCAAAAGCTTGTCGAAATCGCGCGCGCGCTGATGTCGGGCCCGCGCTTGCTGCTGCTCGACGAGCCCGCTGCCGGCTTGAACGATGGTGAGACTGCAGAGCTCGCAGTGCTGCTGCGCGCGATCTGCGACGCCGGCACGACCATCCTGGTGGTCGAGCACAATATGTCGCTCGTCATGGGCGTCGCCGACACGATTTTTGTGCTCGATGCGGGCCGCCTCATCGCCGGCGGAACGCCTCAGCGGGTGCAAAGCGATCCCGCGGTGATCGAAGCGTATCTCGGCCGCGCCGAGGAGCGGGGCGCATGATGCTGGAGCTCAAGGGCGTCTCGGCGGGCTATGGCGGCGTCAATGTGATTCACGATATCGACCTGGTCATTGACGAAGGCGAGATTGTTACGCTGGTCGGCAACAACGGCGCCGGAAAATCGACGTTGGTGAAGGCGATCTCCGGCCTCGCCCCGGTTCGGTCCGGTACGATCGGCTTTTCCAGTCAGCGGATTGAGGGCTGGTCGACCGCAGCGAGGATGCGGGCGGGTATCGTGCACGTTCCGGAAGGCCGCCAAATCTTTTCCGGTTTCACGATCAGCGACAATCTGGAATTGGGCGGATATCTCCACGCGAGAACGCCGGATGAAGCGAATGCGCAACGCGACGAGATCGGGCGGCTGTTTCCCATGCTTCGCGATCGCATGTCGTCGCTGGCCGGAAATCTCTCGGGCGGTCAGCAGCAGATGCTTGCCATCGGCCGAGGCTTGATGTCCGGGCCCAAGCTGTTGATGCTCGATGAGCCGTCGCTAGGTTTGGCGCCGCGGGTAGTCTCCGAAATATTCGGTTTGATCGTGAAGCTGCGCGATCGGGGATTGGCCATTCTGCTGTCGGAGCAGAATGCCCGGCTGAGCCTTGCAATCGCTGACCGCGGGTATGTCATTGAAAACGGGCGAGTCGTCTTGAGCGGTTCCGGTCAAGACCTGCTCCGCTCGAAAGAGGTCGCCGACCGCTATCTGGGTGTTGGCGCTACGCTGCAGGACCAGTCAGTCGAGCGCAGGATCCGTTTGGCCGAGCATTTGCGCGAGTTATTGCGATCGTGATGTTTTATTGCAGCCGGACTTCGCGGCAATGGTTGAAGTGCCGAGCTTGCGGTTGAAAGGCAAGCCTTATTATCAATCAGGCTCCGGCGCCGCGCGCGTCAATTCAGGGCATGCCTGCCGCGGATGAGATCGGCCGCCTTTTCGCCGATCATGATTGAAGGGGCGTTGGTGTTGCCGCTGGTTACTGCCGGCATGATTGACGCATCGGCGACGCGCAGGCCATCGATGCCATACACACGCAACTGTGGATCGACCACGCTCATGGCGTCGATGCCCATTTTGCAGGTGCCGGCCTGGTGATGGTAGGTCTCGCAGGTTTCGCGCACCCACTGAATGCGCTCGGCCCGCGTTTTTGCTTTGGGCCACACTGCGCGTTTGCGCCATTTACCGAAGGCCGGACTCTCCAATATCTCGATCGATACTTCCAGCGAATGGACCAGTGCATTGAGATCGGCTGGCTCGCTCAGGTAGCGTGGATCGAGATGGAGCGGCGCCGCCGGATTGTCGGCGGTTAATTTCAGTTCCCCGCGCGACACCGGACGAATGATGCCAGGCGCGATCGCATAAGCGTTCGCCGGAATTTCGAGAGTTGGTAGTGGCGGGGCATTACACATCAGGAGCGGCTGGTGGTCGGGCGCCGGCAGGCGCGGATCGCTTTTGGCGAACAGATGCGCTTCGAGAATGTTGTGCTTCGGAGCGGGAATCTCTCTGTTCGCCTCGTGGATAACAAAGGTCAGGAGATGATCGTGCAGATTCTGACCCACACCGGGCAGATCGGCGTGCACGCGGATGCCCAGCTTGTTCAGTTCGCTTGCCGGACCAATGCCGGACAACAGCAAAAGGTGCGGCGAGCCGATGGCGCCGGCGCTGACAATGACCTCGTTTGCAGCGCGTACAGTCTGCAGCTTGCCACCCTCTTCGTAGACGACACCGTTGCAGCGCCCGTTCTCGATCAAGAGGCGATGGCTGCGCGCGCCAGTCTGTACCGTCAGATTGCGCCGGTTGTGCGCCGGTTTGAGGAAAGCCGCGGCGGCGCTGCACCGCTGGCCGTCGCGCGTCGTTGTGTCGGTATATCCGACGCCAAGAAGTTCGGGACCGGAAAAGTCATAATTGATTGGATGACCAGCCCGGACGGCGGCTTCAATAAAAACTTCAGTCAACGGGTTCGGGGTCGTGTGGCGCGACACTGATAGCGGGCCGCCTACGCCGTGGTATTGAGACGCGCCGCCGTAATAGTCTTCCGATTTCTTGAAATAGGGAAGGACGCTTTCGTAGTCCCAGCCCACATTGCCGAGATAGGCCCAATGATCGTAGTCCGCGGCCGCGCCACGCACGTAGATCATGCCGTTGAGACAGCTCGATCCGCCGAGTACTTTGCCGCGCGGCCAAAAAATCGGGCGATTGACGGCGCCCGGCTGCGGCGCGGTTGTAAAAGCCCAATCGAATGGCGTGTTCCAAAGCTCCCAGGCGCGCTGCGGTGAGAAGATCCTGTCGTCATCGTCCGTGCCGCCGGCTTCAAGGAGCAGCACGTTGGTCGATGAATCTTCAGACAGGCGTGAGGCAATGGCGCAGCCGGCAGAGCCCGCGCCTATGACAATGTAATGATATTCAGCCACACCGTTCCTCCCCCTTTGTCCGGTCGGCGCGGACGCCGCCGGCTTTAGAGAGAGTATTTCAATGATAGGCCGTCGAGATCAAGTGAGCCGCGCTAGTGGTGCACTTCGCTGTCGAGGTGCGCCATCTGTGGCGCGTCATATCGTTCACCGGCGATCCGGTCCGGCGCCACCGCCGCGTCGATGCGCGCGATGTCTGCGGCGGTGAGCTTCAGATCGAGCGCGCCGAGCGTCTCCTGAAGTTGGTCGCGGCGGCGGGCACCAAGCACCGGCACGATATCGTCGCCGCGTGAGCGCACCCAGGCAATTGCGAGCTGTGCCGGGGTCGCACTTTTTTCTTTGCCGATCTGCCGCAGCGCCTCGACCAGAGTGAGGTTCTTTTCGATATTACCCTCCTGATAACGCGGCATGCGGACAATGCGAATGTCCCCCTTGTTGGTCCGCGGTGGCACCCGTCCGCTCAGGATTCCGCGCGAGAGAACGCCATAGGCGGTAATGCCGATCCCCAACTGGCGGGTCGTCGGCAGGATCGCCTTTTCGATGCTGCGGCTCATGAGCGAGTATTCAATTTGCAAATCTACGATGGGATGCACCGCGTGGGCGCGCTTGATGGTTTCGGCGCCGACCTCGGACAGGCCGATATGACGGACATACCCGGCGCGGACCAGCTCGGCGATGGCGCCAACGGTGTCTTCAATCGGCACGGCCGCATCGAGGCGCGCGGGGCGGTAAATGTCGATGTAATCGGTGCCGAGGCGCCGCAGAGTATAGGCGACGAAATTTTTGACCGCTTGCGGCCGGCAGTCTTGGCCGACGAACATGCCGGCCGGGTCGCGCAGCGCTCCGAATTTGACCGAGATGACGACATTCGAGCGCGGCCCGCCTTCCAGCGCCCGGCCTATCAGCATTTCATTGTGGCCCATGCCATAGAAGTCGCCGGTGTCGAGCAGCGTGACACCGGCATCGAGCGCGGCGCGGATGGTGGCGATGCTCTCGGCTTCATCGCTCGGGCCGTACACGCCCGGCGACATGCCCATGCAGCCGAGCCCCAACTCCGTGACCGCCGGCCCGTTTCTTCCAAGCGTTACAGTCTTCATTGTCCTTTACCCGCACTGTTGCAGTCCATTCACCAATGCCTTTTGGTCCGGGCTTCCGGAGAACGCAAGCCTGTTGGAGTTCTTGCCCGGTTTCAAAGCTGTGGCGACTTGGCTTCATGGCCCGGTGATTTGATAGCCGACGTACCAGGAGAAGATATTGGTCGTCGATGCATTCTGCAGACCGGCGCCGGCAGAGACGAGCAGGTGGTTGTGCTCGTCGAAATCATAGATCGCGCCGATGTTGAACCCCGTTGTCGGCTTGGTGTAGACGCTGTCGGTGGCGCCGAATGCAACCGTAGCGGTTTGGTGGAAGATCTCGGCGCCGATGGCCAATTGTTTGGTCACCTGCCGTTGCAGCAGCCAGCCAAAATACCAGTAATCGCGATCGACGGTATCGTCACCATGGTTGATCCAGTAGCCGCCGCCGCCATAGGTCGTCCAGTCGCCGAAGCTCTTCTGAATCCAGATCGGAAAATAGGCGCGCGTATAGCCGGCGCCGAGGCCGTGGCTCTCGTTGCCAGTCGGCAGTTCGATCAGGGGGTACACGCCGATCATGGGACGAGCGCCGTTCTTGTCCTCGTCGATGAAGCGATATTTGAAGCCAAGCTCGGTGTCGCCATAGCCGAATTGCGAGCGGGCGCCGGCGGGACTGTCGAAAGTGAGCGGCGCGATAATGTGAACCTGGCCGTTTGGGATCACGCCGTAATTGAATTCCCAAGCCGGGCCTTCTCCCTGGGTGTCACCGCGCACGGCAGCGCCAGTCGAGAGCGTGTAGAATTCGAAATGCTGACACGGAACCGGCTCGGGATCGTCGGTTTGAAAGGGCGGTCCTGCGCGGGCCGGATTCGGCGGCAACGCCGCGAGTGCGGCTGTAATCACGCTAGCGCGAAGGAATTTGGATCGCGCCGTCATGTAGATTTTCCGCGCCGGCTGAGAATCGCGCCGCCCCAGCTTACAATAATCCGCCGTTCTTCGGCGTCCGGCGGTCTGGCTTGACCTTACCAGTGTGCGAGCGACATCGACACCGACTAAGCTTGCACCTTGAGTCGGGAGAGGGACCGCGGGTGTTGAGATGAGCGAGACGCTGCCGATTATCCCCGTCGTCGATATTCGCGAAGGCGGTCCACCGCACCATGCGCTGCGGAGCGCTATGCGGGCGCGCGCTTTGCGGGACGCCTGTTTGCGGTTCTTTCCGCAGTCGGCACTACCGCTGATTCCGCCGCTGGATATGCTTTCGCGAAACTCACTAAGGCGCTCCCGCTCGCCATACTTTGCCGAGATCGCACAAATCGCGTCGGCGCTTGATATCTCGGGCGTGTGGCTGCTCAACGCCGCCTATCAATGGGGCTGCACGGCGCGGGCGGATGAACAGGATGGCGTTTCCTGGCTTGTGCGCACTCTGGATTGGCCGTTTCGCGGGCTGGGACGCCACACCGAGATCGCGCACATGTGGGGCGAGCATGGCGATTTTTTCAGCGTCACCTGGCCGGGCTACGTTGGCGTCCTGACGGCGATGGCGCCGCAACGCTTCGGTGCCGCCCTTAATCAAGCGCCGATGTGGCGCCGCACCCGGCACCGCCTGCTCCGCCCTGCGGATTACGTCGCGGGCGTCGTCCGCACCGCGGCGGCCACAGGCCGCATGCCGCCGGATCAACTTTTGCGCCACGCTTTTCGAGGTCTGTGAGGATTTTGTCGTGGCGCGCCGGCTTCTCGAAACAACGCCGGTTGCGCGCCCGGTGATCTACACGATCGTGGGCTGCGCAGCGCACGAGCGCTGCGTCATCGAACGCACCGAAACCGGTTTCGTCAGCCGCGAGGAAGAAACTTGCGCCGCGAATGATTGGGTACCATGCCGATCGGGCTGGGAAGGTCGCATCGGCCCGCGCCGGTTTTTGGTGAGTTCGTTCGATGACGCGGCCGGCTTCAGCCGGGCGCGGCGCGACGCCTTGGCGGCATGGAGCGGCCCGCTGTCGGAAAACGGTTTTGACTGGGTGCGCGAGCCGGTACTCAACCCTTACACGCGGCTTGCCGTCGCCATGAGTCCGGCCCGTGGCGTCTTGCGCGTTGTCGGCTACGACGTCACTGATTATGGCGTTCTGCCGCAGCCGGTAACCCAGATGCGCGAAGTCGAACTGATCCCGGAGGCGGCGTAAAACCAACCGAGGTGACCGATGCCGATGATCACGAGTGCCGACGGCACCAGGCTCTATTATGAGGAGGCCGGTAGCGGCCGTCCCGTCATTTTTGTCCATGAGTTCGCCGGCGACTATCGAACGTGGGAGCCGCAGATGCGCTATTTCGCGCGTTCGCATCGCTGCGTTACGTTTTCCGCACGCGGCTATCCGCCGTCCGACATACCCAGTGATCCTGCCCGTTACGGGCAGGACGTTGCCCGCGGCGACGTCGTCGCGGTGATCGATGCGCTCGGCATCACAAAGGCGCACATCGTCGGCCATTCCATGGGCGCGTATACCGCGCTCCACGTCGGCATGCGGCATCCGGAGCGCTGCATATCGGTGACCGCGGCCGGCTGCGGCTGGGGGTCGGTTGCTGATCCCGCGGTGCGCGAAGCAATGCGCAAGCAGGCGGCGGAAACCGCTCAAATGTTTTTGGATAAGGGCATTGCCGCCGCCGCGGCACTTTATGCTGATAACCCGACGCGTCTGACCCAGAAGCACAAGGATCCGCGCGGTTATGCGGAGTTTGCGCGGATGCTCTCCGAGCACTCGGCGCAAGGACACGCACTGACCATGTCGATGCTGCAGGCGCGGCGCCCGACACTTTGGGACCTTGAGGCCGACCTCAAGCGGTTTTCGCTGCCTCTCCTCGTCATTGTCGGCGATGAGGACGACACCTGCCTCGACGGCAGCGTCTTTCTCAAGCGCACGGTGCCAACCGCCGGCCTTCTGGTCATTCCGCGCTCCGGCCACACTGTCACCAGCGAGGAGCCGGCCGCAGTGAATGCAGCACTCGCAGAGTTATTCGCCGCCGCCGAGGCCGGCCGTTGGCTCGCTCATCGGGTGTCCGCGTGAGCGCCTATCCGGCGTGGCGTTGCAGGAAGCTTAAGCTCTTCTTGTTGAACTCGGCGACGTTCTCGTAAATCGGCGCATGCGCGCAGTCCTCGAACACCAGAAGTTCGCAGCCTTTAATGCCGTTCTTCATCGCGTCGGCGAAGCGGGCCGAGCACACGATGTCGTGGCGGCCAAAGGTGATCTGAGTCGGAGCCTTGATACGCTCTAGTTGCGACAGCGCGTCATGGGCAAGCACCGCGCTCGATTGACTGACGAAAGCGTCGAGCGGCTGCTTCGGCCGGCTGCGCACGAAGGCGGCGAGCTGGTCGATATAATCCGGCTTTGCCGCGTAGAGTTCCGGCGTGAAGCAGAAGGGGAAGATGCCCTGGATGATCATCTCCGTGACACTGCCCAGGCCCTTCGCGATGGTTCGCCAGCCTTCCACGACGACTTTGAGGAACGGATCGGACTTGGTCCAGCCGCTGTGCAGCGACAGCGATTTGACCCGCTGCGGATATTTACCGGCGAGCCATAAGCCGGTCGCGGCGCCAAGCGACAGACCGCTGACATGCGCGCGATCAACGCCGATCGCCTGCATGAAGGCGGCGACGTCGTCGGCGAACAATTCCATTGAATAAGCGCCGGGTGGCTTGTCGGTTTCCCCGGCACCGCGCGGGTCGACGGAGATGCAGGTGAAATGCTTGGCGTAGTCGGCGACCTGGAAAGCATAGCAGGCATTGTCGGCAGCGAGGTAGGGGATGAGCACGAGCGGCTCGCCCGTCCCCTGTTGCTCGTAGTTCATCGTGATGCCGTTAGCCTTGATCTTCGGCATGTTGACCTCCCCGTGCAAATTGTTCCGCCTTCTTCACAGAGGCGCAACGCGAAGCCTATAGTTCGCGCCATGATCACGTCAACGCATAACGCATCGCTGCTTGCTGTAACGGTCGCGGCGAGAGGTGGCGCGAAGTGAACGTGAAACCCTCACATCATGTCGCGGCATGAGCACCGCCAGCGCGAGTTCAACTAAGCCGCTTTCATTTGCGGCGCCGTTTCGCCACCCGGCGTTCGCGGTGATCTGGACCGCGACGTTAGTCTCCAACGTTGGCGGCTGGATGTACAGCGCTGCGTCGGGTTGGCTTATGACCAGCCTCAATCCCGATCCCTTGATCGTGGCGCTGGTGCAGGCCGCGAGCAATCTGCCGATTTTCCTGTTGGCGCTGCCGGCCGGTGCATTCGCCGATATTTTCGACAAACGCAAATACTTGATCGTCGTCGAGTTGTTGTACACGGTTGTCTCGGCAGTTTATGCGGCGATGGTCGGCTTTGGTTTGGCGACGCCCAGCAATTTGTTGTTGTTCACGTTGTTGCTTGGCGCCGTCGGTGCATTGACGGGCCCCGCTTGGCAGGCCGTCGTTCCGTTACTTGTTCCGAGAGACGACTTACCTGCCGGCATTGCCGCTAACAGCGTCGGCGTGAACATTTCGCGCGCGCTTGGTCCGGCACTGGGCGGCGTGGCTATTTCCGGCCTCGGCATTGTTGCGCCGTTTTGGATCAACACCGTTTCCAACTTCGCAATCGTCGGATCCTTGCTGTGGTGGCGAGAGAGGAAAAAATTGGGTACGCCGCTGCCGGCGGAGCGTTTCGGCCAGGCGATGTGGGCTGGGCTGCGCTATGCCAGACACAGTTCGCCGTTGCGCGGCACGATGGCGCGAGCCGTTGGATTTTTTCTTTTTGCCAGCGCGTATTGGGCGTTGCTGCCTCTCGTCGCCCGCGCGCAGATCGCCGGTGGACCGGGTCTTTACGGCGTACTCCTCGGCGCGATCGGGGTCGGCGCCGTGGGCGGTGCATTCTTTTTGCCATGGCTGAAACCCAAGCTGGGACCGGACCGCCTGATGGCGCTGGGAGCCGTTGGCCAGGCTATCGCCATGGTGCTGTACGGTCTCGCCCGAGAGCCGCCAATAGCGCTCGTGGCCAGTGTCGCTGCCGGAGCGTCGTGGATTTGGGTGCTGGCGACGCTGACCGTGTCGGCGCAAGTGGCTTTGCCGGATTGGGTGCGCGGGCGAGGGCTTGCTTTGTATACGACGGTATTCTTCGGTTGCCTGACGCTCGGCAGCGCAGTCTGGGGCGAGGTCGCCGCCTATGTCGGATTACCGGTGGCGCATTTTCTTGCCGCGGCCGGCGCGATCGCAGCAATCCCGCTGACCTGGCGGTGGAAGCTGCAAACCGGCGCGGGCCTCGATCTCACACCAAGCATGCACTGGCCGGCGCCGATCACCACGCAAACGATCGACAGCGATCGCGGGCCGGTGCTGGTAACAGTGGAATACCGGATCCGCCCACAGGACCGTGAAGCGTTCCTCGAAGCCATCGCCAAGCTCGAATATGTGCGCCGGCGCGACGGTGCCTATGCCTGGAGCGTGTTCGAGGATGCCGCCGAGGACGGACGCATGTTGGAAACGTTCCTGGTGGAATCCTGGATGGAGCATCTGCGCCAGCATGAACGCGTTACTCAGGCCGATCGCATTGTGCAGGAAGCGGTTGAACGGTTCGACCTAACAGCAGAGCCTAAGGTGACGCATTTTATCGCCGCGGAATCCTAGCGGACCTTATGCGTGCCGTGTGAGCAGGATTTTGGTCATTCCCAAATCGGCGCAATCCGCTACACCCGCCGCAGCGGCATCGACCACGCGAGCGATGCCCCGATGGCAGTAAACGCTGCCACCGTCACAAAGGCCGCGCGGAACGCGTCAGCGAGTTCGGTCTGGATGATTGCCTGGCGGGCTGGAGCCAGAGCCGAGATCGCCGCGGGCCCGCGGTCGATGATGGTGCCCAACAGGCTCGCCGTTTCGCGATCGCGGGTTGCGAGCACCGAAAACAGAACAGCTGCGACTGCCGCAGTGCCAAAGGCGGCACCGACGGAACGTGAGAACTGCACCATCGCCGCACCCGTGCCAAGCATACGCTGTCCCGCTACGGCCTGCACCGTGACCTGTACCACTCCCATCACCGTACCCATGAACAGAGCGGTGACGCCGAAGACCCAGGGCAGTTGCGCGAGAGACAGATGCGGCATCCAGAAGCCGACAAACAACAAAGCGGCCGTCGCGGCTGTCAAGCCGAAGGACGGAAATATTGCGGTACGGCCCGTTCTCGTTATCAATTGTCCGGCGACGAGCGAACCAAGACCGATGCCAAATGTGAGCGGCAATAACAGCAGCCCCGTATCAGCGGGCGAGGTGCCCCGCACCGCACGCAGATAGAGCGGCAAAAACGTGATCAACGATACCAGCGCCGCCCCGTGACAGGCCGCCAGGCCATCGCTGCGCCAGACCGAGGGTTCTCTAAATAAGGCAGGCGGAATGAGCGGTGAGGTTGAGTGCTTTTCTTGCCAAACCAGAACAGCCAGCGCGATCACGCCTAACGTCAGCAGGCCGCCGATCATCGGCAGAGTGCTCGCTTGCATACGCTGCACTTGTTCGAGAGCCAGGATGACCGGGCCGACGAACATGATAAACAGCACCAAGCCCGGAGCATCGAACGTGGTCCGCCGACGGTCGCTCGGCTGGGTGGCCAGGCGCAGCACGAGAAGGGCGGCGACAAGCCCCAGCGGCACGTTGATGAGGAAAATCGACCGCCAGCCGAAGGCTTGGGTGAGATAGCCACCAGCTACCGGTCCAAACGTATTGGAGCTGACTGCGACCCCAGCAAGATAGCCCTGATAGCGGCCTCGCTCGCGAGGCGGAACGCTTTCGCCCACCAGCGCTTGCGATAGGGTCATCAACCCGCCGCCGCCGAATCCCTGGACGATTCGCGCCGCGGTCAGCAATTCCATGTTCGGAGCGAGCGAGCAGAGGACCGATCCGAGCATGAAGATGACGAGCCCTATGAGCATCATGTTTCGGCGGCCGAACGAGTCGCCCAATCGCCCGTAGACCGGGGCGGCGATGGTGTTGGCAATCAGATACGACACCACCACCCACGACACGCGCTCGACCTCGCCAAAATCCGCAGCGATGACGGGTAACGCGGTGGCGACGATGGTCTGGTCTGCGACCGCCAGGAACATCGGCAACATGATCGAGGGAAAGATCGTAAGAAACAGCGATCGCGGCGACGCTTTGGTCGCATCATTGGCCGCGCGGGAGGGCGCATCGGCTTTGGCACGATGTGGTTCTTCGGTCATCGAAAAGGGCAGTCGGCGTGCATTTTTCTGCGGCAATTGTCATGGCGAATGATTTGGGGGCGCGCAAGGCGCTAGCGGACCGCGATCATGGAACGGAAATGCCATGGCCTGCAGGAAAACGCCGGGTCGGAGATCGACGCTCCGGTCGGATGTCCCGCCGTGAACGACGAACGGCCAACATGGAAGGCGCAACTTCGGCGCTTGTTGTGAACGCAGCCAAGCACAGAATTTGCGTCGAATGCTGCGCGATTCGAATTGAAGCCGAAGTACTGGCAGCAGACAGCCGTACCGCTGCCGCTCTTAGTAGATGGTGCTAAAAACACCGGCCGCCGAACCGGCGGCCGGTTTCTTATTTGCAACCTTAGTCAGCGTTTGCGGCATTAGTCAGCCGACTATGGCGTCACAACAGGACAAGTGCCTCAGCCGATAAAACCCACTCGTTCCTGTTCGCGCGCTTCCACTTCTGTCTTTGGTTGAGCCGGCAGTTGCAACACGGTGGCCGCCTGGCCCTCGCACAGAAGCGTCAACAACACGGTGCGCCCATCGGGAAACTCGAGCGCGTCGTGATGCGCAGCCAACTTTTCCTTGTTGACCTGGCGGAAGATGGCGGTCTGGTAATTGATCGTCTTGGTCTTCCAGCCGAGCAGCCCGGCCGGCAGGCAAGCAACTTCACCGGCGAATGCCAGCTCCGTTCCCGGCAACAAACATACTGCCATGCCGGCATCGTCGGAGGCGGCAAAGCCGCGGGTACCAGTGCCGAAGTCACGCGTAACAAGCTTATCGCCGACTTTTGCGGGTCGCGACCGCACGCTTTGGAGGCTAAAGTCACACATTGGCAACTCCTTTCTTCCCGGCAGTGTCATCGTCCGGGGTCTTTCACGCCCCCCACTACCCCTCCACTAACGAGCTCAAGCAAGAATGGTGCCGTACCAACTGCACGAAAGACATTTCAGCGCACGAGCGTGTCGCAATTAAGACTTCGTCTACATGCGGGGCTCAATTGGTCGGGGTGCCGCCCCCGACCGCTGGCCTTGGCCGATGGACGACGATGCCGGTCGTCTTCGCCAGGGCGCAATTTTCATCGGTCCTGCTTATGGCGAAGGCGGCGACCGCACAAACCGGAGTCGTCAGTGTCCCGCCGCGGCTGCCTGACCCGCCGCCGGCCCTACTCGCCGGATCAGCAAGAGTACCAGGGGCACGAGTACCACGGCGAAAATGCACCAGCTATAAAAGATATCAATATAGGCCATGAGCGCAGACTGGTCGCTGACCAGCTGGGCGATATAGCCGATTGCCCGGCCTTGGGCGTTGGCTGGCGATCCGCTCTGCGCGAAGTACTGCGTGAGGCCATGCAGCGTTGATTGAAATCCCGGCGACGACGGAACCAGATTTTCGACCAGCCGGGATTGATGGAATTGCGAGCGTTGCACCAGTTCGGTGTTGGCGAGCGACACGCCAATGCTGCCGCCAAGATTACGGGCAACGTTAATGAGCGCTGAGCCTTCGCTGGTTTTTTGCGCCGGCAGCCCCGTATAGGCGACGGAATTGATCGGTATGAAAAGAAACGGCATACCGACGGTCTGAAATACCCGCACGGTCGCGAAGTAGCCGAAGCTCGCGTCGGGAACGAGCGAGGTCGAGTACCACATCGCCAACGCGATGACCGAGAAGCCGATGGCTATCCAGTATTTCGGCTCCATGCGGGGGATAAGCTGCCCTACAAGCGGCATCATGACCAGCATCGCCAATCCGCCGGGCATCATGGCTAGTCCGGACAGCATCGCCGTGTACGGAAAATTTGTCTGCATCAATTGCGGCGTGATCTGGTTCGAACCGAACAGTATGGCGCCGACCGCGAACATGACGATAAAGGCCATGCCGAACTGCCGCTGCAGGAGCAATCGCAGATCCACAATCGGGTCGTCGCGGGTCAGCTCCCACGGGACGAGGAAAATGAACGAGCAGGCTGCGATCGTCGCAAAGATGATGATCGTCGTTGAGTGGAACCAGTCGTCGATCTGCCCACGGTCGAGCACGAACTCCAAGCTGCCGAATGTCAGGGCAATCAGTGCAAATCCGACCCAATCGATTTTCAGTCCGCCGGTGAGGCGCTGGGCGCGCTCGCGTTCGAGCACGTCGGGCTCAACGACCAGCCATTGCACGAGTAGTGAGTGAAACGATGCCGAACGGCACGTTGATAAAGAAGATCCAGTGCCATGAATAGTTGTCGGTGATCCAGCCACCAATGGTCGGGCCGACAGTTGGCGCCACGATAACGGCGATTCCGTAGATCGCGAACGCCTGGGGGCGCTGTCGCACCGTAAACGTATCCGCAAGCATGGCCTGTTCGCTGGTCGGCATGCCGCCGCCGCCCAGGCCTTGCAGGATGCGAAACACAATGAGCGCGTTAAGGCTCGACGCCAAGCCGCACAACAGCGAGGCGATCGTGAACAGAGCATTACGCAAATCATATAGAAGCGCTTGCGGCCGATCACGTTCGACAGCCAGCCGCTCACCGGCAGGACGACGGCGTTGGCGATCAGATAGGTCGTGACCACCCAGGTGCTTTCGTCGACGCTGACTGCCAGGCTGCCGGCAATATAGCGCAGCGCCACATTGGCTATCGCGGTGTCGAGCACGACCATGAAAGTGGCGATGGAGAGCACAATCGCGATCAGCCAGGGGCTGCGGTCGCCTGCCGCTGAGCGGCTTTCGCTCGCCGGAATACTGGGGCAGATCGCTCATTTCGTCGTGACGGTTGGCACGACCGACATGCCGGGCCCCAACTGCACATCTGGCTGTTCGTTGAATACAATCTTGACCGGCACGCGCTGGACGATCTTGACGTAGTTGCCGGTGGCATTCTCAGCCGGCAGCAGGCTGAAGGCCGTGCCGCTGCCGGGTTGGATGCTGTCGACGTGGCCTTTGAATGTCCGGTCGGGGTAGGCGTCGATCCTGATCTCGACCGGTTGGCCTGGCCGCAGCGCGACCAGTTGAGTCTCCTTGAAATTTGCGGTCACCCAGACGTCGCGCGGCACAAACATGATCAGCGCCTGGCCGACCGCGGCATAGTTGCCTTTGGTAGCGGTCAGCCTTGCAACCCGGCCCGCTACCGGCGCGGTGATGACGGTCCGCGACAGATTGGTTTCTGCTTGCTCTAAGGCCGCGCGCGCTTGCTCGAGTTGTGCCTCGGTCAGGGTGCGCTGGGCCTTGAGCACCGGTAGCTGTTTTTTGGTGGCGACCGCGTTGGCTTGAGCCGCCGCGTAAGTCGCTTCGCCTTGTAAAAGCCCTGACGCGTATTGTTGTGCCTGTTCGACAGTCGCTGCGCCGTTTTTTACCAGCGTCTGGTAGCGTTCATTTTGCTGTTGCGCGAATGTAAGCGTCGCGCGCGCCTGCATGGCCTGCTTGTCGGCCTCTTCGATGCGCGACTGCTGTGCGACAATTTGAGCGTCGATATTGCCGATGCTTGCAGTCGCCTGATCGACCTGGGCATGAGCTTGGTCGACCTGAGCTTTATAGTCGCGGTCGTCGAGGCGAACGAGCACCGCCCCGGCCTCGACCAATTGATTGTCGGTCACCGGCACATCGACAATGGCAGCATTGACTTGTGAACTGATCGACGCGGTGCGGGCGTCAATGAAAGCATCGTCGGTGCTTTCATAGCCGCTGGTGTTGACCCACCAGACGACGACCGCGACGATCCCGGCAATGATCAGGGCGGTAACGACCAGCACCATACGGCGCCGCCGGCGCATTCCGTCGACCCATGACTGCGGCTTCGGCGCGCCGGCGGCCGGTCGGGTGTCTCGGCTTGGCGCAGTGTCCTGACGACGTTCGCTGTCGGTGCGTTGATCCATGACTGGGTAGTTATTGCGGCGCCGGGCCGTTTTTCCGCCTGCCCCGCGCGGGGCAGCGTATTCCACACGATCTAAGGCTTGGTTTACCCGCTAACGGTTGCGGAAACCAGTCACGAGGCCGGACTTGGGGAGCGCAAGGCTGCCTTGAATTTTTGGCAAAACTCATCGAGTTCGCCCGCATTGAGGTCGCTCACGACCCAAAAGTCGAGACCCTGATCGGCCCAATGCCGGACATTAAAGCCATGCCGCGTTTCGCTGATCTCACCGCCGCGGTCCGCATCCGTGCGCCGCGACACGAACAAATTGATGATGTGCTGGCGGCGGCGATACACGATCGCAGCCGTGGTCTCACCGTTGAGTTCGTCCAGGCGGCCGCCAACAAGCGTAAAACCCTGCGCGGTAAGATCGATGACCGGCGGCGCCACGTCGAGCTTGCCGTTGAACCAGGGCTTGACCGTGTGCTGCTCGCTCGTCTCAACGTCCGTCAGATGGCCGGCCTGCAGCGAGCGCAAATGCGCCGACACGGCCTCATCGCCAATGATCTGTTCCCGATCGGTGCGGAAAACAGTCAGCAGCAGGCTCGCCGCCAGCGCTCCTGAAAGCACTGCGCCCGTGGCAAAACCGCCGAAGAAGCTTCGCCGCGAAGGCTGAGAGAATCGCCGCGGCGCAATAATCTGTGCCGGTGGCTGCGGCAACGCTGCTTCGATCCGCGCCCGCAAAGCGGCGGGTGCAGCTTCTTTTAGTTTTGCCTGAGCCATCGCCGAACGCAGCGCGCGGAACGCTTGCAGCTTCTCGGCGCATGCAGGACAAGAGGCGATGTGCGCCTCAACCTCGCGGGCGTGACCGGCATCGAGCTCGTTGTCGATCAGGGCGTGCAGCAGGATTTCGCACTCGGCGCAATTCACGACGCCACTCCTTCCGCAGCGTTCCACGCCGAGCGCAGCATGGAACGTGCGCGGGCGAGCCGCGACATCACCGTTCCCACCGGCACACCGGCGACTTGCGCGATCTCTTGATAGGATAGATCGTTGATTTCACGCAGTACGATGACTTCACGAAACTGCGCGGGCAGTTCGGCGACCAGCTGCCGAACCCTGTCGTCGTCGTGCCGCTGCAGCAGAGACATTTCCGGTGAGGCTTGTGGCTCCTGCCAGATTGGCGCCACGTCCGCCGCTGTTTCGTCAGATGGAGAATCTGAAAGCGTTTCCTGTTTGCCGCGCCGCGCGAACTCGGCATTGCAGACATTTCGTAAAATCGTCAGCAACCAGGGCTTCATGGCGGGGCCTCGGTAGCTGTCGAAGTTTCGCAAGCCACGCAAATAGCACTCTTGCACCGCGTCCTCCGCGTCCGCGGTGTTACGCATGAGATAGCGTGCCAGCGTGAAGGCGTCGTCAAGATGCGGTAGCGCGGCGTCGCGAAAACGCCGCGCCTTGTCGTCTTCGATGTCGCGATCGATTGCCATAGTGCCGTGCCTGTCCACGATGGCGTGAACAACGGAGGCCACGGCCCTTTAGGCATCAATGCCCCGCTTCGCCTTTTGTTGCTTCTACCACGATTGTGCCGGTCATGTGCGGATGAAGTGAGCAGAAGTACGCGTAGGTCCCCGGTGTCGTAAAGGTGAACGAATAACTGTTGTCGGTGTCCATCACCTTCGATTTGAACTGCTTGCCGACGGCGGCGACAGCGTGGGGGATGTCGTCCTTGTTGGTCCAGGTGACAGTGGTGCCGGCCTTCACCGTCAAGGTTTGCGGATTGAAGGTGAAGTTGTCGATAGCCACGGCCAGGGTCCGGTTCTGCGCCTCTGCCGCCAGGACGCCTGCAGCAAGCGCAGCGCCGACAAGGGCGCCCAGCGCACCCGCGAGTATTGCCGTTCTCATGTCCCTTGCTCCTCAGCCCTGTAATGGTGTGTCGATGATTGCGAGCTGCTCGGCGCCTCGTTTGAAGGTGATGGTTGCGGTGCCAAGGAGCGTGCGGAGCTTTTCGTCGGGGACTTTCATCGGGCCGGGCGACGGAGCTGAGCCGGGCGCCGGTTGCGGAAATGCCGTCGAGCGCGCGGTGTGGAACGTGACGTTGCCTTCCACTTTCTGCATGACTTGGTGGATGTGGCCGTTAAGGACTGTCACCGATCCGAAGCGCTTGAGCAGTTCAAGGGCGCGACCGCCGTCTTCGGTGCCCCAACCCCATTCCGGATAAACAGTCCACAGCGGGATGTGAGCAAACACGACGATCGGCGCCGAGGCCGAGCGACCTTTCACATCGGCCTCAAGCCACGCCAGCTGCTCGGCGCCGAGATTGCCGAGGCCGCCGGCCTTGAGGTCGACGACATTGACGAGGCCGATGAAGTGCACGCCGCCGGCGTCGAAGCTGTACCAGCCGGCCCCCTTGGTGCCGCGGCCGTAGCGTTCGCGATAGAGCTTTAGCTCCTCGTCGAGAAAGTCGTGCTCGCCGGGAACGTAATGCACATCGAGCCGCGCCTGCGAGATGATGCGGTCGGCATCGTCGAATTCGGACACTTGTGACAGGTGACTGATATCGCCGGTGTGGATCATGAAGGCCGGCTTGACCGGCATGGCGTTGATCCTGGCGATGGCTTCCTCGAGCGTGCCGCGGGCATTGGGGTTTGCGGGCTTGTCAAAGCCGACATGGCTGTCGCTGATCTGCAAGAATGTCAGACCACGCGCTTCCTGTGCCGCCGCTTGGTCGATCAGCCCGAGCGAACTGGGCACTCCACCGGAAATAGTCCACAGCACGCCGGTGCCGGCCCAGGTCATGCATTCGAGCACCTTGCGTCTGCTTAGCCCGTCGTTACCGTCGAATTTGTGCATCGCCTCTCTCCTTTTGAGCCACATCGGCTTTCAAGGACGAGATCGGGCATGGCGGCGTTTTATTCCGGGGTGTGGAAGATTTTTTTAAAGGTCAAGCAGCCCGGTCTGGGTCGTGGGCCTTTTTCGGGGAGGGGCTCGCCGGGTTTATTCCCCGGTCGTGTAATTATTTTCCACTATCCTGAAGGTTAGCAGCACGCGACGGAAGCGGCAGTGTTGCGGCTTGGCGGTGCGACCGTACGTGGATGCGAGGCTGCTTGGCTTGGAGGTAGTGGTTTGGGTGAGACCGTGTGGCGCAGAAATCTTCGACTGCTGCCGCAACGGCAGCACTGGTAGTAGCGCGGCGTTCGGGCGTTGCCAGTTCCAGTTCCTCGTCGCGATTGATGATGGATCCGGCCTCCATCAGTACCGCCGGCATGAGTGTTTTCCGCAGCACCACCAGCTGATCATAGCGGTAGACGCCCGCTTCTGTGTCAAGGAGTTCGTGGCGGCGATGGCCCATCAGCGGCAACGTGTAATGGGGCGTGTATCGCAAGCCGCGCGCCTCCAGTTCTTCGCCCAAGAAATGACCGAACTCGAGGCTGCCTTTGCGGTTGCCGTTTTCGTTTGAGATAAACAGTGCGTAGCCTTTGAAGCGATCGCTGAACGAGCGCTGCTGGCCTTCGTAGTCCCAGGTTTCAAGCAGGTTATCCGGCACGGAATCGTGATGGATTGAGATAAAAAGATCGGCGTGCATGCTGTTGGCTCGCTCGGCGCGTTCGAGCAAGCCACGTACGGGGGCGGCTTGGGTGATAAGCCGCACAGTTTTTTCGAAACCGGCAGTAACGAGCGCTTGCCGCACTTCGTCGGCGAGACGGAGATTGAAGCTGTACTCGGTCGTGCCGCGGGCGCTGTCGGCGCCGGGCTTGTCGACGGTGTGGCCGACATCGACGACGACGCGGAACGCCGCGCGATCACAATTGGCAAGCTTGGACGCTGCGGGGAGGGGTTCCTGGCCCCGAGCGGTATACGAGCCGGCGAATATCAGGACAGCCGCAAATGGGACCAACAGCGCGGTGCCGGCGGGCGGTAGCTTGCTGATGCGGCTCATGAAGGCGTGTGACACGTGCTCCCTGGCGTCAATAGCACCACATCAACTCGCTGTTACCCAATACCGCGCCACCCCGCTGTTGTCCACGCGTTCTCATAATTAATGCAATTTGCTAGTAATCGCGCCGGAACTGGTCGCGTCGACATGTGCTGAGTGCCCACACTTGTGCCCTGCGGTCTCCTGTCGTACCAAACAAGAAAATTAGTGAGGTTTCCCGGGTGACTTACTTTTCCGTACGCAATGTTGCGGCTGTTTGCGCCGCTCTCTTCGTCCTGGCCTTGGCCTTTTTAATCCTGGCGGAAGGGCACGAAGCGAGCGCAGTCGTGGACGCATTTGCGTCGCAGGCGCTTCTTGCCAAGCTTGCATGGATCATCGTTGTCATCGTTCCGCTCGTACTGGTTCCAGCCGCGGTCTGGCTGGGGGAAACGCTGGTGCGGCAACGCCAGGCGGCGCACGCCCTTGAAATGCGCCTCGACGGCGTCCGGCAAGGGGTCAAGACGCTGGTGAAGTCGCAGGTCGAAACCGAAGCGGCAGTGTCTCATCTTGCTCGTACCGATCCGGAAGATGCGATGAACGCGCTCAACCAGCGGCTCGTCGAGGCCGAGCGCGTTGCGCAAATCCAAAAGGGCCGCAACCAGGTCGGCGATCTGAGCTCGCGTATCGAAGAGATCCGCACTCAGCAGCAGAGCCTGCAGAAGCGGCTCGCGCCGGTTCTGGAAAAACGGCGCTCGATCGAACAGCTTTTCGCCGAGCTCGACACCAGGCAAATAGATATCGATCACACCTTGGCGGAAATCGCGAGTGGGGATGACGCGGTCGCGCTCGATATCAATTTGAAAAAAATGATGGAATTCGTTAGGCAAAGCCACGATCGCTGCGAGGCTATCGAACGCGCGTCAAAAACGCTCGCTGGCCTGCAGGAGGATTACACAGAATTGCAATCGCGGCTCGCCCCTTATTTGGCTGCCGAGGACGGTGTCGCCGGCCGCCTCAAGGAGCTCAACACCACACGCGACCAGCTCGCCGACGAGATTGCCGCGATCGAGCAGACGCCGCAAGGTCCGCTTGGCGACCGGGTGCAGACCCTTGCGGATCACAAGAAGTCGCTCGACGAGCGGCTTGCCCAGCTCAACGCGCAGTTCAACAAATTGGGATCGCTGCGCAAGGATGTCGAAGGTCTCTTCGGCAACTTCGATCGCGCACTCGACATGCTGTCGGATAAGGCAAAAGAGGATGACGAGGCCGACATCGATGCGCGGGTCGCGGAGCTTGCAACCTTCATCGAGGCGACCCAGGCGCACCTCGGTGAAATTGAGCGGCGCGCAGTTGCCTTCACACAGCTCAAGTCAAAGCTCGGCGAAGTTCAATCGCGGCTTGTTCCGCTGGAAGCGGATGGGAGCGGCGTTGTTCACGTGATTGGGGAATTGCGCGAGCTTCGCGACCGTCTGTTCATGAAGATCAGACAGATTGAGGACGATGACGACGGCAGTCTCGCTGAACGGGTCAAGAAATTCAGTGAGACCAAGCGGGAGCTGGAGGACCGCGTGTCAAACCTCACCGAGCAGTTTTCCAAGCTGGCGACGATGCGCAAGGACATTGTCGGCCTGATGGAGAAATTGAGCGGCGCGGTCAACGCGTCGACGAACTAATATGAACCGAATTCGCGAGCCGGTGGTGGCGACGGTCGCCATCGTGGATCTCCGTCCGACGCAGATCACGGTCGGCATGCGCGAAGTGTTGGCAAAGCAGAAACGCTGGCGCGAAACGGGAGTGACCAAGGGTGGAAAATTTCTCGGCCAGCATATCATCCCGGTAATCCTGGGCCCAAAATCGCGACACTACGTCATTGACCATCATCACCTGGCGCGCGCACTTCACGAGGAAGGGGTCAAGGAACTGGCGGTGACCGTCAGCTTCGATCTGAGCGCGCTCGATCGCGATATGTTCTGGTCGGTGATGGATAATCGCAACTGGATGCACCCGTACGATGCCGATGGCCGGCGGCGTCACTATCGCGACATCCCCAAGAAATTATCGGATCTGATCGACGATCCGTTCCGCTCACTGGCCGGCGAATTGCGCCGCGCCGGCGGCTTCGCCAAAGACACGACGCCGTACAGCGAATTCTTGTGGGCGGACTTTCTGCGCCGGCGCGTGAAGCGGCAGACCGTCGAGCGCAACTTCGATCGCGCGATCGAACAGGCGCTGCAGTTGGCCAAAAGCAGTGCGGCGAACTACCTGCCGGGATGGTGCGGGCCGTCCCCGGAGGTTTGATCGAAGCCGTAATGGACAGCGAAGTTCTGATTGTCGGCGCAGGACCCACCGGCCTAACGCTCGCCATCGATCTCGGCCTGCGCGGCATCAAGTGCACGATTGTCGAGCAGAAGGAGCGCCCGGCCTTTCTGCCGAAGATGGAGCGGGTCAACGCCCGCACCATGGAAATCTATCGCCGCATGGGGCTGTCCGAGCAAATTCGCGCCGCCGGATTGCGTTCCGACTGGCCAATGGACGTCTATATCGTTCTGGCCCTCAACAAAGCGCCTCTACTCCATCTGTCCTACCCGTCGGTCACGGAAGCGCAGGCGCGCTCGCGTGCGACCAACAATGGAAGCCTCCCGCTCGAGCCGTATCAGGTAATTTCGCAATATACGCTTGAGCCGCTGCTGAAGTCCGTTGCCGAGACGCTTCCGTCTGTCACGGTCCGGTTCGCCTGCGAGTTCGTGTCGCTGGAGCAGGACGGTGCGGGTGTAACGGCGCAGGTGCGCAACAGTGACGGTAGCGTGCAAAGCATTCGTACCGCTTACCTCGTCGGCTGCGACGGCGGCTCGAGCGCGGTGCGACGGGAACTTGGCATCGAGTTGGCGGGCGAAGGCAACTTGCTGGAGTTACGGCAGGCGCTTTACCGCTGCGTCGAACTCGTTGACCAACTGCCGATCGGCAATGGCCCGGGCCGGGGCCGCCACTATCATGTGGCCGACGACAGAGCCACGTTCCTGATCATGCAGGATTCGACCAGACACTGGACGCTGCATTCAGTCGTGGACACTGACGATGAGATGGACGTGGCGTTTGAACGAACCGTCGGTGTTCCGGTCAAATATGAGAGGCTGTCCTGTGCTCCATGGCGGCAAATCTCCTGCTCGCCGAGCGCTACGGCAGAGACCGCGTGTTTCTTGCCGGCGACTCGGTCCATCTGGTGATCCCGACCGGTGGGCTTGGCATGAACTCCGGTGTCGGCGATGCCATCGATCTTTCCTGGAAGCTTGCGGCGGTGCTGCGCGGCTGGGGAGGGTCGAATCTCCTCAAATCGTACGAATTTGAGCGGCGTCAGATTGGGGATCGCAACGTCGGCGCCTCGCGCTACGCAACAATCGGGCGCCGCAAGTGGCGTTCGATGTGGCGCCCAAATATTCGCGACGACACGCCTGCGGGCGAGGAGGCACGACGAAATCTGAGCGCCGTTGCCGACATCGAACAGCGCAAGAGCAACGAGATGATCGGCGCCGAGCTCGGTTATCGCTACGTAGATTCGCCCATTATCTGCAACGTGCCGGGTGGTCCCGAGCATCTGTTTCGCGAGTATCAGCCGACCACCTGGCCGGGAGCCCGGCTGCCGCATGTCTGGCTCGACGACGGCGCGCCCATGCAGGATCGCATTCCCGATGGCTACACCGTCCTCAAGCTCGGCGGCACCCAGGCGGATACGAGCGGTCTTGAAAACGCCATCCAATCGTACGGCGCGCCGGTGAGTGTGCTCGACGTGCCCGATTCCGTCGCCCGGGATGTTTTTGGCTACGATCTAATCTTGTTGCGGCCCGACATGCATGTGGTCTGGCGCGGGCAGGGATCGCCAGCAGATCCCTCGAAAGTCGCGGCTATCGCGACCGGACATTTGTCGTAGCCCGGCGCCAATTCGCGGCCTGCACGCGCTCGCAGCACTGGCCATAAAGTTGAGAGTCAAAAGCGGCCACCGGCCCGCGGAGATAGACGTTTCTCGAAAGCGGCGTTCCTCCGCACGTTTCTTTTCCTGCGTAACCGCAAAAACAGCGAAATATTCTACTATTTGCGGCGCTGAATTAGCTCCTATATAGAAGATCATTCTTCGTCAGGCCGCTTGTCGGGCCCACAGGTTCTCCACCAGGAGTTCGCCATGACCTCGCCGCTTGAGCAGAAAATCAAAATCACCGGACCGGTCGTGGTCACCGCCAACCGGGTCGGCGACGGCGCGGTGGTGTACAGGCGCTCCGACGGCGGCTGGACCACGGCACTTGCGGCCGCCACCGTGGCAACCGATGCGGCCTCCGCGCAGGCGCTGGTAAAGGCCGCTGTTGCCGATGATCTGCGCGCAGTCGGCTCGTATATCGCGCCGGTCAATCTGACCCGGGACGGTGAAATCCGGCCCGGCAATCTGCGCGAGCGTATTCGGTTGCGTGGCCCTACGATCAATCTGCCGACGATGCCCAACCTGAGCAGCGTGGTTCCAGAAAAACATCACGCGCGCACATAGCTGCGCAAAAATAGAAAAGCCGACGCGGTATGTACGTCTACGACGATTTCGACCGGACGCTGGTTACCGAGCGGGTCGCGGAATTTCGCGACCAGGTCGCGCGCCGCTTGTCAGGCGAACTGACAGAGGACGAATTCAAGCCGTTGCGACTGATGAACGGCGTCTATCTGCAGCTTCACGCCTACATGCTGCGCACCGCCATTCCTCACGGGACACTGTCTTCGGCCCAAATGCGCATGCTGGCGCACGTGGCGCGGCGCTTCGATCGCGGCTACGGGCATTTCACCACCCGGCAAAATATTCAGTATCACTGGATCAAGCTCGAGGAACTGCCCGACGCCATGGCCGCGCTCGCCAGTGTCGGCATGCACGGCATGCAAACCAGCGGCAATTGTGTGCGCAACATCACCACGGACCAGTGGGCCGGCGTGGCGCCGGACGAGATCGAGGATCCGCGCGATCTGGGCCGAGCTGGTTCGCCAGCATGTGACGCTGCATCCGGAATTTTCGTTCCTGCCGCGCAAGTTCAAGATCGCGGTCGGTGCATCGAGCCACGATCGTGCCGCGTTGCGCGTCCATGATCTCGCGCTGCGACTGCATCGCAACGGTGCCGGCGAGATTGGCTTCGAAGTTATGGTTGGCGGCGGCCTCGGACGGACGCCATTCCTGGCCAAGACGATCAAACCATTCCTGCACAAGCGCGACGTCCTCAGTTACGTCGAAGCGATCCTGCGCACCTACAACGAGTTCGGCCGGCGCGACAATATCTACAAAGCGCGCATCAAGATCCTGGTGCATGAACTTGGCGCCGAGGCGTTTGCCAAAGAGGTCGAAACCGAGTGGCAGGCGATCAAGGACGGGGCGCTCGCGCTTGATCCTGCGGGATTTGCCGAAATCGCCGCCCGTTTTCGCTATCCGGCCTACGCGCAGCTCGATGACAGTCCACCGGAACTTGCCGCGGCGCGCCACGCCGACCGCCGCTTTGACGCGTGGGTCGACAATGCGGTCGCCAATCACAAAGTGCCGGGATATGCCATTGTCACGCTGTCGCTAAAGCCTGAAGGCGGCACGCCCGGCGATTTAACTGCTCGAGCAGATGGATGCGATTGCGAATCTTGCCGAGCGCTTTTCGTTCGACGAAATCCGCGTCGGTCACGAGCAGAATCTGGCATTGCCGCACGTCGCCCAGCGCGACCTGCCGGCGCTGTGGCGCGAGCTTGACGCGATCGGCGTCGCTACGCCGAACGTCAATCTGATCACAGACATCATCTCCTGTCCCGGCCTCGACTATTGCAGCCTCGCGAATGCGCGTTCGATCCCGATCGCCCAGGAGATCACGCGGCGATTTCGCGATCCTGACTTGGCGCGCGATCTCGGCAGGCTGCACATCAATATTTCCGGCTGCATCAATGCCTGCGGCCACCACCACGTTGGGCACATCGGCATTCTTGGTGTCGAGAAGAACGGCGAGGAATTTTACCAAATCACACTTGGCGGCAAGGCCGATGAAAACGCCACACTCGGGGCGCTGGTGGGGCCGGCGGTGCCTTACGCCCAGGTGGCCGACGTCGTCGAGGACATCGCCGCAGCCTACGTCGAACTCCGCCAGCGGCCGGACGAATTGTTCATCGATACGGTCAAGCGTCTCGGCGTCGAACCATTCAGGGAGCGCGTTTATGCCGCTCGTTAAGGCCGGCCAAATTGTTGAGGACCGCTACGTCCGGGTGCTCGATGACGCACCGATACCGGAGGGAGTCCCGGTCATCGTGGCCGGGCAACGGTTTATTTCGGATGCCGCGGACCTTGTGGCACGCGATGCGCCGGTCGGCGTGCTCTGGCCCAATGATCGCCGGGTCGCGGAGCTTGCGCCGTGGTTGAAGGACCTTTCGCTGATCGCGCTCGTGTTCCCAAAGTTCCGCGATGGCCGTGCTTATAGTCAGGCGCGGCTGCTGCGCGAGCGCCACAATTATCGCGGTGAGCTTCGCGCCACCGGCGACGTATTGCGCGATCAGTTCCAGTTTCTCGTTCGCGCCGGCTTCAATTCCTTCGAGGTCAAGAAACCGGCGGATGCGCAGGTATTTGCGAAATCCGCGGCGCGTTATTCCGTGTTCTATCAGCCGAGTTCCGACGGCCGCGTGCCGGTTTTGCGCCGGCGATTGCAAAGTGGCAGTACCCTAAAAACGCGCGAAACAGCGTGAACCGCCTTCTGGTAGTGCCTGCCAAATTGCTATGATCGCTCCTCGTTCCGTCAGCGAGGACATGATGACTCCTGTTGTTGCAATAATCGCCCCCGGCGCGATGGGCGCAGCCGTCGGCAAAAGGCTCGCCGATCACGGCTTCAAAGTCCTGACCTCGCTTGCTGGCCGCAGCCAATCCACGGCGGTGCGTGCCGCCGAGGCCGGCATGGTCGCAGCGAGCGACGAGGAGATCGCCTCCACCGATCTTATCCTTTCGATTCTGCCGCCGGGCGATGCATTGGCGCTGGCCGAGCGTCTGGCGCCAGCGCTGATTTCTAGCAACGCCAAGCCGGTCTACGTCGACTGCAATGCGATCAATCCGGTAACGGTCGAGCGAGTGGCGGCCGTAATCGCGCCAACGGGCTGCCCGTTCGTCGATTGCGGGATCATCGGGCCGCCGCCGAAAGGTAGGGACTTCAGCCCGCGCTTCTATGCTTCGGGCGAGGCGGCGCCACGCTTTGCCATATTACGGGAATACGGTCTCGACGTGCGACTGCTGGAAGGTTCGCTAAGCGCCGCCTCGGCGCTGAAAATGTCCTATGCCGGCATCACCAAGGGAACGCAGGCGATTGGTGCGGCGATGATGCTCGCTGCCACGCGCGCTGGCTCCGCCGCGGCGTTGTTCGAGGAGCTTTCATTCAGCCAGAAGGAAATGTTGGCGCAGTTCAAGCAGCAATTGCCGATGATGCCCGCTAAGGCCTACCGATGGATCGCTGAAATGGAGGAGATCGCCGGCTTCGTCGGCGACGATCCTGCGGCGCGTGAGCTCTATGAAGGCGCAGCGCATTTCTACAAACGCATCGCCGAGGATTTTGCCACGGACCATAAAGACGTCGCCGCGCTCACTGCATTTCTACGTAAAGACCCGTTTGTCTGATCTCGGCTAGGCCATTGTCACCGCGCCGCGTTCAATGCGGTAGGTGCGTGCCAGGAGGTCAGCGACATGGATCTCGTTTGATTCGGACAGCAGGACCGAAACCGATTGCGCCTTCAGACTGGCCAAGACCTCGCCAAGCCGTCTCGCGAGGGCCGGGGCGAGCCCCTCGAACGGCTCGTCCAGCAGCAGCATGCGCCGGCCGGCCATCAGCGCGCGGGCAAGAGCCACCATTTTTTGCTGGCCACCTGAAAGTTCGAGTGCGCGCCGACCGCGAAAGCGCTCGACTTCCGGCATGACACTGAAGATCCAGTCCAGCCGCTCGTCAACGCTGTAACGCCCAGCGGCCCAGCTTGGCACCCGAATATTCTGCTCCACCGTAAATTCGGGAACGAGCCGACGGTCCTCCGGCATATAACCAATGCCGTGGGCCGCCCGGCGATGCGGCGGCAGCCGCAGCAGATCGATTCCGCCGAACTCGGCGGTGCCGCTCGCCGGCAACGCTCCCATCAGAGCGCGCATCAGCGTGGTTTTGCCCGCGCCATTGCGGCCGATAAGTCCACACATCTCACCCGCGTTGAGTTCGAGTGAGGCGCTCCGGACAACGGGGACCGAACCGATCGATACGTTGAAATTGGCAACCTTAAGCATGACGGCCGTTCGGCGCGGCGATCTTGAGCTTCGGACCGCTGATCAGCTCCTGGATACGCGGGTTTTCCAGCGTCTCGATCGGCGGCCCGTCGGCGATCACCGCGCCATCGTAGAACGCGAGCACGCGATCGGCGTAGCGCTCGACGATGTCCATGTCGTGCTCAACGAACAGCACTGTAATGTGGCGATCCTTCAGGGCCGACATCACCACCGCCATCACATCGAATTTTTCCTCGATGGAGATGCCGCTGGTCGGCTCGTCGAGCAGGAGGACGCGCGGTGCTCCCGCGATCGCCATGGCGATGTCGAGGAGCTTACGGACGCCTTGAGGCAGTGTGGCGGCGTGCGCGTGGCGGTAGTCCGCGATGCGAAATAGTTCGAGCGCCGCCTCGCTTTGCGCCAGGGTCGAAGAGGAATGCAAAGGCGTGAGCGCCTGGTGGAACAGCCCGCCGGTGGTGCGCGCGATCGAGGTCGCCGCGCACATGTTTTCCAGCACGGTCAGCGAGGCGAATATCTGCGGTACTTGAAAGGAGCGGGCGATGCCGAGCCGGGTGATTTCGCGCGATGGACGGCCGGTGATGTCCCGATCCTCGAACCAGATCGAGCCTTTGCTCGGCCGCAGGTGGCCCGTGATCATGTTGACAAAAGTGGTCTTACCGGCGCCGTTGGCGCCGATAATGCCGACGGTCTGCAGCGGCGGCACCGCGACGTTGATGTCGTGCGCGGCGACGAGCGACCCGAAGGTCTTTTCCAGGTCGCGGACGCGCAGGATCGTACTCACAGTGCCGCTCTCATGACGGCGCGCTCATCGGTTTGGGCTTGAGTTGTCGTAGGCGCGCGAACAGCGAACCGAGTCCGTCGGGCAGGAATAGAATGGTAATGAGCAACGCTGCGCCGAGGAATATCTGCCAGGTACCAGGCAGAATGTCGTAGGCGATGGACTTCAGCAGCTCGAAGACAAAGGAGCCGATGAAGGCTGCAGCGATTGAGCCGGCGCCGGCAAGAATAGTCACGAAAACAAAACCGCCGGACGTCGTCCAATAGGCCATGTTTGGATCGACGTGCTCGATCGAAAACGCGGCAAAAGCGCCGCCGACGCCCGCGAGCGTTCCGGCGATCACCAGCTTGAGATGGATGAGCCGGTTGACCGAGACACCGAGGAACTCCAGTCGAATTTCTCTGTCGCGCAGCGGCAAGGCGAGCGCGCCAGCGACGGAGCGCAAATATAGAAACACTATCAGGGTACAGGCGGCGGAGACGGCCAGCAGGGTCCAGAACAGGACCAACAGATGCATCGCGCCTTGCGGCGCGTAGCCGAAATAGGTCGGCGCTTCGACGTGAAAACCGTCGGTCGAGCCGAGGGTTTCGGTTTTCACCAGCACACCGTAAAGAATCATCGACATGGCGAGACTGAGCATCGCGAAGAAAATCTCGCGGTAGCGCGCGAGCAGGAAACCGGTGAGGAAGGCGGCAATTGCAGAGAGTGCCGCGGCGGCGGCGATCAGTACGAACACGTCGTGCACTCCGCCGTAGCGGGCGATCAGGGCCACTGCATAGGCGCCGATGGCGTAAAATAGCGCCTGCCCGAAAGGGACCAGACCGGCGCGCCATAAGACAATCAGTCCGACGACCACCAAACCGTTGGCGAACGCGAGCGTGGCAAGCGAAACGAGCCAAGACGGGAGCGCCGGCGCGGCCGCAGCAACGACAACAAAGCCGGCCGTGCCAATAAGAATTGAGCGCGGCAGCATCGTCAAATCTTTCGCGGCGCGACGCGCGTGAACAGACCCTGCGGCCGGAACACCAGCACCAGCGCCATGACCGCATAGATGACGAACAACTCGATCTGCGGAACGAGATGTACGGCGGCGGCCCGGCACTCGCCGACGATGAGCGCGCCGAGAACCGCGCCGCCAATCGAGCCCATACCGCCGATTGCCACGACGGCGAAGGCGAGCACGATCACCTCGACGCCGATACCAAGCGTCACGGCTATCTTCGGCGCCATCACTGCGCCGCCGAGCGCCCCGAGCATGGCGCCGATCACGAAGGTGATTGTGTACACGGCGGTAACATTGATCCCCATCGCCGCGGCAATCTCGCGATCAAAGATGACGACGGTGAGCAGGTGCCCCCATCGCGTGCGCTTGAGCACGAAGCTTGCGGCGATCGCCAGCAAGCCGGCGAAGGCAACGAGGCCAATGTCGTAGCCGGACAGAACCAGCGATCCGGCGTCAACGGTTCCGGCAAGGGCGAGCGGCTGATAGAGCGCATACGAATTGGGTCCCCAGATCAACCGGATCACGTCCTCGAGAATGAGAAAGGCCGCGTAGGTGACGAGCACGACGATGACCTCGTCCTTGCCGTAGAAGAGCCGCAGCAGTCCGCGTTCGAGGATCAGCCCAAGGACGATCCCGATCGCCATCGCCACCAGCACCATCAGCAAAAACCCGCCCGCTGCAGGAAGGCCGCGATCAAAATAAATGCCGCCGGCGATCGCCGAGCCGTAGGCGCCGAAGGCATAGAACGAGCCGTGGGTGACGTTGAGGATTCGCATGACGCCGAAGATCAGCGTGAGACCGACGGCGACGAGAAACAGATGGGCTGCGTAAACGAGCCCGTCGGTCAGGATGGCGAAGGCGGTCAACATCCGATCGGATTCCGCCTCTGCCAAAGAGCTAGAGGCCAGCGATCCGTCAATCGCACTTCGCGCCCTTCATGCCGCCTTCAAGCCAGGCGACGGAATCGACGCCCGCCGGCGGATTCACACAGGCGGCCGGATAGCGCACGATGTCGACCATCTCCGGCCGGCCTTCCGCTTTGTCAAACTTGTAGGTTCCGATAGCGGTGTCGCTGATGCCCTGATGGCCGTTGGCGAGAGCCATTTGCACGATCGTGCTCGGCGTCGGAAACGAGATTCCCTCAAACGCCGCGATCACTTCCTCGGTGGTCGGCCGTCCGCCGCCCTTTTTTGCCTGCGCCTTTTCCCAAGCCGTTTTCAGGCCGAACAGCGATTGCGCAAAGTCGTAGGCCGGGTAGATCGGTTGTTCCTTGAAGCGATCGACGTAAGCCTTGTGGAACCAGGTGTTCAAAGCACTGTCGTGGGCGAAGAACGTATGCGGGCCACGCGCACCGACTATCGTGCCGTCCGGGACTTTTGCGCCAAGCCGCCACAGCGACGATTCGCCCGTGGTCAGCACGAGGGGGATGCGTTGCGGCAATCCGCGCGCGCCGGCCTGATAAATGAACGCTTCCAGATCGCCATCGTAAAAGCTGGAATGGATAAACTGCGCGTTCGAGGTCAGCAGCGTGGAAATCTCGGCACCGTATTCACCGGCGAAAAGCTTTGGAAACAGCTCTTTGTCGACAGTCGCCTTGGCATCGAGATCCTTCATCGCCAGGCGGAAGTCGCGCCACGAATCCTGCCCCCAAGCGTAGTTTTGATTGATGCCCGAATAGACCGCCACGTCCTTGAACTTGCTCAGAACATATTTCGCGGCTGAAACATTATCCATCGTCGCGTGCGGGTTGACGCGGAAAACGTAATGTCGGGGTTTTTCCTCAAAGACGCGTGTGGTGCCGCAGATATCGAGGACAGTGAGTTGTTTTAGTTCCTCGGCGACCGGCGTGACGGCGAGGCAATTACCCGAGGACACATAGCCGACCACCACATCGACGTGATCGCGCTCCGCGAGGTTGCGGAATTGGGTGACGACGTCCGCGGCAGAGCCGGCTTCGTCGAGGAACTTGGGCTCGATCTTGGCGCCGCCAAGTCCTACCTGGGTATAGGGTGCAGGCACATGCCCGGCATTGAGTTGCTCGACCAGCAGTTCGGCGGCGTTGTGGTCCGGGATGCCGAACGGCGCGGCGGCCGGCCCGGTAAGAAAAGTCACAAAGCCGATTTTGACCGGCGCGGGCTCTTGTGCCTGCGCGCCTTCAATTGCCAGCGCTAACAGCCCGAGAAGCAAGGCGGCGGTGATTGCCAACGGTAGCCGATGTGCGTGGTGGCGCATGGTCACTCGCTCCTAAGTCGCGATGACATTGCCTCAGCAAACGCGATCTTGGGCTTGGTTTCAACCGGTTTCGGGAAGCAAATGGGCCGGACATCTTGTCGCCGCGCGCCCTATTAGCGGGCGCGCTGCCCGGTCTTTGCTGATAAAAAGGCTTTGGGCTTCCGAATTCACCACGACGGTCCAGCACGGTGGCAACGCAAATCGCATCTTCTGGAAAGCTTCAGACCGGCTTGGCGGCTCGGCGTTTCATCCGGCGCGGCGAGTATGTCGGTCCTACGTCGGGCTTTGCGCCTGGTTTCGTGCAGGCCAATCTCGCGATCCTGCCCCGAGCAGTCGCCGGTGACTTTAAACGCTTTTGCGAGCTCAACCCGAAACCGTGCCCGCTCGTTGGTGTCGCGCAGCCGGGCGACTGGCGCATCCCGGCCTTGGGACAGGATCTCGATATCCGCACCGATCTGCCGCGCTATCGGGTCTGGCGCGACGGTAAGCTCGTCGACGAACCAAAAGACATCACGAAATGGTGGCGCGACGATCTCGTTACTTTTGCTATCGGCTGTTCGTTCTCCTTCGAACAGGTGCTGACCGAAGACGGCATTGAAGTGCGCCACATCACCCGCAATTGCACTGTGCCGATGTACCGCACCTCGATCGAGACCGAACCGGCGGGCATGTTCCATGGGCCGCTCGTCGTGTCCATGCGGCCGTTTACGCCTGCCAACGCGATCCGCGCCGTTGAGATTACGAGCCGATATCCGTCGGCGCATGGTGCGCCGGTGCACATCGGAAAACCGGAATTGCTCGGCATCGCCGATCTGGTCGCGCCCGATTACGGCGATCCGGTGCCAATCGGCGGAAATGAAATACCGGTGTTCTGGGCGTGCGGTGTCACTCCCCAGGCGGCAATTGCGGTGGCGCGGGCCGAATTCTGCATCACCCACTATCCGGGTGCGATGCTGGTGACCGACTCTCGTATCAGCGAATTCGCGTCGGCCTGACGTCACGCGCGCTTCTGTGCGCGCGCTGTCTCACGAAACTTCGGCATCACTTTAGCCGCGAACAGTTCGAGCGAAGCGAGCGCCTTCTCCGCGCCGTACCACGGCGGGAAATGCAGCATGATCGAAGCGTTGTGAGCCATCGCCCGCAGCTCCTCGATCTTCGCAACAACGGTCGCGGGCGAGCCGTGCAGGATGATGTCGCGCGCCAGCAAGTCGTAGTCACGCGGCGTCGCGCCGACATCCTGCGACACCGTGCCGAGGTAGCCCGACGTGTGACCGCTGCCGAAATGCGCC
Source organism: uncultured Alphaproteobacteria bacterium (assembly GCA_963759345.1). Taxonomy (GTDB): domain Bacteria; phylum Pseudomonadota; class Alphaproteobacteria; order Rhizobiales; family Xanthobacteraceae; genus BOG-931. Next base: position 113,070 of record CAVWYW010000021.1, read on the forward strand.
AGATTGCGCATGATGCCAGCTTCGCTTTCGCGCTTGGCCTTCGCGTCATTCTCTGCGACATAGACCCAGCGGGCAACGTCCACGTGCCCGCGTGCGGGATTGGCGCGCAGGTTTGGCGGAGTTTCCGTCAGCAGCGCGCGATAGGTCGCGCTCTGGCGCGCCAGCTCGGCGAACGGCGTCCAGCTTGAAAGAAAAAGACCAAAACCCATGCGCGCCGCGACGCCGATCGAGCGATCAGTAGCGCCGGCGAGAAAGATCGGCGGATGCGGAACCTGCAGCGCGTGGGGAAACAATTCGTACGGGCGGTCTACTTTGAAATTGAAATACTTCCCCTGGTGATTCGGTGTGCTTGTCGTGGAACAAGTCCATCAGCAGCGGCAGCGCCTCTTCCTGGATATCCCGCCGCGCATCGAAGTCGACGCCGAAACCGTCGAATTCATACTTGCGGTAACCCGAACCCAGGCCAAGCGCGAAACGGCCATTGCTGAGAACGTCGACGAAGGCGGTGTTCTCCGCGACCCGCAGCGGGTTGGCCAGCGGCAACGTGACCACTGCGGTGCCGATCTTGATGCGTTTCGTCAGCGCCGCGAGATAGGCGGCATAGACGAACACGTCCGGCATGATGCCGTATTCGTTGCTGAAATGATGTTCGGCGACCCAGGCATAATCGTACCCGAGCTCGTCGGCGCGCAGGATTTGCTGCGTGACCCGCGCGTGCACATCGCGGTGCGGATAGGGTTCGGCATCGGTATTGGGATGCGAAGTAAAAAGAATGCCGAATTCCATGCGTCCTCCCAACCGGTCCCGGTTTTGCGCTTGCCGTCAAGTCTAGCAATGCCGGAGCGTCATGACGAGGAGGAGAACGTGAAACGCAGGACGGAATTTTTCGACGGCAACGCCTGCGCATGCGCGCGTCAGATCAGGCTCGCCTCTTGGCAGGCTGCGACCAGCGCGGCGATCCGCGCAACCGAACGGAAATTTGCCGGTGTCATTTCGCGCTCGGGAATTTTGACGGCGAATTCCGCTTCGACGGCGAGCATCAGGTTGACGATATCCAGCGAAGAAAGGCCGCTGGCGCGCAGATCGTCGTCCCGGCCGACCGGCCGCGTGATGGCGCGCTTATCAAAAATCCCGCGCACAAGCAGAGCCACGCGATCCGTCAGATGGATATCGGCGCGATCAAGCACGGTTAATAGTCTCCCAATTTCGCCGGGCTGCTGGCGCAATTGTCTTTAAAGTTTCCCGCACGTGTAATGACTACACGTGAAGGGTTTGCGATTGGTAACCTTTATGAGAAAGAACAACGACAATTTCAGCCGATCGCAGCTACGAATTCAAAGTTTTGCGTTACCTCTGGTCCAGGTATCGCGATCGAAATCCGATTGCGAAATAGAGGTAAAACCCATTCATGACGACGCGAACAGCAACGCTGCAAGGCGTTTCCGCTTCGCGCGGCCCGGCGCGCGGCATGCTCGTTGCCGGCGATCAGAAGCTCGCGGGCCCCGAAAGCCTCACGGTTCGTGCCGAGAAAGTTGCGGCCGTTGCAGCCGCGCACGCTGCTGCGGTTGATTCCGGGTCGCGGTTCCCGGCGGAGGCGATGGCGGCTGCACGTGAGCAGCGTCTTTTGGGCGTTGCCGTGCCGCCCGAATTCGGCGGCGAGGGCGCCAGCATTTCCGAGATCGCCGACATTTGTTACGCGCTTGGGCGCGCCTGCGCCTCGACGGCGATGGTCTACGCGATGCACCAGACCAAGGTAGCTTGCCTGACGCGACATGGGCGGAGCAGTCCTTGGCATCAGCTGTTGATGCGCCGCATCTGCGCGGAGCAAATGCTGCTCGCGTCGTCGACGACCGAAGGCGACCGCGGCGGCGATATTCGCAACAGCACTGCACCGATCGAGCGCCAGGGCGCGCGCATCGCGCTCGAAAGAAGCGCCACAGTCATCTCCTATGGCGAGGCGGCGGACGCTATCGTGACCACCGCGCGGCGTTCGGCCGACGCGGCGAGCGCCGACCAGGTCCTGGTTGTTCTCTTAAAGCAAGACTACACGCTCGAAGGTCAGGCCGGCTGGGATGCGCTCGGCATGCGCGGCACGTGCAGCGCTGGCTTCAGGCTCACCGCGTCTGCGGCAAGCGAGCAGATCCTGCCCGTGGCTTACGAAGAGATTCATGCCCGCACCATGATGCCGGTTGCGCATCTGCTGTGGAGCAGCGCCTGGGCCGGGATTGCCGCAGCGGCCGTCGAGCGCACCCGTGCGTTCGTTCGCAAAGCGAGACAGCGAGCCGACGGCACACTGCCACCGGGAGCGGCGCAGTTGACCCGCGCCAATGCATCGCTACAGAAATTGCGCGGTCTCATCGCCGTTGCGCTGCAGCGCTTCGAACTGGCGGCGGATGATCCAGTGGTGCTCGAATCCCTCGACTTCCAGACTGCGATGAACCTCCTCAAGATCAACGCATCCGAGCTCGCGGTGGCGACCGTCATGAGCGCAATGCAGGCAAGCGGGCTGGCCGGTTACCGCAATGACGGCGAGTTCAGTATCGGGCGCCATCTGCGCGATATTCTGTCGGCGCCAATCATGATCAACAATGATCGCATCCTTGGCAATCTTGGGACGGCGTCGCTGTTGAGCAGCGTGCCGTGGTCAGTCCGCGACTAAGCGGGAAGCGGTCATAGCATCAGAAAGTGAGACGAAATCAGTGAACGTCGTATTCAGAAAGCCGGAACGACCGATTCGTTCGCTCGATGCAATTACCGAGACGTTATTGCTGCCGTCAGGTATCGACGGCGTATACACGCGCACCGGCGTCTTTGAGAACGTAGTTGACGGCCTTACGGCGCTGATCTCGCGCTACCGTGAGTCGGGGACCGAAGTTTTGCGGTTCCCGCCGGTGATGAGCCGCCGGCACTTGGAAAAGTCAGGCTATTTGAAGAGTTTCCCGCACTTTCTGGGTTGCGTGTGCTGTCTCAACGGCGACGAAGCGAAGATCAGGGGCACAGTCGAGCGCTTTGAGAGCGGCCAGGACTGGACGCCGGAGCTATCGGCAGCCGATCTGGTTCTGACGCCCGCCGCCTGTTACCCGGTTTACCCGCTGGTCGCGAGCCGCGGTGAGGAGCCGGCCGCAGGACTTAAGTTCGACGTTGCAAGCGACTGCTTTCGACGCGAGCCGTCGAAAGACCTCGATCGGCTCCAGTCGTTCCGCATGCGTGAATTCGTTTGCCTCGGTACGCCCGAGCAGGTCGATGCCTTCCGCCGACGCTGGTTGGACCGGGCGCCGGACTTCGCCAGTCAATTGGGGCTACCTTGCCGGATCGAGCAGGCAAGCGACGCGTTCTTTGGGCGCGGCGGCAAACTGATGGCGATGAGTCAAATCGAGCAGGCCTTGAAGTTCGAGCTGCTCGTTCCGGTGCTTTCGACGGAGAAACCGACGGCGTGTATGAGCTTCAACTATCATCGCGACCATTTCGGCACGGTGTGGAACCTGCGCAATGCGGACGGCGAAGTGGCGCACACGGGCTGCGTCGCCTTCGGCATCGATCGCTTGGCACTCGCGTTATTCGCTACGCATGGCCTCGATTTGTCGGACTGGCCGGCGGCCGTGCGCAAAGCGCTGGCGGTCTGACGCCGTCATCACTCTTCTGTACCCCTCCTTTGAGGGGGTTGTCAGCCCTCAGCCCCGCTCGGAAACTCCTTTCCCACGAAAGATTGGAAAGCGCTGACCTGTGGGGCAGGCCGGTTTCTCAGCTCGTTCTGGCAGAAGCGCATACTCGGCAGGGGTGATCGCGCTTTAGCAGGAAATGCGCCGGTGCAAGTCATCGCATTGCTCCGGCGCAGGGCGCGGCGGTGTGCCCCACACTCCGGCCGCGCCCCCCAAGACTTTCCCGCCGCGGGCACGGACGCAACGCTTCGGAGAATGTGGATGACGAATTTAAGCCTGATGCGAGCGGAGCGAACTGCCGACGCGCCGGCTGCCGAATTTCACGCTCGTGTCGACGCGCTTCTGCCTCTGATCGAACAGCGGGCGGATGAAGCAGAGCGCATCGGCCATATGACCGACGACGTTGTCGACGTGCTGCGCAAATCCGGCATCTACACGATGCTATTTCCGAAGGCAGTCGGCGGAGCGGAACTGTCGCCGTTCGACGCGATGCAGATTGTCGAGCGCCTGTCCTACGCCCACGCTTCGGCCGGCTGGTGCACCGTCGTCAATAATATGGAAGGCATGACGATGGCCATCTACATCGAAGATCCGGGCATCGCCGAAGTCTTCCGCAACGGTGTGGACATCACTATTGCGGGCAACGGCGTGCCGCGTGGTTTTGCTCGGCCGGTCGACGGCGGCTACATGATTAGCGGCCATTGGGCCTATGGCAGCGCCATTACCCACGCCGAATGGATCCATACCGGCTGTTTCGTCACCGATGCGTCGGGCAAGAACATGGTGATCCAGCCGAACGGGCATCCGAAGGTCGTTATCACCCATCACCCCCGTTCGACTATCAAGCTCCTGGGCAACTGGGATGTCCTCGGTCTGCGGGCGACTGGCAGCTTCGACTATGAACTGGCCGACGGGGGGGAGCTGCTCGTCCCTGGCTACAGGACATACGACTTCGACATCGGCGCGCCGCGACGCGGCGGCATCCAGGGCATGCTGGGCCTCGCCGGTTGGAGCGCCTGGGCCCATTCAAGCTGGGCAATCGGCGTCGGCCGCCGGATTCTCGACGAACTCGTCAAAGTGATCGTTGAGCGCAGCGATGCCTTCGGCGAGTCGAGCGAGAGCGCAAGCTTCAAATTTCAGTTCGCCCAAGCTGAGGGGCGGTTCCGCGCGGCGCATGCGCTGGTGTACCAGACTTGGCGCAGTGTTTCCGAAACCTGCAGCCGCGGCGAGGCTCCATCGCTCGACCAAATGACCATGATCAAGCTTTCGCTGCGCCATATTCACGATGTGATTTCGGACGTGAGCACATTCGCCCATCGCGCGGCCCGCGGCGCATCGCTCCGCAACACCACCATGCAGCGCTTCTATCGCGATATCCATTCGGGGACGCAGCATATCCTGATGGCAGATCAGATCGTTGAGGAAGTCGGCCGTGCGCTGCTCGGCCTTCCCGCCCCCAACTCGCAGTGGACGGTGTTTGGAGTCGTCGGATGAGAGCGGCAACGGCTGGTTCACCGAGCTGGAGAACGCTGGCATGAGCGAAGCGGACGCGAAGCCCGCCGTCGACATGACCGGATTCGCGCGTGCCGAGTACGATATTAACGGCGTCAAAACAGTTCTTCATTCAATCGGCAGCGGGCCGGAATTTGTTTTCCTGCATGGCACCGGTACGTTCACCGGCTTCGAATTTGCCCGCGCCCTGTCCGCCCACCGCAGGGTTATTATTCCCTACAACCCGAATTTCGGCGATTCGGGCGACGACCCCTCACTCAATTCGATCGAAGACTATGTCCTGCATTACATGGACCTGTTCGACCGCCTCGGTCTGACCAAATTCGACCTTGGCGGTTTCTCTCTTGGAGGATGGCTGGCGGCCGAGTTTGCCATCCGCCAGCCGCAGCGCATGCGCCGGCTCGTGCTGGTTGCTCCCGCGGGCCTTGTTGTCGAGAAGGCGCGGGCGCCCGAGCTGCCCGAAATTACGCCGCCGGAGCTGCCGTCCTATCTGGCCAACGATCCCGCAGCCGCGCTGCGCTATTTCCCGAAAGTACCAGACCCGGCTTTCGATGCTCGTCTGGGCCGCGAGATCGGCGCTTTCGCACAGCTCGTCCGCAACAATCCGCAGGGAAATCCGAAGCTCGCGCGCTGGCTGCACCGGATCGACGTTCCGACGCTGCTGCTCTGGGGCACTGCCGATCGCATGCGTCCGACGGCGCAAGCGGACACGTGGACGGATCTACTTCCCGACGGGCACCTGAAGCTGGTTTCAAAAACCGGGCATCTGGTGTTTGAGGAAACGCCGTCGGCCACGGAAATCGTCAGCGAGTTTTTGGCGGCATGAAGATTGACGTTGCAAGCAGAGGAAACAAACGATGATTGAATTGCCAGCGGGAGTGACGCGCGCGAACGAGGGCTTCAACGGCACGGTTTGGAACGTTCTTGGCCAAACCTACACGCTTAAAGAAGAGTCCGACGCGTCGATGGGCTGGCATGCGCTGTTGCCTCCCGGCAGTTTCGTGCCGCCGCATATTCACCCGACCCAGGACGAATTTATCTACATGATCGAAGGCAAGCTCGATCTGGAGCTGGAAGGCGTCCAAGGAAGCGCCGGCCCGGGTGATTTGATCCGGCTGCCCATGAACCGCGCGCATGGCCTGTTCAATAATTCCACCGCGCCGGTGAAATGCCTGTTCTGGGTCGCGCCGGCGCGCAAGCTTCGCGCGCTGTTTGACAAGTTGCACAACCTGACCGATCCCAACGAAGTCGTGCGCATTTCCGCCCAACACGAAGTCAATTTCCTGCCGCCGAAATCATGAACGCGAGCTGTCCGCATAGGCTTGGCCTGCCCAATCGCGCGCAAAGTGCAACGATCGCATACCCCCGGGACAAAAAGCGTAGGACCGCAGAACGGTCTTGAGTGGATTTCTTAGCGAAAGGAAAAGTCATGTCCATGACCACGATCACTGAAACTGAGCGGTCGCGTATCAAGAACTGGCAGTGGGGCATTCTTGCGCTGGCCATTCTGGCCGAGATCTTCCTGGCAGCGGATTGGTACGGTTTCGCCGCCGTGCTGGCCTTCGTTTCGCCCGACATTGGGCTCCAGCCATGGGAGGCGGGTTTCGCCCAGGGCATTTTCGCCATCGCCTACGGGCTCGGCATGTTCTTCTGGTCGCCGGTCAGCCGCACCATGACCTCGCGCAAGATGCTGGTCATCGGATTGATCGGCAGCGGCATCGGCATGGCGATCCAGGTGTTCGTCCAGAATTTTGCCGAGCTTGTAGTGCTGCGCATCATCATCGGCTTCTTTGATGCGGCGGTCTGGACCGGAAACATCAAGCTCATGGTTGGCTGGTGGCCCGAGTCGCGCCGCGCCTCCATCATGGGCATCATCCTTGCCGCCTACAGTTTGGCCATCACGGCGGATTTCGCGCTCGGCATCCCGCTGACGCTGGCGTTTGGATGGCGGACCTTCTTCGGCGTTCTCGCCGTCTTGACGCTCGTGATCGGCGTGCTGGATCTGATTTGGGCACGCGACAATCCGCAGGACATCGGCATCAAGGACTTCGTGTGGGAGCCGGCGAAACCTGCGACTTCCACGAACACCTCGCTTTGGGAAATTTTCAAATCAAGGTGGGTCTATGTCGGTGCGCTGGGCATCGGCGGCTGTACGTTCGCACTGTCCGGGACCGCGACTTGGGTCATTCCGACCTATATTAAGGTCCAGAGCATGCCGGTCGGTTACGCGGCGCTGGTGGGAACGGCCATGGGTCTGTCGCAGGTGGTGTTCCTGACGATCGGCGGCTATGTCACTGACTGGCTCGACAATCGGCCCGCTATTCTCAAGTTTGGAGCGTTCCTGGGCGTGCTCGTCGGCTTGTCCTTCGTGCTGACTGCCGTCAATCCCATGGGTTTCGGCCCGCTGCTGCTGATCGCGTCGCTTAGCGGCGCGGCCGTGTTCAGCGGCGGTGCGATCTTCAGCCTTCTGAGCCAGAAATATCCCGACCGGATCGTGCCGGCGGCGATCGGCTACGCCGAGGTCATAGGTGTGTTCGCGACGTTCCTGTCGCCGTCGTTGATGGGTGCGGTCATCAATATCACCGGCTCGTTCGCCTGGGCATTTATCGCTTACACAATATGCGAGGTGATTGTGCTGCTCGTTTTGTTGGTCCTCGCGCGGGAGCCTTCGACGGGAAGCGTCCACGCTCCTGCATCGGCTCGCTGACGCTCGGACTATCGAAACTAAGACAGCCTGCCCCGCCGTAGCGGGGCAGGCTGTGCTTTTCGATATAGCCAATTGGCCGCGGGCTGAGCGGCGATCAGGAAGCGATCAAAAGGCGATGGACGAGATCGGTGCGGTTGAGCGGCGCCAAAACGCCTGCACAAATTCTGCACGTGCTCTTTGACGGTGTAGACCGAGATGCCGAGGTGGTTGGCAATCGCCTTGTTGGGATGCCCCTGACATAGAAGCTGGGCCACTTCGCGCGAACGCGCCGGCAATCGGTCAATCGGGCGATCGTCGTCAAAAGCTTTCGTATGACCCGACCATTCCCCGTCAACACACAAGCAATCGCGCCAGTCGTCAGACGTGGAGCTTTTCAATTCGCTTCGCAGCCGCTCACGTCCGCGCATCGCCGCGAGTGCAAGCGAGCCCGCGCGGCACATCAAATCGAGGCGGTTGACGTGCACGTCTTCAAACGGCTCGGCGTCATGCGCAGTCGCCACGAACACCGCGCCGGCAACGCGGCCATCGATCAGAAGCGGGCCTCCCATGTTGTGATGGAAACCCCAGTCGCGAAGAATTTCGTAGTTGCCGCTGCGCCGCCAGCGCGCCGGACCGTGGAAATGAAATCCGTCGATGGTGCGCCCGTCAGAGACGATGCAGTCGAGCATCGTGTCGGATCTGCGGTACTCGCGCTCGTATTCGTCGAGGAAGCCTTGCGGCGCGAGGCGGCTCGAGATGTATTGCAGCTCTTCGGCGCGATCGAACATATAGAGGCCCATCGCCACGCTGCCGATCAGTGAATCAGCGTGATCAAAAAGGGCGTCGCGCAACGCGGTCAAAGATCGGCTATCGGCGATCCGAAGCGCTGCCTTGGTAAGGCCGTCAGCGGAGATGTCTCGATTGGAACTGCGGACGGTGAGACCGGGGGTATGCATGCTCATGGCGAAACGCCTTTAGAGCGCTGTAAAAACCTTTTAAGTCTAAAATGAAATCAAACAGAGTCAAATGCCCAAATTTCGCGCAGGGGATGACCGTTTTGATTCCGCGAAGTTTGAGCGCCGCGAAGCGGCTAGACACCCAAAAGGGCGTATTCACTATAAGCGAGATCGCCGAGCCTCGGACGCTGCGGGCCTTTGAAATATCTCGGCATCCTGCCGCGGCCGAACCACCCGAGCAGACCCGGTATCGGGCCATTGGCGTCGATCAGGACAAGCGGCGCGCCGTGACGCGCGAGTACGCGTCCAACCGGTCCGGCGAAACGCACAAGCTCGCTGACGTCACCACAGTAAATCAGTTGCGCGCAGGGTAAGAAGCCTCTGACCAGTCGCAGGCGGAATACGAACGGGTAAGCGTGTTCGGGCGTCGCACACCACAGGCTGATGCAGCCATGCGCCGCGTGCTGCTGCAAAATCTCCTGGTCGCACGGATCGAACGCGGCGTGGGGCCGCTGCCGGGCATCCAGGACTTCAATCGCCGGATCGCCGAATGGTCCCTGCAGTGCAGGGACCGCAACAAAGATGCCTTCGCTATAGCGCGAAAATCCCTGGGCTTCGATGATGGGCCGCGTGTGCGGCGCGGACGATACGTTCGTGTACGTGACGTCCTTGTACCGTAGCGCTTGCGAGACAAGCAGAGGTGCATAGGCGCGGAACGGAGGTTCGACATACCAGCTCGACAGGTTGCAGCGTGTCGCGACCGTGTCGTGCGCGCGCACCTTCGAGCAGATAACAAGGATCGCGCCAACGACCGTGCCGTCGCTTTCCAGAAGGAATCCATATTTCGGCAATCCCGGCGGTGGCACATGGAGGGTGAGCTGTCCCAGCGCATTGAGCCAGAACTGCCGATTATGGACGGGAAATCCCCGCGTCAGGAGTGTCGCGACCGCGTCAATATCGGCCCCGTCAATTTGACGGCAGCGCAAGCCTGTCATGGGGAATTATTCGCGTTGACCACGAGTAGTTCATGAACTTGATCGTAAGTGTTGCGGGAATATACTGAGCTTGGGGAATATACCGAGCCGGAGTGAACAAACGGTAGGCGCGATAATGTCGGTAAAATTAACCATATTCGAACAGATGGAACGGGTGGCGCGGGAGCACGGCAAGATCCTGGCGCCGCTCAAAGAGGAGCTCGTACTGGCGGATTGCGGTCTCGATTCGCTCGGTTTTGCGGTACTCGTCGCGCGGCTTGAAGACACGCTGGGCATCGACCCGTTCACGGCCGCCGAGGACGCCTATTTTCCGGTTACGCTCGGCGAATTCGTGAAAGTCTATGAGCATGGCGCTCGCTGAAGCGCCGTCGCTGCGGGATGCTCTCGCCAATACATCGGCCTCCCGATTTTTCTGGGATCGAACAGCGTCCGCTTGCTACACGGATCTTCGTCACGGGACGAGTCTTGGCGGGCGTCTCGCAGAGCTTTCGGACAGGTCTGTCGTCTTAGCGACCGAAAGCCAGCTGACGACAGCGCTGGCGCTGATCGAGTTGGACGGCCTGGCGCGGCGCATCGTGATCCTGCCGCCCGATGTCGACGCCGCTGATCTTCGCGCCGTGTTAGCCGCGGCTGAGATCGATGCTGCGGTGGTTGACGATAAAACCCAGCAAAGTCCGGCGCTCAATCTTCCTGTCCGGGTCACCTGCGAACCCACGGTCGCTTCTGCTGAAGCCTGCCCGCCGGTCGACCGTCGCACCCAGTGGCTGCTGCTGACCTCCGGCACGACAGGCGTACCAAAACTGGTCATGCACGACGTCGCTGGTCTTACGGCGGCCGTAAGAGCCCGAAGCGTTGCGGACGGCGCCGCGGTATGGGGCACCTTTTACGACATCCGCCGCTACGGCGGTTTGCAAATGTATCTTCGCGCCGTGCTCGGCGGCGCTTCGCTGGTCCTTTCCAGCGCCGGCGAACCCATCGCTGATCATCTCGATCGCCTGGCGCAGCACGGCGTCACCCATCTCTCAGGGACGCCTTCGCAGTGGCGTAGCGCGTTGATGAATCCGACGATCCGCAAAATCGCGCCGCGTTATGTGAGGCTGTCGGGAGAAATCGCCGACCAGGCGATTCTCGATCGGCTGCGGGCGACATTTCCACAGGCGGCAGTCGGCCATGCCTACGCCTCGACCGAGGCCGGCGTCGCCTTTGACGTCAACGACGGTCTGGCCGGCTTTCCAGCGTCGTATATCGGCCCGATCCGCGAAGGGGTGGAAATGAAGGTCTTTTCCGATGGCTCACTGCGCATCCGCTCGCCGCGCGCGGCGTCGCGTTATGTCGGTGCCGAGCAGACGCTCGCCGACGCCGATGGATTTGTCGATACCGGTGATATTGTCGAGCGGCGCGGCGATCGCTACTACTTTGCCGGCCGCAAAGGCGGCGTCATCAACGTCGGCGGGCTGAAGGTTCATCCGGAAGAGATCGAGGCGGTCATCAATCAGCACCCGCAGGTGGGAATGTCGCGGGTGTGGTCCAAAAAAAATCCGATCACTGGTGCGATCGCGGTCGCCGATGTGGTCCTCAAATCCGATCCGGGCGGAGCTGGCGCGCAGCAAACCACGATCAGGGACGATATTCTAAAGCTTTGTCGCGAGACGCTGCCGCGCCACAAGGTCCCGGCGGCGATCAGTTTCGTGCCGGCGCTCGGCATCGGCGCGGCCGGCAAGCTGGCGCGCCGCGAGCGATAAGAACATGGCGGATGCGACGCGCAGCGTACTCGTGACCGGCGGCAGCCGCGGCCTCGGTCTCGCCATCTGTCAAAAACTCACAGGGGCGGGCTACCAGGTCATTGCCGTTGCCCGGCGCAAAAATAAGGACTTCACGACGGCGCTTGCGCAAGCCGAACGCGTGAATAAAGGCGCGCTGCATTTCGTGCCATTCGACCTCGGCAACATCGACGAAATTCCCGGGCTGGTGCACGGCCTGCGCAAGGAATTCGGTCCGTTGTTCGGTCTCGTCAACAACGCCGCCCTTGGGATCGAGGGTGCGCTGGCGATGATGCACAACGCCAAGATCGAGGAGCAGGTGCGGGTGAACACGCTGTCGCCGATCGTGCTCACCAAATATGTGGTGCGCGGCATGATGTCCGCCGGCGCCGGCCGCATCGTCAATATCGCCTCGATCATCGGGGCCACCGGCTACAGCGGTCTTGCCGCTTACGCCGCCACCAAAACATCGATGCTCGGCTTCACCCGTTCGCTGGCCCGCGAGGTCGGGCGCCTCGGCATCAACGTCAACGCGGTGTCGCCGGGATTTTTGGCGACCGACATGACGAGTGTGTTTAGCGACGAACAGCGCCAGCAGATCGTGCGCAGGACCGCGCTGCGCCGCTTTCCCGAGGTGGACGACGTGGCTAACGCGGTCGAGTTTCTGCTCAGCGACAAGGCGCGCAATATCACCGGCACCGTGCTGACGGTCGACGCCGGCACGACGGCGTAGCGGCGCTTCGCCCGCAACGACATCTATTTCGGTGATGTAAGGACGCGATGGTGGCTCTGACTATCATACTTATTCTCGCTGGCTTGATGGGCGCTGGCGGCATTGTCTTAGCCGCGGCCGGCGCACACGCAGCGCCTAACGCCGGGCTCGACAGCGCCGCCTACATGTTGTTGTTCCACGCCGCCGCTTTGCTCGGCGGCTCCGCGCTTGCGCAGCAAGGTCTCTTATGGCGCCCGCTGATGCTGGCGGTTCTGATTGCCTGGGTCGTCGGCGCAGCGCTGTTTTCCGGCGACATCGCCAGCCGCGCGTTCCTCGGCCACCGTTTGTTTGCATTCGCCGCGCCGACGGGCGGCATGATCCTGATTGTCGCCTGGCTCGCACTGTCTGTCGCGGCCATCGCCGCTATCGTCCAGCGTGCCGCGTGAGTGCTCGATGCTCTTAAGAATCTCGTGCTCACCGACATTGCCGTTCGTGATTGAAATTCTCATGGGCGATCGATTTGCCGCTGCAATGCCCGCGCGAAGAGTTTGAGGCATTCACGGGGCCCCACGTTGTGGACGATTTTTACCCGCCCTATGCTCTGGTCAATAACAAACTCAGGGAAGGAAGCATCATGGCATGGCGCGTGAGAAGGGTCGTTACCGGTCACAACGAGAAGGGGCGATCGTGCTTTCTCATGGATGGCCTTGCGCCCAACATCAAGGAAATGGACTCGATGCCGGGTGTTGCCCTCACCGATTTGTGGGAGACAACAAGCTCGCCGGCCAGCAATGAAGGCAACGCCGATGCGGCAGCGCGGCCGGTGCGGCTCGAGCCGCCCAAAGACGGCACGATCCTTCGTATCGTCGAATTTCCTCCGGACTCGCAGTGGCGGGGCAGGGCCGATGCCGGTCGCGCTTTTGACTCGATCGGCGCCGGTCATGCGCCTGATCGCGCCAGCGACGACCCGATGCGGCATAAGACCAATACGGTCGACTATATCGTGGTGCTCAAGGGTGAAATCTACGCGCTGATGGACGAGGGTGAAACGCTGCTCAAGGCCGGCGACATTCTCATCCAGCGCGGCACCAATCATTCCTGGAGTGTGCGCGGCAACGAGCCGTGCATCGTGGCCGCCATCCTCGTCGGGGCGCGTCCGGTCTGATGGGCCGGCAAGCCGGTCTTCTGGTAGCGTTCGGGACGATCGCCTGTTGCTGCGTGCCATTAATGGCGGGCGCTGCGCAGCAAACAGCACGTCCGGCGACCGCTGCCGGGCAAAAAGCGCAGCCGGATGCCGCAACCGCCGCGCTCGTGGCCGAGGTGCGGCGGACCTTCAAGCTGCATGGCAAACCAATTCCGCCGGAGATCTTTCGCGATTTCGGCGACGGCGACCTGGCCAACTCGAGCGACATCTGGGTCACGGTGAACGTCGCCGCCGCGATCGGAAGCAATCTGTATTACGACGATATTAAAGAGGACGGCGATTGGGTTTTTCAAACAAAGACCGTTCGGAAACCGGCGGACAGACAGGAAACGGCCTACAAGTTTGTCGGTTCGACCGAGAACGGCATGTTGGCCGTGATCGCGACTTTCAATGGCGGCGGCTCCGGATATTTCACTACCCTCCATGTTTTGGATCTCACCGCGTCGCGCGCGTTTGATCTGAACGGAAATCTCTATTGGCAAATCAATCTCACCAACGTCCGCAACTTTCCACTCGGCGACCGGTGGGAAGGCAAGATAAGCATCGCGAACAATTCGATCCGGATTGTCACCACGCGTGACGGCCCCGCGGATATGGAAGGCAAGGGCCGCCCGCCAGTGACGATCGAGGCGGAGCGGCCGTAGCATCGCGTTGGGCGCTACAGTTGCGCTCTACGCGCTCGTGTCAGGCAGCTTTGGCGAGCTCCGCAACGCGTTCCCACGTCGTCGATTTGAAGCTTGGGCGGGCATTCATGCGTTGCAGCCAGGAGACGAGGTTTGGCGATGTCTGCGCCAGCTGATCCCATTCCGGCGTTTGGGCGAGGAAGTCGAGATGAGCCGCGACGAGAATGTCGGCGAGGCTTGCCAATTCGCCGGTGAACCAGGGTCTCGTCCCGAGCAGCCGCGACAATTCTTTGAACACGACATGCGCTTTCGGCATCGCGGCTGCGATAGCGGCCTCATCCGGCGCGGAACCGAACAGCCGCGGTGCGACGATGCGATGAAACCCGATGACGTTGTTGACGCCTTGGAACAGGTACCAGTCGCAGATGTTCATGACCTGATCCATGCGCGCAGCCGCCGCCGGATCGGCTGGGGTCAGTACCGGACCATGCAGCACGCGATCGAGATAGCGCATGATTGCTTGCGTCTCATAAAGCATGAAGCCGTCGTGTTCGAGCACAGGCACGCGGCCGAACGGATGCCGGGAAATGTGCGGTTCGCTGCGCGAGCCGGAGACAGTTTCAAATCGATAGCCGGCGCCTTTTTCGCCGAAAGTCGCGAGCACGGCTCTTCCGTACGGGCTTCCCGGCACGCTGTAGACGACAAACTGTGACATCGTTCGCTCCTGTTATTGTCTGGCCGCTTGAGCAAAAAGTTGCAGCAGGCCGCCCCATCCCTCCGGGGAATCGATCTGCTGGCGGAAAGCGTCGGCGCGGCTGCCGAAGCGTTCCAGATTGCGATGTTCAAGTTCGACGCGCGTGGCGTCCGCTCCGTCCGGCAAGAACCGCACTTCCACTTCGGTGATCAAGTCGGCGATCGAACTTCCAGTCCGGCGTCAGCTGCCAGCTCAGCACCAGCCGCGATGGCGGATCCCAGACCAGCACTTTGCCGATCTCGCATTCGGCGCCATCGACGCCGCGCTCGAACCAGCGCCCGCCGCTTCGGGGCTCGATGACCTGCTTGTCGAGATCGGAGGTGCCGATGTGATGGGTCTTGGGCCACCAGCGGCCGATGCCGGCGGTGAAAACCTCGAAAGCACGTTGCGGCGGCGCGTCGACCCGGACGCTCTTGCGGACCGCGGCTGGCACTACTGTCTGGTTCATCGCCGTTTACTCTCCGATTGCTTGACCTCATCGGCATAGGCTTGCAGCGCAACGTCCCAGAACTGGTCCAGCCACTTGCGTATGGTGCCCAGGCCATGGGGGTCGATGTAGTAAACTCGCCGCGTGCCCTCTGGGCGATCTGCGACAAGACCGGCGTCCTTCAAAACGCGCAAATGTTGCGATACGGCCGGTCGGCTGACCGGCAGGCCGCGGGCTATAGTCCCAACAGCTTTCGGTCCCGAATTCAAACTCTCAAAGACTTGCCGGCGCGTCGGATCGGCCAGTGCAGCCAACGCTGTATCGTAAGTCATGACTAACGGTAAGCAAATGCTTACTATCCCGTCAAGCCAAAAATGTCTGCGCGTTATCGCGCCGCAACCGCCGTCGTCGCGATGACTGGGATCCTTTTGAATACAGCCGCTCGGCGCCTGATAAAATTTTATCGTCCCCGCCGCCGCGCGAATGTCGAGAGAGGTAGTTCGTTAAGGTTGTTATTTCCAATCTAACGCAGTTAAGTTGTTTCCCTCATCCGCCACGCATAAAAAATTAAAAGAAGATAGAGTCGGAGCGGGTTGGAAGACGCGACGCGGCGGGAAGTTATGAAAAGCGATACGGTTGCTGTTCACGGCGGTTACGACACCGAGCCGACAACCAGGGCCGTCGCGGTACCCATCTATCAGACGGTAGCTTACGAATTTGAAAGTGCCGATCACGGCGCCGCCCTGTTCAATCTTGAAGTGCCCGGGCACCGCTACAGCCGCATCAGTAATCCGACCACCGCGGTACTCGAACGCCGCATAGCCGAACTCGAAGGCGGCCTCGAGGCTTTGTGCGTCAGCTCGGGGCAAGCGGCGCTGAACTATGCTGTGCTCAATCTCGCTGAGATCGGCAGCAACATCGTCTCGGTTCCGCAGCTTTACGGCACGACGCATACGCTGTTCGCGCACATGCTGCCGGGGCAGGGCATCAACGTCCGCTTTGCCGAGTCCGATCAGGCTGAAGCGATCGAGCGGCTGGTTGATGAAAAAACCCGCGCGATCTTCTGCGAAAGCATTGGCAATCCGGCCGGAAACATCTGCGACATTGAAGCGCTGGCCAAGGTCGCGGCACGGTACGGCATTCCACTCGTGGTCGATAACACCGTAGCGACGCCGATCCTGCTTCGCCCTATCGACTACGGCGCCGACATTGTCGTTCATTCACTGACAAAGTTTTTGGGAGGCCACGGCACCACGCTGGGCGGGGCCATCGTCAATTCGGGCCGCTTCCCCTGGCGGGCGCATGCCGACCGCTTTCCGATGTTCAATGAGCCGGACCGTTCCTATCACGGTCTCGTCTATTCCGAGCACTTCGGAAACGCCGCCTATATCGCGCGGTGCCGTAGCGTCTATCTGCGGACAACGGGCGCGGTGCTCGCGCCGCTATCGGCTTTCCTGCTGCTGCAGGGGATCGAGACTGTCGCGCTGCGCGTCGAGCGCCACGTCGAAAATGCGCGCCGCGTCGCTGAATTTCTGCGCGACGACCCTCGCGTCGCCTGGATCAACTACGCCGGCTTTCCGGAAAGTCCGTATCACGCACTGGCACAAAAATATTTCGGCGGACGCGCGTGCTCGCTCCTGACCTTCGGTGTTGCCGGAGGCCTTGAGGCGGGAAAAGCGTTCTACGACGCGCTCAAGCTGTTCAAACGGCTGGTCAATATGGGTGATGCCAAGTCGCTCGCCTGCCATCCCGCGTCGACGACGCATCGGCAAATGTCGGCGGAGGAACAAGAGAAGGCGGGGGTGCGGCCGGAGATGATCAGGCTGTCGGTCGGCATCGAGCACATTGACGACATTCTGGCTGATCTCGACCAGGCGCTCGCGGCCGCGCAATCGCTTCGTCCGGCGCCGCGGATCGCTGCCGAGTAAAGTTACACAGGCGCGGACAATGCCGCTTTTTGCCGATTGACCCCGCGACCGGCTTTTCAGCGGTTAAGGGCAGGTCGCTGGACGCGACCTGCCTACAGCGCGCGAAAGAACGCGGTTGGCGTCGGTATAGGCCGGGCCGACAAACCCTTGGCATCATCGATTTTGGCATCATTGACAAGGCGGCGGACCCTCCTTAAGCAAACCCGCAAAGATCGGGATATCGGTTATGAAAGTCCGTAATTCATTGAAATCACTGCGGGGCCGCCACCGCGACAACCGCATCGTCCGCCGCAAAGGGCGCGTTTACGTCATCAATAAGACGCAGCGGCGATTTAAAGCCCGCCAAGGCTGAAGCCGCGCCGCTAAGGCTGCCTTATCCTTCACGCGACTTTGACCAATTTTCGGGCTTGCTGCGCCACGCGCGGCGACTAGATTTGTTTGTCATGGTGTCGCAATTCCTTTCCGCACTTGTTCTCGGCACGATACTTCTCGGGCCCGGTGTGCTCGTGAAGCCGGCACTGGCGCAAAGTAAACCCGAAGGCACTCCGGCGCCTGACTGGGTAGCGCCGCCGGACGATCTGCCGCGGCCCGGACGGGGCGACAAGACTTACAATCTTGATACGCTGTTCGCCGGCTTGAAGATCGCGCCTGACGCCGAGAGCGCCAAGGCGATCGAAGATCGCATCTGGGCGCTGTGGATGGTGTCAGGTAGCGACACCTGCAATTTGCTCATGGCGCGCGTAAAGGCGGCGACCGACGAGAAGGACTACGACCTCGCGATCAAGTTACTGGACGCCGTCATTACGCTTAAGCCGGACTATGTGGAGGCTTGGAATCGGCGCGCCACGGTCTACTACTTGATGAAGGAGTACGGGCACTCGGTCGCTGATATTCGCGAAGTGTTGCTACGCGAACCGCGGCATTTCGGGGCGCTGTCCGGTCTGGGTCTCATCTTGCAAGAGATCGGTGACGACAAGCATGCCCTCGAAGCGTACCGCCGAGCGCTCGCGGTTGACCCTCACCTCGAGCACGCTCCCGACGTGGTGAAGACGCTGCGCGAGAAAGTCGAGGGGCGGGATCTCTAACCGTCAGCTTTGCGGTTTTCGCGGGACTTCGGCGGTGTACCCTTGACCCGGCACTCTATCTCCTCTTTCTGTCCAAACTGATGGACCATCGGGCTTGCGCATGTCGCGCCGGTGACGACGCCGGGGAATGCCATGAGTGATGTCGCTGCGGACAAAGTCATTATCCGTGAGCTGGTTGAGTGTTGGGCGGTATGGCGCGATGCGCGCCTGTGGGACCGTTTCCGCACCGTCTGGCACGCCGAGGGCCGCATGATGGCGACCTGGTTTCAGGGCGGCTACGAGGAATTCATCAAGGTCAACGACGAAGGTTGGGCGCGCGGCGTACGTATCCTGCACTTCCTTGGCGGTAGCGCGATTGAGGTTGTTGGCGATCGTGCGGTTGCGCAAACCAAGATGACGATTTCGCAGCGGGCGCCAGTCGAGGGTGTGATCTGCGACGTTGTGTGTACCGGGCGCTTCTACGACTTCTTTGAAAAGCGCGGCGGCCGCTGGGGCCTGGTGTTGCGCCAGCCGATCTACGAAAAGGACCGGCTCGATCCGGTCGATCCTTCGGCCAAGCTCGTCCTCGATCGGGATTTGCTCGAAAGCTTCCCGGAGGGCTATCGTCACCTTGCCTATCTGCAGAGCAAGATCGGCTACAAGGTGAAGCCGGACATGCCGGGGATTGAAGGTCCCGAACTGGAAAAGCTTTACGCACGGGGCAGCAGCTGGCTGAAGGGCCAAGCGCTCTGAGCCGTCGCGGAGCTGCCGCCGCCATGATTTTCTCGTAATCGGCGCCCAACAATTGCGGCTTCCCAGCGGTTCCGCTGGCGCCGGGACGCGCGGTACCGTCATTAGCGTCAGGGTCGCGCGAAACTTATGACCACGATCACGATCGTCGTTGTCGTCCTGTGCGCCGGCGCCGTCATCACCTTTATCGGAACGCGTCTGATCGAGCGGGCGCATGTGCCGCCCGGCCGCTTCATCGAAGTCGACGGCTTTCGTCAGCACCTGATCGAACTCGGAGACGGCAGCCACGAAGCGCCTCCGGTCGTTCTTCTGCATGGCGCCGGCGCCAATCTCCAGGATATGAATCTTGCGCTCGGCGAACGGCTTGCCGCACGTCACCGCGTCATTCTCATCGACCGGCCGGGCTTTGGTTTCAGCGCCCGCAGACGCGGCGACGGCAGCTCTCCCGCCTATCAGGCGTCAGTTTTGCGTGATGTGCTCGATAAACTCGGTGTCGCCCGCGCCATCATCGTCGGCCATTCCTGGGGTGGTACGCTCGCGCTTACCTTCGCACTCGATTTTCCCGAACGCGCAGCCGGGCTCGTGCTCGTCGCGGCGCCCACGCATCCGGGGCTGTGGCGCATGAC
This sequence comes from uncultured Alphaproteobacteria bacterium, assembly GCA_963759345.1. Classification (GTDB taxonomy): domain Bacteria; phylum Pseudomonadota; class Alphaproteobacteria; order Rhizobiales; family Xanthobacteraceae; genus BOG-931. The sequence goes on from CAVWYW010000021.1 coordinate 132,726, forward strand.
TAAAATCAACGCGCATGCTGGCAACACCGATTGGATGGCTGTTCGCTCATACGCTGGCGCTGCCGTTTGGTGCGATATTGATCCGCCCGGGTTCCCGGACTGCGTTCTTGCCGCAGTCGCTGCCGCATCGTTACGTGAAGCGCACCGCGGCGATGCTGGTCTTAAGGCCGCCGACGCTGTTGGCCAATTGGGCGGATATTGGCTGCCTCGACGATTTTCTCGCGCAGCAGGCGAGCCGTTATGACAACCTGGCAACTCCGACGATTGCACTTTGCGGCGACCGTGATCCGCTGGTGTCGCCGGAGCACCATTCGATGAAACTTGCCGCCGCGACGCCGATGGTAAAGGTCGAGGTGGTGCCGGGTTTTGGGCACATGCTGCACCACGCCGCGGCCGACCGCGTCGCGGCTGCCGTTGAGGAGCTTAGCCGCTCAGTGGAGCAGCGAGCCGCAACGAGCGCGCTCGCGAACTAGAGCGACCGTCCCGTCGCTGCTCACTCCTCGAAAATCAGATGTCGCTTGTGGCACGTCCGCCGACGAAGGCAACCCTAATCATGTTGGTCGTGCCGGGCGTGCCGAGCGGTACGCCGGCGACGATGATGACACGCTGCCCGGCCCTGGCGAAGCCTTCCGCGAACGCGATCTGACAGGCACGCTCCACCATATCGTCCTGATCGCGGGCGTCCTCGGCAACAACGCAGTGAACACCCCAAACCAACGACAGCTTTCGCCCGGTGGCCGTGATCGGCGAAATGGCAACGATCAGCGGCTTCGGTCGTTCGCGAGAGACGCGCATTCCGGTGGCGCCGGAACTGGTCCAGCAGACGATGGCCGAAAGATCGAGCGTCTCGGCAACCTGCCTTGCCGCTGCGGCAATGGCGTCGGCGCCGGTCGCTTCGGGCTCGGTACGCAGAACGTGGAGCGCCGGCAGATAAATCGGATCGTTCTCAACCTCCTCGGCGATCCGGTTCATGGTGGCGACTGCGTCGACCGGATATTGGCCGGACGCCGATTCCGCCGACAGCATCACCGCATCGGCGCCATCGAAAATCGCGGTGGCAACGTCCGAGACTTCCGCACGCGTCGGCACCGGGCTCGCGATCATCGATTCAAGCATCTGCGTAGCGACAATCACCGGCTTTCCGGCCTGCCGGCAGGCGCGAGTCATTTCCTTTTGCACGCCGGGAACCTTTTCAAGCGGCATCTCGACACCGAGGTCGCCGCGCGCGACCATCAATCCATCCGCGAGATCGAGAATGTCATTGAGCCGCGCTACGGCCTGGGGCTTTTCAATCTTGGCCATCACCGCCGCGCGCCCGCGGGTGATCTTCTTCGCTTCCGCCACGTCCTCCGGGCGCTGGATGAACGACAGCGCCACCCAGTCGATGCCGGCGTCGAGCGCGGCTTCGAGGTCGGCCAGATCCTTCGCCGTGAGCGCTGCAACCGGCACGACAGTCTGGGGCAGGCTCACGCCCTTGCGGTTCGACACTTTGCCGCCGACCTGCACGCGCGCGACAATCCGCTCCGGCTGAGCTTCGGTCACCGTCAGGCGCAATTTGCCGTCGTCGATCAGCAGTGCATCGCCCGGTTTGATCGCGGCGAAGATTTCCGGATGCGGAAGATATACGCGCGCCGAGTCGCCCGGGGCCGGGTCGGCGTCGAGGATGAAGTCCCGGTCGCGTTCGATCACCGCCCAGTCGTTCGTGAAACTGCCGACCCGCAGCTTCGGTCCCTGCAAATCGACAAGGATGCCGATCGGCCGGCTATAATCGGCTTCAACGGTGCGGATCGTCTCAACCAGCTCCCGCATCTTGTCGGGCGCGGTGTGACTCATGTTGATGCGGAATACATCGGCGCCGGCTTCGAACAATCGGCTGATGACGGTACGGCTCGAAGAAGCTGGTCCAAGCGTCGCCACCAGTTTGGTGCGCCGCTGGCGTCTCATCGCGCCTGGCCTGCGGGCGGAGTGAGCAGCGTCGGCGCGCCGGGCCCCTGACGGGTGCCGGGTGTAGCGGCTGGGGGTGCCACCCGGGCGCCGGCAGGCGGAGACGACTGGATCGGCGTCAACGGATTCCCCGGCAGCAGCGGATGTTGCGGCGCCTGTTCGCTCGATTCGGTCAGTTGCACCGTCCAGGCCCGCTGCTCGCCGGTATCCACTTCGAAAAACCCGGTTCGGTCAAAGCCGCGCGCCAGACAGTCGCCGATGCCGCGAATCGTGAACTCCTTGTCGCGGGTGCACATGAAGGCTTGTCCCATCCACTCCCCGCCATGATCGTAATCAATGGCATAGACGTAATAAAAACGCGCGACGAGATTGCCCTTGAGCACGGTCTCGCACGAGCGCGAGGGCAGATTCCACCAGCCTTCCGTCGTCCAGCCGTCGGCGTCTTTGTAGCCGACGGCGACGCCCACCCGGCTTGCGGTGTTGTTGCACAGCCGGAAATCGGCAGCGGCCGGCGTCGCCAGGGCAATCAGCCCCAGCAAGGTCAGCACGCTTGCGGTAACTGCGCCCGCCCCAGTTTTTATGTAAATCGCGTCGCTCATTTCCGGTTCAGAATCCGGTCAAGGCTCAATGGCTGTCAACAATGATGGCCCGAAAGTCGGTGACGTTCGTGAACGTCGGACCGGGCCGGAACAAATCGCCGATACCATTGAAAAACCCTGTGGAATTGTTGTCCGCAAGAAAGGCGGCAGGATCGAGGCCAGCCCGCCGTGCCCGCTCAAGCGTGGTCGGATCGACGAAGGCGCCAGCCGGATCGTCGGGTCGGCCGCCGCCGCCGTCCGTGCCGTCGGTATCGGCGGCGAGCGCTGCGATGCCGGGGGCGCCGTCAAGGCCTATGGCGAGCGCTAGTGCGTATTCCTGGTTAGGGCCACCCCGACCGTTGCCGCGCAACGTTACGGTAAGCTCGCCGCCGGACAGAATGGCGGCGCGGCGATTTTGCGCGCGAGCCTCCAGCGCGAGCCGGGCGTGTTCGGCAGCAACGTCTCGCGCCTCGCCCTGCAAACGATCGCCGAGCATGACACATTCGTATCCGGCGGCGCCGGCGCATTCGGCGGCGGCGCGCAACGCGTCAGCCGGTCGCGCCACGATCCGGTAGTTCGATCCGCTGAAGACGTGGTCGCCCGGTTTGGGTGTTTCGTTGCCGGGATCATGGAGCGCCCGCGTGATGGCGTCAGGCAGTTTCAGGCGATAGCGGCTGACGATGTCCCTCGCGTCCGCAAGCGTGGTCGGGTCGGGGACTGTCGGTCCGGAGCCGATCACCGCCGGATCGTCGCCCGGCACGTCAGAAATCGCCAGCGTCACGACTTTGGCCGGATGAGCGCGCTTAGTGAGGCGGCCGCCCTTAATGCGCGACAGGTGCTTTCGCACTGCGTTCATCTCGCCAATATTGGCGCCGCTCTTGAGGAGCGTGCGCGTGACCGCCTGCTTCTCCTCGAGGGCGAGGCCGGGAGCGGGTGCGATCCAGTTTGCCGATGCGCCGCCGGAGAGCAAGACGAGCACAAGATCGTTGGCATCCAGCGCGTCAGCCAAGGCCAACACGCGTTTGGTACCCGAGACGCCGATCTTGTCCGGGACGGGATGACCGGCTTCGATGACCGGGATGCGCTTCGTCGGTCGTCCGTAACCGTGGCGGGTTATGCCGAGCCCGGCGATTCGGTTCTGAGGCAGTTCGGCGTATCGCTGTTCCGCGACTTGGGTCATCGACCCGGCCGCCTTGCCAGCGGCGAGGATGACAAGACGCCCGCGCGATGGCGGCTCGGGCAGATGCGGCGGCAGCGCACTCGACGGATGGGCGGCGCTGGACCGCCTTTTGGAACATCGATTCGAGCAGTTCGCGCGCGGCCGCGCTCGTCTTATCCATGACTACCCCGGGAACCAGTATGGAAAGCGGCCGGTGCGACCTCTATCTTTGTCATAACTAAACCGCGGAGGAGAAGATGGCTACCGACGAGAAAAGCCGCGTGGAACTCGAAGCTGCCGTTTATCGGCGCCTGGTCGAGCACCTGCGCTCACGCACCGACGTGCAGAACATCGATCTGATGAATCTGGCCGGTTTTTGCCGCAACTGTCTTTCGAACTGGATGAAGGATGCCGCCGACGAAAAAGGCGTGCCGATGACGAAAGACGAAAGCCGCGAGATCGTCTACGGCATGCCGTACGATCAATGGCGGGCAAAATATCAGAACGAAGCATCCGCGAGCCAAAAAGCGGCATTCGAAAAAGCAAGCCAAAAGCACTGAGGCGAAGTGTTCGGCGGCGATATCCTGTGCAATGTGTGGATGAGCGCGAACGCAGCTTGACCGCGGCGCGTTCAGTTTTGAAAGCTGCCGGCCAACACTTTTTGGCAGGAGTACCCAATGTCCACCGCCGCCGCAGCCACCGACGCGCAAACCGCACACCGTTTCGCCAAGGATCACCTCAAGGCATTTGTCGAACGCGTCGAGCGCCTTGAAGAGGAAAAGAAAGCGCTCGCCGACGACGTGCGCGACGTCTATGCCGAAGCCAAGGCCAACGGCTTTGACGTCAAAGCGATGCGTACCGTCGTGCGATTGCGCAAGCTGGACGTCAATGAACGCAAGGAGCAGGAGGCGATCCTGGAGACCTACCTGCACGCGCTCGGCATGCTGGAGTAGCGCCCCGCGGTCGGTAATGAACAAACCGGTAGTTCGCCGCGCGGATTGCTGGCTTACTTCGCTGAGCTTGGAGTGACGGCCCGACTACCGCAGATCTGCGGTCTGTATCGGATAGGTCACAGTCGACACGAACACGATTGCATTGCCGCTGAAATGATCCTGCGCCAGTCCGGGCTGCGGCTCGCCGGCGAAGGTTATCATCACAGAATTGGCCGGCTTTGCGATCAGTGCCGCGAGGAAGCGGAAGTCGTGTACGCCCAAGGTGGTGACGCTCAGGAATCGTGTCACGCTCGGCGACAGAACGATGGCCCGCAGCCAGGGATCGTTCAGGCGCTCGCTATCGCCAAGCAATGCCGACATCTTGTTGGCCACGGTGAGGATCGCGGAGGCCGGCCGGCCGTTCACGCGTTTCACCGCGACGGTCATCACGTTATTTCCAGTTTGCACGGCGACTGCATTTGTCACTGTGACGTGCGGCGTTGCCACATCTACCGCAGCCGAAACCGTTACGCCATTTAGAGGCGCTTCCTGCGCCGCCGGCTCGGCGTAAGCGAGTGCGCCGGCGCGCGGGGCGCTTTCCGCGACGAACGAGCCGACAGCACCGGTCGTTTCTGGTTCAGAAATCGTACCGCGCGGCAAGGCGGCCAGTGGGTTCAAGGCCGCCGGGCGAGCGGCGGCCATGCCGTCCGGCAGGCCCTGCCAGAATCCGCGGGCGATAATGATTTGGCTCGGCGTGAGCACGGCCGGCGCTGCTTCAGCGCGCGAAATGACGTGCACCTTCGAAGCGGCCCGGGCGATCTTGGTCTTGTCGGCGGCGAGCTTCTCTTCGGCGCGTGACGCCACCTGAATGAATTTTACCTTCTGCGCGGCGACTTTGTCCTCGGCGCGATCGATGGCGGCGACTACCGCGGCCTTGGCCCGTACGCGCAGCGGCTCGGCATTGGGCGCTGGCTCGCTCGACGCCATGACCGCGGGAGCACTCCCGCCGGCATCATCGTCTTCGTCGTCACGCCCTAAGCCGAAAAATTTCTTGAACGGGCTGACGATGCGGCTGGCCATGCCCGCGTCCGCGACTTGCACCCCGGCACTACGTGCGGCTTCGATCGACATTTCCGATGGATTGTCGCCGCGCTTTCTGAGATCGGCCAACGCCAACTCGTATCCCGGCAGCGGTCGGCCGTCGGTCGGGATGTGGACGGTGCGGCCGTCGGGGAAGACCCGGACCAGCTGTTCGCGCGTCATGCGCGGCCAGTGCCGCACGCCGCCGGTGTCCATATGCACGAACGGGGAGCCGGACGTGGGATAAAAGCCGACACCGCCCCGCTGCAGGCGCAAACCAATGACGCGAAGCTGTCCCAGCGGTACGCCCGGAATGTAGAAGTCCATGGCGTGGCCGAGCATGTGCTGGCTGTATTTCGCCACGCCATCGCTGCGGCGGCGGAGCATGGCGTTGGTCTCGGGCGAGCGGTAGCCACAGACCACCCAGATCGGCTCCTTCGATCCGGTCTCCCGCTGCACCTCCCAAACCAGATCGATGAGGTGCGGATCCATCCGGATCTGCTGCTCGCGGCGCCAGTCGCGCAGGAACCAGTTGAGCTTGTCGAGCGCCGCCTCGTCGTAACGGCCCTCACGCTTGAAGGTGATGGTGATGTCTTCGTTGGTATGGGTGTGGTGCAGCGAGATGGTGCGCGTGTCGCCCTCGGCAATCGCGTTTTGCAGCCCGCGAGATCCGATGAGGAGGAGAAGAGCCGCGAGACCGCACGAATAAAAGGTGCGCGTCCCGACGGTACGGCAGCTTAGGCGCACCCCTGCACCGAGCACCAGCGTCCCCACGTTGACACGCTACTTAGCGCCAAACGCCGCGGAGCCGCGGCGAACAGCACTAACGCAGTGTTAATTTGGGAAGGGTTAACGCTGACTTACGCTCACCCCACCCCCGACCGGAGTAACCCTAACGGCCCAGTGTGGCAAAATATGGCCATTTTGTAATGTGTCCACTTCCTGGGCGGTCGAGTCGGCCCACAACATGTTGATAAGTCCAAGTCATTGCACGAAAAGCCGAAAATCGATTTCCGCGGTAGACGCCCGGATTATGCATAACGCCTGAGCTTTCTGCTGCGCATCGTGAAAGCAGCCGAATTCGCCGAATCGGCCTTGTCGCCAATGGCTTACGGGTATGCGGCTGGCGCTCTTGACCCCGAGCGAGCGGGGCCGCTTAACCTTTCGGCGCCCGCCTTACTCCGCCCAGGTGGTTAGCATCGGATTTATCGTCATGGTCGCAGTTCCTCCTCATCCGATGCACGGCCCAAACCGGCTCAAGCTCGGCGTCTTCTCGATGAATTCCGACGGCGGCCTGACGCTCACGCGCGTGCCCGAGCGCTGGCCGGCGCTGTGGAGCGAGACCGTGGAGGTCGCCCAGCTTGCCGACCGGGCGGGCTTCGAGTTCCTGCTGCCAATTGCCCGCTGGAAGGGTTTTGGCGGCGAGATGAACAGCCGCGAGTGGTCGTTCGAGACGCTATCTCATGCGACTGGCCTTGCCGGGGTCACCCGGCGGACCGGCGTGCTGGCGACTGTCCACGTCCCGATGCTGCATCCGGTTTACGCCGCCAAGGCGCTTGCGACGCTCGACCACGTTTCCAACGGCCGCGCCGGCCTAAACATCGTCTGCGGCTGGAATCCCGAAGAGTTTGCGTTGTTCGGTCTAAAGCTGATCGAGGACCGCTACGAGCAGGGCTTGGAATGGTTCGACATCATCAATCGCATCTACACCGCGACCGAACCTTTCGACCACGACGGGAAATACTACCAGCTCAAAAATGTGTCCGGTAAGCCGCGCCCGTTGCAGTCGCCGCGGCCGATTACGCTTAATGCCGCGTTCTCGCCGCCGGGGCGTGACTTCGCCGCCAAGGCCGCGGATTTTTTGCTGACGACATTTGTCGATATCGAAAAAGGCCGCGCCCACGTTGCGGAGATGAACCAGCGGGCGGCGGCCGAAGGCCGCAACATCGGCGTCTACACGACCTGCCACGTGGTGTGCCGGCCAACGCAGACCGAAGCGGAAGACTATTATGAGTATTACGCGGTGACGATGGCCGACACGGCAAGCGTCGATTTCTACACCGGGCAAAAGCAAAAATTCTCCGGTTCGCACGAGGAGGAGGCCTATCGCCTGCACCGCAAACGGTTCGCCGCCGGCGCCGGCACCTATCCGCTGGTCGGCACGCCGGCGCATATCGCCGGCGAACTTGTCAAGATCAGCGAAGCCGGCTTTGCCGGAGCAACAGTCTCGTTCGTGAATTTCAAGAACGAATTGCCGTATTTCATCGACGCGGTTCTGCCGCTGCTGCGCGAAGCCGGCGTGCGCACGAATTAGGGCACTGACACACACGGCGCCTGTCGCTGACTTTCAGGTGAGACAGTCAGCTATGTCCTGGCTCGTCGGAAAACGACCGGTCGCTTTCTTTGAGAACGCGAGTTCGCCGTCAATTCGAATTTCGAAGACGCCGCCACCTGACCGCTGAAGGCTTATTTGTGCCGAGGGTCGCAGTTTAAGGATCAGTTCCCGCGCCTCACGGGCGCGCGGTTCATAGCCTCATCGACCGCAATATTCGATCTCGATTTTCATGAAGTTGTCCTCACGACTGAACCCACCCGTGCGCGCCGCTTCCGGAGGATTATGATTCCATCCGATACCAAGTATCCGGGACTGACAAGATGCAATTTCATGATCCGTCCGGATGTTGGCCCCAGCCTTTTTGGCGGCGAAACGCCGATACATGTGCTACTCTTACGATCAAGCGCCAGACGGATGACGAATCCGCGTCAAGAAAACTCATTTTCAGGGAGGGCGACCGATGCAAGAGCGGTCCGGCTCGTACGACACCTACGGGTCTACGTCATCTGATCAATCCCGTTATGGGTCACAGGCGCGCGGCTCAAACTACAGCGGGCGGTTCAGCGATATGCGCGGAACAACGCAGGCGCCGACGCCGTCGCAGGCAAGCTCGACCTACACCGCAACCCCCAACGAAATTCGCGGCGCCGATATTATCGCCGAGTATTTGGTCAAGGAGAAAGTTCCGTACATTCTCGGCTATGCCGGGCACGGCGCCATCGGCCTGCTCGACGGCATCTTCAAACACACCAACCGCATCCGTCACATCCAGCCGCGCATTGAGCAATCCGCAGGCTTCATGGCGGACGTCTACTACCGCCTCACGGGCGAACCGCTCGCCATCTACGCCTCGACCGGTCCCGGACCGATGAACATGATGATCGCGGTCGCCAATGCCTACTATGACGGCTCCGCTTTCTTTGTCATTACCGGACAGGTGCCGACCACTCAGTTCAATACCGGCGCCTTGCAGGACGATTACCGCTACCACGGCGACATGTCGTCGATGTTCACGCCGATCGTCAAAAAGTCATGGCGCATCCGCAAGGTCGAGGACCTGGTCAAAGCGCTGCCCGATGCCTTCACGATGATGCGCACCGGTCGGCCGGGACCGGTGCATTTCGACATGCCTTACGATCTTTATATGAGAACCGCGCCGGTCTCGACGCCGGATCCGGCGGCGCATGGACAACCGCTCAACTGGCGCACCACAGTTGCCGATGAAACGGTCGAGAAGGCGCTTAATCTCCTGGTCAACGCCCAGCGGCCGCTCCTTCTCGCGGGTGGCGGCGTGCGGGTCGCCCGCGCCTATGAGGAGTTGAAAGCACTTGCCGAGCAACTCGAGATCCCCGTTTACACGTCCTTCGTGGGCAAAGGCGCGCTGCCGTTCGACCATCGGCTCAACGTCGGCGTTGCCGGCGTCTGGGGCGAATATCCGGCGACCGAAGCCGTGCGTAATGCCGACGTGATCCTCGCGGTCGGCGCGCGCTTTAATGATCTGCACACCGGCTCCTGGCTTCCCGGCTATGTCTACAACATTCCGCCGACGCGTCTTATCCAGGTCGACATCGATCCGGACGAGATCGGGCGCAACTATCCAGTCGAGATCGGCATGGTCGGTGACGCCAAAGCCTTTCTCGCCCAAGCGGCGCGGATCGCGCGGGCCAAGGGAATGCGTCTGGCCTATGGCAACGCGTGGCACAAGGAGATCGAAGCCTGGCGCATGGATTGGCGCAATTACTGCGAGCCCTTCGAACGCTCGAATGAAGTGCCGATCGAGCCGCGACGCATGCTGGCGGAGATGAACAAGATCTCTCCGCCGGAGACGGTGATGGTCGACGATGTCGGCAACTGCCAAGTCTGGTCGGAGCAATATTGGAAGCCGCGCATTCCCGGCAACCACCTGACCGCGGGCGGCTTTGCAGCCATGGGTTTCGGCGTGGCCGGCGTCTTGGGCGCAAGACTGGCGCGGCCCAATTCACCCTGCGTGACGTTGTGCGGCGACGGCGGGTTCATGATGATGCCGCATGTCGTGGCCACGGCCGTCGAACACAATTTGCCCGCCGTCTGGGTGCTGCAGAATAATTATGCCATCGGCACCATCCGCGACCTGCAGCGCTTCTATCACGATGGTCGCGAAATCGGCACGAGCTTCGTGAACGAACGGACCGGACAATTATGGAATCCGGATTTCGCCAAGATGACCGAGGCCATGGGCGGACGCGGCATCCGCATCGAACATCCCGACCAATTCGGCGACGCTTATCGCGAAGCGATCCGCTCCAACGTTCCGACCGTGCTTGAGGTTATCATCAACCGCGATACCAGCATGCCGGTCGTCGGTACCTGGCAGATGCCGCCGATACCAGAGGTCCAGCCGACTTTCGGCAAACGTAAGATTCGCTGAGAGCACAGCACGTCTCGACCTGAGGCGAATGAGTTTCCGTTGCTATTGCGCGAAGCGGGTGCGCGAACGAACTAGTCGATCAGCGTCAAAACGGTTTTGCCGCGCGCATGGCCGGTTTCCGACATTTGGTGCGCCTTGGCAAAATCCGACAGCGGCAGCACCTGCTCGACGGACGGTTTGAGCTTTCCGGCCGCAACAAGCGCGACGACTTCGGCGAGCGCGGCCGGGTCGGACAGGACCTGCGGCACCGCGAGCTTGACGCCATAGCGCGCGCTTTGGTCCTCGATTGGCGCCGCCGCGAGAGCGACAATCATGCCGCCGCGCTTGAGGGTTTGATAGCTGCGGCGGTGCACGTCGCCGCCGATAACGTCGAAAACGAGATCGACGTCGCGCACATGGTCCTCGAACGCGAGTCTTGTCGTAGGCGATGACCTCCTGCGCTCCGAGTGCGCGGACGAAATCGACGTTGCGCTCGGAGCAGGTCGCGATCACGGTCGCGCCGCGCAAGCGCGCGATCTGCACGGCCATACCGCCAACTCCGCCGGCGGCGGCGTGAATCAAAACCCGCATTCCCGCTTTGACGTTTCCCGTCTGCACCATGCCGATCCAGGCACTGATGCCCGCGAGCGGCAATGCGGCCGCGTCCTCATAAGAGATCGTTGCGGGAAACGGCACCGCCAACGATGCCGCCAGAGCGATTTTCTGACTCCACGTGCCGACGCCGCGTGACGCCAGAAAGCACACCCGCTTGCCCAGCAGCGATGCATCGGCATCCGCTGCCCACAGCGATCACTTCTCCCGCGCCATCGCGCCCGGTGATCGCCGGGAAGGTTACCGGGAAAAACTTTTGCAGCATGCCCGAGCGCACTTTCCAGTCGACCGGGTTCATGCTCGCGGCGTGGACTTGGATCAAAACCTCGTTCGGCGCCGGCTGCGGCGGCGCGATGCGGCGGAGCTGCAGAACCTCGGGACCGCCGTAATGGTCAAATTCGACCGCAAGAACTTCATTCGCCGCGGGCATACATCGCCTCCAAACATCACGCCGAAACCGGCTCTCCGCCATTCGCTGCTACCGGGCTCAGTGCGGGCCAGGCCGCTAATGGATCGTCCGGCGGCACCGACGAAACCAGCGCGCGGGTATGCGGATGCTGCGGGTTTGAGAATACCGCGTCGGTTGGGCCCTGTTCGACAATTTCGCCGCGATACATCACCAGGACGCGGGAGCACAGATGACGGACAACCGAAAGATCGTGCGAGATAAACAGCATGCCGAAACCGAGTTCCGCGCGCAGCCGCGCCAGCAAGGCCAGAAGCTGCGCCTGGATCGAAACGTCGAGCCCGGAAACGATCTCATCGGCGACCAGAATCTTTGGAATGTTGCACAACGCGCGCGCGATGTTGACGCGCTGGCGCTGCCCGCCTGACAATTGACCGGGCAATCGCGGGCCGATGTCGGTCGACAGACCAACCTCGGCCAGGAGTTCTCTGGTCCGTGCAAGGCGCTTGTCCCAGCTTGCATGGCGGCTGCCGGCCTCCATCGCTTGCGTGACAATGCTGGCGATGCGCCGCCGCGGATTGAGCGCGGATTGCGGATCCTGGAAAACCATTTGCAGGCGCACGGCGCGGCGCGCCCGGGTGCGTTCCGAGCGATCGGTAAGGTCATCGCCATTGAGCAAAATCTGTCCGCCGGTCGGCTGCTCGAGCCCGACGAGGAGCTTGGCAATGGTGCTCTTGCCGCTGCCGCTTTGGCCGACGAGTGCGACGAACTCATTCTCGGCGATGCTGAAGGACGCTTCCTTCACCGCCTCGAACTTTTGCGCGCCGCCGAACAGCCCGCCGCCAATGCTGTAGTGCTTCTGCAGCTTTTCGACCTGCAGGACGATGTGGGCGGACGTTTTCGGGGCTGCCGGCGCTTCTTCGGTGGTTTCAATGTTCGGCACACCGGCGGCGTGAATGCAGGCGACGTTATGGTCGGCCGCGACCGCCACATTCGGCGGCTCGGCCTGGCGGCATTCCGCGGTGACAAGCGGACAGCGCGGCGCGAAATGACATCCGGTCATGCCTTTGAGCTGGCGCAAACTCGGCATCTGGTCCGGCATCACGTAGAGCGCCTGCCGCTCTTCGCGCAGCGACGGGTTGGCGAGCTGCAAACAGCGCGTATAGGGGTGCGCCGGCTTCGACAGGATCGACCGCGCCGGGCCGCTCTCGATGGCGCGGCCGGCATACATCACCACCACCTGATCGCACAGTTGGGCGGCAAGCCGCAGGTCGTGGGTGATGAAAATGACCGCCGTGCCATGCTCCCGCTGCATCTCGGCAACGAGCCGGAGGATTTGCGGATGAATGGTGACATCGAGCGCGGTCGTCGGCTCGTCGGCGATGACCAGACGCGGATTGCTTGAAAACGCAAAGGCAATCAACACACGCTGGCACATGCCGCCCGATAGTTGATGCGGATATTGCCGCAGCAAATCGCCGGCTTGCGGCAATCTTGCCGCGGTGAGGGCGGCAATCGCGCGTTCGCGGCGTTTTTCGCGGCCTTCCTCGCCGAGCCGCGCCAGGTGCTCGTCGAATTGCGCGCCGATCGTCATCACCGGATTGAGCGCCGTCATCGGCTGCTGGGGAATGAACGCAATCGCTCGGCCGAGCAGGGCGCGGCGGCGGGCGGGCGGCATTTGCAAAAGGTCCTCGCCCTCGAACAGGAGCGATCCCGCGGTGATCTCAAAACCTGATGGAAGAAGCTGGGCGATAGCACGCCCGATCATCGATTTGCCGGCGCCGGACTCGCCGACAAGGCCTAGAATCTTGCTTGGCGGCAGGTCAAAAGAAAGTCCGCGGATTGCCGGCACGATGTGGCCATCGATCTGCGCGCTGACGACGATGTCCTTGGCCTGCAAAGCAAACACGGTCATTACCGTCCGCTTTCCGCAAGCCGCACATCGAGCGTGCGCCGCAGCCCGTCGCCCAGCAGATTGAAAGCCGCGACCGTCAAAAAGATCGCGATTGCCGGAAGCAGCAAATTCCACGGCGATTGATAGACGTATTGCCGCGCATCGGCGATCATCTGGCCCCACGCGGCCTGATCGGCGCCGACGCCCAATCCAACAAACGAAAGGATTGCTTCAACAATAACGGCGATCGCCATTTCGAGGCTGACCAGTGTGATCAGGAGCGGCAGCGTCGCCGGCAGTACTTCTCTGGCGATCGCCTGCCAGTGGGTGAAGCCAAGAAGGCGCGCGGCAGAGACATAATCGTGCCGGGTGACGATCAGCACTTCGCTGCGCAAGACACGGCAGAAGCGCGTCCAATCCACCAGAATGATGGCAAGGATGACGCGGTCAAGCCCGACACCCAGCCCCACCATGAGAATGAGCGAGAGAATGACCGGAGGAAACGACATCCAGATATCGACGAGGCGTCCGATGATCCAGTCGGTGGTGCCGCCGAAATATCCTGCGATGTGCGCGAGGATCGATCCGATGATCATCGCGCCGAGCGAAGCGAAGAACGCGACCAGCATTGCGGTGCGGGCGCCGTAGATCAGGCGCGAGAGCACGCAGCGGCCGAGGCTGTCGGTACCGAGCGGATAGGCCGGATCGCCGCCGCTGATCCACGCGGGCGGCGCCAGGATCGCGAGCAGATTCTGATCTGACGGGTCATTAGGCGCGATGCGGCCGGCAAAGATTGCGCAGAGAGCGATGCAAAGGATCATACCGAGCGCAATCAGCACCCGGGGCGAGCGAAGCGAACGGGAAACGGCGCTCGGCATCAGCGCACCCGCAGTTTCGGATTGAGCACGACATAGAGGCCGTCGACCACGGTGTTGATTATCAGCACGACGATGCAATACGTGAGTCCGATGGTCTGGATCAGCGGCAGATCGGCGTTGCGCACCGCGTCCACCATCAGGTTGCCCATGCCGGGATAGGAATAGATGACTTCGACCAAAAGCGTGCCGCTGAACAGAATTCCGAATTGAACGCCGGCAAGCGTCAGCGTCGGCAGCGACGCATTCTTGAATGCATGCTTGATGAGAATATGGCCCTCTGACAGGCCGCGAAGCCGCGCCTGCTGGATATAGTCCTCATGATAAACGTCGAACAAACTCGATCGCAGCACGCGCATGATGGTCGGCGAGAACGCAAGGCCGAGTGCAACGGCGGGAAGAATGAGGTGCTGACACGCGCTCCAAAAAATGTCCAAGCGGCCCGACAGCAAAGAGTCGATCAAGAGAAATCCGGTGATGCGCGGCGCCGGAAGGTCCGGGGCAACCTGTCCGGTGAACGGCAAAAGGTGCAGCATCACGCCGAATACGAACAGCAGAATAAGTCCCCACAGAAACTCCGGGATCGAGAGGAGCAGGATCGAGACCAGGTCGGTCAGCGGTTCGAGCACCGTATCGCGGACGCGAAACATCAGGAGCCCGCCGCCAATGCCCAAGATCGCCGCGATCACCATGGCCGCCGCGGCGAGCTGGATGGTTGCCGGCAGCGCCGTTGCAACCAGCGATCCGGAATCGCGGCGAAACTGGATGGAGCGGCCGAAGTCGCCGTGCAGAGCGTCTGCGAGCCAGATCGCGTATTGCTCCGGCAAGGGCCGGTCGAGGCCCATTTCGTGGCGCTTGGCCTCGATTTCCTCAAGCGTGGCGGTTGGCGGCAAAGACATTGCCGCAGGGTCCACGGGCAGCGCCCGCAGCACGCAGAACAACAGCACCGATACCGCAAGCAGTATGGGAACGGCCGTGAGCAGCCGGCGCGCGATTAGCTTGCCAACAATTCCGATCATTTCACTCAGACGGCCAGTAGGACGAGGAAAGGAGTACCGGGACCGAAGCTGCAGTGCAATGTTTGCGCCAACATCCACGCGCTCCGGCGAGATTCCACTTTGCAAAATCGTCGCATGGGCTAAATTTTCAATCGGCCTCGCGCCTCCGCTCTCGATCGTTGGAGCCGCGACGAGTTACGTGTCCAACGAAAGAGTGTTTGTCATGGCCGATCACGATCACACCGAGCCGCCGTCCGATCCTGCTTTGCGGGTGAAGGCGCTGGAGTCGCTGCTGGTGGAGAAGGCGATTATCGACCCGGACGTGGTCGGAGCGTTTGCGGATTACTACGAGCACCGCGTCGGCCCACGCAACGGCGCCAAGGTCGTGGCTCGTGCCTGGATCGATCCGCCCTACAAACAGCGCCTCCTCGCCAACGGCGCCGCGGCGATCGCCGAGCTTTCTTTCGGCGGATTGCAAGGCGAGGAAATGGTGGTCGTCGAGAACACGCCGACGGTGCATAACGTGGTGACCTGCACGCTTTGCTCTTGCTACCCGTGGCCGACACTCGGGCTGCCGCCGACCTGGTACAAATCGCCCGCCTATCGTTCACGGATCGTGATCGAGCCGCGCAGCGTGCTCGCCGAATTCGGCCTGACGGTCCCCGACGAGGTCGAGGTGCGTGTGTACGATAGCAACGCCGAAATTCGCTACCTCGTCCTGCCGATGCAGCCGGCCGGAACGGATGGCTGGAGCGAGGACAAGCTCGCCGAACCGGTTACCCGCGACTCGATGATCGGCACAGCCGTGCCGAGGGCGCCGGCGTGATCTTTGCTGTAACGGAGAGGCAATAAATGAATGGCATTGCCGATATGGGCGGTATGCATGGCTTCGGGCCGGTAGACCGCAGCGATGATGCGGGACCTTTCCACCACGAATGGGAACGCCGCATCCTTGGCATCACCTTCTCTGCGCTTGGCGCCGGTCTCTTCAACGTCGACGAAATTCGGCGCGTTACCGAAGACGTCGATCCGATCACCTATCTGAAAAGCGTCTACTACGAGCGGTGGCTGTACAGCGCCGAAGCGCTGCTCCGAGAGAAAGGCGTGATCAGCGCCAAGGAGCTTGCCGACGGCCGCTCGGCGACGCCGGCTCCCAACACGGCACCGCCGGTGACGCAGGACATCGCCCGCGTGATCCTTGAGCAGGGCGGAACGTCGCGAAGCGCGGACGGCGCACCGGCGCGTTTCCGGCCGGGCGATGCGGTGATTGCCCGCAATATAAATCCGCACGGCCATACCCGGTTGCCGCGCTACGTCCGCGGCAAGCACGGGACCGTCGTCGTCGACCACGGGATTTTCGCGCTTCCCGATACCAACGCGGCGGGCCTCGGCCCTCATTCGCAGCACGTCTACGGCGTCCGCTTCTCGGCGCGCGAACTTTGGGGCTCGCTGGTGTCGGCGCGCGATACGCTGCAGATCGACTTGTTCGACGACTATCTCGATCCGGCCGGACAGCGCGCGACATGAACCAGCCCGACACGCCGCAACCTTTCGACCTGCCCGTCCATGAAGCCGGGCCGGTATTCCTCGAGCCTTGGCACGCCGAGGCCTTTTCGCTCACGGTCGCACTCAATCAGCAAGGGGCGTTTAGCTGGAGCGAATGGGCAGAGCTGTTCGCCGCTACACTTCGCGAGATTCCGGCTGAAAGTGGAGAAAGCGTCGAGGCGGCGTACTACCGGCGCTGGCTGCTGGCGCTCGAAAGTCTTGGTTGCCCGCAAGGGTCTCGCATCGGTTGCAGAAATGGCGCGGCGCAAAGAGGAGTGGCGCCACTCCTATCTGCACACCCCGACACGGCCAGCCGGTGGAGCTGAAAAGCCCTGTTGATGCAGCAGGATTACACCGGGATCACAATCATATTCATAAGGCTCGGCCCGGTCCGATTGCCGTGAGCCCGAGGCGTTCACGCGACACGACAAGCCCCTCGGCCTGAACGATCTGTCTGCTTGCAAGACTGGCCGTGCTCGCCGCGTCGCCAAGCCATTACACTATCGCGCCGCCACGGAACTGGAAGTACACTCGGCGTGCGAGGGGATCACCGGTGCCGAGGCGCGTGACCATTCCTTGTCGGCGGAGGCGTGAGCGTTCGCCGCGTAGCTGGAATTTCACCCCTGAGATCGAAGGAGATTGCCATGATTGAAGTATCGCGTCGGGCCCTGTGTCAGGCCCTCGGCATTGGAGCGATCGGAGCGCCGGCGTTCCTGCGTTCTGCTACCGTGCTCGCCGCCGACATGGACAAGGTTACGATCGGCTGGCCGACCGACGTGCCGTCATGGGATCCGGAGCAGCGCACGGTTCCCGATACGCAGCCGATCTACAAACTGGTGTTCGACCAGCCGCTCGATCAGGCGCCGGACCTCAAGCTGATCCCGAAACTGGTCAAGACCTGGAAGCTCGCGCCGGATGGCCTCTCGCTCACGCTCGATTTCCGCGATGACGTTAAATTCCACGACGGCTCGAAAATGACCGCGGCGGATTTCAAGTATTCGTTCTTCGATCGGGTCAAGGCCGGGCACAAGATCGACGTCGCCAACATCTGGGGTTTTGTGACCGGCGTGGACATGCCGTCGCCGACCAAGGCCGTGATGCATTTCAAGCTTCCCTTTGCCACTTCGGCGATCTGGCTGGCGTTCCTGTGCAGCTACGTGGTGCCGAAGGACTACATGGAAAAAGTCGGCCAGGACGGTTTCGTCAAGGCGCCGATCGGTACCGGTCCCTACAAGCTGGTCGACTATGAGCTCAACAGCCGCGTCGTGCTTGAGCGCAACGAGGCCTATTGGGGCCCGAAGCCAAAAATGAAGAACGTCACGTTCGAGATCATCAAGGACCCCTCCGCCCGCGTCGCCGCGATCCAGTCCGGTCAGGTCGATCTCACGTTGAACGTGCCGGTGCGTGAAGCCGACCGTTTCATGAAGGATGCGAATTTCAAGGCCGAGCTTGACCCGATCGAGCGCGTCATCATCATTCAGACCCGCGGCGATCTCGGCTTTGCCGACAAGAACGTGCGGCTGGCCGCCCATCACGCCATCGACAAAGCCGCACTCTCCAAGGCGTTCTACGGCGGTGCCGCGGTGCCGCTGTCGGTGGTCGCGCCGCCGGACACACCGGGCGTCGTCCCGGGCTATACTTTCCCTTATGACGTGGAAGCATGGCGAAAAAGCTCCTGGCCGCTTCGGGATACAGCACCGCAAAGCCGGCGAAGATCAAGCTCGCCACCACCAACGGCCAGTTTCCCGAGCGACTACGACATGGCGCGCGCCATCGTGCAGATGTGGAAGAAGGTCGGTATCGATGCCGATATCGAGATCGTCGAGTACTCGAAGTATTTCGAGCTCAACCGCGGCAACAAATTGCCTGAAGCGACGCTGTACAGCTGGGACAATGCGACCGGCGATCCGGAAATGTTCACTGGCTATCTGCTCAATCCGCATCTGCCGTTCTCGGCCTGGAAAGAAAAGGCGATCGGCGATGACGTGGCGGCTTGTTTGCCATTGCCGACTATGACAAGCGCATTGCCGGCTTACAAGGAGATGAACAAGAAGGCGGTGGAGTACGGCGCGATCATTCCGCTTCTGCAAAGCGTGATCACGGTGGTGCGCAAGAAGGACATCAATTTCGTGCACTACAAGAACGGCTGGATTCTGGCGGACACCATTACCAAAACCTGATCCGCGTTGTGCATCGTCCGGCCGCCACGGCGGCCGGACGATGGCTTGGGTAATTTACCGAACGGCGGCGGCATATGCTTGAAAGGTGTGGCGGTATGCCGCAGGTCGAACGATCATTTGTCTCTACCCCATCCGGACGCATTCACATCGCCGAAGCCGGCTCGCGGCGCGCCGGTGTTGCTGCTGCATCAGACACCGCGTTCGTGGGACGAGTTTCGCGACGTGCTGCCGCTCCTGGGACGGCATTACCGCGCCATCGCCATGGATACGGTCGGCTACGGCAACTCCGATCCATTGCCACAAGGCCAGGCGTCGATCGAAAACTGGGCCAAGGCGGCGCATCAACTGCTCGTGGCGCTGAACATCGAGCGCGTGGCCGTTGTCGGCCATCACACCGGCGCTTCGATCGCGATCGAAATCGCCGCCAGCTATTCCGAACAGGTGGCGGCGTTGGTGTTATCCGCGAGCCCCCATGTCGACGCCGCGCGGCGCACCGAGGCCAAGGCGCACAAGCGTGCCGTCGTCGATGAAGTGACGCCGCGCATGGACGGCGGCCATCTGGCCGAGCTGTGGTCGATGCGGCAATCGTTCTATCCGCCCGACCGCATCGATCTGCTGGAGCGGTTCATTATCGACGCGCTGAAAGCGGGCCGGGCGCCGCCGAAGGCCATCGCGTTGTCGATCGTCACGAGATGGAAAAGCGCCTGCCGCTCATCCGCTGCCCGACGCTCGTGATCGCGCCGACCGCCGACCCGCACGCTTACCCGCATGCGCCGAAGGTTGCCGCAGCGATCGCCGGCAGCACGCTGATCGAGATCGAAGGCGGCATGGTGCCGTTGCCGGACCAGATGCCGGAAGCGTTCGCCGCCGCCGTTCACCGTTTTCTCGCGGCGCAGCCGAAGTGGCTCTAGCACGCTCGATCAGCAATCCGTCCAAATAACAGCAACGCTTTTCCCGCGGGCGCCGCGATCACACACTTTTTAGTTCTTGTACACGGCCGGTGCCGGAAGTTGCTGGCCGAACGCGTAATTCACGCCCAACACGCCGGTGTAATTGGCGCCGACGTTTTGCTGACCCAACTGGGCGGTGAACGACGCGAGACCGGTACACGGCCCGGCAATCTTGAACTCCGTTCCGACGGTCACGGTTGCCCAGTCCCGGCCGACGATGACGGCCGGCGGCGAATAGCCCGGTGCGGCAATGGTGGTCAGCGACGCATTCACGACTCGGTTGAGCGGAGCAAAGTCGTGATCCCAAACGACCTGAGCGAACGGGCGCCAACGGCCAAAGCTTAAGTTTGCCTGATAGCCGAGCAAACCGACGTCGGAATTGATCACTTGGCTGCCGAAGGACAGACTCGTAAAGCTGCCGCTCTCGGCGAAGCCGTTGACCGTCGCTTGTTGCACGATAAAGCCAGCCACCGGACCGTGCGCGAGCGGGCCGGTGTGGAATTCGTAGCCTGCCTCACCAGCCAGAGACAAATCGGCGCCGGAGGTTGCGCCGTTGTTTGGTTGCGTCGTGATCCCGATCGGAACCGGGCGGTTGGTGCTGAAATTAAGCCAGCCGGCGCTGCCGATCAGATCGGCCCACCACTCGCTGTTGCGGTAGGCTGCATAGACGCTGAATGCGCCCTCGTTTTGCGTAAAACCTCCGCCGGTGGAAAAACTGGAGTTCAGAAAGCCGGCGCTGACTGCGGCGCCGGCGAGCCAGCCGCCCGCCCAGTGATAGTCAACGCCGAGCGAGCCAGAGATCGGAATCCCGGGATCGTTGGGGAACCCCGACGAGCTGTTGTTGATCTGCAAATACGAAAGGTCGCCATTGATCCAGGCGTTCCAGCCGGCGGGCGCCTGGCGTTGCGACACGTCGATCTGCTGCTGGATGCCGTAAATCATGCCAAACGTCGCCTGAACGGCGCTTTCGGCGAGAAACGACATCTGGCTCGGCGCGGTGAGCAGGTCGTAATAATAGTCGGCCACGATTGTCTGCCCAGCTTGCGCGAGATGCAGCCCGTCCATGAACAGGTGTGTCAGCGTCGCATTCGCCGAGACGAGATAGCCGTAGTTCGGATTGGGCGTCGTGGTTGCCGCGCAGGTCACGCCATAGCCGGTCGTGCCGGCGAATGAGGCTGGCGGTATGCAGGCGTATGAGCTGACGGGAAAAAGGATTCCGTACGCAGCGAGGTTGTTCTCAACGGCAGTGATAACCGAATAGGTATCTGCCGGAATAAACTTGATTCCGGCTGCCACGAAGTCTCTCCAGGTCGCATTGACGATCGTCTTTCCGTAACCCGTTTGCGCGCCGGTGGCGTCGGGATAGTAATTGCTCACGACGAGGTAGCGCGCTCCGGCGGCCTCGAGCTGAGCCACTTTGTTTGTCAGGATTTGCGCCTCGCCGAGGAGGTAGGCGTTGGCGGCTGCCGAATTTGGACCATAGGTGGCCAATGCCCCGCTGGCATCGTTGGCGCCGCTGTTCAACACATAGAGTGCGTTGGGGTTAGCTTTGCCGTTGACCGAGGTCAGATAGGTGCTGATCTGGGTCGCCGTTCCGGGAAGCAATGGATTGGGATAGAGATTTCCCGTGCCCATAAATCCCGGCGGCACCAGATAATCGACGGCGCCGCCTACCGCATAGTTGGTGCCGGTGGGCACGCTGACGGAATTGGCGGAAAGGCCGAAGAAGCCGGCGAGAACCTGCGAGTTGTTTACGACGGGCCTGCCGCCGGCGGCCAACGCGGCGGCGATCGCAGCGTCAGTGCCGGGTGTGCCGGTCGAATGCGGGCCGCTCGAGGCGGCGGTGAACCAGCCGCTGTCGAGCGTGCTGTCGCCGAACACGACGACCTGGTTATAGTTTTGCGCGCTCGCGGTAGCCGGCAGGCACAACACGAGCATGCCCGCCAACAGGATTGTCACGAGCTTCACGGCGGTTCCGCTCATGCGACGTCCGACGGCCATGCCCTGAAGTCTCGCCGTGCCGTTACGATTACCGGCAATGTTCTGATCGAGATCGAGGGCGGCATGGTGCCGCTGCCGGACCAGATGCCGGAAGCGTTCGCCGCCGTCGTTCACCGTTTTCTCGCGGCGCAGCCGAAATGGATGCAGTTCCACGCCTGACCCGTCTTGATTGCCAAAAATTAAGCTCCCGGCCACGCGACGGTAATGCCGGCGTCCCATGTCCCTGGCCGGCCCGACTTCTTCCCTGCGGACCGATTGGCAAGCGGGAGATGGTGTCATGTTCGAAAAATTCGCCGACAAGACCGCGCCCAGACCTCGACGATGTGTCAGCTGTGCGCAACCGATGCAGCTGCTTCGCAGAACCCCACGATTTGACGGGCTGCCCGATCTTTACAGCTTCTACTGCTGCACGTGTGATCAGTGGCACGTCGAAGAAGGCGACGCGGTTACGGTTCCGCCTTCAGACTCGGCGGCTTGGCTATCCTCGGCTGCGATCCGGCATTGATCGATGAATAGCCTCCGCCCGGGAAGTCTGGCCTGATGTTGAGCTGCGGCGTTCGCCGGTTCCTGGCGACACAGCCTCGATGGACGCTGGGGCCCAAACGAAAAGGCCGCCTCGCGGCGGCCCCTCCGTGCTACCTCATGCGCTTTCAGTTCACGCAACATTTGAGAACGCCGCTCTGTACGCCGACGGCTTAGTCCGCGTGAGACCTAGAAGCTGAAGAACGTGCGTCAGAACTAATGATGGCAGCGATGCGTCGCAACAGCCTGGTGCAAGGCTATTTCTGCTCCGGCCGCCGTGGCAAACAGGTGTTGCCACCATGGGTGGTTCGGCGAGCCGCGTCGAAACGCCAGATACTGGAAGTCCTGAGGGGGCGCTTCCGCGCGAGTCCAGACGCGGCAATAGCCGCCGTTGAACCGGACCACAGCGAAATCAGCGTGCGCCTGCGTTGCGGCAGTGACGCTCAACGTCAAGAGACCAAGTACAAAAGCCAGTTGCTTCATTGTCGCCTCCCTAAAGCGAGTTATGTGTTCGGTACAATCCGACTTTGCCATAAGTTTCTGACCGAGATCAAACGGAAGACACGGCAGCAGCGCTGGGCGGGCAGTTGTCGCACGGTGTCGGCCAGCTAGGGTCCCCTGCAGGTCAAACGGCTGCACGTTCGCGATGTCCGCGCGATGTCTAGTTTGCCCCCCGATAGCGGCCAAACGGCGGACGTTGTTGTCGGCCGCTGGCAGTCACTATCGACTTCCGAGTTGGCGGCGGAAACACGTAGGCCGTAAATTCGTTCATAGCGTCCCGGCTGCGCGTTCAAGCGCGGCCTCGAGGTTGCGGGCAAAACGTGGTGCATCGCACAGCGCACTGACGCGCAATGTTGCGCGCAGCGTCGCGCGCAGATTGAAAAGTGTGTCAACGTCGCCCGCGGCGGAGACGGCACGGTCGATGTAAGCTTCCTCGGAAGAAACGGCCCAATCGGCGAGCCCTACTGCGCCGAGATGGCTGGCACCATGACGGCTCGCGAAGCTCTCGCCCGAAAGCGCAATCGCCGGCACGCCCATCCATAGCCCCTCCAAGAGGGTGACGCCGGCATTGTAGGGAAAAGGGCTAAGCGCGATATCGATCTCGTTATATGCAGATAGCAGCGCGTGCTGCGGCATCAACCCGCGCGTCTCTAGTCGATCGTGCGTGATGCCGTGCGATTCAAATGCTGCACGCAAACGCTCCTCCACCGCGACCTCGCCCAGCGCGGGTGCGGTAAGCAGCATGCGCGAACCGGGCACACGCGCGAGGATCGCCGACCACGCGGCGATTGTGGGTGCCGTGATCTTCATCATGCTGTTGAAGGAGCCGAAGGTTATGAAGCCATTACTTTCGCGTGGCGGTCCGACAGGCTCCGGCGATTCCTCGGGCGGGGTCCAGCACGCGTAGCTCCCGGGCATGACGAGCAGCTGTTCGCCATAGAGCGGCGCGAGTTCTGGCGGCGTCTCCGCACGTCGGTAATGAGGAAATCGACCTCGGCGATGCCCGTCGTGTGAAATTGTGCGCCGGCCCATTTGATTTGCACCGGCGCTGCGCGACGTGCAAGCACGGAGAGACGTCCGTCACGAAGATACCCGGCAAGTTCGATCAGGATATCGATGCGGTCCGAGCGGATGCGATTGGCGAGCGCCGCGTCGTCGAGATGACCTACTGCATGGAAGGGACCGAGGGTGCGATATCGCGCGGTGACCGGGTCTTCCTTTCCGCCTACCGAGTAGCAGATGATTTCGAATCGGTCCCGGTCCATTGCTGCGAAAGCTGCCTCCGTCAATGCCGTGACAGGGCTCCGGTGGAAGAGACCGAGCAGACCGATGCGCAGTCGCTTGTTCGGTGGGGGAAAATCAGGCGTCGCTTGGTCGCGTAGGTAGAGCGCGCCGCACCGTCGCATGGTGGCGGTGAGTTCGGCGCCGCTCACGCCAGGGACGTAAGCAAGCACATAGCAAAGCACGCTGTGGATTGACGGGTTATCGGGCGCCAGCGCCACCGCCTGTTCGGCGAGCGCCCGCGCCGCGACATGCTCACCTGCCTCAAGACGGAAAATCGCCATATCGGCAAGCTGCGACACCGTAGGAGGACCGCGATCAACGGCTTTCGCGAGCACGCGCACCGCCGCCGCCGGGCGGTAACTGCGGCTAAGCGTCCTCGCTCGCCGTTGCGCATCCTCTGGGCTTTCGCGCAGCGCGCCGCCGCGGTCGAGCTCATCGAAAAGCGGCTCGAGGCGTTCGGCAAAAGCGCGCCAGCGGCCGATGCCGCGGGCGTTTACAGGATGGCGCACTTGCTCCGCGCTTGCGGTCCGGACCTTTCTTTTTTGCAGATAGAAATTCTCGCAAGCTTCGTCATACGGAAGCTCAAGAAAATCAAGCACACGCCTGAGCGTGCCTTGAAAGTCTTTGACCCACTCATCGAGCCTGACGCTCAGCATAGGCAAGGGCAACACGGCGCGCCAATGGTCCATTAATTTATGATGCTGACCAATAAACCAGCCGAGGTCGGCGAGATCGTGGGCGTAAGGGTGATGGCCGAAAAAGCGGAGCTGGAAGATGGAAAGCCGAACGTCGCGCGGGTCGCGTTCGCAAATGAGAACGCGCGCGCGAGGCAGCAGCGTTGAGATGAAGCCAAGGTGGTTCGCATTCCCGGGCATTTTGTCAGCGACATAACGGACACCTGGCGCCAGCGTATGCAGATCGACGAGGTATTTCCGCGCGGCGCCGCTGAGCGTTGTCCCGGGAAGGCGCGCCGCCTTGCGTACTGCATCCGCCTGATAAACCGGTCCGACGAGCCGGCCCAGGCAATCATGCAATGCGGAACGTTCTCCCGCTCCATGGACTAATGGATGGGCCGACAAAATCGTTCCATGAGCGTGGTGCCGGAACGTGGCAGTCCGACAATAAACAACGGAATCGATGTCGCGATTATTGGCGCGAGGCCCGTCGTGCAGTCGCTCGCTGCTGTAGGCCTCAACGTTGGCCGCGAAAAAGCCTGCGAATTGTTCTCGCGAGAATGGCTGGCGGCGAGCGATCAGCGCGTGACCGCTCCGTAAATGTTCGACGGCGCGTCCTCGCTCGCGGCGCGAATTGCGGAAGCGGGCGAGGTCGAAGTGCGCGATGATGCGATGCTCGAGGAAAGCTCCCGTCTCGTCGTCAGCGAGCGTCGCGATGCGCTGGGAAAGCTCCTCGGCGCGGACGCGATTGCGTGCCGCAACGGCAAAGAGAAGCTGCCGCCCGGCGATCAGGATCTCTGCCTCGCCCAATGGCCCGGTAATGTCGTCAAGCTCGGCGCGCGCTTCCGCGCGGCGGCCGAGGTTAAAGAGCGCGCTAACGCGCTGTGCGCGCCAGTGCACGCCGAGACGTCCCGCAGGCGGTGTGCCCGTTAGCACCTCGAGCGCCTCGGCCGGCTCGCTGTCGATGACCAGTAAACTCCCAAGGGCGACGCGTGCTTGCACACAAGTGGGCTCGCGCACAAGCACGGCACGCAACCGCCTGATCGCGTCTTCCTGCTTGCCGCGTAGCGAGAGGAAAACGGCGAAGTTCGTCTCGGCGATATTGTTTGTTGGCTCGATGGCTAGTGCCCGGTTCATGGCCGCGGTCGCGCCCCAGACATCGCCGAGCCGATAACGAGCGACGCCGAGGCTAATCCAGCCGTCGGTGAGCTTCGGCTCCAGCCGCACGGCTTCCATCAATTCATCGCGGCCGGCGGCGAAGGCACCCGCTGCTACTTCGGCAAGACCATGGATGTAATGAGCTTCCGCAGAGCCCGGAGCGAGCGTCACGGCTTGACGCGCCGCGACGCGCGCTTCCGCCGCTTCGCCCAGCTCAAGGAGCGCCGAAGCGAGATTTAACGCTGGCGCCGGGTTGGCCGGCAACAGCGGCAAGGATGCGCGGAATAGCTCGGCCGCTTCGGCAAAGCGTCCCGCTATCTGCAGCCCTACGCCGTAGTGCAGGTGCGCGAGAGGGTCCGTTGGAGCAAGCGCGACCGCACGCGCAAGCAACGGTACACCCTCCATTGCCTTACCCGCGCGGGTAAGTGCTAGCCCGCGAAGGCGAAGGGCGGTCGGGTTGTCCGGTGCGACAATAAGTGCTGCAGCAAATAGCTCGGCCGCTTCGTCATAAGCGCCCTGGCTGTAACGTTGCAGCGCAGTGGCCAAATCAGAGGCGTCAACGAATGATGCGAGTGCTACGGGTTGCTTGGGTTCGCCGGCCATGCGTGGAACTTAATCAAACTGTGAATTGACCAATATGCCAGGCGGAACGGTGCGCTCGGCACTTTGAGATTGACCTAAATGAATGTCGGCCTATCCAGGCACGCTCAGTTTCGAGAACGGATTTCCCGGAGCGCTCTTTCGACATGACGACCGATGCCCGTCTGCGGCTGAGCTGGTTTTCATTCGAAGACTTGTGTTGGCGGGGCCGCATCTCGTAAAATAGCGAAGTCGCGACTGTTAACGTGCTGCTTTGGGAAGATGTTCATGTCAGAGTCACCTATCACTGTATCGAGTCAAGCTGATCTAAACAGTGCAATCGAGCAACCCGATCAAACGACTACCGCCGGCAACTATACGATCGTCTTCACCGGCAATATTACCGAGGGCGAGCCTGGGCAGCCCGACGGCATTTATGCGATCTCGTTGCAATCCGGCGTCACTCTGACCATCGACGGCGGCGGCTACGCGCTCGACGGTGCCGGATCAAACGGCGGCCTCGCGGTAATTTCCGGCGACGTAACGATCCAAAATCTATCCATCAACGGTACCCTGGCACAGGGCGGCGCCGGGCAGGGCGACGGTGGCGGTGGGGCCGGGCTCGGCGGCGGCCTCTTCGTTGGGGAGACTGCGAACGTCACGCTCGACAATGTTTTGTTCACTGGCGACGCCGCTCAGGGTGGCGCCGGAGGCGATGGTGGCGCCGCGGCAGGTGGTAATTCCAGTATTATCTTCGCTCCGAAGTCCGCGACTGGCCATCCCGCCGCGGGAGGAGCCCAAGGGGCTGCCGGACCTACTGGAACTTCCGGCCGTTCTGGTTCTCCGGGTTACGGCGCCGCCGCGCCAACAGGCAGTGCCGGCGGCGATGGCAGCACCGGTGGACAGGGTAACGACGGTGCCAAGGGAAGCGATGGCGGATTGGGCGCTGGGGGTGGTGCGGGCGGGGCAGGCGGCACCGGCGGTGCAGGCGGCTCGGGGGGCGCAGGCGGTCAAGGCGGAAACAGGGGTGTCAATGTCGTTGACACCTCAGGCACAGTCGGCGCAGGTGGGAAGGGAGGCGATGGCGGTGAAGGAGGCCTAGGCGGCAAGGGGGGCGATGGCGGCGATGGCGGCTTTGGTGCCGGCGGCGGTGGAGGCGGCACCGGCGGTCATGGCGGCAGCGGGGGCAATGGCGGTACTGGCGGAGTGGGCGGTCACACTGCCTGGACCGGGCCCGGCGCTTATTACGGCGGGACTGGTCCAGTCCCCATACCCAACATTCCAGCGGGAGCGGCAGGCGGCGATGGTGGCGACGGTGGCAACGGCGGCGATGGTGGCGACGGCGGCGACGGCGGCGCCGGCGGCTTCGGTGGTGGTGGTGGTGGCGGCGGCTACGGTGGTAGCGGTGGGAGCAAAGGCGCGGCTGGCGCCGGTGGCTCAGGGGGGCGTGGAGTAGTCTTAAACGGCGGCGGTTTTGGTACTGCCACGGGCGGTAAGGGCGCCACAGGCAAGCCCGGAGATGACGATGGCGACGCCGGAGAGGCAGAGCACGGCGGGCTTGCCGGCTTCGGTGCCGGTTCGGGCGCTGCGGGCGCTGGCGGCGGCGGGCTCGGTGCGGGCGGCGATATCTTCGTGCAGCAGGGTGGCACGCTCACCATCGACGGCGGCGTGCTGGCTGATGGCTCGGCCACAGGCGGTACTGGGGCCACTCCCGGCAATCCGGGCTCGTACAACTATGGCACCGGCATTTTCCTGCAAGGCAACGAGACCGTCACTTTTGAGGCGACGGCGAGTCAGCCACTCACCGTCTCAGGCGTCATCGCCGACCAGACCAGCGCGGGAGGAACGGGCGTAAATGCTGGCGCGGGCAAGGTTGATATCTCCGGCACCGGCACAGTCACACTCAATGCCGACAATACCTTTGTCGGTGGCATCGACATCAAATCTGGCACCCTCGACTTGGGTCACACCAAGGCCGCCGGCGCCGGACCCATCAGCTTCGATTCTTCGGGCAACGATC
Organism: uncultured Alphaproteobacteria bacterium; assembly: GCA_963759345.1. GTDB lineage: Bacteria > Pseudomonadota > Alphaproteobacteria > Rhizobiales > Xanthobacteraceae > BOG-931. The sequence goes on from CAVWYW010000021.1 coordinate 161,339, forward strand.
GTACGCTGGAATTCTCGCCGGGTTCCGAACCAGGAGTATTGATCGAGAATTTCGGCGCCCACGACGAAATCCTGATCACGGGTTTCGAAATGACCGGGAAAAGCTATTCCGGGGACGCTCTCGATCTCAACGGTGTCGGCGGTCCGGTCGATCTCGCGCTGACCGGATCGGGTTTAACGTCGGTTTCCGATTTTCATTTTGTCGTCGACACCATTGCCGACACCACGACGATTGAGACGACCACGCCTTGTTACTCCCGCGGCACCATGATCCTCACCAATCGTGGGCAGCAGCGGGTGGAGCAGTTGAAGATCGGCGATACCGTGATGACCGTCTCTGGCGCGCCGCGGCCGATCAAGTGGATCGGCAAACGCAGTTATAGCGGCCGTTTCGTCATGGGGCGTAAGAACATTCTGCCGGTCTGCATCAGGGCCGGCGCGCTCGACGACAATGTACCGCGGCGCGACCTCTGGATCTCACCGCACCACGCCATGTATCTCGACGGCGTGCTGATCGAGGCGAAAGATCTCATCAACGGCGTGTCGATCGTTCAGGCGGAGAGTGTGGACAGCGTCCAATATTACCACGTCGAACTCGACAGCCACGATGTGATCATCGCCGAAGGCGCGTTGTCCGAGAGTTTCGTCGACGACAACGACCGCTTCATGTTCCACAACGCCCATGAATATCTGACCCTTTATCCGGCCGCGGCGGTCGGGCTCGCGCAATACTGTGCGCGACGTGTGCAGGACGGCCACGAGGTCGAAGCGGTGCGGCGCCGGATCGCGCGACGAGCCGGACTGTGTTCAGGTGATGATAAGCCGCGGGTCGGCACGCTGCGCGGCTACGTCGATCTGGTCAGCACAGAGTGCATTGCCGGTTGGGCGCAAAATCTGGAGCATCCCGAAGCGCCGGTCTGTCTCGATGTATTTGTAGGTGGCCGGCTGATCGGCGAGGTCTTGGCCAATCGCTATCGCGAAGATCTCAAGCAGGCCGGCTTGGGCAGCGGCCACCATAGTTTCGCGTTTGCGCCGCCGGCAGGGCTCGCCTTCACGCCCGAGGCCGTCGAGCTGCGTCGCTCGCTTGACGGTGCGCCGCTGATGCTGACGGCGAATACAGTACGGCCGGTGCAGGGTGTAGTGGTCTCGCCCGACGAGCCGGGTCGTGGACGCGCCGTCGCCTAATAACGCTCCCCGACGGTTGGTTGCGGCGGTGACTTCCGCAACGGGTCCAATCGCGTCGTTTGGATGGCGTCCGGCATGTCCTATTGCTCCGATACTAACAAAAGAGCATGACGTGATAGCTGCGCCGGTCGCGCCCTGCCGGCGAGCATCACTCCGCGGGCGCCTGCTAGTCGCTTTTTCATTGACATTGGTCCTCATTTGAGCTACATGATCCAACGAATTCGCTCGATCGAGGACACCTGTCGCGAAGGTATTCCGAGAGGTGGAGCGAGTGCGGTGCCCGCGCGCGGAACGATACACTCCGCACCCGGGCAGCTTCGGGCATCATGCTGACCGGCACTACGACCGGTCCGGGAGGTGCGTTCCCTGGACTGGGACAGGCGGGCGCGGGTAACGCCCGCGTAAGAGCGCGAGATCTTCGCTCCCCGGTTGGGGCGACCATACCGGATCGAACGTCCTGCCGCGTCCCAGGAAGCCTGGCCTGGAGCTGCGCCCAAGGGCCGAAAGCCCTGACGGTAAGAGCCGTGGTGGAACGCCGATAGGCGAGCGCGTGCCGTTGCACGCGCGCCGCATCGCAAGATGCGGAGGTTGGCTGAACACGTCTGTCGGCGTTCCGCTTCCTTTTTTTCTTTCGCTTCGTAGCTTCGTAGGGTGGGTAGAGCGAAGCGAAACCCACGCAGTGAAGCCTAGAGGGAACACAGCGTAGGCACGGCGCTTCGCGCCTTTGCGCCACCCTACGGTAGTGTTTGAGCAAAACTCGGGCGCGGAGCGCGTCGTGGGAACGAGGAAGCTTGCCTGGTCGCCTCATCCTGAGGTGCCCGCGCGCAGCGCGGGCCTCGAAGGATGCTAGCCGAGGCGCCAGGGCCGCATCCTTCTAGGCGCGTCTGCGGCGCGGAGGACGAATGCTCGATTCCCGTGCCCCTTGCGACTATGGTGCCTGTCGGAGCAACCGTGCCGGACCGCTCATGTTCGATACGAATCGTCGAAGCCTGCGTGAGCGTCTCGCCAAGCGGGAGCCGCTCGGCGTGTTCTGGATGAGCACCGGCTCGCCCGCCGTGATTGAGCTTGCCGCGACCGCCAAGCCCGACGCCATCGTCCTCGACGCCCAGCACGGACTTTGGAATCGGCAGACCATCGAACATACGGTGGGCGCGGCTCGTCATCTTGCTCCGGTCCTTGTGCGTACCGCCGAGAATTCTCCGATCGCGATCGGGCAGGCCCTCGATGCCGGGGCGGAAGGCGTCATCGTCCCGCTGATTGAAGACGAACGGCAGGCGGCAGCGGCGGTTTCTGCCGCCCGGTTTCCGCCTCAGGGCAGCCGATCGGCCGGTGGCGTGCGCCCGCTCAGCCAGGGCTTCGTCGATTATTATACGCAAGCGAATGCCGGCACGGTCGTCGGCGTCATGATCGAGACGGAGCATGCCGTAGGCAATGCTGCGGCCATCGCTGGGACAGCAGGAATCGATTTCGTGCTGATCGGCTCCGGCGATCTCGCGATCTCGCTTGGTACTTTTCCGAAACCGGATGCGCGGCACGAAGCGGCCTGTCGTGCCGTGTTCGATGCCTGCAAGGGTTCGGACGTTCCCTGCGCCATCTTCACCAACAGCGTCGATGCCGCGATGCAGCGCCGCCGCGAGGGTTATGCGCTGGTCGTTGTCGCCAACGACATCGATGTCCTCACAAATGGATTCTCTTCCGCCATGACGCGGTTCAGCGATGCAGTCCGGCTTGCGGATGATGGAGCGAGCCGGGCGGATCTGCCACACGCAAGTCGGCGGCGCATTTCGAGGCCGTGAGCGGGGATCCATACGATGACGCAACAGACGCAGAGTCCGGCGCCGGCCACGGCCGCCTCCGCTGATCCGATCTGGTTTGCGTCTTATCCGCCGGGCATTCCCAAGAGCATCGATCCGGATGCCTATCCGTCGCTGTCGGCGATGCTGCTTGATGCCTGCACCCGGCACTCTGCGCATGCCGCGTTCGAATGCCTCGGGGTGCGGATGAGCTACGCCGCGTGGGAGCGCGTCAGCCGCGCGTTCGCGGCTTTCCTCATTGAGGAAGTAAACTGCAAGGCCGGCGATCGCGTTGCCATCATGCTGCCGAACCTGCTCGCCTATCCGGTGGCGTTTCTCGGTGCGCTGCGCGCGGGTCTGACGGTCGTTAACGTCAATCCGCTCTACACGCCGCGCGAGCTAAAGGAGCAGCTTGCGGACGCAGGCGCCACCGTGATCGTGATCATGGAGAATTTTGCCCACAAGCTCGAACCCGTGCTTGCCGAAACCCAAATCCGGCACGTCGTGGTAGCGCGGCTCGGCGATTTCATGCCGGCGCTCAAACGCACGGTGTTCAATTTCGCCAATACCTACATTCGGCGTGCGGTGCCGGGCTGGCGCTTCAAAAGCTTCACGATGCTGCAGGCGGCCTGCGGTCGCCAGCCGAGCGCCCGATTTGCGGATGCGCAGCCGCCCGCATCGTCGCCCGCTTTGCTGCAATATACCGGCGGCACTACCGGTGTGCCGAAGGGAGCGATCCTCACTCACCGCAATCTGGTCGCGAACACGCTGCAATGCCGCGCCGTGATCAGGCCGTATCTCAGAGAAGAGCAGGGGATCGTTCTGACGCCGCTGCCGCTCTATCACATCTTTTCGCTGACGGCGAACCTGCTTGCGTTTGCGTTGATGGGCGGACTGAGCGTGCTGGTGCCGGATCCGCGCGACATCAAGGGACTGATCCGCACCATGCGGCGGGCTCAGGTCACGACAATGACCGGCGTCAATACGCTGTTCAACGCGCTGATCAATTCGCCGGATTTCGCCAAACTCGATTTCAGCAGGCTCAGCTTTGCCGTCGGCGGCGGCGCAGCGGTGCAAAGCGCGGTGGCGGTGCGCTGGCGCGAGATCACCGGCACCGAGCTGGTGGAAGGCTACGGGCTTACCGAAGCGTCGCCGGTCGTCTGCCTCAACCCGGTGCGAAGCCCGAAGATCGGCACTGTCGGACTTCCGGTCCCTTCGACCGAGGTGGTCATCCGTGACGATAACGGGAACGATCTCCCCGTCGGCGAAGCCGGCGAGATTTGCGTCCGCGGGCCGCAGGTTATGGAAGGCTATTGGCAGCGTCCTGACGAGAGCAGACTTGTCCTCACCGAAGGCGGCTGGCTGCACACTGGCGACATCGGCGCTTTCGATCCGCAGGGCTATCTGAAAATCCTCGACCGCAAGAAGGACATGGTCAATGTCTCCGGCTTCAAGGTGTTCCCCAATGAAGTGGAGGACGTCATCGCCCAGCATCCGGGGGTGCTTGAAGCGGCCGTCATTGGCGTTGCCGATCCACACACCGGGCAGGGGGTAAAGCTCTTCGTCGTCAAGCGCGATCCGGCGCTGACCGAAGTGGAGCTGACGAAATTCGCGCGTGAGCGACTGGCGGGTTACAAAGTCCCCAAGGTCATTGTGTTTGTGGACAGCTTGCCCAAGAGCAATGTCGGCAAGATTATCCGCAAAGACCTGAAGTGACGCACGTGGCTTAATGTGCCATCAGCACCGGAAGTTTGGCTTTGGCGAGAATGTGCCGGGTGGTGCCGCCGAAGATCATCTGGCGCAGCCGGCTTTGCGTATAGGCGCCCTTGACGATCAGGTCGCAGCCGAGTTCTTGCGCTTTCGTCAGGATGGTCTCGCCGGCACTGATTTTGCCGGGAGTGACCGTGATCGGTTCGGCGGCGATGCCGTTTGCCTTGAGCGAGCGTGCCATTTCCACGCCGCTCGGCCCCGCTACAGTCGACCCTTCGACTGTCAAGATGGTGATCCGCTCAGCAAGCCGCAGCAGCGGCATGGCAAATGCCATGGTGCGCGCCTGTTCCGTGGAGCGGTTCCAGGCAATCAGGATGTTGGTTGCGAGCGAACGCGGCGAATTCGGCGGCGCGATCAACACCGGACGTCCGCTTTCAAACAATGCGGATTCGAGCGTGACCATGGACGGGCTCTGCCACTCATCTTCCGGCCGCGCCAGCACGATAATGTCGAAGACCCGGCCATAGCTGCCGACGAAGTCGTGACCACTCGGCGCGGCGGGCAGCCAGGACCAGGACAGCGACGCGGCGCCTTCCTGGTCGGCGCGGCGTTGCACGCCGTGACGCTCCATGAATGAGCGGAACAGGTCCTCGGCTTGTCGCGCCATTTCCGCGTCGTTTTCCTTGACCGCGACCATGGTCAAGCCGGCGTCCGGATCCATTGCCACCATGTCGGCGACCGCGGGGCGCAGCGCAAAGCCCTCGATGCAACTGCCAAATTTTTGCGCAAGCGAAAGTGCGGTATCGAGCGCCGAAAGCATCGCCTCGCCGTGCTCGGCGTTATACTCCGTTGGAACGAGGACGGTTTTCATCGCGCCCGGCCGCGGTTTCGATGCTCGCCCACAATCATACTGCCGCTTCGCTCAGACCGATAGTGTGTGCGGCTCGCCATTCAACTGTTATTCCGGCCCCGCGAGCGATCATATGTCGTCGTTGCTTGATCGCCATAGCGCAGAATTCTTTGCATCAGCCCCGGATACGGAGGGTACTCCCTTGACGGCGCTACGGACGGCAGGCTAGCCGCGAAGGCACTGGAGAACTTTATGGCCGTCTATACCGACGTCGCGGCGGAAGACCTCGCGCCTTTCCTTGCCGGTTACGACGTCGGTGAGCTTCTTGCCTATAAGGGCATCGCCGAAGGCGTCGAGAACTCGAATTTCCTGGTCCACACCAGCCGCGGCTATTTCATTCTCACGCTGTACGAGCGGCGCGTCGCCGAGCGCGACCTGCCGTTTTTCCTGGGGCTGATGGAGCACTTGGCAAGCCGCGGCATCACCTGTCCGCAGCCGGTGAAGAACTGCGCCGGCGAGGCGCTTGGCCGGTTAGCCGGACGTCCGGCGGCGATAGTCACCTTTCTCGACGGTATGTGGATTCGCCGGCCCAGCGCCACGCACAACGCAGCTTTGGGCGAGGCGCTGGCGCGGCTCCATCTCGCCGGTGCGGATTTCACCATGCGGCGGGAGAACGCGCTTTCAGTCAGCGGTTGGCGACAGCTTTTCGCCGCATGCGGCGAGCGTGCGAATTCGGTGCAGCGCGATCTGAAGAATGTGCTGGCCGCCGAGCTGGATTTGCTCGAACGCGAGTGGCCACACGGTTTGCCGCAAGGCGTCATCCACGCCGATCTGTTCCCGGACAATGTTTTTTTCCTTGGCGACAAGCTCTCCGGGCTGATCGATTTCTACTTCGCCTGCACCGATACGCTCGTCTACGACGTCGCCATCTGCCTCAATGCGTGGTGTTTCGAACCGGATCATTCCTACAACGTCACCAAGGGCCGCGCGCTGCTCACGAGCTATGCCAAGACACGTCCGCTTTCCGCGCCGGAATGGGAGAAGCTGCCGCTGCTCGCCCGCGGCGCCGCCTTGCGCTTTCTGCTCACCCGGCTGGTCGATTGGCTCGACGTGCCGCCCGGAGCGCTGGTGCGACCCAAAGACCCAATCGAGTATCTGCGCAAGCTGCGCTTTCACCAGAAAGCAAAGAGTGCGCGCGATTACGGAGTGATGTTCGCGTGACCGCACAGCTTCCGCAGGTGGTTATTCACACCGACGGCGCCTGTTCAGGCAATCCGGGTCCAGGGGGTTGGGGGGCGATTCTCGCCTTCGGCGACCACGAGAAGGAGATAAAGGGCGGCGAGGCGCTGACCACCAACAACCGCATGGAGCTGATGGCCGCGATCTCAGCGCTCGAATCGCTGAAGCGGCCGTGCCATGTCGATCTGCACACCGACAGCCAATATTTGCGCAACGGCGTCACGTCCTGGATGTCCAACTGGAAGCGAAACGGCTGGCGCACTTCAGACAAGAAGCCGGTGAAGAACGTCGATCTGTGGAAGCGCCTCGACGCGGCGCTTGGGCCGCATCAGATTCAATGGCACTGGCTGCGCGGCCACACCGGTCACGTCCAGAACGAGCGCGCCGACGTACTGGCGCGCGAGGCGATCGCCGGCATTCGCCGCGCCGGAACCGCGGTCGGTTAATCGCACTGCATATCGGGCAGTCCGACCCGAGCGCGGGAGCCGCTCAGCCGTTGCTGCTCAGGAGGTCACATCTCCTTTAGGAGATTGTCCGCGCCAGAGGCTTCGGCTTTACCGGGCGCCTCTTCGATGTTGAGCTTCTTCACGACGCCGTCTTCAACCAGCATGGCGTAGCGTTTGGAGCGGATGCCGAGCCCCACGCCCGAGCCATCCATCGACAGATCGAGCGCCTTGGCGAACTCGCCGTTACCGTCGGACAAAAACTCGATTTTGCTCCCCGCGCCGGTAGCCTTCTTCCAGGCGTCGAACACGAACACGTCGTTGACGCCGGTGACCGCGATGGTGTCGACGCCTTTGCTTTTGAACGCGTCAGCGTTCTTGAGAAAGCCGGGCAGGTGGTTGTTGCTGCAGGTTGGCGTAAATGCGCCGGGAACGGCGAACAGCACAACTTTTTTGCCTTTGAACACGTCTTCAGTGGTCTTCACCGCCGGGCCCTCGGGCCCCATGACGCGGAACTTGATGTCGGGCGGCAAACGGTCGCCAACCTTGATAGGCATGCTGCATATCCTTTCGTTATTCAGATCGGGTTTGTTCGGCCGCCGTAAATTAGCGTGCCGGGCGAATTAGTCGAGACGGGCTTGAACCTCGATGGCGTCGGCGGGCGATACCGCGGTGAACGTCAGCGTCGCGCCTTTGGCGACCGCGCCTGGGGGTAGACCGTCCAGGTCAAAGGCGAAGCGTCGTATTCCGGGTGCATAATTAGCCGCCACGCTCTGCGGTTCAGGCAGCGGCAATGCCCAATCGGACGTTGGTCCTTCGACGAACAGATCAACCGGCGTATCTTTAGGTGCGACGATCTCCACCACGACGCGCTGACGGGTTCCGGTTGTCTCGCAGCGGACCGAGCGAACGGCGAGAGTATCGGTCGCGCCAGACGCGACGCCGAGCGCAACGCGGCGCGGCACACGCGCTTCTGCTGTAACCAGGTTCGACTCCTCGGCGCCGGCTTTGCCGGAGAGCGTGAGATGGAGATTGGCTTCCGCCGGCACGCAGAGGCTGCCGCAGATGGCATAGCCGAGCTTGACACGGAGTAACGAGACTTTGGCCGCATCTTTCGGGACGATCCGCAATGGCAAGACCACATCCCCGAGATAGCCGATGGAACGTCCGCCTCCGCCATCGGAAAATCGCTCCGGCGCCGGCCATAGTGTAGTGACTGATTTCACGTTCTCAGAGGCGATGAAATCGAGCGTCGGCGGGACGCCAGAATCGCCGGGATATCGCCAATAGGTTTTCCAGCCGGGATCGAGGCGAATTTCAAGACCGGCCCGCAGCAATCTGGCTTCGCCCGATTTGATCGCCGCACCACCGATGAGCCGTGCGGCCGCATGGAGTTCCTTTTCCCAGGTGGAAGTGCTTTGCGCCCACGCCGCTGGTATGGCGCTCGCGCTAACAAGCGTCATGGTTGCAAAGGTTAGCTGGCGGGCTGAGGTGGTGCGCATCATGGTCGCTGTGTAGATCGACGCGGGCCACACACGCTACTGACATGATTGTGACTTTGCACGTACCGGCGTAGGTTTGCTCGTGTAACTGACCGCTACGAGTGGAGGTGTAACTTCGGGCCGCAACACGCCCGGAGCCACCTGGAATCTCGTTCCCATCACGCGCACTATCCGAGTGGATAGCGTGAACTTTTGTCACAGTCGTTCGTTTGCAAAAAAGCTTCGATCAGCTACCCTTTGGAAATGAAATTGCCGCGCGGTACGTCCGGAAAGAATCGGGGACGGGGCTATCTGGATGGCCAGATGCTCATTGCAATGCCGGCGATGCTGGACGATCGCTTTGCCCGCTCGCTGATCTATATTTGCGCGCATTCCGCCGAAGGCGCCATGGGCATCATTGTCAACCATCCCGCGCCGAACATTAATTTCTCTGACCTGCTGGTAAAACTCGATGTGATTCCCGCGGCTGACGTGATCCAACTGCCATCCCGAGCGGGAGTGGTGAAAGTCATGCGTGGCGGGCCGGTGGAAACCGAACGCGGTTTTGTGCTGCACTCGGCCGACTTCTTTATCGAAAATTCGACGCTGCCGATCGACGACGGCATCTGTCTCACCGCCACGCTCGATATTCTCAAAGCGATCGCCCGCGGCGACGGGCCGGCGAGCGCGATCCTGGCGCTTGGCTACGCCGGTTGGGCCCCCGGCCAGCTCGAAAATGAAATCCAGGGCAATGGCTGGCTGCATTGTCCGCCGGATTCAGATCTCATCTTCGGCACCGACATCGGCAACAAATACGACAAGGCGCTGAAAAAGATCGGCATCGATCTCGGCATGCTCTCGAGCGAGGCCGGGCACGCCTGATTTAACGCGCCATCTCCACTTTCGCATGCGGTTGCAGGAGATCGCGGGCACGCTCGGGCGTCATCGGCTCGCCAAACACAAAGCCCTGAGCGTATTCGCACCCAAGCTGATAAAGCTCGACGGCGTCGGAGTCGGTTTCAGCGCCCTCGGCGACCACATCCATGCCGAGATCGTGAGCAAGCGCGATGATCGAACGCAGGATCACCGGCCGCGTGCCTTTGGACGTTGTGCGCACGAAGGACTGATCGATCTTGATCGTGTCGAATGGGAATCGCTGCAGATAAGCAAGCGAGGAATACCCGGTGCCGAAATCGTCGAGCGCCAGACCGGCGCCGAGTTCGCGAATCCGTTGCAGCATTTGCGCGGCGTGTTCGGGGTTCTCCATCACGACTGATTCGGTGAGTTCGAGCTTGAGGGACCCTCGCGTCAGCGGCGCGCGGGCCAGCACCGTGCGCAGGTCCTGGATCAGGTCGTGACGCAGCAATTGCCGCGACGACACGTTGACACTGGCGAACAGCGAATCGCGCGGCCGCAGCGTGCGCTGCCAAGTGCTGAGCTGGCGCGCGGTACGTTCGAGAACGAAAAGGCCAAGTTCGACGATGAGCCCAGTCTCTTCGGCGATGGTAATAAATTCGTTGGGCGACAGCCGACCCAATCGCGGATGATTCCAGCGCGCCAGCGCCTCGAAGCCCGCCACCGCGCGATCGTCGAGCCGCACGATCGGCTGGTACAGGATGGTAATCTCATCACGTTCGATCGCCCGCCGCAGATCGGATTCGAGCGACAGCCGATCCGACTTGCGCGCCCGCATTGCGGCTTTGAACACGTCGATACGGTCGCCGCCGAGACGCTTGGCGTGATACATTGCCAGCTCGGCGTCTTTGAGCCTTTCCTCGGCGCGTTGCGGCTCCGAATCGCCGAGCGTCAGTCCAATCGAGCCGGTGAGAAAAATCTCGCGGTCATTGAAGGTGATCGGGGCGCGCAAGGTCCGCCGGACGGTCTCGGCAAGCGCGATAAGGCGCGAGGAGTCGCGCTCCGACAGGACGATGAGCCCGAATTGATCGCCAGACAAACGGGCCAGCGTATCCTGCGGCTTGATGAGCCGCCCGAGCCGCCGCGCCAGTGTGAGTAGAATTGAATCGGCCAGCGCCATGCCGACCGAGTCGTTGACCTGCTTGAAGCGGTCGATGTCGATCACCATCACCGTGGGACGGATCGCCGAGTCGGCCTTGGCGAAGCTGAGCACTGCTTCAAGCCGATCGAGGAACAGTTCACGGTTAGGCAGGCCGGTGAGATTGTCGTGCACGGCATCGTGCAACAGCCGTTCCTCAACCGTCTTGAATTCGGTCACGTCCGTGAGCGTGCCGACGAGCCTGATAACCTCGCCGTCGGAACCGACAACCGGGCGCGCCCGGAGCGTGAACCAGAGATAATGACCATCAGAGGCGCGAACACGAAAATCCTGCGAGATGCGACCGCGCCGTTGCTCAACCACGCCGTCAAGTGTCGCCCGGAAGCGGTCCCGATCGAGCGGATGCAGAACTTCGAGCCAGGTTGCTGCAGCACCGTCGAGCGAGCCGGCTTTTAGACCGAGCATCGCTTCGGCCTCCGGGCTGGTAAACACCCGATCGGCGGAAACGTCCCAGTCCCAGATCATATCGCCGGCACCGGTTAAAGCGAGTGCGCGCCGCTCGACGTCGGAGACGATACCCTGAGCCATCCCGCCGGCGAACGCGTGCTGCATCACCGTGAAGCCGATCAGCATGACAATAAGGACGAGGCCGCCGAGCAACGCCGGGCCGACGATGTCGTTGGTGAGAAAGCCCAGCACCGTCAGCGCTGCGCCAAAAACCCAGACCACGAAAAGAAACCAGGTCGGGATCAGCATCACTGCGCGGTCAAAGCCGTGCGTTGAAAGATAGCCGACGAGAACGAATCCGAGCAGGGCGATAAAAAATAGCGATATCCGGGCAATGCCGGAGGCGACCTCAGGCGAGTAAAGCGCCACCGCCACAAGCGCGCCCAGAAAGGCGAGCCAGCCGACGGTAATATGCGCGTAACGCACGTGCCAGCGGTTGAGGTTCAAATAAGCAAAGAGAAATACCAGCAGCGTCGCGGCGAGGATCGCTTCGCCCGAAGCCCGCCAGATGCGTTCGGCGCCCAACGATATATCGAACACCTTGGCCCAGAAGCCAAAGTCGATGCCGATATAAATCAGCACCGCCCAGCCAAGCGCCGCAGCGGCGGGAAACATCACGCTGCCTTTGACGACAAACAGGATGGTCAGGAATAGCGCCAGCAGACCGGCGATGCCAATGACGATGCCGTGGTAGAGCGTCAGCGAGTTGATCTTGTCCTTGAAGGCATCGAGTTCCCAGAGATAAAGCTGCGGCAGGTTCGGCGTGCGCAGTTCGGCCACGAAAGTGATCACCGTGCCGGGGTCGAGCGTCACGCGGAAACACGTCAGCGCTCGGATTATCAAGCCGCTCAGGCGGATCGCCTGAGGACGGCGTGATATTGACGATGCGCGAGGTGCCGAGATCGGGCCAGATTAGTCCGGACCCGACCATGCGGTAGTGCGGCGCCACGATTAGGCGGTCGATCTGCTCGTCGCCGTCGTTGGCGAGTGCGAACACCGCCCAATTGGTTCCAGCTTCCCGCGCCCGGACTTCGATGCGCCTGGCGATGCCGTCGGGCCCCGGCGCGATCGAAACTTGGACGCGGTCGCCGTCGGTGTGCTGGAACTCCACCGCGTCGGTCAGGTCGATGGCGGCTGCGTCAAGACGGACATTGACCGCCTCGACTGCTGCCGCGCTCGCGATCCCCAGCAGGGCAGCAACCGCAAAGGCCACCAGCGCCGTCGCGGCGCGAACCAATGCCAAGAGACGACCTCCAAAAACTCGGCCGCCGGCGCACATCGCGCTCCGACGATGAGGAACTCCCCGTTTCACAACTTAGTCGGCTTTACGCCGAATTCGCGGCCCGGTCTGATGCCGAGCGCCCACTCCAGCCAAGGCGAGCGTCGATGATTAGCCGTTTGCATTATGCGGACGCAACTGTTTTCCCGTTTCTTTTCAAAGGGTCAGGCCTTCCCGTAGGCCTTTCTTGTCGGCCATTCTTACGAGCCATCCGCGGGTGTGACAACGGCGACCGGCGTCGCTAGTTTATTTATCGAGGAACAGCGCAAATGGCCGCCATCGATCCGGACGAACTGCCGAAGAAGAAGACCACCCACGAGATCGGGCAGGAGCTGGCGCTGCTCTCGGTTAGCGAACTGACTGAGCGGGTAGGACTGCTCAAGGACGAGATCGCGCGGCTTGAAGCGGAAATGGCCAGAAAGCGCGCGTCGCAGACAGCGGCGAATGCGTTCTTCAAGAAATAAAGGGCCGTCGGAGCCACCTAGAGTTAAGCTGAGAGAAAGTTTCGACAACCGTCGGCGATTCCTTAACCTTTCGTTAAGCTTTCTCCTTCATTACAGATTTCGTCCAACTTCTGGACATCGAGTGGCTCCTGTCCACTCTGTTTGACGCCTCCCTGTTATCACCTTGAGCCGCCGGCAACGGCGGCTCTTTTTTGTCTCGCGGTCGCCTCAGTCGCTTCGGCCGGCAACTATGTCGGCAAGTCGGTCGGTTCGACTGCTGGACTTGGCGGCTCGCGGCAGGCGATGCTGCGGTCGCGTTGTGAGGCGTACCCATGTCCGAAAAACATGCGACCGAGGCTGGCGCGGTTTCTTTCAGCGAGCGGCTGGCGAATTCCCAAGTATTTGCGACCCTCTTTCGCGATGGAATGGCCTTGGTCGAGGAGACCGCGAGCTATCTCGACGGCGCCGGTCGCACGGAATCCAAGAAACTCGAGCGTAGCGCTGCGCTAGTTTATGCGACCGAGAGCATGCGGCTTACAACGCGGCTGATGCAACTTGCCTCCTGGCTCCTTTTGCACCGTGCGGTCAAAGAAGGCGAAATGACGCTGGCGCAAGCCAATAAGGAAAAGAGCAAGGTCCGGTTGGCGGCGTGCGACCCGGGCGACGCCAAATCGATCACGCTTCTGCCGGGCAAGCTTCAGGAACTCATCGCGCGCTCGACCAAGCTCCAAGCCGAGGTGCGGCGACTCGACGCGACGATGCATGCACCGCCGCCGGTCAAGATCGCGGTCGGCAACCCGGTCGAACGGCAACTGGGACTTTTGAAGGCTGCGTTCGAGCGCGATGGGGTCTAGGCGCTCGCTCAGCGCTTCATCTTTCAAGCCGTATAACGCCCGAGGCTAAGATGCCGCGTAGGGCCATCATCCAGCGGCGACGCCGGGTATTCGACGATTTTTTCAAAATCGACGAGCTTCTGATCGCGCACGAGAAAACTGACGGGACGATGAGTGCCGTACAGAGCCGGCTGGTGTTCGAACGCGGCGATTCAGTGGCCGTCCTGCTTTTTCATGTCGAGCGAAAATCGGTCTTACTCGTCGAGCAATTCAGAGCGCCCGCCTTGCTCGGCCGCCGCCGCGACGACCCGACGAGCGCTGACGGATGGATCGTCGAAACAGTGGCGGGAATGATCGACGGGAACGAAGCAGGCGAAGCCGCAGCTATTCGCGAGACTTCTCGAAGAGACCGGCTACCAAATTGGAACGTTGCAACCGATCGGCAAGTTCTTCTCTTCGCCCGGCGGCAGCTCCGAGCGCATATTTCTATATTTTGCCGAGGTGCGCGACGCTGACCGGACGGGCAAAGGCGGCGGCATCGACGACGAAGACATCAAAATCGTAGAGGTCCCGATTGACGATCTTTTCGATCGTCTGGGACGCTGGCGCAATCGAGGATCCGAAGCTATGGATCGCGGCTTACTGGCTGCGCGACCGGTTGAAGGAGCCAGGATCACCGGCAACGGCTTAAGCGGCTACGGGCGCCGACTTTCCGGGCAGCGCGCTACTACGTTTTAAGAAAGCCCGAGAATTTCTTTTGAAAGCGCGACAGCCGCCCACCGCGATCGACGAGATGCTGCTGGCCGCCGGTCCAGGCCGGATGCGACTTCGGATCGACATCGAGATGGAGCGTATCGCCAGATTTGCCCCAGGTGGTGCGGGTGGTGAATTCGGTGCCGTCGGTCATGACGACCTTGACGACATGATAGTCGGGGTGGGTGTCGGATTTCATGGGGTGCCGTTAACCTCTTGCAGCGCCGCCTAGCGCTCGGTGTCTGGGAAAATTTGCGGCTCTATAGCGCGACGGCGTCTGTGAGACAAGTCAACCCGGCCATCTTGCCGCACGTTGCCTGTTCGTTGCTCCGGGCGCATTGTCCGAGGAAAGCCGCCATGTGGGTGGCAAAAAGGTGTTGCGGCGTATGAATTTTGATGCCGGAAAGAATACGGCGGCGCTTTCCGCCACTGCATCGCTTGCATCGGTGGTCCCGCCGGTTCAGTCGGCGCTGATCGCAGGCGCGTCGCAGGAAGCAGGAGCGGCGCGCAGGACCAATTTGCGCCCGCTGGCTTCGCTGCTGCCTTACGTCAAACGCTACCGCTGGCGGGTTATCGCTGCGCTCGGAGCCTTGATTCTCGCAGCGTTGACTACGCTCGTCGTGCCGATCGCGGTGCGGCGGATGATCGATTTCGGCTTTACCGCACGCGGCCTGGCGCTGATCGACAATTATTTCCTGGTCATGATCGGCGTCGGCGGGGTGTTGGCGCTGGCGAGCGCGCTCCGCTACTACCTCGTCACCACGCTTGGCGAGCGCATCGTCGCCGATTTGCGCGGCGACGTGTTCGCGCACGTGACCTCGCTCTCGGCCGCCTTCTTCGACGAGGCAAGAACCGGCGAGGTGATCTCGCGGCTCACCGCCGATACGACGCAAATCAAAGCCGCGGTCGGCAGCTCGGTTTCGGTCGCGTTGCGCAACGTCGTGCTGTTTGTCGGCGCGAGCGTAATGATGGTCGTCAGTAGTCCGCGGCTTTCCCTCTTCGTGCTGGCGGCGATCCCGATCGTCGTGCTGCCGCTTTACGCTTTCGGCCGGGCGGTGCGGCGACGTTCGCGGTTTGCGCAGGATACGCTTGCCGATGCCTCGGCTTATGCGGCCGAACTGATCGGTGCGGTGCGCGTACTGCAAGCCTTCACCAACGAGCCGCTCGGCATCAGGCGGTTTCGCGATGCCGTGGAGCGTGCCTTTACCGCGGCGCGCGCTTCGATCCGCGCCCGCGCCATCCTCACGGCAATCGCGATTTTTCTGGTTTCGGCGAGCGTGATCGTAGTGCTCTGGGTCGGCGCGCAGGACGTACTCGCTGCCAAGATGACGCCCGGCCGGCTCGGCCAATTCGTGCTCTATGCGGTGTTTGCGGCGGCGGCGCTCGGTTCGCTGTCGGAAACCGGCGGCGAAGTGGCGCAGGCTTCCGGTGCGGCGGAGCGGCTGTTTGAGATTCTGGCGATCAAGCCCGCTATTGCGCGTCCGGCACATCCGCTTGCATTGCCGTTGCCGGCGCGGGGCGAAGTTGCTTTTACCGACGTGCGTTTCTCCTACCCGACGCGGCCGAACGTGTTCGCGCTCGATGGCGTCTCGTTTCACGTTGCGCGGGGCGAGAAAGTCGCGATCGTCGGCCCTTCGGGAGCCGGCAAAAGCACGATTTTTCATTTGCTGTTGCGCTTCTACGATCCCACAGCCGGAAGCGTCGCACTTGACGGTATGCGGCTTGCCGATCTCGATCCGGCGGAGTTGCGGGCGCGGATTGCGCTGGTGCCGCAGGACAGCGTGATGTTCGCAAGTTCGGTGCGCGACAATATTCGCTTCGGCCGGCCGGATGCGTCCGACGCTGAGGTCGCGCGCGCAGCCGAGCACGCGCATGCAGCTTCGTTTATCGCGGCGCTGCCAGCAGGAATGGAAACGCAAGTTGGCGAGCGCGGCGTTACGCTCTCGGGCGGACAACGGCAGCGGATTGCGATCGCGCGCGCGGTGCTGCGCGATGCGCCGCTGCTGCTGCTCGACGAAGCGACCTCGTCGCTCGACGCCGAAAGCGAGACCCAGATTGCTGCGGCGCTTGCGGAGTTGATGCGTGAGCGCACCACGATTGTCATCGCTCATCGGCTGGCGACGGTGCTGTCGTGCGATCGCATTCTGGTGCTCGACCAGGGCCGCATTGTCGAGCAGGGCACGCATCAAACGCTGGCCGCGGCCGGCGGGCTCTATGCGCGGCTGGCGAAGCTGCAATTTCAAACTGGCTAGCGCCGGAAAAATCACGGCCGCCAGCTCATGCGGTGAACGGGCTTGCCGGAAATCGGATTGACGCTCGCGCCGCTGATCGAAAATCCGTGCTTGCCGTAAAACGCAATCGCGCGGGCATTGTCGGTGTTGACGTCGAGATCGAGGCCTCCCGGCGACAGCCGCTTGGCCTCGGCGAGGAGCGCCGCGCCGACGCCGGACGCCCATCGCCCGGGCGCGACCACGATCTGATCGAGGTAGCGCGTACGCGGATCGACGGTCACAAAGCCGATCATTTCGCCGGCGGCGTCGGCGATCAGGATTTCCGCCGACGGCACCAGCTCGTGGCGCCAGCGCGCCCGCCACCAGTCGAGCCGCTGGGCGAAATCAAGCAGCGGATAGGCGGTCTGCCAGGTCCGCAGCCACAGCGCGATCGCATCGTCCTCGTCGCGCGGCTCGTAGCGGCGCAGCACAAAGCCGCGATCGTGCGTCGTTCCGTTCACCGTGCACCGTGCGTCGCACCTCGCCGCACGCGCTACTTTTCCGTCAGCTTCAGCTCGATGCGGCGATTGCGGCTGAAGGCTTCGTCGGTGGTGCCGGGATCGATCGGCTGAAACTCGCCGAAGCCCGCGGCGACCAGGCGCTGCGGCGAAATTCCCTTGCTGATCAGATATTGTACCACCGAAATCGCGCGCGCCGCCGACAATTCCCAGTTCGACTTGAACGGCGACGTCGCCGACAATTGCCGGGTGTCGGTATGGCCGTCGACGCGCAGCACCCAGTTGATGTCAGACGGAATTTGCTTTTCCAGTTCGGCAAGCGCCATGGCGAGCTTGTCGAGCTCGGCGCGGCCTTCCGGCCGCAGCACCGCGGCGCCGCTGTCGAAAAACACCTCGGACTGGAACACGAAGCGGTCGCCGACCACGCGGATGTCGGGCCGGTTGCCGAGAATTTCGCGGAGCTTGCCGAAGAAGTCCGACCGGTAGCGCGACAATTCCTGCACCCGCTGCGCCAAAGCAACGTTCAGGCGCTGGCCGAGATCGGCAATGTGAACCTGGGCGTCCTTCTCCTTCTGCTCGGAAGCGCCGAGCGCCTGCTCGAGCGCCGCCATCTGGCGGCGGAGCGCGCCGATCTGCTGATTGAGGATCGCGATCTGCGCCACCGCTCGGGCGGTCGCCTCTTTCTCCATGTCGAGCTGCGATGAGAGCTTGCCGACCGCGGCCTTGCCGGCGTCGGCATTTTCGCCGCGCTCTGTGCGCCTTCGGCGGCGCCGCGCAGCCGGTCGCGCTCGCCTTCGGCCGCCGACAGCGATGCGCGCAGTTGCGCGACTTCGTCTTCGAGGCTGGTCTTGCCGGTCTGCTCCAGCGAGAGGAGCTGCGACAGCCGCGAAATCTGCGCGTTCAGCCGCGCCAGCGCGGTATCCTTGCCGGCGATTTGCTGCGACAGGAAGAACTGCGCCACCATGAACACGGTGAGCAGAAAGATGATCGACAGGATCAGCGTCGACAGCGCGTCGACGAAGCCTGGCCAGTAATTCATGCCGCTGTCGCGGCTGCGGGAAAGCGCCATCTGTTTCGCGCCTAAGTTCAACGTTTGCGCCCGGCTCAATGTTATCGGTCGACGGTCTCGCGCGACAGCATCTCCATGAAGCGGCGGATGTCGGCGTTGAGCTTGGCCTGCGCGTCCGCCCAGTCGCGGATCATCTGCTGTTCCGAGCGCATGTGCTGCACGAGGCCCTGGATCGCTTCGGCGAGGTTTGCCATCGCCGCGGTGGTCGCCTTGCCCGATGCGGCGTCGCCGATCGAATTGCGCAGCCGCTCGATGGCGTCGAGCAGCGTCACGGGCAGCGCGCCGCCCGGAGCGGCCGCGCCGAGTTCCTGCACCGTCGTCGCCAGCCAGTCTTCGAGGTTGGTGTAGAAGCGGTTCTGCGCCTGGCTCGTCTGCAGGTCGAGAAAGCCGAGGATCAGCGAGCCGGCGAGCCCGAACAGCGACGACGAGAACGAGATGCCCATGCCGCCAAGCGGCGCCGCGAGCCCCTCCTTGAGCGCGTTGAACACGGTGTCGGCGTCGCCGCCGACATTGAGGTTGTTGATGATGCCGCCGACCGAGCCGACCGTCGCGATCAGGCCCCAGAAAGTGCCAAGGAGGCCGAGGAACACCAGGAGCCCGGTCAGATAGCGCGAAATGTCGCGCGCCTCGTCGAGCCGGGTGCCGAGCGAATCGAGGAACGCGCGCATGGTCTGCGCCGAAATCGAAACCCGGTCGGCGCGCTCGCTGCCGAGAATGGCCGCCATCGGCGCGAGCAGTTTCGGTTCCCGCTTCCTCGCCAGCGCCGGATCGGAGCGGCGGAAGCTGTTGACCCAGGACACTTCCGGGAACAGCCGGATCACCCGGGCGAACGACAGGATGATGCCGATCAACAGCACGCAGAAGATCAGGCCGTTGAGCCACGGGTTGGCCATGAACGCGGTGAGGATCTGACGCTGCAGCACGAAGCCAATCAGCCCGCACAGGATCAGAAACACCAGCATCCGGATCAGAAAGATGCGGGGCGAGGACAGCTTGGCTGGGTCGAGGTTATTATTCGCCATCGGCCTTTAACTTAGCGCCCGGTACCTGATCCAATATGGCATAGGTGCGGTCGAAGAAAAATGCACAATTCGCCGTTTTTATATACAATTCGCTGCGTTACGCTGGATTGCTTCGTCGCTGCCCGCTCGCAATGACGATTCGAACCCGTTTGGTCGTCATTGCGAGGAGCGTAAGCACGAAGCAATCCAGGCGTTTTTGCCGCACCATTTGCGGCACGGTGATGGCGCGTCCGGTCCGCGCCGTTAAGCATTACAGGGCGGCCGGCTGCCGCGCCGCTTCCTTGCCGGCCTCGCGCAACAGCCGCAGCAGTTCGTGGTGCATGGTGTCGTTGCCTGCGGCGATCTGGCTCTTGGTCATGATGCCGTCGCCGCCGTCGAGATCGGTAACGAAGCCGCCGGCTTCGCGCACCAGGATCATCCCCGCGGCCATGTCCCACGGCGACAGGTCGCGCTCCCAGTACGCATCGAACCGGCCGGCGGCAATCCAGGCAAGATCGAGGCTGGCGGCGCCGAACCGGCGCAGCCCGGCGAAATGCTTCTGCGCCGCGGCGATTTCCGCCCGCGCCAGTTCAAGGTCGCCGCGGCCGGTGTGCGGCAGCCCGCAGGCGACCACCGCTTCATCGAGGCGCTTCCTTGCAGCGACGCGGATGCGCCGGTCGTTGAGGAAAGCGCCCTTGCCGCGCTCGGCGACGAACAGGTCGTCGTTCGCCGGATTGTAGGTGACGCCGGCGACGATGGCGCCGTTTCGCTCCAGCGCAATCGAGACCGCAAAGTGCGGAATGCCGTGCAGGAAATTGGTGGTGCCGTCGAGCGGATCGACGATCCAGCGGTGGCTTTTGTCGGCGCCGGGAAACGCGCCGCCTTCCTCGCCGAGGAAGCCGTAATCCGGCCGCGCCTTGGCGAGATCCTCGCGCACGATCGCTTCAGCCTTGCGGTCGGCGGCGGTGACGAAATTGCGCGGGCCTTTCAGCGACACCTGCAGGTTCTCGACCTCGCCAAGATCGCGCTTGAGGCTCCGCCCGGCGCGGTACGCCGCCTTGATCATGACGTTGAGGGTTGCGGAATGGGGCATGGCGGCCTGCGGTACGGTGCAACGCGCGTCGGCGTCAAGCTCGGTGTTTCGGGTGCGGCCGGGGCGGAGCGGGGCGCGTCGCAATTTCTCCCGTCATCCTGAGGCGGCCGCGCAGCGGCCCTCGAAGGATGCGGCCCCGGCGCCTCGGCCGTCGCCCTTCGAGGCCCGCGCTACGCACGGGCACCTCAGGGTGACGGGCAACAACAAGCATTCTCGCGACGCAGATGCGCCCGAGTCTTGCCTCGTCATTGCGAGGAGCGAAGCGACGAAGCAATCCAGCGGGGCAATGCGTACCGGCTTCGTTGACCTACATAACGATAACCGCAGCACTGGATTGCTTCGCTTCGCTCGCAATGACGAAAGAAAAAAGGAAGCGGAACGCCGACAGACGTGTTCAGCCAACCTCCGCATCTCGCGATGCGGCGCGCGCCCTTTTCTCTTTTCCCTTCCCCGCTTGCGGGGGAGGGTAGGGAGGGGGCACGCTCGCCTATCGGCGTTCCACCACGGCTCTTACCGTCAGGGCTTTCGGCCCTTGGGCGCAGCTTCAGGCCAGGCTTCCTGGGACGTGGCAGGACGTTCGATCCGGTAAGCTCGCCCCAACCGGGGAGCGAAGGACCTCGCGTTCTTCCGTGCATGATCCGGAAAAGTGGAAACCGGTTTTCCGAAAAGATCATGCACCACTAACATCACGGGCGTTACCCGCGCCCGCCTGTCCCAGTCCAGGGAACGCACCTCCCGGACCGGTCGTAGTGCCGGTCAGCATGATGCCCAAAGCTGCCCGGGTGCGGAGTGTATCGTTCCGCGCGCGGGCACCGCACTCGCTCCACCTCTCGGAATACCTTCGCGACAGGCGTCCTTGGTGAGCGAGATTCGTTGCATCGTGTACCTGAAGTGGGGACCAATGTCAATACATTGTCACTGTATCAGCAATTCGACTTCTTCCACTTGGCGTTCCACCCATTCGCCATTTAATGCTGCCGGTAACAATTTCCGCGAGGATAAGCCATGAAGCTCCATTACTATCCTGAGACGGACAGCCTCTATATCGAGCTTCAGAGCACGCCGGGTGCAGAGGCGCGCGAAATTGTCGAGGGCCTGGTCGTCGATTTTGATGCCGATGGCAATGTGGTCGGCCTCGACATCGACCACGCCTCCCGCAAAGTCGATCTATCAAGGATCGAGACTATTGCGCTTCCGCCGGTCAGTGCAGCCGAGTGAAGCCGCGCGAATATCGGATCGTGGCCTGACAATTATCTCGTAATCGCTTCCGCCGCGAAGCGTCCTGCACGATGCCTCCGGTGAGGAGGATCGTGCGCCTTTTCATGTTTCTGTTTGACTCACATATATCTCGGCGGTTATACGTCAATCCATAGCCAGCGGGTTATTGATCGCAGATGCCGAACACTCACGATATGCTGTTTCGAACGCTCGCCGATCCGACGCGGCGGGCGATCTTCGAGCGACTGTGCCGCGAAGGCGAGCAGACCGTCGGGGCTCTGACGGCGCGGGCCGGGGTCTCGCAGCCGGCGGTGTCGAAGCATCTCGGAGTGCTGCGGAAGGCCGGGCTGGTGCGCGACCGCCACGAAGGCCGCCAGACCCACTACAGCGCGCAGCTCCGCGCGCTCGCCCCGCTGATCGACTGGACCAGCCAGATGACCGGCTTCTGGCAGCGCAAGTTCGACGCCCTCGAAGATCTGCTCAAAAGGATGGACCAATGAACCAACCAGCGGGCGAAACGCTCTCCGTCGTCGTCGAACGGGAACTGCCTTATCCGCCGGAAAAGCTCTGGCGCGCGCTCACGCAGCCGCACCTGATCGCGGAGTGGCTGATGAAGAACGACTTCGCGCCCGTCGTCGGCCACCAGTTCAGCCTGCGCATGGATCCGCAGCCGAACTGGAACGGCGTCATCGACTGTCAGGTCCTCGTCGTCGAGCCGAACAAAACGCTGTCCTATACGTGGGGCGCGCTCGGTCTTGAGAGCGCCGTGACGTTCACGCTCACCCCGACGCCCGCGGGGACGCATCTGCGCATGGAGCAGACCGGCTTCCGGCCCGACCAGCCGCAGAACTACCAGGGCGCCAAATACGGCTGGCAGAAGTTCTTCGCCAACCTGGAGCAGGTGTTGGCGCGCGTTGAGTAAAACCGGCCCCGGATTCCTCATCCTGAGGCGCGAGCGCGAGCGAGCCTCGAAGGATGTGGCCCGTGTGCCTGAGCGGCATCCTTCGAGGCCCGCGCTTTTGCGCGGGCACCTCAGGATGAGGGAACGTTTTCACAGGAGGGTCCCATTGAACTGGAACAAATGGATTCGGCAAATCCACCGCTGGCTGTCGATCATCTTTACGCTCCCGTTGCTCCCCCTCGGCTGTCGGGGAACGTTTTCACAGGAGGCCCCATTGAACTGGAACAAATGGAATCGGCAAATCCACCGCTGGCTGTCGATCATCTTTACGGCGACCGTCGCCGCCAACTTCATCGCCATGGCACTGGGAAAGCCGCCCTCATGGCTGGTCTATTCGCCGCTGCCGTTTCTCTTCCTGCTGATGTTCAGCGGCCTATACATGTTCGCGCTGCCGTATGCCGCCAAGCGGCGCAGCGGGTGACGCGCCGGCTGATAGGCGCGAACGCCGCCCATACCCGTAGGGCGGGTTAGCCGAAGGCGTAACCCGCCTTTTCCTCGCAGTGGCAAGAACAAGATGGCGGATTACGCTTCGCTAATCCGCCCTACGAGCTGCCGTATGCCGCCAAGTGGCGCAGGGCCGCGCGTAGCCCGGATTGAACGAATTGAAATCCGGGTAAGGCCGGGCCAGCTATTTCGGCGAGCGGTCCGGAAGCCAACGTTCTCGGTAACCTTTCAACTCACGCTCATAATACTGCACGTAACTTTCCAGGGCACCTCGTCGGGGTTGGTCACTTGGCGCCTTCGCGAGCATGCGGCGCCATTCAAGAGGTCCCCGGCGAGTTGCTCCATTATGTATTGCGGCGCGTTTATCTGCGATGGCCGCATGCGCTGAGGAAACACACCCATGATGACGTAAGGTATACGGCCACCCGACCCATAAACGTCACGTTGCGCCGCCCACAGCCCCACTGGGAGCGGCTTTCCGAAATGCTTGCCGAGCATCCGCTCGACAACGGCGGCGGCCTCGACCGAAGTAACCGGCATCAATGTGCCCACGTAAGCGCGTGCGCCGCCGAACATGAAATTCTGGGCAAGGCGGTGCCATGACACACAGGCATTGTTGATAACGATCGGCGTGTTTTCATGAGCTAGGGAACGAGGCAATGCGAGAAGGTTGCCATCGGCCATTGCCAAGGCTGCCGATCCTGAAACTCTCGGCACCGTGTCCTTTTTGACTGGCTCCAGCTCGGGCTCGCCACGTATGAGCTCCGTGAACGTGCGGATGGCTTTGCCGATATAGAGCTTTTTCCTTTCTGCCGGATTATTCAAATCCACACCGTCCAACGAGATGAAGCGCATGAACTGGGTGACATTGAGCAAGTCTTTCAAGTTGGTTCGACCGATACCCAAAGCAATATCGACAACTAGGGTCCGCTGATAACCCTCGCTATCCTCGTATTCATATGTCCAGCGGTAGCCGGAAACGTCTCCGCAATGGGTTGCGATCAGCAATAAGTCATAGGGAAATAACTCGATCATTTCGCTGATCGACGTTACATCCGCCGCAAGGCCTTCGTATTTTCTCAAATAAATGCCGTATGGACGAAGCAGAGATACGGCAGCATCAATCTCCGGTGCAGGCGCTGTCTGCGGGTTGACAAGAGTTGCGACACGAGTACCGGGACTTTTCGGCTGCTCTGTGGAAAGGCCGTTTACGATGGCAATGCCAAGAGCGGGATAAGTGAGCAGGTGCGTGGACGGAACTTCCGGAAAGGCGAAGCCCAGCGGCAACTCGTGCGTAATGAACGTGATTGATCCGCCATGCGGCACCGGTATCTGTCCGGCGAGTTCTCTGATTTCTCGGCGCAGACTTGCCAGCGTGTCGCTGACAGATTGTTCCCGGTTGTCGTTGATCCCATAAAGCCGTTCAAGAAATTGTTCGGCTCGCTCATTTTCGGTCTGGGATAAGGTGAAGATGCGCCCGTCGCAAATGCTAAATTCGCCGCTATTACCTGAGCAAGTTCGTTGCCCTCTTCGCATACGATGAGATGGTCACCTTTAGGCGGAAGTACAGAAGTCGGCGAGCGAGTAAATTGTCCGTAAAGATAATTGGACGTTGGGCACGTAGTGCCTTGAGTAGACCGACGCCGATGCGGTCTTTGCCCCACGCCACTGGGTTATTATCGAAAGTTTTAATTGGAAGTGGAAGCGAGGAAATGTCATCGGCGGTTCAAATATGAATTGTTTTGGCTGTTGGAATACGCAAATTAGAGGGCCGCCAATGTGATGTCGCCGAGGGCCGCAAAAATGAAGGTGCTTGGCTTTTGATCGCGCCGAGCGCGTTCGTGCAGCGGATGACTTCGGCATCACGGTCTGGTCGTGTCAATCGTGGTTGCTCGAGGATTGGCAAGAGCTATCTTTCCGGGTATGCGCAGAGACGTACGAAAGCTCGGCAGCGAGATGCGCATCATCGGCAATGATCGCCGCTTCGGAAATCTCTGGGCATTTAACGGTCACAGGCGACTCACCAGCGCAAAATCAACCTGAAGGTAAAGGTCGTTAAATAATCTGAGTCGACCCGGCTGGAAGTGTGGCAAATCTGGGTATGGGGAAGAATGCGACGATAAGCACAACGAAGAGCAAGAGCCGCGCGCTGACTAATGCAGATGCCGCAGCTTGTCGGGATTCCGCACCACATAGATTGCGGCGATCTTGCCGTCCTCGATTTCCAGCGCGGTGGTCTGAAGTTCGCCGTCGGCCTCCAGCGTGATGAAACCGGGCAAGCCGTTGACGAATCCGGTGCGCACAAGTTTCGAGGGGTTCTGCCGGAAGAGCGTGGCCAGAAACTCGCTGACCTTCATGACGGCATCGAAGCCGACGACAGGCTCCAGCGATGCCGGCCGCTTGCCGCCGCCGTCGGCGTGGACGCTGACGTCGGCCGCCAGCATCGCGCCAAGCGCTTTCATGTCGCCGTTGCGCGACGCGGTGAAGAACGCCTCGGCAAGCTCCAGGCCGTGTTGCTTGTCGACCGCAAAGCGCGGTCTCGCCTCGCGGACATGGGTGCGGGCGCGGGCCGCGAGCTTGCGGCAGGCGGCCGGATCGCGGCCGATGGTGGCGGCGACTTCCTCGAATTCCAGGGCGAACACGTCGTGCAGCAGGAACGCCGCCCGCTCGAGCGGGGACAGCCGTTCGAGCGCCAGCATCAGCGGCAGGGTGACGTCCTCCTCGGCCTCCTCTTCGAGGACGGGATCGGGAAGCCACGGGCCGAGATAGGTTTCGCGCTGGCGCCGCGCTGATTTGAGCTGATCGAGACAGAGCCGCGTGACCGTGCGGCGCAGGAACGCTTCCGGTTCGCGCACCTCGCTGCGGTCGGCCCCCATCCAGCGGATGAAGGCCTCCTGCACGATATCCTCGGCGTCGGCCACGGAGCCGAGCATGCGGTAAGCGACCCGCATGAGCTTGGGACGCAGCGGATCGAAACTCGCCGCTGCGTCCGCTGCGTCCCCTTGGCTGACGCCCGCCATCACGCGGCGGCCTTGTCGACGGCTTTGTCGATGGCTTGTGCCGCGATGGACTTTGCTTCAGCCGGATCAACAAACTGGCGAAAGCCGACCGCGATGCGGTTCCAGCCGTTGATGATATTGACCATCAATGTGAGCTTGACCTGCTCCGCCTCGGTGAACTCCGCCTTCAGGGCTTCGCGGGCGCCTTCCAGCCGGTGTCCTTCGGAGAGCCGCGTCAGCGCCTCGGTCCAGCCGAGCGCGGCGCGTTCGCGGCCGGTGTAGCAGGGGGCCTCGCGCCAGGCCGAGAGCAGGTAGATGCGCTGCTCGGTCTCGCCCTTCTCACGCGCTTCCGCCGCATGCATATTGATGCAGTTGGCGCAGCCGTTGATCTGGGAGGCGCGGATTTCCACGAGCCGGACGAGGGCCGGTTCCAGGCTCGAAGCGATGGCGACCGATGTGGCGGTCCACTTCTTCATGAGTTCCGGGGCCGCGGCAAAGAGATCGTTGGCGTTCATGGTTCGGTTCCTTCTGTTGGGTTCCGACATCATGACGAGCGGGGAGCCGTGCCGGTGTGACATCCACGCCGAAAATTCTTAGGTATGTCGTCAGTCTCGGCGGGCAGCGCCAGGGTGCAATACGCGATGACCAAATACATTCTTGGCGTTTCGATGTTCGCTGTTGTCGCGGCGGCGGACTTGGGCCACGCCGCCGAAGGGACCGCCGCGGCCAAGCCAACACTCACCAAAAACGATTGCGAAGCTGCAATCCGGAAGCTCGATGCATCGGAAGCCCAAGGGGAGGAGCGCCTCGCCGAGAAGCAGGAGGTGATCGACCAATGCCTTGGCGAGTATAAGCACGATAAGACGGTCGTGAGGCTCGTGAAGGATTGCGCAAAGTACGAGGAGCAGCCGGTCGTGAAGCAGCAGTTCGTCGCCGACTGCCAACTGGCTGCCTTCAATTACGCCAACGCCTTGCGCGCACTGAAAGCGGAATACCGGAAGTAGCCAAGCCACAGGCGACGGCGCGGCGACAACAACCATGAAGAAAGCGACAGTCAGCATGAAGAAGAGCACCAGCGCCGCGACGAAAGCAAAAGAGGGCGCCTCTGCCTCCCGGCTGATCGACGGGAGGATCAAGGAGCTGGGCGATTGGCGGGGTGAGACGCTTGCGCGGGTCCGCGCTCTCATCAAAGAGGCCTGCCCCGGCGTGGTCGAGGAGTGGAAGTGG
Source organism: uncultured Alphaproteobacteria bacterium (assembly GCA_963759345.1). Classification (GTDB taxonomy): domain Bacteria; phylum Pseudomonadota; class Alphaproteobacteria; order Rhizobiales; family Xanthobacteraceae; genus BOG-931. The sequence continues at coordinate 188,608 of CAVWYW010000021.1, forward strand.
CGAGGGGTTCCGGTGTGGGAGCACGGCGGCATCATCTGCACCGGCGAGACCTACAAGGCCGTCGTGAAGCTGACCTTCGCCAACGGCGCCTCGCTTGCGGACCCTTCAGGCCTCTTCAACTCCAGCCTCGAAGGCAATATGCGGCGCGCGATCGATATCCATGAGGGCGACAAGATCAATGAGCGTGCACTGAAAAATCTGGTCCGCGCCGCCGCCGACTACAATCAGACCAAAAAGGAGAAGAAAGCGCCTGCGGGCAAGTGAACCCGCGCGGCTACCAAAAGCCGGGGAAAAAGAACGGCGGCCAGTGGTTGAAAGTGCAATATTGGTCCTGAACGTAAGTACATCCGTAGGTTTGGTAAGAGCTGAAATAGCCGTGGCTAGGCCGGTATAATCCGTTCCCACCATACGGCAGATAATAGTTGGGGCGCGCGTCGGGCTGATAGTAATTGCCCCACAAGTAGTATCCGGCTCGTTCGACGCGAGCGTTCGCCGAAGCGGCTACTTTCAGCGCGCCAGTCGCCATTGTCGGCATCGCCGACGGCTGATCGAGCGCAGTTACAGTCAGCGCTGCCGTGATCGCGAACAATAAAACACCTTTACGCATCGCTTGCTCCTCAGTCAGTGCCGGACAGAAAGCGCGAACTAAAAAAATCACCGCGAAGCCGGTTCGGCCGAACCTGGTCCGACCTTGCATAGCGCCAACTGCTTAACGACAGCTTTGCAAACTCAATTGGGCGAAAGCAGTCACTAGAGCGGCGTCAAAAACTCGGCGCTGCCAGCTGTGCCCTCGCCCCTTGCGGGAGGGGTCGTCGCCGGCCTCTTAACAAACGAGGTCCGGTGAGGGGGCGCGGCCCAGACCCCTCACCCATCCTTGTCGTTGAAACGCCGAGCAGCCCTCTCCCGCAAGGGGCGAGGGCACGCATACGAGCGCTGCGGATTTTCTGGCTCAGTAAGACTAATGATGCCAAACGATTTGCTACACTATCCGCCTGGCGATCCTTCTCGCCGCCATGAACAATCCCAAGTCTGGAGAGGAACCATGCCCGACGCTCAGTCGAAGACCATAAACTTCATCAATCCCCCCGCGCTTTCCGCGCCGCCCGGCTATTCGCATGTGGCGGAAATCCGCGGCGGGCGGATCGTCTACATTGCCGGGCAGGTGGCGCTCGATCGGCAGGGCAAGCTTGTCGGCAAGGGCGATTTCGAGGCGCAGGCCGATCAGGTCTTTCGTAACCTCACGGCAGCACTCGCCGCGGTCGGATGCACGCCGGGCAATATCGCCAAGCTGACGATTTTCATGCGCGATGCCAACCAGCTGGCAGTCTTCCGGAAATCACGAGACCGGTTTCTCGGCGGCCTGACACCGCCGGCGAGTACGCTGATCGAGGTATCGAGGCTGGCCGATGGAAGATTTTCTTATCGAGATCGAGGCTGTCGCGGTCGCGAATTAATCTCCGGCCGGCGGTTGGTCATTTAGCGTAGCCCTGCGACCGCAGCCAATCGATGCGGCCGGTGCCGTTGAGCCACTCGTCGGCCTCGGCTTTGCTTTTGAAGCCCTTGATGTAGCGGACTTCGGCGCCGGGATAGCTGGCTTCGAATTGCCAGTCATCCTCGGCGATCCGCTTGATCTTGAAAGTGACGCGAAATCTTGGCGGCTTTGCTCATGCGCGGCAACATACTGCCGGATTACGAGGTGGCCTAGCCGTTTTTCGGCGCGCGCTGACTACCCCAGGCGCGCGCCTCTAACAACGCTCCCCACCGATTTGACCGCGGCGGTGAGCGGCAAGTGGCAAGCGGTTAGAGGCCCGGCGGACCGCCTATTTGGACACAATCGAGACAATCTTTTTCGTTTGACGATCGATGATCAGCACCTCGCCCTGCAGCAGCGCGTAGGAGTATGACCTTATCGCCGGAACCCTTTTGCGGAGCTTATGAACGAACGGCAACAAACGCATGGTGTCCGGAACCGTCTCGCCGACGTGCAAACCCGCAGGCACTGACGTCCGGGTCGCCTCTTTGCCAAGGCTGCGCCAAATCTGCGCTCGTTGTCGTGAAGTCAGCGATAGCTCGGTTTGCGCGTACACGCTCGTGGAACAACATAACAGGATGGTGCACAGTGCGATCGTTGAAGCGTTCAGCTTGAGCGACATCATTCTCCTCCTGACCCGCCTCCGCATTTCGAAGGCGCCAGTATGCCGCGTTCGGCCGAGGCAACGAAGGCCGCGTTGCGCGGCCGACCCTTACAAATACCCCGTTCCCGCTTCCGCGGCGAAGCGGGCCGGTTCGCCTTCCCAGACGATGCGGGCGTGTTCGAGGACGTAGACGCGGTCGGCGTGCGGCAGCGCGAAGGTGACGTTCTGCTCGCCAAGGAGCAGCGTGATGTCGGTGCTCAGCCGCAAACTTTCCAGCGCCTTGGACAGTTGCTCAAGGATGACCGGCGCGAGCCCGAGCGTCGGCTCGTCGAGGATCAGGAGTTTCGGTTTCATCATCAGCGCGCGCGCGATGGTCAGCATCTGCTGCTCGCCGCCGGACAGCGTGCCGGCCGCCTGCTTCTGGCGCTCGCGCAGGATCGGAAACAGCTCGAACAGCCAGCCAATCTGCTTTGCGCTCTCGGCGGGCGGCAGATGCTGGCCGCCGAGATCGAGGTTCTCGCGCACGGTCATGTCGGTGAACAATTCGCGGCCTTCGGGGCATTGCACAATGCCGCCGCGGGCGATCGCGGCGGCGCTCGCGTTGCGCAGCGTCGCACCCTCGCGGCGGATATCGCCGGTATAGGGGACGAGGCCCGAGATGGCGTTGAACAATGTGGTCTTGCCGGCGCCGTTTAATCCGACGACAGAGACGAATTCGCCGGCGTGGACGTGGATCGATACGTCCTGGAGCGCCTGCGCCTTGCCGTATTGCACGCTGACCTTGTCGACGGCGAGAAACGGCCTCGCGGCATCGCGGAACGAGGCCTCCGGCCGCGCCGCGGTCTCGATGCTGCCGCCGAGATAGACGCGGCGGACTTTCTCGTCGCGCATCACCTCTTCGGCCGTGCCTTCGGCGATGCGCTCGCCGATATACATGGCGATGACCCGGTCGACGAGGCGGGCGACGCTTTTCACGTTATGATCAACGAGGAGCACGGCGCGGCCATCGTCGCGCAATTCGCAGATCAGATCGGAAAACGCTTCGGTCTCCTTCGCGGTCAGCCCGGCGAACGGCTCGTCGATCAGCAGCACCTGCGGATCGCGCGCGATCGCCTTGGCGATTTCGATCTTGCGCAGATCGGCGAAGGGTAGCGTAGCCGGGCGGCGGTCGAGCACGGTGTCCAGGCCGACCCGCCTGGCGATGGCGCGGGCGCGGGCTTCGGTCTGCGGATCGACGAACAGGCGGGTGAGCTTGTCGGGCAGCAGCGCGAGCTCGATGTTCTCCAGCACCGTCTGCCGGTGCAGCGGGCGGGAATGCTGGAACACGATGCCGGCGCCGAGCCGCGCGATCTTGTGCGACGGCCAGCCGGCGACGTCGGTGCCGCCGATGCGGACCGCGCCGGCATCGGGGCGCTCGATCCCCATGATGAGCTTCATCACCGTCGATTTGCCGGAGCCGTTCGGGCCGATCAGGCCGAGGATTTTGCCGCCGTGGACGGTGAGCGCCATGTCCTTGACGGCGACCAGGCCGCCATAGCGCTTGGTGAGGCCGCTGACGTCGAGGAGGGCAGCGGCCGGATCGGTCACGCGTTTTCCTTCGTGCGCGTAATGAGGCCGAAGAAGCCGCTCGGGAAGAACAGCACCACGCCGAGCGCCAACGCAAATACGATGAAGTTCGAGAGGTCGCCGAGCGGGCGCAAGCAGTTCGCTCATGGCAATCAGAAAGATCGCGCCGAGCACGGCGCCGAGGATGGTGCGGCGGCCGCCGATCACCGCGGCGATGATGATCTGCACGCCGACGGTGATGTCGACCAGCGTCGTGACCGAGGCGGTGCCGAGATAGAAGATCAGCAGCGCGCCGGCGAGGCCGGAGAAGAAGGCACTGATGATGAAGGCGGCGAGCTTGTGCTTCACGACGTTGAAGCCGAGCGCGCCGGCCTGTACCGCATCCTGGCCGCTCGCCTGCAGGATCAGTCCCACTGGGGAGCGCGCCAGCGAGAACAGGATCGCGCCGCTACTCGCCATGAACCACAGTGCGATCTCGTAATTCACCTTGTCGCTGATCGAGATCACGTCGGGCACGGTGAGGCCGATCTCGCCGCCGGTCAGTCCGGCGGCGACGACGATGAAGTTTTGCAGCATCAGTACGGCGACGAGCGTGGTCAGCCCGAAATAGGGTCCGCGCACGCGCAGCGCCGGCAGCGCCAGCACCACGCCGCCGACCACGGCGGCGAGCGCGCCGGCGACGAGGCAGAGCCAGATCGGCGGCTGGTAAAGATTATCGAGGATGCCCGCGGTATAGGCGCCGACGCCGATCAGGAAGGTCGGTCCGAAATTGACTTCGCCGGCGAAGCCGAAGAGGAGATCCCAGGCCATCGCGAACACGCCGAAATAGTACGCGACGGTGAGGAGGCCGAGAATGTAGCCGGAGACGCCGAGCGGCAGGAACGACGCCAGCACCACGACGCCGAGCGAAATCAGCAGCACGCGTGCGGTGGAGAGCGAATGCATCTAGCGGCGTCCCAGGAGCCCGCGCGGGCTCACATACATCACCGCCACCAGGAGCAGGAGCGCGGGGATGGTGCGATAGGCCGGCGAAATCAGATAGGCGGTGATGGTTTCCAGATAGCCGACCACGTAGGCGGCAATGAGCGCGCCCGAGACGCTGCCCAGCCCGCCGAGCACGACAATGGCAAACGCGCTCGCGGTTAAAGGTCCGACGCTATAGGACGAGACACCGAGGAACATGCCGAGCAGCACGCCGGCGATGCCGGCAAGGATGCCGTAGATCGCCCAGATGGCGATGTAGACCTGCGAGAGTTCGACGCCAAGCAGCGTCACGCCGCGCGGATTCATCGACGCGGCCAGCAGCACCTTGCCGGCGCGGGTCCGGTTGACCAGGAGCCAAAGAAGCCCGATCGCGAGCCAGCACACCACTGCGGTGAAAATTTCGTTGGCGGGGGTGCGGACGCCGACAATCGAGACCACGCCGGCGACGATCGGCGCCACGGTCTTGGCGTTGTTGGTGTAGAGATACGCGATCAGCTCCTGGATCATGATGCCCCAGAGCAGCGTCGCGGTGAGGATGAAGATTTCCTTCTCTTCCTCGCGGATCTTGCGCGAGCGCCTGCAGCGGCCGCACTACGACGAAGTAGGTGACGAGGGCGGCAACAAATCCGGTCGCCACCCCGATCGCCGCGCCGGCATAGGCGCCGACGTGCAGAATCGTTGCCGGCGGCCCAGGCGGCGACCACGGCGGTGACCATCAGCGCGCCATGGGAGAGGTTGAGAACGCCGGAGACGCCGAAGATCAGGGCAAATCCGGTCGCGCCGAGCGCGTACAGCGAACTGATCGCAAAACCGTCGATCAGGATCTGCCAGAACAGCATCGGGCCCATCCAGACAATCTTCCGGCCCGCGGGCGCGGGCCGGAGAGAACGCGAACGGGCGGCCGATCAGCTTTGATCAATTGGCCGCGCCGAGCTTGATGAAGTTCGGAAATTTCAGCTTGCCGTTGGCGACATTGGCCGGCCACAGATTGACCTGCTTGCCGTTCTGCCATTGCAGCATCAGGCCGGTGATGGTGCCGGCGCCGATTTTGAGCGCGTGCGGATTGGGCGAATCCTTGCCCTTGAATTGCACACGGCCGATGGTGCCGACGTAGTCGGTCTTCTCCAGCGCCTCGACGAGCTTGTCGGGATCGTCGGAGCCGGCGCGCTTGAACGCATCGGCGAGGTAATAGACCTCGTCATAGGCGGTGTAGCCGCAATAGGACGGGAAATTGCCGAAGCGCTTCTTGAAGGCGGCGACGAACGGCAGCGTCTTTGGCGTGACGGCCACGTCGGGCCCGGAGAAGGCTTGGTAGAGCACGCCGTCGACCGCGCCGTTGGTGTCCTGCCAGAAGCTGGAGTTGGACGCCTGCGAGGACACGCCGAACATCGGGATCGGCACTTCCTGCTGCTTCCACTGCACCGTCGGTTGCACGCCGACGTGCGAGATGCCGGTGATCATCACGTCGGGCTTCTGGCCCTCGATCTTGTTGAAGATCGGCGTGAAGTCGGTGGTATCCGGCGAGACGCGGATGTGATCGAGCACCTTGAGCCCGATCTGCGGCAGGCATTTCAGATATTCCGCATCGAGCGGCGTGGTCCAGGCGGCGTCCTCGCTGATGACGACGGCGCTCTTCATCTTCAGGTCTTTGACCAGAAGATCCTTGGCCGCGTCGCAGGCGGCGTCGGCGATGCTGGTCGAGGTCGAATAGCCGTGGAACGTGTATTTGAGGTGGTCGTAATCCTTGGCGATGTTCTGGGTGATGACGTCGGAAGCGGCGCCCGGCGTAACCATCACCGTCTTCAGCCGGCCGGTCCACGGCTCAAGCGCCAGCACGACTTCGCTGACGTAGCTCGCGATCACGGCGTTGACGTGATCTTCGTTAACGGCGCGCTGGAACGCCCGCACCAATTCCGCGGCGGACGAGTGGTTGTCGTAGGACACGATCTCGATCTTGCGACCGTCGATGCCGCCCGCGGCGTTGATCTCGTCGGCCGCAAACTGCGCGGCGAGCGGGATCGATGAGCCGGCGACCGCCTGCGCCTCAGCGATCACGCCGATCTTGATCGGCCCGTTCGCCTGCGCTTGGGCCGGCGTCGCGAATGCAGCGGCGGCAAGGACCACGCCGAGGTCAGCGCCGTGATCGCCGGCGCGCTCTTCTCGAAGCGTTTTCATTATAATTCCTCCCTGGGAGATTTGGGGCCGCCCGCCTGCTCGGAACATTGTTGTTCAGTCTATCCCAATGTCCCGGTGCGGCAAGCCTACGACCGCTGCTCGTTTGAGCGGATCAAGCCAAGGCTTGGCGGCCTTCTC
>CAVWYW010000022.1:0-151280 GCA_963759345.1 uncultured Alphaproteobacteria bacterium
CACCTGCCGCGTCACCGGATGCAGCGATTCCGGCGCTGACGCGATCAGTGCGCGCACGGTCAGGTACCGTTCGGCGACCCACGGCCCTTCATAAAGCAATCGCGCCGCTGCATAGAACGGTTCGATGTCGAACTCGACGATATTTGCGCCGAGTTCGGCAAATCGGGCCGCCGCCGCCTGATAGGCGGCTTCCGAGGCGCGATCGCCGAAGAACAGACACTGACCTGGAAGCGGCACACCGAGCCTGACGCCGCTCGGCATCGGCCCAACGGCATGCATCGGGCGTGCGCGCGAAAATGGATCGGCGACGTCGAGCCCGGCGACGACATTTAGCATTGCCGTCGCGTCATCAACCGTCAGCGCGAAAACCGATACGCAATCGAGCGTACGGCACGCCGGCACCACGCCTGCCGTCGAAATAAGACCGCGGCTCGGCTTTAACCCAACGATGTTGTTGAAGCCGGCCGGCACCCGGCCCGATCCCGCGGTATCGGTACCCAGCGCAAGCGGCGCCAGCCCCGCCGCGACCGCAATCGCGGATCCCGTGCTTGATCCGCCGGGGATCAGCTTTGGATCAAACAGATTGCGGCAGATGCCGTAAGGCGAGCGCACGCCGACAAGGCCGGTCGCGAACTGATCGAGATTGGTCTTGCCGAGAATCAGCGCTCCCGCTTCGCGCAGCCGCGCCACACATGCGGCGTCCCGGTTCGGGCGATAGCTGTATGCGGGGCACGCCGCGGTCGTCGGCAATCCCTTGACGTCGATGTTGTCTTTGATGGCTACCGGAATGCCAAACAGCGGCAGCGTCTTGTCGCCGTTCCGCGCAAGCTGACGCGCCTCGGCGATGACCTCGGCTTCCTCGCGCAGCGCGATGAAAATTGCCGGATCGCCGCGTTCGCGAATGCGCGCGAAACTCCGGGCGACAATATCCTCGGGGCTGACGGCTCCAGCGCGATAGGCGTTAAGGATTTCGCCGGCCGTCTCGGCCACAGGACGCTCCGTTTTGGCGCGGGAACCGCGTTTGCCGCTCCTTTTGTGACAAATCGTGGCGGTTCTGCAAGTCACGCCGGTTGCACGCGGCCGCCGGCCCGCCTATATTCCGTGCGTTTTCCGGTCATCTCTGATGACGTGAGTTGGCTTCGCCCGGACGGGCGGGCGGAGCGCAAGGGAGATTTGGTCATGGCTATCGCGCCCCTGATGCCCAAAGCAACGGCAGTATGGCTGGTCGAGAACACCGCGCTGTCTTTCGACCAGATCGCGCAGTTCTGCAATCTGCATCCGCTGGAGGTGAAGGCAATCGCCGACGGCGACGCCGCGCAGGGCATCAAGGGTCTGGATCCGATCCTGACCGGGCAACTCACTCGCGAAGAGATCGCCGACGCCGAAACCCATCCGGACCACCACCTGCACATCGCCGATCCCAAAGTCCGCCTGCCCGAGGCGAAGCAGAAGAAAGGTCCGCGCTACACGCCGGTATCGCGCCGGCAGGACCGGCCGAACGCCATCCTCTGGCTGGTGCGCAACCATCCGGAGCTGAAAGACAGCCAGATCATGCGGCTGGTCGGGACCACCAAATCGACCATCCAGGCGATCCGCGAACGCACCCATTGGAACTCGGCGAACCTGTCCCCGCTCGACCCGGTAACGCTCGGGCTTTGCTCGCAGATCGATCTCGATCTCGAGGTTCAGCGCGCCGCGAAGGAGAAGCCGGTGCCGGCCGAAACTCAGGGTGCGACGCTGCTTCCGGCGTCCGTCACCACAGCGCCGAAGGAAGAGCCTGAGCCCGCGCCTGCCGTCGCGGCCGCCGCCGCGAAGAAGTCCGAGGACCTCAACGTCGAGGCCGTGTTCGCCAAGCTCAAGCAGCTCGGCGGCAAAGGCGAGTGATCGGGAGCCGCGGTTATTTCTGCGCGTCGGCGTAGGGATAGATCATGTCGCCGGTTTTGTATGCTGGCGGCCACAGCACCGGCTCCACCTTGCCGCTGGCGAACTGCTCGAAATCGTTTGGAGCCACGTTCTGGAATTGCGTGAACATGGTGCGCCCCCGCGTCCATTCCCCGTCGGTACCGTACTGAACCTCGCCGACGACGGTTTCAAATTTGTGGCTGTGGATATAGGCGCCGAGCTTGTCGGAATCGACACTCTTGGCTCCTTCCACCGCCTGCGCCAGCACTTGTCCGGCGGCATAACCGAACGGCACAAACCCGTAACCCAGCGGATCGATTTTCTCGCCAGCGGCGATGGCGCGATAGCGCTTGAGCACATCGGCAACACCCGGGAAGTTGAAGGCCGGCGCCGGCACGAAGCTTTGCATGATGACGAGGCCGTCAAGAATCGGACCAAGCTGCGTCTTGATCGGCGTGATCAGCAATCCGATCATGGTGCCGCCGAACATTTTCGGCTTGAGCCCGATCTCGTGCGCTGCCCGGACAATGCCGACCGTGTCCGGCGGATACGCGGCTATGAACACGATATCGGGATTTGCGGCCTGAATGGCGCGCACGGTCGGTGCAAAATCCGTGGTCGCCGGGGGATAGCTCTTGTCGTAGATGATCTTGAAACCGTCAACGGTTGCGTTCTCACGCGCGCCGTCTGCCGAGGTGCGCGCGAACTCGGCGTCGCCCGACAGCATCGCGACCGTCTGCGGCTTTGGGTTCTGCGCCGCGGCAAGAGCGAAAAAGCCCTTGGTGAACGCTCTCACTCCATCGGGGCCGGTCGACAGCATCGAGAAATATTTTGGATAGTTGAAATGGCGGTTGATGCTGACCGCCATCATGCTGATGGTCAGTCTGTTGTTTTCAACAATGACCGGCATTGCCGCCGCAACCATGTTGGTGGCGTAGGGACCGAGCAGCAAATCGACCTTGTCGATGTTGATGAGCTTGTTGTAGATGCCGGGCACGTTCGACGGGTTACTCTGGTCGTCGTAGAAGACCAGATCGACCGGGCGGCCGAGCAGGCCGCCTTTAGCATTGACGTCGTCGCGCCACATCTGCAGCGCGAGCAGCAGCTGCTTGCCGTTCTGCGCCACCCCGCCGGTCAAAGCCATGCTGAAGCCGACCTTGACCGGATCGGCCGCCATCGCCGGCGCGGAGACCAGCACAACAGCGACGACAGCTGCAAAAGCTGCGCGCCAAATGGCCAGCATGGACGTTCTCCCGGACTTTCTGGCTCTCCGTCTGACGCGGAGAATTCCTAATGCATCATCTCGTCGCCCGGCATGACGCCCCACAGGTTAGAGGCAGAGGGATCCTTCTCCCAGACTTTCGGCCGCTGCGGATTGTCGCGGTGCCAGGGCCGCGGCTCAAAATAGCCGAGCGCCTCGTTGACCTGGTCGAGCTCGGCAAATGTCTCGGTGATGAGACCGTTGGGCGCGCGATGATAGGCGAAGAGATTGTGGCCAATGCCGTGCCGGCCGGGCCCCCACAACAGCTTGTAGCCGCGCAGGCTGAGGAAGTCGCAGGCCTCGTGCATGTGACCCCAGTCGCGCAGCTCGAAGGCGGTGTGGAAGTGGCGATTCGAGCCGGTCTCCATCAGGTTGATGGAGTGATGGTCCGGCCCGCAGCGCAGGAACGAGAAGAAGTCGGCCATCCAGTCGGATTCGCGAAAGCCGAGCACGTCGCAATAGAACTTGGTGACGTGCTTCACGTCGGTGACGTGGAAGGCAACGTGGCCGAGCTTATGCGGCACGATGCCCTTGCTCTGGAACTTCTGATGCGAGAAGGCGTCGCGCTTGAACACCTCCATGATCGTACCCTTCGGATCGGGGAAGGTGACCATGTCAGTGATCGATGGCTCCGGATCCTTTTTGCGGGTCGTCTTGATGCCATGGGCCGCGACTTGTTTCTCAAACTCGCCAAGATCGGCATCGGTTGCGATCTGGAACCCGAGACGCAAACATTCGGCCGTCGGGCCGCGCTGCAGCACCACGGAATGGTGGTCGATGGTGGATGCGAGATACGCCTTGTCCTTTTCCTTGGCGGCGAGCGTGAGCCCGATAATGTCGGTGTAGTATTCAATCTGCTGGTCGAGATCAGGCGTCTGGTAGCTGGCGTGCGCGATCTTGCTGACGCGAATCATTCTTACTCTCCTCTTTCAATTTGCTGGCCCTTTGGGCCCTTTACCGTTGTTTGACTCGCGTGGCAGCGAGCTGATGACGTCGATCATAGCCGTGCCGTCGCAGTCGGACAGCCCCATCGCAACAAAGCGCTCGAACAGTTCGGCGGTGCGATCCAGCAGCGGCGTTGCCACGCCGACCTCGTCGGCAAATTTACCGATCATGTCGACGTAATGTTGCAGCCCCGGTATCGTCCCCTGCACCGGCTTGAAACGACGCTCCGCCATCCATGGCGCGCGAATGCCGAACTGGGTCGAGCCGCCGCTGCCGGTTGCGATCGCCTTGATCATGAGCGGCACGTCCACGCCGGCCTTAACGCCGAGCGCCATGGCTTCCGCCGTCGCCGCGATGTGGATCGCCACCAGCAAATTGTTGATCAGCTTGACCCGGCTGGCCGCGCCGAACAGACCGAAATAGATGCAGGAATCGGCAAAGCCGGCGACCACCGGCTCGATCTTTTTACAGGCCTGCTCGTCGCCCGCGAGATAGACCACAGCTTTGCGCGCCGAGACCATGCCCGGTGTGCCGGAAACTTCGCCGTCGATGAAGATCGCGCCTTTGTGCGCGAGCGGCTCGATCTGCCGCGCCTTGACTGGAACCGGATAGGAGCCGAGTTCGACTACGACCTGACCCGGCCGCGCCGAATGCACCAGACCGCGGGGGCCCTGAACGACTTCCTCAAGCGCTTCGTCGGAAGGCAGGCAGGAAAACACCACGTCGGCCTGTTCGCCGACTTCCGCAGGCGAGCGTGCCGGCACCCCGCCGATCTGCTCGAACTCGGCGAGCGAGCCGCGCCGAAAGCCAACCACGCGATAACCGGTCTTGATCAGGTTTTGCGAGATCGGCATCCCAATCTTGCCGACCCCGACGAAGCCAACCGTTTGCATGTCCGTGTCCGTATCCTTACGCTACCTCAACGGACTGATCGGACAGGTTGACCCGCAACCCCAACGTCCCCTCCATGATCGTCCATTCCTTCAGTTCAAAAATTCGCAGTCCGTTTTTAACGAACGGGTCCGCTTCCGCCAGCGCGCGCGCCTCTTCCATTCTCGCCGTCCGCAAGATAGTTAACCCGGCTCCGGTCGGCGGCCCGGCGCCGTCGGCTAGGGGGCCCGAGGCAAACAAGAAACCGCGCTGTTCCAGCCCAATCATATATTCCAGATGCTCGGGGAGGGGCGCCTTTAATTTTTCTGGCGTTGGCGAGGGCTTCGAGATGACGGCGTAGAACTTTCGCCGCAACATTTTCTGCGTGAGCCGGGCGATGCGCTCATCCACATTCATCGTGTTCCCGGTCCTCCCTGACAGACTTGTTTGGCCGCATGGTTTGCTGTTCCGGCGCGGCCTGTCAACATGCCGGATTTACTATTATGAACTTGCTTTCTCACCGGGAGATCAAGGATCTACCGATCCTTAATGCCAGGGGTAAGAAAGCATATCACAACCGTCAGGCGGCATGGCCGGCATATTGTCCGTCGACGTAAATGAGCGGATCCACGGCGCCATTCATGGCCGTGGAGATGATCTGGCCCATGAAGACGGTATGGGTCCCGTATTCCAGCGCCTTGTCCTTGCGGCAGACAATCGCAGCCTGGGCATCGATGAGGATCGGAGCCGGCGCGTTGGTGTCCCAGTTGCCGACATTGAACCGGCTTTCCGGGTTCGCGCCGCCGCTGCACAACCGAGAGATATCGACGTGCGCTCGGCTGAGAATGTTGATCGCAAACTCGCTCGCCTCATTCAGGGCTCCATGGAACGCCGCGGACCGATTGACGCAAACCAGCATAGAGGGCGGCTCCATGCTGAGCGCATTGACGGCAGTGGCGGTCATTGCGTAGTTCCGTCCGTCGTGACTGCAGGTCACCACGCTCACCGAGCTTGCGAGGCGGCGCAGCGCAAGCCTCGCATTGGTCATGAGTTGCTCGCCATGACGGCTGTCGTCGGCCGCATATCCGCCGCCCACGAAACTCGCGCCTTGAGGCTGAGCGTTCATCATCGACTGCGCGCTCAATAAAGACCGACCGGATCGAGTTCGAGCCGTTGCTGGCCGTACATCGCCGCGATCGGTTCCCAGTCGAGACTAAGATGCAGAGCCGCGGCGTTGGCGTCGCGCCAGAAGCGTTGCAACGGCGCAGCAAGATCGCTGCCGGCCGCGCCTTCTTTTGCGAACAGGTCGTTGACCACGGAGACGGACTGTTTGGCGGCGAAGCCCTGGTTGCGCCGGATGGCGATGCGCTCACCGACTTCCAACGGGACCCCGCGGCGTACTTTGTCCTCGGCGGCAGTAACGCTCGAGACCAGCAGGGTGAACGCCAACTCGATGGTTGCCGACGCTGCTCCAATCTTGCTCTGGATCAGCGGCGAGTTCGCCATCGGCACGATCATTCCCGGCTTTGCCGCGCGCACCTTGGTCTGCGCCATCTGAACGAAGGCATCGAGCGCGCCCTGGGCCATGCCGAGGACCGGCGAAACCAGCGCCGTCGGCCCAAACGTCGTGAAACCGAACATGCTCATGTTGTTGTTGTCGATATCTTTCCCCGGCACGGTTCCGGCAACAATGTCGGCAAATCGGATCATCCGGTAATCGGGAACTAGGACCGGCTTCTCGATACGCACGCTCTTGCTGCCGGTGCCCTGCAGTCCGCTGGTGAACCAGGTGTCCTGATCGACCACCATGTCGGTGATCGGAACCAGACACCACATGACGTCCGGCGGGCCTTTGGCATTTTGCAGCAATGCGCCGAGCATCAACCACTGGCTGTTCTCGCAATTGCTCGCGTAGGGCCAGGTGCCAGCGAGCTTGATGCCGCCCGGGACGATTTCGCACTCTTTGCTCGGGAGATAAGAACCGGCGACCAGATTGTCGGGATCGCTCCACACATCCCGCTGCGCTTCGAGCGGAAAGTACGACATCATCCACTGGTAGCACATTGCCAGCGAGCCGCACCAACCAGTGCTGCCGCAGACCGAACCCAGCTCGAATGCGATTTGCGCCAATTCAGTGAGGCCGTATTCGAAGCCGCCGAACCGCGCCGGCCGCACCAATTTGGTGAGCTCGGCGTCGCGCAAATGGTCCATGGTCTTCTTCGAAACTCGCCGGTTCATCTCCGTGTCCCGCGCGGCATCGCGGAAGATCGGCTTCAGTTCGCGGGCCCGATCGAGCAAGACCGAAAATTCGGTTCTGTCCTGCTTGGCGGCAAAAGGCACAGTCTTGGCTGCTAACTGCACTTTTCCTCCATCAGTTGCTGTTCTGATGCGACGCTCCCACCCCGGCCCAGTGTTGACAAATTGAGTTTTCCAACTTGAAGTATCGGCCAGGCCGATGGTTGGCGGCTAAAACTAAACTGCTGATATTTATGCAGAATTTCGACCTTAATCTGCTCACGTCGCTTGATGCGCTGCTCGCGGAAAAGAACGTGACCCGAGCGGCAAGAAAGATGCACGTCACCCAATCGACGATGAGCGGCATCCTGCGGCGGCTGCGCGAGCAATTCGACGATGAACTCCTGGTCCGCAACGACCGCCGCTACGACCTGTCGCCGTTTGCGCAGTCGCTGGCGATATCGGTCCGCCAGACGATTCTGCAAATCGATTCGACAATCTCGGCAAAACCGCTGTTCGAACCGCAGAAGGATCGCCGCCGCTTCCGGATCATGGCGTCCGATTACAGCACGATGGTTTATCTGTCGGCGGTATTCCGGCGCATCGAAAAACAGGCGCCCTATCTCAGCTGTGACATCGTGCCGATCAATTCGCCGCTCGATCATGTGCGGAGCGGTGCGGTCGATCTGTGCGTAACCGGCAATCCGTACAGTCAAGGCGAGGCGGCGGGCGACGAGCTGCTGCGTTCCGACCTGCTGTTCTCGGAAGTCTATAGCTGCATCGTGGACGACGATCATCCGCTGCGCGGCATCGTCACACTGGACCAGCTGTTCGAATTCCCGCACGTGATGGCGCAATTTACCGGCGTGACGATGCAGACGAGCGAACTGCGAGTCGGCAGCACCCGCAAACGCGCCAATCCGGTGATGAACGTTTCGAGCTTCAACGTCATTCCGGCGCTGGTGCGCGGCACGAGTTCGGTCGGCATTCTGCCGAGCCGCATGATGGAGATGGCGCTGGGCTGGTCGGGCTTGCGCGCGCTCGCCGTAGGGTTCGAAATGCCGTCGTTTACCGAACATCTGATCTGGCATTCGCGATTTGCCTACGACCCGGGGTTCTGTTGGCTGCGCAGTGTCATGCTGGGAGCGACGTAGCGAGACGTTCTAAGGCGACCAACTCGCCGGTCGCTATTCGCTTGGCCGTTTGCCTTGTCCATGGACCTCATATCCGGCTTCCTCCAGCGAGGCGACACCGAAGTAACCGAAGATGGCGCGGACCGGCTGATCGCCCGTGTTCCGAAATCCATGCCATTCTTCGTGTGGGGCAAACACCACGTCACCGGGCTGCATGGGGATTTCGCGACCCTCTATCAGATGACAGCCGCGACCTTCGAACACATAAAAAAACTCATCGCCATGATGATGTTTGTGCAGGAGATGAGCGGCGCCGGGCACAAATGTGCTTTGTCCGACCACGAGTGACCGAGCCTTCGCGGATTTCGCGTCCACCAGCCATCGGGCGGCGACGTGCAGGAAGCCGAGTTCGGGACGATGGAACGGGACGCTTTCCACTTTCTCCAAATGCGTGATCAACGGTTCAGCGTTTGACGGGCTGGCAGCTCGCGATGCCGTTTGACCCGGATCGCGCTCGGCCGTGTTGCTTCCCTGGATCAATAACAGCTGCAAACCATCGTCGCGCGCCTGCACCTCGGCGGCACTGCCGGTCGGCAAGAAGATCACCGATCCGTTGTGAAGATCAGCGCTCACGTTGTCGGCTCGCACAGCGCCATGTCCAGCCAGGACAAACAACAGGCATTCGTATTTTTTCTCTGAGACGAGCGTCGCCTTGCGGCCTGACCCGATTTCGATCAAACCGACTTTGCCGCGCGAAGCCCCGCCGTGCTCGTCATCGATCAACCAACCAGCCGCGACATCGCCGCCGCCGATCGCTTCGGCGAAACTCGATTGGACAGGATCACTCTTTGAGGCCAAATACACAGTCTTTTCCCCGCGTCGCTGGCCTTCAGACTGCGACGTGTTCCGCCGCTAGGCAGCCGGTTTGACGGCCGGCTTCACGCCGGTGTTTATGGCCGTCACTAATTGATGCTCCGTGAGGGTTTCGCCATCGAGTTCCTGCGTCAGAACCCCGTCAACGAATACGATGACGCGATCCGACACCGCTGCGATTTCGCCGGGATCGCTCGAATAGAACAGAACCACCCTTCCCAACTCGGCGAGGCGCCGCATGATGCGGTGCATTTCCCGCTTGGCGCCGATGTCGATGCCGCGTGTCGGATCGTCGAGCACGAGCATGGACGGAGCGGCTTCGATCCACTTGGCAAAGACAACCTTCTGCTGATTGCCGCCTGACAACGCACCGACCGGCTGCTCCATCGAGCCGGCGACGACGCCGACCTGCCGGCAGCGTTCGATCGCAACGCGCCGCAGCCTTTCGGCGTGCAGCACAAATCCGTCGCGCCCGAGGGTGAGCGAGCGGACGCTAACAACGTTTTCGGCAATGCTCTGCCGCAGCATCAAGCCATACTGCTTGCGGTCCGCCGGGGTATAGGCAATTCCGGCTTTAACGGCACCGGCGGTATTGCCCGGCAACCGCACACCGGTCGGCAGCATGACGGTGCCCGATTTCGGCTTGGCAAGACCGAACAGTACCGCGAATAATTCCTCGACGCCTGAACCGGCCAAGCCGGCTACCCCGACTATCGCACCTGGTTGAACTTCAAGGCTATCTATGACGAGATCGGTCGGTCCTTTCAGATCGTTGATGCGGAGCGGACCGACCTTGATTTCTGGAATTTGTTCGTCTGCATGGCGTCGGTCATCGGTTCGTTGTGCGCGAACCGCGGCAGCCTCCGGGGACTCGCCCAGCATGGCAGCAACGACTGCCTTCAACTGATCGGCCGCGGGCGCGATATCCACCGGGACTCGTCTACCGTTGCGTAGAACAACCAGATTGTCGGATATCTCAAGGAGCTCCTCGAGAAAATGACTGACGTAAACGATACCGATTCCGGCATCGCGCAAGCCGCGGATGATGTCGTGCAGACGTTCCACCTCCGCGGTGTGCAGAGATGATGTCGGCTCATCGAGAATAAGAACGCGGGGATTTTGCAACAGCGCCCGTGCAATCTCTATCAACTGGCGATCCGCCAGCGGTAGCCGGTAAAGCGGCACTTTAAGCCCGACGCTTAGGCCGAGCCGTTCCAAAACTTCGTTCGCTCGGCGACCAAACGCCCGGCGCGCTTTCCAATCACCGCCAATCGGCGTCAGCAGAAGATTCTCCTCGACATTAAGTGCCGGAAACAGGCTCAGCTCCTGCGAGACGATGGCGATGCCCGCCCGGGCGGCATCCGTGATCGAATCCATTGCAAGCGGTCGGCCGTCTAATTTCAATTCGCCGGAGTCGGGCGGTAACGCGCCGGCGACGATCTTCAACAGCGTCGATTTGCCGGCGCCATTGGCGCCGACCAGTCCATTGACCTTGCCTTCGATGACGTCGAAATCGACTTCGCTCAGAGCTTGCACCGCCCCGAAGCGCTTGTTGATGCCTCTGGCGGAATAGATGACTGACACGGTCGCTCTCAATTATCGGTCGGCTTGTCGATCACCGCGAAGACAGAAATGGCGTGGGTACCGCCCGCAGCCGAGCGGCACCCACGGGCAATCATTGCTTCGGATGAGTGTACAAATCCGGATCCGGCAAGGTCGCGGGCAAGTGATCCCGCGTTGCCTCGATCTGCGCACTGTAGAAGCCGCGGAGGCCGGATTCGGGTTTCTCCCAGGCTTTTTGATAGGCCGCGATGTTGGTCTTATCGATAGTGACATGAGGTACCTTCACCCAGCCGACGGGCAGCGGCTTGCCCTCCAGCAGAGCCTGCGCCGTGACGTAGACGGCGACATAGGCCTGCGTGAAGAAATTCGCCGGCACTGCCGCCGTGATCAAACCTTGCGCAATGTCATCGCGCACCTCTTCCGGGGTGTCGTAAGACACGAAGGGACGCTTGGCTTTATCGGTATCCAGGATCTTCGGAATATTTTCTTCACCCTCTTCGCCGGTGTCCAGATAAACCAGCGCGTTCGGTGTCTTGCGGATTGCCTGATCCCACAGCGCAAAATTCTGCTGGCGATCCGGCTTGGAGTCGAACTCCGGAAGAACGTTGATTTTCGGCATTTTCTTCTTGAGGTAGCTGACCTGGCCCGCCATGCGATTTTCCAGGACCGACAGGCCTGGCACTTCGACGGCGCCGACGACATCACCGGTAATTTCAGCCGCCGGCTTTTTGAGGCTCTTCTCGAGCTCGGAGACAAGGATCGCACCTCCAGTCTGTCCCATGCCGAAAGCATCGGTCGCGACGAACAGTGCGTTTTTGATCTCAGGCATCGGCGGAACGTTGATCCAGACGACGGTAGCGCCCCTGGCTTGTGCGTCGAGCGCGGGCTGCGTGAACAGAGGAGGCGCTACGTTAACGACGACCAATGCGTCCGGCTTCGTTTCCAGCTCGGCTTGAAACATCTGCACCTGCCGCTGCGGATCGAACGTTGTCGGACCACTCGCCCGGATGCGGACCTTGCCGCCAAGATCCTTGGCAGCGGCATTCGCGCCGGCGATAATTTCGGTGCTCCATTCCCCGGCCGCCAACGCCTGGACGACTGATATTGTCACTTTGTCCTTTGGCGCGGCGTCGGCCGGCGTAATTGCCATCGGCACCATTACGGCACCGCCTAACAACGTGATTCTGGATAGCCGGAGCAAACGGCTCCCCACTGCTTTCGATTCCATATTCTTCCTCCCTTTGTTGCCCGATTGACGATTCAGTCTTTTGTGTAAGCAGGTCCGCTGCGGACACCGCCAACTCTGTCAGAAGCGTACATCACCTGCGCCACCGCTCATTTCTCACTGCGCGCGCCGGCGCTTGAGGACCCGATCGAGAGCGATTGCGCCGATGATCACAACGCCGGTGACAAACTCGGAGTAGTTGAGATTGACTCCGTAGAACACGAGACCACTGTCTATGGTGGTAATGATCAGCACACCCAGCGCCGCCCCGATGATCGTACCGGAGCCGCCGGCGAGAGAGGTCCCTCCGATAACCACCGCCGCAATAACTTGAAGCCCGAGGCTTCTGCCCGAGGAAGTGTCGACCGCCTTGAAATAGGCTAGCGTCATGAGGCCCGACAGCGCCGCCAGAAAGCCGACCAGCGCCGTTGTGTAGATGCGGATGAGGCCGGTCCGTACGCCAATAAATTCCGCGGCGGCCGGATTTGAGCCGATAGCCCGAACGGTCGCGCCGAATCGCGTATGACCGAACACAAAATACAACACGATGGCGCAAACGATCGCCGTCCAAACCGATGCCGGGATTTGCAGAAAATCACTGCCAAATATGCGGAAAAAGGGATGATCTTTCGGCAGGCCGTAAATCGCCTTGCCGTCGGACAAGATCAGATGCAGACCGAAATAGGCCGACAATGTTCCGAGCGATACGATGATCAGCGGGACCCTCAACAGGCTTGTGAGGATGCCGTTCACGGCGCCAAGACCCACGCCGGCTGCGAGCGCGATCGGCACCGCGAGCCACGTGTCGACATGATAAAACTTGATCAGCAATGCAGGCAGCGAGCCCGCTACGGCGAAGATTCCTCCGACGGAAAGATCAATTTCAACCATCGCCACCAGGTAGACCATGCCGAAGGCGATGATGCCGACCAGCGCCGATTGGCGTAAAATGGTCTTCATCGAACCGAAGCTGAAAAAATCGGGGAACGGTATGCCGATAGCAAGAAGCATCAGCAAGAACACGACGATCAGCCCAGTATCTTCCGACCAGCGCCAGCGCAGGCCGGGCACGTAACGCCCGATCAACGTCACCTTGGGGTCATGCGCTGCATTCGAAGCGGTCATGACAACGTCCAAGCTGAAAGCTGACGGATCGTGGGGACTAGAGTCGTAACCATCTCCTAGAAGGTTTGCGCTTTGATATTGGCGAACATGCCCTGCACGTTCGGATCAAGGTAGATGATCTCGGTGACTGTTCCTGGATCGTCGCTAGTTTCGAAATATCCGAACTTGGTTCCGCCAAAGGTGCCGCGCTGCACCAGGCGGTAGCCGCGAGCCAGCAAGTCGGCCGTCGCGGCATCATAGTCCTCGATCGAAAAGCCGAGATGATGCACACCGCCTTCGGGAACGCGTTCGAGAAACTCCGAGTAGGTACTTTTGCCGGAGACGGGCTCGATGATTTCGAACTGCACGTCGCCGACATAGCCGAACGCCATACTGTGGTTGATTGGAGCTTGAGAGCCCCTGAACCAGCCGTTTTCGACGATGATCTCGCGCAGGACCATGAAGCGCGGTGCGCCGAGCGTGTTGTTCAGGTGCGCAAGAGCGGTGTCTAAATTCGGCACGACGTAGCCGATCTGAAACAGCGTTCCGGGCAAGGGACTGCTTGGCATGACTTGACCGCTCCTTCAGCTGTGCATTGAGCCGGAGCGGCGCTACTTCGCCGGGCTGAACAGCGGCGTGGCGTCGCCATAAATCCGTATGTCGGCAATCTTGTTGCCGCGACGGCGCAGCACCGTGCAGAATTTGATGGCGCACAGGCTGTCGTCCATGCGCGTGTATTGCACGATGGCCTCGGCTACGCCGACCTGTCCGTCGTGGATCGACCACGCCCCGACCATGCTGTGGGAGAGACCCTTGATACTTCCCCACAAATGACCGATTGCGGCTTTGTAGCCTTCCTTGCCGTGCACGGTCGGATGATTGGCAAAGGTCAGCGTCGTGTCGTCGGTGTGCTGGGCAAGCGTGCGATCCATGTCCATCGCATCGACCGCGCGGTAGTAATCATAGATCCACTTGGTATCAGCCGCGGTATCGGTCGGCGTTTTGGGCGGCAGGTGTTCGCGGCCTTTTTCATCGACGGTCCGCCTGACCGCGGCGAGCGTCGACGCAACCGCATTGAGGTAGGCGCCTTCCATCGGCGCGAAGTGCGCCTTCTCGGCGTCGCTGCCCTCGGGCACCCCGTCCTTTTTCAGGCTGAAGGCGAAGGTCAGCGTCAGATTTCCTTTGTCGTCCTCACCGATGATGTTTTCGATCTGGCCCAACTCCGAGCCGCGCGTGCGCTCGAAGATCACGCGCTTCTCCGGCTCGAATGTGACTTTCTCGCGGAGCGGGACATCCTTGAGCATGATGTCGCGGACGAGCCAACCGTCGCCCTGCTCCACCACTTCGCATTTCTTCATCTCTGGAACGTAAGGCAGCGCGTTGTTCGCCTTCATCAGCAAGCCGTTCCACACGTCGTGCCGGCTCAAGAATGATTTCTCGGGCTCATTAACTGGGACAGTTCTGCTCAATTGATACATGGCCATCTCCCTATCCGATCCCGGTGACGTCACCGGGAAAAATCCGCAAATTAGATTTTTGCGTCGTCTCCCAGGCACGTGCCGCTCTGTTGTCGCAGCCGTTCACTGATCGCCCACTTGGACCGAGCCAATCGGCGATCTTGTTATTTTCCAAAATTTGTAAATTGTGGATAACGACGTGTCAAGCAGCCGCGAAACTCTGCCGCGTCAGCCCCGCTTGGCGACAATTCTCGGGACGCGGGACAGCACCGAGACAACCTGTTCGGCCGTGGCCTGATAGTGTCTTCCGAGCGCGCGGACTGCGGTCTTGACGTCGCGCGACAACGCTGCGTCGAAAATCTGCTTATGCTCCCGCGCCGTGTCCCGTTTCAGTATTTTTTGTGACCCGAATTTTGACCGCAATATCCGGTGGCGTTCCGCCTGATCGAACAAAAGACCGGCAAGCTCCATGTGCCACCGCGATCCACAGGCCGACAGCAACGCCATGTGGAACTGGCGATGTTGCAGCGCCCAAAGTTCGGTCGAAGGGCCCGGTTCCTTGGGTATCGGATTACGCGATAGCGCATGAAAAGCGGCAACTACCGACGTTTCCCACGCTATATCGCCGTGCTCGTATCGACCGGGCGAGCGCCTCGCCTTCTATCACCAGACGCGTGGCCATCGTATCTTCGACGTCGTAAGCCGTCAGCGGCGCCACCCTGAAACCACGCTGCCCGACCACGGTGACAAGACGTTCCGAGGCAAGCCGGGTCAGCGCCTCGCGCAGCGGGCTGATGCCGACGTCGTATCGCGCCCGCAATTGATCAGAGCGAAGCGGCGATCCCGGCGCGAAACGGCCCCACAGAATATCCTGCCGCAGACGCCGATAGATCGATTCTGCAATGGTGCGAGGCAGACCACTTTGATCCGGCTGCGGCGCGAGCGCCTCAGCGACTGTGCGTTTCATAAGGGGGCCCCTTAATGTCCGAACGCCAGCACTTGATTTTGGAAATTATAACATGCTGTTGAGAAACACCATCAATTTTAGATGGGACGCCGCGCACCTTTGTCGCAGGCAACCCCAGCCGGCACGTGATTTTAGATGGCCGGCTGGCGTTTGGCACCCTTTTAGGTCCCGGGAGAGGGTCATCTGGCCGGCACCGCGGCGATTGCGCCGTTTTGCCGATCGTTCAAGCGTTTCCAAACACGGCAGCGGCCGCCACCTTCCAATCTGGATCGTTCAGATCGATCAAAGTCGGGTTACCGTCGCACCACTGGAAACAATGCTTGAGTTTGCTGATCTTCCAGCCATCGGCTGTGCGCCGAAAGGAGTTCTCGTACCAGCCGTACTGGGTGTAATGGTCGTCGCCGTGCCGATTTGGCAGGCGGTGCCGCGACACATGATAGAAGATGCCGTCGGCCTGATCGCCCTGCAAATTGATGTGGAAATTGGAATACTGGTGCATGACGACCAGCCGATCGAGGCACGCACTGGCGAACCGCGCCCATATCGCCGGAGTCGTTTTTGCCGGAGGGCGACCGGTCAGGTCGAAGAAGTCCACTTCGAAAGGGTCGGTCAGTGTCGCCGCGTACATATCCCAATCGTGCAGGTCCAGACCGCGACCGAAACGGAGCATGACATCACTGATCTGCTGCCGGTCCCACAGTTCGCGCACGATTTCATCGGTGGTGGTGGGCGGCTTTCGGGCGGTCACCATGGGTCCTTCCCTTCAAGACTTGTGGCAGGGGCATTCGTGCGATCCGACGAACGCCGATCCGCTGCATTGTTATTCCAAAACTTGTAATTTATGGAAATTTATGAGTTAAGAACGCCAGAGCCGCTCTTACTCGTCGCCGACCAGCTCCTTTCGCCTTCGCTCCAGCTCGGCAGCATAGCGGCGCAGCGCATAGGCCTCGGTCAGGAGCCCAATAACACGGCGGTCCGAATAGGAATCGACAACGGCAAGCGCCTCGGCCTCAGCACGGTCGAAGGCCAGCACTGCCTCCTTGATGGCCATGCCCGGCAGCAAGAAGCCGTCGGCGTAGCGCAGGATCTCCTTCACCGTTTTGTCGGCGGACATTTCGGCGGCTTGCGCATCGGCGATCAGCACCATGCCGGCGTAGCGGCCGTGTTCGTCGACCGCGATAACCGCGGCGGAGGAGCCGACCGGGAAGTGTTCGCGGAAGGCGGCAATGCTCGATGTGACGGCGACGGTCTTCACATCGTGACGCATCATCTTGCCGACCGTGAGATCCCGCATCCAGCCGATATCGGCGGCGCTGCGGATGGTTTCGCCGCGCAGATGGAAGCGCCAGGTGGCAAACGAATAGCCGAACATCTCGCGCGTCACCTGCGAGGCGATGATCACGGCGATCAGCACTGCCGCGGTCAGCCACAGGTCGCCGGTGGTTTCGAGTGCGATGAACGTCATGGTCAGCGGGCCGCCGATGACCGCCGCCGACAGCCCGCTCATGCTGATCACGGCGTAAGCATTGGAGTCGAACTGCCAGTTTGGCCAAACGCTCGTAAGCGCGACCGCCAAAAGCTGACCGCCGAGCGCACCGATCAACAGCGACGAGAAAAACATGCCGCCGCGGAACCCGGAGCCGAGCGAGATAACGGAGGCGACGATCTTGAGCACGAACAACAGCGCAACGGTCCACAGCGAAAGGCGCAGCATCCCGGCGAAGTGCAGGGCGCCATGCCCGGACGACATCACCTGCGGAGCAACAATCGCCAGAAGCCCGACGAGAAGCCCGCCAATCATGGTGCGGAATATGAGCCGCAGATTGAGGCGAACAAATAATGCTTCGCACAGTGCTACGCCGCGCATCATCAGAATTCCGGCAGTCGCGCAAAGAAGACCGATGATCGCGGCAATGACGAGATCATGCGCGGCGATCGTCATTGTGTCGGGCGCGACGAGGCCTACTTCGCCCGGCCCAAGCGCGTGCGCCACGAGATGGCCAAGCAGTGCCGCGACGGCGACCGGCGCCAGGCTGTTCGGCGAATAGCCGCCGATGATCAGCTCGAAACCGTAAAACGCCCCGGCAAGCGGCGCGCCGAACGCGCCGGCAATGCCCCCGGCAGCACCGCAACCCACGAGGATGCGCAGGTCGGCGCGCCGCAGCCGAAACGCCATTCCGAGCCGCGAGGCAATACCGCCGGCTAATTGGGTGTATCCCGCTTCGATCCCGACCGACGCGCCCACGCCGCTCGACCAGACAGTTTCGACGGCGACAATGATGCTCCCCACTAACGACATGCGACCGCCGTGCAGCGCATTCGCCTCAATCGGGTCGACCTCCCGTTCCGGACGCCATCGCACAATCAATTCGCGCGCGACACCGAACACCAGGCCGCCGGCGAGCGGCACCGAGATCGCAATCATCGGATCGAGCCGCAGCAATCCCGACAACCGCACGCCGTCATCAAGATGAAAAAGCACGCGATGCAGCAGGTCGACGCCAGCGCCCATGGCCGCCACGACCACTCCTGCGGCGGCGCCGACCAGCGCCGCGAGCGCAATCAGGCTCGATTCCCGCGCCCGCACGAAAGCGCGCAAGCGCCGCGGTATCTCGAATTGACTGGTAATTTTATCGATCAAGACGGATCACAATGGGCATGGCCTTTTGGCGGTGGCGCCATGCATGGAACTGTGACGATGCTGGCTCGTTCAGGTCGCGGGCTGGCCGGGAGTTTAACCCAGGTGTTCGCCATGCCTCATCCCGTCTCGATAATCGTTGCGGTTGCGGTCACGGCGGTTGCTCTCACCGGCGCTCGGCCGCTGTTGGCCCAGACCGATGGCCCACTCCTTCAGGGTAAGGCAGCATTTGGCGATTGGCACACCGACCGTCCAGGAACGCGCCGTCTTATCACGCCAGCGGACCTGCCGGCCCCCGATCCCGTTCAGTCCGCACGAAATTTTGTCAGAAGTGTCGCGCGCACCGACACGCAGAAGCCGACTGTACCGAAAGGCTTTGAGGTCAGCCTGTTCGCCTCCGGACTGAAATCACCTCGACTCATCCGCATGGCGCCGAACGGCGACGTGTTCGCCGCCGAGAGCGGCGCCGGGCGCATCCGGGTTCTGCGACCTAACGCACAGCTGGCCTCCGAGACGACGGTCTTCGCTGAGGGTCTTTTTGGTCCGTTTGGAATTGCGTTCTATCCGCCCGGACCAAACCCGGAATGGGTCTATGTCGGTAACACCGAATTCCGTCGTGCGCTTCCCCTACCGCAACGACGATCTGCAAGCACGCGGCCCAGCCGAAATCATCGTGCCGCATCTGCCTTCAGGCGGCGGTCATCGCACTCGCGACGTGGTGTTCTCGCCGGACGGACAGACGATGTACGTCTCGGTGGGTTCAAGCTCCAACGTCGGCGACTCGATGGGAAAGCTGGGCGCCACTGAACTTCAGAAATGGCAATCCACTCATCCGCTGGGCGCCGCCTGGGGAGACGAGACGGATCGCGCCGACGTGCTCGCCTTCGATCCGCGAGGCAAGAACAAAAGAATTTTCGCCACCGGAATCCGCAATTGCGTCGGCCTGGCGATCGATCCATCGAACGGCACGCTTTGGTGCTCGACCAACGAACGCGACCGGATCGGCGACAATCTTCCGCCCGACTACGTCACCCGCGTGCGCGAGGGCGCATTCTACGGCTGGCCCTGGTATTACATCGGAGCGAACGAAGATCCGCGACTGAAAAATGAGCGGCCCGACCTCAAAGACAAAGTCACGGTCCCTGACGTACTCATCCAGGCGCATTCCGCTTCGCTGGGCCTGACGTTCTACGAGGCGACGCAATTTCCCGCTGACTATCGCGGCAACATTTTCGCCGCCGAACACGGCTCCTGGAACCGCAGCAAGCGCACCGGCTACAAGGTCATCCGCGTCATCGTCAAAGACGGTGTGCCGACGGGCGAGTACGAGGATTTCGCCACCGGTTTCGTGGTCAGCGATACCGAAGTTTGGGGCCGCCCAGTCGGGGTCGCCGTTGACAAGAAAGGCGCCCTGCTCGTCTCCGAAGACGCGAGCGGCACCATCTGGCGCATCAGCTATTCGGGCAAAGCCGCACAGGCTCGCTAGAATCGCAACCCATCCGGAACGCTTGATCGCGGCGGGCGTTGCCGACTGGGGCAGCGCCGGGGCGATCAGGCATGAATCGAACCGCGGTCGGATTATCTCCTTCCGATAAAGCCGTTCGCGCTGCGGCGCCGCGATCGGGCAGCGGTCCCGCACCCACGGCTGTCGACGCCGACGCTAAGCTCTCCGAAATCGTCGAAACCGACATCCCCGCGCGCCTTGATGCTCTGCCGTTCGGGCGATTTCATCTCCTTGTTATCGGCGCGCTAGGCATCACCTGGATCCTCGATGGCCTTGAAGTGACACTCTGCCGGATCGCTGTCCGGCGAACTCAAGGCAAGCTCCGGACTGAATTTGAGCGACGCGCAGATCGGCGCTTGCCGGCAGCGCCTATCTGTGTGGCGCGGTCGCAGGCGCTTTCGTGTTCGGCTGGCTGACCGATCGCCTCGGGCGCAAGAAGTTGTTCTCGATCACGCTCGCAGTTTATCTCATCGCCACCGCGGCGACGGGCTTGTCGTGGAACTCGTGGAGCTTCGTGCTATTCCGTCTTCTCACCGGCGCCGGTATCGGCGGCGAGTACGCGGCTATCAACTCGACCATTCAGGAGCTGATCCCCGCCCGACTGCGCGGCTGGACGGATCTTCTCATCAACGGCAGCTTCTGGATCGGGGCGGCCATGGGCGCCGGCGGCTCGATCATCCTGCTCAATCCGAACGTCATCGCGCCGGAATTCGGATGGCGGCTGGCGTTCCTGATCGGCACGATTATTGGTCTGGTCATTCTGGTCATGCGCCATTGGGTTCCGGAAAGCCCCCGCTGGCTGATGACCCATGGCTTCATCAAGGAGGCCGACGCAATCGTCTCCGACATCGAAGCCCGTTTTCCGCAGGCGCCTCACGGCGACGCGAAAAAGCTAAAGCGCGTACGGCTCCGTATGCGGGACCACACGCCCCTCACCGAGGTCGCCCGCGTCCTGTTCAAGACCTACCGGTCGCGCACGCTGGTCGGCCTCGCGCTGATGGCTGCGCAAGCCTTCTTCTACAACGCGATCTTCTTCACTTACGCGCTCATTCTCGGCAACTTCTACAATACGCCGGCCGACCAGATTGGCTGGTACATCCTGCCGTTTGCTGCCGGCAACGTTCTCGGTCCGATTGTCCTCGGCCGCCTGTTCGACACTATCGGGCGCAAGGTGATGATTTCACTGACATACGGCGTCTCTGGAGTGCTACTCACCGTAACGGCGTATCTGTTCAGCCACAACCTCCTGTCCGCGCAGGCTTTGAATGTCGCCTGGATGGTTGTGTTTTTCTTCGCCTCGGCGGCCGCGAGCTCTGCCTATCTCACCGTCAGCGAAATTTTTCCCCTGGAAATTCGCGCGCTTGCCATCGCCTTCTTTTATGCGATCGGCACCGGCGTTGGCGGCGTCGTCGGGCCGCTGTTGTTGGGCATTCTTATCAGCTCCGGCTCGCGCGGCAGCGTCGCGATCGGCTATTTCATCGGCGCGGCACTCATGATCGGCGCAGCGGTCGTTGAGGCGTTTTGGGGTATCGCCGCCGAGCGCAAACCGCTTGAGGAGGTCAGCCGGCCTTTGTCCTTCGTCGATCCATAGCGGTACAAGGAAGCCAATCGGCGCCGCAGCTTCATCCCTGCATGGGTAAGCGGCTCAATCGCCGCTGGCGATGACCGCCCGGCTCGGTCAAATTGCCCGGCGCCAAACCGCTCAGGCCTCATGAACCCACCCGCCATAGCTGTTCCGCCGACGCGCAACGTCCTGCTGCGGATCCTGCCTTTCAACGCCATCATCTTCTGCGGCTACCTGCCGGTGGGAATGCCGCTCGCCGCGCTGCCGCTGCAAATTCACGACGCGCTCGGGTTCGGCAACGTGACCGTCGGCATCGCGATCGGCTGTCAGTCTCTGGTCACGCTGCTGACGCGGCAATTCGCCGGTAACTTCTGCGATCGCCGCGGCGCGAAGCTCGGCGTGCTGCTCGGCGGAGCCATGTCGATCGTCGCCGGCGCAATTTATCTCGCCTCGACGTTGTCCGCTGTTCGGTCCCTACCCATCCCTCGCGCTCGTGGTCGCCGCCCGGGTGGCTTCGGGACTTGCCGAAAGCCTACTGATGACCGGCGCGCTCGCGTGGGCCATCGGCGTTGTCGGCGTCCAGAACACCGGCAAGGTCATGGTGTGGGTCGGCATCGGCCTCTACGCCGCCGTCGCCGCGGGCGCCCCCATCGGCATCGCGCTGATGACGCCGCAAGGCGCCTTCGGCGGCTTCGCTGAAGTTTCGCTCGGCATGATCGCGTTTTCAGTGCTGACGGTGGCAGCAGCTGCATTCATTCCGGCGGTGGCGCCTCTAGGCGGCGAGCGTCTGCCGTTCCTGAAGGTGGTCGGCCACATCGCGCCGTTCGGCGCCGGTCTGGCCCTCGCGACGCTCGCGTTCGGCGCCATCGGCACGTTCGCCGCACTTGACTTTCAGTACCAAGGCTGGAGCGGCGCTGGTTTCGCGCTGACCGGGTTCGGCACATCATATGTGCTGACCCGTCTCGCGTTCGGCGGATGGCCGGACCGGTTCGGCGGCGCTCGCGTCGCGACCTGGTCGTTGCTGATCGAATGCCTGGGTCAGCTCATGCTGTGGCTGGCGCCGCATCCGGCTATGGCGTTTGCCGGCACCATCCTCACCGGCATAGGCTATGCGCTGGTCTTTCCTTCATTCGGCATCGAAGCGGTGAAGCGGGTGCCGCCGGCGAGCCGCGGCGCCGCGCTCGGCGCTTACGTCGCGTTCTTCGACGTCGGCTTCGGTCTCGCCGGACCAACAACTGGAGTGATCGCCGGCGCCTTCGGCTATCCTTCCGTGTTCGCAATCGGCGCGCTCGGTGCAGCCGCGGCCGTTCTGGTGGCGCGGCGCTCGCGCGCCGGCGCAAGTCGCACGGCGAGCTGATCAGCGAGCGCGCACAACGCAACGCTCGCCTAACCATTTCTGATCGCGCGCGCGAAAAAATTCGGCGTCGGCGCAAAAAACTCTTGCATCGCTCACGCAACGAGATTATGTCGCGCTCGCCCAATTTCGCACGTGCCTGTGGCCGCGTGCCGGTTGGTGGGCATCCGGACAAGAGGCCGGACAGCCGCCCGGAGCAAACGCCGAGACACGTCTCGGCCGCCTGAGCTCCGAACCACTTAACCGGCAGCCGGAGGCGAAACCGGCGCACCCCGCGCTCAACGGGGGACGCGGCTTAAAGCAACGACGGAGCGGGCTTCTCTGGTCTCGTCGGCCCTCCAAAGGTCGACACCATTAGAGGCTTGTCCATCCTTGCCGGCCGTGCGGAGCGGATCATTCCACTCCAAGCCAAGGCAGCATCTTCGGGTGTAGAGCCCGTCGCCTTGTCCGTGTCTCCACCGCACGCCACGGCGCCGACCCTCACTCGCTGACGCCGGGCGACTGATGTCGCCTGAATTTCAATCCGAGCCGCGAGGCTCATTGAACCTGGTGAGGAGAGCGCCAATGACCGCGCGCATCCGCGATTTCCTGCGTAATCGTCACGACGACGGCCCCTGCCTCGTCGTCGACCTCGATGTTGTCCGCGAGAACTACCTCGGCTTCGCCAAGGCGCTGCCCGACACGCGCGTGTTCTACGCCGTGAAGGCAAACCCGGCGCCCGAGGTGCTGTCGCTGCTCGCCGGGCTCGGCTCCTGCTTCGATACCGCCTCGGTCCCCGAGATCGAGATGGTGCTCGCGGCCGGCGCCGCCGCGGACCGCATCTCCTACGGCAACACGATCAAGAAGGAGCGCGACATCGCGCGAGCCTATGCGCTCGGCGTGCGCCTGTTCGCGGTCGATTGCCAGGCCGAGGTCGAGAAGATCGCTCGCGCGGCGCCGGGCAGCCGGGTGTTCTGCCGCATCCTCTCCGACTGCGTCGGGGCGGAATGGCCGCTGTCGCGCAAGTTCGGCTGCGAGCCGGCGATGGCGGCTGACGTGCTCGAGCACGCGCACAAGCTGGGACTGGAAGCCTACGGCATCTCGTTCCACGTCGGTTCCCAGCAGCGCAACCCGCATGCCTGGGACCGGGCGCTTGCGTCCGCGGCCGCGGTATTCCGCGACTGCGGCGATCGCGGCATGACGCTGTCGATGGTCAATTTGGGCGGGGGCTTCCCGACCAAATACCTGAAGAACGTGCCGACGGTGAAAACCTACGGCGCGGCGATCTTCCGCGCGCTGCGGCGGCATTTCGGCAACCGTATCCCGGAGACTATCGTCGAACCGGGCCGCGGCATGGTCGGCAATGCCGGCGTGATCGAAGCCGAAGTCGTGCTCGTCTCGAAGAAGAGCGAGAACGACGACGTGCGCTGGGTCTATCTCGACATCGGCAAGTTCGGCGGTCTCGCCGAAACCATGGACGAGTCGATCCGCTACCCGATCCGCACGCCGCGCGACGGCGAACTCGGACCGTGCGTGCTTGCCGGGCCGACCTGCGACTCGGCGGACGTGCTGTACGAGAAGGTGCCGTATCCGCTGCCGGTCAGCCTCGAGATCGGCGACAAGGTGCTGATCGAAGGCACCGGCGCCTACACGGCGAGCTACTCGGCCGTCGCCTTCAACGGCTTCGCGCCGCTGAAGACGTTCCACATCTAAGGTCGCCACATCTAGCCTCGCCGGGAGCCGGCATCGCCGGCTCCCCTTCCCCAACGCCTGTACGTGATGACGCCCGTTCGAGGGCAGGAAGGAATTGGCCATGGTCACGATCCGCAACGAAACGCATTGCGACATCGAAGCGCGCGAGCATTTGCTCGACCGCGTCTGGGGCTCGTCGCGGTTTGAAAAGACCGCCGAGCGGCTGCGCGAAGGCCGCAGCCCCGCAGCAGGACTGTCGCTTGTCGCCGAGGAAGATCGAAACCTCGTCGGTACGGTGCGGCTTTGGCACGTCTGCGCCGGTCCGGGACGGCCGGCCTTGCTGCTCGGTCCGCTCGCCGTCGATGAAGAGCGGCGCGGCCACGGCATCGGCGCCACGTTAATGCAGCGGGCCATGGCGACGGCTCGCCGGCGCGGGCACCGCGCCATCCTGCTGGTCGGCGACGCACCGTATTATGGCCGCTTCGGCTTCTCGGCCGAAAAGATGGGCGCACTGTGGCTGCCGGCGCCGTGCGAGCGGCATCGCCTGCTCGGATGCGAGCTCGTACCGGGCGCGCTTAATGGCGCGCGCGGGCTGATCGGCGCCACCGGCCGCGCCAGGCCGAAGCCGAGCTTCGATAGCCTGATCGCCGGCCTCGGCGGCAATGAGGCCGCCGCGCGACACGCAGCTTAAATATCTTTCGAATATTAGAAGGAACGACGAATATGAATGCGATGACCAAGACCGACACCGCCTGGCCGCTGCACGCCACCTTCGACGGTCCGATCGTGATGATCGGCTTCGGCTCGATCGGCCGGGGAACGCTGCCGCTGCTGGAGCGGCACATCGGATTCGACCGCGCCAAGTTCGTGGTGATCGCGCCGGATGACGAAGACCGTCGTTTGCTCGACGATCGGCACCTCCGTTTCATCCATATGCCAATCACCAAGGAAAACTACCGCGAGGCGCTTACCCCGCTTCTCAAAGCGGGCCCGGGTCGCGGCATGATCGTCAACCTCTCGGTCGATACCTCCTCGGTCGATCTCATCGAGTTCGCCAAGGATCTCGATGTCTTTTACATCGACACCGTGATCGAGCCTTGGCCGGGCCTTTATACCGACCGTAAGCTCTCGATCTCGCAGCGCTCGAACTACGCGTTGCGCGAAGGCTTGCTCGATTTGCGCCGCCGCCGTCCGGGCGGCATCACCGCCGTGAGCTGCTGCGGCGCCAATCCCGGCATGGTCTCGTGGTTCGTCAAGCAGGCGCTGCTCGATGTCGCGGCCGAGGTCGGCCTGAAGGTCGAGGAGCCCAAGACCCGCGACGACTGGGCGCGGCTGATGCAGACGCGCCGGCGTCAAAGGCATTCACATCGCCGAGCGCGACACCCAACGCGCGCGCGAACCCAAACCGCGCGGCGTGTTCGTCAACACCTGGTCGGTGGAAGGCTTCTGCTCGGAGGGCCTCCAGCCGTCGGAAGTCGGCTGGGGCACGCATGAGAAAATCATGCCGTCGAATGCACGCCGACACGACTTCGGCTGCGATGCCGCCATCTATCTGACGCAGCCGGGCGGCGGCACGCGGGTGCGGTCGTGGACGCCGACGGCGAAGGCGCAGCATGCGTTCATGATCACCCACAACGAGTCGATCTCGATCGCGGACTACTTCACGTTGCGCGAGAACGGCAACGTCGTCTATCGGCCGACCTGCCACTACGCCTATCACCCGTGCGACGACGCGGTGCTGTCGCTGCACGAGATGGCCGGCGCCGCCTGGCAACCGCAATCGGAGTGGAAGATCCTCGACGAGCACGAGATCGTCGACGGCGTCGATGAGCTTGGCGTGCTGCTCTACGGACACGCGAAAAACGCCTATTGGTACGGCTCGCAGCTTTCCATCGAGGAAACGCGGCGGCTCGCGCCTTATCAGAACGCTACCGGATTGCAGGTCACCTCGGCCGTGCTCGCCGGCATTGTCTGGATGCTGGAAAATCCCGACCGCGGCATCGTGGAGGCCGACGAGATGGATTTCCGCCGCTGCCTGGAAGTTCAGCGGCCCTATCTTGGTCCGGTAATCGGCCGCTATACCGAATGGACGCCCTCAGACGGCCGCCCCGGCCTGTTCCCCGAGAGCATCGATCAGGACGACCCTTGGCAATTTAGCAACGTCCTCGTGCGCTGATAATACGCCGGGCAACCCCTCAATGCTTGTCCGGCGTCTGATACCCGGTTCCCGAGCGAAATGACTTCGCCATCCGCGCGACCACCGGGTCGTATTTTTGCTTCAGGCGGCTCGGATAAGACATGACGAAGCCTTCGGTCATCTCGCCGCCGTGCGACAGAAGATACCGCTCATAGAACACGCCGCCGGCGCCGGCCGTTCCCGAAATGACAAACCAGTCGCGGCCGTGCGCCCTATAGGTAATGACTTTGCCGGGCTTTAAATTCTTGACGATAAAATCCTGATAACCCGCAAGATCGAAGTCGAGCGCATTGTATGACGCAAACACCGAGAAACTGGCGCCGTCCGGGCTCGTAAACGCCAAGCCGTCATTGGCGTCCGGCGGATTTCCGGGCTGAAAGTAGTCCGGGTGTTCGATCGTGGTGCCGTAGCGGTCGTTGTAATAGGTGCGCCAGGTTTCGGCGAAGGCCGTGCCTGCTCCGCTCATTGCAATCGCAGCCAGCAAAATCGCCCGCAGCAATAATGAACTCCGAGGCATCGCCTAATCTTTCCGGTCACCAATTAAGCTGACGGCCGTCTACTCGCGGCTGATAGCGTTCTCGATACGCCGGTCCGGAACGAGCCACATGATCGCGACCAGTCCATAAATCGCGACGGATACCCAGGGGCTGACAAACGCCAGCACAATGCCGGTAAGGTAAAGTAGCGGCGAGATCTTGCCTTTAATGTCGCTGCCGAGCGCTTTGGCAAGCACTGACTGCGATCCCTGTTTGTGGATGATTGCCAGCTGCAAGAGGTAATAGGCGATGGCCGGCATCAGCAACGAGGCGCCATAGACCGCGGTCGGCAACGGCGCCGAGAGGTTTTGACCCATCCAGGCGGTCGCGGCGGGAACAAGCGACAGCCAGAACAGCAAATGAGAGTTGGCCCAAAGAATGAGTCCGTTGACGTGCACGACCGTGTGCAGCAGGTGATGATGATTGTTCCAGTAGATCGCCAGGTAGACGAAGCTCAGCACGTAAGCGAGCAGGCTCGGCGCCAGTCCTTGCAGCGCCGTCCAGTCGGCGCCGCTCGGCACTTTCAATTCCAGCACCATGATGGTGATCAGGATGGCGATAACGCCATCGCTGAACGCGGCCAGACGATCTTTCCCCATTGAGGGAGATCTTATTTCGCGGCGGTGCGAGCCTTGACGCTGTCCCACCACGGACACACGCCGGGCATGACGTCGTAATTGCCTTCCATCACCTGCACCGGCCGGCGAAAACCGTTCGCCGCGTTCGACAGCCTCAGCGCGCGGGCCTTGGCTTGATCGTCAGCCGACAGCCATTTGCGATCATGGCCCCACATGCTGGGCCCTTCCTTGCGCTCATAGGCCTGCCATGTGTCAACATCGATCAGGCGTCCACCCCAGCCGTATTCGACCATGAAAGCCGACGGCGTTAAGCTGTAAAATGAAGTGAGAAAGTCGCTGGTATGGCGGCCCAGCGTCACCGCGACTCGATCCTCGTTCAAAGCAAGATCGTAGCCCTGGCCAACATCGTCGAAGCTGAAGAGCTCCATCATCACGTGATGGACCGCGTTCTTGCCGGACTGGACAAAGGCCAGGCTGTGGTGACGGGGATTGAGATGGAGGAAGCGGGCGATAAACGGATGCGAATAGTAATCAGTCAGCCGGAAACCGAGCGTGTCACGATAGAACGACGTCATCCGCTCGATGGTATCCGCGGTGTCGACGTTGAGCACCACGTGCCCGAGCCCAAGCGGGCCGGTGCGGAAGCCGGAGATCGAACGCCCGGGCTTGAAAGGCTCTGCCGTCGTTTCGGCGCCGTGAAAAATCTCCAGTCGATTGCCTTGCGGATCGTTGAACACGATCAGGTCCTTGACATGGCGCTCATCGGCGAGCGCACGTGCGCCATGCGCCACTTTGATCCCCGCGTTTTCGAGATGCGCCGCAAGTCCATCAAGCGCTGCGGCATTCGCGACTTCCCAGCCGAAAAACCCGATCCCCTCGCCGCCGTCGGCGTCAACGATGATGCGCTGCTTGCGATCGTCCATGCGGAACGCAAGTGTCGAGCGCGATTTGTCGATGCGTTGCAAGCCAAGAAGGCCCGAGCCGTAGCTCGCCCAATCGCCCAAATCCTTGGCGCGCACGCCGACGTAACCTAGAGCTTGCGGGACAATGTCTGCGACCATGGCAAACCTCATGCGATATTTGCCTTCCTTTTACACCGATGGCATGACCGTTTAAACCGCTCAAAAAGGCATATGATCCATGCTTGCGCGTTCAAGACCGCCATTCCGAGCCGACCACGTCGGCAGCCTGATCCGGCCCGATACGCTGATCAGCGCCCGGGAACGCGCGGAGAAAGGCGAAATTCCGGCGGCCGAACTCGCCCGCATCCAGCATGACGCGATCCGGGACGTTGTGCGCATGCAGGAGGATATCGGGTTCAAGCTCGCTACCGACGGCGAATATAACCGCACCTTCTGGCAGCGCGACTTTTTGCTGAAGTTCAAGAACGTGGAGCAGGTCGAAGCCAAACTCACGGTGCGCTTTCACTCGGCGGCAGGCTCGCGCGACCACTCGCCGCCATCGCTGCAGGTGACAGGCAAGCTTGCCCGGCCAGCTGGCATCTTCGTCGAAGATTTTAAGTTTCTTAAATCGGTCGCGCATGGCACAGCGAAAATCACTATTCCGTCGCCGACGACAATGCATTTCCGCGGTGGCCGCGGAGCCGTCGACGCCAAGGCCTATCCGCACATGGAAGAATTCTACGCCGATCTGGCCCGAGTCTATCGCGAGGAGATCCATGACCTTGCCGCCGCGGGCTGCCGGTACTTGCAGATCGACGAGGTCAATTTCGCCTATTTGTGCGACCCCGAACTGCGCAGGCAGGTACGCAATATCGGCGAAGACCCGGACACGCTGCCGAAGACCTACGCCCGGCTCCTCAACGACACCATCGCCGGCCGGCCCGCCGACATGGTCGTTTGCATGCATCTGTGCCGGGGCAATTTCGCCGGCGCCTGGGTTGCCGAAGGCGGCTACGACCCGGTCGCGGAACTTCTCTTCAACGAGATCGCGGTCGACGGCTATTTCCTCGAATACAATTCGCCGCGGGCCGGGAGCTTCGCGCCGTTGCGCTTCCTGCCGAAAGGAAAGATTGCGGTGCTCGGCCTGGTGACGACCAAGAGTCCGGCGCTGGAAACCAAAGACGAGATTAAGCGACGCATTGACGAGGCGAGCCGCTATCGCGCCGCTCGAGCAGCTCGCGTTGTCGCCGCAATGCGGTTTTTCCAGCGGCATCGGCGGCCAGACGATGACGGTAGACGACGAGACCGCGAAGCTAAAGCTCGTAGTCGATACCGCACGGGAGGTGTGGGGTTCCGCCTGATGATTTCGCCGGTATCCCAGCCCGCGATGCAAAGTCAAGGCAGGCTTAGCCCGACAGACAATGGTATGGCCCCTCCTCTGAGCCGTGCTGTTGCACTTCACCTCATAAAGACCGTCCACACGGCGGCTTGGGCATTTTTCGCTGGATGCATCCTGGCTTTGCCGGTATTTGCGTGGTCTGGTCGGTTTCGCGCCGTCGGCATTCTCGCGATCATCGTGCTGATCGAGATCGCGATTCTCGTAGCCAACGGATGGCGCTGCCCGCTGACCGGCGTGGCAGCTCGCTTTACCGACGATCGCACTGACAATTTCGATATCTATCTACCGCTTTGGCTTGCACGCTATAACAAGCTGATTTTTGGCTGGCTGTTCGCCGCGGCGTTGTTGTTTGCATTGTTGCTGTGGCTTTGGCAGTAGTCCGCCAATTTGGGTAAATGGAGAACCGCCGTGAAAGTTGCAGTTGCCGGTGAGAACGGTGCCGAAATCCGGGATCTGCCGAAACCAGAGCCCGGAGCAAACGAAGTAGTGATCCGGGCGCGCGCCTCGAGCCTCAACCGCGCCGATCTTTTGGCCGCTTCGCGCGGCGGCGGCGCCCGTCTTGGCCTCGAATGCGCTGGCGAAGTCGAGGCGATCGGCAGCGGGGTCACCGGCGTCAAGCCAGGTGACCGCGTGCTCGCTTCCGCCGCGGGCGGATTCGCGGAGTACGTCGTCACCGACGCGCGGCGCGTGCATCGGATCCCGGCCAACAATATGACTTACGAGCAAGCGGCCTGCCTACCGGTGGCGCTGCAGACGATGCACAACGCCATCGTGACCGCCGGACGGCTCAAGCGCGGCGAGACGCTGCTGATGCAGGGCGCCAGTTCCGGTGTCGGCCTGATGGGCATGCAGATCGGTAAGCTGATGGGTGCGTCGCTTGTGATCGGCACGTCGACCAATCTGCAACGTCGGGTGCGGCTCCAGGAATTCGGTTGCGATCTCGCGCTCGATTCGAGCGACCCGAAATGGCCACAGGAAGTCAGGGAAGCGACCGGCGACAAAGGCGTCGATGTCATCGTCGACATGATATCGGGCAGTGTCGTCAATCAGGGTCTCGAAGCCGCAGCGGTGCTCGGCCGAATCGTCAATGTCGGTCGTCTCGGCGGCAACAAGGGCGAGTTCAACTTCGACGTCCATGCGCTCAAGCGCATCGACTATATCGGCGTGACCTTCCGCACCCGTTCGCTCGACGAAATCGGCGAGATCAACCGCCTGCTGCGCGCCGACCTGTGGCCGGCGGTCGAGGCCGGCAAGCTGTCGCTGCCGATCTACAAGACCTACCCGCTGGACCAACTCGCCGAAGCATTGTCATTGATGCGGGCGAACCAGCATTTCGGCAAGATCGCTATCTCCATCGCGTGAGCGGTTCACGGCTCGCCCGGCTTGAACGGCTCCTCCTTGCCGGGCGGCACGCTCTGCTCGGCCATAGCAAGCTGCATCGCGACCGCAATGTAAGTGCCGGCGACCGCCGTCAGATCGACCACCTGCTGCTCGCCAAGCAGCTCTTTCGCGCGTTTGAATGTCTCATCCGAGACTGCGTGCTTAGTGGTTAGCTCGGTGACAAAGTCATAAACCACCGCCTCCTGCGGCGGCATGTTCGACGGCCGCTTGTTGGCCTTGAGTTCGGCGACGATGTCCGGCGACAGGCCGGCCTTGATCGCAAGCGGCGCATGCGCGAACCACTCCACCTGCGAACGCCACTGCCGCCCGATGATCAGGATCGCGAACTCGTTGAGTTTCAACGGCACCGAAGTTTCCCAGCGCAGATAATGCAGTAGATCAAACATTCGTTGGCCGAACACCGGGCTGCGCAGCATCGGGTTGTACGGACCGCCGAGCCCGACGCTCGAAATCTTCATGATCTGCTCGCCGAGCGGCTTTTGCTTTTCGGTGAGCTGCTCCATGGTCAGTTGTGGAAAGCGCGGCTCTTTGCTCATGGAATGAGATCCTATCAATGTTCCGGCGATTAACCCGCCCAATGCCGTCATGACGGTCAATCCGACCAACGCCAAGCGCTTCATGATTTCCTCCCGGCTTTCGCAGAGGATGCCGCCCTGACCAAAGTTTATCTGAGCGGATCGAGCGGTGCCACGCCCGCCGGAAGGTGGCTGGACTAAGCTCAGGCGTTGCGGTCGCGCGGATCCGCGATTTCGCCGCGATTTTCGGCGAAAGCGTTGATGCCGAGTGCAGCACGGAAATCGGCCGTCACTTCCGCCTTATTGTCCTCGATCGGGATGCCGGTCGAAATCGGCAACGCGGTCGATGGCGTTGAAAGTGGCTGCGATCGCGGCGGCATCGATCAAGGCGGCGTCGCCCATTGTGCTGCAAATTTCGGACTGGATGGCGGCGAGCCGTGCGTCGTCGTCGCCGAGCACGGCTTCGGCGAATTGAACGAGCAGCGCGCCGTGCGGGATATTGCCGTCGCCGCCACTGCCGGTGAGCAGCTTCAGATCGTAATTCCCGCCTGTCGTTTTACTGCTCTCACGGAGCAAGACCGCATGCGAGGTGGTTCAATAAAAACATTGATTGAGGACCGAGACACGGCCCGCAATCAATTCGATCTGTGCATGCGTAATGGCGCGATATTCGTTGGCGAAGTCGCGCATCCATTTGCCGAGCAAATACTGGATCTCGACCAACTGGAACCAGGCGTAAGCCTCTTCGGGAACCAGCGAGAGTGCCCGCCTGATATTGGCAAGGACGCCGCCCCAGTATTTGGCGAGCGCCCGTTCTTCTTCGGTATCGAGTTCACCCTCAAGGTCCTTGGGGTGAATCATTGGCACCCAAGCCTCGCCGCGCTGATGCGCTGTCCGCGGGCGCCGCCGGTGCGGCTCGCCGGGCACCGGCTGCGGCAAAGTGTGTTGCGGCACGCCGATCGCGCGACAAAACGTATCGATCGAGACGATGGTCGCGATCACGCCAACAATCTCGACATATTCGGCGTCTGACGTTCCCGACGCGATAATCCCGTCGAACCACGTCCGCGTCAGCCGGCCCGGGTCGCTGACAATGCGATGAATCTGCTCAACGACGCGCTCCGGCATGATTCCGAGGCTGTCATGCAGGCCGGTGATCGCATAAGGCGACAGCGCTTGCTTCCGGCGTTTGCACAGCGCGCATTGCGGCGCATGACGGGTCTCGGCGGCAACGGCAAGGCGTGTTACCCCATCGAACCACGTGCCGGCGCGCGCGATGCGGCCCCACGCGACATTGTGCGCCCCGACGATGTCGGCGCGGACGGCAACGGTCGCGTTGGCGTAAGTGATCATGATCTGTGAGGCTAACGGCCCGAACGGCGGGCCGTCAACCGCTGACGGCGGCCTTACGCCCGGCATTCCTATCATCCGGATCGGATTGCAAAGCCCGCAGCCCGGCGCTGACATACGGAACCAACTCGCGCAGCGCACCCTCAATATCGTCGGACCGGCACAGTCCGCGGGATAGCCGCTCGATGCGGCCGGTCGCCGACATCACCTGGACCATCGAGCCGATCAAAAACATGTAGCCCCAATAGATCGATCGCGGCGGCGCTTTGGGGAGAGCAAGGCGCAGCGCGTTGATGAAATGCAGCGCCGTAGGGTCGAGCACCTCGCTGGTGAGACCGACGAATTGCGGCAGCACATCGAGCTGCGAGGCGAGCCTGCCGTAGTGGCGCCAGCCGCGGTCGCCGCCGATCAGCCGGCGAAGCAGCGGCTCGAGAAACGCCGTCACGATCGCTTCGATCGAAGGCGACTTGGCGCCGGCTTCGTGCCGCGCCGCTTCCAGAGCGCGAACCCGCTCGTCGTGCACGATGCGCGCCCGCCGCGCGATGACTTCGCGGAGCAGATTGTCCTTGCTGCCGAAGTGATAGTTGGCAAGCGCAAGATCGACCCCGGCGACTTCGGTGATGGTGCGCAGCGACACGCCGTCGAAGCCGGCTTCGCCGAAGCAGCGCTCGGCGGCGTTGAGGATCGCGAGCCGCGTCGTATCGCCACGCCGGCGGGGAGATCGCTCAACGCGGCGAGCCGCGCGCGCGGCCGGCTTGCTTCTCGGCACCGCGGCGCGGGTCGCCTTTCGCGCCACGGCGTCCTTGCTCTTCATGTCGAGCCCATCTCCACGACCGGAAGGCATCGCGCCATACCGGAGCGACCCCTCGCGTTCTTGACTCTATCCCAATTTCAACATTCAATGAATTATAATAATACAAACGATGAAGACCGTGGCAAAACCGCGATCGAATGCCGGGAGGATGACCGATGAGGCTCGTCACTTTTTCCGCCTCGGGGGCGCAACGCTTGGGCGCGCTGGTCGACAACGATCGCCGCGTTGTCGATTTCATCGCGGCACGGAACGACGCCGGTCCGGCCTTCGCCAACATGCAGGCGCTGATTGAAGGCGGCCCCTCCGCGCTTGATCGCGCCCGTAAAATCGTCGCCGACGCACAACGCACTGGGCGCGGGATGATCGAGACCGCCTCGGTCAAGTTGCTCGCGCCGCTACCGGCACCGCCACAGATGCGCGACTTCCTCTGCTTCGAGAAACATCTGATTCAGGCTTTCACACAGATACAGCGGATGCGGACCGCCACCGCGCCCGATCCGGAAAAGGCGCTGCGCGAACTGGAAAAACAGGGAGCCTTTAAGCCGCCGAAAATCTGGTACGAGCGGCCGAGCTTCTACAAACCGAGCCGTTTTGCCGTTTGCGGCACCGGTCAGGAGGTGGCTTGGCCGACCTATTCAAAGACGATCGACTACGAACTGGAATTCGCCTGCGTGATCGGCACGCCCGGCCGCGACATCCCTAAGGAAAAGGCTCGCGCTCACATCTTCGGCTACACCATCTTCAACGATCTTTCCGCCCGCGACGAGCAAAGTCTGGAGATGCTGAGCAATCTCGGGCCGGGCAAGGGCAAGGATTTCGATAATTCGAATCCGGTCGGCCCCTGCATTGTCACCGCCGACGAAATCCCTGACCCTTACGCGCTGGAGATGATCGTGCGCGTCAACGGCGAAGAGCGTGGCCGCGGCAATTCGCGCGAGATGCACTGGAAATATGAAGATTGCATCGCGTTCGTTTCACGCGGCGAGACCGTTCACCCCGGCGAACTGTTCTGCTCCGGCACAGTCGGCAACGGCTCAGGCCTCGAGACCGGACGTTATGTCGAGCCCGGCGAAGTCGTCGAGCTTGAAGTCGAGAAGATCGGGGTGCTGCGCAATCGCATCGTGCGCGCTTGAGACAACCGAACAATCCGGGAGGAACAATCATGGTGCAGAGAATTCGCCGCTTCGTCACCGGCCACAACGCCGCCGGCAAGGCGATCGTCATGATCGACGATCACGCGCCGAACGCCACCGAGATCAAGGGCTGGCCGGGCCTCGGCGTCACTGAACTCTGGGTCACCGACGAAATGCCGGTCAGACAACGACGGCTCGAAAGACCGTTCGCTGCGGCAGATGCGTCACGATCCGACGCATTCGGGCACCATCTTCCGCGTCGTCGAAATTCCACCAGAGAGCGCCAGCATCAAAATCGACCCCGACGCGGCTTTCGGCCATCTCGGCAGCACGAATAAGCCCAGCGCCGCGGACTCCGCCAAGCATCCGACCATGCACAAGACCAACTCGATCGACTATCTGGTGGTAATCTCGGGCTCGATGCATATGCTCATGGAAGAGGGCGAGGCCGAGCTGCATGCCGGAGACTGCATTGTCCAGCGCGGCACCAATCATGCCTGGGTCAATCGCAGCGGCAAACCTTGTCTGCTCGCGGCGGTTCTCATCGACGCCAAGCCCGCCCCCTGATGCGGCGTCGCGGCGAGGCGGGCGATGAACCTCGCGGGCTGGGTCGAGAAATGGGGCCGCGCCGCACCGGATCGTCCGGCGATTGCGCTCGGCGGCTCGACATTCGCGACCTACCGGCAATGGGCGGCGCGTTCGCGTGCGCTGGCCGGCAGTCTGCGCGCCTTGTGCGGGCCGGAAGGCCGGGTGGCGATCGCCATGACCAACCGGCCGGAATTTCTCGAAGCATTGTTTGCGATCTGGCATGCCGGACTGGTTGCGGTGCCGATGAACGCTAAGCTCCATAGCGAGGAGTTCGGTTACATCGTCGGCGACACCGAAGCCTCGCTCATTCTGGCAAGTCCCGATCGCACCGACGACGTCGCTCCGCACGGCCGCACCATTGCGACCGGCAGCGCCGAATGGCGTAACCTTAATAAGGGCGACGGTATCGATGTGGCGCCGCGCGCGCCCGACGATCTGGCCTGGCTGTTTTATACCAGCGGCACGACCGGCCGCCCCAAGGGC
The DNA here is from genome assembly GCA_963759345.1 of uncultured Alphaproteobacteria bacterium. Taxonomy (GTDB): domain Bacteria; phylum Pseudomonadota; class Alphaproteobacteria; order Rhizobiales; family Xanthobacteraceae; genus BOG-931. Next base: position 36,163 of record CAVWYW010000022.1, read on the forward strand.
GCCATGCTCACCCATCGAAATCTGATGGAGCAGACGCTTGGCTACTTCGCCGAGATCGAACCGGTGAGTGCCGGCGATTGCGTTCTGCATGCGGCGCCGATGTCTCATGGCTCTGGCTGTTACGGCCTGCCTTACGTGGCGATGGGTGCCAACACCATCGTGCCAGAGAGTGCAGGGTTCGATCCGGAAGAAATCGCGGCGCTGTTGCCGGTCCACAGCAATGTCAGTTTTTTCGCCGCACCGACCATGGTGAGCCGCCTCATCAACCATCCGGGCTTCGCCGCAGCGGATCATCGCGGGTTGCGGACCATCATTTACGGCGGCGCGCCGATGCATTTCGAAACCCTGTCGAGCGCAATGGATTTGCTGGGACCAAAACTCGCGCAAATCTACGGCCAGGGCGAAGTGCCCATGACGATCACCGCGCTGACAAAGGAGATGCACACCGACCGCACGCGGCCGCGCTGGCGCGAGATTATGGGCTCGGTCGGCCTTCCCCGGACTAACGTCGAAGTTCGCGTCGCCGATGACGAAGACCGCCCGTTGCCCGTCGGCGAGATCGGCGAGGTGCTGGTCCGCGGCGAAGTGGTGATGAAAGGCTACTGGAAAAATCCGCAGGCGACCGCCGAAACGCTGCGCGGCGGCTGGCTGCACACCGGCGACATGGGCGCATTCGATGAAGAAGGTTTCCTGACGCTCAAGGACCGCTCGAAGGATCTGATTATCAGCGGCGGCAGCAATATCTATCCGCGCGAGGTCGAGGAAGTCCTGCTGCGCCATCCAGGCGTACTGGAGGTTTCGGTGATCGGCCGGCCGCATGCCGACTGGGGCGAGGAAGTCGTCGCCTGCGTGGTAGCGCGGGCGGAGCAGCCGGTGTCGCAGGAAGAACTGGATCAGCTGTGCTTATCCGCGATCGCGCGGTTCAAACGGCCGCGCGATTATGTCTTCCTCGATGCCTTGCCGAAGAACAATTACGGCAAGGTGCTGAAGACCCAGTTGCGCAAGATGCACGGCTAGGCTCCGCGAATTGCTCAATCGATCCCAATTTCGTCGTGAATCGGCATCCGCGCCGGCTGGATCGGCTGAAACTGCGCGAGCAGCTGCAGCGCCCGCAAGTCGATGAACTCCACGCGCCGCTCGTTCACCGCAATCATGCCTTCGGTCCGGAGTTTCGTCAGCATGCGGTTGAGATGCGGGACGCTCAAGCCGAGCGCGTCGCTCATCATCTCCTGCGTGAACGGCAGCGTAAACGCAAATTCCTCGCCCTTGCCGACCACGGTCAGCCGGGAATGCAGTTCGAGCAGGAGATGAGCCAGCCGCTCGATCGGCGTGCGGCGGCCGATATCGATGACGCGCTCAACGCAATTGGCCGCTTCCTGAGCCGCCAGCCAGCTCAACACCAGACCGAACTTCGGCCGCTGATAGCAGAGCGCGACGAAGGCTTCGAGCGAACACACCTGCAACGTCATCTCTGTAACCGCTATTACCGAGTTGGCGGCGCGGTCGAGAAAACTGCCGGGCAGGCCGACGATGTCTCCCGGCAGCACGAAGTTGACGATCTGCCGCTTGCCGTTACGCAGCAACTTATAGCGCGCGGCAAAGCCGTCCTTGACGAAGCACAGTTTGCAGAATTCGTAACCGTCCATCACCAGATCGCGCCGCTTGGCGACTGTCAGTTCGGTCTCGACGACGGCGCGCAGGCTCTGCAGCTCCGGGAGCGTCAGGTCGGTGAAGTTTCGCACCCGCGTGACGAACGGATCGTCGCGCCAAATGTCTTTGGTCGCGTGGGCTTGCCGATGCGCGGGAACGGGCCTGACGGTGACATTCATGTTTGTAATCTGGATCAACAAGAGCGATTAAAGCCACCCCTACTAAAGACGGTCACACTCCCGATCCGAGAATTCATGCAAACGGGAGCCCGTTATGACTACGGACAAAAAGCGTTTTTCCTTGCCGATTTCCCGCCGCCGCCTCCTGCGTCAAGCGGTCGCAACCGGCGCCGGCGTCGGTGCGCTGTCCATTGGCGCGCCTGGCCGCTTTGACCTTGCGCGTAGCGCATTTGCAGAGGATCAGCCGCCGCTCGGGACTTGGCCGGCCGGTTCATCCGGCTCCTCCGTAACCATCGGCGCCACGGTGCCGCGTACCGGCGCCTATGCGGTGCAGGGCGAAGACGAACTGAAGGGCATGCAGCTTGCCGTCGAGCACATCAATGAGGGCAACGAGCTGATCAAGAAGATCGCGCCCAAGATTACCAAGGGCGTGCTCGGCAAGGAGGTGAAGCTCGTCGTCGCCGATTCCGGCGCCAAGCCGAACAATGCGGTGCAGGCGCAGCAGACTTTCATCAACGACAACAAGATCGTCGCCATGACGGGTTCGACCTCATCGGCGGTGGCGGTAGCGCTCAACAAGTTCGCCGAGCGTGAGAAAATACTCTACCTCGTGGCGATTTCTGGTTCTAACGACACCACCGGCAAGGACTGTGTGCGTTACAGCTTCCGCCAGTGCTTCTATGGCGAGACCGCTGCCAATGCGATCGGCCCGGTGCTGGTCAAGAATCTCGGCAAGAACAAAAAGGCGGCGTTCATGACGCCGGACTACACATATGGTCACACCGTCACCAAGTCGGTGAACGATTATCTGACCGCGAATGGCGGCTGGACCATGGTGACCAACCAGGTCTCGCCGCTCGGCACCCAGGATTTCAGCCAATATCTAACCAATATCGCCAATTCCGGCGCCGACGTCATCGTCAACGTGAACTGGGGCCGCGACGCCGTGCTGTCGATCCAGCAGGCCAAACAGTTCGGTCTAACGCCGAAGATGAAGATGGTGATTCCGTACCAGATCCCGTTCCTCGCCAAGGAAGTCGGTCCAGAACTCACCGAAGGCGTGTTCGCCGCCACTGACTTCTGGTGGACGCTTGAGGACAAGTACCCGCTGGCGAAAATGTTCGTCGAAGCCTTCAACAAGAAGTACGATTATCGGCCCGAATGGGGCGCCCAAAACGCCTACATGCAATTCGCCGTCTGGGCGCGCATGGTGTCCGAGGCCGGCACCTTCTACCCGCCATCGGTCATCAAGCAGTACGAGAAGGGCGAGACCTTCCCCTCCATGGTCGGCGACGTGCATTTCCGCCCCGAAGATCATCAACTGGTCCGTCCAGTTGTCATCGTGCGCGGCAAGGCGCCGAAGGACATGAAGAACAAAGAGGACTTCTGGGAGATCCTTGAAGTCGTTCCGGGCGAGCCGTTGATGCAGAAGCCGGACGCATTCGGCTGTCATCTCGGCGACTATAGCTGACGGCCACCCAACGCTTTCTCCGCATCGATGATGCGGGGAAGGCCCTTTATTGAGTGTCGGCCGGGTCCAAGGCGCGAAGCGCCGTCTTCGCTTCTTGAAGCCCGGCCACGTGTCTGTTGCTGGACGGCGGCGGGAACGGCGAAAATGCGGCGCAACAGATTGCGGGCGGCGGCGTGATCAACTGGGCCAATTTTATTTCGCAGGTGTTCAACGGATTGGTGCTCGGCGCCCTTCTGGCGCTGATTTCCTCTGGCCTGACGATCATTTACGGCACGCTCGGCGTCCTCAATCTTGCGCACGGCGCCATGTTCATGATGGGCGGCTATGCCGGCTGGGTCGCCTACGACTGTACGGGCTCCTTTGTCGTCGCCGTCATCGCCGGCTCTCTGTTCGTCATGCTGGTCGGAGTGGTGATGGAGTGGGTTGTCATTCGCCACTTTTATTCCCGACCGCACGAGGACCAGCTCCTGGTCACTTTCGGCCTCGGCATTGTGTTCGTGGAGACCGTGCGCTTTTTCTTCGGCGGCCTGTCGAAGGCGATACCGGCGCCCCCACCCCTCGTTGGAATCACTTCAATCGGCTTCATGCTCTATCCGACCTACCGGCTGGCGCTGCTCGGCATTGTCGCGGTGGCGCTGATCGCGCTCTACATCGTGCTCTATCGCACCCGCATCGGCATGATCGTGCGCGCCGGCATCGAGGATGCGGTGATGGTCGATTCGCTCGGCATCGACGTCTACAAGGTGTTCATGCTGGTGTTCGGCATCGGCGCGATGGCGGCGGGCTTCGCCGGCATCGTCAACGCTCCGGTGGTCTCGATCGCGCCGGATGTCGGCGAAGCGATTTTGGTGCAGACCTTTGTCGTCGTCGTCATCGGCGGCGTCGGGTCGTTTCCGGGCGCTGTACTCGGCGGGTTTATCGCCGGCGAAATCATCAGCGTAACGTCAATGTTCAATCCCGGCTATTCCTACGTCATGCTGTTCGTGGCGATGACACTGGTGCTGGTGCTTCGTCCATACGGCCTTCTTGGAAGTGCGGGCCGCGAATGAGCGCGATCGCTTGATGCGCAGCCGCAGTCCCTTTTTGATCGAGGCGCTGACGGCGATCGGCCTGATCGCCGCGCCGTTCATCCTGCCACATCTCGGCTTTGCGCCAACGACCATGAGCCGCATCATCGTGTGGGGCCTCTTCGGCATCGGCTTCGACATAATGTTCGGCTACACTGGCCTGCTGTCATTCGGCCAAGCGGCGTTCTACGGCACAGGCGGCATGGTCGCCGCCTATCTGCTCACGATCGCCGGCTTTCCGCACGTCCTCACCTCGGTGATCATCGGCGCGATCGTGGCGGCGATTGTCGGCTACCTGGTCGGGCTGATCGCGCTGCGGCGAACCGGCATTTATTTCGCGATGATCACGGTCGCGATTGCGGAAGTCTTCTATTTCGTCGAGTTCAATCCACTCTCGGATTATACCGGCGGCGAGAATGGGCTGCCCGGCGTGCCGACACCGACGCTTCCGCTTGGCTTCACCACCATTCACTTCAACACCGATTGGTCGCTGTACGCGTTCTTCGCGTTCTGGTATTTCCTCGGCATCGCGATCGCGCTGCGCATCATGCGTTCGCCGGTCGGCGTCATCCTCAGCGCCATCCGCGACAACCCGCTCCGCGCCGCAGCCGTTGGCCACAACATCCACGCTTACAAGCTCACCGCCTTCGTTATCGCCGCGGCCTATGCCGGCTTTGCCGGCGGGTTGCTTGGCGTAATGCAAGGCTTCATGCCGCCGGACGCGTTCACCTTCGACACCTCGGGTCAGCTCGTCATGCAGACAGCGATCGGCGGCGCTGGCACACTGTTCGGACCGCTGCTCGGCGCCGCCGTCTGGCTCTACCTCAGCGACTTCCTCCAGAACGCGCTGCACTTTGGCGCCAGCTGGAGGCTGGTGCTGGGCCTGGTCTTTGTGCTGTTGGTCTGCTTCCTCCGCCGTGGCCTGATCGGTGGCATCGTGGATCTCTTCGCTTTCGCCACGCGGCGGCGCGCGGGCATGGAAGAGTCGCAAGCCCCTTCTCCTGCCACGACGACGGACGAGCAAAAAGCCACGGCAACCGTCGCCGCCACGGTTGCGGCGCCAATGCCGGCCCGCCGCCGCAAGAGCGATAAATCCTCCGGCCCTATTCTTGAGGCGAGCGGTCTGACCAAACGCTACGGCGGCCTTCTCGCCAACAGCGACATCGATTTCGTCGTGAACCACGGCGAGTTACGCGGCATTATCGGCCCGAACGGCGCCGGCAAGACAACGTTCTTCAAGATGCTGACCTGCGAAGTGCCGCCGACCGCAGGCAAGATCGTGTTCGAGGGCCGCGACATCACCGGCCTAGGCGTGACCGACGTGTGTCAGCTCGGTCTTACCAAAAGCTATCAGGTCAACCAGTTGTTCACGCGGCTTACGGTACGCGACAACCTGATCATCTCGGCTCTCGCCGAACTGCGCGGGAAATTCCGCCTCGACATGCTGCGGCGACTGTCGAAATTTCCCGGACTGGCAGAGCAGGTCGACCACACGCTGGCGCTGGTCAATCTCGGCGGCCGCGCCGATGTACCCGTCGCCGCGCTGGCTTATGGCGAGAAGCGGCGCCTGGAGGTCGGTCTGGCGCTGGCCAGTTCGCCGAGCCTGCTACTGCTCGATGAGCCGCTCGCCGGCATGAGCCCCCTGGAACGCGTCGAGATGGTCAAGTTGCTCAAGTCGATCGGCCAGGGCCGCACGATGATCATCATCGACCATGACATGGATTTGTTGTTCGAGCTCGCGGAGCGAGTCACCGTGCTGCAGGAAGGACGTGTGCTGGTCGAAGGCACACCAAGTGAGATCAAAAACAACGCGGCCGTTCAGGAAGCCTATCTTGGCGGAGTGCTCGCAGCATGAGCCTGCTCGAAGTCCACGGCCTGAACACCTACTACGGCGATTCCCACATCCTGTTCGACGTTGCGCTCAACGTCGAACGCAACGAAGTGGTGGCGCTCCTCGGCCGCAACGGCGCCGGCAAGAGCACGACGTTGAAAAGCCTGATGGGTGTCGTTACTCCGCGTGCCGGCTCGATCCGGCTCGACGGCGTCGAGATCGCCGGAAAAAAGAGCCACGCCATCGCGCAAGCCGGCATGCAGCTCGTCCACGAGGATCGCCGGGTTTTCGGCAGCCTGAATGTCGAGGAGAATCTCATCCTCGCCGGCTTGACGGCGCCGCAGCGTTGGCCGCTCGAGCGGATCTATGGCATGCTCCCGCGGCTGAAGGAGCGGCGCACCAGCCGTGGCACCGACCTCTCCGGCGGCGAGCAACAGATGCTGGCGATCGCGCGAGCGCTCATTCGCGAGCCAAAGATTTTGTTGCTTGACGAGCCGTTCGAAGGGCTCGCTCCGATCATCGTGCGCGATTTACTGGCCACATGCCGGGAACTGGCCGAGGCGGGGCAGACAATCCTCGTGGTGGAACAGAACATTTCCGCAGCGATGGCGCTTGCCGATCGCGTCTACATCATCAACAACGGCCACATCGTCGAACTCCTCACCGCCCAAGCCGCGCGCGAGCAGCCCGAGGTATTGCACCGCCATCTCGGTGTCTGATCCGTACGTAAGTGAGCGTGTCGCGGCATAGGCCAGCGGCTTTGGTATTCCGCCGGATCCGGGATTCCTATCTTATTTATATTTTACAAGGTCGCATTCCCAATCGAATTTATATGTTGTCGCCCGTCATATTCGCTGTTGTGACCACGAGCTTTGGGAACATTCCCAGGCGAACGTCCGGCAACGTCCATGCATCGCGGAACGGCAATATCGATCATCACTTTCGCCTCGGCAGCCGTCGCTATCGGCGCGTTGATCAGCGGCGCTGTGTCGGCTGAGAATATCGACATCAGCGCTCGGCGCTCGGCCGAACGGACGAGTTTCAGCGACAACGAGATCAGTAAAGGTTTCTTCAAGACCGCGTTCCACGCCGAACTGCAATTCGACAAGCGGGTCGAGCGCATCCGTAAGTTCGACGAGCCGGTCCGTGTCTTCGTTGACAATCGCGGTCCGGCCGATCGCGGCACGGACATCGCAGCCATTGTCTCGGACATTCGCGCCCGCGTGAACCATCTCGACATGGCCGTCACCCCTGACCGCCAAACCGCGAATTTTATCGTAACACTGGTGCCGCGCCGCGACTTTGCCCAGACGATCAGCTCCCGTTATGGAGCGAGCCAAGCCAAGCAGATTTCAAAGCTCGCTGCACCCGGAATGCCTGTCCGGTATTGGCAAGGACAAGACTTATCGAATCCGTCGCGCCGAGGTCATCCTACCGGTCGATGCCGAGGAATTTCGATTCTACGATTGTGCTTACGAAGAATTGCTGCAAGGGCTCGGGCTGATCAACGACGATAGTTCCCTTCCCTGGACCATGTTCAATGACAATGTCCAAATGGGTTTCTTCGACACCTACGATCAATACCTGGTCAATATTCTATACGACGCGCGCGTTCGGCCGGGCATGACCAAAGCCGAGGTCGACAAGCTATTGCCAGATGTTTTGCGGACGGTGCGGGCTTGGGTAACTACTTCCAACTCGCCCAAAGGCGCAGGCGCTCAAGACGGCACGAGCGTCAGTCGGCCTTGACACAAACAACCCTGCAGCCGTTCGATCTCGCAGGGATCAAACGGCAAACCAACCACTCGTTCTTACTTCAGCGCTTTGAAACGGAGCTTTTGGCCGAAGAAGAAGAGAATTCCGTAATCTTCACATCGGCGGTTTGAACTGGCGCATTGCGCCGAACTCGATCCAGCTTCACGCCATCAACCGCACGAGCGTACTTCGAAGGTGCGCTTGTGGCACCGCCCGCTTGCGCGGGACCGGATATGAGCGACCCGGACGATACGATCGCGAGGACAGCACCGACCATAACAAGACCTTTGCCCATTGAATTTCTCCTTTGGCGTTCGAGCAATGCTTCCTCTGCCCAGACCTTCGCCTTCTTGTGGTTGCAGACGAATATGATCCACGTTCCTGAACTGCGCAAGAAATAAACGGTTCTGTTCATAAAATCAGCAAAAGGCGTCTCGACCCAAAAAGTAATCAGATCTCTTGATGACGCAGTGCAGCAGAGGAGGACCTGGCGGCACCTTACTGCGGGCGGCGGCCGTCCCGCTTGGCATTTCTCCGCAGCGCACAAAATGGCATCGATAGTTCAGTGCGCATGGCATCAAATTGACAATGCTGCGTGATGGATCGACGTTAGCTGCGTTAGCGCACTTTTGCGTCGTCTTCCAGGGCTCAGATCATGACGCTCACTGACACCTTGCTGACGCCCGCGACGCCGCCGGCCGCCGCGTTGCAGGATATGTCCGCCAGCGAGATCGTGCGGCGCATCGCCGCCCGCGATCTTTCCGCTGGCGAAGCCGTGGAACACTTCATTGCGCGGCTTGAGACCGTCAATCCGAAGCTCAACGCCGTCACCGTGAACCTATGCGAGAGCGCGCGAAAGAAAGCCGCGGAAGTCGACCAAAGGCTGTCGCGCGGTGAAAGATTGGGACCGCTCGCCGGCTTGCCGGTGACGATCAAGGAATGTTTCGATCTCGCCGGCACTGCATCTACTTACGGGCTATCGTCGCGCCGGAACGAGATCGAATGCACCAACGATCCCCATGTTGCGGCGCTGCTCGCCGCGGGCGCCATCCCGATTGCCAAGACCAATCTCCCGCAACTCATGATCTTCGCTGAGAGCGATAACCCGCTTTATGGCCGGACCAACAATCCCTGGGACCTCGAAAGATCGTGCGGCGGCAGCAGTGGCGGCGAAGCAGCCGTTGTCGCCGCCGGCGCCTCGCCGCTTGGCCTCGGCAATGACATCGGCGGCTCGTTGCGGATTCCCGCGGCCTTCTGCGGGATCGCTTCGATCAAACCGACCGCCGGGCGCACTCCCGATCATTGCAACCACGGCTTACCGATCGGGCAGCAGGCGATCACGGCCCAGGCTGGGCCCATGGCAAGACACGTTGCCGACGTTGCAATGGGACTACGCGTGCTCGATCGCGCCCGCGATCCGTTCGCTTATCCGGGACCGAAATTGGACGATCCGGCTACCGTCGACCTTAGCCGCTTGCGTTTTGCGGCATTCACCGATGATGGCGAGTTTCCGGTCGCGCCAGCGGTGCGCCGCGCCGTGGCCGAAGCTACCCAGACGCTGACAGCGGCGGGAGCTAAACTTGTCCCCTGGCAGCATCCGTCGCTAAGCCGCGTCAACGATCTTTTCTTTGCGTGCCTCTCCGCCGACAAGGTGAAGGCCTTTCGCCGCCTCCTGCACGGCAACCAAATTGACCGGCGCATCCGTCCACTGCTCTTGATGGCGCGGCTGCCGGCGTGGCTGCGCCCCCTTCTAAGTTCCGCACTCGAAGCCATCGGGCAGCGTCGCTCTGCCGCCACCATGCGGCGTTTTGCTTCCGGCAGCGTCGACGATTATTGGCAGACGGTCGAGGCGATCGGAAATTTCCGCCTCGAGCTGCTGCGTTCGCTCGAGCAGGCGGAGGGCGGCGCGATCGATTTCGTTGTTTGTCCCGGGTATGCGGTGCCGGCGGTGCGGCACGGCGCGACCGAGATGATGCCGGTGGCCGGCTCCTATGCCCCGCTCGCCAATGTCAGCGGCTTGCCAGCCGGAATCGTGCCGGTAACGCGCGTCCGCCAGGAGGAAGAAAGCGATCGGCCGGCAAGCCGCGATCCGGTTGACCGGATCGCCCGCGAAACCGAGCGAGGGAGCGCCGGCCTGCCGATCGCGGTGCAGGTGATTGCGCGGCCCTGGCGCGATCACGTCGCGCTCGCCGCCATGGCGGCGATCGAAGCCGCCGCGCGAAAACAGCCCGACTATCCGGCACGGCCACCATTATGAACGACGTGCGACCCCAAGCCCCCGCAACAATGCGCGGCACCTTTGATGCGCAGCGCGCAGCGTTCTTGCGCGCGGGAGCACCGTCGCTGCAGGAGCGGCGCGCCGATCTGACCATGCTCGCCAGCGCGATCAGCCGCAACGTCGGCCGCCTCGCCGAAGCGATTTCGGCGGATTTCGGTAATCGCTCGCGCCACGAGACCGAGCTTGGCGAAATCGTTCCCGTGCAGTCGGCGATCCGGCACACGCTTCGCCATCTGGCCCGCTGGATGCAGCCAAAGCGGGTATCGGTCAGCCTCGAGCTATTGCCCGCCACCGCCCGCATTCTCTATCAGCCGGTAGGCGTGGTCGGCATCATCAGTCCGTGGAATTATCCGTTCAACCTCGCGATCGTGCCGCTGGTCGCGGCTCTCGCAGCCGGCAATCGTGCAATGTTAAAGCCGTCGGAGATCACGCCGCGCACGTCGGATTTTCTGTCCGAGCTGCTTGCCGGCCTGTTTCCACCCGACAAGGTTGCCACCATCGTCGGCGGGCCGGAGATCGGGCAGGCCTTTGCCCGGCTTCCGTTCGATCATCTGCTCTACACCGGCTCGACTGCGGTCGGCCGGATAGTGATGCAGGCCGCCGCCGAGAATCTGACGCCGGTCACGCTCGAGCTTGGCGGCAAATCGCCGTGCATCCTGGGCGAAGACGCGGCATTGCCGAGCGCCGTTGAGAGCATTGTTTACGGCAAGCTCCTCAACGCCGGCCAGACCTGCATCGCGCCGGACTATGTTCTAGTGCCGGAGCGAAGCCTCGACGACTTCGTCAAGTTGACCGTCGACACGACGGAGAAATTCTATCCGGCGCTCGCCGGCAATCCGGATTACACTTCGATCGTCAACGATCGGCACTATCAGCGCGTCGCGCAATATGTCGCGGAAGCGAAGGCAAGCGGGGCCCGCGTCGTCGAGATTAATCCGCGGCAGGAGACGCTACCGGCGGCAATGCGCAAGTTGCCGCCGACGCTGGTGATCGAGCCAGGCGAAAACCTCGCCCTTATGCGCGAGGAGATCTTCGGGCCGGTACTGCCGATCAAGACCTACCGGGCGCTCGACCAGGCCATCGATTACGTCAACAGCCACCCTCGCCCGCTCGCGCTCTATTATTTCGGCGCCGATGCCGCGCGGCCGTGACGAGGTTTTGCGCAAGACCGTGTCGGGCGGTGCCTCGGTCAACACCACGCTGTTTCACTTCGTCGCCGAAAATCTTCCGTTCGGCGGCATTGGCCCGTCGGGGATCGGCGCCTATCACGGCGAATTCGGCTTCCAGACCTTCTCGCATCGCAAAGGCGTGTTCCTGCAGAGCCGGGTTAACGGCGCGCGGTTTCTCTATCCGCCGTTCGGACGCATGACCGATCTGATGCTGAAATTTCTCAGGCGCGGCTGAAGGCTCGAAAATTGCCTAAGTTGCGTGGTCGCGCCGTTACTCGCCGGTTTGAGTGACGATAACCGACGCCCGACATTGCTATAATAGAATTTGTCATGAGCCTCCGTCTCCTACGCTCCCGCCAGTCCCACCCAGAATGCCGGGCATGAGCGGGGCGGTTACGTTCATTAAAAAGCACGGACTGTGGAGCAACGAGCAGCAACGGCTCGCTGCCGAAATCGCGCAGCGCGTCGAGACTGAAGAATTGCGCTTTGTCCGGCTCGCCTGGGGCGACACCCATGGCTATTCGCGGGCCAAGACCCTGACGGCGCCCGCTTTCATCTCGGCCTTGACCAACGGCTACAACATCGGCGTTGCCACCACGACGCTCGATTCCGCGGGCGCCCGCGTGTTCTCTTCGTTTACACGCGGCGGCGGCATGGGGCTCGACGAGATGACGGGCTCGCCCAATCTGACTATCGTGGCCGATCCGTCGACCTTTCGCACGTTGCCCTGGGCGCAACGCGTCGGATGGATCCTGGGCGACGAATATTTCAACGACGGGCGGCCGTTTCATTTCTCGCCCCGCCAGCTGTTGCACAAAGCACTCGACCGCCTGAAGGAGTACGGCTTCGTCAGCATCATTGGCCCGGAGATCGAGTGGTATCTGCTGCACGTCGCCGACGCTCACCTGAGCGAAGACAATATCGGCAGTCCCGGCGTTCGCGGCCGCCCGATCGCGACCTGGCCCGTCGAGCCCGGTTACCACTACCACTCCGAATCCAACATGGATCTGATGCAGCCGGCATTCGACGCGCTGGGCGAAGCCTTCGAGCAACTGGGGCTCGGATTGCGATCGATTGAAAACGAGTGGGGCCCCGGTCAAGTGGAATGCACGTTCGCTCCCCGAACCGCACTTGAAGCAGCCGACAACGTGCTGCTGTTCCGTACCGCCACACGCCAAATCTGTCGGCGGCTCGGGTACTTTGCCACGTTCATGTCACGGCCGGCCCTCAAGGGTTTCTATTCGAGTGGCTGGCACTTGCATCAATCGCTCATCGACGCGTCGACCGAGGCCAATCTGTTCGTGCCGCATCAACCAGGCGAAGTTCTTTCACCGCTCGGCCAATCGTATCTCGCGGGTCTGCTGCAATACGCGGTACCCGGCACCGTCTTTGCCACACCTACCGTCAACGGCTATCGCCGTTTCCGCCCGAACTCGTTGGCACCGGATCGCGCAACGTGGGCTTACGACCATCGTGGCGCCATGATCCGGGTGCTCGGCGGCCCCGGCGATCCGGCGACGAGGCTGGAAAATCGCATCGGTGAGCCGGCGGCTAATCCTTATCTGTACGTTCTTTCGCAAATCGTCGCCGGGCTTGCCGGCATCGAAAACGATGCCGCACTGCCGCCGCCAAACGACGAGCCCTATACGGCCGAACGTCCGCTGCTGCCGAAGAGCCTGCCGGAGGCACTGCATGCTCTCGATAGAGAGCCGTTGTTCCGCCACACGCTCGGCGATACTTTCATCGACTATTTCGTCAAGCTCAAGCGAAGCGAGGCCGGCCGTTACCTGCGTTCGCTGGAGGAGGACGGAACGTCCATACCAAGCGACGAGCCGAGCGCCTGGGAGCAGAATGAGTATTTCGATTTCTTCTGAGCCCTGCCGTCATGGACGAGCCCGGCTAACGCAACAGAGAAGGAGAAGCTAATGACCGCGCTGGAAAAGATCGGATCGCCACCGACCCGGCTTGGCAGCACGGCGCTGTACGATTGGGATTATCTGGTCCAGGAAGATCGCGCGCACCGGTTGATCTACACCGATCCCGCTATTTTCGAAGCCGAGATGACTCACATCTTCGGCGGCACCTGGACCTACCTCGCGCACGAAAGCGAAATCCCGCAGCCGAATGATTTCATCACCCGGCGCATGGGCCTGCGGCCGCTGATCATCGTTCGCGACGGTGAGGGCAGAATTCGCGCGCTCTATAACCGCTGCACGCATCGCGGCACGACCCTGTGCCGCTGGGAGAAGGGCAACAGCAAATCCTTCCAGTGCCCGTATCACGGCTGGAATTTTCTCAACACCGGCCGGCTACGCGGCGTGCCGTGGCCGGAGGGTTACGCCGCCGACCTGCGCGACCCGAAATACAACCTCGCCCAAGTGCCGCGCGTGGAGTCCTACCGCGGCTTCATCTTCGGCACGCTCAACCTCGATGCTTTGCCGCTGGTCGAGCATCTCGGGCCGATCAGCACCGTCATCGACGAGTGGCTCGATCGCAATCCCGGCGGCAAAGTCGTTGTTTGTGAAGCGAACCGCTTCAGGTACAAGGGTAACTGGAAGCTCGCCTACGACAATTCGTGCGACGGCTATCACGTCGCCTATTCGCACCGCTCGTTGCTGGAAACCGAAAATCGCTTTGCCGGCGAGAACGCCAAAGGCATGGCGTATTATCGCAACTCGCCCGATACGCTGGCCATGTATATGCGCTACACCGGCCACGGCAATCACTTCAAGGATAAGCGACCGAACCTGGAGAAGCGGCCGGGCGGGCTATGGGCGCTGGAGAGCGCGCATCCCGGCATGGAACACTACAAATCCGAGTTCATCAAACGTTACGGCGACCGCGCATTTGCGCTCCTTGATCTTGCAGGCTCCGAGCCGGTCAACATCAACGTGTTTCCGAACCTGTCGCTCCTTGGCAACCACATCCAGGTGTTCGAGCCGGTCAGCGTCGAAGAGACGAACGCGATCTGGTACGGCACCATGATCGTCGACGCCGACGGCAAGCTCGGCTATGACGCCGTCACCGACATCAATGCGCTGCGCATGCGCACCCAGGAGGGCTTCCCGAATTTTGGCGAAGTCGACGACATCGCCAACTTCGAGCAGATCCAGCGCGGTTTGATGGCGATCGAAGACGAATGGGTCTACATGAATCGGGGCCTCGGCATCCCCGACCGGATCAAGACGCATGACGACGGCTCGATCACCGCGCCGGCAACCGATGAGGCGTTCATGCGCGAACACTTCAAGGAATGGAAGCGACTGATGAAGACGCGCGCAAACTTCGCGATCCAGCGGGAGCCGTAGCGTGAACGCACCAACAGCGCCGCTCGATCCGTCGCGCAGCTCCTATTATGTCACCGACGTACTCTACCGCGAGCTGATCGAGAACTTTTCCGATTGGCAGGATGACACGCGCGCCGTCGCCGATGTTGCGGTTCGCGATGAATTCCGGCGCCTGTTGGAGCGCGAGGCGCGGTTTCTCGACCAGTTGCGCTACGATGACTGGCTGTCGATGTACGCATCCGAATGCGTCTATTGGGTGCCATCGACCCCGAACGCCGGCGATCCGCGGCGCGAGATCGCGATCATGTTCGACGATCGCCGGCGGCTCGAAGACCGCATTTATCGGATGCGTACCGGCTTTGCCTGGTCGCAGGCGCCCGCATCGCGCACGGTCCGCCTGGTCAGCAACGTCGAAGTGTTCTCGACCGTCCGCGATGATGCCCGGATGTTGCGCTCGAATTTTCTGATCAGCGAGTTCTGGGGCGACGAAACCCGGCAGCTGACCGGCTGGGCCGGGCATCGCGTGTTGCGCAGCGACGGCAGATGGAAGATCCAGGCCAAGCAGGTCAATCTGATCGAATGCGATCGGTCGATCCGCAATCCAAGTATCATTTTGTAGCGGCCATCGCCGCCTCCTCCGGCGGCGTGTATTCGGCCTGCGCGCGCTGCTCGACCGGCTTCTCCACCCGCGTGAGATTGTAAGCGCTGTTGACCAGCGCCATGTGGGAAAAGGCCTGCGGGAAATTGCCGACCAGCCGTTTGACGCGAGGATCGTATTCTTCGCTCAACAGACCGACGTCGTTGCGCAGCGCGATAAGCCGCGTGAACAATCGCTCGGCATCGGCACTGCGGCCTTGCAGAGTGTAGACATCGGCGAGCCAGAAGCTGCACGCGAGGAACGCACCTTCACCGGGCGGCAAGCCATCGTCCGCCTGACCCGTGTCGTAGCGCATGACGAAACCGTCGCGCAGCAATAGTCGTTCGATCGCGGTGATCGTGGCTTCTATACGCGGATCAGACACCGGCAAAAAGCCGACGCTGGGCAGCAGCAATAGGCTCGCGTCCAGCTGTTTCGAGCCGAAAGATTGCACGAAAGTGCCAAGCTCCTGATCGAAGCCCTTTGCACACACCTCGTCAAAAATCTCCTCGCGCAATTGGCGCCATTCGTGGAGCGGGCCTTCCAATCCGAACGTTTCCGCGCTCTTGATGGCGCGATCGAAGGCAACCCAGGCCATGACCTTGGAATGAGTGAAATGCTGTGGTGCGCCGCGGACTTCCCAGATGCCCTCGTCTGGCTCTTTCCAGATCGTTTTCAGATGGTCGAGGAACGCCAGCTGTATCTCCCATCCCAATTCGGTGGTCGACAGGCCGCTGCGTCGCGCCTGATGATAGACGTCCATGATCTCGCCGAAGACGTCGAGCTGAAGCTGGCTGTGAGCGGCGTTGCCGATGCGCACCGGTGCGGCGTCCTCGTAACCGGGCAACCACGGCACATTCCATTCCGTCAGGCGCCGCTCGCCGGCAATGCCGTACATGATTTGCAATTGCTCCGGACTGCCCGCCACCGCGCGCAGCAGCCATTGGCGCCACGACTCCGCCTCTTCGACATAGCCGGCATGCAAAGCTCCGATCAAAACCAGCGTGGCGTCGCGCAGCCAGCAGAAACGGTAGTCCCAGTTGCGCTCGCCGCCGAGCCGTTCGGGCAGCGACGTCGTCGGCGCCGCAACCATGCCCCCCGTCGGGGCGTAGGTCAGCGCCTTGAGCGTGATCATCGAGCGCACCACGGCTCCCGACCATTGCCCTGCGGAGCGGCATTTCGCCGACCAGCCTACCCAAAATCTCTCGGTATCCTGCATCGCCGCCATCGGATCGATCGGGGCATGCAACGGCCGGTGCGACGGCTGATAGCACAGAACGAATGGAATGATGTCGTCTTTGTTGACGGTGAACTCGCCGACCGTCGTCATATCTTCGCCGCGTACGTGTACGGGCGTGCGCAGAATGACCATGTCCGGCCCGGCGATCGCGCGCAACGCGCCGTCTTCGAGCCGGGTCACCCACGGCACGATCGCTCCGTAACCGAAGCGAAGGATGAGTTCGGTTAGCATCATCACCTTGCCGCGCACGCCGAACAAGAGCCGCACAATTGTCGAATGCCGGCTGCCCAACGGCATGAAGTCGATCATGGTCGCCGCGCCATCCTCGGTTTCGAAGGAAGTTTCCAGCACCAAGGTGTTCGCCCGATACCGGCGGGTGATCTTCGCGTCGCCGCGCGGCGCAATCAGCCAGCGTCCGTGCTTGGGGGTCCCGAGCAGCGCGGCAAAACAGGCTTCGGAATCGAACCGTGGGCAGCAGAACCAGTCGATCGAGCCGTCGCGGGAGACGAGCGCCGCGGTGCGGCAATCGCCGATAATCGCATAATCTTCGATGCGGGCGGCCATTGCGCTCAGGAGAATTCGACAATGACTTTAATATCGTCCGGCTGCCGTTCGAGCGACAGGGTCCACTGCTCGACCGGCTCGCGCCGGGTGATGATGAGGCCGTTGAGCCAGGTCTTGTCGGCCCGTACCAGCGCCTCGTGCGCCATTTGGTAATGCAGGCGATTGGCGTTGACCGTGCCGAACACCGTGTTGTTGTCGAGCACCATGGTCCGGTTAAGCGCGCCGACATCGATGTCGAAGTCATGGCCGGGAGCAGTCACGCCGACCAGACAGACGATGCCGCTCGCCGCGGTTCGCCCCAGCACGTCGCGCACACCGCTCGGTGCGCCGCTGCATTCCATCAGAATGTCGGGCTGGAAGCCGTTTAGATTTTCAAGACTCTGGATGTGATAAGTCGCTCCGAGGACCTCCAACAGCCGCCGCTTGTGCAGATTGTCGTGATGGTCGAGCACGTGCACGTCGAGACCGCGCTGCGCCCCCATCAGTGCGGCGAGAAGTCCGACCGGACCGGCACCGGTCACAAGCAGCGTTTTGGGTTGCCACGACCGCGATCGATCGCCAATGCGTTCGGTGTGATCCCACGCTTTGGCGACCACACTCGTCGGCTCGAGCAACACGCCTGTGATCCCGAGCGCCGGATCGACCTTCACCAGGAAGTCCGGCTCGATCCGGAAAAACTCGGAGCCAAAGCCGTTTCGCTCCTTAATGCCGCGTTCGGTGTAACGGCCATTGCGGCACATATCCCATTCGCCGACAGCGCAAGCGGGACAGGGAACGGGGTCTGGCCGGCGCACAATGCCGACAACCATATCACCGACTTCAACGCCGCAACCGGCGGGCGCCTCTTCCACCTTGCCGAGCAATTCGTGACCAATCACCAGCCTTCGCGCGCCGGGCGGCGCCCAGCCATAGTGCCCGGATACGATCTCCCGGTCGGTACCGCACACACCGAGCGCGAGCGTTCGCACCAGTACCGCGCCGTCGGAGGCTGGTGGGTCGGGAACGTCTTCAATTCGCGCCGAGTCGGCAACGCCCGGCGCGACAGTGAGAGCGCGCATGTTGTTTCCGTCGAGTCCGCGATGGGTCGCGCTCGTGCGCGCGGCGCCCACAGCGTTCCCCCGGATAAGCGCCAAGTCGCCGGGAAAGTTCCATTTGGCGGAACCCACGGCGCGGCTTAACGGTTCTTGCTGCCAATTGCCGATAGGGCGCTTTTTTCGCACCGGCCGAAACATCGGCGCTATGCCGCGCCCTGAATCTTTTGTGTCTTCGCCTTTACTGCGTGAATGCTGTCCCGTCCGGCGTCGCGCGCAGCCTGCTGCAAGGCGTGTCGGATCTCGTCGCGTTTTTCGTGGATCGAGGCGATCGCGAGACCGGTCGCCACGCCCAAGCCGACCAGCGCCGCCTCGGAAAGTTGGAGGCTCGCTTCGGTAGTCTCAGGTACGGCATCGGTGGCGCCGAGACTGTAAAGATGCCGGGCATGCGCCTCGTCTCTCGCACGCGACACGATGAGTATGTCGGGCCGGAGCTCGCGTACGTGTTCGACAATGTCGTCAATGATGCGAGCGGTGTGGACGGTAATGATAACTCCGGCCGCCTTGGCGAGACCGCACGTCTCAAGGAAGCGCGGATCGGCCGCGTCGCCATAATAAACGTCATGATTGTCGCGGCGATCGCGAGTGACCGTCAGAGTGTCGGAATCGGCCGCGATATAGGGGATGCCATGCTGCTTGAGCAGCGCGCAAACGACTTTACCGACGCGCCCGTAGCCAACCACGATGGCGTGCCGCTGTCCGCCAGCCGGTCGGACCGTCAGCTCGGGATCGACGGCCTTGCTCGAGGTAAGCCGGGCCGCCAGGTGCCGCGCGCCGACCGAGAGAAGCGGCGTCAGCGCCATGGTGACTGAAGTAACGGCGAGGGTGAGGCTTGCCAGCCGCGGCTCTACAAGCCCGGCAGCCGCAGCCATGCCGATGCCGACGAACGCAAATTCCCCTCCGGGACCAAGCAGCAGAGCGGTCTCGGTGGCAACCGGCCACGACAGGCGGAAAAGCTTGCCGAGCCCTGTGAGCAGCAACGCTTTTAGCGCGATTAAGCTGACGACGCTGCCGAAGAGCAGAAGCGGTTCGCGCAGCAGCTCGCGGAAATCGATGTTCATGCCGACGGTGAAAAAGAAGATGCCGAGCAATAAACCTTTGAACGGCGCCACCGTCGCTTCGATTGCCTTGCGGTACTCCGTCTCCGCCAGCAGCAATCCCGCAACGAACGCGCCGAGCGCCATGGACAAGCGGGCCTGTTCAGCGATCACCCCGGCCGCGACGATCACGAACAGCACCGCGGCGATGAAGACTTCGCTGGAGCGCGCGGTCGCGACCAACCGAAACAACGGCCGCAACAGCATGCGGCCGAACGCGACGATGACGGTAATCGCCGCCGCCGCCTGCAACAGCGCGCTGGCGAGGCTGGCAAAAACCGAGCGGCCAGACTGCGTGGTGACAATGGAGATGAACAACAGGATCGGTATGACGGCAAGGTCTTGCGCGAGCAAAACGGAAAAGCTCGCACGGCCGACGCCGGTGGTGAGACGCTCCTGGTTGGAAAGAAGCTCAAGCACAATCGCCGTCGACGACAGCGACAGGCTCGCGCCCAAGACGATCGCTTCCGACGGATTCTTCCCGGCCGCGAACGCGGCGCCTGCAATCAATGCACTGGTCAAAATGACCTGCGAGCCGCCAAGGCCGATCACCAGACGGCGCATCGCCGACAACCTGGGCAGCGACAGTTCGAGACCGATCAGGAACAGCAGAAAGACAATTCCCAGTTCGGCGATGCCGGCGACATTCTGGGCGTCGCTGATGGTGAACCAGGACAACACCGGCGTCCCTTTGCCGATCGAACCGAGTCCGAGCGGCCCGAGCACGGCGCCCGCCGCCAAGTAGCCGAGCACAGGGCTTATTCCCCATCGCCGCACCAGCGGCACTACGACGCCGGCGGTGCCAAGGACGACGAGCGCATCGGTGTAGCCGGCCATGTCGTTGGGTGAGACCACGAAATTCTCCAACTCCGTGCGGTATCCGGCAGTTTTACCCGGTCGAAACGGCCGCTGCAACTCAACCTCAAGGATACCGCAACCCGCCCGTACTGAACCCTTCCGCTATATCCTCGTTAGGTGATTCGCGACCCTGGCCACTGCTGCGCTTGGGGCGCTGCGCCAGTGAGAATGCAGTGAAGCTATTTCAGTGCCAGAACTGCGGCCAGCCGCTCTATTTCGAGAACACGCGTTGCGAACGCTGCGGGTTGGCGCTTGGCTATTTGCCGGAACGGGAAATCATCACTGCGCTCAAGCCAGATCGGAGCGCGCCCAATGCACCCGAGAAGGTCTGGAGGGCGCTCACCGACAGCAATGCTTACCGCTATTGCGCCAATGCCGCTTACGGCGTCTGCAACTGGCTCGTGCCGGCATCGACGTCCGACGCCTATTGTGCCGCCTGCCGCCACAACCGCATGATTCCCGACCTGTCATTCGCCGAGAACATCGAGAAATGGCGCGCCCTCGAAGGCGCCAAGCACCGCCTCTTCTACACGCTGTTTCAGCTGCAGCTCCCGGTAGAGACCCAGGCGGAATCTCCCTATGGCCTGGCGTTTCAATTTCTAGCGGATGTGGAAACGTCGGTATTGCCGATCATGACCGGTCACGCGGACGGCGTGATTACCATCAATCTTGCCGAAGCTGATGATGCGGAGCGCGAACGCCTCCGGCAGCGGATGGGCGAACTGTACCGCACGCTGCTCGGTCATTTTCGTCACGAGATCGGTCATTATTATTGGGATCGGCTCATCGCCGACACGCCTCACCTCGAAGAGTTTCGCTGCATTTTCGGCGACGAACGCCGGGACTATGATCAGGCGCTACAGAACTATTATGCGAATGGACCAGTCGGCGACTGGTCGGAGCGTTTCATTTCTCCGTATGCGAGCGCACATCCTTGGGAGGATTTTGCCGAAACCTGGGCGCACTATTTTCACATGATCGACACACTCGAAACTGCGTACGTCGCAGGCCTCGAGGTCAGTCCGAAATTGCCGCAAAGTCCCGGAGCGGTATTCGATTTTCACCCGCTCAACACCGGCATGGATCGCCTCGTCGAAGCGTGGCTGGCGCTCACGTTTGCGGTAAATTCCATCAATCGCAGCATGGGCTTGCGCGATCTTTATCCTTTCGTGCTCGGCCCCCTGGCGGTTGAAAAATTGACTTTCGTTCAGCAACGGATACGGGCTGTATCCAAGTCCACGGCCAAGGGTGACCAAGCTACCGGCTTGCGAAAAAGCGCGTCGGGTCGTTTGCTGCGATCCGAAACGGCGTAATTGATACTTTCCTCGCCAAGACCACCCAAAAATCATGGTTCCAGGGACATAGGCCTGCCATAGAAGCAGCGTCATTGCTCAAGCCCTTGTGCTTAGCGAAAACACAAAAGCGTTCCTTGAATTTTAACCAGCCGGCCTCTGTAATGGTCCCGCACGGGGCAAAGAAAGCTCATTTATGACCAATTCCACATCGGGCGGCGCGACCGCTGGCACGGTGTCTTGGGTGACGGCGACGGCCATCGTTGTCGCCGACATGGTAGGCGTCGGCGTCTTCACCAGCCTCGGATTTCAGGTCAGTGACATACCGTCCGGCTTCTCTTTGCTACTGCTGTGGATCGTCGGAGGAGTCGTGGCGATATGCGGGGCATTCTGTTACGCAGAATTGGCGACGATGTTTCCCCGCTCGAGCGGGGAGTATAATTTTCTCCGCCGCATCTATCATCCTGCATTCGGTTTTGTAGCCGGCTGGCTGTCAGCAACTGTCGGCTTTGCGGCACCGATCGCCCTCGCGGCGATGGCGTTCGGGATCTACTTCAAATCCATAATCCCCGGCGCACCTCCACTGCTGCTCGGATTTTGCATCACCTGGCTCGCGGCACTCGTTCATCTCGGCGGCGTCAAGTTCGGCGGCGCCTATCACAATGCCTGGACCGCACTCAAGCTTGCTCTCATCGTTGTCTTTATCATCGCCGGTTTTGCGTTTGGCGACGTGCAATCGATTTCATTTGCACCGAGCGCGGCCGATCTGACCTATATCGCCGGCGCGCCATTCGCGATCAGCCTCGTGTTCGTGATGTATTCCTATTCCGGCTGGAATGCCGCGACCTATATCGTCGGCGAAGTGCGCGAACCCGCCCGCAACCTGCCGCGCGCGCTGTTCACCGGAACCGCGATCGTCGTCGTTCTCTACGTCGCACTCAACGCCGTCTTTCTGATCACCACCCCGATGAAGGAATTAGCCGGCCAAATCGATGTCGCTATTGTCGCCGGCAAGCACGTGTTCGGCGGACTCGGCGGCCGCATTGTCGGCGCGGTGATCTCACTGGGGCTCGTGTCATCAATCAGCGCCATGACCTGGATTGGTCCCCGTGTGACAATGACCATGGGGGAAGACGTGCCGTTGCTGCGGCTGTTCTCGCGCAAATCGAAGCGCGACGCGCCGACCATCGCCATTATCTTTCAGCTCGTGATCTCCAACCTCCTGCTGCTGACCCAGAGCTTCGAAGCGGTTTTGGATTTCATTCAATTTAGCCTGACCTTCTGTTCATTTTTCGCTGTGCTTGGCGTGATCAAGATGCGTATCACCCACCCCAATTTGGCGCGGCCCTACCGCGCCTGGGGTTATCCGGTGACCCCGCTTATTTTCCTCGGCGTGACGTTCTTCATCATGTATTATCTTGTGGTGAATCGACCCCTGCAATCTCTCGCCGGCTTCGCCATGATGTCAGCGGGGCTGGTCATTTATTACGCATCCCGCCTCTCTTCGAATGTCGCTTCCCCCGATGTTTCACAAACGGTGTCGTAGGGTGATGTCTGCAATCATGCCTAAAATGCAGCGGCAGCTGCTCTGATGGCGGTCATGCTGAGCTTGAGCGTGGCGCCGGCCCGCAGTGCCAATTCCGCGACGGCAAACGATACCGCGCGTTTCCTGGCCGGCATGCCGCCGGCACCAACGTCCCCGCTCGCAGGGCTGACCTCGGATCCCCACTGGCAACAGCATGCGCGCCGCTTCGATGCACTGTTTGGACGCGAGGAGAGCGCTAAACTTTCGAAGATTCACGCATTCGCCCAGCAGCGCCTGACCGAGAAGCATGACACGCTGCTTTATATGTTCGGCGGCCCGGATTTCCTTTACGCCACTACGTTTTTTCCAGATGCCTCAACCTACGTTCTGGCGGGCCTCGAGCAGGTCGGCGACGTTCCGCCACTGACCAACTTGTCGCGTGGCAGCCTCGACCAATCGCTGCAGAGCGTCGAGGTTTCGCTGGGGACGATTCTGAACTTCAGCTTCTTCATCACCAAGAACATGAAGACGCAATTGTACAGCGCTCCGGTCAGCGGAACGCTGCCGATCCTCTACGTATTCCTGGCGCGTACCGGAAAGACGATCCAGGAGGTGAGCTTCGTCGGGCTTGATGAGTCGGGAAATATTTTATCGCCCGGCGTGAGGTCCGCCGCCAGGGGCGTCAAGATCGTGTTTTCGGACGGCGCTGGGACGAGAAAGACGCTTTATTACTTCGCCACCAATCTTGCCGATGACAGTATCGGACGCACCGGCATTTTGCAGTTCTGCGCCACCCTCGGCCCCGCCGACAGCTTCATCAAGAGCGCCTCTTATCTGCTGCAAACCGGCCGCTTCAACAAACTGCGCAATTTCCTGCTCGAGCATAGCGCGACGATCCTGCAGGACGACACCGGAATTCCGATCGCCTATTTCGATCCGAAGGTCTGGCGGTTCCAGGCGTTCGGCCGTTATGTCGGTCCGCTTAATATCTCAGGAGCCACCTACCAGGCCCGCATGGGGGAACTGTTCCGCAACGCCATCCCGATCGATTTCGGTGTTGGATACCGCTGGCGGACAAATGAATCGAACCTGGTGCTGGCCGAAAAGGTCGTCTACGGAACGAACGGCAGCGTGTTAGCGCCCCGTTTACCATCGGACCGCTACCCTCAAAACACGGTCCGATCAAAACATCAGCAGCCGTCCCGAAAGCAGGTCGAAAACGCGCCTAAGGGGGTGTCGGGCTGCGGGATTCCGGGAATCTTCTCGTTTTGTTCGGCTCCCGAGACTAAAGCAAGCCAGTAACGCGTCAAATTGGGGACATAGTCGTCGCGGAGACTGGGCACTCGTCGGGGACGGGGACATTGCCTAATACGGTCCGAGGACCAAAGCTGCATGCGATTCGCAGGCCGGCCGCAGGGCCGGTCATGGCTGTTCGCGCGCGCCATTTTGCCTCGGTTTCGAGGGCGCGGCGGCTTGAACATCCGGCCCCGCGGATTGCGCCGGCGCCTACACTCGTTCCAAGCCCAGGAATGCGCTGGCACAGCGAATAGTCCTGCTGAAGGATCGGCTGCAACAAAACCTGCTCCACGTCTCGGCCGCTCTGTTCCTCGTAGGTTGCGCCGGCTGGTGCGCGCTTATCTGGGACCACTTCGCTGCGCCCGTTTTGGTCGAACCTGCGGCAGCGGCTTATACGGTTGCGGCGAAGACAGATACTGAGGTGGGCAAATCCGCCTCGTTTGGCGTATCGAGTTATCTGCGCATCGATCATCCACTAGCCCCGCTAACCGGCAATTATCTGGGCAGCGATGAAAGTGCGGCGCGTATCGTGGCTCGGGAATGGAAGCTCTTCACTCCCCCGAAGGTCGCCGACCGCCGCGGCATGCCGGCGAAGCGCGCAACGAAAGCACCGAGTTCTAAAGTCGGCTGTACATCTCGCTTCGCTGGAGGGCGCTCCTCAATCCATCCCTGCGTTCCACGTGCCGACCGACGCCGTGCCGTCGCACGTTCGGCCGCCGATTGGCGAGCAGACAACGCTCGTCGACTTTGAAACGGCGCCCTTCCCATATCACGGCATGATGGGCGATTCGGACCGGCCGTTTCTGAATGCCGGCGAGGAAGGTCACCGTGGCCACGTCAGTTTCCGCGGCCATGTTTTCTGGGAGTCGGAGACATTCAGCGACGACCGCGTGCTGCTGCACATTCCGCCCGGCTTCGACCCGAACCTGCCCGCCGTCATGGTGGTGTTCTTCCACGGCCACGGCGCCAATCTCGCGCGCGACGTCCGCGATCGCCAGCAGGTCCCGGCCCAAATCACCGCTTCCGGTGTCAATGCTGTCCTCGTCGCCCCGCAATTCGCTGTCGACGCCGCCGATTCAAGCGCCGGGAAATTCTGGGAGCCGAACGGCTTCAGGCGTTTCCTTGATGAGGCTGCGGTCAAGCTCGCCAGATTGTATGGCGATCCGAGGCGCGCGGCGGCGTTTGCCAAAATGCCGATCGTCATCGTCGCCTATAGCGGCGGCTTCGGACCGACCTTGTCGGTGCTGGAGCGCGGCGGCGTAAGATCGCGGGTGCATGGCGTCTTACTCCTCGACGCACTCTACGCCGGAATCGACAAGTTCGCACACTGGATTGCCGACAACCGATCCGCTTTCTTTGTCAGCTCCTACACGCCTCATACGGCACGGCACAATGTCGATCTCGAACAGCTGCTCAGCGAACATGCGGTACCTTTCAGTTCGGAGCTGCGGCGGAACCACCTCCAGGGCATGGTTGCATTCCTGCCGACCGGCGACATCTCGCACCGCGATTTTGTGAACCGTGCCTGGGCTAATTATCCGATCGCCGACATTCTGGCGCGAATGGACAACTCCAGGATCGAGACCGCGGGCAACGCCTCGCCGAGATCAACGAGCGCTCTGGCCTCAAATCGCAACTGACACAATTTCTCGGTTTAAAAAGCCACATCGACTGGCGGAAGCGCTGCGCCACTTCACGCCGGATCACACACTCAAATAGTTACGCAATACAAAGTCGTTGCCTTCGAGCTCGGCCGAGCTGCCGGTGAAGCAGATCTGACCCTTATTGATGACATGATGGCGATCGCCGACCGCGAGCGCGGCGCGAAGATTCTGCTCGATTAGCAGAATCGCCAGCCCCGCGCTCTTCAGCGACATGATTGTCTCGATGATCGTTTGCACGATCATCGGCGCCAAGCCCTCCGACGGTTCGTCAAGCAGCAGCAGGCTCGGGTTCAACATCAGCGCCCGGGCGATCGACAGCATCTGCTGCTCGCCGCCGGAGAGCTGAAAGCCGAGATTATGGGCGCGGGCCTGAAGGCTCGGAAACATTGCGAAGATGCGATCAAGCGTCCACGGCCCGTTGGCCAAGCGCGCGAATACCGTGAGGTTCTCACGCACGGTCAGGCTCGGGAAAATGCCGCGCTCTTGCGGCACGAAGCCAATGCCAAGCCGCGCCACCGCGTAGGGCGGCAACGCCGAGATGTCGCGCCCGCGGAAAACGACACGGCCGGGGCGCGGCCGCAGATAGCCCATGACGGTGAGGATCGTCGTCGTCTTCCCCGCGCCATTGCGGCCGAGAAGCGAAACGACTTCCCCTTCACCCACCGACAACGACACGCCGCGCAGGATGTGACTGTCCCCGTAGAAGGCGTTGACATCGTGCAGATCGAGCATGGTCAGGCCGCGGTTCCGAGATAAACCTCGCGAACGCGATGGTTCGCCTGGATTTCGTCCGGAGTGCCGGTGGCGAGAACCTCGCCGTAGCAAAGCACCGTGATCCGGTCGGCCACCGAGAACACCACGTCCATATCGTGCTCGATCATCAGGATCGCGAGCGTCCGCGGCAGGCTCCCGATTAGATCGATCATCCGGGCAGTCTCTGCCGGAGACATTCCCGAGGTCGGCTCATCGAGCAGCAGGAGCTTGGGCTCGCCGGCAAGCGCGACGCCAATCTCGAGCTGACGTTGTTCGCCATAGGAAAGACTGCGCGCCGGCCGGCCACCGTTGCCGGCGAGATGCACGCGCTGCATGAGTTCCTCGGCACGCTCGATCAAGGGTCGGAAACGCTCGATCGGCGAGAAAAAATTCAACGGATGACCGCGCCGCGCTTCGACCGCAAGCCGGAGGTTTTCGATGACACTCAAATTTACGAACAGATTATTGCGCTGGAACGTGCGGGCAATTCCAGACCGGCAAACGCGATGCGGCGACCAGCCGGTGATGTCGGTCTGGTCGAGAAATATGCGACCCGAGCTCGGCGGCAACTGGCCGCCGATCTGATTGATCAGGCTGGTCTTGCCGGCGCCGTTGGGCCCGATGATGACATGGCGTTCGCCGGGCTCAACGGTCAGGTTGATGCGATTGGTCACGACGAGACTGCCGAACGAACGGCACAATTGATCGGTGCGCAGCACGCTCATGTCGCTGGCTTCCGCGCCCGAACCTGTCGCAGCGTGCCCCAAATTCCGCCGGGAAAGAACAGAACGCAGGCGATGAAGACGATGCCGATGATCAGGAGCCAATGCTCGCTGTAGGAGCTGACGACGTTCTTCATCAGCAGAAACAGCCCCGCGCCGATCGCCGGCCCGATCAACGTGCCGGCGCCACCGAGTATGGTCATGATCAGAATATCGCCCGATGCGGTCCAGTAGACCGCGTCGGGTGAGATAAAGCTGTTGAAGATGGCATAGAGGCCGCCGGCAAAACCGGCGAGCGCGCCCGCAATCGTAAAGGCCAACAGCTTGTAAGCACGGGTCGGATAGCCGATGGCCATCATGCGCGGCTCGTTCTCGCGAATGCCGACGAAGACGTGGCCAAGCGGCGCGTTGAGCAGCCGCCGCAATCCCCAATAGCTCAACAGAAAGAAAATCAGCGCCATGAAGTACATTGGCGTCGTATTAGACAGATCGAAGCCGAAGAAACCCGGTTTGTCGGCGATCGCCATGCCGTCCGAGCCGCCGGTGAGATCGCGCCATTTGAAGGCGACCGAGAACACCAGCTGCGCGAACGCCAGCGTCAACATCAGAAACGGGATGCCGGCGATGCGAACGCAGAAAAAGCCGATGACCAGCGCCGCAACCCCGGCAAACAGGACTCCGGCGACAACACCGAGCCACGCATTGAGACCAAACAAGGCACTGAGAACAGCGACGGCATAGGCGCCGCAGCCGAAGAACGCTGCGTGCCCGAGCGACATCAGGCCGGTAAAGCCGAGGAGAAGATCAAGGCTCATGGCGAAAATGCCGAAGATATAGATCTCCGTAAGCAGTGCGCGCGGATAGTTTGACACCACGAAGGGAAAGATCAGCATTGCCGCCAGCACGATAACGCCGACGATCCGCGCCCGCGTTGTCGTCGGCGCACTGGTTGTAGTGACGGCAGGCGCGGCCGAGACGCCAGTGTATTTGATGCCGAACAGGCCCTGGGGCCGCACCAGCAGCACGAGCGCCATCACAAGATAGATCAGAAACATCGCCATGCTCGGCAGGTAGGCCTTGCCGAAGGTGTCGGCCTCGCCGATCAACATGCTGCCGATGAAAGCGCCGCGCAGGCTGCCCATGCCACCGATGACAATGACGATAAAGGCCGGGATCATGATCTCGGCATCCATGCCCGGATAAAGCCCGATGACAGGAGCGGCCGCTACTCCGCCGAGCGCAGCCAGAGCAACGCCGGCGCCGAAAACGCCGCTAAACAGCGCCGGGATGTTCGCACCGAGGCCCGCCGCCATGGCGGCGTCGTCAACGCCGGCGCGCACCATGGCTCCGAGGCGGCTCCGTTCAAGAAACAGCCAAAGCAGCAGCGCCAGCGCTAACCCGAGCGCGATCAGGAAGAGCCGATAGGCGGAAAATACCCCGTCACCGATCTGGATCGCCTGCTGCAAGGCGGGTGGGGCCGCCAGGCTCAACACCGTGCGGCCCCAGATCGATTGCACGATATCGAAAAAAACAAACGTGAAACCGAAGGTCAGCAGCACCTGGTCCATGTGGCCGCGGCGATAGAGCGGCCGCATGAACAGCCGCTCCATAGCAATGCCGATAATTCCCACCGCAACCGGTGCAATCGCCATCGCCACCCAAAAGCTATGCGTCGCCTGAAAGATGCTCAGCCCGAAAAAGGCCCCAAGCATGAAAAACGAGCCATGCGCGAGGCTGACGACGTTCATCAGGCCGAAAATCAGCGACAAGCCCGCCGCCATCAAAAACAGCAGTGCCCCGTAAACCAGCCCGTTGAGGAGCTGGGCAATGATCAGTTCCATAAATGATCCACCCGCGGCGCGATGACCGCGGCAATCAATATATCTTCTTACCGGGGTCCTGAACTTGTTTGGCGGTGTAAATGACCGAGCCGGCGGCCTTGCCGTCGCTTTCGATCACCTTGCAGATGTAGATGTCCTGAATCGGGTTGTGGGTTGCCGGATCGAACCGGAACGGCCCCCGCGGCGCGTTGAATTTGACCTTGACCATGGCCTCGGCCAGCTTGTCTTTGGCGGTATCGCCGTTAGTCGCCTTCAAGGTCTCCGCAACCGCCACGCCGGCAACGTAGCCGTAGTCGGAAAAAATGTCCGGCAGCGCGTTGTATTTCGCTTGATACGCGGCGACAAAACGCTTGCTTTCCGGATTGTCGACGGCCGGGATGTAGGTGGTGGCGGAGATCACGCCGACCATCGCCTTGCCGAGCGTATTGAGCATCAGGGAATCGATGATGGTGAAGCCGGTCAACGGCATCTTCTGAAGCAAGCCATATTCGCCGTATTGCTGAATGAAGCGCACGGCATCGGTGCCGGGCATGAAATCGTAGGTCACCGGCGGATTGAGCGATTTGATGTCGGTGAGATAGGCGCTGAAATCAGTGGTCCCCAAGGGCGGGAATATTTCCTTCAGCACCTTGCCGCCCTTCTTGATGTACGGCCCCTTGAACTCCGCGATGACGTCGCGTCCACCGGCATAGTCGGAACCGGTCAGGACAATTTCCTTGCCGAGATTGTCGTAGACCCATTCCGCCATGGGTGCGCTCAGCTGATAGGCCGAGATCGACGTGCGGAACAGATAAGGGTAGCGATCCCAGGTGATGGCATCGGTGCCGGCGCCGGAGACGATGTAGAATGCCTTCTGCTGCTTCATGTAGTTCAACACCGCAAGCGCGACATTACTCGCCTGCACGCCGACGACCATGTCGACGTTGTCGCTTTCAACCAGCTTCTTCGCTTTTTGCAGGCCAACCTGCGGATTGAACTGGTCGTCTTCCTTGATCAGTTCGATTTTTCGGCCGCCGGCAGTCCAGTTGATGCTGTCGAAATAGAGCGACATGCCATTCAAATTATTCACGCCCGCATAGGCGATGGCGCCGGTGAAGGAATTGAGCACGCCGATGCGCACTGGCTTGTTCGTCTGCGCCAAAATCGCGGGCGCGGCGAAATTGGAGGTGAGAACCGCTCCGGCGCCGGCGGTGCGGGAAATGAAGCTTCGGCGCGAAATTCCCCCGGATTTTGTCATGTTCTCCTCCCTTTTATTACGCCATGCGACTGCATTCAGCAGCGCTGTCAATGCGGCGCGGCGACCTTGCGCCCCACAATCAGATTTCGGATCGACGAGACCAAAACGCCCCCAGACCTGACCCGCCGCCATCCCGGCTAATTCACGGCCACACTCGCGCACGATCAGCGGATGGGCGTGCAGATGCTGCGTGCCGGCGTGGATGTCCCGGAAACAGCGTTGGATCGCTCCGTCCCGCAAGGCGACGCCGCCGCCGGCGCGATAAGCGAAATTGCAGATATCCGCCACCGTCGAAGTGATATGGCTCATCGACAACCGGGCAAGCGTGATCTGCCGCGTGGACATGACCTCGCCGCGCGCGATCGATGTCTCGATATCCGCCCAGGTCTCGTATACCAGCGCACGCGCGGCGCGAAACTGCGCCTCGGCCGCTCCGTAATGCTCGCGGAAGCTGTCGCTGTCGCGCAGGCGGCCAGTCGGGCCGGACTGCTCCCGCGCAAAGGCTGCGATTTCGTCGAGCGCGCGACGACCGACGCCCAAGGCAAATCCGGTGTGACCGATGACGGCAACGCCAAGGAGCCCGATCAGATAAACGTTGCCGCCGCGCTTCGGCTGCAGAACGCCCGGCGGATGCGAGAATTCTTCCGGCACGAACAAGTCGGTAATCGTGTAATCGACGCTGCCGGTCGCGCGCAGGCCGAGAACGTTCCAGTCGTCGGCGAGAATCGCATCGCGCCGCGGCGTGAGGAAGATGCGGACCTCCGGCTGCCCATCCGGGCCACGGCGAGGCACGCCGTTTTCGACCACGATGGCGCCGGAGTGGATGTAGTCGGCATGTTTCGTACCGCTGCCGTATCGCCAGTTGCCGCTTAACCGAAAGCCGCCGGATTCGACGATGGCGGTTCCGTTCGGACCACCATGACCGGCGATGATTGGGACCGTGTCGCCGCCGAAAATCTCTTTCGCCGCACTCTCATCGAGGAAGGCCGCGCCGGTGCCGATGCAGAGTCCGGCGGCCATGACCACCCAGCCGGTCGAGCCGTCGGCGCGGCTCAATTCCTCGATCACGCGCAGCGCCGCGATGGGATTGGCCTCCGCTCCGCCGAAACATTCCGGTAGCATCAGCGAGAAGAAATCGCCGCTGCGCAGCGCCGCCACGTGCGATCGGTCAACGCGCCGCGTGCGTCGCCCGCCGCCGCTTCTTTGCTGAGCAGATCGGACAGTGACTGCGCCTTCGTCAGGAGCGCGGTCGCAGCGTCGGCCGATGCCGAGTTTCTGCGAGTCATGACTGATACTGGTGCAATCCCCGCTAGCGGCTGATTGCTGCCTCTGTCTGCCTTTCCATTGCCATGTCGGGTAGAGCGATCCCGAACTCAGCCTTGAGCCGTGGGTAGACTTCGCGCGCGAAGGTTTTGATGCCCAGCACGGTTTCTTGATGATCGAGAAAGCCGGCTTGTCCCATCAACAAGATATGGCCAAAGCCGCCAACATAATCATAGACTTTCTTGATCTGCTTCACGACCTGGTCCGGCGTTCCCGCCATCATGATGCCCGACTTGATCGCGTTCTCAACAGTCGGCAATTCACCAAAATGGCTGAGCGGGCTCACTCGCCCGCGCATGACGTCGACCGCCGTGCGGACCGGAACATAACCAGGCGGATAGGTGAAGTGCGGCACGATCTTGTTCGCGGTGACGTACCACATCAGCTTTTCCGCTCCGTTTCGCGATTCGGATTCGCTCGGCGCAGTGTAAACCAGCGCGGCATATGCCAGCCGATCGAGCGGCACGGTGTTGCCGCGGCCCGCTTCGCGCCAGCCTTTGCGATAAGCATCGAACACCGCGCGCGTGCCGTCGTATCCGGTGAGAAACGTCGCTTGCACAAAGCCGCGGCTGCCGACGCGCGCCGCGCCGCTCGGACTGGTGGTGCTGACCCAAATCGGCGGATGCGGTTGCTGATACGGCCGCGGCCAGATGTTGATCATGCGGTGGTGAAAGAAACGGCCCTCATGGCTCACCGGTCCATCATGCGTCGTCCAGGCCTTGATGATGAGATCGAGGGCTTCCCAGTGGCGCTCGTTCATGCGCACCGGATTGCTGTTGGCGGCGGCGACTTCCCACGGCACGCCGCGCACGAAGCCGACTTCAACCCGGCCGTGCGACAACACATCGGCCATTGCCATCTCTTCGGCAACCCGCACCGGCTGGCGCCGGTTGGCGATCGGATTGCCAAGGATCAGCAGGCGCGCCTTCTTGGTGACGCGCGCCAAGGCCGAGAGCACCAGCGGAGCCGCCGGGTCGACGCAGGTCGCCGTCTGATGATGTTCGTTGAGCATCACCTCGACACCTTCGTCGTCGGCAATGCACCACTCGTCGAGGTAACGGTCCCACAGCGCGGCACCCTTCTCCGGGTCGTAGTATTTGTTGGGAAGGGTCACGCGAATTGATGAGTAGGTATCGACCGGCGGCAAGTACGGGTACGCCGTTTCACTGAAGTGCCAGGCTTTCATTTCCGGTTACTCCCCACAAACAGCGCGGCCATGTTTGTACATGATCAGTTATCGATGAAAGCAAGCGCTGCGGTGGCAAACTGTTCGGGCTGTTCAAGATGCGGAACGTGCCCGGCGTCGCCAATGGTCGCCACCTGCGCCTTCGGCAACAGACGTGCATAGGCGCGGATGTACTCGTCCGAAATCAAACCGTCGCTGGCGCCGCGAAGAAACAGCACTGGCGACGTTACCCGATGCAGCCGGTGCTTGAGCTTCGGATTGTGCATGTACGGTTCCCACGCGATCAGCGCCAGCGTCTCGCGATTGCGCACTGTAATGGTTAAGTCGTCATCACTGAGCGAAGCTGGATCGCGCACCATCTTGCCCGGATCGTGATAGATCAGACGATTGAGCTCATCGGCTGGAAGCGCGAAGACGTCGGGCACATCAAGCCGGTCTGGACTGCCGGTCTTAACGCCCACCGGACCGACCAGTATTAGCTTGGTGAACCGCTCGGGCGCTTTGGTCGCCATTTCGGCCGCGATCCAACCGCCAACCGAGCAGCCGATCAGATCGACGGTTAGAATACCGAGCAGGTCCATCAGCTCCAGATAAACGTGGGCGATGTCGTCGACGCTGTCGAGCCAATCAGGGAGTGCCGATTTGCCAAAGCCGGGATGTGACGGGCAAATCAGGCGGCGGCTGGCGGCCAGAAGGGCATTGACGGGCTGCCGTGGATCGAAACCGCCGGCGCCATGGAGCATTAGTAGCGGCGGGCCAGTCCCGATTTCGGTAAGCTCGAGATCGATGCCGGCGACGGTAATCATTCCGCTCGTCACCGACCGATCCTCGCGGCTCGACCGAGCCCCGGATCGCCGGGCAGCCAACCCCCAGTTTGGCGCCGGCAGAAAATAGTGCAGTTTATCTGCGACATGTCCGCTCCTTGGACTCTCCCTGTAGAAATATTGTAACACAAGCCTGTAAGCGGCAGTCTTTCACGAGCGAACCGTCTGAAGAAGTGTTCGCCGCACATAACAACCATGACAAACGGGGAGGATAGAATGGACCGGCGCAAGTTTTTGGCCACCGCCGCGGCGATGCCCGCGGCAGCGCTCCTGGGCAGCGAGCGCGCCCGGGCCGAGCAACACCTCAAATGGGCGGTGTTCACCCCTGACAGCGAAGTGACGTTCCGCACGGTAATGAAGCCGTTTGCGGAAACCGTCCAGCGCGAGACCGACAACGCCGTAGTGTTCGATCTGTTTCCGAACGGCGCGCTCGGCCGCAATCCCGGGCAACAGCCGCAGATGCTGCTCGACGGCGTCGCCGATGTGGCGTGGGTGGTGCAGTCCTATTCGCCGGGACGCTTCCCGGATACCGAGGTTCTTGAGCTGCCGGGAATGTTCAAGGACATTCGCGAATCGTCTTTGGTGGCGACGGGACTCGCCAAACACAACGTGCTGAAGGACTACGGCGACTATTACATCGTGGGATTGTGGGGAACAGCGCCCTATTCGATCCACACCAATTTCCCGGTCAATTCGATTGCCGATCTCAAAGGCAAGACAATCCGGGCATCGAGCAAGAACGAGAGCGCGGCGTTGCGCGCTTTCGGCGCCGTACCGATCGGCATGCCGGTCACCGAAATCCCCGAGGCAATCAGCCGGGGCACCATCAGCGGCACAACGTCGCATTTGTCCCCGTTCTTCGACTTCGGGCTCGATCGGGTTACCAACAATCACTTCTTCATCGGGCTCGGCATTGTCCCGCTCGCCGTTCTCATGAACAAGAAGAAATTCGATGCGCTGCCCGAAACTTCGCGCGCCGTGATCGAGCGCAATGCCGGATACCCTCTGACCAAGAAGTGGATCGAATTCGATCAGCAGCTACAACGCAGCCAATCTCGAGAAGCTCAAGAGCAACCCGAAAAACAAGATCGTCTTTCCGGATCAGGCTCAACTCGACGAGGCACAAAAGCTGCTCGCGCCGGTCCGCGAGGAGTGGGTCGCGGCCAGCGATCGGCATAAGGAATTGAAGGCCGCTTTGGACACCGAGCTTGCTAAGGTGCGGGCAGAGCAGAAGGGCTAAGGCACAGGCTCTTCCGGTGCGTTACCCCCGAGACGAACCCGTTCCAACTCTCGACCTGTAGAGGACCTAAAAGATGCCGGCACGGCCTTGCGCCACGCCGGCCTGTTCTGCGCATCATTGTGCCGCCTGGCGGCGGGCTTAGCTGGAGACGGTCACGTACATGGCGCGAATCGAGCGAGCGAGCAAATTGCTGGCGCAGGCGCTTGTCGTGCTGGGTCTCGGCGCCCTGCTTTGCTTTGCCGTCATGACAATGGCGGACGGGCTACTGCGGTTTTTCTTCGCGCGTCCGATCGATGCCGTGCGTGACGTTGGCGGATTGGTTGCGGCCTTTGCGGTCGCGTGCTGCATTCCGGTGGCGATCGTTGAACGCAGCAACATCACCATCCGCTTTGTTTCCAGCGTCATCGGCCCGCGTGCGGGGCGAATTGCCGATCTGGCCGCCGCTGTCCTGGTCGAGATCGTGCTGATCCTGATGACCTGGCAGTTCGTGGTGTTCGCGATTCAGGCACAGGCGACCGGGGCGGCCACGTGGATGCTGCGCATTCCGAGCGCTCCGGTCTGGGGCGCCGTCGCCGTCATCCTCGGGATCAGCGCGCTGCTGCAGATCGTCGTCGGCTTCAAAATCCTGCGCGGCGATCATCGGGACGAACGCCCGGAAACGGCCGTCTGAAGGACAGGGGGACGATGTTGGCACCGGCGGTGATCGGCGCATTGGGGATCGCCGCGCTGTTTGCGCTGATCCTGCTGCAGGTTCCGATCGGCTTTGCGATGATGACGGTCGGCGTCGTCGGATTCGCGCTGCAAGGCGGCGGCTGGCTGCCGGCGTTCTCGTTCCTCGCCCAGGAACCCTCTTATGTGCTCGCAAGCACGGACCTCGCCGCCGTGCCGCTGTTTTTGCTCATGGGCGTGTTTGCGAGCATGGCCGGCTTCTCCGAGGACGTCTATCGCGCCGCGGCGGCGTTTCTAGGCCATCGTCGCGGCGGGCTCGCCTACGCCACGATCAGCGGTTCGGCTGCCTTCGGCGCGATCTGCGGCTCAAGCACCGCAACCGCCGCCACATTTGCCAAAGTCGCCCTGCCGCAGATGCTGGAACGCGGCTATTCGCCGGCGTTCTCGACCGGAGTGATCGCCGCAGGCGGAACGCTGAAGTCGCTGATCCCGCCGTCGCTGGTGATGATCATCTATTGCGTGGTCGCGAAGACTTTCATCCTCGATATGTTTGTTGCCGCCATCGTGCCGGCGCTGATCACGATCGCGATCAACCTGATCGCCATCGGAATTGTCGTGCGCCGGCGGCCGCAGATCGCGCCGGTCACGGCGCGGGTGTCCTGGCCGGAACGCTTCGACGCGGCGCGGCAGGCAGCGCCCTCGCTCGCGCTGCTGCTCGGAGTTTTCGTCGGCATCTACAGCGGCATCTTCACGGTGAACGAGGCCGCTTCGGCCGCCGCAATCCTGGCGCTGCTGTTCGCGTTGGCGCGGCGGCGATTGTCGTGGGGCGGGCTCGTTCGCGGCATGTACGAAGCGGGATCGGTCACCGCCATGCTTTATCTGATCCTCATGGCCGCGCCGATTTTCACCTACTTCATCAATCTGGCGCACGTGCCGGAGACGCTGGTCCACTGGATCGAAGGCCACCAGTTTCCGCCGCTCGGCGTCATCTTCACGTTGACGGCCGTCTACATCCTGCTCGGCACGTTCTTCGAGGAGATGTCGTCGATCCTGATCACCCTGCCGCTGGTCCTGCCGATCGTTGTCAGTCTTGGCTACGACCCGCTGTGGTGGGGCGTGATCTGTCTGATCCAGGTCGAGATGGCCCTGATCCATCCGCCGCTGGGCATCATCGTGTTTCTGCTGCACGCAATCGCGCCGAAGATTTCGATGGGAACGATCTATCGTGGCGTCGTGCCTTTTTTGGTCGCCGACTTCGCCGTGCTGATTATCCTGATTCTGTTGCCCGGGATCGTGCTCTGGCTGCCGCATACGCTGATTCATTGAGC
This sequence comes from uncultured Alphaproteobacteria bacterium, assembly GCA_963759345.1. GTDB lineage: Bacteria > Pseudomonadota > Alphaproteobacteria > Rhizobiales > Xanthobacteraceae > BOG-931. Next base: position 73,237 of record CAVWYW010000022.1, read on the forward strand.
CGCTGCGCTCAGGCCGGGATCGGGCGCGCTCGCCGTTTGCGATGAGACTTGCCTGTTTGAGGGCACGGTCGCGGATGGCGTCGGCAATACGCGCTGCGGTCGTTGCCAACGGCGGGTAGAAGCTCTGCCTCGGCGTTTTCGATCGTCAATGCCGACGATATCCAGATCGACGACAGGCTCCCGAGCACGCGCGCTGCCGAGCCGAACCGGAACGGCGATGCCCGTCGTTTTCGGATTGATCTCGCGATCCTGGATCGCATAGCCGTTCGCCTTGATCGCATCCAGAAGCTTCGTCAGGCGTTGCGGCTCGCGCGCCCAACGGTCTTCCAGCGCCTTTGACCGCGACAACATTTCCAGGATGGCGCGCCGTTCCTTCGCTGGGGCAAAAGGCGAGATAACAGCGACCGGCGGCGGTTCGCAGCATCGGCAGACTCCGTCCGACCATGCCGTGATCGATCGACAAGGTGCTGGCCTCATGCGTCGTCTCGCGCACCAGCATGCGGCTTTCCTCGAAGGTCAACAGCGCCACCGGCCAGACCAGCTCGCGCGTGAATTGGGTCATCAGCGGCGCCGCGATGTCCGCAATCCAGTCGTCCTCGACGAAGCCGTCACTCAAGGTCCGCACCCCGCGGGCGAGACAGTAGCGATCGTGCGGGCTGCGTTCGCGTCACGAATCCGCCGCGGCTCAGCGTTTCCAGCAAGCGGTACACGGTGGGACGCGGCAACCGCGTGTCACGGGCAAGCTCCATGACCGACGGCAGCTTGCGGCGATTGATCGCCGCCAACACAGCAAGGCCGCGTTCCAGCGATCGCACGCTCCCGCCCCGCGCTTTCTTGCTGCTTTGCGCCATCGTTTACAGTCCCGGTTTAGCCGATTGTCCACTGTGCGGACATCAAGTCAAGACTGCTGGCCGCGGCAAGCGCACGGCTTTAGCGTTGCCGAAAGAGATTTGCGATGGAGGAACTCGCCATGTCCGACGCGGCTTTAGCGTCCCGCACCGCCACTGCCCAGCGGGTGCCGCTGAGCATGAGCCATATCGGGCTCTACGTTTACGATCTTCCGAAGATGGAAGACTTTTACACCCGCGTGCTCGGTTTCACCGTGACCGACCGCGGCAAGGTTCGCGGCGCCGATATCGTGTTCACCAGCTGGGATCCAAAGGACCATCACCAGGTCGCTCTGGTCAGCGGCCGGCCGAAGGATCTCGCGTTCAATCACATCAATCAGATTTCCTTCCGGGTCGCGGCGGTCGAAGACTTGCAGGCGATCTGGCGGCGGCGTGAAGGACGAGCCGGGCGTGAGCGACATGCGGCCGATGGACCACGGCAACGCCTGGTCGCTTTATTTCCGCGATCCCGAAGGCAACCGGCTCGAAGTGTTCTGCGACACGCAATGGTACATCGAGCAGCCGTGCATCGAAGATCTCGATCTGTCGCAGCCGGCCGACCAGATTCGCGCCAAATCCGACGCCTTCTGCCGCAAGGCGCCCGGCTTTCGTCCGATCGCGGAGTACCAGGCGGAAATTGCCGCGAAGATGGGTCTGAAAAAATCCTGACGGCGACATGAGCCGGGTCATGGCGTCGCCGGACTTCGATGTCTGCATCATCGGCTACGGGCCGGTAGGCGCGACGCTGGCCAATCTGCTCGGGCAGCGCGGTCATCAAGACCGTCGTGCTTGAACGCGAGCCGTCGGTCTATCACCTGCCGCGCGCGGTAGCGCTGGACGGCGAGGGTATGCGTCTCGTTTCAGACCATGGGCCTCGCCGGCGAATTGCTGCCGCGGCTTAACGTCAGCCGCAACATCCGCCACGTCAGCGCCGACGGCAAACTGTTGCTGTTGATCGCGCGCAGCGGCGTCGGACCCGAAGGCTGGAACAACGCCTATCGTTTCTATCAGCCCGAACTCGAGGCCGTTCTGCGCGACGGCGTGTCGCGCTTTCCGTCGGTCGATGTGCGGCTGCGCAGCGATGCGTTCGCGCTCGACGAAACGCGCGATCACGTCCGCATCCGCTACGAAGATCTCGCAGTCGGGAAAGCTCTCCGAAGTGACGGCCCGCTATGTCGTCGGCTGCGATGGCGCGCGCTCGACGGTGCGGCGCTTCATGGGCGCCGCGCTGCAAGACCTGCGTTCGCACGAGCGCTGGATCGTGCTCGACATGATCCTCGACCAGCCGCCCGACGGTGTGCCGGAAGCCGCCGACGAAACCGGCCGGGTCGATCGATGCGATCCAGTATTGCGATCCGGCGCGGCCGACGACATTCGTGCCGATGCCCGGCAAGCGCCACCGCTGGGAATTCATGCTGATGCCGCAGGACGACCCGGCAACGATCACGCGGCCGCAATAGCGTCTACGAGATGCTTAAACCGTGGAACATCGATCCGGCGAAATCCACGATCGAACGCGCGGTGGTTTACACCTTCCATTCCGCGCTTTCGACGCGATGGCGGCGCGAGCGGCTGTTGCTCGCCGGCGATGCGGCGCATCAGATGCCGCCGTTCCTCGGGCAGGGCATGTGCTCCGGGCTGCGCGACGCCGCCAACCTGGCATGGAAGCTGCGCGACGTGATCGCCGGCGATGCGCCCGAACAGCTCTGCTCGACACCTACGAAACGGAACGCATGGAGCACGTGCGCGCTTACATCGAACTTGCCGTCGAACTCGGCAGCGTGATCCAGACCACCGATCCGGAAAAAGCGCGCCAGCGCGATCGCGACCTCATCGCCAATCCGACCATGCTGCGGCCGATCACGCCGCGGCTTGGCCGCGGCCTGCACGGCAACGCGCCGCCGCCCGCGGCGACGCGCGCGCGCCAGCCGCAGACTTGGCCGACGGCACGCTGCTCGACGATCGGGTCGGCTATCGCTTCGCGGTGTTGGCGACGCCGCAGCCTGGCGCGACGCAGCTGCCGGCGGCGACGCGCGCCAAGCTCGAGGACGCTGACGTTGGTTCTGGTCGTCGCCGAGGGCGAGGCGGCCGCCTATCTCGCCGAGCTGGGCGCCGAAGCCGTCGTCATCCGTCCCGACCGGTACATTCTCGGTGTCGCGTCGACGCCGGCCGAGCTTGACGCGGTTCTGGCGCGCCGCACGTGGCGCGCCCGATCCGAAAAGCATTTCAAGGCGGACGCCGAAAACCGCGGCCGTCGATCTAAGAACCGGGAGGATTCGTCGTGGCATCGTCGCGTGTTCCGTCGAATTCCGTCGATCATGTCGGCAGCCTGAAAAGGCCGCCGGAGCTTATGGCGGCGTGGCGCGACTGGGAGAACGGCAAGCTGCCGCCGGACAAGCTTCGCGAGGTGCAGGACCGAGCCATTCGCGACGCCGTCGCGATGCAGGAAAGACTGGGCCTGCCGATCGTCACCGATGGCGAGTTTCGCCGCGGCGGCTGGTCGCGCGGCTTTCTCAATGCCGTCGAAGGCTTCGAGTTCCGCGCCTCCAAGCTCAGTGTTCCGGAACGACGAGGGATTTTCCACGCCGTCGCCGGCACCGCTCGCGACCAAGCAAGTCCGCCGCACCAGACCGATCGTCACGCGAAGACTTCAAGTTCCTCCAATCGGTCGCGAAGAACCGCGTGCCAAGGTGACGATGCCGACGCCATCGCACATGCATTTCGGCCAGTTCAAGGATGCGGTCGATCGCAAAGATCTATCCCGACGTCGAAAGTCTATTGGGACGACATGATCGCGGTGTTTCAGCAGGAGATCAAAGACCTCTATGCCGCGGGCTGCCGTTATCTGCAGCTCGACGAGGTGCCACTGGCGCTGCTGTGCGATAACAACATCCGCGCGCTGGCGAAGAGCGAAGGCGACGATCCGGACAAGCTGGTCGCGACTCTATATCGACGTGCTCAACCGCGCCGTCGCCGGCCGCCCCGCCGACATGACCATCGGCATGCATCTGTGCCGCGGCAACATGGAGGGCATGTGGATGGGCGACGGCGGCTACGCGCCGATCGGCGAGGCGCTTGTTCAGCGCTGCGATGTGGACGCCTATCTGCTTGAATATGATTCCCGCCGCGCCGGAGATTTCGCGCCGCTGCGTCATCTGCCGGCGGGCAAGCGCGCCTATCTCGGCATCATCAGCACCAAAAACCCGGCGCTCGAATCGCCGGACGATCTATGCACCGCATCGAGGAAGCGGCCCGCTACGCGCCCGATGGACCGGCTCGGCATCTGCCCGCAATGCGGCTTTCGCCAGCGCGGCGATGTCGAAATTTGCGGTGATGCCGAGCAAGGTTACGACCGACATTCAGACGCTCAAGATCGAGCTTCTGGTCGACGTCGGCCGCCGTGCCTGGGGCCATGTGTGATGCGGGCGCTGACCGAACTGGACAGCTACGGGCTGTTTACGGCCGAGGCGGTCCAGGATCCCTATCCGTACTACAAGGCGCTGCGCGAACGCGAACGGGTGCATTGGTCGGAGACGGGCACGGGCCTGGTACTTCACGCGTTATCCCGACGTCTTCGAATTGCAGGATCGGCCCGACCTGAGCGTCGATCGGATCGAGACGCTCTACTCCTATCTGCCGCGCACCAATCCCGAGCGTTTCAGCGACATCGTCGACCACTATCATCGCTGGCTGCTTTACCGCGACGACGCCTATCACGACCGCCTGAAGGCGCTGTTCCTCAAAGCGATGACGCCGCGCGCGGTCGAGCGCCTGCGGCCGATGCTGCAGCGCCGGGTCGATGTGATGCTCGACGAGCTGGCAGACGCGCGACGCGTTCGACGCCTATCTCGATTTCGCCGCCCGCATTCCGACCCAGGTGATGCTCGATCTTCTCGGCCTGCCGGATTCCGATGAAGCACTGATGCGGCACTGGAGCGACCGCTGCTCCAATTTCCTGTTCCAGCCCGTTGCTCCCGACAAAGAAGCAATGGCGCGGGAGCAACGCGAAATTCTCGACGCCCAGCAAGCCTATTTCATGCCGCGCATCGAGGAGCGCCGGCGCCGTCCCGGCGAGGATATGATCTCGGCCATGGCGCAGGCGGAGGCCGGCGGCGAGCGGCTCACCGACCTCGAAATACTGGCGACGTGCAACATGATGGCGACCGCGGGCGGCGGCACCTCGCGCAGCGCGATCGCGATGTCGTTGTGGTGGCTGCACCAATTCCCGGATCAGCTCGCCAAACTCAAGGCCGATCCGAGCCTCATCAATCTCGCCGCCGAGGAGTTCCTGCGCTACGACGCGCCGACCCAGCGCGGCATCCGCACCGCGCGCGAAGATTTCGAAATCGGCGGCAAGCAGATCCGCAAGGGCCAGCTTCTCCACATCATGATCGGCGCGGCGAACCGCGACCCGGCCCAGTTCGCGAGACCCGGACCGGATCGACATCACCCGCGATCCCAACCGCCACGTGACGCTCGGCCACGGCGTGCACTATTGTCTCGGCGCGGCACTGGCGCGGCTCGAACTGCGCGTCGCGGTGGCGAGCTTTCTGACACGCTTTCCGGACTACCGTCTCGCCAGCGACAAGATCGTCTACATGGACCGCACCGCGAGCCGGCGCCCGACCGAGCGTGCCGGTATTCGCGCGTGCGAAGAAGTAGCAGAACATCAATCAGCGCGTTGGTAGCGGAGGACGGATACCTCCTTCCCCCGGGACATCGGGTGCCGTTCTTATTGCCTTTGGCACGCCGCGAACCGCTTGGAAAAGACCGAATGGGACATGCGGGTGCTTTGGCCTCGCTATTGCTAGGTCTTCGTCTCAAGTTTTAGCTCTTCTGACGCTCCACCGATCGCATTTGTCCGATCCTCCTATCGCGGCGCCGGTCGATGGTGTGGTGCTTTTCTGCTCCGCTCGCGTTAAAATCAAGTTCCGGCAACGCGGACATTCTGGGGGTTCAAGCTGATGGATGAGGAGAAGCTCTCCGCGTTGATCGGCGACATCTACGATGCCGCTTTGGAACCATCGTTATGGCTCAAGGTGCTTCAAGATGCGGCAAGATTCGTCGGTGGTCCCGCATCGTCGGTGTTTTCAAAGGCCGTCGTCAACAAAAGCGGCCAAGTTTTCCATCAATACGGCCTCGATCCTGGTTGCGTACAACTTTATTTTGAGAAATATATAAAATTCGATCCGTCCACCAACAGCCAGATCTTCGCCGGCGTCGGCGATATTATCAGCACTAAGGATTTTATAAACTACGAGGAATTTCTCGAGACACGATTCTATATTGAGTGGGCGCGACCACAATTTTTGGTGGATCTAGCTTCTGCCGTTCTGGAAAAGTCAGCGACAGATGTGGCGATGTTCACCGTTTTTCGTCATAAGCGCGATGGTCTCGTGAATGACGAGATGCGGCGGCGGATGCGGCTTTTGACGCCGCATGTCCGGCGGGCAGTGCTTATCGGTGGATTGCTCGATCACAAGAAATCTGAAACTGCGCAACTTGCAGACACTATCGACGGGCTAAGCGCCGGGATGTTTCTGGTCGATGTGTCCGGCCGCATCGTGCATGCCAATACTGCCGGCCACGTAATGATCAACAGAGCGAGCGTCCTGCGCGCGACAGGGCGGGCGACTGATCTTCAGCGACCCGGAAGCTGACCGGACATTAGCTGATACGTTTGCTGCGGCCGGCAACGGTGACGCGGCGGTCGGCATCAAGGGTGTCGCCGTGCCCATTATTGCGCGCGACGGCGAGCGCCATGTGGCTCACGTGCTGCCGCTGATGTCCGGCGTGCGTCGACGGGCCGGCACCAGTTATGCAGCCGTCGCCGCTCTGTTCGTGCATCAGACCGCTCTCAACACGCCTTCGCCACCGGAGGCGATCGCCAAGGCCTACAAGCTGACGCCGACGGAGTTGCGGGTACTGCTGGCAATCGTCGAGGTTGGAGGCGTTCCCGAGGTCGCGGAGGCAATTGGGATTGCTGAGACCACGGTTAAGACCCATCTCGGCCGGGTCTACAACAAGACCGGCGCCGCCCGCCAAGCCGACCTGGTCAAGCTCGTCGCTGGATTTTCCAACCCACTCGTTGGTGAAACCAAGGCGTGAGGCCGAGGGTTCCGATCGCTGTTTGGAACCTGCCAGGATGCCGATCGATCCGAGGAAAGTGACTGTGGGTCCTCCGATCGGAGGACGCGGCAATCATGGCTTGTGCGCCATCCTCCCCGGTCGTTGAGTGGGTAGCGCTGAAAAGCGGCGTATCGATTAGTGTTGGTCCTGCTGCATGCGACGCACGGCACAAAGTGAGCTGTGAAGAATAGTTAAGTTACATCCAGATGGCCGCAATAGGAGAAGGGCGGTACTGCCAAAGCCACTAAAACTACATGGCATCAGTTGATCGCTGCGATGACGGTTCGTGATCTTACGGTGATCGTTATGTTGTGCGCGATTGCTGTAGTGATCACGATCAATCTGAATTCTTCGTTTCCCGAATTTTGGAGCCGTGATCGAGCAGTACGACCAATTCTAAGTTCGCGCATATCAATGCGGCGCGCCGTGTCCAAGCGGACAAGTTGGCTTAGCGTCATACCCGCCCGACTCGCTGCGGGTTGGTAGGTACGAGTAGTAGATCAGGGGAACCGGCATGAATAGGACGCTAAGCATTCTCTCAACACTGGGTTCTGCGTCTTCGTTGAGCGTCACCTTCAGTTCAGAAACACGCGCTGTCCCCGCCTACAGTTGGAATCGCTCCATTATTTAAGCGGGACCGTCGACCATTTACCCGCCTGCGGTTTGCTAGGTGCAGAACTTGACCAATTGTGCTGAGAGCTAATGACAAGGCAATTTCAGAACGGAACGAGACTGCATGAACGAATAACGCAAGATCAGTAAAAGAAGGAAGACATGCCACTCATAAACACGACTGTAGACGTAAATGCGGGCAAAACTTCCACCGGGGATATGTTATCACCCCTGGTGGGTTCATTGTTTTCAGCGGCGGAGCCATCTCCGAGACGGGAGCCGTCGACGGGGGCTTCACGGTAATCGTTAGCGGCGCACGGCGACCGCCACAACGCTGCAAGGCGGCGGGATCCAGGAGGTCGATGGAGAAGGCGCGGTCACGACAGTGGTTGGCACTTTGACCGCCTCGGCCGGCCTAGAAATCGCGTTTTCGAGCGGCGTGACCTCCGGAGCGACAGACTCAAGGGTGGTGGGGAGGAGCGGTCGTATCCGGAGCGCCTAGGGATGACGTCAACGGCGGTCGGCAGTAATCTCAGCGGCGGACTGCCTCTGGAAGCGACGTCATTAATGGCGGCGTTGTTACCGTCTCTAGCGGCGGCTCGGACAAAGCTGCAACCGTGGGGCCCGGCGGTACGCTCAACGTGTCTTCCGGCGGCACCGACAGTGGCATGTCTGTAAGACACGGCGGTACGCTGAACGTGTCCTCCGGCGCTACTGACAGCGGCACGTCAGTAACCGGCGGCAGATTTAATGTCTCTTCCGGTGGCACGGCCGACGCCGCCTCGGTGAGCGGTGGCGGCACGATGAACGTGTCCTCGGGAGGCACCGCCAGCGGCGTGTCGGTCGGCAGCGGCGGCACGCTTAGCGTCTCCTCTGGCGGCGTGGTCAGCGGGCTGACGACCAGTGATAAGAATGACCAGAGTGTCACCGCGATTGCCAATATTCTGTCCGGCGGCACGGTCGACGGTACGACCAAGATCAATGGCGGAGCGCTGATATTGGACGCCGGCGCGGTGTTTGAAACCCATGCCAAGCTGACCATCATCAACACCGGCGAACTGGTTCTCGAACAGGACTCGTTCAAAGGCACCATCCAAGACTTCGGCGGACAGGACTTCATGGACCTGACCAAGATCAGATTCATCGGCCAGGGTCCGGACGCGACGACTGCGACCTTTACGCACGGCGTGCTTCAGGTCGCCCAGGGAAGCCACGTCGCCGACCTTCGCCTGACCGGCACCTACACGACGGCTAATTTCGCTTTGCAGAGCGATGGTATGCATGGGACGACGGTTGTTTTTGTTCCCAATGCCGCGCTGGCGGGGCACGGGTAGCAGACATTATCAGACGCCGATCCTGCTGCGCGCTGAGTCCGTTACCGCACCTAAGCGACCTCTGGTTGGTAGCGGAGGACGGATTTGAACCGCCGACACACGGATTATGATTCCGCTGCTCTAACCAGCTGAGCTACTCCGCCAAACCGTCAAATTTTGCAGGCCGGTCCGGGCGACATTTAGGCTAGTTCACGATCGTTTCCAAGGGCTTTCCGAGAGGCAAAAGCCGCGCGGATTAAGCCCCCGCCGCACCGGCCGCGGCCGCGAGAGGCGCGCTGGCGCGACTATCCAGACGGGCGAAACGGATCAGCGAGAAATGCCCGAGCGGCGGCATGGCGCGCCGCTCGACGACGCGCACCCCGCCGTGCCGCACAGCCCATTGCGCCAAGCGCTCCCAGCGGAATTCAGGACGCCAGCCGAGCCGGCGCGCCAGCGGCGCAAACCCCTGTTCGAACGACGAACGCAAACCAGCCTCGGCGCCGAGATGATTCACCAGAATGATCTCGCCGCCGGGTTTAACGACCCGCACGAATTCATCGAGCGTCGCCTCGGGGTCCGGCACCGCGGTGATGACGTATTGCGCGACCACGACGTCAAACACGCCGTCGCGGAAGCCGAGATGCTGCGCATCCATCACCGCGAGGCCGTCGACATTGGTCAGGCGGTGTTCCGCGGCGCGCGCCTTGGCCTTGCGCAGCATCGGCGCGGAGAGGTCGATGCCGGTAAGACGATTGGTCCGCGAATAATCAGGAAGCGACAGGCCGGTGCCGACGCCGACTTCGAGGATATGCCCGCCGGTGCGCTCGGCGGCGGCAATCGACGCTTTGCGGCCGCGATCGAACACTGCACCGAAGACCAGATCATAGACCGGCGCCCAGCGGGCATAGGCCTTGGCAACCGTATCGTTGTCGAGCTCCGCCGCCATCACGCCCACCGCCGCGGCGCGCCAGCCGCGTCTTCGTCAATGCGCCGCCGCCAAATCTTCGCGATGCGCTTCCCGTGCCCTCGGCGCTGCGACTGTGCTGGCGATAATGCCGCCGCCCAGTACGCGTGCTTGGCCTTCGACTGAATCATAGAACGCGCAGGCCTGGCCAGGCGATACGCCGTCTTCGCTCGCGATCAACTCGACATCGATCCCGCCGTCCGTCGCCTCGCGCAGCCACGCCGGTTGCGGCGGCCGGGTCGAGCGGACCTTTACAAAAATCTCGGGGTGGCTCTCCTGCGCTTGTCGGATCGTCCCATCGCCAAGCCAATTGATTTCGCGCAACCGAATGCGGCTGGTGCGCAACGCCTCGCGCGGACCGACCACGACCCGGCGCGAAGTTGCGTCGAGCCGCACCACGTAAAGCGGTGCGCCGGTCGCGACGCCGAGCCCACGCCGCTGACCGACGGTGAAATGAATGATGCCGTCATGCCGGCCGATGACCCGGCCATCGAGATCGATAATCTCGCCGGGCGCCGCTGCCCCCGGCCGCAGCCGCTCGATCATATCGGCATAGTGTCCGCTCGGCACGAAGCAGATGTCCTGGCTGTCCGCTTTGTCGGCGACCGGCAAGCCGAAGCGCCGCGCCAGATTCCGCGTTTCTGCCTTGGTCTGCTCACCGAGCGGAAAGCGCAGCAGGTCGAGCTGAGCGAGCGTGGTTGCGGACAAAAAATAGCTCTGGTCGCGTTCGGCCTCGCGCGCGCGATAGAGCGCACGACCGCCGTCCGGTAGCGCCCGCGACGCAACATAGTGCCCTGTGGCCAGAACGCTCGCGCCAAGCTCGCGGGCAGTTCCGAGAAGGTCGCGGAACTTGATCGACTGGTTGCATTCGAGGCACGGCACCGGCGTCTCGCCGGCGACGTAACTATCGGCAAAGCGATCGATCACCGCCTCCTTGAAGCGGCTCTCGTAGTCGAGCACGTAATGCGGAATGCCGATGCGTTCGGCAACGGCGCGGGCATCGTGAATATCGCGGCCGGCGCAACAGGCCCCCTTGCGATGGGTCGCCGCGCCATGGTCGTAGAGCTGCAGCGTGATCCCGACGACGTCGTACCCGGCGTCAGCCAGAAGCGCCGCAGTAACCGAGGAGTTGACCCCGCCCGACATGGCGACGACCACCCGGGTGGCTGACGGTTTACCCTCGATATCGAGACTGTTCAGCATGGCCACGCAGCCCACTTCTTCCCGGCGGCCGATCGAACGGCTGCTATACCACGATCGCCTCAGGGCTCTGCGCATTACTATAGGCGTCGACGGCTCCCTTCGCCACGGCCGCGACCGCCGATGCCCGCTTCGATGACTCGGCAAAACTTGCCGAGTGGGCGCAGAGGCTGCCGCACGTTGTGCCCGCCAACTTTTGTCATCTTGTTATAATTCAAGGGATTTTTGACCTTCTGCGGCTGGCCCGGCGGTTGCAAGTGACCGCTCGGGTCATCTCGACGGCAGGGGTTCCGCGGTGCCGAGTATAGTGTCAGACGTTAGTGCCACGCTCTCGATTGCGTCCTCGCAGTGGCAGCCGGGGCCAGCTCAAACGCAACAAACCGACGGCCAGCCGTTCGCCGCCATGCTTGACGCCACGACCGCCGCACCGACACCGCCGGCACCGCCGCCAAGCCCACTAGCCCAATCCGCCAATCAAGCGCCCTCGCCTACAGCTGGGAACACGCAGAGCGTGGGTTCTTCCGGCCTCGCCGCGACCGGCAGTGCGAGTGCGGCCTCCAATTCGACCGGCAGCGCGAGCGCGGCGTCCAATGGGACCGGCAGCGCAAGCGCTTCGTCCAACTCGACCGGCAGCACGAGCGCGGCGTCCAATTCGACCGGCGGCGCGAGCAAAGCGTCCAACTCGACCAGCAGCGCGAGCACGGCGTCCAACTCGAACACAGCAAACTCAGCCCCCAATGCACCGGCGGCCTTCAATCCGCGGCCCAGCGCAAACGCGGGCGCCAATGCACCAGCAGGAGCCAAGGGCAGCGGTAACCTCAAGACCAACGCCAACGCAGGCTTCAACCTGCCGACCGTAACAGGCGGTAACACCGCCCCTCAGTCGACGCCAAGCGTCCCGCCGAATGCAAAAGCAGCGAGCGGCGCGAAACCCCAGACTGCTGCGACGGCGGCGACGACAAACAATGCCGATACCATTGTGCCAGTGAATGCCGGCCTGCCCGCGGTCCAACAGACTGGCCTGCCGGCAGCAGTAACCAAATCGTCTTCGAACGACGGCAAAGCCGATGACGGCAAGGATAGCGATGCGACAGATGGCGCCGCCGCGACGCCAACGCCGGCCGCGCCGACCCAGGCGCAAGCGGCAGCCAATCCAGCGCAACCGGTCGCAACGGCCATCACCGTCAACACCGCCGAAAACGCCGCACCGGCGCCGGCTAACGCGTCCGACGCAGACCTAACCGTCGGCGGGCAAACCAAGCCGCAAACGAGGCTTGCCACCGCGGCCATGGCAGCCGGTCAGAACGCACCTTCGGCACAAGAAACCGCAGAAACCGCCTCTGCCAAGGAAGCGCCTCCGGCCGGACAGGTCGACAACACGGCCAGTGCCGGAGCGGGCTCGACCGACGATGCGGCCAAAGCCGAAGCCGCGCCGGCTCACGCTGCGCAGCCAACGCCAACCCAGGCGGCCAACGATCCGACCGTATCGGCGCAGACCTCGGGACCAGCATCCGCGAATGCCGATCGTGCTGCCGCGCAAGCAACACAGCCTTCTCCGGTCTCGACATCTGACAATGCTGTGGCCGCGCCGAATGCTCAAGGCCACGAGACCGCCAAGCCGAGCGGCATCGATGGTTTGCCGAATTTCGGCTTCTCGGCATCGACTACTTCGGCGTCGTCGGCGACCGCGGCCGTCGCGCCTTCGGGCACTGGTTCCACCGACAGTGTTCCTATAGCCGGCCTCGCCGTCGCGATCGCCGCCAGGGCTCAGCTGGGCTCCAACCAGTTTGACATCAAGCTGTCGCCTCCGGAACTCGGCCGCATCGATGTGCAACTCAATGTCGATGGCAACGGCCAGGTGACCTCACATATGACCGTCGAGCGACCTGAAACGCTTCAACTGCTGCAGAGCCAGCAGCCGCAATTGCAAAACGCGCTCGAGCAAGCGGGTTTAACGACCGCCGATAACGGCCTCCAGTTCTCTCTGCGCGATCAATCTTTCACGGGTCAGAACAGCGGCTCCGGCTCGCAGTCGACGCCGACCCAGCTTGTCATTCCCGAGCCGGAACTTGCGCCGATCGCCGCAACGCAGATTTACACGCGTGCGGGCCTCGGTGGCGGGATCGACATCCGTGTTTGAGCAGCATTCGGGTAACAAAGGACCAATGTCATGAGCATTCTCTCTAACGCGGTCTCGTCGGCAGCATCGCAGGTCAATTCCGCCGCATCGTCAGCGGCATCCCAGATCGGCACGACTGCTTCGAATGCGCTCTCTTCGCTCACCGGCACGAACTCAAGCACGACATCGACCGGCACGACCGGGTCCACCGCACCTACCGGCTCGCAAACGATTGCCGGCAATTTCAATACGTTTCTTCAGCTCCTGACTACGCAGCTGCAGAACCAGGACCCGCTGTCGCCGCTCGACACCACTCAGTTCACCCAACAACTGGTCGAATTCGCCTCGGTCGAGCAGCAGGTCAATATGAACACCAACCTGCAAACGCTGATCTCGATGCAGCAGACCTCGGAGGCAACATCGGCGCTGCAACTCGTCGGCAACACTGTCACGGTCAACGGCAATGCCGCGGCACTCTCCAACGCAACCAACAGCCCCGCCACGTGGAGCATTAACTCTTCGGCGCCGGCGACGGGCACTGTCACGATTACCAGCTCGGCGGGAACGACCGCCTACACCGGAACGGTAGCGCTCAACTCCGGAACGCAGAGCTATAGCTGGAACGGTGTCGGCAGCAACGGCCAGACCTGGCCTGACGGCACTTACACGATGACGATCAGCGCGACCGGCGCCAACGGCCAGCCTGTCACCGTGTCCACGCAGGTGCAGGGCGTCGTCACGGCCGTCAATATTAATCAAAACCCGCCGACCCTCACGGTGAGCGGACAAAACATTCCGATCAGCCAGATCCAGTCGCTCAGTAACAGCACGCTGAGCAGTCTCAGCAGCGGCATCAGCAATCTCAACAGCAGTATCACCGGCCTGATCCAGAAACTGTAACGGCACCTGGATGATTGCGCCCGTCACATGCTGCCGCGGCTGCCTGTGACCGCGCCGGCATTGCTTGGCGCGATGTGCGGCCGGGTTCCAAAAACTAATGCAAATTATTCGCCTGCTTAGGCAAATTTTAAGCCGCCATGGGTAACGTCCAGGCCTGGTGTGTTGAGTCCGTGAGAGTTCCAATGACCGAGCCCCATCGCCCGAGGGTCAAGTATGTCATCGGGCCGGACGGTTCGCCCCTGACGATCGCCGATCTGCCGGCCCCGGGAACGAAGCGTTGGGTGATTCGCCGAAAGGCCGAAGTAGTCGCCGCCGTTCGCGGCGGACTTCTTTCGCTTGAAGAAGCCTGCAGCCGTTACACGCTGACGGTGGAAGAATTTCTCTCCTGGCAATATTCGATCGACCAGCACGGCCTCGCCGGGCTGCGCACAACGCGCATCCAGCAGTATCGCCAGTAACGCGCAGTTAAGCGATCTTAGCGATCCGTGAACGCCGGCATGACGCCGGCATTTTGATTTACCCACGTCCGGGTGACGCGACGCTAAGTTTAAGCGTGCTCAATCGCCTTCTATTAACTCGCCGCTAACCATCAACCGGGCAAATCTTGCCGGGCAAGGCGCGAATGCTTCGCTCGGGGGAGATCAAGCGCGGTGCAAAGTCTGCTTGAGTTCGTCAAGACGATTGGCGCTGCACGCATCGCCGCCATGGGCGCCGTTACGATCGCGCTCGTCGGTTTTTTCGCCTTTCTGATCTTGCGTGTGACATCGCCGCAGATGACTCCGCTCTTCACCGACCTCAACTACGATGACTCCGCCGCCATCGTGAAGGAGCTGGAGCGACAAGGCGTCCCTTACGAGCTGCGCAACGACGGCAACATCGTCATGGTCCCGCACGATCGGGTCGCACGCTTGCGCATGGCGCTCGCGGGTAACGGCCTGCCCAAAGGCGGCGGCGTCGGTTACGAGATTTTCGACAAGTCGGACGCGCTCGGCACCACGAGCTTCGTGCAGAATGTCAACAGTCTGCGCGCGCTTGAGGGCGAACTGTCCCGCACCATTCGCGCAATCGACCGGGTGCAGGCAGCGCGCGTGCATCTGGTGATGCCCGAGCGGCCGCTGTTTTCGCGCGACAAAGTCGAGCCATCCGCTTCCATCGTGCTCAAAGTCCGCGGCACGCTCGAGCCGCAACAGGTGCGCGCCATCCGCCACCTCGTGGCCTCCGCGGTCAATGGACTGAAGCCGCAGCGGGTGTCCATCGTTGACGAAGCGGGCCACCTGTTGGCCGATGGCGCAGGCGACGACGCGAACGGCGGCGAGGTCACCGCCGATGAGCGGCGGATGGCATTCGAGAAGCGACTGCACGACCAGATCGAGGCGATTGTCTCTTCCGTCGTGGGTCCGGGGCGCGCGCGCGTCGAGGTCAGTGCCGATTTCGATTTCAACCGCATCACCCAGACGTCGGATAAATACGACCCCGATGGTCGCGTGGTGCGTTCGAGCCAGACCCGGGAGGAAACCTCTGCAACCAACGATAACCGGGAAAATCAGGTCACGGTCGGCAACGAGATACCCGGCGGCGGCGGCGCCGGCAATCAGCAGCGGCAGCAGCAACCGGGGGCTGGCGGCGCCGAAGCTAACGCCACGCCGCGCGACCAGAGCCGGAAGTCGGAGGAAATCGTCAACTACGAGATTTCAAAGACGACCAAGACCGAAGTGATCGAAGGCGGCCGCGTCAACCGCATCTCGCTTGCCGTCCTTGTCGACGGCACCTACAGCAAGAATGACAAAGGCGAAGTCACCTATCAGCCGCGCAGCAAGGAAGAGATCGATCAGATAACGGCGCTGGTGCGCACCGCGATCGGCTTCGACCAAAAGCGCGGCGACCAGGTCGAAGTAGTCAATTTGCGCTTCGCCGAGATGCCGGCCAACCCGATCACCGAGCCGAGCGGCTGGCTTGCGGCGCTGCAGTTCACCAAAGACGACATTATGCGCGCGATCGAACTGGCCGTCATGGGACTCCTTGGCTTGGTCGTGATGCTGATGGTGGTGCGGCCGCTCGTCCGCCGCGTCCTAACCCCGGAGGAACAAGCGCCGCTAGCGCTGCCTATGGGCGTCACCGGCGGCCAGGAGGCAACCTCGACCACTGCCGCAGGCGCCGATGCCCCGATCCCTGAGCCTAGCCAAACCGCCAAGATGATCGACATCGCCCAGGTCCAGGGCCAAGTGCATGCCCAATCCGTGCAAAAGGTCGGAGAACTCGCCGACCGGAATCCGAACGAAGCCGTTTCCATCATCCGCCAGTGGATGAGCGAGAGCGCCGCCGCTTAACCCCATGCCCTCGAACTATGAACAACTTGACGGTGGCCGCCGGGACGTAACCAGCAACCCTTTGACCAGTCTCACTGGCAACCAAGCCGCGCCGTCGACCAAACAACGGGTACTTACCGGACCGCAGCGCGCCGCCATCCTGATGCTTGCGCTTGGCGATCAACATGGCGCCAAGATCTGGAGCCTGCTCGATGACGACGAGCTGCGGGAAATTTCCATCATAATGTCCACAATCGGCACGATCCAGGCCGAACTCGTCGAGAATCTTCTGCTTGAATTTGTGTCGCGCATGTCGGCCTCGGGCGCCCTGATGGGCACCTACGATGCGACCGAGCGTTTGTTGCAGCAATATCTCCCGCCTGAACGCGTCGGCAACATCATGGACGAAATCCGCGGTCCAGCCGGCCGCAACATGTGGGAGAAACTCTCCAACGTTCAGGAGGAAGTGCTCGCTAACTATCTCAAGAACGAATACCCGCAGACCGTGGCCGTCGTGCTGTCGAAGATCGGACCGGACCACGCGGCGCGGGTACTCGCAATCCTCCCCGAGGATCTGGCTCTGGACGTCGTCAACCGCATGCTGCGTATGGAGGCAGTGCAGAAGGAGGTGCTGGAGCGGGTCGAAACGACGCTTCGCACGGAATTCATGTCGAACCTCTCGCAGACGCGCCGGCGCGATGCTCACGAGGTGATGGCGGAGATCTTCAATAATTTCGATCGGCAAACCGAGACTCGGTTCCTCACTGCACTCGAGGAGGACAACCGCGAGAGCGCCGAGCGTATCAAGACGCTGATGTTCACGTTCGACGATCTGATAAAGCTCGACCCGGCTTCGGCGCAAACGCTGATGCGCCACATCGAAAAGGACAAGCTCGCGGTCGCGCTCAAGGGCGCCGCAGAGCCGGTGCGCCAGTTCTTCATGTCCAACATGTCGACACGTGCCGCCAAAATGCTGGTCGACGACATGTCAGCTATGGGCCCGGTGCGGCTGCGCGAAGTCGACGACGCCCAGGTGCTTCTCGTCAATCTCGCCAAGGATCTGGCGGCCAAGGGCGAGATCGTCATCTCCAAGACGCGCGGCGAAGAAGAGCTGATATATTGAGCAAAGCATCATGACCGCGCCAGCCAAATTTCTGTTCGATGTAGATTTCGCGGCCGGCGCCGAGCGGGAACCGGTGATCACGCTCGCCGAGCACCAGGTGAAGCTCGCCGAGACAGAGACCGCGGCGCACCGCCGAGGTTATACAGAAGCGCAAAACGATGCCGCCGTCACCGCCGGCCGCCGTATCTCCGAAGCCCTTGAGCGGATCGCCGTCAGCCTCGGCCAAGCGACCAACGCGCTGCACGCGGTGGAAGCGCGGCTCGAAAGTGAAGCGGTCGAGGTGGCGGTGGCGGTTGCCCGCAAGCTCTCACCCGCTTTGATCGGGCGCGAGCCGTTCGCCGAAATCTCCGCGCTCGCGAGCAATTGCTTCCGCGAGCTGGTCGCTTCGCCCCACATTGTGGTCCGCGTCAACGACGCGCTGTACGCGGAAGCGCGCGAAAAGCTCGATGATGTGGCGCGGGCGCACGGCTTCGAAGGCCGCCTGGTGGTGCTCGGCGAACCCGGTGTCGCAGTGAGCGATTGCCGGATCGAATGGGCGGACGGCGGTATCAACCGCGATAAAGCCGCGACGGATGCGGCAATCGGCGAAGCGGTTGTGCGTTACGTGAGCGCGCGTCGCGGTTTGGCCGACGGCACGCTCAATGCTCAGGAGATGCGATCATGAGTGAAGAAGGCAAGGTACCACTGCCCAATCTCGAAGACCGCGGTCCGGAAGCCGACGTGCCGCTGGCGCCGGAGCCGGACGGGACGACCACCCGCATCGCCGGCGATCTCGAAGCGGTATTCGACGTTCCGGTCCAGGTCTCCGCGGTGCTCGGTCGAGCGCGGATGGAGATCAACGACCTCCTTAAAATCGGCCCCGGCACGGTACTCGAACTCGACCGCAAGGTGGGCGAGGCGATCGACATCTACGTCAATAACCGCCTGGTGGCCCGCGGCGAAGTCGTTCTGGTCGAAGAAAAACTCGGCGTAACGATGACGGAGATCATCAAGGCGGAGCGGTCGTGATGCAGACGGCGAATAGCGAAGAAGGAATGACACCATGCGGCTCCTGATCGTCGGCACGCTCAACGGCCAGCTCACCACCGCGACCAAGATCGCCATGGATAAAGGTGCAACGGTTACGCACGCCGCCGATATCGCCCAGGCCCTCGCAGTGCTCCGTTCGGGCCGCGGCGCCGATCTCCTGATGGTCGATGTCGCCATCGCCATTCGCGATCTGGTGACTGCGCTTGAAGCCGAGCATATTCACGCGCCGATCGTCGCCTGCGGCATAGCTACGGATGCACGAGCCGCCGTCGCCGCGATTCACGCCGGCGCCAAGGAATACATCCCGTTGCCGCCAGATCCGGAATTGATCGCTGCCGTTCTCGCCGCGGTCGCCGACGACCGGCGCGAACTGATTTACCGCGACGAAGCCATGGCGCGGGTCGTCAAGCTGGCGCTGCAGGTGGCGCCGAGCGACGCTTCGGTGCTGATCACCGGCGAATCCGGGACCGGCAAGGAGGTGCTGGCGCGCTATGTGCACGCGCGATCGAGCCGGGCAAGGAAACCGTTCATCTGCGTGAACTGCGCCGCAATTCCGGAAACTTTGCTCGAATCCGAGCTGTTCGGCCACGAGAAGGGCGCCTTCACCGGGGCAGTGGCGCGCCGTGTCGGCAAGTTCGAAGAAGCCAACGGCGGCACCCTGCTGCTTGACGAAATTTCCGAGATGGATGTGCGGCTGCAGGCAAAGCTGCTGCGCGCAATTCAGGAGCGCGTCATCGACCGCGTCGGAGGCAGCCGGCCGGTGCCAATCGACATCCGCATTATCGCCACCTCCAACCGCAATCTTGCCGAAGCGGTTCGTGAAAACTCCTTCCGCGAGGATTTGCTGTTCCGCTTGAACGTCGTCAACCTGAAAGTCCCTCCGCTACGCGAGCGGCCGGCTGACGTGATCGAGCTGGCGCAGTATTTCATCAAGAAATACGCCGCGGTAAACGGCATGCCGGCGCGGCAATTGTCGCAGGACGCCCGGCGCACGCTGACAGTGAACTACTGGCCAGGCAATGTGCGCGAGCTGGAAAATACCATGCACCGCGCCGTGCTGATGGCGACCGGCGCGGAGATCGGCGCAGAGGCGATACTCGCTCCCGACGGCGGCCGCCTCGATCAGCAGCGCAGCCCGCCCTCGGTCGCTCATGCCGCACTCGCCGCCGAGCAGGTTTCGCGGGCGCTCGTTGGGCGCACGGTCGCCGAGGTCGAGCGCGATTTGATCCTGGAGACACTCAAGCATTGTCTTGGCAACCGCACCCACGCGGCCAACGTGCTCGGCATCTCGATCCGCACGCTGCGTAACAAGCTGAACGAATATGCAGCCGACGGTTCGCCGGTGCCGCCCCCCGGCGGCGGCGAACCACGCGTGGCGGCGTAGGCTCCTTCGCCGCTTCAGATCGCCTCGATGATCACCGTCTCCACCTCGCCGGCGCCGTCGCGCCGGAATGCGGCGGCTTTTTTGTACTCGTCCGAGGTGAAGCAGGCGACACCCTGCTCGAAGGTGGAAAACTCAATCACCACGAAACGCTGAAACTTCTCGGGGCCTTCCATAATCTGGAACCGGCCGCCGCGCGCCAACGGCTTGCCGCCATACTTGGCGAGAATCGCGGGCACTTGATCGGCGTATTTCTTGTACTCGACCGGATCGTTGACCTTGGCACGCGCAACCCAGTAAGCCGGCATCGATACCTTCTCCATTTTCAAAACCTGCGATGCCCGTGGCCAGCACGGGCATCAAAGTCGCCGATTGAATTTAGTGACTGTATCACTCCGCGGCGCGACGCGCGGCAACGATCTGGTCGGCGGTTCGCCCGGTCAGTTCGGCCATATGGTCGAACTTGAAGGTGAAGGTACCGGCGCCGGCCGTCGCTGAGCGAATTTCGACAATAAGGTCGCCGATCTCCGCCTCCGGCATCTTGGCGCGCACCACGTCCCAGCCCTCCCAGCCTTCACGGGTATCGAAGCCGAGGATTTGGCCGCGCCGTCCCGACATCAACGCGTTTATCTTCGCAGTCGCTTCAGTCGGGCATACGATCTCGACGAGATGGATCGGCTCGAGCAGCACTGGCTGGCATTGCGGCAGACCTTCGGCGATGCCGATGCGGCCGGCGATGCGGAACGCCATGTCCGAGGAATCGACCGTGTGGTAGGAGCCGTCGATCAACGCGACGCGGAGGTCGACCACCGGGAAACCGAGCGGGCCGTGTTTGAGCGCGTCGATAATTCCTTCTTCAACCGAGGGAATGTAGTTGCGCGGCACCACGCCGCCGGTGATCTTGTCCTCGAAGGAAAAGCCAGCGCCGCGCGGCATCGGCTTGATCTCGAGCACCACGTCGCCGTACTGGCCGTGGCCGCCCGATTGCTTTTTATGCCGGCCACGCTGGGTGACGCCCTTGCGGATGGTTTCGCGGTAGCCGACGCTCGGCTGGCGGCGCTCGATGGCAACGCCGTAACGCTCGCCGAGACGCTCGGTGGTCACGCGCAGGTGCATCTCGCCCTGCCCCCACAATACCACCTCATGAGTCTCCGGATTGTGCACGATGGTGACTGAAGGGTCTTCCTCGGCAAGCTTGTTGAGCGCCTGGCCGAGTTTGACGTCGTCCTTCCGCTCATTCGCCGAAATCGCAATGGCCAGCACCGGAGGGTAGGGCTCGATCTTGGCGACAGCGGGATGGGCTTGCTTCCCCGCGGTCAGCGTGTCGCCGGTCCTGGCTTTGTCCAGCTTGGCGAACGCTACGGTCTCACCGAGGGTGGCCGGTCCGCGCTTCTCGCTCGATTGGCCGACGAGCTTGAACACGCCGGCGACGCGGCCGGCTTCTTCCTCCGGCGACAAGAACGTCGTGCCGTCGCCGGCCTGTCCGGCGACCATCCGCGCGATCGACATCCGGCCGCCGTGGGTGGTGTTTTGCGTCTTGAGCACATACGCAATGGCGTCGGTGCCGCCCTTTACGCCGAGGCGCTTCGCCGTTTCCGCGATGCCCGGCAACTCATGGCGCAGCGCCTTCAATAGCCGTAGCACGCCGTTAGCGCGCGCCGCGGTTCCCAAAAGCACCGGGCAGACGAGCCCTTCGCGCAATTCGCGCGTGAGATCGTCAAACACCTTGTCGCGCGGCGGCTGGATGTCTTCGAGCAGTTGCTCCATCAACTCGTCGTCATGGTCGGCGAGCGTTTCCAGCATGGAGAAGCGCGCGGTCTTCTCGCGGCCCGCAACGTCGCCTTCCAGCCCTACGATTTCGGATGGAGCGTGCTCTTTGTAAACAAAGGCCCGCTCCAGCGCGAGATCGACGAAGCCGGAGATGAGATCGCCAGAGAAAGTTGGGATCTGGCGCAAGATCAGCTTGGTGCGCGAGGCCGGCTGCAACAGCGCGAGGACGTCGTGGACGCCGGCATTGGCCTTGTCGATCTTGTTGAGGAAAAGAATGCGCGGAATTTTCCGGTCTTCCAGTTCGCGCAAAATGAGCTGAAGCTGCGGTATTTTCTTTTCGTCCAGTTCGCACACGACTATGGCGGCATCAACCGCCGGCAGCACCGCACGCATATCGTGGACGAACTCAACCGAACCGGGACAATCGAGAAAGGTGTAGCCGTCGCCCATGAAAGTCGTGGTGGCGACTGTGAGCTCGACGCTCATGCGATGGTGACGCGCCTCGTTGCTGCTGTCGCCGACGGTGTTGCCGGCCTCGATCGTGCCCTGGCGCGGGATGACGCCGGTGCGAGCAAGGATCGCCTCAAGCAATGTGGTCTTGCCGCTTTGGAAAGGGCCGACCAGCGCGACGCAGCGGGGGCCTGTTGCGCGCGAGGCATTTCCGTTTGTTGCCATGACTGCCTCCCAGTGCTGATCCGTCGTTAGTTCGCGGATCGCATACGCCATCGTTTCAGGCGTCGGCGGGGCTGGTCAAGGGGCGCGACATGCGCGCCCCGTGGCAGTCTGCCCCGCTCTAAAGGGGCGCGACTAACTTATCGCACCGGATGGAGTTCCAGCGCACCGATGCCGCCGGCGATATCGAGACCGACCTGGCCTTGCACCGACAACGGCTGCAAGGCGACGCTGCGGTGCGATCCACCGACAAGCACATTGGCGCCGAGGCCCGCCGCCACCGACACCTCCGCCGTCGCCCCGGCATAGGTTCCGGCGAGCATGCCGAAATAGCGGTCGGTGTCGGCGAACACCGCCCAAATGATAACACCGCCACTGGTTACGCCGATATCGACGCCAATTGTCGTCATCGTGCCGGTGTAGGCTTCCTCGGGCTCACCCGGCCGGCCCCTGAAAACGCAGTTCACATTCTTTTGCGAAGCGACGATCAGTCCGATACTGGCCGAAAGCGAGCACGTCAGCGTGCCGACCTGGACTTGCCGCGGCTGCGCGTCCGACGGTACTGCAGTCAGCGCAAGTGACGCGGCGGCAATGACCGCCGCGGCAAACAAGTTGCGAAGCATATAAATTCTCCCCGGTCCGCCCAATGCGGCCGTCAGCGATCGGATTGTAGGCGAGAATGACACCGCCGTCTTGTCATTCCGGTCGGAGTGCAGGCGTGACCGCCCCGTAAGTAACTACTTCAGATTTCCGCAAAAACGCTGGATGCGGGTACAGGCTTCCTCCAGCGCGCTCGTCGCGGTGGCGTAGGAAATGCGAAAAGCCGGTCCAACGCCAAACGGTGTTCCCTGGACAACCGCGACGCCTTCAGCTTCCAGCAGTTCAGTGACGAAGTCCTCGTCGGTCGCCAGCTTTTTGCCGGTGGGCGCGGTCTTACCGATGGTGCCCGCACAAGACGGGTACACATAGAACGCACCTTCTGGCTTCGGACAGCGGATGCCATTCGCCTGGTTGAGCATCGAGACGCAGAGGTCGCGGCGCTCCTTGAAGATCTTGTTGTGCTTGGGGATGAAATCCTGCGGACCGTCGAGCGCTTCGACTGCGGCCCATTGCGATACGGCGGTCGGGTTCGAAGTCGACTGCGACTGGATCGCGGCCATCGCCTTGATCAGCGGCTCCAGCCCGCCGGCATAGCCAATGCGCCAGCCGGTCATGCAATAGGCCTTGGACATACCATTCACCGTCAACGTACGCTCATACAATCGCGGCTCAAGCTGCGCCGGCGAGAAGAACTTGAAGTCGTCATAGACTAGGTGCTCATACATATCGTCGGACATGACGTGAACGTGCGGGTGACGCACCAATACGTCCGTCACTGCCTTGAGCTCGGCGCGGTTATAGGCAGCGCCGGTCGGGTTCGACGGCGAGTTGAAGATGATCCACTTGGTCTTCGGCGTAATTGCCCGCTCAAGTGCTTCAGGCTTCATCTTGAAGCCCGATTCCATCGTGGTGACGACCTCGACCGGCTCGCCACCGGCAAGCAGCACCATGTCCGGATAACTCACCCAATAGGGCGCCGGAATGATCACCTCGTCGCCGGGATTGATGGTGGCGACCAGCGCGTTGTAGAGCACCTGTTTGCCGCCGGTGCCGACAATGATCTGCGACGGCTTGTAGGTCAGCTCATTCTCGCGCTTGAACTTGCGGGCGATCGCGGCCTTAAGCTCGGGAATCCCGTCGACGGCCGTGTACTTAGACGCCTTGCCCTCGCGGATCGCCTTGATGGCCGCCTCTTTGATGTTCTCCGGCGTGTCAAAATCGGGCTCGCCGGCGCCGAGCCCGATAACGTCGCGGCCCGCCGCCTTGAGCGCGCGCGCTTTATCCGTCACCGCGATGGTGGCGGAAGGCTTGATGCGCGCAAGTCGGTCGGCAAGAAAGGCCATTGCAAATCTCCGTAAAGGCGGGTGTTTCCTAAAGCGGCAATGCCGCCCAGGCAAGGGCGCGCTTTGGAGCGGCGCTCAATTCTCCGTTAAGGCTCCGCTGGCCTAATGCGCGGCACCGCCATCCTAAATAGAGGAACCGGCATGGGTCAGGCAGGCGAGATTCTGCGTAGCGGCGCTTGGCTTACGCGCGAACGTATCCGGCTCATTGCGGCCGTGATCCTGATCGCGTCCGTGGCCGGTTTTCTCTATCTGATCGTGACCGCGCACGGGCTCGTTGACCAGCAGGGCCGACCACTCGGAACCGACTTCTCCGATGTCTATGCAGCCGGGACCTATGTACTGGAGGGCGATCCGGAGGCGCCGTTCGATCCGCCCCGGCAGCACGCGCGCGAGCAACAAATTTTCGGGGAAGCGACGCTGTTCTACGGCTGGCATTATCCGCCATTCTTCCTGTTTGCCGCGGCGGCACTGGCGCTGATGCCTTATGGGATTGCGCTTGCCCTATGGCAGGCAGTAACGCTCGGCCTTTATCTCCTCACCATCCGCGCAATTGTTCGATCGCCCTTGCAGGACAATGCGGCTTTCGGAATGCGTGCGGACTGGCTTTTGCTCGCCCTCGCCTTCCCGGCCGTTCTGATCAATATCGGCCACGGCCAAAACGGTTTCCTCACCGCCACGCTGGTCGGCGCTGCGCTGGTGCAACTCGACCGGCGGCCGCTGCTGGCCGGGATTCTGTTTGGACTTCTCGCCTATAAGCCGCAGTTCGGCCTCCTGATCCCTGTCGTGCTGGCAGCGACCGGCCGCTGGCGTTCCTTTGCCGCCGCAGCCGGCGCGGTCGTTCTGCTCGCGCTCGCGACCACGCTCGCGTTCGGTCCGCACGTGTGGCAGGCGTTCCTGGATTCGACCCGCTTCACCCGCATCGTCGCGCTCGAGCAGGGCGACACCGGCTGGTACAAGATTCAAAGCTTGTTTGCCTGGGCACGCATGTGGGGCGCGAGCGTCACGGTGGCATACGCGCTGCAAGCCGCATTGGTCGTCGCGCTTGGCGCGGCGCTGATCTGGTTATGGCGGAGCGCGGCCCCTTATCCTCTCAAGGCGGCAGCGCTCTGTCTCGCCGCTATCCTCGCCACTCCCTATACGTTGGATTACGACATGATGGTGCTGGCGCCCGCGATCGCCTTTGTCGCAGTAGACGGTTTCGCGCGCGGCTTCGGCCCCTGGGAACAGACCGCGCTCGCCGCCCTCTGGCTGGTGCCGTTGGTCGCACGGTCGGTCGCGCATGTGACACTGATCCCGCTCGGCGTCCCGATAATGCTCGCAATTTTCATTCTGCTGTTGCGGCGCAGCACAATTCGGCTTGCCTTTCCGATGGCTTCTCCCGGCGCATTCATTCTAAAATAGCCCAAGACCCCTGCGGCGCAGGGCGCGGTCACGACATCGCCGCGTTCAAGCAATACGTCTGCAAAACGACGATTTTGCCGCACGGAAGGTTGGGGAGCGATCATGTTCACGCTCTATTCGATGCAGCGTTCGGGAAACAGCTACAAGGCGCGGCTCGCCTTGGCGCAGCTCAACATTCCGTATCGGCTGGTCGAAGTCGATATTCTCAAAGGCGAAAGCCATACGCCCGAATTCCTGCTGAAGAATCCGAGCGGCCAGGTGCCGCTTCTCGAAGTCGCACCCGGCCGGTTTCTCGCCGAGTCCAACGCCATTCTCTGGTACATAGCCGGCGGCTCGCCACTCGCACCCGATGACCGCATCGAAAGGGCGGAGGCGTTGCAGTGGATGTTCTTCGAGCAACACAGTCTGGAGCCAAATCTGGGCGCGGCCTATTTTTGGCTGACGCTGGTCAGGGGCGGACGCGAATTGCAGAGCCATGCATTTGAGGACTGGATGGAGGAAGGTCATCGCGCGCTTGGCGTGATGGAAAATCATCTCGCGCTGCACGACTACTTCGCAGCGGATCGCTACACCATCGCCGACATTGCGCTCTATGCGTACACGCACGTGGCGCATCTTTGCGACTTCGATCTGTCGCCGTTCCCCGCCGTGCGCACCTGGCTTGAGCGTGTCGCCGCCGAACTGGATCACGTCGCAATGGAGTTCAATCCGGCCTCCGCCGTTCCCGCGGCTGCGGGGGCGTGAAGCGGCCGAGGCTCGCGATAGCAAAAACGTTAGACCCGAACAGTGGTCACCGTCCCGGACCGCGTTAACCATTGCTTAACCATATTTCACGGAATCGCCTTTGTTCTTCAATGCCAGCGCCCAAGTCCGGCCGAACCGGCGCCGGCTTCAATTGTGATTGTGGCGCAGGATGATTCGAAGGATGACGACCATGGCAGAGCTGACCGGCAGCCCCGGTTTCGCGGCCCCGAGAGCCGATCGGACGGCAACGCGGCGCCGTGCGATTGCGCTCGAAATGATCGCCACCGGCACGCTCGCCGTTTCGCTGATCGTCGCCGCGACCGCTGTTTCGATGGGCGAGCGATCGTTCGCCCGCGGCCACATTGTCGGGCCGGCCGCCACGCAGATGCCGTTACTGAGGCAATAATCCCCAGCTCGATCTGCTCATTCCCGCGACGGCGGCGGATCGCGATCGCGAGGCGAGCTGCGACAGCGCCTTCGCTAGCCGATAGGATCGGAAGTGACGATCGGCGCGTTGCGGACTTGAGACGGCTGCGCGCCCGGAGCCGTTGACCGCGATCCGATGAACGAGCAGCTCGCACCGACGCAGACAGCCCCTCCGGCGCATGACCGGACACTGACCACCCGGTTGTTGGTATTTTTCGCGCTAGTCTATGTCGTTGAAGGTGTGGGCCAGGTCGGCGGGCTGATCGCGCAACCGCTCAGCTTTTTTTTGAAGGAAGTGCACGGCTGGACGCCGCTGCAAGTCACGGCATATCTGACCATTTTCAATTTCCCCTGGATCATTAAGCCGATCTACGGCGCGTTGTCCGACTTCCTTCCGCTAATCGGCTATCGCCGCAAAAGTTATCTTCTGGCAGCCAATATCTGCGCCATTGCCGGCTTTTTCTGGGTCACTCAGCTCACGATGCCGGGTCAGCTGGTGTGGGCGCTGCAGCTCACCGCGTACGCGATGGCGATATCCAGTACGGTATGCGGCGCCGTGCTGGTGGAGAATGGGCAACGGCTGGGCGAAAGCGGGCGCTTCGTCAATCAACAGTGGCTGTGGTTCAACTTCGCGGCGATGCTTGCCTCGATCGTGGGTGGCCAACTCGCCCAGCATCTGTCCCCTACGTCCGCGCTTCACACTGCCGCCGGTATTGTAGCCGTTGCGCCGTTGGCGGTTTTGTTCGGGACGATTTTTTTAATTTCGGAGCGCAAGACGCGCATAGATATCGCTGCGCTGCGTGAGGCGTCCAGCGGTGTTGTCGCGACGTTTAAAAAGCGCGAGTTCTGGATCGTCGGGATTTTCCTCTTTCTCTACTACTTCAGTCCCGGTTTAAGCACGCCGCTCTACTACGTCATGACCGACGATCTGAAATTTTCCCAAGGTTACATCGGCATTCTCGGATCGATTGCGTCCGCCGGCTGGATCGTGGGCGCACTGCTTTATCGGCGGCTGTTCGACGCCATGTCGACCAAGCGCTTCCTCCAGCTGAGCATCGCACTCGGCGCCGTGACCACGGCGGCTTATCTGTTGCTCTTCAACGAGGTTTCCGCGGCGATCATCAGTTTTTGCAGCGGCTTCTCCGCTATGCTCGCGACCGTAGCGACGGTTACGCTCGCGGCCGACTATTGCCCGCGGCGTTCGGAAGGCTTCAGCTTTGCGGTGATGATGTCAGTCATCAACCTCGCCACCGCATCCGCCGATATCGTTGGATCGTTTTTCTTCCAGCATTTATTCAATCACCGGCTGGCGCCGCTGGTGCTCGTATCGGCGGCGTTCACCGCGTTCGCGTTCGTGCTCGTACCGCTCCTGCGTCTCGGCGATAAGCGGCAAGGGCAACCGGCCGGCGCGCTACCGGCGAGTGGGCCGGAGACCGGCCACATCGTGCGCGGCGTCATCGGCGATTGATTGCGCGAGACTACCGTTTGTTTCGATTTGATCGAGATCAAGGTTTGCCAAACGCCTATCGGGTCAATTGATCCATGCTTGCGGCAAAGCCCGGAAACGTGCTTACTGCGAGTAACGGCGCGGATACGGGGGTACCGCGCCGTTTTTCTTTCGCCTTTCAGCTTTACGCCCCGATTGCACAGCCCAATTTCGCGCGCCCCAAGCCGATTGACGGCGGCCCGGAAATTGCATGGAAAATGGCCTATTCTCAGGGCCAAATCGATCGGTACCGCGTAGCAGCATGTCGATCCTCGTCGGGCTTCATCACTCAACACGTTACGATTACGACCGGCCGATAAGTCTCGGTCCGCAGATCGTGCGGCTGCGGCCAGGACCGCACTGCCGCACCCACATTCCGAGTTATTCGCTGACAGTGACGCCCAGCCAGCATTTTGTGAACTGGCAGCAGGATCCGCACGGTAATTGGCTTGCCCGTTTCGTCTTCCCGGACAAGACCAAGGAATTTTCCATCACCGTCGATCTCATCGCCGACATGGCGGTGATCAACCCGTTCGACTTTTTCGTCGAGCCATATGCGGACCAATGGCCGTTTGCATTTCCGGCGGACCTGCGCGAGGACCTGTCCGCTTTTGTCGAACCGGAACCGGCAGGACCGCATCTGCAAGAATTGATTCAATCGATCTCGCGCGAGAAGCGCAACACCGTCGATTTTCTGGTCGAGCTCAATCAGCGCCTGCAGCGGATGATCCGCTATCTGATTCGGCTCGAGCCTGGCGTCCAGACGCCGGAAGAAACGCTGAGCTCCGCCGCCGGCTCCTGCCGCGATAGCGCGTGGCTCTTGGTGCAGCTGCTGCGCCACATCGGTTTGCCGGCGCGCTTCGTCTCCGGTTATCTCATTCAGTTGCGTCCGGACATCAAACCGCTCGAGGGCGCGGCCGGCGCCGACCACGATTTCACCGATCTGCACGCCTGGACCGAAGTTTATCTGCCGGGCGCGGGCTGGGTCGGACTCGATCCGACGTCGGGCCTGCTCTGCGGCGAGGGCCACCTGCCGGTCGCGGCGACGCCGCACTACCATTCCGCGGCGCCGATTAGCGGTCTCGTTGAGCCGAGTGAGGTCCGCTTTGCGTTTGAGATGAACGTCAAGCGGATCGCCGAGCAACCGCGCGTCACGGCGCCGTTCTCCGAAGAAGCCTGGGCCGCGCTCGACGCGCTTGGCGACAAGGTCGACGCCGATCTCGTCGCCCACGACGTCCGCCTGACCATGGGCGGCGAGCCGACCTTCGTATCGGTTGACGATTACCAGTCGGCCGAATGGAACACCGCCGCCGTCGGTCCGATGAAGCGCGTGCGGGCTGACGAATTGATCCGGCGTCTGCGCCAGCGTTTCGCTCCGGGCGGTCTCCTGCATTATGGCCAAGGCAAGTGGTATCCCGGCGAACCGCTGCCGCGCTGGGCTTTTTCGCTCTACTGGCGTCGCGACGGCGTGCCGATCTGGCGCGACGAGAATCTGATCGCGCGCGAGGCTGTAGACCATAAGCCGACCGCCGACGATTCACAGCGTCTCGCCGAGGGGATTGCCGCGCGCGTTGGAATCACGGCGGACTACGTTCAACCCGCCTACGAGGACCCGGCCGAACGGATGCTCAAGCAAGGCCTGATCCCGGAAAATATCGATCCGAGCGATCCGAAGATCGACGATCCCCGCGAACGTGCGCGTATCTTGAGCTTGTTCGATAGTCACGCCGGCGAGCCGGCCGGATTCGTGCTGCCGCTGCAGCGCTGGACCGCGCAGGCGAAGCCGGGTTGGCTCAGCGAGGTCTGGCAAACGCGACGCGGACGTTTGTTTCTGGTGCCTGGAGACTCGCCGCTCGGTTTTCGCCTGCCGCTGCAATCGTTGCCCGATGTCGCTCCGGTCGACTATCCGCATTTAGTACCGGCCGACCCGTTCGCTGAGCGCACTCCGCTGCCCGATCCTCGCGTCACTCATCCGATCGGGACCAGAGGCTTCCTGACTGCAATTGGCGAGGAGGCTTCGCCGCCGCTTGCCCCCGAGACTTTGGTCATCCAGCAAGCGCCGGCCAAAAGCGCCGCGCAAGACGGCTCAGCTATGCCGGTGCGCACAGCTCTGACTGTAGAGGTGCGCGACGGACGGCTGTGTGTGTTCATGCCGCCGGTCGAGACGCTCGCCGATTACCTCGAACTCCTCGCCGTCGTCGAGACGACGGCCGCCGAACTCGCACTCCCCGTGCATGTCGAAGGCTACGAGCCGCCGACAGATCCGCGGCTCGCCGTCATCAAGGTGACGCCGGACCCCGGCGTGATCGAGGTCAACATCCATCCGGCCGGGTCGTGGCGCGAAGCGGTGGCGATCACCAAGGCGCTTTACGAGGAGGCGCATCTCTCGCGGCTCGGCACCGACAAGTTCATGCTTGACGGCCGGCATAGCGGAACCGGCGGCGGCAATCACGTTGTGCTTGGCGGCCGCAAGCCCGCCGACAGTCCGTTCCTGCGCCGGCCCGATCTGCTCAAAAGCCTGGTGCTCTATTGGAATAGGCGGCCGTCGCTCTCTTATTTCTTTTCCGGCTTGTTCATCGGACCGACCAGTCAAGCGCCGCGGATCGATGAAGCGCGCCAGGACATGCTCTATGAGCTGGAAATCGCCCTCGGCAAAGTGCCGCCATTCAGTGCGGACAAAGTGCCGCCGTGGCTCGTCGATCGTTTGTTCCGCAACATCCTGGTCGATGTCACCGGCAACACCCATCGCACCGAGATCTGTATCGACAAACTGTTTTCGCCGGACGGTCCGACCGGCCGGCTCGGTCTGGTCGAATTCCGCTCGTTCGAAATGCCGCCCGACGCGCGCATGAGTCTGGCTCAGCAATTGTTGCTGCGCGCACTCATTGCCTGGTTCTGGCGCACGCCGCTCGGCGGCAAACCCGTGCGCTGGGGGACGGCGTTGCACGACCGTTACATGCTCGAACATTTTGTCTGGAACGATTTTCTCGAGGTGCTGGACGACCTGGAGCGCGCAGGTTACCCATTCGACCCGGCTTGGTTTGAAGCGCAGCGGCAATTTCGTTTTCCGGTCTGCGGCTCGGTGCAGCACGCGGGCGTGCGGCTTGAGCTGCGTCAGGCGATCGAGCCCTGGTACGTGATGGGCGAAGAGAATGTCGGCGGTAGTACCGCGCGTCTTGTCGATTCCTCGGTCGAGCGGCTGCAGATCAGAGTCGAAGGCTTGAACGGCGACCGCCACGTCATGACCTGCAACGGCGCCCGCGTGCCGCTGACCTCAACGGGCCGTTCCGGCGAATTCGTTGCCGGCGTGCGCTTCAAGGCCTGGGATTTGGCGTCGGGCCTGCATCCGACTGTCAGCGTCCAAGCGCCGCTCACATTCGACATCGTCGATACCTGGAACCGACGCTCGCTCGGCGGCTGCGTCTATCACGTCGCTCATCCCGGCGGACGCAATTACGAAACCTACCCGGTCAATTCGTACGAGGCGGAAGCCCGCCGCCGCGCCCGCTTCCAGGAGCACGGCTATACCGGCGGGCAGATCGACGTTCCAGCGCGCGAAGCCTCGCTTGAATATCCGACCACTCTCGATCTACGGCGCTCGGTCTAACAACAATCGACTATGGCAGCTCATCTCGACAAGATTGTCGAAAAAGATACGGCAGGCCTGGAGCAATTAGTAGCTTCGTACCGGCCGCTCCCCGGCATTTTCGACGAGATGATGGATGGCGATGGGCACGTGCGCGCGCACTGGCAGCCATTCCTCAGCATGCTGGCCGCGCTCGGCGCCGACGAAATCAATCGCCGCTTCGCCGTCGCTGACCGTTACCTGCGCGGCTCGGGTGTCTTCTATCGTGTCTACGAGGATGCGGCCGGCATCGAGCGTCCTTGGCCGCTCAGCCATGTGCCGCTGATCATCGAACCTGCCGAATGGAAGCAGCTGGAAGCGGGCCTCATCCAGCGCGCCGAGCTTCTCGAAGCTGTGCTTGCCGACGCATACGGCCCGGCATTGCTCAGCGGTGACGGTCGTTTGCCCGCGGCACTGATCGCCGGCAATCCGGAATTTTTGCGTCCAATGGTCGGCGTACCGCCGCCCGGCGGTGCGCACTTGCGTTTTTACGCAGTCGACGTTGGCCGCGGCGCCGACGGCCGCTGGTGGGTATTGAGCGACCGCGCGCAGGCGCCCTCTGGCGCTGGCTACGCCATCGAGAACCGTCTCGCGCTGTCGCGCGCTATTCCGGACATTTATCGCACCACGCGTGTCGAGCGCATCGCTCCGTTTTTTCAGGCGTTCCAGGCCGAACTCCTGGCGCTGAGCCGCCAGGACGACCCACAGATCTGCCTCCTTACGCCCGGGCCGATGAGCGAAACCTATTTCGAGCACGCTTATCTGGCGCGCTATCTCGGACTGTTGTTGGTCGAGGGCGAGGACCTGAGCGTGCGCGACGATGGCGTATTCGTCCGCACTGTTTCCGGTCTGCGGCGCACAGAAGTCCTGCTGCGCCGGATCGATGCCGATTTTGCCGATCCTCTTGAACTCAACGCCGCTTCCCGTCTCGGTGCACCGGGACTGCTGCAGGCCGTCCGCGACGACAAAATCGTCATCATCAATTCGCTTGGCGCTGGGTTGGTCGAGGCACGAGCGATGCTGGCGTTTCTGCCGGCGCTGGCTCCGATCGTGCTTGGCGCCGATCTGGCGATACCCAACGTTGCGACCTGGTGGCTCGGTCGCGCCGACATGCGGGAAGAGATGATCGGAGAACTTGACCGCATGGTCATCGCTCCGGCCTTCGAATCGCAGACCGACGCCAGCAGTAGCAACGAAGTCCTCGGCGCGAAGCTCGACGATGCGCAGCGCGAGGCGTTGATCCTTTCGATTCGCGACCGCGGCGTCGACTATGTGGCGCAGGAAGCAGTAACGCTCTCAAGCATGCCGGTGTGGCGCGATGGCCATTTGCAGCCTCGTCCCTTCACGCTGCGGTTGTTTCTGACCAAGGTCGGCGAGCGATGGGAGGTGATGCCGGCCGGATTCGTGCGGATCGCGGATAGCGCGGACGCCCGGGCGGTGAGTTTGCAGCGCGGCGCCGCGACCGCGGACGCTTGGGTGCTGGCGCACGGTCCGGTCGCCGAAACGACCATGCTGCCAACCGCGGAGCGCATTCAGGTCCAGCGAGCGACCGGTCTGTTGCCGAGTCGAGCCGCCGATAATCTGTTCTGGGCCGGACGCTACGTCGAACGCGCGGAAGCAACGCTGCGTCTGATGCGCGCCATGATCAATCGTGCCGCCGAGGCCGACGAGACCGCCGCACCGGTCATCGCCGGGATCGTTTCCTTGCTCGACGCCTGGGATGCGGTGCCAAAAGATGCGCTGGCGGCGCCGGTCGGTTTCATCACCCGCGCGGTGCTCGCGCGCGCCGATTTGAGCGGATCGCTTCCTGCCTTGACCGGCGCCGCGCGATCAGCAGCCTCGGTTATTCGCGATCGCTTTTCGCCGGACGCATGGCGCGCGCTCAACGACCTGGCGACCATGATCGCACTGCCGCTGACTGTCGGTCCTTCAGAGAGCGCTATCATCGAGCGCGTCGAAGCCGCATTGCGAATCATTTCGTCGCTCTCGGGGCTGGCGCAGGAAAACATGACCCAGCTCGCGGGCTGGCGCTTTCTGGAACTCGGCCGCCGTATCGAGCGCGCCATCCTGACCGGCCGGCTGGTGCGTAGCTTTGCCGGCCCAGGCGCGCCCGATGGCGGCCTCGAACTGCTGCTCGAACTAGCCGACAGCCAGATCACCTATCGGCAGCGCTACGTCATGGTAGCGGCGCGCGCCCCCGTGATGGATCTTATCTTGCTCGATCCGAACAACCCGCGCTCGGTCGCGTTCCAGCTCGACCGCATTGAAACGCACCTGTCGGCGTTGCCGGGACGGAGCGCCACCGGTCGGCTGTCGCCGGTGCAGCAGATCGTCGCCTCGATTGCAACGCGTTTGCGAACGGTGGAAGCCGCCGCGATCGACGAGGCCCTGATCGTCGACATCGAGCAATCGCTCATGAAACTGTCCGACGCGATCACCGCGGCCTATCTCAGCAACAACGAACGCTCCGAAGCGGTCTGGGAGGCGCTGGCGTGATCTATGACGTGCGCCAGACGACCACATGCGCCTACGCCTCGCCGGTCGCGCATGCGCGCCACGTCTTGCGTCTGACGCCGATTCCCCACCCCGGACAACGGGTGCACGTTGCGGCGTTGCAAATCCTGCCCGAACCCCTGCACCGGCGCGAAGGACAGGATTTTTTCGGCAACCGCCTGACCTGGATCGAGATCGAAGAGCCGCACAGGACGCTCACGATCAAATTGGCGGCGCGCGTCACCGTCGATGCAGCCAACGAACCTGCTGCGCTAGCGACGCCCGCTTGGGAAGCGCTCCGCGAAGAAGCGTTTGCCACGAGCGACATTGGGCCATTGTCGCCGGCGCATTTCCTGTTTCCGAGCCGCATGGTCTCGCTAGATCCGGAGATACGCGACTATACCCGGGAGAGTTTTCCCGCCAATCGGCCCGTGCTCGACGCCGCGATCGAACTGATGAATCGTCTCAAAGCCGACATCACTTACGAGATCGGGGCTACGACAGTCACCACCACGCCGCCAATGTCGTTCGCGCTGCGTCGCGGCGTTTGCCAGGACTTCGCGCACATCATGATTTCAGGGCTGCGCGGCATCGGCTTGCCGGCGGCCTACGTGAGCGGCTACCTGCGGACCATGCCGCGAACTGACCCGACGCGATTGCAAGGCGCCGACGCGATGCATGCCTGGGTCCTTGTTTGGTGCGGCACGGAGGCCGGCTGGATCGGGCTCGATCCGACCAATGCGGTCATTGCCTCCGACCAGCATGTGGTGCTCGCCGTCGGCCGCGACTATACCGATGTCGCGCCGATGGATGGCGTGATAGTGGGGTCTGGCCGCCAAAACATTGATGTTTCGGTGAGTGTGACGCCCGCCGATTCGCGCGCCGGGTAACGCCGGGGTAACGCCAGAGCCGTTCCGGTGGCATGACGTTTTGTCGCAGGGGTGGTCGCCACTGGTCCTATCCCGTAGGTCGAGCGGTCGGAAAACCATGACGCGATGTGGCTGAGGAAATGTGCGGTCCTCGCGGAAAGAGCAGAGCGACGCCGTTCACTTTCGTCATTTGGGTGCGCAGAGGCCCGCTCCGCACTCGTTGGCCCATCGCAAGTGATTGAGCCCAGATCCCGCCGGCATCGCTGATGACATCCCTGCGTCTCATGGCTGGCGGCAATTGAAAAAGCGCATTGCAATTGAAAGGATTGCGGACTTTGAAGCGGCGATGCGCCGGGCCAACAGCTCATACGGCCCGCGCGTGTTCACCGTGTTTGTTAAGAACTGTGGACGCGATTTAATTTGCGCACCTTGTGGCGTATCTGGTCTACGTCCGGTGCGCACCCAAGGAAGCGGGTAGCGCAAGCGTACCAGGGCAACGGTCTCGCGAAAGCAAGCGACCCTGGCATAGGCAAGACACCGGCCTTACTGGTCCAGATTGCCGACCTTCCACTTACGAGACGCGAGCGCGACAAGCTCGTCCCTGTGGAATGGACACGGCAGTGAGAACAGCAATCCGGACTTCCCCCGAGCCAGATTTCTATTTGATCGGTGATCTCTGTCGCAAGCTCAACACGTCACGCATGACTGTGTGGCGTTGGATGAAGCATCGCGGCTTTCCCCCATTTATACGCTTCGGCGGTCCACAAAGCCCGCGCTACTGGAAGCGCGAAGCGGTGGACGCTTGGATCGCGCAACACGAAAACAGCGATGCCCCGCCGCCTTAATCTCCTCATCGAGCGAACCCGAAAAGTTCGCGTCTCGGAGTAACTCCAATGACAAAACGCAGCCACGACCTGTTGCGCGACGTGCTCGACGAGCTTTGCGTCACGCCGATCTAATCCGCGGCATGCGCGCGCTGCGGCATCTCGACCAAGAGCCTGTGGCGATACGTTCGCGCCTCCCAGCGCGAAGACGATCCCGGGAGCTATCGCCTGGGGTGGTGGGATGTCGAGGACTGGTTTCACAATCATCTGCGGCAGGCGATGCGGGTGTCGGCGCTCGTGATCGAGACGACGGCGCGTCACCACGCCATGTACGGCTTCGACGAAGTACAGGTGTTTCAGGGCAAGGTTTGCTCGAAGCTCGCAGGACTTTCCGACACCGATCTGGCCCGGCTCGGCCGTACCGATCGCTATGAGCGCAATCCAGACGGCTCTCTGATCCCGCTCGCCGTGCGGCGCAAGCCGTCCGATCAGCGCGTCTTGAAAATGTTGTCAGCGCATTTTCCCGCGCACGTACGGTGAGAAGCTGGAGCACCAGCAAGCGGAATCATTGCCGTGATGCGCATTGGCCGAGATGGCAAGCTGCGCCCAAACTCAGCGTCGATACCAAAGCTCGAGAACCAGTCCGATGAGCTTGGGGCGGACAGTGGCTCTGCGGACCCGACCCAAACGAAGATCGGCATGGTCGTCGGCGAGCGATGTGAAACCGGCGCAGAGCTTGAGGCGCGCGAAGCGGCCATGCTTTCAACCCCTGCATCGGTTGAGTTCAGGAATGAGGACGCGTCTTAAATCGATCTTCACTTTATGCGCAGCTGTGAACGCTGCTCGTCGCGGTTGAGTGTGTGATTTTGTATTGTTTTACTGTTTGTTGATCACAGAACCGCTGCGACGCAGATGACTTCTGTTTGGTGAGCGCCCTTTCGCGTAACTCTGATTATGCAATCTGCCCTGCGCCGTCAGCGGACCCGACGTGCGCCGTTCGCATGAACAAACCCGCGGCAATTGCTGGCCGGCGTGAACGGCCCCAGTAGTGTGATCGCATGGGCGCCATTTTGCTACGGGGTCGGAAATGACCTGCCGGGTCGTGCGCAAAATGGCGCAGGACACACCGGCGTGTGCTCGCTCTGAGTTTCGGGCCGGACTTTATCCATTGGCGGCGGTCCGGAGAATTGTGGCCGCGCGTCTGGCCGGGCCGGCGGTTGTTGTTTTTGACGAATGCGCCCGCGGCTTTGGCCGCGGAGCCACGGGGTCGCGGCGCCGCGCTCGGCCTCGCGAGCTCACGGTTAGGACACACTCCGCTCGGTCTCGCTGGCCAGACACGTTGCCAATAAGGCCTTGACAAAACAAGTAAAAGTCTATAAGTAGCGCATAGACTTAAGGTGTGTCGCGGCGTGATGCATAGGGGCTTATCGGTGATAGGTTCGATGGTGCGAAACCATCAGCGAGACAAGTAGCAGCTAGCGCTGCAACCCGGACATGGGTTCGGGCGAGTTCGAAGCCGAAGCGGCCTTTGCCGTTTCATGTTCAAGGCTTCGGACTTGCCGCCATGTCTCCCTGACAAGGATGAATGACGGCGAAGCCTCGAAATCGAGGATCACTGCCGTGCGTACTTCAAACAGTGCTAGTCGCTTCGCCGATCTCGAGCAGCTTGCTCGAGAGGCAGCCGCGGTCATCTGCAAAGAACTTAACGCGAGTGAATTCGCCAAGCTTGGCGAGCCTCGCACGTGGTTCGACCTGCAAGGCGCTGCCGCCTACCTATCGGTCAGCGAGCAGACGCTCAGCCGCTATGTCAAAGAAAACACGGCGCCCGCCAGCGTGAAGTCGGTAACGGTCGTCGCTTCCATCGCAATGATCTTGATGCTTGGGTCAGGGCAGGCGGCATCTTGGCTTTCAAGAAGGCGGACGGTGCAAACGCCAATTGAAAATTCAAATCGGCGAGCTGAGACAACATTACTAGCCTTGATTTAAAGACGGCTTGCAGCTTTGAACCTATGCCTAATCATAGCATGCATCCGCCCCTGTCTCAGCCAAATCGGATGAACGCACAAATCAACCAGGGAGGCAGCCATGATTGATCGAACGCTAGTCGTCGGCAATAGAATTTTCGCCACACATCGGGACCGAGGATTGTTCCTTGGCACCTGGGCTATTAATCAGCGGCGCTGGTTGGCCGAGAACGCCGCCAGGTGGCGATACATCGAGGATGTTCTGCAAGAAGCGGCTCTACGAAGCCCTTCCGTCGAGGGCGCGACAGGTCCAGAAGCTGGACCAGCCGAGCCGACCGATTTGTCGTCACCCCCTGACTTTCGGAAAGACGGCGACGAGGAAGCTGGCGTCAGCTTGGTCGATACTCCGGCCGGAGACTGCTCGCCTCCGTGCCAGCCGACATCGTTATCGCCACCTGTGGAAGCAACCCTTACGGGCGGGCCAACAAAAGCTGAGCTGCCGGATAGCGTCACGGCGGTCATCAGTGAATCCAAGGGACCTAAAACAGGGACAACTCCCCTCAGGACGAAGCGCCGCAAGCGAGGTAGCAGCGGCGGTCGCCAACTCGAGAAGCAAAAACCGTCAGCTGAGTACGCGAAACGCGGGCGGATGCTTTCGCCTGAGCGCATGCGAATTGTCCTCGACAGCCTCAGGGAATATCCCATGCTATGGTACGCAGCTAGCAAAGCCGGCATTCACCGCAAAACACTTGAGTATTGGATAAGGCGCAGCGCGGCTGGCGACCCCGGATACGACGTCGAATGGCAAGGCGTTGAATGGAGATTTCACGAACACTGCAAATCAGCGATAGCCGAAGCCCATGATAGAGTCCTCGCCACTGCGCGGGATATTGCAATCGGCGGCGTGGTCTATAAGACCGACGCGTTTCTCGTGGACCTCGGTTGCCAAGGTCCTGACGCCTACCAAAGGGATGAGAACGGAAACCCAATAATAGAGACCGTTCACAACGCGAACCCGAAGATGACCGCAGGCGCCGCTGGCTTCATAAGCATATCAACATGGCCGAGGCCGGGCACGAGTTCGACCGTGAGATCTGGCTTCGCGGGCTGCAACAGCGACGCATAGCGATCGGCATAGAACTGGTCATCATTGCCGCCAGCGAGGAGATCCATCGGCTTTTTGGTACGCTCAAGCGCGACCAAAGTAGTCACTGCTCCGAGATTCATCGGTAACCGAAAGGAATAGACGCCGGTCAAGTTTGGGTCGCCGGGCGGAATGGCGAAGACGATGGCATCGAGACCGTCAGACCAGTGAATGCCAATCTTGGTGAGCATGATCAGGCCGACGATGCGGGGCAGGTAGGGCGTCGCCCAGCCACCGGCGTTCGGCCGCGAAAGCGGCGATGGATAGACGATGGCAGGGGCGATCACGATGTATCGATTGAAGAGGTCTCCGTGGGGTCCCCCCCGCAATTCGGATGGTGAAGGCGCCGCCATCGGAAAAGCCAATCAAAGTCATCGTCGCATTTGTACGCTCGGGATGGATCGTCGCGATTAAATCCACGAGGTCACCGTCGAGCTGACCGATGTGGTCGATGTCGCCGCGCCTTGCCCAAAGCCAGCCTGCGATACCTCGCGCACAGCAACTGTCGGCCAGGAGAGAATTACCCAGGGCCTGCATGGCGTTCCTTTCTCGGTGCATTTGGTCTTTGCGGAACGGTCACAATTGGCCATTGTTATCATCAACGTTGGTTGTCGATACCAGCCGACACAATTCGAGGAGATCGGCGGTGATGAAGCAGCAGAGGTTATTTGGGGATCCCATTCGGCTGCACCTCCTGCATCAACCGACCGAAATAGAGCCTTGTGGTTTTTGAGCCCACAAACGCGTAGTTTTGTCATGGTCAACGACAAACCGATCCTCAGAGCCAAGATCAGCTGTCCGCTGCCACCAGCCAATCTCGTTCGGCGCGCTCGACTTTACCGTCGGCTCTCCGAAGGGGCTCGTCGGCCGCTGACGATGGTCGCAGCGCCCGCCGGATTCGGCAAGACAGCCCTGATCACGGCTTGGGCGCACGACTCACGGCGGCGCAACAACGTGGCGTGGTTATCGCTCGATGGTGACGATAATGATCCCTTTCGGTTTCTCACCTACATCATTGCCGCCCTGAGAATCCTGGAGGACACGACTGGGGAAGCGGCGCAGTCTGCTATCGGATCATTGCGACGCCCAGCGCTCCGAGATCTGATGGCACTGCTGCTGAATGATTTCGCAGCAACAAAGCAGCGCCGTTTTCTCGTGCTTGAGGATTTTCATGTCATCTCAAACCCCGAGGTCGACGGGCTGGTTACGTATGCAATTGATCATCTTCCTCGAAGTCTACGGATCATCGTCAGCTCCCGCGTAGAGCCAAGGTTACCTCTACCGCGATGGCGCGCGAACGAGGTGGTGTCGGAACTTGGCCTTCGCGATCTGCGCTTCACCGATCCTGAGGCGGCCTCCTTCCTGCGTCAAACGATGGGGCTCAATCTTGCCCCCCGGATCGCACAGGCGCTCGACCAGCGTAGCGAAGGTTGGATCGCGGGGCTGCAGATGTTCGCGCTGTGGCTGAGGGCGCGTAATGGCGGCGACGGCGCGGAGCCGCACCCGAATGACATTCACAGTTTCGACGGAACCCACCGGTTCGTTACCGACTATCTTGCCTCCGAGGTCCTTGAGGGTCAGTCCGAGGAGACGCGGGCTTTTTTGCGCAGTACTTGTATTTTGGACCGACTAAGCGCCCCACTTTGCGACGCTGTGGCGCAAGTGACCAATGGCAGAAAGATGTTGACTCTCGTCGAGCGGGAAAACCTTTTCCTGCTTCGGCTTGACGATCGGCGTCTTTGGTTCCGTTACCATCAACTGTTTCGTGATTTCCTTTCGGCCGGACTGGACGGGGAGGAACGTGTTGCCCTCCACCGCCGGGCTTCGACTTGGTTCGCAGATAACGGCTTTTCGACCGACGCGCTTCGACATGCGATGGCAGCGGGCGACATCGCCGCAGCCGTCGCACTCATTCGTGGACAAATGGACCAAATGCTGTCCCAGGGTGAATTTTCGACGGTGCTCGGCTGGCTCGATGATCTTCCAATGGAGGTTGTTCGACAGGAGAGCGATCTTTCCGGCGTCAAAGCCTGGTTGCTATATTTACGCGGCCGCATCAGCGAGGCAGAATCCTTCATCGTCCGTGTCCAATCAAAAGGGCTCGAAGCGGTTGTCCAGTCCGGACCCCTTCTGGCATTTCAAGCCTTTTTGGCGATCAATCGCGGAAACCCCAAAGATGCACTGCCGCTTGCGAGGTCCGCACTCGACTATCTGAGCGGAGGTGAGTCGTACTTCCGAGCGAGCGCTCTGTCGCTGCTGGGTAATGCACAGCGGCTCGCCGGCTACCGTACGGACGCGATTGCCACCCTGCGTGAGGCCATCAAGCTTGGGCAGAAGCTTCACAATCGCCTGATTGCGCTCGATGCCATCGGAGATTTAGTTCCTCTTCTCTATTCTGGTGGGAAGCTGCGAGAAGGGGTCGCTCTTTGTAGGAGGGTTGTCGAAGAACAGGTCACCCTGCGCGGCGAACCGCTGCCGGCCGCGGGACTTGTACATGTTCGTTTGGGATCTTTGTTGTATGAGTTGGACGAACTGAACGAGGCAAGTGACACGCTCATGCGCGGCATTGAACTCTGCACGCGTCTCGGCGTGGCAAATTACGTCTTTCTCGGTAATCGGACGCTCGCGAAAGTTGCCCACGCACGCGGCGAACTCGAGTTAGCGTGGGATCTCCTCGCCTCCGCCATGCGCCACGCCGACCAGTCGGAAAATTCCCGGCAGCGACGATTGGTCGATATCACGACAGCCGAACTGCTGCTCCGGGACGGCAACGTCACTGCGGCGAGCCGTGCCATTGGCTTGCTTGATGAATGGGCTGAAGCAGCTACCGAGTTGGAGCGCATAACCTATGCGCGGCTGCTCTTGGCTCAGGATCGGCCGCGTATGGCTGAAAGCATTCTTGACAAGACAGAGGACGCGGCACGCAAGGACAATCGCACGGGCACGTTGATTAACATACGTGTTCTTCAGGCGCTCGCCAAGAAAATGCAAGGCGTCGACGATCTAGCGCTGCGGCTCTTGAGCGAAGCGGTGGCCTTGGCAGCTCCGGCCGGTTACCGGCGCACGTTCGTGGATGCGGGGCCGCAGCTGATACCAATTCTTGCCAAGGTAACGAGCGAACCGGCGTTCGTGAAACGAATCTTGGCGAGGCTTGAGCACCCGGCACTGCCGTCATTTCAACTTCAGTCTGGCGCCAAACTCACGAAAACGGAAATCGAGGTTTTAAGGCTTCTGAGCCTGGGGTTAGCGAACAAAATAATCGCAACTCGAATGTCCATTTCGGTGGGGACAACCAAGTGGCACATGCACAACATCTTCGAGAAGCTTGGGGTCTCGAATCGAACAGCGGCAATCGTGAAGGCGAGGCAGTCTGAGCTCGTCTGAAACTCCGATCCCCCGACGGTGGTACGATCGTCGCCGACAGGCGCGCAAGCCTGCGATTTGGCTCAGTCCGGCTCTCGTGGTGTGCTGGGCGCGGCCTTGGCCTCAGCGCGCTGCTAATCCCGGTCGCCACGTCTCAGCTATAATCACAAAGCCGGCTTGACTGTTGCTGCTGGCCCTAACCTTCGATAGGCGAAAATAGGATGCGCGGCGCTAAAATATATGCAGGCCGGCTTCCAGCAAGGCAGAAAATACAGTCGACAGCCCTAAAATATATATGAGCCAGGTGCCAGAAAGAAATGCCGCAGGGAGGGCTGTATCATGGCCGACAATGTGATCATACGCACGCCATCTGCCTACCAGTACCCACTCCTGATCCGGCAAATTCTGGAAACTGGCGTTACGCGCGCGCCCGAGCAGGTGATCGTGTACGCCGATCGAGAACGCCAAACCTATCGGCAGTTGCACGAGCGTGTAGGTCGACTGGCCTCCGGCTTAGCGGGTCTAGGGGCCAAAGCAGGCGATACCATCGCCATCATGGATTGGGATAGCCACCGATACCTTGAATGCTTCTTTGCTATCCCGATGATGGGCGCCATCCTGCACACGATAAATGTGCGCCTGTCACCCGAGCAGATTCTCTATACCATCAATCATGCCAAGGACGACATCATCCTCGCGAATAGCGAGTTCTTTTCCGTACTCGAACAGATCTGGGATCGGGTCAAACCGGTAAGCTCGCTGATTCGGATCGACGATTTTGGCGACAAGCCTAAAACGACTCTGCCATTGACCAGCGACTACGAGACGCTACTCAACGACGCCGATCCACAATTCGACTTTCCCGATCTCGACGAAAACGCGCGGGCAACAACGTTCTACACCACCGGCACCACAGGTCTTCCCAAGGGCGTCTATTTTAGCCATCGGCAGCTTGTACTGCACACGATCACCGTTCGAGGCGCGATAACCGGCACCGGACATGGCCGGCTTAATGATGGCGACGTGTATATGCCGGTTACGCCCATGTTTCACGTGCATGCATGGGGCTTCCCGTACGTCGCGACCACGCTCGGCCTCAAGCAAGTCTATCCGGGAAGATACTCGCCCGACCTTCTGCTAGACCTGATCCGTCGCGAGAAGGTCACGTTTTCGCACTGCGTGCCGACCATCCTGCAAATGATTCTGGCCAATCCGAAATCGCAGGATGGAGTGTTAAATGGTTGGAAAGTCATCATCGGCGGGGCTGCGCTGCCGCAAGCCTTGGCCAAGGAAGCCTTGCAGCGCGGAATTGACATCGTGACCGGATATGGAATGTCCGAAACCTGTCCGATACTCACCTTGTCGCATCTCAAGCTTGAATACGAAACTTGGGATATCGATCGACAGGTTGAAGTACGAACCAAGACGGGACGACCGATCCCCCTGGTCAATATCCGGGTCGTTGATTTCGAAATGAAGGACGTTCCGCATGATGGAGTGGCGCAGGGCGAAATCGTCGCACGCGCGCCGTGGCTAACGCAGGGTTATCTGCATGATCCTGTGAATTCAGAGAAGTTATGGGCCGGCGGATGGTTACACACGGGAGATATCGGTGTGATCGATGCCGATGGCTATCTCAAGATCACCGATCGTCTCAAGGACGTAATCAAGACCGGCGGCGAGTGGGTATCCTCCCTCGATGTTGAAGATCTGATCCTCAAGCACCCCGGGGTACGCGAAGTCGCGGTGATCGGGATTCCTGACCCAAAGTGGACCGAACGTCCTCTGGCTGTCGTGGCCCCAAAGGAGGGCTATTCGGTGAGCG
The DNA here is from genome assembly GCA_963759345.1 of uncultured Alphaproteobacteria bacterium. Lineage (GTDB taxonomy): Bacteria > Pseudomonadota > Alphaproteobacteria > Rhizobiales > Xanthobacteraceae > BOG-931. The sequence continues at coordinate 117,749 of CAVWYW010000022.1, forward strand.
ACAGTGAGATTAAGTCGCGTCTGCAAGAATACGCTAGCCGAGGCATCATCTCGCGCTATGCGGTGCCGGATCGGGTCGTATTCGTGCCCGCGCTACCAAAGACTAGCGTTGGCAAGCTCGACAAGAAGCTTTTGCGCGAACAGTACAGTCAATAACCCCCGCTAACCGCCCCAGAAGGTGCTCGGAAAAGCGGCGCTTGTCGAAAAAACAGCAACCCACTCACGAAATGATTGCACCGGAACAACATCAAATCCTCAATCTCGAAAACATCGGCTCATTTGTCGGCCGTGAGCTCGGTGTTTCCGACTGGATCGCTATCGACCAGAAGCGAATTAACCAGTTTGCGGATTGCACGGATGACGACCAATGGATTCACGTCGATGTCGAACGCGCGTCTACTGAAAGTCCATACGGCGGCCCCATTGCGCACGGATACCTCACATTGTCGTTGCTTGCGGCGACGGCTCTCAACGTCTTCGTCCGGCCGGCACACATCGAACAAGCTGTCAACTACGGCCTCGAGCGCGTCCGCTTCGTTGCTCCGGTCAAAGCGGGCACTCGTGTGCGCAATCGAATCAATTTGCTCTCGGTTGAACCAAGGGCTGATGGGTGGATCTTGCTACGAACGAATAACACAGTCGAAATTGAGGGCGAAGAAAAGCCAGCTTTGATCGCAGTGGCGCTGGTCCTGGTTGGGTGCGGAAACGCAAACGGAAGGTGACACAGTTTTATGGATAGCGGCGACAATCCTGTCGTTGACCCGGACGGTACACGGGAGCTCGTTGAGAGCGCCACCGACGGCATCCTCGGCCCCAACCCCTTCATCGGGGTTCGGCCACAGGACATCATGGCCGCGCTTCAAGAACTCGCTAATCAAGTCGGACAGCATCCGGCCATGGTTGTGGAGCAACAGGCGGCATTTTTGCGAGAATGCATTGCAATAGTGGCGGGTAGCTCAAAGCTTTCGCCAGCGCCAGGCGACAAGCGGTTTGCCGATCCTGCCTGGCAAGAGAATCCGATCTACCGAATGTACTTGCAGACCTATCTTGCGTGGACAAATTCGTTACTTCAATTCGTTGACCAGTCGGCACTTGGTGAGCGCACAAAACAGCGGGTCCGCTTCGTGGTGTCGTTGCTGATGGATGCGGTTGCGCCGCCAAACATGCTGTTTGGCAATCCGGCCGCGCTCAAGAAGACATTGGAGAACCGTGGAGCGAATCTGCTGGCCGGCATGAAGAATATGCTGACGGATATCGTCACCAATGAATGGATGCCGTCGCAGGTCGACAAGACGGCATTCAAACTAGGAGATAATCTAGCGCTTTCCCACGGCGCCGTAGTGCTCACGACCCCCGTCCTGGAGCTTGTCCAATATTCCCCGACAACCGAATCCGTGCACGCGCGGCCGCATTTGATCGTGCCTCCGCAGATAAACAAATTCTACCTTTTCGATCTTTCACCAGCGCGCAGCATTGTCGAGCACCTTACCAAAAGCCAATTCCAGGTTTTTGCGATCAGCTGGCGCAATCCAACTGCCTCTCAGCGCGATTGGGACATGGAGACTTACGTTGCGTCTATTCGACAAGCTATAGAGGCGATCCAAACTATCACGCAATCGCCCGACGTCATCGTGCATGCGGCCTGCTCGGGCGCGATGACCGCAACGATCTTGGCAAGCGTGCTTGCGGCTCGGCACGAACCACTGATCTATGCGATGACACTGATGGTTGCCGTGATCGGAGGTAGCACAGATACTCAGCTTGGATTGTTTGCCACCCCCGAGACGATTGCTGCTGCCAAGTTGGAGACGACGCGCAGGGGCGTCCTGGAAGGACGCGAAATGGGCCGTGTTTTTGCGTGGATGCGGCCAAACGATCTAATCTGGAACTATTGGATCAACAACTATCTTATGGGCAATGACCCACCCGCATTCGACATCCTTTATTGGAACAACGATACCACCCGCTTACCCGCGAAGTTTCACAGCACGCTCGTCGACATCTTTGCCAACAACTGGCTGCTGCAGCCCGGCCAGCTAAAGGTCCTAGACACTCCAATTGATATGGCGCGGATCACTTGCGACAAACTGATTATCGCAGGTTTCACTGATCACATCACACCCTGGAAGGGCGTCTACCGGATGGCGCAGGCTTTGGGCGGCAGCAACGAGTTTCTCCTCAGTTCCAGCGGCCATATCCAGACCCTGATCAACCCAATCGGGAACAAGAAGGGGAAGTTCTTTGTCAACCCCAAGCTCGCTCCACAAGCTGACGAATGGCTGTCAAGGGCCACACCGACACCGGGATCGTGGTGGGAATACTGGCGATCATGGCTTGCCGAGCGATCAGGAGAAATCCGGGTCGCTCCGGAACGATTGGGGAATGACCTTTTCAAACCAAGTACCAAGGCGCCCGGAACGTATGTGAATGAGAGTTAGGCCCGTTGGGCCAAGGCCGGCAGGGCGCGAGCTTCGGCATTCGTACATTTGGACTTAGCAGGCGGGCCATCAGGCTTTGGTCTTAACCATGGATATTCGACACGTGACGATGGAGGGCCAACATTTCCGGGTGGGCATTCGCGTGGGCGCATCGCATTTTCCGCCGCTGCTCGTCCTTAACGGCATCGGTGCAAGCCTGGAATTGATCGCGCCCTTCATATCAGCGTTGCCCGACCTTGAAGTTATTACTTTTGATGTTCCGGGCACTGGCGGCTCTCGTGCCCCCCTATTGCCTTATCGTCTCCCCGGTTTTGCACGGCTTGTGCACAGGCTTCTTGATGTACTGGGTTACAATGAACCGGTGGACGCGCTCGGCATTTCATGGGGCGGCACTCTGGCCCAGACGTTCGCCTTCCAGTTTCCGAAGCGCTGCCGCAAGCTCGTGTTGGCTTCGACCTCCCCGGGCGTCTTGATGGTTCCCGGTAGGCTCAGCGTTCTCACCAAGCTTCTGAGCCCTCGCCGATACGCCGATCCACAATTTCTCCGCAAGTTCGGCGGTGAGATTTATGGCGGCGCCTACCGCCATAATCCCGAGCTGATCCGCAACCACAACCGCGCGATCCAGGCACCCAGCTATCGCGGGTATCTGTATCAATTAATGGCAGTGTCGGGTTGGACGAGCCTCCCCTGGCTTCGGCTGCTGACACAGCCGACACTCATCATGCATGGGATCGACGACCCGATCGTACCGCTCGTTAACGCAAAGATTCTTTCCATACTCATTCGGCGCGCGGAGCTGCACGTCATCGACGATGGCCACCTATTTATCATTTCAAGAGCGAAAGAGGTCGCTGCCATTGTTGCCCGCTTCCTGGCGATGGATTCGTAGCAGGACATACTGGCAGTCTGTCTGCTCCCAAATGCCTCAGGTTAATGAGTCTGACATCCAGAAGTATACGGGCAACGAATTATAAAATTTCCGGATTGAAAGCGGCTGGCGAATAAACCTAACCTTAGATAGGCGACACCGAAGGCCGTCCGTACTAGCGTTGAGGCTTGGACTAGTTCGAGGCGGCGACTTGGTTGTTGCGGGTATCCGAAGCCACAGAGCCGTATCTGAGCTTTGAAATAGGCGGGCTACCACTCAGGCTGCGTTGCAGGCCAATCATTGGGCTCAGCGACAAACAAAAATCGTCGAGGGGTCGCGACGCGTCCGATGGGTTGTAGATCGCAGCAGCCGCCGCGATCGGGTGTCTGCTGAGCATGGCGTGAGATTGTTCGCAATTAAATATCCGCAAATGAGGGAGCGTAACCAATGACAACGACAGCTTTGGCGCGAATTGGGACCTGATGTCGGTCCCTGCATCTAGGAGGAGCACATGAAGCGCTTATTTGGCTTGATGATCGCTATAAGCATTTTTGGTTGCGGAGCAGCCTTGGCCCAGGTCTCGGACGGGGTCGTCAAGCTCGGCGTGCTAAATGATATGTCGAGCCTCTACGCCGATGCCTCCGGCAGGGGCGGGCTTCTCGCCGCGCAAATGGCGGTGGAGGACTTTGGCGGCAAGGTGCTGGGCGCCCCGATCGAGGTCATCTCCGGCGACCATCAGAACAAGCCCGACATCGGTGCCGCCATTGCGCGCCAATGGATCGATACCGACCATGTCGACGCCATCGTCGACGTGCCGACGTCGTCTGTGGCCCTGGCGATCCAGGAAATCACGCGCGAGAAGAAGCGGATTTTCCTGATGTCGGGGCCGGCATCTTCGGACCTGACCGGAAAGGCCTGTTCACCCTACGGCTTCCAGTGGACTTACGACACCTACGCACTCGCCCACGGCACCGGCGGTGCCCTGGTCAAACAAGGTGGTGACACCTGGTTCTTTATCGCGGCCGATTACGCCTTCGGCCATGCCCTCGAGCGCGATACCGGCGATGCCGTCAAGGCCGCGGGCGGCAAGGTGCTTGGTTCGGTCAACGCTCCCCTCAACACACAGGATTTCTCTTCGTTCCTGCTCCAGGCCCAGGCCTCCAAGGCGAAGGTCATTGGCCTCGCCAATGCCGGCGGTGATACCATCAATTCGATCAAGCAAGCTTCCGAATTCGGCATTGTGGCCGGCGGCCAGAAACTTGCGGGACTGCTCGTCTTTCTCACCGATATCCACTCGCTGGGTTTGAAGACCGCGCAAGGCTTGGTCATCACTTCGGCCTGGTATTGGGACAAGGACGATGCGTCCCGAGCCTTCGCCAAGCGGTTCATGGCCAAGAATCACAACGGCTTGCCGCCGACCTACATCCAGGCCGGCATTTACAGCGAAGTGGCTCACTACCTCAAGGCGATCCAAGCCGCCGGCACTGACGACACCGACAAGGTCGCCGCGCAGATGCGCAAGATGAAAATCAACGATTTCATGACCAAGGACGGCTGGATCCGTGAGGATGGCCGGGTGATGCGCGACATGTATCTCGAAGAGGTCAAATCGCCCGCCGAATCGAAGTACCCCTTCGATTACTTCAAGATCCTGGCGACTATTCCGCCAGATCAGGCATTCAGGCCGCTCAAGAACGGAAATTGCCCGCTGGTGCACGGCTGACGCTGTTCGTCCCGAGGCCTCGAGGCGGCTCTGCGCGCCTCGTGGCCTGGTCCGCCGCAGAAGATTGCTGTTTCTCAACCGGCGCAGCCCGGAATGTCGGCGGAAGCCGCCGAGAATGGCCCCTTGGGGGGAAGTCGTGCGTGAAAATCCGATCCTCGAGACGGAAGACCTGACCAAGGAATTTGCCGGTTTCGTCGCGGTTCGTTCCGTGAACCTGCGCGTAAAGAGCGGCAGCATCCACGCCCTGATCGGGCCGAACGGCGCCGGCAAGACGACGTGTTTCAATCTCCTCACCAAGTTTCTGTCGCCGACGCGCGGGCGCATCGTGTTCGATGGACGCGACATCACCGCGCTCAAGCCGGCCGATGTCGCGCGCCTGGGGCTGGGCCGCTCGTTTCAAATCTCGGCGGTCTTTCCGCACCTGACTGTGCTAGAGAACGTGCGCATCGCGCTGCAGCGCCGGCGCGGCCATTCCTTCGATTTCTGGCACTCCAAGCGCGTGCTGCATGCGCTCGACGACCGCGCGATAACGCTTATCGGCGATGTCGGGCTTGCGCCCTACATGGACGCGCTCGCGGTTGAGCTGCCGTACGGCCGCAAGCGGGCGCTCGAAATCGCAACCACGCTCGCGCTGGAGCCCGAACTACTGCTGCTCGACGAGCCGATGGCCGGCATGGGGCGCGAGGACATCGTTCGCATCAGCGCACTGATCAAATCGGTAGCCGCCGATCGCACCGTGCTCATGGTCGAGCACAATCTCAGCGTGGTCGCCGATCTTTGCGACCGCATCACGGTGCTGACCCGCGGCCAGATTCTGGCGGAGGGCGATTACAAGACGGTATCGGCCGATCCAGCCGTGCGTGAGGCTTATCTCGGGACCGGTCATGTCTGACGGGCGCGCCCTTCTCTCCGTGAAGGAACTTGAGGCTTGGTACGGCGAATCGCACGTCCTGCATGGCGTCACCTTCGATGTGCGGCCAGGGGAGGTGGTCACCCTGCTCGGACGCAACGGGGTCGGCAAGACGACAACCCTCAAGGCCATCATGGGCATCATCGAGCAGCGTACCGGCTCGGTGCGCTTCGACGGCAAAGAGCTGATCGGCCTTCCTTCCGACGCGATTGCACGCTGCGGGATCGCCTTCTGTCCAGAAGAACGCGGCATCTTCGCCAGCCTGGACGTCAAGGAGAACCTGCTGCTGCCGCCGCAGGTGCGCCCCGGCGGGCTGGATCTCGACCGAATTTTCGAGCTGTTCCCCAATCTGCGCGAGCGGCTCGGCAGCCAGGGCACCAAGCTCTCCGGCGGTGAGCAGCAAATGCTGGCGATCGGCCGCATTCTGCGCACTGGCGCGCGGCTCTTGCTGCTCGATGAGCCGACCGAGGGACTAGCTCCGGTTATCATCGAGCAGATCGGCCGCACGATCAGCATGCTCAAGGCGCAGGGTTTCACGATTCTGCTGGTCGAGCAGAATTTTCATTTCGCCGCCACCCTTGCCGACCGCTACTACGTCATGGAACATGGCCGGATCGTCGACCACTTCGCGGCCGGCGAACTCGAGGCCAACACGGAAAAACTGCACGATTATCTCGGGGTTTGATAGCGCAGAGCCGCCCAACGCGGTTCGACCCACCGCGTCGAAGGAGGGTAGTGGAAACGATCTCATGTTCGAAATTTTCGGCATCCCTTCGCAGGCACTGTTCGGGCAGTTGCTGCTCGGCCTCATCAACGGTTCGTTCTATGCGCTATTGAGCCTCGGGCTCGCCGTCATCTTCGGCATGCTCAATATCATCAATTTTGCCCACGGTGCGCAGTACATGATGGGCGCGTTCGCCGCCTATCTGTTGCTGCAACGCGCCGGCATCGGTTATTGGGCAGCATTGGTGATCGCCCCGATCGTGGTCGGCGGTACCGGCGTTCTCGTTGAGCGGTTGTTTCTAAAACATCTGCGCAAGCTCGATCCGCTTTACGGGCTTTTGCTCACGTTCGGGCTGGCGATTGTCATTGAGGGCGTGTTCCGTAACTCTTACGGCTCTTCCGGCTTGCCCTATCAAGTGCCGGATTCGTTGCAAGGCGGCCACAATCTCGGTTTCATGTTCCTGCCAAACTATCGCGCCTGGGTCATCGTGCTGTCGCTCGCGGTATGTCTGGCGACCTGGTTTGCTATCGAGCGCACGCGGCTGGGTTCTTATCTGCGCGCCGCCACGGAAAATCCAGTGCTGGTGCGGGCCTTCGGCATCAATGTGCCGCGCATGGTGACGCTGACCTATGGCTTCGGGGTCGGGCTGGCGGCGCTTGCCGGGGTCATGGCCGCGCCGATCTACAATGTCTCGCCGCAGATGGGCTCCGACCTGATCATTGTGGTGTTCGCGGTCGTGGTGATTGGCGGCATGGGCTCGATTATGGGCGCCATCCTCACCGGCTTTACGCTGGGCATCGTTGAGGGCCTGACCAAGGTGTTCTATCCCGAAGCCTCGAACACGGTGATCTTCGTCATCATGGCGATCGTGCTGCTGCTTCGACCGGCCGGCTTCTTTGGACGGACCGCATGACGGAACGCGTGCTTGATCCGTTAGTGCCGGCACGCCGTCGGGAGACGGCGCGGAGCTTGGGCGTGGCGTTCGCGGTGACGGTGGCGTTGCTGATCGTGGCGCCGTTCGTGATCTACCCGATCTTTCTCATGAAGGCGCTGTGCTTTGCCTTGTTCGCCTGCGCCTTCAATCTGCTGATCGGCTATGTCGGCCTGGTGTCGTTTGGCCATGCCATGTTCTTCGGCTGGGCCAGCTATCTCACCGCGCACGCCGCCAAGGTCTGGGGTTTGCCGCCGGAATTTGCGATCTTTATCGGCACGACGACGGCCGCGGTCCTCGGCCTAGTCGCCGGCGGCCTCGCCATTCGCCGCCAGGGCATCTATTTCGCGATGATCACGCTGGCGCTCGCGCAGATGATGTTTTTCTTCGCCTTGCAGGCGAAATTCACCGGCGGCGAGGACGGCATCCAAGGAGTGCCACGCGGCCGCCTCTTCGGGATTTTCGATCTCAACGGCGAAATGACGATGTACCTGTTCGTCCTGGTCGTCGTGCTCGCCGGTTTGCTGCTCGTCTATCGGATCATTAACTCGCCGTTCGGCGAGGTTCTCAAGGCGATCCGCGAGAATGAGCAGCGCACCGTCTCGCTCGGCTACAACGTCGAGCGCTATAAGCTCGTCGCCTTCGTGCTCTCCGCGACACTGGCGGGACTGGCCGGTTCGGTGAAAGCGCTCGTCTTTCAGGTCGCCTCGCTCACCGACGTGCACTGGACCATGTCGGGCGATGTCTTGTTGATGACGCTGCTCGGCGGTCTCGGCACGGTGTTCGGGCCGGTCGTTGGCGCATTTCTGGTCGTCGCCATGCAGAGCTATCTCGCCCCGTTCGGCCAGTGGGTGCTGGTGATTTAGGGCGCGATCTTCGTGGTCTGCGTGCTGGCGTTCCGCCGCGGTATCGTCGGTGAGCTCGCCCACGCCTTGCGCGTACAGCTGTAAGTTTCATCGGTTGGATTGCATCCCCCTACGGGTCGGCATCGCGCCGCCCAGCCTCGTGCGCGCGTAGACCCTATTCGCTACCCTTACGACATCATCCAGCGTTGACCATGTCCGCTGTGAACCGATGATAATGAGGTCGGCTTCGCTTGGCAGCGGCGCCGGCGGTCGGCTCGGCGCCGCCGCGGCCGATGCCTCTACGCCGTGCTCTCTCTCCCGAATTTCCGGCTGCCGCGATCGTGGACTTTATCCCTTAGCGCGGCCGCGCGCCGAACGACACCTGCTGCCGGCGCCGATTCCGTTTTAGTGGAAAATGCTGGAGCTCGGACGGTGGGCGCGTCGGTTGTTGCTCAGCTACCGGGTCACCGGTTGATCGCCGGGCTGTTGCGCGAAGCGGCGGGGGCAGCGTGCGTTACTCATACTCTCTGTCCTCACGCGCGCGCGCGAGGCGCCGCCGATTCCAGCGCGCTGCGAGACCGAGCCGCGCCGAGCAGAACGACCGGCTCGAGCCGGCGCTGCGGCTGCTGGTCGACGTCGGCATTTCTTTTTAGCGGATTGCTGTTCGCAGAGTTCGGGGCGACGATGGAGCTCGGCCGATCGGGGCGATCGACGATGTCGGCTGGCGCCGGCGATCGCAACGAGGTACGGGGTCATCTACAAAAGATCGGAAAATCTGCAGCACTGACAGTGGGGGTCCGGATATGTCATCGACCCAATGCAGCGTCGCTGGGGAGCGCTCACGGCACGCATCGTCTTGGGCAGTGTTTAGGCAGTCTACCACTTCATAGCGCTGGCGCAGGTCCACCGATCCGCAGATTGGATCGTCGGGTGGTCGGTTGAGACAGTTGCGGCGCGTGTAATCATTGTCTGGCTCGACAACAACACCGGTAAAAGCGTGTTCGCGACAGTTCTCTTCCACACCACTCTAAACCTTGGTTGGCAGCTGTACCCGGTGCAGGGGTCGTTCTTTAATCCTGGCGTCACCGGCGCGATCATGGCCGTTGTGGCCGGGATCGTGGTCGCCGTTTGGGGGCCGCAGACCCTCGTTCGACAAGAAAGGCCATTAGGACGCCGGCTTGAGCGCAGCGGTCAGGCCAAGGGCGCTCTTCACCAACTTGTCTCGTGTGCGAACGGGAACACGCGACAGCACAAGCAATGCGCTGGTTCCTTTGCCGACCACCACTTTTGGCTTAGGGCGCTTCTCGAAAATGGCTTCGATCACGGCGTCGACAACGACCTCCGGATCATCCGCTCCGGCTTTTTCGAAGGCGCGATCCATTTGGATCAGAGCGGGGCGGTAGTGGCGCTCCTGCTCTGGCAATGCCCGCAAATTGGCGTCTCGCGTCGCCCGAGAGGTCGAGAAGATTTCGGTCTTCATTGCGCCAGGTTCGATTAGGATCACGTCCACGCCATACTGCGCGAATTCCAAACGCATGGCATCGTTGAGTGAGGCGAGCGCGGACTTGGACGCTGCGATGGGCCCATAGAATGGGACTGTGAGGTGCGCCGAGATCGCCCCGATGTTCACGACTTTGCCCCGCGCTCGTTTTAGCAACGGCAACAGCGCCTGAGTAAGAGCAAACGGGCCCACAACGTTGATCTCAAGTTGGCGCCGCAATTCTGCTGGTGGGATCGTCTCAAGCGGCCCTTCGACGATGACACCGGCCATATTGACCAACGCGGAAAGTTCCCCATCTCCAACAATTCGCGCCACATCGCGTGCGGCGGTCGTCATCGTTTCGGGGTGCTCCATGTCCAGGTGAACGGCGGCAACGCGACCCGGCCCGCGAGCAATAGGTATGCGCTCTGGTTGACGTGCGGTTGCAATAACGTTGTGCCCTCTAGTCGTAAGGCGCGCGATCAGGGCTTTGCCGATCCCGCCCGTCCCGCCGGTCACCATCGTCCAACTATTGACGCTGCTGCTCTGCATTTCGCTCTGTCCTGATCCATTCTTGCCAAAGCTTGCTCGCCCGCTAATATGAAGCTTCCTTCGGTTTTGAGGAATTCGCATTCGTGGCTTCAAGGCCGCAAAGTCTGTTGAGCCCCCGAAAACGGCCAGTTCAGGCACGTTCCGAGGCGACCGTTGCGGCGCTTTTTGAGGCCAGCATTCAGGTTTTGCTTGCAGTGGGTTATCGGAAGTTGACGACCACAAGGGTCGCGGAGCGAGCCGGCGTGTCGGTCGGCACCCTCTATCAGTACTTTCCCAACCGACAGTCTCTAATCATGTCCGTGATCGAGCGGTACCTCGATGAGCTTGTTTGCTCGATCGAGCGAAGTTGTCAGGATCTCAACGGACGATCGCTCGAGGAACTAGCAGCAGAGCTCGTGGACGCATTCATTGCGGCGAAGTGGAGGCGTATCAGAGTTTCGCGCGCGATGCATGAGCCGCTCGCGGAATTCGGCGATGCGAAGCTCGTAAGGACGGCGGCGGCCAAAGCTGCCGGGTTTGTGGCCAGAAACTTGCAAAGCTGCCGCGACGCATCATTTCACGATGAACATTTGCTCGCGCTGCTCATCGTGATGGCTTGCAGCTCACTCCTGCAGACGGCGATCGCGGACCAGACGCAATCTATCGATGTAGAAGCGCTGCGTGCTCACATGTGCGCGATGGTCCGTGGGCTATCTGCGTGAGGCGCGGCAATTAGAACCGGGGTAGAAGGGACTTGATTGATTGTATTCACTGGCTTTTGCTAAGCGCCGAACCACTCCTGATACCAACGGACCGCTTTAGGGCCAATAGCCACACCGGCCAACACAAAGCCTATGTCCCCTCATCAGTAATCGCAGCGTGGCTGCGGCCTGTATCGGTGAGCGCTTTGGAAGAACAGCAGATAATCAATTAACTAGTCGCCGGCGGAGACTGCTGAATATGACCACGCCAGAGCAGCCACGCTGTCACATATCCCCAGAATCCAAACATGCGTTCAATGAATGAAACGAACGAGAGATCCCTCGGCGCAGATCCATTCGTTGCTGCCAGCATCGCCCCGACGCCGAGCATTGCTCCAGCCCCGACTGCGAGATGCCCTGCAATCAATAAGGCAAGTGTAGCAACGCTTCCCGCAATACCCACCGTTCCGAGAACTTTTAGCGTTTGCTCCCTGTGAAGAAATGCAACAGACCACAGCAAGATCGCCGACAACATAAAGGTCGTATACAGCAGATAGTACCGGGCTAGAACCTCGTTTGAGACACCAAGTATAGTCTGTGTCCTGGCAAGGATTGCGAGTGTGAAGAAGACGAAGCCGGCGCGATTGAGCGGCTTATGTATGCCCATCTCGTCGCAAAAAGCCCAGATCGCGAAGGCGACCAATGCCAGGGACAGAAGCCGCAATGGCGACAATGGGGCCCCGAAATGCGACAATAGCAAAATTGCGAATGAGGCCGCTGCCAAGGCGATAGCCCCGACCTTCGCGTTGAGAAGTCCTAGCCCGTGCACTTAACAATGAAGTCACGATGTTGTTCTCGCTCAAACGGGTGATAAGCCACCGGGGCCCAATCTCGGAGCAAGCTTATTGCTCGGACGGTAGCGTGTCCATTGCGGAACCGCGCCTCACCGGCGTGTGCTCGCTCTGATTTTCGGGCCGGACTTTACCCATTGGCGGCAGTCCGGAGAATTGTGGCTGTGCGTCTGGCCCGGCCGGCGGTTGTTGTTTTTGATGAATGCGCCGAACGACACCTGCTGCCTCTGCTGCTGGCGCCGATTCCATTTTAGTGATGGCGGTTGGGGGCGATCGATGGAGCTCGGGCGATTGGGCCGATGATGATGTCGGCGGTCGCCGGCGCAGCGAGGTACGGGGTCGCCGGTTGATCGCCGGGCTGTTGCGCGCGCAGCGGCGGGCGACTCGCGCGCGCGAGGTGCTGATGATGGCGGGCGCCGGCGGCGCGATGCGAGCTCGGGGTGGCGCGCGACAGCCATACGGTTTCAACAATTCGGTGAGGGGGGCTCTTATGGCATCGCTCGCTGAGCGCAGCGCGAGCCCGTGGACAGCGACGAGCATGTGAGATCGACCTGCGGGGTGCTCGACCTGCGCCAGCAGCTTGTGCGGCGCTGTGCGTGGCAATGGACGGTCGCCGGCCGCCGACGTCGATGGTTTGTTGGTGCCGATCGATCGCCGAAGATTCGGCGCGGCGCCGGCGATGATGGTCCCAAGGCGCCGCGGCACGACCAACACGACACTCGCCGCCACCCAGCGACATCCGTTGCGAACCAAATTGTTCGCGAATTGGCCGAAACCGGCCCGGCCGCGATGCTCAAAAGTACCTTTCGGCCGATTGCTTGGGTTTCCATCTTCGGATTATCCGGCTGCGCCTGCGGCACGCGACCCTCTGCTCATCTGCGCGGGATCGTAGAAGAAATGTTCCTCGATCAGTTGTTCTCCGCGCCAGGTTTGCCACGCTACTTCCTCCATCACGCGGACCGAACCGTCTTTCGCCGTGAATTCGAAGCGCCAGCGGATCGCGGCGTGATCTCCGTCCAGCAGCGGCGGTCCCAACCGCGTCGTCGTTACGCCGCCAACGGAGGCGAGCATTCTGCGCTCCCGATCGGCCAGCATCTCGCGGCCCTTGATCGGCGGTTTGTCATTTTCCCCCATCGCGTGCGGACAGCTTTTCGAGGCGGACGCCGGCAGAAGGCCGAAGTTACTATGCCCGTGCGTGATTAAGTTCGAAAAAATTCCGACTTTTGACCACTCGGGAAACATCAACACAAGGAGCAACGGCGATGAGCACGACCAAGGCCATTCCTGATGGAATGCATGCGGTGACACCGAACCTGATTTGCGCGGGCGCGGCCGAAGCGATTGAATTCTACAAGAAGGCATTCAATGCAACGGAGATATCGCGATTGCCCGGGCCTGGCGGCAGGCTCATGCATGCCAGCATCGGCATTGGCGACTCGACTGTGATGCTGGTTGACGAGATGCCCGAACAAGGGGCGCTCGGACCGAAGTCTCTGAAAGGCTCGCCAGTCGCCATCCATCTGTATGTTCCGGATGTCGATGCCGCTGCCGCGCACGCCGTGAAGGCCGGCGCCAGGATAACTATGTCTGTCACAGACATGTTTTGGGGCGATCGTTATGGCCAGCTTGAAGATCCGTTCGGTCATCGCTAGTCGATGGCAACACATGTGCGCGACGTGGCGTCAGCCGATATGCAGAAAGCCATGCAAACCATGTGTAGCCAGCAGAAACCGCTGCAGCCCGCCTGATTAACCGTGCTTGAATCCCACTCACAGCGGTCAAGATTTTTCGAGTGACTCGATGCGCCGATCGGGCACGAACCAGGCAATCGCGATTGCAAGGTACTGTCCGATCGCAATCCAGGGGCGCACGAAGGCGAGCGGAACAGCGATCACGTACAGGGCCAGCGAGATCTTGCCTTTCAGATCGCGGCCAACAGCGGAGGCAATTCCCGCGTTCACCATTTCTCTCACACACTCGCGCGCGCGAGGCGCTGATGATCGCGGGCGCCGGCGGCGCGATTCGAGCTACGGGGTGGCGCGCGACAGCCATCCGGTTTCAACAATTCGGCGAGGGGGGTCTTTCTCATCTTTCGCGCGCGCGAGGCTGGAGCCGAGCGGCGAGGCGAATTGGCCGCGATTTTTTCTTTTTGCTTTTTTACCTGATCGGCGGCACCGGCGGCGGCCGCGGGCGCTGGAGCTAGGCCGACACGCTTCGCCAACACCGATCGCAACAGCATGGTCATGGCGGTCACGGTCGTATGAAAGGGCAAAAATGGTCGTGCAAAATTCCATTGCTTCCACATCCAACAGTCAACGCAACGCTTATCGTTGACCGCGAAAAGACCCGGTTTCGCCGAGCGCTATCTCGCGCTGCTGGCGGCCGACGGGACCAAGGTATCATTCCGAGCCGCTTGCTCCGTTCGGCCTCGACGCCCGCGACGCTTCATTCCGGCAAGGCGGCTTGGGGGTCATCGAACGGACGATCGAGGAGCTGGAGGCTTGGATTGAGGCACGACGGAAGCAGTCGTCATCAACCGCTGATGGTCTTGAAAATCTGCTGTTCTGTCGGAAATCATCCGCCGTGCCATTGAAAATGATTTCTCCACGATCAATGGCATATGATTCGATCGGCGACACGAGCAGCGGCCGCCAAATGCGACTCGGTCATCAACAGGGAAATCCCCAGCGCCTTGATCTTCTCCACCGCTTCGGTGAAACGTGAAACCACGACCGGCGCTAGGCCTTCGAACGCTTCGTCCAGCAACAGGAGCGAAGGAGAGAGGGCTATGGCTCGAGCGATCGCAACCATTTTTCGCGGCCGCCGCTCAGATTGCGCCCGGGCTGATGGAGGAAATCTTGAATTTCCGGAAAGATCGACAAGACGTGCTCTTTGCTGGTCTTGCGGTTCGGCGCGGAGCCAGCCATCGCCAGTTCGCTGATGGTGAGGTTTTCGGCGACCGTCAACTCGGTGAAAACGCCGGAATAGTCCGGCGCATAGCCTATTCCGCGGCGGGCGCGCCGATACGGCGGTAACGCCGTGATATCTTCTCCGTGCAGGATAATTTGGCCAGCCCGTGCGGGAAGGTAGCCCATTATGGTCTCGGCCACGGTGGTTTTGCCGGAGCCGTTGCGGCCGACAAGGCAAACCACCTCGTGATCCCTGACGCTGATCGACAGCGCGTTGAGCACGTGAACGTGCCGCGATGGGTGTGGATGTTCTTTAGTTCCAGCATCGTTCCGCCTAGATGGTCGCCGCGGTACCAAGCAGGTTAACGGCGACCTCCTTGTTGGGGCGGATCGCGTCCGGGCTGCCGTCGGCTAGGATGGGGTCCCTGGTGCATGGCAATGATACGGTCGGAATATTTGAAGACCACGTCCATGTCGTGCTCGATCGTGACCGTGGTGATCTTTCCCGCTCGAACAACTGCGGTGATCCTGTCCATGATGCTGTTTTTGTCGTGCGTGCTGACGCCGCTGGTCGGCTCATCCAAAAACAGAAGGGTCGGCCGCAGGGAATAAGCGACGGCTACGTCAAGAAGTTTGCGCTCACCGTGCGCAAGCTTTCCGGCGGCGTCATGGGACCGCGATTCCAATCCGAATTCGCTAAGAATGCCGCGCGCTTCGTCGCGCACGCTCGCGTCGCTTTGCGCCGGCGCGGCAAGGCGGATGCTTTTGCCCTCGCGGGAAAAAATCGCCAGCGCGACATTGTCGAGCGCGCTGAACGTATCGAACAGGCTGACCAGTTGAAAGCTTCTGGCGATTTCGCTTCTGATCCTCGCGATCGACGACAACCGGCAGATGTCCCGGTCGCGGAAATAAATCTCCCCTGCATCGGGCTGCATGTAGGCGCTGATGAGATTTACAAGTGTGGTTTTGCCGGCACCGTTTGATCCGATCAGGGACACAAATTCGCCGTCGTTGACCACGATGTCGACGCCGTCGACTGCGCGGCTCTCGCCAAAGCGCTTGGTCAGATTCCTGGTTTGTAGAAGCGGCACCGCAGCCTCGTTGTCAGCAATGTCAGCGCGCCGACTATGCCGGTCGGCAGCACCATGACCAGAACGATGAGAACGACGCCCAGCAGCAGCTGCCAGTATTCCGTCCAGGCGACGGCATAGGTTTTCAGATAGCTGAACGCGACGGCCCCGACGACGGGCCCGGCAAAGCTTCGAAATCCGCCAAGCACGGTGAGAAAAACGATCTCGCCGGAGAACGGCCAATAGAGGACGTCGGGCGTTACGTGGCGGTTGAGCGGCAGCCATAGCACGCCGGCCAGTCCGGTAAAGGTTCCGGAGAAGAGAAAGGCGATCCAGCGAAACAGGCGTACGCGGATGCCGATAAATTCTGCCCGCGTCTGATTATCGCGAATGGCCTGCAGCGTCTTGCCGAATGGCGACTGCGTGATCATCCACATTGCCGCCGTACTCAGCAGAAACAGGACCGCCACGTAATAGTAATATTGCTGAATGAATCTTTGATAAGCGCCGCTTCCAGAGAACGTTAGGCTGCCGCCGAGCAGTGTCGGAAACGGCACGGTGAGGCCGTCAGTGCCGTTGGTGATCCCATAGAACTTGTAGGCAAGCGTCCAGAGGACCTGCGACAGCGCCATCACAAGAATGGCAAAGAAAATCCGGGTGTGGCGCACGCATACGAATCCGAACAAGGCGGAGATCAGGAACGCGGCCGCGAGCCCGGCAAGGATGAACGCCTCCATAGAATGGACGCCGAGATATTTGGCCATCAGCGCCGCCGTGTACGCCCCGGTGCCGAAGAACGCCGAGTGCCCGAAGGACAGAAGTCCGGTGTAACCCAGCAACAGGTTGAAGCCGAGCGCGGCGATCGCCATCACCAGCCCGTAGGTCAGCAACAGTGTCTGGTAAGGATTTGCCAAGCGCGGAACGGCGAGGAGGACGCAACAGAGAAGAGTAAAAACAGCAAGGCGCGGGAAGACGGACGATTCGCGCGCGCCGGCGCCGCTCATATCTTTACTCCGAACAGGCCGGTCGGCCGCACCAGCAGCACCGCGGCGGCGATGACGTAAAGTACCGCCAATTCGGTCTCGGGAAAGAACTCAATACCCAGAGTGCGCACTGCGCCGACGATGAGCGCGCCGACGAGGGCGCCCTTCAAACTTCCCAGTCCGCCGATCACAACGACGACGAAGGCCAGGATCAAAGCATCCATTCCCATGCCGAGCACGGCCGTCTGATACGGCACGACGACGGCCCCGCCCAGCCCGGCTAGAAGCAGCCGCCGGCAAACGCCAGCATGTAGACGCGCCTGACGTCGAGGCCGAGGCCGGAAGCCATCTTCATGTCCTGCGCGGTCGCGCGCAGAATGATGCCGAACTTGCTTCGATATACGAACAACCAGAGCATCAATCCGGTGGCGATCGCCACCCCGATTACGAACAGGACGTAGACTGGGTATAACGATCCCAGGATCGAGATGCTGCCCAAATATCTCACAAGGATGTTTGCGGAAATCGGATTGGCTCCCCAGAGAAAGCGCATCGCGTCCTCCAGGATCAGCAGCAATCCGAAAGTGATCAGCAGCGGATACTCCTCCGCGTCCCGTGCGTAGAGTTTGCGCAGCAGAATTGGCTCGATCAGCAGACCCAGAATGCCGACCGCGATAGCGCCGAGCGGCAGTAGGAGAAACAGGAAAGGCGCCGGAACGTGCGCCGCCGCATATTGTGTAATTGTCGCCGTTACGAAGGCACCCAGCGCAAACAGGCTGCCGTGCGCCATATTGACGATCCCCATGACGCCGTAGATGAGGCTCAGCCCAGATGCGATCAGAAAGAGCACTGAGGCATAGTAAAGCGCGTTGAGCGTCTGAACGACGAGGACGTCCATGTCACGACGATTCCCACGCCAACCAGGGAAGCGGATAACGCCTTCGACGGCTCGGCGGGCCTAGGCGATCTCGCAACGGACGCCGCGCCGAGGCGAACCGGCACGACGGCGTTTTCAACGTTCCTCGCCAAGCGGTCACGCGGGACGTGTCGGCCAGGTGGTCTTGATCCAATTATAGGTCGCCGACGGATCGTCGTGTCCCTCGCCCGGTCGCGGCCACCCGGGCGGCGCCGAGACATTGCGAACGTCCTGCACGATGATTCGATCCGGGTCCCACACCGGGAACGGATACTGCGGCAGGTTCTTGCTGAACCCCACGACCGTCGGCTTGAAGCCCGAATGATCCTGCGGCCGGATGTACAGATAGCCTGCCGGCGTCGCCATGACCATGCCCTCGAGCATCGCAATGATCTGGGCTGGCTCCGGCCAGCCGCCGAGAAGATCGTTGGCCTTCTCGATCGCGTGCTTGAGCAGGTAGAGGGTGGTGTACGCACCCTCGGCGGCGTAATTGGGGTATTCGTTCCAGCGCGCGTGATACCGCTCGACGAACTGCTTGTTGAGCGGCCACTCGTTTCCCGGAGGATAGGTGAAGTGATAGTTGGCATGAGCGCCGGCGAGGATGCCCTCGGGATGGTCCTTGCCGAGCGCGCCCGGCTCGATCCCAAACCCGATATTGGATATCACGTGCATCTTATCGAACATGCCGAACGTCAGCGCCTGCTTGTAGAACGACACATAGTCGCCGCCCCACAGCGAGGTCACCAGCAGATCGGGCTTGGCCTCGATGGTTTTAGTGATGTGCGCGGTGTATTCGCCGGCGAATAGTTTTGGCCATCCCTCCGACACGATCTCACTTCCGGGATACAGCTTCTCGGCGGCTATCCTGGAGTGGACGTATTGCATGCGCCCGAAGTTGTAGTCGGGATGAATGTGCGCAATCCTTTTTACATTTGGCCAGGTCTTCGACGCAGCTACCATGCATGACACGGCATCGGAAGACAGGATGTTCGTGACGCGAAATACGAATTTCGGTGTCTTATCGACGACGTCGAACAGATGATCGGTGCACCCATCGGTAAAGATGGTCGGAACCTCCAGTTCCTCCGCGACCGGGCCGAGTGCCACCGTATCTCCGGCGGAGATCACGCCCGTGAACCAATCGATGTTGTCCGCGAGCTTCATTCTTCTAAGCTCTTTGACGTTCGCATCGGTACCGGCGGCCTCATCGGCGGCAATGGTCACGATCTTGCGCGCCCCGAGAAATCCCCCTTCGGCATTGATCTCCTCGGCCGCTAGCGTATGGCCCTTCAGGGCCGGTGCTCCCAGCGCTGCTCCCGGTCCCGATTGAAAGGTCATGTGACCGACCTTGAACGGATCGGTCGGAGTTTTTCCTTTTGGCGTTGTGGCGGCGCTCGCCGCGCGCGGCGCGGCCACATAGGCGCCGGCCCCAAGCGTTGCGGCCACACCCAAACTGCCGATAAAATTCCGCCGGTCTATGCGCTGGGGGGCGATTTCGTCACACTCGATCGAGACTACTCGCGTCGTCTTGAGCCCCTAGTGCCAGCAAGCACACGCTAATACGGTAGGTTGAGCGGGGCCTAGGGCAGAAACTTGCAGGTCCGGTTGCGGGAATGCAAGGACCCGGCCGTTGTGCCGGCTTGTTTTAACGGGTGGTGCCGCGTGATCCGCTGGGGCCGCTGATGCGGGATTCGCGGGCGAATCGGCTTCGCTGGGTGTCCGCATGTTCGACTGGAACGATTTGGTGTTTTTTCTGGAATTGGCGCGCCAGGGCAGGCTCATGCCCGCCGCGCGGCGCCTGAAAGTCGATCATACCACCGTGAGCCGTCGAATTTCGGAGCTCGAGAAGGATCTCGCCGTCAAACTATTCGAGCGCAAACCCGACGGATTCCTGCTGACCGAGGACGGTCATAGGCTGCTGGCGATCGCGGAGAAGATGGAGACGCTCGGCCTTTCTGTGGTCGAAGCCATAGGTGGGGTTCCCAGCGAGCCGTCCGGCCGCGTCCGGCTCGCCACCATGGAGGGCATCGCTGCTTTTTATCTCGCAGAGAAGCTCACCGAGTTCAATGCGATCCACCCACACATCGTGGTCGAACTGGTGACCGAACGGCACCTGATCAACCTCACCAAACGCGAAGCTGACGTGTCGATTAGCTTCGTGCCGCCGGCCGGCTCCCGCCTCAGTGTGCGCAAGGCAGGGTCTTTCAAGCTCGGACTATTCAGCTCCGCCGCTTACCTCGAACGCTACGGCATGCCACGTTCAGTGGAAGACCTGCCGAGTTATCATTTCGTCGACTACATCATCGATCAGGTCGCGAATCCTAAGGTCCATTGGTTGCTCGTCGATGTGCTCGAACCTGAGCATGTGGTGTTCCGCAGTTCCAGCACGGCGGCTCAGCAGAATGCCATTGCTGCCGGAAGCGGGCTTGGGCTGCTACCCTATTTTTCCGCCAAGAAAGAGCCGCGGCTGGTACCTGTACTGCCGGACCGGATCAGGGTCGAACGACAGCTCTATATTTCGGTCCACGAGGATATTCAGTTTATGGGGCGTGTGCGTGCGCTGACCCGATTCCTCGATAGATTGTTCGAACAGGACGCGTCCTTTCTCAACGAACTTTAAGCTGATGGCAGATTTGTGCAACCTGACTTGTACTTTTTCCGTTACGGCGGCAAGGCGGACTGATCTAAGATGACGGCAGATATTTAAAAAGGCTGCTTGTGATCCGCGCGAAGCTCGACCCGCACCAGTTCGTCCGCCGCCTACCGCTTGCGCCGCATCAGATGCGGGATCGTATCACCCGTGTTGAAGATACGATCGTGCTGTGCCATTTTGGCGTGCCGCGCATCAGGCGCGAGGATTGGTGGTTGACGATCGACGGGCTAGTCTCATCCCCGCGCACGCTCACATTTGCCGAAATTTCGCGTTTTCCTAGGGTCGAATTGACAAGCGTGCACCAGTGCGCTGGTAGCCCCTTGCAACCAACTGAGCCGACACAACGCGTATGTAACGTTAAATGGGGCGGTGTTCGCCTTGTCGATATCTTTTCGGCGTGCCGACCCCACGCGGCCGCGAAGTATGTCTGGTCGACCGGCGCCGACTTCGGCCAGTTCGACGGTGTCAACGTCAACGCGTACGTCAAGGATCTCCCGATCGAGCGCGTGACGTCGGACGTTCTGATCGCCTACGAGATGAATGATGCAGCGCTCACGCCAGAACACGGGTTTCCGGCACGGCTCGTAGTGCCCGGATTCTACGGCACAAACAGTGTGAAGTGGCTCACGCGCCTGACGCTGGCAAAGCCGCGCGCGCCGGGCCCCTTCACCACGCGTTGGTACAACGATCCCTCGCCGAACGGTGGATTGCCGGAAAGCGGGCGAACTACACCGGTCTGGTCGATCGCTCCGCAGTCGGTCATCGTTGCGCCCGCGCCCGACGTGACAATCGCACTTTCTCGGGAGATCGAGATTTGGGGCTGGGCCTGGGCGGACGGCGGGGTTCGCACAGTAAGTATCACCGTCGACGGTGCCACCTATGGGCCTGCGTCTCTTGAACGGGCAACCGGGAGAGCCTGGCAACGCTTCGCAATGTCGTGGACACCGCACCAGCGCGGAAATACGACGCTAGCGTCATGCGCCATATCCGCGAGCGGCGAGCCTCAACCTTTCGCCAGCCGGCGCAACGCGATCTACGGCCTCCAGGTTACGGTCGTGTGACGGCACGCGGGATTCGTGCAAGACGCTGTGCAGAATTTTATCGTTCGCAGCACGGTGGCGCCGCGATAATAGGGCTAAACAAATTGAGACACATTCGATGACGGTGGCATATCCGAGCTTCAAGGCTGCTGCTTGTCATGCCGCGTCTATCTTCCTCAACGCAGCAAGGACAACCGAGAAGGCTTGCGATCTCATTGCAGAAGCGGCACGCAATGGCGCCCAACTTGTTGTCTTTCCAGAGTCCTTCATTCCGGGCTTTCCAGTTTGGGCCGGGCTCCAGGCACCGAATTCAGTCGTATGGGTTCTTTGCCGCACTCGCCGCCGAGGCCCTGCGGCTCAACGGTCCGGAGCTCGCAACGCTGAGGAGGTCCGCTCGTCGGCACGGCGTCTTTGTGTCGATCGGCATCACCGAGGGGACCGACGCGAGCGTCGGCTGCCTATGGAATTCAAATATTCTGATAGGCGCCGACGGCTCAATTCTCAATCATCATCGTAAATTAGTGCCGACATTCTACGAGAAATTGATCTGGGCGAACGGCGATGGGCGTGGCCTACGTGTCGTCGAAACAGACATTGGCCGAATTGGCATGTTGATCTGTGGCGAAAACACCAACCCGCTCGCGCGCTTCGCCCTGATGGCTCAAGGCGAACAAGTGCACCTGTCGTCATATCCGCCGATCTGGCCGACCCGGCCAGCGAGTGACGCCGGCGGTTATAATTTGCGGCGCGCCATCGAAATCCGCGCGGGCAGCCATGCTTTCGAAGCCAAGGTGTTCAATGTTGTGGCCTCCGGCTGTTTCGATCAGTCATTGCGGCAGGCGCTGGCTAATTTCGACGAGGTCGCAATTCAGACGCTCGAAAACTCGCCGCGCGCGATTTCAATGATCATTGACCCGACGGGCGAAGTGGTGAGCGATGTTTTGACCGATGACGAAGGCGTCGCCTATGCAGAAATTGACATCGCACGCTGCGTGGAGCCGAAACAGTTCCACGATGTGGTAGGTTATTACAATCGTTTCGATATTTTCCGGCTCTACGTCGATCAGACCCCGCGCAATCCAGCCGTCTTCATCGACGATGCGGCAGGAACCCAGTCAATGGGTATGGAAGTACCATATTCAATCGACCAGCATGCCGCCGCGCCGGAAACCAATTCCGAGGTCAGATTTTCAAGCAACCACGCCGATGCGGCTGCAGGTCGACGCTAAAGTGATCGGTGCGGCAACCCGGTAGCTCGGGCAGCTGGTTAGGGTTCGGGCACCTCGTTCACCTTTATTGCTCCCCACTCGCGCGCGCGAGGCGCTGATGATCGCGGGCGCCGGCGGCGCGATGCGAGCTACGGGGTGGCGCGCGACAGCCATAGGAGGAAAACAAGGCGATTGGCTAACCCAACCGCCTTATCAGGCTTTTGCACAAAGAGTTCATTCCAACGAACGTCTACGCGTCAGCAATTGGATTGTGCAACGACTTATTATTACGCAGTCAAGTAAACCGTCGAACTCCGATTTCTGACGGTCTTTCAGCATGTAGTTGATCCAGCCCGCGTTTGCACCGTCGCGGACAAGAATTCGACGGTGACCCAACTCGACCTTCGCCCAACAGTCACCGATTAAAGTCTCGAGGGCAAAGGCATCGAAATGCGGCGGCAATTCTATGGCGCAATGGATATGCCATCGACCTGACGTGCCACGCTCCCATCGACGTAATGAGCGAGCGCGGACCTCGCCTTTCTCAAGTACGGGTAACACGCGAAGGCGTTTGCCGTGACGACGAAATGCAGATCCATACACTGCTTTGTTGAGGAGGTTCATGAAATGCCGAAAAGCTTGTCGGCATTGATAGTGGTCGATCTTTATCCAACCGCTACCGTCGGCTTGGCGGCCTTGCTTCAAAGTCAGTGTGACGTCGCAAAATTCACCCCAGCTACTCGTGTCGAACAGATTTGATTTGGCGGATTCAATAGGATCAGTCTCAATCGAGTTGATGTTCGCGTGAATTGCAGAGGTGGCGGCAGGTCTAATGGCAGCCTTTGCGCAGTGTCGTTCGAAAATTTGCGAGGAAGTCAAGTTTTAGGCTCCAGACTCTTTCTCGAATGCGACGTCGGCTCGCAGGGTTTGAGACACGTAGCGGTACTGTATTTTGGCTTCTCAGCGACGGTGCCAAAGCAAGAGTGCCACCCTATTGCACGGTGAAGCGCGAGCCAGATTCCATGGGTCGTAGATAGCGCCCGAAGCGCGCCCAGAGTCGTGACGCCAACAAACCAGTGTCAACGCGCGTTAATGCCGAGCGATGCCAAAGACTGCGTCATCGGCCAACATCTGACAGTCGACATTACCGGATTTTTCTTCTGTCTATCCATTCCTGCAAATCATTGAGTTCATAAAATACCTTGCGACCTATCTTCGTGCTCGCGGGGCCTTTCCCTTCCGTGCGCCAGCGTTCCAGCGTCCGCGGGTGGCGGCCGAGCATTTTAGCAACGCGACGCTCGCCGATAAGTCGCCGCCCGCCGATAATGATCTCGTCGTCAGCGGTGGCCGCTGCTTCGGCATTGCCGATCGTCGGCGGCGTGGTGTTTGTGGCCGGCTTGTCAGGCAGCCTCTTGTCCTCACCCGGCACCGGCAACGGACCGTCGGACTCGCCACTGGTCGGGACTTCATTTATCGACTTCGTCGAGCGCGCTTCGGGTGGTTCAGCCTCGACATCAGTCCCGGAACGAGCCTGCAGATCGCGTAAGAAGTCCTCACGAGTTTGCCAGCGATCCGGATGGTCCCGCAGCCATTCCTCCCTCTGCCGCGGGGACAATCTCCCGATGAAGAAGTTTCTTTCGTGGCGATTGCGGAACACGCGACCGTCATATTCTCGCCCGTCGAAGGGGTTTTCGGTGGTCATTGGAAGCCCTCCCTTTAAATCATCAATGATGGATCTGGCTGCGCGGCCGCAGTACCGCATGCGCGCGGCGGTCGAATACAATCGGCAGATGGTCGGTCTTTTTCTGCAGCGACTCGCAATAAGCTTTCAGCGAAACAACATCGACGAGTTTGCGCGGGCCAGCCTTGCGGGCTTCAATCCTTCTCTTAGCAATAAGACGCGAAATGCCGCGCTTGCTAATCGACAGATTGCGTGCGGCAACAGCAGGTGAGAGTGCGAGCGGTTCGAGCTCGATGATTTCGATTGCAGCGGACATACCTGGCCCCTCTTTACGAGAGGCCCATTTGCTACACCGCTTGGTCTAGCGCCCGCTGCGCAGTGCTCCGGGTTCCAACGATGGGCTATACGTCGCCGGGCTACGCGTCACGATCTACCGGACAGGGATTGGACCTGACCAACGCCGTGGTGGCCCCTATCTAGCGACGACCGCCGTGCCAGTCAACCGTTACATTTAAGACATGATGGGCCGCGAAGCGCCTATTCGCTGAGCATTGTTGGGAAGTGACCTCACGAAGCTGCGAAAGGATTTCGACCCCGAACCCTATCGGATTAACGACTACGCATTCGGCGTAAAGAAGCCACGGCGTAGGCAGATAAGGCAGCGACCGGCTTCGTCCCGCGCGAGGGGAATAGTGCCGGCATGCCCGGCGAGATGCCTTAGATGGTCACCGAACGTCCAAATGCCGGCGCCGTCAGGCACTAGGATCGGTGCGGTGTCGTCCGCCGTCCGAGGGGTGGAGGTTTTGTTTCCATTGTTGCTCACTGCATCACTCCGATCGACGTCGCTGCCGAGTCTTAGAAATGTCCGCACGGAGTTCGCCTACATCAATCACACTCATTGCGGTCACGCGCGCGCTGTTTAGTTGGAGGCGTTTTTCGCGCGAAGATGCCAGGCGTTCGCACGCTGCTGTGCAAGTCTAGCCTTGGTTTGAAACTCCAGGGCCGAATTCGCAACGCCCTGATCAGCCCAGTCCTGAGCTTCGACCAGGTGTTTGGCTGCACGGTGCTCGAACAAGCGAGCCGTTTCGAGACAGACGGCGCATGTGTAGGGATGAGTTCTTATGTTCTCGATCATGGCACGCCTGGCGGCATCCCCGACGCAAGTTGGATTTTGGGAGTTTCGAACCTGCGTCGGGATTTTCGAGCAGCGATCGGGCAACGGTCGCATATGGGGTCAACCGACATTCTTCTGTCGGGCGCTAGGCCGTTCCGCCGGCTTTGCCGTGCGCCACCTTTTTGGCTTTGCCGGCAATCGGAAGCAGCATCTCGCCCTGTCCTTCGATCCGCTTGGGTGACTTCTTCGGCGGAGCGGATGAGGCTTTCTCCTCAGCAATGCTCGGCGCAGCGCGTCCATTAAGTATTGACGACGTTCTGCGGTCGTGGCGCGGTCACGCTCGCGGGAGACCGGCGATGCCGGCCTGTTTCTTCTTGAGCAGCTCGATGACGGCCTCCTCGTAGCGATCCGCGAACTGCGATGGATCGAAGTCGGTCGCCTTGCTCTTCAGGATCTGCTCGGCCAGCTTGAGCATCTCGGGCTCGAGCTCCACTTCCGGGATGTCGTCGAAGTACTCCTTCGCGTCCCTGAATCTCGTAGGGATAGCGCAGCGTGGTGCCGATCAGCCCCTTGTCCCAGGGCTGGAGCATGATGACCCGCTCGCGCTTCGCCAGCACGACACGACCGAGCGCGACCATGCCCTTGCCGCGCATGGCCTCGCGGATCACCGCAAATGCTTCCTGCCCGACTTGGCCGTCCGGCGTGATGTAGTAGGGGCTGTCTAGATACCGCTCATCGATCTGCTCGCGCGGGACGAACGAGTCGATTTCGATGGTGTGAGTGCTCTCGACCGCAAGGGCGTCGAGTTCGTCGTCGTCCACCGGGATGTAGGTGTTCTTGGCGTATTCGTAGCCCCGGCCCTTGTGTTCGCCCTCGACCGGTTCGCGGGTGACCTCATCGACTAGTTGCTGGCGCAGTCGGTTGCCGGTCTTCTTGTTGATCTGGCGAAACGAGACCCGCTCGGTCGATGATGTCCCGGTGTAGAGGGCGATCGGACACGAGACGAGCGAGAGCTTGAGGTAGCCTTTCCAAAACGCACGCGCGGGCGCCATGGGGATATCTCCGCTTGGTTGCAGGTGCCACTTGGGCACCGGCCGCGTTTACGGACCACCTTGCTCGGAGAAGCGCAGGTTGGCGCGGGCCAATCCGTCGATGCCCGACTCTGTACGCTGAGAGAAATGTAGGGATGGCCACTTCTTTCAGGCCAATCCGATCGTCGCGGACGGTTAACAGACCATTCCGCAGAAATCGCCACGGAACAGGTGCCCGGGGCTGCTCTGCAGGCGCCGAGGGAAAGGGGCGTTTCTTAGCTCAAAGCAAGCGCTCGTCGGCGTGCTGAGTTCTAAGGCCATACTGGGCCATCCCGCCGAGCGAAACTCTGATGCGCCAGCCGCCAAAGCGTTCTTCGCTGGCGCTGCCAATTAATGTCGTAGCCTGTGTAAAAGCGCCTCGGCCATTCGCAATGACGGCATACATCTCTCTGAGCATGGCACATGACTGATCAGAGCGTGCCCCTGCGGATAGCCCCGTGGGTCAATAGCTTTGAAGCGCCCGAAAAGCCCGCTTGCGTTGAATTCCGACGCCCAACTATCAAATTCTCTTCGCCGACCGCGGCGGCGGCGAGGCAGCAACATCGCGGATACACTCCAATCACTCCGGGATATCCAGCACCTGCGCGAACATTGGCGCCGCAATCGATCGATAATTCCCGGTTATGCCGCGAGGAGGATTGCATCCCGAATCATGCGACCTTTAAGATTGACAGGACGTCGGCCCTCGCCAAGCTGCTCCTCAGCGCTTCGTCGGTAACGTGCGTGTAGATCTCTGTAGTCGCGATGCTCGAATGACCCAGGAGGCGCTGAACAAAACGGATGTCTACACCAGTTTCTATCAGCAAGGTCGCAGCCGTGTGCCGAAGCATATGTGGGGTAATGCGTCGTTGGATGCCTGAATGCGCTGCGATGCTTCTTAATCTGGCTCTTATAGACTGTGGTCTCATTGGCGCTCGCAGCCGGTTTAGAAGCAGATGGACATTATCTCCGTACTTGAGACGGCGTTGCGCCACTATGATGGACAATGTCCCCCTCAACGAGTGATCCGTTACGTAGACCACGCGATCACGGGCACCCTTGCCGTGCACGCGAATGACGGCGCAATCTGGCGAAATGTCTTCGAGTTTAATGCGACAGAGTTCTCCCACACGAAGACCCGTCGCAACTAGCAAACATAACGCGGCCTGAAAGTCCTGCTCGTTTCGCGCTTTTGGCTCGGACCGCAAGATAGAGATTACTTCCGATCTCGCAAGCGCCCTCGGTAGCCGCGTTCGACGCGGCAGCTTAGGACGCCAGCTGCCAAACGGGTCCGTAATTTTTTCCCATTCCGTCTGATGGCGAAAGAAGCCTCGAAGGCAAGCCAACCTCCTGCGTACCGTGGCTACGCTTAGACTTCTCCCGACACCATATCGTCCAGGTAAAGTCTCAAGTCCTCTTCGCCCACATCTTCAAGTGACTTCGCCGGCGGGAGCCATTTCCTGAAATCAAGAAGGTCCGACGAGTACGCTGAGGTCGTGTGCTGCGACAGACGTCGCTCGACGGAGCAGAATTGAAGAAACCAGTCAACGCCCTTTTGAAATTCCATTTTTGCCTCGCCATTGCTGAGGCGGCGAATTTGTCTCGACTACGAAACGTCCGCAGGCAAGACGGAAATTGTGGTTAACGCCGGCTGCGACGTCTGGCCTGAGCATAACTCAGGATTATGCAGCGTTCAGAACCAGCCTATGTCGATCGAATTCGGAAGAAGTACAATAATATCGACGAGATTTGGGAAGCTTCTGATCGCTGGCACTCCTGGACGAGGCGACAGATCGAACAAGTGCTAGTCGAGGCAGGCAATGAGTTTTTGAAGCAAACATCCAGCGAAGGCGTTATTCTCGACGTGGGTTCAGCGGGTCACGCTTATTTTCCATCCAGCTGCTTTCGCATCGATATCGATATCGCAGAAAATTCTCTTCGCTCATGTAAACATCCTGTATGTGCCAACGCGGAAGCGTTGCCGTTTGCTTCAGCAATAGCTGATCTTGCCGTTTGCGTTGGCCCCGTGGTCAATTATTGCTCTCTCGAAGAAGTTGTTAGTGAGCTTGCTGACTCAACCAAATCAAATGGCTCTCTGATATTACATGTCGAATTGAGCAACAGCTGGGAACATTTCGGCTCGAAGGCGTATCGCGCTGATGCGGCGTTCGTCACAAGTTTTTATCGAGGATCGGAGAATTATTGGGTTTACTCCGACAGTTATGTGCGTCGCGTATTGGCTGGTTATGGTTTTCTCCTAACTGATACACGCTACTTTCATATTTTATCTAGTCTGGCGTATCGATTGATTGGTCGTCCAAACGTATCCTCGTATTTCGGAATTGCCGATCGGGTTTTGGGAGGGCTTTCGATTTTTGGTTCGATCGCGGATAGCGCGATTTACCTCGCCCGCCGGGAAGCGCCCAAATGATTTGTTCTAGTACCTCTATGGCGTGTCCGCGACTTGTGGCAGCTATTCCCACGAATAAGGCCAAAAGTGCCAACAGCACAGGAACCGTGAGGGACGGCGGCGTTCGAAGGACGTAAAGGACCGCGGTCGATATTGCGGCAGTAGCTGCAAACATCAGCAGGTATATGGCAGCAACGGCCTCGGGTGACCTCTGGGACGGGAGTGGTCTAGAAATCGAAAAGGTCGGCTTCCGGTCCGTTCACCTTTATTACCGGGTCATTCTCCAGGCGTGCCTCGAATTCGGAGTAAAGTCGTTCCAGATATTTGCGATAGGTTTCGATCTGATCTTCGAAGAAATCGCGATACCAAGGCAGGTAGTGGTCGAAGAGAATAGCGCGGACGATCCCGAGGAGGTCTTCACGACGAATTCGATAAAGACGGTCTGTTCCGCGCAGCGTCAAATTCCATCATATCTTGCTTCGAAATTCTTTGGCTCCATGTTTGGCCAGAACGTAGTCCGTGTGAACTCTCCAAATCCGACTTGCCCGAGCAGTTTGACGAGCTCCGAACCCCCAGTTTGTCTTCCTCCGAATTCAGTGCCTTTCTCAAGTTCTACGGCAACAAAATCTATTTCAATGCCCAAGTTTTGGATCGCGTCCCGGAGCAACTGGGCAAAGACATAAAAGGCCGCGTCGCCGCGGTGGCCCTCATCAATAACCAGATGATCAACCACCACTAGGTGGCTACCGGGGTAGTAGCCGAACATGGCGAAGCCAATCACCACGTCGCTTCTGTAAAATGCGGCGAAATAAAAGTGACCTTCGGGTGTCCTCTGGCGAAGCAATTTTTGCCCGAATCTGGTTGGTTTTGGTTCGGAGGAGGGGGGACGTGTTGCGGACGAAAATGGCAAGCGCGCGATCAATGTCGTCGCGATCAGCAGGCCTTGGGCCAAGCATTCGGATGCCAAAAGAGGCGTCGGTCCTACGCATAATCCTGAGTTATTTGCTGTCCAAACCGGGCGGCGGCTCGCTGTTGAACCTCCGTTTCCCCACGTGAATTCTATTTTGAATGCGTCAAATAGCAATCCCTCAACTGCAGGTTTGCGTTTGCGGGCCGGAGGGCATCCCCAGGCTCGCTCCATGTTGCATCCATGTTGCGCGAAGCCGCCCGCAACAAATGGTGAGCCTTGAAATTGCTTGGGAGAAGAATCTTTTCAACACCGACGCGACATAAAAACCGCTCTTGAAAACATCGTGAGCTGGGAAGCGCATAACTTCAGACACGCGGTGATATATCCATGGCAGCGCAGTTCTTACCTAGATGACCGGCGGAAAGTCGCTTGGGCTCGGCCGCGGGCCATTCCTCCCGAACCAGGCCTCGCCGGCAAGAGCAAGGTCTGAAGATCAAAGTCGTAGTACCAATTCAGCAATTTGGTGCGTTGCGTGGTGAGATCTCGCGAGACAGCAATCGGTTCCGATGCGAGTGTCGACTGTCCTTGCTGGCAATACGCGGCCTGATTGGCAATGAAGGAATATCCGCTTGCGTCGTCGGCAACGACATGCATGCACCCGTTTGCCATAGTTTGCCACTGCCCTTCGAGATCATCGATCGTCCACCCACGCGGAAGGCTCGTCGCAATCCCACCAACGTCGAGAAAGTCTCCTCCTTGGGCGCCGATGGTGGACACGACGAATAGCTATATCGGCGCCATTCTTGGCCACTTGTGTGCCGACCTCCGGAAATAACAAATCGATGCCGGTCATTAGCGCCAGCGCGGTATTCTTGAGCATTAAGATCGGCGGCGAAGTCCCCGATCCGACCAACGAGCCGGAGTTATGTATCTGCTTGATAAAGCGTAACCGTGTCCGCGGTCACGAAAGCCACCGCCAAGGCCAACTCGTGAGAGCTGGCTGTTTTCGTCAAAGCGCTGGTGATGAGCCCCTGCGCATGGCGATCGGCGACAAGCTGTATAACGCCACTCCAGTAAGGGTCAGTTTTCCAGTTCGGCGTCGCGCTCAAATCAATCGGCGCTTCGGTCAGTCCCAAGCCCGGCAGAACAATCAGTTCGTCGGCTACGCCGCTCATGCCCGCGACCATCGTGGTAACCGTTTGGAAATTGGCACCCGCATCCTTTGAAGGTTGGTAAGTCAGCAGTTTGATGGCGAGGAACCTGGGGAAGGAAGGATGCCGGAGCTTGAACGTTGGCGGGCGGGACGTAATAGCTATTCGCAAGCGCAGGGTACGCTGAAGGACGTCGATTTGCGACGGAGAAGGTTTGGTTTGGCCCCCCTATGCGCGCGCGGTCGACGGTAATCGTCTGATAGATAATCTTGTCGCTTGAGTTGCCGTTGTCTTCTGCCTCATAGGATTGCAGTGCCAAACCCGCCGGGGAAATGACGGCGCTCGGCCCGTCGCTCATGTAGTAGCTGTCAGGCGGAGGAAACAGATTTTTCTCTACGCCCCAACGGTTGGCCGCCAATATCCACACGCCATCCTGCCTTGCTCGCGCGCGCCAAAGCTCCACCTGGTGATTTTGACCCCACCAGTTGCTCGGCAACAGGACAATGTCCGCGCCTTTCAGCGTGACAATTCGCAACCAATCCATCAGGAAACTATCGGCGCAAATGAGCACAGCAACATCGCCCCACGGCGTCGGGTAGATATCGAGAGGCGTATTGCCGCGATCGTTCCACCAAAGGCTGCGGAGGACGCGAGCCGCTTTGCCCGTTGCACGCGCACTTCACCGGACGGAAGGACGACAACTGCGGAATTGTAGAGGGCATTACCGCTCAGATCGCGCTCGGCGATGCCGAGCGTGACCAACGCGCCCGCTTTTTTGGCGGCCGCAATAATCCCGGAGAGCTCGGGAAATGGCGAGGCGATTGCGAGGCCGGCCAAAGCCTGCGCGCGGGTTATGTCGAATCCCGTCGTGGCCTGCTCGGGCACGGCGACAATCTTGGCGCCGTTACTCAGAGCCTCAGAAACCAATCGCTCGATACTTTTGATGTTGCCCGGCAGATCGCCGAGCGTCGGCTTGAAATCGATAACGGCGGCCAGTGTCGAAACGTCGTCGGCGTGGGCCGAGTCATAGAGAAGATAGGGAATGAGAACCGCGCACCAAGCCAATCGCCGCACATAGCGCCCATCGTCATCCCCGCTCATTGGCGCTCAGTCGCATTCGATGGCGGGCAAGTGTGAGCCCGCGCTCGCCAGCGCATCGCGTAGCAGCTTCTCTAAGTCGGCTAGGCTTTCGTTCCGCGCGGCAGCATCGCTCTGGCCAAGGTAAATCGCCTTTTAAACCCGCAGACAGTCATTTCATCGAGCTTTGTACCGGTTGGCCACATTTGCGCGAGAAGCGAAGCGTCGCCGTAAAGGGGCTGCCCCCCGACAACAACGAGCGCCATTTTGGCGGCGGTGGAATTAACGACCGCATCAAGAGGACGCTGGGCCTTGGGATCCACTACCGTGTTGATCACGACGAAGTCCGCGAGCTTTCCGGGGGTCAAGGCCCCGATCTGATTATCAACGCGGGCGATCTTTGCCGGCGTCGAAGTCGCCATGGCGATCAGGTCTGCCGACGTGACGGCAGGATAACGCCTCGCCACGTAGCTCATCTCCTGGATCATCCCGGCGCTCCCGGAAGGGCTCCGAGTTGGGAGCGATGGCGACGGGAATCGAGGCTGCCCGGGCGGCGGCAATATTTGTCGTCGAGCCGTAAGTTCGCGTCGTTGCTGCGCGGCGACCAAACGAGGCCGATGCTGCCTCTTGCCATGTCGGCAAAGTCTTGGTCGCGTATCGCGGTGCCGTGAATGATGACGAGCCCTGGTTGCAACAGGCCCGCTCTATGGAGACCACATAGTGAATTCACGGTGTGCGCTCAAGTCGGTGTTTGCCCCTTCCGACAAATGAATGATCAGGCTCCGCAGCGTGCCGGTCCCAGGTTGGCGGGAGAGGAAATCAAAAGCGGGTGGGTAAGTTCGAGCGGAAAGACCTCGTTGTCGACCACGTCGAGGAGAGGCTGGGGCGTTACGGCCTTCTTTTCGCAAGGTAGTCTATGCCAATCCCCGCAAAACTCAGTCCCGAGGCCACGTCAAGATTGCGTGCAAGCCCGGCGGCGCATTTTGCATTGTCGGGATGGTCCTTACTTGGCAACAGACTGCCGACGACTGAGGTCGCGCCGCCTGCGAGCGCTTTGATCTCGGCATAAATCTCTGATTCGCAAGCGGCGGCATTTAAGACAGCGTTATGCGGCTCGACGAGCACGCGATCATATTCAGCCGTGTCCTGCCATTCGTAGCGATTATTGAATTTATGGCTAAGCACCCAGCGCGGCAGCACGTTCCACGTCAGATGATTGTGAAGATCGATGAAGCCGGGAAGAATAATTCCCTGCACTCTGACCGCGGATGAGGGATTTCGAAGCGATGTGATCGGACCGATAGCGGTAATAACTCCGTTCGAAATCGAGAGCGCGCTA
>CAVWYW010000023.1:0-137819 GCA_963759345.1 uncultured Alphaproteobacteria bacterium
GACTATTCGAGGCTCATGACGCCGGCGCCGATGGTGCCGTGCTTGTCGACCGCTCAGGCTTCGTTACCGAAGGCCCTGGCTACAACATCTTTTCTGTCATGGGGGGCGAAGTCTCGACGCCGGATCGCGGCGCGCTCGAGGGTGTGACGCGGCGATCAGTGATCGAGCTTTGCGCCGAGCTGAACATTCCCTGCCGGGTACGGCCAATCTTGGTCCAGGAGCTTCTTCAGGCCGACGAGATTTTCATCACCACGACCGCCGGCGGTCCGATGCCGGTTTCGCGGATCGATGGTCACATTATGGGTAACGACCGCCCGGGTCCGCTGTCATCGCATTTGAAAGCCACGTTCTGGAAAAAGCGCGAAGCCGGTTGGCACGGTACGCCGGTCGATTACAACGCGGCCGCATAAAGCAGGTCAGCCGGCGAGCGCAAGTTCCGGCTCCAGCAATTTCTGGCCCAAGGCTTCCGCGACGACCGGGTGAGTAATTCGGCCAGCATAGACGTTGAGCCCATTGCGCAGATGCGGATCGTCGCGCATCGCCTGCCGCCAGCCCTTGTCGGCGATGGCCTGCACAAACGGCAGCGTGACGTTGTTGAGAGCGAAGGCCGAGGTCCTGGCGACTCCGCCTGGCATGTTGGCCACGCAGTAGTGGACCACGCCATCTACGACATAGGTCGGATGCGAATGGGTCGTCGGCTTCGAAGTCTCGATACAGCCGCCTTGGTCGATGGAGACATCGACAACCACGGCTCCCCGCTTCATCGTTCTGACCATGTCGCGCGTGATCAATTTTGGCGCAGCCGCGCCGGGAACGAGAACGGTGCCAATGATGAGATCGGCCTCGGCGACCACGTGCGCAAGCGCTTCCCGGGTCGGGAAAATGGTTTTGATGCGCGTGCCGAACTGACCGACCAGACGCCGCAGGGCGTCGGCCGAGCGATCGACGACGGTCACATCCGCGCCAAGGCCGACCGCCATTAGCACCGCATTGGTGCCGGCGACGCCGCCGCCTAGCACCAGCACGGTGCCCGGCGCCACGCCCGTTACACCGCCCAGCAAAATGCCGCGCCCGCCCTGCGCGTTTTCCAGACAGTAGGCGCCGACCTGGACCGACATGCGCCCCGCCACTTCGGACATCGGCGTCAACAGCGGCAACGC
Organism: uncultured Alphaproteobacteria bacterium; assembly: GCA_963759345.1. Classification (GTDB taxonomy): domain Bacteria; phylum Pseudomonadota; class Alphaproteobacteria; order Rhizobiales; family Xanthobacteraceae; genus BOG-931. Next base: position 1,161 of record CAVWYW010000023.1, read on the forward strand.
GCCCGAGGCGCTGGTCACGGTTTCGTAGGCGATGCAGGTGGCACCCGAGCGGATCAGATCGTTTGCCTGTTCGGCATCGGGAGCGAGGTGCAGGTAAGTGAAAAGAATTTGGCCGGCGCGCAATTGCCTACGCTCGACGGCCAACGGCTCCTTCACCTTCACGATCAGTTCGGCTGTCGACCAAATCTTTGCCGCGCCGTCGGCTATGGTGGCACTGGCACGCTCAAAATCCGCGTCGAAAACGCCCGCGCCCTCCCCTGCGCCCGTTTCAACCAGAACCTGATGTCCGTGCGCCACGAGCTCATGGACCGAGGCAGAGACCAGTCCGACCCGGCCCTCGTGATCTTTGATCTCTCTTGGAACGCCGATCAGCACGGGTGCGCGGCTCCTTTGAAAAAATATGGAGTATCAGCCCGGCGCCAAACTCATCATCTCCGGAAATTCGGGCAATGTCCTGCGGATGTTGCTCGTATTCCCCCAAATTCTGCTTGAACACGCGACATTCCGCCCGGTATCGTTCATTTATGTCGCCGCCTGAGTTCTACGACCCTTCTGGCCTCGCTCGTTGGCGGCAGAAATCCCCCACCCAAGTTGCCTGGCGGACGTCTGTTGCTTCGACGAGGTAGTTTACATGGCCTATACGATTTCGGTCGACACCGGCGGTACGTTCACCGACGTCATCGTTTCCGACAAATCCGGGACGATGACCATCGGCAAGGCGCTGACGACGCGGGAGCGCATCTTTCTCGGCATGCGTGAGGCGATTCAGGCGGCCGCCGAGACCCTCGACGTGCCGTTCGCGTCGCTATTGGCCGAAACCAAACTGCTGATCTACGGCACGACCTACGCCACCAACGCGATCGTAACTAAAACCGTCGCCAAGACCGCCTTTGTAACCACAGCGGGATTTTCCGACACCTTGCTACTTAAAGAAGGCGGCAAGTCCAATCCGCATGATTTTTCCTACGACTACCCGGACCCTTACATCCCTCGGCGCCACACTTTCGAAGTCGAAGAGCGGATGACGTCGGAGGGGACCGCTTCTGTCGCCTTCAGCGAGGCCCAAGCGCGCAAGGTGGCCGAGCAGATCAAACAAGGCTCGTTCGAAGCGGTGGCGGTCTGCTTCCTGTGGTCGATCGCCAATCCCGATCACGAATTGCGCTTTGCCCGGCTGCTCGACGAACTCCTCCCCGACGTGCCGTACACGCTATCGCACCGCCTCATTCCCATTGTGCGCGAATATCGCCGAGCCTCGGCGACGGCGATCGATGCTTCGCTGAAGCCGCTGATGCAGCGCCATCTCCGCGGCCTCGAAAAGGACCTGCACGGCGCAGGCTTCACCGGCGAGCTCCTGATCAGCACCACCGCCGGCGGCTGCAATTATGCGGAGGCGCTGATTGAAAAGCCGGTCTACACGGTCGGGTCGGGCCCGGCGATGGCGCCGATCGCGGGTTTGACGTTCTCGCGGCTCGAGGACCTCGGCGACAACATCATTGTCTGCGATACCGGTGGCACCACTTTTGACGTCGGCCTGGTGCGCGACGGCAATCTCACCTACACGCGCGATACCTGGCTCGGCCCCCACTTCATCGGCGACCTGTTGGCGATATCGGCGGTCGACGTGCGCTCGATCGGCGCCGGCGGCGGTTCGATTGCGTGGATCGACGACGGCGGCCTGATGCGCGTCGGCCCGCAATCCGCCGGCGCCGATCCCGGTCCGGCCTGTTACGGACGCGGCGGAAAGCTGCCGACCGTTTCCGATGCCGCCGTCGTGCTCGGTTACTTCGATCCCGACTACTTTCTCGGCGGTCGGATGAAGCTTGATGTCGAAGCGGCGCGCCGCGCGGTGAAAGACATCGCCGACCGGGTCGGTTCGTCGCTGGAGGAAACCGCCTACCGCATATTGACGCTTGCCGGCGATTTCATGATGCGGGCGATCCGTGACATCACCATCAACGAGGGCTTCAATCCGCGCGAAAGCACCATCGTGGCCGGCGGCGGCGCCGCCGGTTTGAACATCATGATGATCGCCGCCGAGCTTGGCTGCGAACGCGTCGTTCTGCCCAAGGTCGCCGCCGCACTGTCCGCCTCGGGAATGCAATACGCCAATATCGTTGCCGAGGAGACGGCAACGCTGGTGACGGTTTCGAACCGTTTCGATTTCGACAAGGTCAACGCACTCCTCGCCGAGCTCACTAGCCGCCTTGAAACATTCCGGCGCGGCTTGGGTGAGCGCGGCAGCGACTACACCATCGAATATTTTGCCGAGGCCCGCTATCTCGCGCAGGTCTGGGAGCTGGAAACCCCTCTCCCCAAAGCGCGTTTCAAGGGGCCGGACGATGTGGCGGCTTTGGTCGCCACCTTCCATGAAGTTCACGAACGCGTGTTTGCGGTTCGCGATGAAGGCAGTGCAGTCGAAATTGTCAACTGGAAGGCGCGGCTGACCGCGAGGATCAGTCATTCCAGGCCAGCCCCGATGTCCGGATTTTCCGACGCGGAGGCAAAGCCGTCCTCATCGCGAAATTGTTTTTTCGGCGGTTCGGCTCCGGTCAAAACCGCGGTCTACAAACCGAGCGACATCCGCCCGGGAAGCGTCATCGCCGGACCGGCGATTGTCGAAGAGCCGACCACGACGCTTGTGATCTATCCGGGCATGAGCGCGCAGGTGAGCGGCTTCGGAAATTATCTGCTGCGCGTAGGATAAGGCACGACTGACATGGCAAAAGCTGCGGCGACGAAGTTCGATCCCTACATGACGGCGATCATCGCCAACCGGATCGACGGCATCATTCGCGAAATGACCAACACGCTGCTGCGCGCGGCGCGCTCGGCGGTGATCAACTCGGCGCGCGATTTCAGCTGCGCAGTCTGCACCGCCGATAATGAGCTTCTGGCCTCGGCCGAGGGTCTTCCAATCCATATTTTCGGCAGCCACCTCTTGACCGAGGCGATGGCGAAATTCCACGCCGGCGACATCCGCGAGGGCGATTGCTACCTGCACAATGACCCTTACTCGGGCAACACGCACGCTGCCGACCACGCCTTCCTGGTGCCGGTGTTTTTTGAAGGCGAGCATCTGTTCACCTCGGTCGCCAAAGCGCATCAGGCCGACGTCGGCAACAGCCTGCCAACCACGTACATGGCGCACGCTAAAGACCAGTACGAGGAAGGCGCGCTGATCTTTCCGGCGGTGCGCATCCAGCGCGACTACAAGATGAACGAGGACATCGTACGGATGTGCCGCTCGCGCATCCGCGTCCCGACGCAGTGGTACGGCGACTTTCTCGCCGGTATCGGCTCAGCCCGCATTGCCGAACGCCGCTTGAAAGAGCTGTGCGAGAAATATGGCAAGGAGACCATCAAGTCCTTTATCGCTAATTGGATGGAATATTCCGAGCAGCGGATGATTCAGGCCATTCGAAAACTGCCGAAAGCCGAGCTCACGACCAAGGGTGCGCACGATCCCTTGGGTGAGCTTTTGCCCGACGGCGTTCCTCTGAACGTTAAGGTGCGCGTCGACCCGGAAGAAGCCATCATCGAGCTTGATCTGCGCGACAATATTCCGAACGTGCCGTGCGGCTTCAACGAAAGCGTCGCCTGCACCAGTGCCGCGGTTTGCTCGGGCGTGTTTAATTCGATCGATTCATCGGTGCCGAGGAACGCCGGCTCTTTCAGGCGCATAAAGCTGCTGTTGAAAGAGGGCGCAGTGTGCGGCTATCCGAAGTTTCCGCATAGCTGCTCGGTGGCGACGACCAACGTGGCCGATCGCCTGATCAATCTCACCCAGCGCGCTTTCGCTGAAATGGCGGAGGGGCTTGGTCTTGCCGAAGGTGGGATCGGTATGGGCGCCGGCCTTAGCGTCGTTTCCGGAAAAGATCATCGCAGCAACGACGAGCCGTACATCAACCAGATGTTCATCGCCGAGGCCGGCGGACCGGGAAGCCCTTCGGCGGACGGCTGGCCGAATTACGGCCTGCCGGTTGTGGCCGGGCTGATGTATCGGGACTCGGTGGAGATCGACGAGCTCAAGCACCCGCTTGAATTTCGCTACGTGAAGATCGTTCCCGGCTCGGGCGGGGCCGGCAAGTTCCGGGGTTCGGTGGCGGTGGAAACGGCTTTCGGACCTAAAGAGCTGCCGGTCGAAGCTCTTTGGCCGTGCGACGGCACTCACTATCCGCCCAAGGGCGTGCGCGGCGGCGCCAATGGCGTGACGGCGCGGCATTGGAAGGTGAGTGCCAACGGCAGCGAAGAAGAACTCCCGAACGTGGTCATTACGACAATCAAGAAGGGCGAGATCGTTCGCGGCAACACCACGAGCGGTGGTGGGTACGGCAATCCGCTGGAGCGGGATCCAAAGCGGGTTCTGAAAGACCTGCTCGATGGCTTCGAGACGCTGCAACGCGCCGCCGATGTCTACGGTGTGATCTTCACCGGAACTGTGGAAGACGAAACGCTCGCCATCGATGTTGCGGCAACCAGCCAACGCCGCACGGCGCTGGCGAAAAACGCGGCCGCGCGCCACTGAGAGCGGCGCGGCTGTTCGCCAGTACGGTCTTTGGATTGATAATCAGCGCAGCGCCGCACTCAGGCGCACAAGGCGGCTCTTATACTCCGCGCGCGCCTTAAGCGCCGCGGCCATGTCGACCTCGACGAAGCGCGCGAGGTTGTTCGGCTGCATCTGCGCGATCCGATCCATGTCGGCGCTGATCACTGTGCCGATCATGGCATAGCCGCCTCCCGATACGGCGTCTCGATGCAGGATGATCGGCTCAAGCCCGCCGGGCACCTGGATCGAACCGTAGGGATAGCCGGCGTCGACGATGTTGGATGGATCAGAACCCGCACCGAATGGCTGCTTGCGCTCTCGAAAGGTGAGCGGCCTGCCATTGCGGTACCGATAGCCGATGCGGTCCGCCTCTGGCGCCACCGTCCAGGTATCCTCGAAGAACGATTTTGCGGCCTCATCCGTCAGGCGATAGAAATAAAGGCCGGTGAGCACCCGCAGCTCAAGCGACTTCGGGTAGGTGGGCACAAGATCGGCGGCGAGCGAACGTCCGGCGCGTGCGCCAGGGCGCGCGCTGCCGACCGGCAGCTTGTCGCCAGTGGCAAGCTTCCGGCCGGAAAAGCCGCCCAACGTCCCAAGCGTATACGTCGAGCGACTGCCCAAAACCACCGGGACCTCAATACCGCCGGCAACCGCGAGATAAGCCCGCGCACCGCTTTTCATGTACTCGAACGTCAGCCGGTCGCCGCCCCGCACGGCAAACGACTCGTTGCGCGGCCGCGCCTCGCCGTTGATCTTCGGCGTAGCCTCAGCGCCGGTAATGGCGACGATGGCGGGTGCGCCGAAGACGAGTTCCGGCCCCATCAGCGCGATTTCGAGTCCGGCTGCGCCCTCCTCGTTACCGACCAATAAGTTGGCCGCGCGCAACGCGTATTGATCAAGCGCGCCGGACAGCGGAATGCCGATATTGTAATAACTCGGCCGACCGAGATCCTGAACGGTGGTAGCCAGCCCCGGCTTGATCACCTCAATGGCCATAGAGCACCTCCACCAGATGCCGGGCGTAACGGCTGGGATCGCTGTGAAAAGCCTTCAGGGAAAAATTCACCGGCCGGACAGTGAGGTCGAAGGTTCCAGCTTCCACCGCTTTGATGTCGCGATCATATTCATCGCGCGCAATCGCCTTGAACTTGACGATGTCGCCCGGTTTGAAGAACGCCAGGAAATCCTTGAAATAGGGCAACGTCTGCGCCGGGTCGTAGATCGGCGCGGGCGTTATCCCGAACATCTGATAACCGCCCGCTCCGCGAACGGAATAGATCGCCGTAAAGCAGCCGCCGTGACCGATGGTCAGTTTCGGCGTATCCGTGCGCGGCCGCAGGTATTTCGGCGCTTCGATCTGTTTCGATCGCTCAACGATCTGATAGAGCCAGGGAAGCCCGGCGACGAAGCCGACCATGGATACGAACCAAGGCGCGCCAGAGTGTGCGGCAATGAAGTCGTCGATCGATTTGTAACCGTTGATACGCGCGCCGTATTCGATGTCGGTGCTTTTCGGATCCTGGTGCCGCTCGCGAAAGCGGAGCTGCGTCTCATTGGTCCACGGATCGTTGTAGAGCACCGGAACTTCGATGATGCGGGTCGGCAGTTCCAGATCGGCGTCGCCGATTTGCGCTTCAATCTCTTTCAGAGTCTGCATCATCTTATCCGGATGAATCACATCCGGGTCGAAACGGACCAGATAGGAAGCGTTGGACGGGCAAATTTCGGACACGCCGGCAATGCGCCGCTTGCCGAGCTCGCTGCAAATCGCCATGCCCTTGAAGAAAGCCTCAAGGGACATTTCTTCGCCGATTTCGGCGAAGACGTGCTCATCCCCGCCAAACGAATAACGGATTCCGCTCATGCGTATCTCCGGTCTTGGTTCCCCTCAAGCGGCCGTTACGGCGATCGGGCCGTGAGCAGCCGCTCCAAAAACCCGGTGTCGAACTCTCCCGCTCGCACCTCGCTCAGTTTGGCAAGCCGCTTGTGCAGCGAAGCGGTCGTAATAATTCCTTCGATCTCGAACTCGTCCAGCGCGCGTTGCAGTCGTGCCAGCGCGAGATCACGAGTTTCCGCGTGCACGATGATTTTGGCAAGCAGGGAGTTGTAATAGGGCGGCACGGCGTAGCCGGGATAGATCATGGTGTCGACGCGAACACCGGGGCCGGCGGGCCAGGCGAGAGCGCCAATCCGCCCGGGCGAGGGCCGGAAATTCTTGTCCGGATCCTCGGCATTGATCCGCACCTCGATCGCGGCACCACGCATGGTGACGTCGGCCTGGGCGAATTCGAGCGGATGGCCCTGCGCGATCGATATGGTGGCGCGAACAAGATCGATCCCTGTGACCATTTCGGTCACCGGATGCTCGACCTGAATCCGCGTGTTCATTTCGATGAAGAAGAACTCACCGCTGCCTTCGTCGTAGAGGTATTCGAGCGTTCCCGCCCCGCGATAGCTCGCTCGTTGGGCAAGCCGTACCGCCGAGGCGCACAGCGCCTGCCTTGTAGCGTCATTGATCGCCGGCGATGGCGCCTCCTCCCACACCTTCTGGCGGCGCCGTTGCAGCGAGCATTCGCGCTCGAAGCAGTGCACGACGTTCTTACCGTCGCCCAGCACCTGCACTTCGAGATGGCGCGCGCGGTTTAAAAATCGCTCCAGGTAGACCGCGCCGCTACCGAAGGCGGCCAAGGCTTCGGCCTGCGCCGTATGAAAGTGGTGCTTGAGACTTGCTTCGTCGGTAGCGACGCGAATGCCCCTGCCGCCGCCGCCCGCACTCGCCTTCAGCATGACGGGAAACCCGATGGCGCGGGCCGCATCGAGGGCATGGGCCTCGTCGGCGATCTCCCCTTCGCTTCCCGGCACTATCGGCACGTTGGCGGCGTGCGCCGCGATACGCGCAGCGGCTTTGTCACCCATCATGCGGATCGTGTCCGCCGTCGGGCCGACGAAGACCAGACCTGCGGCGGCAACGGCGTCCGCGAACCGCGGATTCTCGGCGAGGAAACCATAACCCGGATGGATTGCGCCAGCTCCAGTTTCGCGCGCTGCGGCGATGATCGCGTCGATGTTGAGGTAACTCTTGGCTGCGGGCGCCGGGCCGATGCAAATGGCTTCGCCGGCGTAGCGCACCGCGAGGCTGTCCTTGTCAGCTTCGCTGTATACGGCGACGGTCCGCAGGCTCAGCTCTTTTGCCGCACGGATGATCCGCACGGCAATTTCGCCGCGATTGGCAATCAGGAGCTTGTCGAACACGCGGGAGAACTCAGCTGGTTTCGATCAGCACCAGGGTCTGTCCCGGTTCGACCGGCGCTTCGTTATCGACGAGAAAGCGCACCACCTTGCCGGCGGCGTCCGCATGAACCTCACTGAACTGCTTCATCACTTCGACCAACCCGATCACGTCGCCTTCCGCAACCTGATCGCCGGCATCCTTGTACGGCGGCTTATCCGGCGCGGGCTGCCGGTAGAAAATTCCAGGCAGCGGACTTAAAATTTCATGCTGCGCCATGCTCTCACCTCTCCCCAAGCGCCGGCTAACCAAGATAGTCCGCGATCGCCGTTTTCACGGCGTGCGCGATCGCTACGGCATTGGGCGTATCGGAATGGACGCAAATAGAGTCTAGCGCGCACGGGCACTTCGCCGCCATTTACCGTTTCCGCCACACCATCCTTGACGGCACGCAGAGCGCGCCGAGCAGCGAGTTCCGGGTCGACCGCCTCATGCTCGCGGGTCACAATCAGTGAGCCGTCTGCGGCATATTCAAGATCTGCGTAGTATTCGGAAATAAATTCCAGTCCCTCGGCCGGATAGACCTTCTCATGCATCGTACCGGCCATGCCCAAAACCGGCACGTTGAACACCTTTACCGCGTCGGCGACCGCCTTGGCCACCTCTGGCGACTTGGCCGCCATGCCGTAGAGCGAGCCATGTGGCTTGACATGAAACAGCTTCATGCCCTCGCGCTCGAGAAAGCCTCTGAGCGCGCCGACCTGATAGACAATGCAATCAGTCAGCTCTTCGGGCCGCATCTTCATTTCGCGCCGCCCGAAACCTTGAAGATCAGGCAACGATGGGTGCGCGCCGACCTTGACGTTGTGCTGCTTTGCCAGCCGCACCGTGTTCGCCATGACCGTGGGATCCGAAGCATGGAAGCCGCAGGCGACGTTGGCGATCGTGATGTGCGGCATCAAGCCTTCGTCGTCGCCGATCTTATACAGACCGAAGCTCTCGCCCATATCGCAGTTGATCGCGACCGTTGCGTTTCTCGCGGCAGGCATGCTGGCTACCCCTTCGTCCTCATAACGGCCCGGCCATGGCTCAACGCGGAAAATGCGTCACGCTACGCGCTCGCTTCACCCGTGTCCTTAAGTTCGATCTCGATGAAGGTCATGATGCCTGCGCCGGCATTGATGACATCGTGCTCGACGCCAGCATTGCGAAAATAGGATTTCCCCTGCTGCAAGCGTGAACGCGAACGGCCGCCGTCGGGGCCGACGAGCTCCAGCTCACCGTCGATGACAGGCACGACGACGTAGTCATAGGCATGACGATGCCATCCCGTGGCCGCACCCGGCGCAAAGCGCCATTCGGTCACGCGCAGATGATCGTTGTCGATCTGCACTGTAGGCACCGCTCGATTGTCGCTCATGCCGGTCCCCAAGCTGTCTTGCGCCATCCTAGCCAATAGTGCCGACCGGATGAAAGGGTTCCGCCCATATCCGCGCTCGATCGCGCCAGCGGCAGCACTGGATGAGGTCCGCAGCTTCTGCGTCGCCGCTTCATCGACGCGCATGGCGGCATCGATGACCACGGCGTAGACATCGCGAGCCCGCTCTTTGGTAATCCACCCCTCGGCGACGTCGGCAAGGACACGAGCGGGCGCGCGTTCATGCGGCGGCCCGTAGCCGCCGCCGCCGCAACAAATCGACTGGATGGTTTCGCCATCAGTCAAAGTGACCTGCGCACAGTTCGAGAGCGGCTCGATGACGCCATCCACCCGGCGCTTCAGATGTCCTGCCGGGCCGCCCACGCCACCACCGCGCGCGCCGAGGGCGGCGTTCACCGATCCATCGCTGACATAGGCGAGCTCGACAGAGCAGCCGACCGGCCCGAACTCGACGAACAGGCTGGGCGCGCCGCGGCTTCGTCCGGCGCCCTCGGTGTTGGGCATGATCCTGCGCTCGCTGACCCAGATGGGCTGATAAAGCTCGTCCAGCTCGACGCTATCGATGAAGCACATGCCGCCGTTGCCGACATGCAGGTAGGTCAGCCAGCAGTCGCCGAATGGCGTACCGGGCCCGGCGGTCGAGCCAAGAAACAGCTGGTTCACAAAGCGCTCGCCATTACGCGGATCCACGCCGGAAATGACTGAGGACGATGGCGGCAGGCATCCGCCGCATTCGGCGATACCGTAACCGTCGCCGAGCTGGCCGATCGCCAGGGAAACCGCGTGGGTGAGCCGGTCGGCCACGTTCGTCGTCGCAACCGAGCAGCTGGTCGGGTGCCGGGGAATCCCGGTCACGCTGTTCTCGCGCAGCTTGATTTCGACGCAGCGGAAGCTCCCGGCGTTACGCGGAATGTCGCCGCCGATGCTGTTGAATACGCCGATCAGAGCGGCCGTACCGGTGCATGCCTCGGTCAGGTTGAGCCCGCACGGCAAGGCATCGATATTGTCGCGCAAATCGATGGTGATGCTGCCCTCCTGGGGATGCACCTCTACCGTGGCGACGACGCGGACCCCGTCGCTCGGTGTTCCAGGGATCGCATCGTGGACGCTGACGCCCGTCGCCTTACCCGCCGGCATTTGCCTTATGCGCGTGGCCATCCGTTGCTCGCTGAAATCGAACCACTGCCCGGCGAACGTATCGAGCCTGTCCCATCCCGCCTCACGGCCAAGTGCGAGCACCTCACGCTCGCCGATCCGCGCCGAACCAACCATCGCCAGAAAGTCGCCCTTCCACTGACCGGGCACGCGGATGCGCATTTCGCACATTCGGACGATGTCTTCGATATCGCGATAGTCCTGTTGCACCTTGACGGCGGGAAAGATCAGCGCGCCCTCGGCATACACGTCGATCGCAGTGCCCATATAGGTCGTCGGCAGCGCGTTGCCGCAGTCGGCCTGGTGCGCCTTTGTCAGCACGGTGAAGCGGTGGATTCCGTCATCGTCGATCACCGGAATGAGGATGGTGTGATCTGCGGCGTGCGAATTGCCGTGATACGGAGAATTGTGAAGGAACGCATCGCCGCGCTTGAGCACCGGGTGGAATTCCTTCACGGCGCGGGTCATCAGGTTTGGCCCGACCAAGGTGTGAATTGGCAAGCTGTCAGCCGCCGCCAGCAAATCGCAGTCGGCCGTCACGATGCAGCAGGAAAAGTCGCGGGCGCGGTTAAGCACGCCGGATCGGCCGGTTCGATAGAGCGTGTTGCTCATTTTGCGGACGATGCCTTCGAAGCGATTGATCAGAATCGCCAACTCCGCACCGTCGAGCAATTTTTCAGTCATGGCCGTCCTCTTGCAGCGGCGTAGGTTTGTTCCGAGGCGAGGCGGGCGCCACCCGGGGTGACGACAAGGTTGCCGTTGACGCTGCGGATAAAGGCAGCGCCGACATCGATGACGATCGAAGTAAAAGGAGACTCAACGATCGCGGGCCCGTCAATTCTTCTGTTTGGCTCGATGTCGCCGAACGCCAGTACCGGAACTTCCAGCCAACCGCTATGGCGGAAGAACGCCCGCCGCCATTGCGGCATCTCCGCCGGCGCCTGCGCATGGGCCAATTTCAGATCAGGGTGAACGCCGACCGGACAGCGGACGGCGGCGCGCCACGCAATCACCTCGATCGGCGAACGCGGATCGGAGAAAGCAAAGATATGCTCGTGGGCACGATGAAACGCCTGCGACAGGATCTCGACGCCGCCGGCGCCAAACAGCCGATCCGGCTCGACCGCAACATCGATCTCCCACACCTGATGCAGATATCGCGCCTCGACCAGAAAATCGATGTGAACGTCGTGCGACGCCGCACCCGCAGCTTCGGCAAACGCCATAGCCTGCCGGCGCAGATCGGCGACGATCGCTGCGGCGCCATCCCGGTCGAACTGTGTGGTGCTAGTCACGAACACGCGGCGATACTCCCGGGAGATATCCGAAACCGCCGCACCGAATGCGCTGAGTGCTGCGCCGACTTCAGGAATGATCAGCTGCTCGCAGCCGAGCCTTTTCGCGATAGTTAGTGCGTTAAGTCCCGCCGCGCCGCCACCGCCGACAATAACGGCGTGAGCCGGGTCGATGCCCTGATTGACGGTGATGTCGGAGATCGCTTGCACCATATTCTCCGACCAGACCGACATGATCGCGTCCGCGGCCGCTTCGAGGGTCATGGCAAACGGACCGGCTACGTCGCGATGAACGGCCGCCATGGCGGCATTGCGATCGAGCCTGATGCGTCCGCCAAGGAAGAACGACGGATCGATATAGCCGAGTACCAGAGCGGCGTCGGTCACCGTGGCGTATTGGCCGCCGGCTGCATAGCAGGCCGGACCCGGCACCGCGCCGGCGCTTTGCGGGCCGACGCGCAGCACCCTGCCCTCTTCGACCCAGGCGATGCTGCCGCCGCCGGCACCGATGCTGCGCACGTCCACCGAAGGAAAGCCGGTGAGATCGCTCTGCAAGGGGCGACCAAGCCAAGTCTCGTGGGTGAATGGCACGCGCCCCTGGCGCACCAGCGACACGTCGAACGTCGTTCCGCCGGTATCGAATATGATCGCATCTTTGTTTGGCGTATCGGCAACCGCGAGCCGGGCGCCCGCAATCGGCGCCATCGACGGTCCTGAATTGATTGCGAGGATCGGCGCGCGCTGAACTTCTTCGATATCCACCATGCCGCCTTGCGACGTCAGCACCAAAACGCGCCCGCCAAAACCAGCTTCGCGCATCGACTGCGTCAGGCCGGCAAGGTAGCGATTCATCAACGGCTTGAGCGACGCATCGAGCGCCGCCGAAATTGCGCGGCGGTATTCGCGCAGCGCAGGATTCAGCTGATGCGAAAGCGTAATCGGCACGCCAGGCAGGCGCGTGGCGAGGATCTCACCGACGCGGCGCTCGTGCGCGGGATGCAGTACCGACCAGAGCAGACAAACCGCCACCGCCTCTACCCCGCGCTGGAGGAGTTGATCGGCGATTGCTTCGACTGCGGCTTCATCGAGCGGCCGCTTTATCTCACCCGACGCTAGTACACGCTCAGGCACTTCAAATGTGAGCGCGCGCGGGATGTACGGATCGGGATAAGGGACCGCATGATTGAAGGGCTCGCGGCGTCCGCCTTCGCGCAGCACCAAGATGTCGGGATGGCCGCTGGTGACCAGCAACGCCGTCTTTGCGGTCTTTTTTGTAACGATCGCATTGATGGCGTGGGTGGTGCCATGAATAAAAATATCGCCTCGGCCGAGCAGCGTGCGGCGATCGATCTGAAACTGTTTGGCGGCAATCTCGAAGGCGTCGAGCACGCCCTTGACCGGCTCACTGGGTACGGTTGCTGCCTTGAACATCTGAATGTGCCCCGTCTCACCCTCGATGATGAGATCGGTGAAGGTGCCGCCGGTATCGGTTGCAAAACGCATTGTTGTTTTCTGCCCTGTCAGCCGTGCGGTCAGTAGGCCGACCAGCCGCGATCAACAAAAAGTACGGCGCCGGTCACCGAGTCCGCGTCGGGGGATGCGAGAAATACTGCGCTGCCCGCGAGCTCATCGGGCTTCAGCCAGCCGCCCGGGCCGCCGAAGCGTTCATCGACGCGCTGCAGGTATTCCGCATCGGTCTTTCGGGCCTCCTCGTTCATGGGCGTCTCGATCCAGCCAGGAGCAATCGCATTGACCTGGATGTTTCGATCGCGCAGCTCGAGCGCAAGCGACTTCGTCACCAGCACGATCGCGCCTTTGGTGCCGCAATAGACCGCGGAGTCGGGATAACCGTCGTGTCCGAAGATCGAGCCGATGTTGATGATCTTGCCATGCCCCTGGCGCTCGAACAGGGGCAGAACGCTCTGGCAGAGGAAGAAGACGCCCTTGAGATTGGTGTTGATCATGGCATCGAACGCGGCCTCAGTCGTCTGGCCAAGCCGCGACATCAGGTAAACGCCGGCGTTGTTGAGCAGGATGTGCACGGTGCCATAGGCATCGACGACTTGCGCCACCGCAGCGTCGATCTGATCGCTGTGCCCGATGTCGGCCTGCACCGCGATCGCCTCGCCGCCGGACGCACGAATGGAGTCGACGACCGCAGCCGCCTTAGTTCGGTCGCGATTGACAATCGCGACTTTGGCGCCTTCCGCTGCGAAGCGCCGCGAGAAAGCTTCCCCGATCCCCTGCGAACCGCCAGTAATAATAGCGACGCGATCCTTGAGCCTCATGCCCGCCACACCTTGCGCGAGCGCAATGTCGTGACGCTCGCGACGCCGCCCCCCGGCCGAGGCGGATACGATCTCCATGATCGCAATTTGCCTGCAAAGCTTTTCATAGGTCGCCCGCATTGACAAGGCAGCAAGCGCGCCGCTGAAAGTGATGCGACCAAACAATAAGCGGGGCCTGACCACGCAGGCGGCCCAAGGCAGCCAAGCTTGACATGCCCCGGCACAATGCGACTATCCGAACACGCGGTGCGCTACCGAACCGCATGGAATGCGGACTGCATCGCACCCCACGCTTCGGCTAATCCGGAGATCGACCGTGACCGTCGCCGCCAACTCGGCTTTCAGCCGTGATATCGCCCGCGTTCTGCATCCCTACACCCATCTCAAGAAGCATGAGCAGAACGGTCCGCTTATCATCGCTCGCGGTGAGGGAATTCACGTCATCGATGAGGACGGCAAGTCGTACATCGACGGGTTAGCAGGCCTGTGGTGCGTCTCGCTCGGCTTTAGCGAGCCGCGGCTCGTCGAGGCGGCCCGGCGGCAGCTTGCAACACTGCCCTACTACCACTCATTCGCGCACAAATCACACGAGCCAAATATCGATCTTGCCGATCGCATTCTAGCGATGCTTCCGGTGCCGATGTCGAAAGTATTTTTCAACACTTCGGGATCGGAGGCCAATGACAGCGCCGTCAAGATGGTCTGGTACTACAACAACGCGCGGGGGCGTCACCGCAAGAAGAAGATCATTTCGCGGATGAAGGGCTATCACGGCGTCACCATCGCCGCCGCGAGCCTCACCGGGCTTCCGAACAATCATCGCGATTTTGACCTGCCGATCGCGCAGATCCGGCACGCCGACTGTCCGCATCATTACCGCTTCGCGAAGCCGGGCGAGAGCGAAGAGGATTTCTCCACGCGGCTTGCGGAAAGCCTCGAGGCGCAGATCGTGCGCGAGGATCCTGAAACCGTCGCTGCTTTCATCGCCGAGCCGGTGATGGGTGCCGGCGGCGTTATCGTGCCGCCGAAAGGCTATTTCGACAAAATCCAGAAGGTGCTCAAGAAATATAACGTGCTGTTCATCGTCGACGAGGTGATTTGCGGCTTCGGCCGCACCGGCAACATGTTTGGCATCGAAACCTTCGATCTCAAGCCGGACATCATCACCATAGCGAAAGCCATGTCGTCCGGCTACCAGCCGATCTCAGCCACCGTCATCAACGAAGATATTTATCAGGCGCTGGTGAGCCAGAGCGAGAAGATCGGCGTGTTTGCTCATGGCTTCACCTACTCCGCTCATCCAGTCGCTTGCGCCGTCGCGCTCGAAACGCTCAAGATCTACGAGGAGCGCAAGATATTGGACCACGTCCGTGCGTTGACGCCGGTATTTCAGGGACGGCTCCACAATCTCGCGTCAGACCCGTTGGTCGGGGAAGCGCGTGGTATTGGCCTCATTGGTGCCATCGAGTTGGTCCGCGACAAAGCAACTAAAGCGCCGTTCGAAACAGTAGCCGGCGTCGGACTATTGGGTGCGGAACTTGCCCAACGGGAGGGCTTGATCCTACGTGCAATGGGCGACAGCCTGGCGCTTTGTCCGCCGCTCATCATCACCAAGCCTGAGATCAACGAGGTGTTCGATCGCCTCGAGCGCACGCTTGAGCAGATCCATAGCGAGATTAAGCAGCGCGGATTGTTGTAAGCGGACGCGGGAATTTATCGACCCTGCTTGCAGAGGACGGTCTGGTCTGCCGCCAGGTAAACGCAGCGAGCAATTAAGGGGGGTGGAGCGATGAAACTAAAGGATCGCGTCGCGATCGTTACTGGAGGATCGCAAGGTATCGGCGAAGCAATCGCGGTGCGCTACGCACAGGAAGGGCGCGAAAGTCGCGGTCGTCTATCACGCCAATGATAAGGTGGCGAAACAGACCGTTGACAAGATAACGTCGGCAGGCGGCGTTGCCCGCGCAGTCAAGGCCGACTGCTCCAAAATTCCTCAGATCGAACAGATGGTGGCAGAGGTGCGCAACGCCTTCGGCAGCGTGCATATTCTGGTGAACAACGCCGGCGTATTTCGCACCGTGCCGGTGTCCGAAACCACGGAAGCGATATGGGACGAACAGCTCGACCTGAACCTGAAGGGCGCGTTCTTCTGCGTGAAGGCGGTGCTTCCTGAATTTATGAAAAACGGCGGCGGCAAGGTCATCAACATTACGTCGATCGCCGGCGTCGGCGCCTTCCCCAACTGTCCGGCGTACTGCGCATCGAAGGGCGGGCTGGAAATCCTGACCAAGGCGCTGGCGACCGAGCTCGGCCGGCACAAGATCAACGTCAACTCGCTGGCGCCCGGAAACGTCGCGACGCCGCTCAATGCGCATCTGCGCGGCCCCGGCAACGAGGCCTATCTTAGCCTGATGCGGACCATGACCCCGACTGGCCGAGATTTCCTCTCACCCGATGAAATGACCGGCGCCGCGGTCTTCCTTGCGTCGGACGACTCCTCCGGCATGCATGGAGCAACCGTCCTAGTCGATGCCGGATGGGCCGCCTGGTGAGGATTTCCGCCTAAATACGAGCGATCCGCTGCTCTGCGAACTGCCGATGCTGACAATGGTGCAGACGCGATCACCGCGATCCTGGAATTGTTCGAAAAAGTCACCATAACGCCCACGCTTGCCCAAGACGGGCAAGCGTTTGCTTGCTTACAAAGCCGTCGAACTCAAAATACATGGCCGCCTTGCGAAGCCAGGGGAAGTCCCCAAAGTCTATGGGGTAATGGTTGCGGGTAGGATTTGAGCCTGCGACATTCAGATTATGAGCCTGACGAGTTAGTTAAGGGCTATAAGCCGTTGTCCCTCGTGAACGCGCCGGAGTTACCGTCGCCGCCTTACATCCGATAATCGCACTTATCGGAAGAAATCAGGCTGCCCACTCGCGACTTGGTCTGCTAGAACCTTCAAATTCCGTTACCCCAATAAATCGGCATCCCGTAGAACCTGGCAGTGATTCGACCTTCAGCATCCTCGAAATAGCGCACGGCTTCTGGTAACCCGACCTCTTCTACTTGGGGACGGCGGAGCCACAGTGACCATGTCCTACCAAGTCTGTATCGACATCGGAGGAACCTTCACCGATTGTCTCGTCTCCGATGAGAACGGCAGGATCGGAATTTACAAGGCGCCCACAACGCCGGGCGAATTCGAAAAGGGCTTCATCAACGCCTTAGGTGTGGCTGCGGAAGAGTTAGGCTTTGCCCAGCGCGATTTCGTGGCCCAGATCGACATCATCGTTCACGGCTCGACGGTGGCGACCAACGCACTGGTGGAGCGCAAAACTGCGCGCGCCGGGCTCATCGTCAATCACGGGCACGCCGACATCCTGACGTTGCGCGAAGGCCCGAGAAAAGGCGCTTTCGAGTGGCGCCTCGATTATCCCGACCCTTACATTCCGCGAAAGCTGACGCGCACCGTCCGCGGCCGCATTGACGTGCGCGGCCGCGAGCTCGTGCCACTCAGTGTGGATGACGTGCAGGCTGCGGCTGAACATTTTCGTCAGCAGGCGGTTGGATCGATCGCGGTCGGTCTGCTCTGGTCGGTCGTCAATCCGAACCATGAGATTCGCACGCGTGAAATTCTCAGCACGGTGCTGCCCGATGTCCCGGTTACGCTGAGCCATGAAATCAATCCAATTCCGCGGGAGTACCGGCGCGTCATCGCCGCGGCGATCGATGCTTCGATAAGCCCTATCATTCGCATCTATGTCCAGCGCCTTCGCGACGCACTGGTAGATGCCGGCTTCAAAGGCGAATTGCTGCTCGCCAATTGCCTCGGCGGCATGATGCCGCCGGAGGAGATCGTTCGTCGTCCCATCTATAGCGTTATGTCGGGCCCGACCCTCGCTCCGATCGCGGCGCTGGCCTTGACCGAGGAACGCGATGTGGTCGTCGGCGACATGGGAGGCACCTCATTCGACGTGTCTGCACTGAGAAACCATCAAGTCATCATTGCGCCGGACTCCAAGATCAACGATGATTTGCTTGGCATTCCCAAAGTCGACGTACGCTCGATTGGTGCCGGCGGCGGTTCGATCGCGCACGTTGACGCAGGCGGGCTCTTGCATGTCGGCCCGCACAGCGCGGGCGCTCGGCCGGGGCCGGCCTGTTACGGGCTGGGCGGCACTGGAGCCACCGTCACCGACGCCAATGTCGTGCTCGGGATACTCGATCCGGACTTTTTTCTGGGCGGCCGCATCAGGCTCGATCGTCGGCTAGCAGAGCAGGCGGTCGATCGGATCGCGCGGCGCTTGGGCGTTCGCCGTGAAGAAGCTGCTCACGCGATCTACACCACCAGCAACCACAACATGGTCGCAGCAATCGAAGAAATTACGGTGCGCGAGGGTATCAATCCGCGTGACAGCTTGTTCGTCTGTGGCGGCGGCGGCACTTCATGCCATATCGCGGAGATGGCCGAAATTCTCGGGCTCAAGCGTTATCTCATTCCCCGGTTCGTCGCCGGCCTTTCTGCGTTCGGCGGTTTAATTTCAGATTTACGATGGGAGGAGAACGGCACGCTGCACACCAGCAGCCGCCAATTCGACGTCGAGCCCGTCAATGACCTCCTCGGACGCTTGCGTGCGAGGGGAGACGCCTTCATGCATTTAGCGGGTGTACCCGAAAAGATGCGAAGGTTTGAGTACGCGTTTTTCGGCAGGTACGAATACCAGTCATGGGAGATCGAAGTCGCCTTCGAACGCCAAGCTCCCGGTCTCACAGAAGGCGACTTGCCAATGCTGGTTGAAGCCTTTCACCAGATGCACGATCGCATCTACAGCATTCGCAGCGACAGTGATGTCGTGGAGTTCACCGCCTGGAAGGTTCGCGCCATCGGCGCGCGCCAGGGGGGTGACCTTTGGCGCGGTCATGTGCTTGCACGCCAATTGGAGGCCCCGACGCCTAAGGGACATCGGCCCGTCTATATGCGCGACAGCGGCGGAATGGAGCCGCTTGCAGTCTACGACGGGCACGCCCTCAATCATGCGGCGACCATAACCGGCCCCTGCCTAATCGATGCAACCACCTTCACCGCCTTTCTCGCCCCCAATCACACAGGTACGATGGACCAGTACGGAAACCTCCTTGTTGTATGCGACGAGACAAGGTCTGACCGGAGTGACGACCGGTGCCTGATCAACCCCTATCGTCCG
The DNA here is from genome assembly GCA_963759345.1 of uncultured Alphaproteobacteria bacterium. Classification (GTDB taxonomy): domain Bacteria; phylum Pseudomonadota; class Alphaproteobacteria; order Rhizobiales; family Xanthobacteraceae; genus BOG-931. The sequence goes on from CAVWYW010000023.1 coordinate 20,311, forward strand.
ACGCCATCGAGACGCGCCGCGTCGATCCCTTCCTGATGTCGGTTCTGAAAAGCCGCTTTGAGGCCATCGTCCGCGAGATGACGCTCGTGGTCATGAAGGCGAGCCGCTCTGCAGTCATCAAGAACGCAAAGGATTTGAGCTGCGCGATCCTGACCTATGATCACCGCCTCGTCAGCACAGAGGAAGCGCTTCCGATCCATGTCATGTCGATGGACAAGGCAACGCGTCCGATCACGGAATTGTTCAGTGACGTCAAGCAAGGCGACATCTTCCTCAACAATTGCCCCTACACCGGCGGGACGCATCACGCCGATATGATTCTGTCGATGCCCGTGTTCTTCGGCGGGGTGCCAATGTTCTGGGTCGTCGCGCTGTCGCATCATGCTGACACCGGAGCACCGGTACCTTCGACTTACCTGCCCTATGCGCGAACCATCTACGAAGAAGGAATCCATTTTCCGTGCGTACGCATCGCAGAGAATTATCAGGAAAAGCAGGACATCCTGCGCATCGGATTAAAGCGCATCCGCGTTTCCGAAATCTGGCTTGGGGACTTGCACGCCCAGATCGGAGCCTGCAAGACCGGCGAGCGACGCGTGACCGAACTCCTCGAACGCTATGGGTCGAAAACGATCACCGACTTTGTCGAGGACTGGTTTGACTACGGCCGCAGACGCACCGTCGCCGAAATCAAGAAACTGCCGTCCGGCACCTTTGAATACGAGATCCATCACGATCCGGTGCCGGGTATCGCCGACGAGGGAATCCCGATCAGGGTGAAACTTGAGGTCGATGCGGAAGCTGGTTCGATCACGGTGGATGTGCGCCACAACATCGACTGTCTGGCGGGCGGACTAAACCTTTCAGAGAACACGTGCACGGGATCGTGCCGCATTGGCGTCTTCAACAATCTCGACCCGACTCTTCCGCACAATCACGGTAGCGCGAGCGTCGTGAAAGTCCTGTTGCGGGAAGGATCGGCGGTGGGAAAACCGCGATATCCGGCTGGCACATCAGTGGCGACGACCAATGTCAACGACCGGCTGATCACCGCGGTGAACGCGGTCTTTTCCAAGATGGGAGTTCCACTCGGCCAGGCGGAAGGCGGTCCGCACCTCCCGGCCGGCATCGGCGTAATTTCCGGAAAAGATCCCTTCAAGGGTGGTCACCCTTACGTCAATCAGGTCTTCATCGGCTACGCGGGCGGCGCTGCACTGCATGGTCACGACGGATGGCTGACCTATTGCGGCCCGGCCAATGGCGGCCTCATCAATCTTGATTCAATCGAAGTCGATGAATCGATGTATCCGATCATCATCGAATCGCGCGGGGTGCGGCCGAACACGCAAGGATACGGCGAGTACGAAGGCGCGCCGGGCGTGGAATGCGTCTTCTATCCAGTGGACCACGAGATGACGATCATCTATGCGGCCGACGGCACGACGTTTGCGCCCAGAGGCGTCAACGGCGGCCTTCCGGCGAGTGGTAGTTGGACGCGTAAGCTCACCGTCGACGGCAGGCTCATTGAACTGCCGGCATTTCACCAAGAGGTGTTCCAGCCGAGTGAGAAGATGTTCTGTTTCGCGTGCGGCGGGGGTGGATATGGCGACCCGGCGAAACGGGATCCTGCGCGGGTCGCGGCAACGGTCAACCGCGGCTGGCTGACCGCTGACAAGGCGCGCGAAATCTACGGCGTGACGCTACGTTACAACTCGGCAAGTGCCGAACACGTCGTGACGATACCCGCCAAGGATTAGGCGCCGACCCACAAAATTGATTTGCCGGCAGCCGCGATCGCGTTGGCGCTCAAGCCGGATGTGCCGGCGGCAGACCCGCCGCTCGGCGCGCCGAGAGGAAGACGCCGATGAACATCAGAAGCATGGCGATAAAAAAATAAACCGACAAGCGCTCGCCCAGCGCCAGCATGCTCCAGCCGACGCCGGCGAGAACCGCAAGGTAGTTGAACTGCGCAAAGAAGGTTGGCCCGGCAAGGCGTATAATTTCAAAGAAAAACACAAAAAAGACGGCGTTGATGACGCCGGCTAAGACGATCGGGACCGCGCCTCCCGCGGTCGGCAGTTCTGCCTGTCCGGCGATCAGCATAATTGGGAGCAAGACGAGCGACGAGCCAAAAAGCATTCCCGATGCCATCGCGAGTGACGATGAGAGCGGCGGTCGCAACAGCGCAGCAGCCACATTTGAGCTGGCAAAGAGGAGCGGCGCGATCAGGCTGAGTACGAACCAAAGCCAGGCATCGGGAGCGCTCTTGGCTAGACCCGGTCCTATGATGACCAGCACGCCGGCGAAGCCGAACGCAACACCCAGAAGGCCAAGCGCACGGAAGCGGTCAATCCCAGCAAGCATGCTCAGCAGAAAAGTCAGCGGCGGCGACAATGCCAGCACAATGGTCAACAGTCCGGCAGGCAATCGCGGAGCCGCATAGGTCAGAAGCGAGATCGGGATACCGACCGCCAGACCGCCGATGACCAAATAGCTAAGCAAATGGATGCGGCTGAGCGGCAATCTTTCGCGCTTGAGCAGCAGGATGATCCATAAGACAAGTCCGGCCCCGAAGGATTGCCAGAAGCCGTAGGCCAAAGGCATCACGCCGACCTCGGCCGCCATTTTATTGACCGTAAAAACCGCTCCATAGATGATCGCGCCGGCGACGAGCAGCACATAAACTCTCGGTGGTGTAGTTTTTTCAAAGCTCATGTGTGCAGGGAACCCACAAGGCCGACCAGCCCGCACTCAACGCCGGCGACCCCGCATCGGCAAGAGCCCTCCCCAGGTCACCGCGACACCAGCAGGTCGCGGGTCTGCCCTTTCCGAAGGCCGCGAACGACTTTGACAGCCTTCGACTAGGCCATCGTCAAGGCAGGGCTAAGCAAATCTCCACGAGTTCTTGATCATTGGCCAATGAGAACATTTGGAGGACGATAGTCAAGCCGCCCACGATATAGCGGGTTTCCGGGCGGATCCACGCCACATATACCTCCCAAAGGCGCCAACCGATGAAGTGCACCGTTGCGACGATGCAGCATGGGTCTGCGAGAACCATCCCGGTAAGCCTTGGCATGCTGGACCGGACGGCTGCGAATGCGCTGCCCGGCACGCCGGGTCTGATTTGCAATCAGCCGAAGGGAGGCGAGCGCCCGAGAATGCCCGCTGACTTCATCCCACGTCTCGACTGCGATAAGGGGCCAGTCTATTAGCGAACAAGCTAAAAAGATCAGACTGTCATTCGGCGTGCAAAAATTGGACGCCGATCAGGGGGCAAATTTGTGGAAGCCGTTTGACACCGACATCGCTGCATAGCATCGAGCGGGTTCTCCGGCGCCATGGCGTCGAGGTGTTTAGCTCTCCGACGCCGGGCTGTCGGCTCACGTCAAGCAACTAGGCCACGGTGGCATATTCCCTCATGGCATAATTCAACGGTAGCACTGTCGGAGGCGCTAGGGATTTTGAACCCAGCATCCGTATACGCGCAGTCTTGCGATGTTTCGGAATCCGCAATCGTGTTCGACGCTCAGCACCAAATCTGTTAAATTAATTGTCGCTCTTAAATGGATGCTGCGATGCCAATGCTGAGAAACCCACGTCACGAAAAATTTGCTCGCGAATATGTCAGGACAGGTATCGGGGCGGAAGCTTACAGGCGCGCCTATCCGAGGGCACATCCTACATCGACGGCTCGCGTTTGCGCCTCCCAACTCCTAACAAAACCTAACGTCGTTCGCCGTACAGTAGAGCTACGACAAGCCATGGCGCGAAGAGCTGACATTACCGAAGACAAGATATTGACCGACTACCAAATTGCGCTGGAGCTTGCGAAGGAACAGGCAAAGCCGGACTCAATCATCAACGCCGCGACCGCGCAGGCGAAGCTTGTCGGATTGCTCCGGGACCGCTCTGAGGTAGGAAAACCGGGCGATTTCGAGCGGCTAGAGAGCGTCAGTGAGGTCCTAGCGAAGGTGAGTGAAGAGGTCGGGCCAGAGGCTGCATTGGCGTTATCCAAGGCGATGGGCCTCGCCAAGAACCCGAAAGTCATTGACGCCGGTGGCGGGTCCACTCTGCAAATTGAGGGGCTGAAAACACCATGAAGCTATGGTGGCGCGTCCCGAGAAATCAAGTCCGTAAGGTGTGACCCGAAACCTTGGGGTGGCCTAGCGAACGACATGGAAGGCGCGAGCACAGCGTTTCGCCCGCACGCTGGCATCATTGGCATACGGGACAGGTACCCGGCGGACTGTTAGCGAGCAGACACAATCCGCGCTGCACCATGCACAAACTACGTTGCTTGTTGCGTTCTTGAGCTTGCCGTTGTTGTAGCTCTCTCAGTGCCTGCATCTGCGTTCGGTTTTGGTCGAGCGTCATCCGGCACTGAATGTACTCTTGCGTGCCGAATGTGGCGCCGAACGAGCGACACTTGACATCGTCTGGATTAGGTTCGGCTACTTGCTGCTGACGGTTAGCATTTGCCGTAAGCCCCGAGGCGACTATGCGGCCATTGGCATCGAAGATGTAACTCGCGTTCACCATCCCGCCGATGCGATAGGTCCGCCCTGCCTCCTGCGCCTGTGCTGCGAGCGGCGATGCTAATGTTACACTTGCAGCAAACTTGATGAAATCGCGCCGCCTCATGGGCTACCCTTAAAGCCGAGGTACACACCCTACCACATCGTGGGGGAAAACCGCGTTGTGCATTACGGCAAATTGGCTGGTCGATGACCGGTTTGGGTCAATCGCTACATGATTTTGACCGCCTAAGTCCGTTATAACGTCAACAGCGGACCTTCAAACAAGTTACGCGATGGGCCAATTCCAGACTTATGCAGTGCAGCAATCAACTCTATTCGTGACTTCGTCGGCGAGTGCGAGAAATCGTTCCGGGAATTTTAATGCTGAGTGCTTTGGCAATGTCATCGCAGGGCTGAAGCTAGCTTGCGTAAAGCCGCGATTGCCCGTAGCACTGCAAGCCATTTCACTAGGCGAAACCAGCGGACTATTTCTTTTATTTTGCCACGCAAAGGGACTTAGCCGCATTCTCGTAGCTACGTAGGTAATCCTTGAACCACGTCTCCACATTGTTTTGAGTGAGCTTGGGATCGCACTTTGGCGAATTTATTCTATCCTTCAAATCATCGAGGGATTTGTTATATGTGCCCACGTAGTGCGCAACGCATTCCGGCTTCCATTTAATTTTCTTGTCCAGTTTATTGTCTAGCTCGTCGCGACTAACTTTGTGCGCGGGCATGGAGACGTGAAGGCTCGGACATTGTTTGTTGTCCGCCACGCGCAGAGGGCCCAATCGCAGTTCAGATGGCTTCTGTGCGGCCGCGGCAAACGCAAACGTCGAAAAAGCCAACGCGGTAACGGCAATTTTATAGCTCATGCCATACTCCTATTCGTTCAGCGGTCGGCACACCTGGGGTGGCCGGGGAAACAATCGTATTATGGTCCCGCGCCGTTTTGCGGGCAACCAGCAGAGAAGGCACAGCCCAACAAATCTGACAACAGTTGTAGCAGCCGTCGTTGAAGCTGCGTGTCTGGAGTGGTTCGATCGCGACCGATTTGCCGCGTTAGGGCAACGGACGAAATGGGCCAATCAGAGACATTGCACGTCGTTATTCGATTACCTTGTCGGCGCGAAGCAAAAATGCTTCTGGGATTGTAAGCCCGAGCGCTTTAGCGGCCTTCAAATTGATCACCAAGTCGAATTTGGTTGGCTGAAGAACCGGCAAATCGGAAGGCTTGGCGCCGCGCAAAAGTTTCGCCAACTGGAGGGCCATTAGCTCTCGATAAACCTGAACGAGACGCGGCCCGTAGGCGACAAAACCGCCCTCTTCAGCCGCTTCCGGCCATTCATACATAGTCGGAAGCCCCACTTCTGCGGCGCGGTCCATAATGACTCGCCGATTGCCCCATAGGATGCCGGACGCCACAATGTTTAGCGCTTCAACGCCTGAAGCCTTAGCTGCGTTAATGGATGCCGCGATCTCCTCGGGTTTGGCGACGCGATAAATCGAAAGGTCTACGCTGCGTACACGTGCCGCATCCCGTAGAGCTTGAAACTGCAGTGGCGGACGGTCCGCATCGGCCAGGGCCGCCATGCGGCGAAGTCCGGGCACCATCTCAATCAGGATTTCCTGTCGTTTCCCATCTTGTTCGGCGGCGAACAAGCTAACGCCGGTCGTGTTGCCGTCGGGGCGGGCCAGCGAATTCACCAGTGCCGACCCGATTATATCGTCGTGAAACCCGAGGATTGGTATCGTTGTTGTCGCTTTCTGTGCCGCGCGAATTCCCCCGGTCCCGGCAGCGTAAATGACATCGGGCAGGGCTTTGGTAAGCGCCACAAATTCCGAAACCAGATCGACTTGCGGTCCATATGTACGTGTACGCCAATCGATCGTGAGGTTTTGGCCCTCGCTAAAGCCAAATCCCTCAAGTCCATCAAACATCGCGACAATAATAGGCGCGTTGCGTGAATTTATAGACACGGCACCGACCCGGTAGGTCCGCCCCGCCTCCTGCGCCTGCGCTGCAAGCGGCCATGCAAGTGTTGCACTTCCAGCAAACTTGATGAACTCGCGCCGCCTCATTCGATCACCTCGTCGGCCGTGTTGAGGAGCGGCGCCGCGACGGTGATGCCGAGTGCCGCCGCGGTCTTGAGGTTTATCGTTAGCGTGAACTTGGTTGGGTTTTGCACCGCCAGATCGGCAGGTTTGTCGCCTTTCAAGATACGATCAAGATAATCAGCCGCGTGGCGGAACAGGTCGGCGATATTGACGCCGTATGTCATTCTTGAGCGTGGACACCGCTGCGATCAGTTCAAGTCCGGCCCGCACCGCCCGCTCGGCGTCGTCCTCATGGGCCTGCGGATAGCCGAAATAGACCAGAACCCCGTCGCCCAAATATTGCGACACGAACCCGCCGAAGCGGCGCACTGTCTCGGCAGCGCATTTGAGCGGGGCCGCGGCCGCTGACGTTGCGAACGAAGCAACGCAGGCGACCACTAGAACTGCAATCGAAAGCCTATACCTTGCACTTCGCGCACTACGCAGTCGCAATACCTCCTGAACCGAGAGTGAATTTTGTAGTAACGGCATAAAGAGCAAGCTTGCCTCGGGATAGCCAACGGACTTAACGGTATCCATCAGCGGGTGCGTGAAATTGGACACGGCGAGGGTTTCCTTGTCTTTGCCGGCAAAAATAGATGTAGGTCTGCAGACGGCGCAGAATTGCTCTATGACCATCACTTGCGGGTGTTGAATAAGTCCTTATTGCAATTGTCCCAGGCTGAACGAATTTTTTCTTCCTCTTTGACGGCTTTGTCATGGTCGTTAGTTTCTGCTTTGACCTCATCCTTCCAGGCGTCAATTAGCTTCCGATCTTTCGTAGCCATGATCTTCTGCTCTTTGCCAGTGGTGTCTTTCAGTGCTCGCTGGGTCTCTGTTAGGGCTTGCACGGCTTTATGGTGGTTCTCGTCTATGGATTTACAGGACGGCTTACCGGAGGGCGCGCCCGAGGGTGGCATTTCTCCCACATACTTGCAGTCGGAAATCGCTCCGTGGGGTTTAGTAGTATCCATGACGCAGCACGTCATATCCAAATCCTTGCAGTACAAAACGTGCTCCTTGGGGGCTTTATTTAAAAGGTCCTTTGTCCCTTGCTCGATGCACTTCGATCCCCCTGGTGAACGCGCTTGTGCCGGGGTGCATGGAAAAGAAGAGATCGGATCACCCCATGCGGGCAACGCCACGGCAGATGAGATGGTAAGACAGACTGAGAACACCACGCGCCGCGTAGTCGCTGCAGCGGTATGCTGTGTCATTTCCGCCCCCGAAAATCCAATCATTCGCGCGGATTGAGCCGCGCCCCAAACATTAGCCCCGTTGTAGGAATTCTAAATCGACACTGTAGTTATTATTAACATAGCTCGAAGCGAGGCTCCAAACAATTTACAACCGACTGCAACAAAGAAAACCCATATCACACTTAGACGTGCTGCGCTGCGGGATTTCAAACTGGCCGATGTCGGTTCGGGGTCCAAACTGCGAGCTATCGTTGAATCTTGGTGACGAGGGTCAGGCGGCAGCGGCTTGATCTTGCGATCTGACGACCTCGATTCCGTCGGCGAACTTTACACCGAGGATGATTTTCGGCAACTGATTGTGACCGTTGAGACGACGCCAACTTTTCTCGGCAGCCTCAGCGAGCTTGAAGATCATAGCGAGCGCGGTCTTATTCGAGAGACATCCCTTCGAGCGCGCCGTGCGATGGCGGATTGTTGCGAACGAGCTTTCAATGACGTTGGTTGTGCGCAGATGTTTCCAGTGTTCGGCGGGGAAGTCGTAGAAGGCCAAGAGGGCATCGCGATCTTTGATCAAGCACTCGACGGCCTTCTCGTATTTGACGCCCCAGGTCTCGACGAAAGCGTCGAAAGCTGCAAGTGCATCCTTTTTAGTCTCGGCCATCCAGATCTCCTGCAGCGACCTCTTAGCTTTCGGTTGCTGGCTCTTCGGCAGCTTATTGAGGACGTTGGCGGTCTTGTGCACCCAGCAGCGCTGACCGCGGGTTGCCGGCCACACTTCCTCGATCGCTTGCCAGAAGCCAAGGGCGCCATCGGCGACCGCGAGCTCGGGCGGCATCGCAAGTCCACGCCGCTTCAGGTCGAGGAGCAACTCCCTCCAGGATTGCGCGCTTTCGCGCGCGCCGTCGATGAGACCGACGAGTTCCTTCTTGCCCTCGGGGGTGGCGCCGATGATGACCAGCAAACACTGCGCGGCATCCTCAAGCCTGGCCTGCACGTGGATGCCGTCGACCCAGAGGTAGACGTAGCGCTTGGCTGAGAGATCGCGTTTGCTCCAGCGCGCGTGCTCCTCGGACCAGGCGTCCTTGAGCCGCGCGACGGTCGAAGCCGAGAGCCCGCCGGCGTCCTTACCGAACAGCGCGACCAGAGCCTCCTCGAAGTCGCCAGTGGAAACACCCTTGAGGTAGAGGATCGGGATCAGCACTTCGAGGCTTTTCGACCGGCGCGCGTAAGGCGGCAGAACCGCCGATGAAAAGCGGATGCGCTCGGAGCCCTCGCCGACGCGGTCGCGCACCCGCGGACAGCGCACCGCGACTGCACCGATGCCGGTCATAATCTCGCGCTCGGGCAGATGACCGTGGCGCACCAGTCGCGCCCGACCGTCGTCGGTCAGCTTGTCGGCATGTCCACTAAGCAAGGCCGCAACTTCGGCCTCGACGGCCTGCGTCAGCAACGCTCGCGCACCACTGCGCAATACCTCGGTCAGCGGGTCGGCAAATGTTCCTGGCTGTGAGAGTGGGAAAACATTAGTCTTGGTCACGGCGTATCACTCCTTCGGTGGAGAAGTGGAGGCGTCAAGCACCCCCACGATACGCCGCCTTATCCCTTCATGCCGTCACCAACTTTCGCGAATAGCTCCCAAACTGCGACATCGCGCGATGTCTGCGTGATGTCCGCTTCCCCCAATAGCGACCATATTCCAGAGAGCTAGCGCCGCCAGAAATCCTTGAACCGCGTCGGCGCCAGTTCGGTATAGCGCACTGTGTGTGTGATGTTCTTATGGCCGAGGTAGGCTTGTAGGGAGCTTCTTCTGACGCATACAGTTCTGTGATTGCCGCGGGTATAGAGGTTTCAAATGCTTCCATCGCGCGTTCTGAGATCAACAGCCCTCTCAAGTCCCGGCTTGTCGCGAATATTAGCCCCGAGCTTCGTCGCTTAAACTTCACGCGTACGATTTTCGCTCTCGTAAATGAACTCCCCACTTGCTTTACACGCCCCTTGCTGCCCCACACGCGCGCGCACGGCATTGTGGGCCTACGCTAGACCTCCATCCAGCGACCATAGCGGTCATGACAATCTCACCTGGCCGCCGGTGCTCCTGCGAGCGAGGCTGGCAGATCACACCCTTTAGCGCCGTTGGAATTTGGGCTGCCGCCACGGGACTTGCACTCGGACACGCTGGCTACGCATCCCGCGGCGCTTCCCCTGACGCAGCAAACGGGTACCGTTACGGCCCCCCGCCTAACTCCCTGGCAATTCGGCAACGGCTGCGCTGCGGTCGAGAACGACACGAGCAAGAGAGCACCACTTACAACAATCATTAGGTATGACATTCGTCACTCCTGTTGATCAAAAATGCTTATCACCAGAGGCGTTTGCGCCCCACCGAATAACGACCGCCGCATGAGCGGTTATGATCGCGCACATCAGCGAGCGTCGCAAGCTTGTTTCAACAGACGAAATTCACTGCGAAAACAGCCGCGCCTATTTGGGTATTTTGGAGCACTTATCGATGCACGGCGTGTTCTTGAAAAAACACGAACCGGTGTCGGCGGTCTTCAGTTTCTTTTCTTTCGCTACTTTCTCTGCATCCGCGACGCACTTGTTCGTGGTCACTTTGCACTGGGCGAGGCAGTCGCTCCGCTGTTTTTCGGTTGCCAGGATTAGATTGCCCGGCGCCGATCCAAGTGTACCGGGAGGCGGCGCCATCCAGGCGACAACGGCAGCGCCGGCTTTTTCGCTGCCGCCTACCGGGCGCGCCGTCTGCGCGGAGGCGACGCCGCAGCACACGCAAAGGACAGCGAGTGATCGCAGCAGGCGCAGAGAAAGATACGCACAAGTCGAAGCATATCGGGTTGTCATGTCGTCCCCCCCCTTCAATCACATTGCTAGCAATGGCCGGAAAAAGCTTCTTTAGCCAGGATTCCCCAAATGAACCCCGAGCCGGCGCGAATTTTTGCGCTTTTCCGGCGTTCTAGCAAGACAGGCGGGTGCCGCGGCCGCTGTCACCGTGGACGTCCTGTCGCCGCGCATGGTGCACATGAGCGAGGCTCTGGCTGGCGACTGGCGCCGGCTCGACGAGCGCATCGAAGGTCTGTCCGCCGACATCGAAGCGCTGGTTCAACACGATCCAGCCTGCCAGCGGTTAATGACAGTGCCCGGCATCGGCCCGATCATCTCCAGCGCGATGGTGGCTGCGATCGGCCGCGGCGAAGTGTTCTCGAAGGGGCGCGACTTCGGCGCCTGGCTCGGCCTCGTTCCCAAGCAGACATCGACCGGAGACCGCACCGTCCTGGGCAGGATATCGAAGCGTGGCAATCGCTACCTGCGCGTTCTGTTCGTGCAGGCGGCCTGGGTTGTTCTGATCCGGCCGAAGAGCTGGGAGCGATACGGGCTCAAGCCTTGGATCGAAGCCGCCAAGAAGCGGCTGCACCGCAACGTGCTGGCGATCGCGCTCGCCAACAAGCTCGCCCGTATCGCCTGGAGCGTTCTGGCCCATGGCCGGAACTTCGAGGTGAGAAAGATCGATGAGGCTGCCGCTCAATCTGTTTGATCGTCATTGCCCGCCGCCGATCAGAGCGACCGCGCAAATGAGGAGCCCGCGATGACGTAGTCAGATCGGTACGAATTACCCACCGAGGTCTGCGAGAGGATAAGACGAGATGGAGGATCGGTCTTCCCGGTGCGTGCGAATACTGGTGGCCCTGATGGCCCGGTCGAGGCCTGGACGTTAATGAGATCGCATGCGCGCTGATATCCATGGTGGCCCCGGAGCATGACACGCTCCAATGTGAGGCCGGATACATTGATGCAAGACCCACATCTGACAGATCGACGAAACCTCTTGCGACGCGCGGCCGGACCATACATAAGGGCCAGAAGGCGACATCGATACGGTCGGGCGCTGTGTCTAGGCAGCGTCTGGTTCGCCGAACCTTGTTGCCTGCGAAGAAAGAGGCAAGGCTGCCTGGTCAAGCGAGCGCCGCACTTCGATCATGTTAGGCGCGGAGGCAAGTCCTGACGGCAACTGGATTGCAAAGCCGTGCCAGCCAGAGCCGAGGCCCGCGTGCTTGAGGTCTGCGCGGTAGCGGTTGGCCAAAGCCCGGCCGACGAGCGTGCCTCCGGCCAGAATGTCAAGACAGACCGGCGCTTCCGGAAAGTCGGCGTTTTGCGCCCAGCCTTCGACCAAATGCGGCGTAACCCGATCAACAAAGCCCCGGAGCGCGCCGGCGCGATGGCCTCGTATTCGAACAGATCACCGGCGAGGCGGCGCGTTGTGGCGGCGACGATCACTGCGTTCGGCGCGGCGGCCGATTGCAGCCGCGCCGCAAGGTTCGGTGTTTCGCCAACGACGTTGCGCTCCTGCGCTTCACCCGCTCCGACGAGTTCGCCAACGACCACGAGGCCGGTGGCGAGGCCAACGCGGACCTCGTGGCTGATGCCGGCGACGACCAGTCGCGAGACTGCGCCAATCAGGGCGAGCGCGGCGCGCACGGCATTTTCAGCGTCGGTTTCGCTCGCCTCCGGAAAGCCGAAATAAATCAGCACGCCATCGCCCATGTATTTGGCGACATAGCCGCTGAAGCGCGTGACCACCTCCGCGACGCACGCGTGATACGCGTCGATGACCTCGCGCAGATCTTCCGGGTCGAGCCGGGTCGAGAGCGCCGTCGAGCCGACGAGATCGCAAAACATCACCGTGAGCTGCCGGCGCTCGGCAGATGAAGTAACGCGCGGGGAAACCGCTGGCGGCGCGGTCACGGCGGCTGGCCTCGCCGCGGGCGCTGCTTCACCAAGTTTGACGCCGCATTGCGAACAGAAGCGGTAGTTCGACACGGTAGTGAAGGGCCATGTATGGACGGTGCCCGCGTTGCAAGAGCAAATCTGACTTTTTGCGAAGCGTTCGGGTGCAGCCATGTATACGGCCTGTTTTCGCGTGGAGGCTTGCCCCATCGCGATGCAGCCGCAGTGGCCGCTGGCCCTGATGTAATCCGCGGATCGGGTCCCAACCAATTTCACGCGTTCTTGCCTCGCGTGGCCCATAAGCGGGTCTTCCCAATCGACGGTCTTGACCGTTTCGCATCAATGTCGTCATCACCCCTGCAGTTCCTCAACGCACTCACGCAACCTCATACTCCCCTCGGCAAGCTCCCGCTCACGCTGCCGCAAACCGAGCAGATCGACAGGTCTTGCCGCTGATCAACAGCGCCCAGGCGATGCGGGCCATTTTGTTGGCAAGCGCAACCGCGACAACCTTGAAAGGTCGCCGTGCCAGAAGCTGCGTGACCCATGGAAATTTCTGCTGGTTGCCCTTGGCCCGGCGCAGGACAGAAACCGCTCCGACCACAAGGATGCGACGCAAGTAGCGGTCGCCCTGTTTGGATATCGGCCCGAGTTTCGCTTTCCCTCCGGTCGACATTTGTCGCGGCACCAGTCCAATCCAGGCAGCAAAGTCGCGCCCTGATCGGAAGATCTTGGGATTCGTCACCGTGGCGGCGATTGCAGACGCACCAATAACCCCGATCCCAGGAATGGTTTGAAGTCGCTTGCTCTCTTTGGTGGCGCGATGCTGAACGGTGATCCGCTTCTCAATCGCCCCAATCGTGGTCTGCAAGGCCTGAAGCTGCGCCGCCAGCACGATCAGGCTTGCCCGGGCATCGTTCGGCAAGTGTGTATTAGCATCATCTGCGATGATCGCCAGCAGCTCCTTGATCCCTTCGCGTCCTTGCGGAGCTATAATGCCAAGCTCAGCCAGGTGGGATCGCAGGGCATTGATCAGCTGCGTGCGCTGGTGCATCAGAAGATCGCGGGCGCGATGTTGCATCAGCTGGGCCTGCTGTTCAGCCGACTTCACTTGAACGAAACGCATGGTCGGCCGGCGCACCGCCTCACAAATCGCTTCAGCGTCGGCCGCATCATTCTTGTTGCGCTTGACGTAGGCCTTTACGTCTTTCGCTGGCATCAGTCGCACTTCATGACCGAGCTTGGCGAGTTCTCTGGCCCAATAGTGCGATGTGGCGCAGGCCTCTAACCCAACAAGGCACGGCGGCAGTTCCTGAAAAAACCGTAAGACTTGGCAGCGCCGAAGCTGCTTGCGGACAACGACCTTCTCGTCACTATCTATCGCGTGAACCTGGAACACGTTCTTGGCACGCTGGAGCGTCTCCTCTGGCGCCGGCTTAAGGAGTTCGAGGCCCGCCTCACTGCGCAGCCACGGCTCAAAGTCCTTCTCGGCGAGGATCACCGGCATACGGTCGTGCACTTCGGCGGCAAGAGCGTTCGGCTCGGTGATTATCATCGTGCAGGATTTCAACGTCTCGCCGCTCGCCCTTTCCTTCCACTCGTCCCACAGTCCGGCGAATGTCAGCGGAGACCCATCGCGGCTAGTGAAATACCAAGGCTGCTTGCCGCTCGGGGTGTTCTGCCATTCGTAATAACCCGACGCCGGAATCAGGCAGCGGCTGCGCTTGAATGCGTCGCGAAAGAACGGCTTGGTCTCGACTGTTTCCGCTCGCGCGTTGAACGTCGCCATCTTGGCTTCCTTGAGGGGCTTGCTCCACCAGCGAGGTATTAAGCCCCAGCGCATACGGACGAAGTCTCGCTTGCCCTCCTGTTCGGTTACAACATCGACCGGATCGGTCGGGCAGATGTTGTAGCGTGGCTGGAGATTGTGCGGCGGCGCCTGCGGCGCGAGCCGATAAAGCGCGACGATCTCCGCCCAAGTCAGCTTGTTGGTGAAGCGCCCGCACATTGGCGCTTCATTTCGCCGAGGACGGCGGGTGTTCCCGAAGCACGCGAATGCCCTGCCGCAGGGGTAAAATGTTGGTCAGGCCAGCTTGCGATTGCCGCGTCGAAAGCCGCCCTCGCAACAGGTATCGAATTGGCGGCCGCGACGACCCATCGAATATGCATCGCGTGTCTATCCCACAGCTCCACTCTGAATGTCATGTTCGAGTTCAGGTCGTGAAGGTTCGGATTAGCAAGCTGCCGCAGTAAATCATCCACCCGGAAATATGCGTCAGAGGATGCACCCCAAAGCGCCTTGCATTCGGCGCGAAGCTGCTCAAGCAGGCCAAGCGTATATAGCTGGCCCTCGCCGTCGGGCGGGTCCTGGGTCATGGGAACAAAATGAGAACATTCGGACTGGGAGTCAATGGGGTAAAGGCCCGCGTAGGCGGACGTGTTCACGCTTAGCGGGTGCATGATCGCCCTGCGACGCAATTAAGGGGGCGTTAATCTTTGCGGTTCGGAATCTCGTAAAGTTGTAATCACCCATGGGTGAGCAAATGTTCGAGGTTACGAAATACGAGCCTCCGCAAGTCTTCGTGACGTGCCGTCGAACCGGCGAGACTTGGGTGTTCTCTGCCGGAGTCGCCCCCGCCGCAATGCACGACGGGCCGCGCTCTGACCAAGAGGACGCTCGTAGAGCCGCAATCGCATATTTGGCTCAGACAGCGCGAGCAGCATAAACGTCTGAGGGTTGCCGGGCCTCGCTCGAACTCGACTCCGGCACGGTCACGCCTATCTTTCGGTTGATGTCAGTACAGCGTGACTTGCGGCGCCGGTTGAGGCGCGATGAACTTTGCCTGCCTCGTCTGGCCAAGCAGCCGCCGTCAGGACCAGACTGGATTCATGAAATCAAGCACGACGGGTTTCGTATTCTGGCCCGTCGCGATGCCAGCGGCGTTAAATTAATTACCCGCAACGGCTACGACTTCGCGGACCGTTTTAAGCTGGCCGCTGCCGCTGTCGCTGCTTTGCCAGCGCGTCAATGCGTCATCGACGGCGAAGCCATCGCCTGCGACGAGAACGGCCTGGCTGTGTTCGATCTCATCCGATACCGGCGCCAGGATAAGTCAGTCGTTCTATGCGCGTTCGATCTCCTAGAGATGGACGGTCAGGATATGCGCATGGCGCCGATACAGGAGCGAAAGCGCACGCTGGCGAAGTTGTTACGCAAGGCACCGAGCGGTATTGCCTATAATGAACACTACACGGGCGACGGCATAACCATCTTCAAGCACGCCTGCGCCTTAGAGCCGATCCGGAAACTTCTTGAGTTCGAATGAATCGGATGTGATTCCTTATTGGGCGCTTGATTCTTTTGGGAGCGCCCGATGTGGAAGCCTGAACACCGCCGTTCTGCGGATCGCAACGGCCTTCGTTATCCGAGTGATCTGACCGATACCGAATGGGGGATTGTCGAGCCGATGATTCCGCCTGCGAGACATGGCGGGCGGCGACGGTCGGTGAATGTGCGCGAGGTGCTGAACGGGATTTTCTACATCTTGTGGACCGGTTGCCAATGGAAGGCCTTGCCCAAGGACCTGCCGCCCAAGAGCACGGTGTATGACTATCTCGAGCTCTGGAACTGGGACGGCACGTTGGAGCGCATTCATCACGAACTGTACGTCGCGGTGCGCGAGCAGGAGGGCCGAGAGCCGAGCCCGACCGCAGCCATCATCGAACTCGCAGACCGCGAAGGGGGCGCAAAAAGGGGGGCTTTGCTCGATCCTTCGGGCTACGACGCGGGCAAGAAGATCAAAGGTCGAAAGCGGCACATCCTGGTCGACACACTGGGCCTCTTGTTGAACGTCATCGTTCATCCCGCTGATGTTCAGGACCGTGATGGGGCTTTCCACTTGCTGCGTCGAGCGCGACGACTGTTCCCGTTCATCGAACGCATCTTTGCTGATGGCGGATACGCGGGACGCAAGATGGCGTTGACCGTGCGGCGTACCGGTGCCTGGAGTTTGCAAATCGTCAAGCGATCGGACATTGCCGGTTTCGAGGTGCTGCCCAAACGGTGGATTGTCGAAAGGACGTTTGCCTGGATCAGTCGCAATCGCCGCCTGGCCCGCGACTTTGAGCGCTACACCACAACCGTCGCTGCATTCATTCGCCTCGCCATGATCCGCATCATGCTCAGGCGACTTGCTGCAAACCCCTCGCCATGAATCCAAACTTCCCGGATGGGCTCTTAGGCTGCGAAGGCATCGTATCGAAGCGCCTTGGCTCGCCATATCGGCCCGGTCGCGTTGATCACTGGCTAAAGATCAAAAACCCGGAAGCACCGGCGGTCACCCGCGAGGCCGAAGAAGAATGGGGGTGAATCTCAAATGGGCCCGGTGAAGGCCGGTCAGAAAGAGCGCGGCAGACCAACTAAGTGATGCTAAAATAGAAACGGCCCACGGTGCCAGCCGCAGCCGCATGTAGCCAAGTACGAAACGCCTTCGCATTCACATTTTGAGCGCAAGGAGGCGCTCTGTCTATGGCGAAAAAGCTTCTGAACATGGATTGGAACAACAAAAACGCTATTACGATTTTCTCCCTGTTCGCGCCCGATCAGCTTCCACGGCGGCAGGGTCGATCTGAACGCTCAAAGTTGCGTCGCAGTGGGGACAAACATAGGCGATCCCAGTCAAGTAAGCGGCGCCGGGGTTGATTTTTATTTTGATTTTCTGGCCTTCAATGTCGGCAATAACCTTTCCGCATTTTGGACAGCTTGCCATCAGCCCCTCCCTAGCGATTTGTGCCAACGCAAGAAGCGCCTCGCCTGTCGTTTAATTCGCACTCGATTGAATGACTTTGTGAGGCGTCGATAAATCAGGTGCTTCCGGTATTATGACGCAAACGCCGGAAGTGCACTATCGCGGCTTTCCCTCGCGCACCCCGCGCCGTGAGCGGCCCTGAGCATTCCTCAGCACGTCGGGGGCATGGTTGCCCTTGTAGCGTCGCCGGGCGGTGGCGCGCTGGACCGTCATAAGTCTGACGGATGACTACTCTCCGCAACGAGAGGGGGGAAGGGTGTTAGTTGAGGATTACCTCTGGATTCCAGAGGCATTGCTGAAGACGTACACGGTTGGCTTGCCCGTTCGTGGCGCCGTCTTCTGTTTGATCCACCTAGAGCAATTGCTCGGCGCCATATCGTGGCAGACTTTTTGGGCAAAGCCCGATTTGCATGGCCCCTCGCATATTCATTCACGTTAGTTTCTGTCTTGCTTCGCAACAGATTCATAGACCTAAGAACTAGCGAAGAGAGCAGAGCAGAGCGGGTGTAGATTAATATTGGTGTCAGATTTTGGACTCCTAAATTTCCAGGCGTAGATTGACGGATCATGGCGTCGCCTGCCGCCCCGCTGGATACAAACGATCTCGCCCTGGTCTTCCAGGCGCTTGCGCGCAGCCCTAAATGACGAAAGCGACCAGCCGAGCATCCCCGCCATCTCGTTCGCAACGACGAATTGCTCGCGGCTCCAGTGGTGTCGCTTCAGAACCAGCAAGAGCGCCAACGCATACGGATTCTCCGCTGCCAGACGGTCTACCGTCGCATGATGTAGCGCAACTCGACGGCCGGTGCCAATCCAGTTTTCGCCCCGCACGGTGTAGTCCGACGCTGACTTGGCTGTCTTCACCACCTCGCTATCCGTCAAGGGCGGCGAAAACTCGGCATTGCGGGTACGTGCTACGTCGAGAAGGCTATCGAAATCGTCGCAATGACGAGCCGACCTCATGCAATGTTCCCAGAGCTTTTTATTCCGTTCGCCTTCACCGATGAGCTCGGTTGCCGGTGGCGTAACCGTCTGTTTTTCGATTTTCGGCGGCAGGCCGCGCAAGTGAGGCAGATGGTCGAGATCATGAAGCCCGCCGTCGATGAACTCGTAGTCTGATTTTATGCCGCCGGACGGGGGCGCGACCACGAAACCGCCGCCCAGAATATCGATTGGCCTGTCAGGATCAGGGCGGATTCGGCGCCCTTCGCCATTCCAGCGATACCAACCCTGATAGTTCCCGGAGCCGGATCGGACAATGATTGGCGTCTGCCCGTGCCAGTCTAGTGCATGAGCGAGGACGCGGTCATCCGGCGTGTCCACATCGAGGATCGTCAATCGGCTGCGTTCGCCGGCCATGAAGCCGAAGGCGGTGGCATCGGGAAACCTTTGCGCGATCTCATTACTGGCACGCAGTCCGAACCGGGCGTAATTCGACACCATCGGCTTCTTGCAAGCGGAACTGATCAGGACCGGAAACGTGGCAATGCCGTGCTCGGCGTATCGTGGTTGCCAATCGCGGAACGACATGGCGATGCCACTACGTCACCGCTGCCGCCGCGCTGCACTGACCGCCGAGGACATTGATGGGCGCGTGATGAGGCTGAATGTGAGCCTTCGCGCTGAGACGGCGGATATGCTCTCGGAGGGCAGCGACGTCCCGCTCGGCGCGGACTGCCGTCGCGCGGTCAAGCGGCAAGGTCGCTACGCGGAAGCTTGCGGAACTCAATTCCGGGCCAGCCACAATGCGCCAAGGTCGGTCCGCCTTGAGGGGCTGTTTTGGGTCAATAAAATCGGGCACTTCTTGCATTCGCTTTGCAGCGGATGGTGTCTGACTCAACTCAAAGAAGCGCCCGAAGCCGGAACCTTGCCTTAAGGCATTGCGGCACTTCGCTTTTCGGCAGATTTTCTGATTTGCGGCCCTGCGCTCGATTTGCCCTTCGCAAACGAGGCACCGGTTTCGGTAAAAACCGGCATGACAGCCTCGTGTGCAGAACGCCTCGCGCGGATTGCTGACTGGCGCCGACAACTTCGAGCGGCAGCGCGGGTTTCGGCAATAGTGCCGCGTCTCTGAGGGAAATACCGTCATTCACGGTACCGGGACTACATGGCGTTCGACTTCGGACGGCACGTCGTGCGAAGTGCTCGCTGCCACGGCACGAGCATTTTTCCGGACATGATTGAGCGTGTGGGGAAGATCACGCGGCCCGCTCATTGCTGTTGCCCTTTGGTGGCGGACGACGGCGCGCACCTCACTGCACCTGCACACAGCCGCAACGCGACGGTCGGCAGGCTTTAGAACGACCTCAAGCCGCGTCAGCTGCTCTCCGCCGAAAGCAGCGCAGTGCTTGATGGCCTCTCTCAGGTGCTCTGCATTTAGCTTCGGCAAATAAAGCTTGCAGGCGTACTTGAACTCAGCGAGCGCGTGCGCCGACCCCTTATCAACGGTCTTGCTGTGGACCGCTTCCGACTTTGCCGACGAAGGCGGTGTCGGCGCGGGAAATTCCGGCGGCTGTTCCGCCAGGGTCTTGCGTTTAGGCTTCTGGGCTGGCTGCACCCGGCCCCTTTTGTCTACTCGCCTCTCCTGGTGGGAAATTTCCCCACCAGCCTCTCCCTCAAGCCGGACAGTTGCGACAATATGGTGATCGACACCAGTCATAGCCGCGATCTGCCGGTTGCTTATTTCTGGATTGGCCTTCAGGAGCTTCGCAGTAACCTCGCGCCTTTGTTCTCGGATAAGGTGCCTGCGGTGAAGATTCTTGCTGACGACGTAGGCAAAAGGATCGGGTGGGCTCGCGCCTTTCGTCGGGTCCCAGCTAAAGAACTCTGGGTTGGGGTATCCCTCGTCGTTTTCGAAGATTTTCCGACCAAGCAGTTCGAGCGCGTCGAGTCGGGTGCGTCCGTCGACTACACATTGGCCGAGTTCGCGGTCATCGAAGAGTTCGACCTTCTCACGCAGGCCATTCTTTTCGATGTCGTCGGCAAGCTCCCGACCCTCGTCTCTGTTCATCAGCGGAAACATTTCCGCCGCCGGATGAACTGGCATTAGTTCGCGCCAAGGTTGGCGCAGTTCAGAATGCCCGGGAGGGATAGTGTCGGTAATAACGTCCAACATGGTCTTGCTCGTTTGCTTTGGCCGGGCTAGACCAATCGGCGCCAACCGGACTGATCGAGAGCCCTTCTGTGGTTTTGAATACAGACGCCGCCCCCTCAACTGGGCGGCGTCTTGCTGTTCAGGCTGCGTCGAGGCCGAGCCGCTTGCGGAGTGCGGACGTAACCGCCCTTATCGACTTGCCAATGCGGACCACTTCGATCTCGCCTCGCGCGGCAGCCTGATAAGTGGCTCCGCGACTGAGATCGTACGCGGCACCGGCATGTGGCCAGAGCGGCACGGTCGGCTTCGTTTTGATATCGGTCATTATGTCTTCGAGTTTCATTCTCTGCTCCTGAGACGCCGTATATTCGGCACTAGTCGGGCTTGACCCACACCCGAAATGCGCCCTAAGTATCCAATATGCAATACGCGCACGGTGCGTAACGGATACGAGCGTATTACAAATAAGGTGTCGCAGATGGCTAAGCGAAAAAGGGCGCCGGGCGGGGGCAGAAAGCCAAGGGGGCAATTCGCGAAGCTAAACTCGCCGCTTTCGATCCGAATGCCCAAGGAGATGCGGACAGAGTTGGCGGCAGCGGCACGCAAAGGCCGCAAGAGTGTCACGCAGGAACTGCTGCGCCGCTTGCAGGATTCGTTTCACCGGGATCGCGACAAGAATCGCGACTCTGCCCTGCGGGCGCTGTGTTTCCTCATCGGGGAAGTAGCCGAGAGCGTGAGTACTCTAGGTCCCATACGCACGGACGATCTGCGTCCGCTATGGCGATCTGACCCTTTCCTATTCAGGGCGTTCAAGTTAGCGGTTGGGAAATTGCTCGATGCATTGGAGCCGACTGGGGAGCTGCGAACGCCTGTTACGGCAGAAGTCGCTAGGAGTGTGGAAGCAAAGATTGGTTTGAAAGTTCCGCCTGAGAGTGTGGAATTTATGCTGAAGACCTACGAATCGCCAGAAGCCCTTTCGAACCAAGTATTCTTATTCCTTTGGACTGCGCTGCACGGAGGCGCTGCGTCCGCTTCAGAAGCAATGAAGGGGAGAGTCCGCGAAGTGATGTTGCGGGAGAATCCACAGCTTCTGGGCACGTTCGATAACATGTGGGATCAGGAGTTTTATGGAATGTCCGCTGCACGACGCGATCTTCAAATCAAGTTGCAGGGAGAAAAGTCATGAGAGGACATTTGCGGGAGCGCTCCCCTGGTCACTGGGCAATCGTAATTGACCGGCGCGATCCCGCGACTGGAAAGCGGCGTCGTAAGTGGCACACCTTCAAGGGGAGCAAGCGTGCTGCACAAATAGAGTGCGCCCGCTTGATCTCGGAAATACAGCGCGGGACATATCTTGAGCCGAACAAGACCACAGTCGCGCAATTTCTCGACCGCTGGCTGACGGACGTGAAAGCAAGGGTGAGCCCTAAAACCCACGAGCGATACGAGCAAGTCTGCCGCAAAAACATCGCCCCACTCTTGGGCGCTGTGCTTCTTCCGAAACTCAGGCCGGCGCAAATATCAGAAGCCTACGTCAAGGCGCTCGCCAGTGGGCGCAGGAAGCGCAACGGCGGAACTCTCACCAAGGACGGTCCACCATATGCACGTGATCCTCAAAGGCGCGTTGGCACAGGCTGTGAGGTGGGAAATGTTGGTTCGTAACCCAGCCGCTGCCGTCGATCCGCCGAAGGTCGGCCACGCTCCCATGAACACCTACGATCTCAGCCAAACCGCCGAACTGATCGAAGCCGCGCGGCAAGCGGATATTTGTCCCGACGCTCCTCGCGGTCCTCTGCGGCCTGCGGCGTGGCGAGATAGCGGCTCTACAGTGGCGCAACGTCGATCTCGCCGTCGGCCAGTTGGCCGTTGTGCAGTCTGCCGAGCAAACAAAGGCCGGCGTTCGCTATAAAGAGCCTAAGAGCGGCCGCGCGCGCACCGTGGCGTTGCCCGCAACAATCGTGGCGGAACTGAAGGCCCATCGCGTTGAGCAAGCCCAAGAGCTTTTAAGAGTGGGCAAGAGGCTGTCCGACGACGACTTCGTGGTGGC
The DNA here is from genome assembly GCA_963759345.1 of uncultured Alphaproteobacteria bacterium. GTDB lineage: Bacteria > Pseudomonadota > Alphaproteobacteria > Rhizobiales > Xanthobacteraceae > BOG-931. The sequence continues at coordinate 42,816 of CAVWYW010000023.1, forward strand.
GCAGGCCGATGGATCGCCATTGCGGCCGCACAGTCTCGGGCAGGAATGGGTACGCTTCGTTGCCAGCACTGCCCTGCCCCGTATCCGGTTCCACGACCTACGGCACGCTCACGCAACGCACCTGCTGGCCTCAGGAGTTCATCCGAAGGTTGCCAGCGAACGGCTGGGGCATAGCAAGGTCGGGATCACGCTCGATCTCTACTCCCATGTGCTGCCGAACATGCAGACGGACGCTGTCGCACTCGTTGACGACGCACTCAAGGCTGCCATACAGAGGCGATCCATCAAGGGCATTGGGTAGCAAAATGGTAGCAAACGCCCCAATTCTCGGAATTGCTGGAGCAAGAAAAGCCCATAAATAGGGCCTAAGCCGGGTTAGCTCAGCGGTAGAGCAGCGGTTTTGTAAACCGTTGGTCGGGAGTTCAATCCTCTCACCCGGCACCAGCAAAAACAGTATGTTATTGGCAAAAACTGGGTAGCGGGTAGGCACCAGGTCCAGGTGGGGTAACGGTCGATGACTTCTTGGTTGCTATATTGCATTCGACCCTCGATAGGGGCAGCCGCCACTACAGCTTGGGGTTCCTAGTTTTGTACAGACACCCCAATCCGGCGTACGGCGAGTATTCCCTGCGCTTGCTCGGCGGCGGATCAAGTTGAGCAACCGGTCTCACCTGCCGAGGAAGTTCAGCGGGTAGATGACGAGATCGAGTGTCTTCCACTGCTTGTACTTTTCCGCAGGCAGCATGGTGTAGGGCTGGCACTTCTGCAGCGCTTCGATTGCGCTTTGCAGCAGCGCCCGGCCTTTCGGCGACGGGTTCGGTTCGAGCAATTTTGGCGGCGATGCCAGAGTGCCGTCGCGGTTGAGATAAACCCGAAGCGAAATGCTGACCTTGTCGCCGGGCTCGATCCCGGCGGGCAACGACGAACACCAGCTAATGCGTTCACGGAACGGCTCTGTGAAGTCGTACCCGGTCTGGAGCGCGTTGACTGGCGGCGCGTTGAAGCCGCCGCCGAGCGGTCCGCCAACGAGCGCGAGTTGCGCTAGCATCTCGCCGACCCCCGGCTGATACGGTGTCTCTTGGGCGTGCGGCTGAGGCGGGGCTGGCGGCACGTCGGATGACTGAGCCTGCGTCCGTTTCAGATTGAGCGGCCTCTGGCCCGGCATTCAGTGGCCGTTCCATCGCTTCGTGGGCGTCGTGCGGCGACTGCGAACGCCGTTGCGATTGCTGCGGCTGCGGTGCGGCCGGCCTGGGCGGCGGCTGAGCGGGTTCGCTCGCGCTCTTGGAGTTGGATGATGCCTCGGCGCCGGACGTCCGAAGCTCCGAAGGTGTACCCTCGAGCCGCGGAGCTTCATCCGGCGGCACGATGTCGACCACCATCGCTTCGGGTGGGATGGCGTTCAACGAGCTCGCATTGAAATACAGTAAGCCGACGACCAGCGCCCCGACATGGACGGCGGCCGAAATAACCAGCCCGGGATGAGCAAACCGCTTTAATCCGATCATGAAGGGAAGCATCGACACTGCCGCGCGCGCCAGCCTTATACCAGCCGGACCCTACAATCAGTGTCGCTTTTTTATTCGGCGGCCGTGACCAATAACAGTGCGCCGCGCTATCGATGCGTGTATTTTACGGACGGGTTGCGGCGACAGCGGAAATGGGTGGGGACCATGAAAAATGCACTGGCTCTGATGGCAATAGTGGCAATGATTGTGGCAATTGACGCGCCGGTAACGAAGGCTGAAGCCGCCTCGCCACGATGCGTCGCGTTCTGCAACAGCTGGTGCGCCAAGAATTTTGCCATGAAAAATCCGGCCGCGTGCAGCCAGCAGTGCCAACTGAAGCATTGCAAATGACAGCAGAGCCGACGCAGCCGACGCGATAACACCATGCCGATTATCACGCGCCGCACTCTCCTTGCCGGCTCGGCATCGGCTGCGTTCTCGGCAGGCGCCTATCCGGCTGCCGCCGCTGCGCCGTTGGCCGGCAAGCAGACCCCCGGAATCTATCGCTATCGGATCGGTGCATTCGAGCTGACCGCGCTCTATGACGGCATCTGGTATCGGCCGATCACTGATAAGTTCATCCGCAACGCTCCGTTTGCCGAGGTTGAGAGCGCACTTGCCGACGCATTCATGCCGGCCGACGAACTGGCGACGCCGTTCACAACGCTGATCGTCAATACCGGCACGAAGGTAGTGCTGCTCGACACCGGTACCGGCGGTCAGATTGCGCCCTCGGCCGGCGTGCTCCGAGACAATCTCGCCGCCGCCGGTATCAATCCAAAAGCTGTCGACCTCATTGTCATTTCGCATTTTCACCCGGACCATATCAACGGCATCAAAGACAAGGACGACAATCTGGTGTTTCCCAATGCCGAGATCATGGTGCCGGCGGCCGAGTGGAATTTCTGGATGGACGACGCCAACCTGAACGCGGCTGCCGCGGATCTGAAACTCACATTTCGCAATCAGCGGCGGATATTTGCCAACATCGCACGCCGGGTCGTGCGCTTTGAGCCGGGAGCGGAAGTTGCGCCCGGCATTGTGACGCTCGCGGCTCCTGGCCATACGCCGGGCCACACCGTGTTTGCTATTCATTCCGGCAATCAATCACTCCTGGTGCTCGGCGACACCGCGCAGCATCCAGCGGTGTTCGCGCGTCACCCGGATTGGCAGGCCGCCTTCGACATCGATGGTGATGCGGCGGTCGCCACACGCAAAAAACTATTCGATCGCGTCGCCGCCGACCGCATGCTGGTGACGGGCTATCACTTCCCGTTTCCGGCCTGCGGTCACTTGGTCAAGACCGCGACCGGCTACGAGCACGTGCCGATCGAGTGGCAGCCTAACTTGTAGATCACATTTTCTCGATGACACCGAAGCGTCACGCCAAATCGTGTGCGACACGGTAAGATCGCTGCCTTGAACCTTCGGAGAGACGCTATGAAGCCGTCGCTTTCGCTTGCTGCCGCGTTGCTTTTTTCAGCTGTTCTTGTCGCTCCCAATATCGCCGCCGCCGTCGGCGATGATAATCCGACCCCGCCACCGGCGAAGCCGTCGCAGACGAAAACGAAATCCAAGGACACCAACAAGCCGAAGCCGAATACCAACAAAAGCGGCGCGACGGAGGATTTCCTGCGCGGCTATCACACCGCTTACGGGCTGATCTACGACAAGAATGAATATGAGGCCGGCATCGCCGCGCTACGCGCGCTCGGCTACGACGACAATGCAGACGTGGCGACGCTGCTCGGTTATGCCAGCCGTAAACTTGGCCGCTACGACGACGCCAAAATTTGGTACGAGCGCGCGCTTGCCGCCGATCCGAACCACGCCGTGACCTGGTCGTATTACGGCATGTGGCAGGCCGAACAGGGTAATGTGCTCAAGGCCAAGGACGATCTGGAAAAGGTCCGCCTGATCTGCGGCACCGATTGCCGCGCTTACAAGATGCTGAAGGACGTGATTGACGGCACGCAGACGTATTAGCCGCTGCTTTGATCGTTCGTGGAGTCAGCAGACCCCCACTCGGGACGGTTTATTTCGTCCCCTCGGTCTCCTGCACGATCCAGGCGTGGTAGTCCGGATCGACGTTCTCGAGCGGCACGACGAGAATCGCGGGCGTCGTGTACGAGTGCATCTCCTTGACCGCACCGCGCACGGCTTCAGCGAGGCTTGCCCGCGTTTTGATGATCATCACCGCTTCCTCGCCGCGCTCGATCGCGCCTTGCCACCAATAAAGCGAAACCATGCCCGGCAGGATGTTGACACACGCGCATAGCCGCCGCTCGACCAGCACACGCCCGGCATGCTCCGCCTCGACAACCGATGGATAGGTCGTATAGACGAACACCGCGCGTTCCATGCTCAACTCCCGCGGCACCGCATCGGCCGCCGATTTGCCAGGACTTCCAGGCGTCTCGAACAGCCGCCCAACCGGACCGCCTATGCCGCAGCGCCGTACCGCATCCCGCTACAAGAACGTTGCCTTCGTCGCCAGTGACACGCCGCCGGCGCAGCGGGCCCGGCGCAGCCTGGTTCGCCGCTACGGCGACGCGTCGCCGGAGACCGCCGACGTCGTCGTCGCGCTTGGCGGCGACGGCCTGATGCTCTCGACCCTGCAACGGTTCATGAATTCCGGCAAGCCGATCTACGGCATGCACCGCGGCACGGTCGGCTTCCTGATGAATGAATTCTCCGAAAAGAACCTCGCCGAGCGTCTCGCCGCCGCGCAAGTCACCGTGATCCATCCGCTCGTCATGCGCGCGCACGACGCCGCCGGACGCGTGCATCGCCACCGAGCCATCAATGAAGTCTCGCTATTTCGCCAGAGTTACCAGGCGGCGCGGCTTCGAATCTTGGTCGACGGCGAGGAGCGGCTTTCCGAGCTCGTTGCCGACGGCATTCTGCTCGCCACCCCGGCCGGCTCGACCGCTTACAATCTCTCCGTCCAGGGACCGATCATTCCCATCGATGCGCCGCTCCTGGCGCTGACACCGATCAGTCCATTCCGGCCGCGGCGCTGGCGCGGCGCGCTCTTGCCCGACCGCGCTCGCGTCACATCGAAGTGCGCGAAGCGGACAAGCGTCCGGTCGCCGCCGTCGCCGACCACAACGAAGTGCGCTCGGTCCGCTCCGTCGAGATCAGCATGGATCATAAAGTCGCAATGCACATGCTGTTCGATCCCGGGCATAGCCTCGACGAGCGCATCCTGCGGGAGCAGTTCGGTTACTAGCGGGATTGCCGGTTTTCGCTGAACCGGCCTCCTATGCTTAACCAGGCCTTAACGGCAAAACCTTAGTTTCGATGCCGCGAGGTCGGGTGCGGTACATCCGCCTTCGGAGGCTCCATGGTTCGCATTAATTTCAACCGCCTGCGTTTTCTCGTCATCGACGACAACGCCCATATGCGGCGAATCTTGCGTACCCTGCTGCACGGCTTCGGTACCCGCGAGGTATACGAAGCCGAAGACGGCGCCGCCGGCCTCGAGGCTTTCACTCATTACATGCCCGATATCGTGCTCACCGATTGGGTGATGCCGATCTTCGACGGCCTGGAATTGGCGCAGATGATTCGCCAGCCCGGCGCCAACGCCAATCCCTACGTGCCGATCATCATGCTGACCGGCCATTCGGAGAAGAAGCGCGTCGTCAGCGCGCGCGACGCCGGCATCACCGAATTTTTGGCCAAACCGATCTCAGCCAAGGCGCTGTACGAGCGCATCCTCAACGTCGTCGCCAACCCGCGTCCGTTTATCAAGACCAAGACCTATTTCGGCCCCGACCGCCGCCGCAACGTCAACCCGAACTACGCCGGACCGGAACGGCGCAAGGGCGGCAAGACGGATATGATCCGTCAGCAGGCGCTGCTCGACAAAGTCACGAACTGACCTTCAGGAGCGATGACGAACATGGCGCCCCGCAACAACGACACGCCGTCGGTCGCAACGTTCGCGGACCATGAAGTGATCACGCCGCCGCACAAGCTGCGCAACGCAATGGCGCCGGCGACCGATCCGGACGACGATCCGGTCGCGCGCGCCGAGGCGGCTCTGGCGCAGCTTTCCAGCGAATTCGCCGGCTGGATGTATGCCGAATGCGAGCGTCTCGAAGCCGCGCGGCAGCAAGTGAAACAGCTTGGCTTTAGCAACAAAACCCACGACGAGCTGTTTCGCGCCAGCCACGATATCAAGGGCGAGGCCGCGACGTTCGGCTTTCCCGGCATCGCCGGCGCCGCCGAAAGCTTGTGCCGTTTGCTTGAACACACGCCCGAGATGACGCGCATTCCGCAGGGGCTGGTCGATCGGCATGTCGATGCGGTACGCGCCATCGCCCGCGAATACGCGCGGCCGGACATCGTCGGCGTCGCCGAGGCGCTTACGCGGCGTCTGCGCGAAGTTACCGACGAGTTTCTTCGCGTCGAGAACAGCGAGCGGCCAGATTATCTGGAAAGCATTTTCGCGCCGTCGATTGCGCCCGGCACCGCCCAAAGCTGATAGGCCGCGTCCTGTTAAATCAGCAGGAAGTGGACTCATCCTGGCGCCCGCAGACTACGCCGCTACCGAACGAGCCTCGGCTGCAAGCGTTTCGGCAACGAGTTCGTCGCAGAATAGCCGCGCCTCCTCGCGCGCGGCCTCGGTGGCGAAGCGGCGCAACAGCATGTTCAGCGGCGCGAGTTCACCCAGCGCCTCGGTCTTGCAGCGGGAGAGCACGCGCTCGATCACGCGGCGCTTCAACCGCGCCGCTGCCTCCCGGTTCGCCGATCAGCCCGCCCTCGCGCATCGCCTCGATCGCCTCCTTGAAGGCAGGGTAAGTCGACGGCGGCAATCGGGCCTGGTCCAACAACGCCCGCAAGCTCGCACTGCCGCTGTCATCGAGCAGGCTCGATATGCGCTCGACCGGCATATCGGTGAGTTCGGCCAGCGCTTGCTCGAAGAGGACGACGTTGCCGGATAGGAGCGCGCGTAAAATGAGGCCAGCCGTCAGCTGTCCAGTGACGCGCAGATGGCGGATTAGCGGCCGCATCTGCCTGGTTGGCGTATCTGCGGCGAGCACCACCGTCGCCTTCTCGCAGGCCTCGCGGGCGATGCGCTGGGCGTGATCGGCATCGAGCCATTGCCGCGCGGCGACGAAACCGGCCAGCGTCTCCGAAAGCTTGGCGACCAGCGTCAGGCGGGTCGCCGCCGCAATATCCTCACGCTGCAGCAGCGGCTCGCGAATCGCAGCCAGATGGCCGTAGCGCTCGACAATCCGATCGATCGAGAACGGCGCGATTTCGGCATTGCCGTTCTCCAGAAGCACCAGACACGCTTCTGCCGAGCCAACTTCGGCAATGGCGGCCGCGACCGATCGTGGCAGCAAGGCGCGGGTCGCGATCGCGGCTTGCACTGCACCGCCACCCGTCGCAACAGCATCGACCAGATCGGCATCGACCAACAGCGGCGAGAGCGCCAGCACTGGCGCCGCGATCTGCGGCTGATCGGCCGCCAGCGCCAGTACAACCGCGGGCGGCGCTTTGTCGCTTGCCGCGAATGTATCCGCAAGCGCACGGCGCACCAGCGGCGAAGCGTCGTCGAGCAGCATCAGCAGCGCACCCTCGGCTGAGGCGGCGTCCTCAGGCGACAAATCGGAATAAAGGTACGCGCGGGCGAGCGCGCCGGTTGCTTCGGCTCTTTTTCCGGCCGGCGCGGTGCGTACCCAATCGAGAAAGTGACGGACGATCATGGTTTCCCTCGCGCCTTCACGTCCCCTTGACCGGCAGATCCGTAAACAGATTGAGCATGCCGCCGGAACTCAATTTCGGCGCCGTCACACCAGTGCCGTTCGCGGTCGCGCTCGGCACACCCCAGAGCGCGCTCACGACCGGCGCTAGCGGCGCGTTGCGGTTTCGATCCGCAAACAGCGCATGAAACACCTGTTCGTCGTGCGCCGGGTGCGGCGGAGTGGCGGCGGCGAAGGCGTTGGTGATGCCCGCCGTATCCGGGGTGGCGGCGGCAACTGCGGCGGCCTGCGCTGTTGCGGCTTCCGGGGCCTGTGCCGTCGCGGCCAGATGGCCTTGGGTTTTCAGCGCCATTTCATAGCGAGCGGTGAGGATATTGCGCACCTGCGCCACGGTTCGCGCCGTCCCCGTCGCCCGGTCGTAGAAGATCGGCGAATTAGCCTGCGCGGCTTCGGGAAAAAACTCTGCGGCTTTGGCGTTCGGATTGCTGGCTGCAAGATTGATGAGCCGCGCTGCGCTGCCGGCGCCGAGAAAGTGCGCGATGTAGAGTTCGCCCTCGCTTGGCGCGCGGCCAAGCCGATCGCTCAACGCCGCTGCATTCGCTTGGGTAAAAGCTCCGGCCATCGCCGCGTTGGCAGCCGGATCGGTGCGGAGGTTGAGGATCTCATTGCGCAACGCCGGGTCGCTGACCTGGTATTGGCCCGACGCCGTCATCGTGATGGCGTCGGCATAGCGCCCGTAACCGAGCGCCGGACCGGCTTGCTTCATAGTGGCAAGCCAGGTTTGTTGGATGAACTGGTATAGTCCGCGGGCGGACGAGGTTGCGGCACCAGCCAACGCGTTCAGACCGAACTCGACCTGCGCCGTCGCCAAGAGGTAATTGAAGCTCGTGCCGGTGGCCTGCGCCGCCTGACGGATAGCGCCGGTCACCGCCGAGCTTGCGGTGGAATTGCTGGAATCGACCAGCATGTGGACCACTCCCCTGCCGGCTCCCACCGGCCGCCCGTTCGGGCGTTAGGGATGATTAACGACTATGGTAAACATGGGCTTAACGGCCCGTCATTGAGGGAGGCAGAAGTGACCCAGCAAACAGCAGTGCGGCACAAGCGCGGCGGACTCTATTTCGAGGATTTCGTTCCGGGCGAAGTCGTCGAGCATCGCTATACGCGCACCGTCACGCAGATGGACAACATGCTGTTCTCCAACATGACGCTCAACCCGCAACCGCTCCATATCGACCGGCATTTCTGCGAGCAGGAGACCGAGTGGGGCCAGCCGCTGATGAACTCGCTGTTCACGCTCGGGCTGATGATCGGCATGTCGGTCAGCGACCTCACCGTCGGCACTACGATCGCCAATCTCGGCATGAGCGACGTGAAATTTCCGCATCCGGTGTTCGAAGGCGATACCTTGCACGCGACCACCGAGGTCATCGGCAAGCGCGAATCGAAATCGCGGCCCGGCGCCGGCATCGTCGAGATGCATCACCGCGCCTTCAATCAGGACAACAAGCTGGTGGCCGAGTGCCGCCGCCAGGCGTTCATGCGGATGCGGCCGAAGTGAAGTAACGCCCGTGCTGGCGCCCCTTGGCTCTTAATCCGGCGGCATCGGCCAACAATAGGCGTTAAAGGAGGTCAACAATGTCTGTCGACATCGTGCGCCGTCCCGCCCAACCAAGCCGGCTCGCTCCAATCGAACCGCGGTTCGCTCCGCTGTTTTGTCTGGTCCTGCTGACCGCCGCCTGCGCGCTGGCGAGCTTCGCCTTCGCTTGTGCGACGCCATTCGCGGCATTTGCCGTAGTAGCCGGCGCGGTACTGTCCCTGCCTGCGGCGCTCCTGGTGGTCGCCGCGACGTGGGTCGTCAATCAGGCGATCGGCTTCGGCGCGCTCGGCTATCCGCACGATTTGAATACGGTGCTATGGGGCTTCGCCATCGGGGCCGCAGCGCTCGCGTCGACCGGGGTATCCAAACTCGTGCTGCGCTCGGTCGCACGAACCAGCACGCCAGCGGCGCTGGGCCTGGCCTTCGTCGGAGCCTATGCGGCCTATGAGATCGTGCTGTTTGCTGTCACTCCGTTGTTGGGCGGGGCTGGTTCTTTCACCTTGGCGATCGTCGGGCGGCTCGCCGCCTTGAGCCTTCTGTGGCTGATCGGATTGGTTGCGGCCTGCGAGGTGTTCCGCCTGCTTAACCCCGTTCGCCAGCGTCAAATAGTGTCCTGATTGTTTCAAAACGACAGGAGCCGCCAGCGCATCGCCGCTCCGATAATCAGCGCGACAAGCTCGTCGCCGAATGCCGTCACTAGGCTTTATCCGCAGACCGCCGAAATGAAGTGGCCCTGTGGTGTTACGGCTTATGAAGGATGCTGTGATGACAACCGAAGATCTATTTGAGATTGAGCCTATTCCCTAGGGCGTCATTGTGCACTAACGTAAGTTAATGGGGGCAGCCCGAACTGCGGGCTGGCGTTCTGACCGAACTCGTCCGGTGGCATGCGCGGCATCTTCAGAAAGAGCGTGAAGTCCAAGCGTTTCGTGCGGCCATTGCTCGCCATTGCCGTCGCCTATGCCGTCGCAGCGCAAAGCCTGCTCCTCGCGTTCGGCGGATTCGCGCTGGCTGCGCATAGCGATACTAGCGCGCCGGCCTTTGAACTTTGCCTCCACGACGGCCAAGCCGCGCCCGGATCATCGGACGGCGTGCCGAGCCATCCCGGCTGCACGCATTGCATCTTCTGTTTTGCCGGGTCGCATCACGCCGTAGGCCGCGGCACCGCTTGCTTTATTTCACCGCGTGAATGTCGAGATTGTCGACATCCCGTGGGTAAGCGATCAACACGCCCTACCCCGCTTTTCTGACTATTCGATAGCAAGTCCCCGAGGCCCTCCGCCTCGCGTGTGACGGCCCGGCGGAGCATTTGCATCCGCCGCGTTTAGGGCCTTCGGCCAAGGCCATTTCATCTCTCTGCCAGCCCGAACTCCGAGCGCCAGCGCGCGCGAAGGGAACGGCAGCGCGTCAAAGCGCAAACATTCACTCCTGCTCGCGGGGAAGCCATGTCCAATCCAAACAGCGAAACGCCACCAGCTCATCGGCGGCACCAGTATATTGGTCACATCTGTCTCGTACGGCCACGATCGCGCTCGAGTTCATTTCGAAAGGCGGCCATCGCTGCCGACATGCCGCTGAAAGCACCGCCCGCGCCGGTTTATCAATGGTCGGGATGCTACGTCGGCCTTAACGTCGGAGGCGGCGCAAGCGGAACGAATTTCGGCACTACAATTGATCCGGCAGCTACCTCTCAGCGGGCGACGCCGCGACGGTCGCCGGCAGCGGAGGCGGAGGCAAATAACGCCGACGGCTTTCTCGCAGGCGGGCAGTTGGGCTGCAACTTCCAGACCGGGACTTTAGTCGTCGGCGCGGAGGCCGACTTCGACTATTTCCGCAGCAATCCGCAGTTCAACAACAACACCAACACGCTCGCCAATGGCAACACTTTTGCCATCGGGCAGTCGCTGACGACCAATTATCTGGCAACGGTGCGTCCGCGCATCGGCATCGGTGCGGACCGTAATCTCGCCTACATCACCGGCGGCGCGGCATTCACCAGCATCAGCTACACGGAAAGCTATTTCGACGCCAACACTCCTCCGGGCGCCGGCACAGCCGCCGCTTCGCGATCACTCGTCGGTTGGACCGCCGGCGCCGGTTGGGAATATGCCTTTGCCGACCACTGGACGGTCAAGGCCGAATATCTGTTCGCGAGCTTCCCGACGACGAACGCGACTGGCCTGATCACGGGTCCTGGCGGAACCAGCAACACCCTGCACGGTTCCGCGGACCTCGTCATCCAGCTCATCCGCGCGGGCGTCAACTTCAAGTTCTGATCCTCGCGAGAGCACGATGTTCGAACCTATTCATCCCTTGACCTCAACCCTCCGCGTGGACACGCGCCGTTTTTCGGCTGCGTTGCGGCGCGCAAATCCAAATGGTGATAAAATGTCGACTACCAACAACACTGCACAACCGCTCGACGGGTAGCCGCCCGATACGGCGCGTTGTGGCGCTCCTTGCTTTCGTCCTGCCGTCGCTTCTGTCCTTTGTCGCGCTGCTAAGCTTCTCGACAACAGCGGCGCTCGCCTGCGCCTGCGGCTGCAGCGTGTTCGACGTCGGCGGCCTCGACACGCCGCAGGAACAGGACCACGGCGGCCGCGTTTTCTTCGAATTCTGGAGCGGTGATCAGACGCAGAATTATGTCGGCAGTTCCAGAGCCTCTGCGGCCCTTAATACCGACAAGCAAATCGTTACGCAGTGGTACAACGTCGGCTTTGCGTACAATTTCAATCGCGATTGGGGCGTCATGGTGCGAATACCGACCACCAACCGCAGCTTGACCACCGACACCCAGAACCCTGCCTACGGCATAGCGACGTTCAACTCCAAGGATATCGGCGACATCGAGGTTATGGGAATGTACACTGGCTTCTTCAAAGATATGTCGACCGGATCATGTTCGGCTTAAAGCTGCCGACTGGCACATTCACCGCTCCGGGGCTTGACCGCGACACGCAGATCGGATCGGGCAGTACCGACCTTATGCTCGGCGCGTTCCATCGCGGGCTGCTCACCGGCGACAATGCCTGGCAACATTTCGAACAGATCATGTGGCGACGGCCGTTCCTGTACCAGAGCGCGGCCGATCCACAGGGCTTCTTCGATGGCAATGCCGGCGTCGTGCAAACTTACTATCCGGGAGAGCAAATCGACGGCGCCGCCGGCATCCTCTATAACAACCTTTATCACGTGATCGGGTTCGACAAGATCACCCCGCTGGCTCAGGTGATCATTTCGCACCGTGATGCCGACAGTGGCTCCGGTTCCGATCCGTATAACAGCGGCTTCGACCGGGTGATGCTCTCGCCCGGCGTTGAGTTCACCAAAGTGGTCGACGAGGCCAACAATCGGGTCGTCAAGCTTTATGCGGACATTGAGGTCCCGGTTTATTACCGCGCTAATGCGGCTAACAACGCCGGCACCGAGGGGCAACTCGTCGCTCCCTACTTGATCAAGGTCGTGGCGAGCTACAATTTTTGATGCATCAAAGGCTGGCGTGCCTAGAAAGCTGGGCGCGCCAGCTCACGAAAGGGATCGCGATGTCAGTCAGCGCGCGCAGGGCCTTGGTGCCACCGAACATTCTTGTGCAATTTTTTGATCCGCTTGAGTTGCTTCGGCAGGCTTGCTGGGATAGCTCGGCATATCGGTGAAGTTGGTGCCGGGCATCGACTCGGCCGGACCGCCACCGCGGGCGCTCGCTACCCCGGCAAACGCGGAAACTGCGAGCAGGACGACGGCAAGTTCTCTCAGCATGTTGCTCTCTCTTGGTTTGCGTGATGGCGGCGCGAGTATTCCATCTCGGCCCAAGGCCGGCCACGGTCTCAATTGCGATACCCAATTTGGGCCGCAGGCCGCGCACTCTGCTGTGGTCCGGGCTTGTCGGCCGCTCCCGCCCTTGCCGTACCGCAGATTGGTGAAGCGGCGGCGCCGCTGGTCGTTACTGCACTCGACGGAACCACTTTCGATCTCGCCAAGCTGCGCGGCAAAGTCGTCCTGGTCAATTATTGGGCGACATGGTGTGCGCCCTGCCGCAAGGAAATGCCAAAGCTCGACGCGTTCTACCGGCACTATCACGACCGCGGCCTGGAAATCATCGGCATCAGCATCGACTTCCCGCGCGACTACGAGAAAATGCGCAAGGCCGCTCGCTCGGTCACCTACCCGACGGCCGCAGCCAAGGACATCTCCGACGACGGCTTCGGAAAGCCGGGAGGGGTGCCCATCACCTGGATCATCGACGCCGATGGCAAGGTGCGCGACCGGATGATCGATGTGCGCGATGAATTGCTCAAGGGCATCGTCGTTCCGCTGTTGCCGCGTTGACCGAAGCCCGAAAGCCATGAAAACGCACTCATGTTGAACACGCGGAAGGCCGTGCAACACACCGCAGCGACTGCGCTATTCGCCCTCGCCGTGATCGTTGCTGCGCCGGCGCATGCCGGCGCCTGGGTGTCGGATGGTAAAACCGGATGTCAGGTTTGGGATCCCAATCCCGCAACTGGAGGAATCAGTCAAATGGTCGGGATCGTGTGCTAACGGCCGGGCGCAGGGACCTGGGACCGCGCAATGGTCCAAAGCAGATGTGCCGGTTCGAGACCGATGAAGGCGAATGGCATGACGGCCGCCAAGTCAAAGTTGGCAAGCAATCCTGGTCCGGCGGCCGCTACGAAGGCGAACTGGCGGACGGCGAGCCGAATGGTAACGGCAAATTGACCGTACAAAAACTGCGATACGAGGGTGAGTTTCGAAATGGCAAACCTAACGGCGTTGGGACTCTGACGGCCGGGAGCCAAACCGTCAGTGGCTTCTGGAAGGACGGGTGCTTGCAGGGGCAACGAAAGGCCTCAATCGGCGTTCCCGTGTCGGCTTGTCGCTAACGTCAATGCTTAGGGATGGCGGTGATCTTCGCCGCCGCGAGGCCTGCCCGATGAAGGAGAATAAGATGCGAGGACAATCTCTGCTTCTTGGCGGCGTCATCCTGGCGCTGGTCTCGATCTACAATTCCGCGGATGCGCGGGCCCAGAACGCGAATGGCAAAGACTGCCGCATGGAGCAGCAATGCCACTGGGAGAACTTCAAGAAAATATGCGTGTGGGTGAAAGTTTGCCGTTAGCTGTTCAGACTACCATCAGAACAAGGAGGAAGCTATGACAAATATCAATTGGAAGAAAATCTCTCCCGCTTTCACCGCTGTTCTCGCGCTCGCTTTGGCGCAGCTTTCGCCGGCGCCGGCGCAAGCCGCCGATTATAATGTCGGCACCATCCACATCACCCAGCCTTGGGCGCGGGCGACGCCAAAGGGCGCGTCGTCGGGCGCGGCCTACCTGACGATTGCAAACAACGGCAAGGCACCCGATCGCGTCAGCTGCGTGTCGAGTGATCTCAGCGCACACTGCCAGATTCACACCATGACCATGGAAAACGGCGTGATGAAAATGCGGCCGGTCGAAGGTGGCCTGGAAATCAAACCGGGGGAAACGGTCACGCTCAAGCCGGGCGGTCTGCACGTCATGCTCGTCGACCTCAAACAACCGCTGGTGCCGGGCAAAATGGCCGAAGCGACGCTGCAATTTGAGAAGGCCGGGACCGTCAAGGTCGAATTTCCGATCGCCGCCATCGGAGCCGCCGCACCGGGCGCTGCCGCAGGCGGCGGCACCATGATGATGGAGGGTCACGGCGGCATGATGCAAATGAACAAGCACTGACGGTGCGCCTGTCCTGACGGCTGCTGATTCCCATTGACGAACGCGCGCCAGCGACGTGAATTCGTCCTTGCCTGCCTCTCCGGCTGACGCAGGGAAACACCAACGTCATGCGCTCGTTGCTTTTCGTCCCCGCCGACAGTGCAAAGAAGCTCGACAAGGGCATGGCAAGCGGCGCCGACGCGTTGATCGTCGACCTCGAAGATTCGATCGCGTTCGACGGCAAGGCGCGGGCGCGACAGGCCGCGGCGGCGTTTCTAAAGGAGACCGTTAGCACCGCCTCACGGCCGTATCTGGTCGTTCGCGTCAACAGCCTGGAGACCGGCCTCACCGATGCCGATCTCGACGCCGTCATTCCGGAAAAGCCTGACGCGATTATGCTGCCGAAGGCAGAAGGCGGCGCCGCGGTCGTCCATGCCGATGCCAAGCTTGCGGTGCGCGAGGCGCTGAGCAATCTTCCCGACGGTCACGTTAAGATCATCGCGCTAGCCACTGAAACTGCTGCGGCTTTATTTCTGGCCGGGACTTACCGCGGGGCCAGCACGCGGTTGAGCGGGCTGACCTGGGGCGCCGAGGACCTTTCCGCCGATCTCGGGGCGGAAACCAATCGCGATGCCCAAGGCCGTTTTCTCGATCCTTACCGGCTGGCGCGGGCGTTGTGCCTCGCCGGGGCCGCCGCCGCCGAGGTGCCGGCACTCGACACCGTCTACGTCGACTTCCGCGACAGCGACGGCCTTCGCCGCGAATGCGAGGAGGCGCGCCGCGACGGCTTTACCGCGAAAATGGCAATCCATCCGGCGCAGGTGCCAGTCATCAACGAAGTGTTCACTCCGACGCCGCAAGCCCTGGAGCACGCCCAGGCAATCATCGATGCGTTTGCCGCCAATCCCGACGCCGGCGTCGTCGGCATCGGCGGCGTCATGTTCGATCGCCCGCATCTCGCCCGGGCAAAGCGGCTGCTGGCGCGCGCGACGACAAAGTAAAGCCAGTTGCTTCGTGAGGCCAGTGTACTCAAATCCGCTAGCCACCTTTCTTTGATCAATAGCTGGCAGTCTCAGCAGAATGGCCTTCCTTCATTCCTTCACCCTCCCCGATTTCTTAGACACGCTGGTGAGCCTGGTCGCGGCCTTCGTGCTCGGGGGGCTGATTGGGGCTGAGCGCCAGTATCGCCAACGCGGCGGCGGCCTGCGCACGCATGTACTGGTCGCCGTAGGCGCAGCTACGTTCGTTGACATCGGCATGCACCTCAATGGCAATGCCGGCGCGACCCAAATTATCGCCTACGTTGTCTCTGGCGTCGGCTTTCTTGGCGCCGGCGTCATCATGAAGCAAGGCAGCAACGTTTGGGGCCTCAATACCGCGGCAACGCTGTGGTGCTCCGCCGCAGTGGGCGCGTGCGCGGGCGCTGATCTCGCTTTTGAAGCGATCCTTCTCACCGCGCTTGTCTTGGCCGGCAATACGCTGTTGCGGCCGCTCGTCAACGCGATCAACCGGGCGCCGATCGACCAAAGCGGCACTGAAGCCATCTCGGAAGTGCATGTGACCACGCGGTCCAATCAGGTCGACGACGGCCGTGAGCTCCTCAGGGAAGTGCTGCAATCTGCCAGTTATCCGCCTCAGGATATCGAAGTTCTCGAACGCGAAGGCGGCGATACCGAACTTGTGGCCACCCTGCTGAGCACGACGGCCGATCCGCATGAACTCGATCAAATTATTACGCGTCTGGAAAGCAATCCACTCGTCGAAAACGCCAGCTGGAACTTGCGGACAACGGAGTGAAACGTTCCTGCACAAGCGCCTCATCGGCAACGAATTATTCACCGCCGCCGCGGAAGGCGTTCAACCACCCGCACCCGGCGGTGCCGGCGCAGCAACAAAAAGACGCCTAGGTGATTGACAAGCGAGCCGCGGCGAAGTCCCTTCACGCGGCTGCCGTTGTTCGCGCGTAGGTCTATTCTCGCGTGGGTCTTGAGGCGCCCCGTTGCGGTGCGTCCGCTATGTCCACGCCGTGAGCCAGGGAGGACATCATGATAGGCCATATTCAAAATTTGGACGTCCAAATCCCGAAGGACATCATCCAGTATTGGGGATGGTTCCTGGCCTTCGGCATCGCGCTGGTCGTGCTTGGCGTCTTGGCCATCGGGCGCGCGGTAACAGCCACCATCGTCTCGATCCTGTTCTTCGGCTGGCTTCTGCTTTTCGCCTGCGGCATCGAAGTGGCTCAAGCAATTGTCGTCGGACATTGGGCGGGCTTTTTTCACCACCTGGTCGGCGCAATTCTTTTCGGCGTCACCGGTTTTCTTATCGTGACCAGACCGCTGCTTGGCGCCGAGGTCGCCACGATACTGATGGCGGTGTTTTTCCTGATCGGCGGGCTGTTTCAGGTCATCAGCTCGGCCTGGGTCACTATGCCCGGCTGGGGCTGGCAGCTCCTGGACGGCTTCATCACCTTTATCCTCGGCGTGCTCGTTCTTGCCCAATGGCCGGTTTCTGGCCTCTGGGTCATCGGCCTCTTCATCGGGATCGATCTGATTTTTTACGGCGGCGCCTGGATTGCGCTTGCTCTCGGCCTGCGCGCGAGTTCGTGATCGCCGGCGAAGTTTGGATTTCGCTCAAACGCTGCCAAGGCGGCTCGACAGGAGCGGACTTTCGGGCAAGCTTACGCGAAGCGCGCGTTCGCGGCATTCGACGCGAAACCGCTTCGCGAGCATCGGCTCGCCATCGAGATTGATGTTGAGCCCGTTTTCCGATTCGTATTCGATCCAACGACTTCGCGCCGTGACCAGTTTGGAGCGAATGCCCACAGCGCCCTCGCGAAGCAGATGGGAGAAAGCGTCGAGCCGTGCCGCGTGATCGAGTTCCGGCAGAATCGTCAGGTCAAGCAACCCGTCGTCGATCAGCGCATTTGGGCAAAGCCGAATGCCGCCGCCGGCCTGGCGGCCGTTGCCGATCGCGACCGCGAGAAAATGCCCCTCCCACGAAAAGCCTTCGGCGCGAAACGTACCCTGATTGGCAGCAAGCTCGGCAAAGTGCGAAATTCCAGTGATGGCGTAGGCCAAGCCGCCGAGGCGCTTCTTGAGGTTGGGGTCGGTTTCGACGGTAACGCGCGAGCCGAAGCCGCCGGAGACGAGGTTCACAAACGGCTTGCCGTCGACGAGACCGACGTCGATCAACCGCGCCGGCACCGTTGCCGCAAGCCTTAAAGCCGCCGTGAGATCCTGGACCGGGATGCCGGTTGAACGAGCAAAATCGTTCGCTGTGCCAAGAGGAAGAACTGCAAGGCTGCACTCAGCTGGGAGACGGCTCGTGTAAGCCGTCGCAAACACTTCGTTAATCGTTCCATCACCCCCGCCGGCGACAATGCACCCGATCTTGCCGCCGCCAGCATCGGTAACCGCTTCGGCCGTCAACCGTGCTGCGTCACCCGGCTCCCAGGTGACGCGCACCTCCACGCCGTGGCCCTCTTTCCGCAGGGTTTGCACGGCCGTTCTCACGCGAGGGTCCGTGGCGGCCTTGCCGTGCAAAACAATGCGCAGATTGGCCAAGCGCTTGACCTCGTTCCTTGCCTCGAATTTCGCCGCAGCCTTTCGACCGAACACGTCTTCGCTGCGCGGATCAAGCTCGCATCCGTTGCTATCGGCACGGCGATCGTGTGGTACGATTTCCTGATTGCGTCATTTTCCGTTCGGATGGCTGATCGCCCAGACGTAAGCGGCGACGGCGGCAACATCCGAGTTGGACAACTCCGCGCCGCCTTTGGGTGGCATGGGGTCTGAATAGTTACGTCGGCTTTGGCACGCCGTTGGCTATCACCTGGTCGATCGATGTGAGGCTGCCGTCGCTCTGCACCCAGTGGCCGTTGACGAGCGAGGGTGCTTGCGGGCTGCCCTTCGCGTCCGAGCCATGGCAGCCGGTGCAGGTGCCGCCCGCCGCCTCACCGTGGAAGATGCGATCGCCGAGCGCGACCTCGTCTTTCGTCGCCCCGGCCGGGACCGGAAGCAACGCCAGCATGGTGCGTCCGGCGTCAGGATGCGTGCCTTCCGGTGGGCTGGGTTCGCCCGACGTCGCAGCGGCGACTCCGCAGGCGCCGGCGTAATCGGCGCATTGGCGTTGCCGTGATAAGTCACGCGCCAGATGCGGCCGTGCACGATCGTCGGAAATAAAGAGCGCGCCGTCCGGTCCCATGGCGAGACCTGACGGCCGGAACGCGGCTTGGCCGGGTTCTTTCACGGCGCCGGCAAATCCATCAGCGAAGACGATGAAGTTGCCGGATGCCTTGCCGTCCTTGAGCGGCTGAAACACGACGTTATAACCGCCCTGCGGCTCGGGTGCCCGATTCCAGGAGCCGTGAAAGGCGACGAAGCGCCGCCTCGATAAGCCGCCGGAAAAGCCTTGCCGGCGTAAATCAAAAGATCGTTCGGCGCCCAATGCCCGGGCAAGGCTGCGACCGGCGCAGTCTTCTCGGCGCACACGCCGGCCTTCTTGCCGCCGTCGCCGCCATATTCCGGCGCCAGCACGAGCTTGTTCTGCAAGCCGTCGTAGTAGCATTCCGGCCAGCCGTAGTCGGCGCCCTGTTTCAGCTCGACGATTTCCTCGGCCGGCAGTTGGGCGCTTTGCTCGGAGGTGAAGAGCTTCGGCCAGTTCTGCGAAAGCTGATCGCGGCCGTGCTGCGTGACGAAGAGCCGCCCCGCACGAATCGAACGCAAAGCCTTCGCCGTTGCGCAGCCCGGTGGCATAGCGGTCCGCCGGCGAGAAATGCTGGTCTTTTTTGTTGCCCTCGTAGCGCCATATGCCGGCGCGCGTTTCCAGCTCGGTGCAGGGCTCGATGACCGGGCGAGTTCGGCGATGCGATTCTGGATCTGGCAGGAATTGGTCGCCGATCCGAGGTCGACATACATGTGCCCTTCCGCGATCGATGATGAACGGATGCATCGGATGATCGCCGGTGAGCGGCAGGCCGGACACGAATAATCTGCGGCTGCTCCTTGCGGCGCGATGGAATCCGCCGGGCAGCGGATAGCGGATGATCTTGTCATTCTGTTCGGCATAGAGACCGCCGTCGATAGATCGCGATGCCGGTGCCGCCGGCCGAGCCTTGCGGCACGCCGTCGCCGAAGCGCTCGATCGCGTCGGCATGGCCGTCGCCTTTACGTGTCCTTGAGCGCCACCAGAAAGCCGCCGGCCGGCGGCTTGTCGTTGCGATAATAGCGGCCGCTCCAGGTGTTGACGTAGAGCACGCCATTAGGCGCGAACACCATGTGGCGGGCATGACCGAGATTGTCGGCGAAGACGGTGGCGCAGAAACCGGGGGAAAGCGTGATGCCGCCATTATTGCCGGCGCAAGCGTCGGCTTGCGCACCGACCGAATTTGTTTGAGCAAACACCGCTGGCGTAGCTGCAATCAAGACTACGGAGAACAAAACGGTTGCAAGAATCGCTGCGCGATGGCGCCGGCGTTCACGAAAGAGCAAGCGCTCGGTCATGATGAATGCTCCGTGCTGCGAGAGATGCTGGAGTTATGGACAAACACGCTCTTTCAACAGCGCCGTCTGCTAAACGAGCCATCGATCTCGTAAAGTTGATCGTCAGGTCACGGCGGCACCGGCCTTAGTCCTGTGCTTACGGAAGGTTCTCAACGCGAGTTCGGATCGGCCATGATACTAACCCCGGCCTCGATCCGGGATTGATGACCAGGTGATGAAAGCGCTCTGAAACGACGAGTCTGTAACCGGGAAACTGATTAGCTTTTGCCCCGGTAAACTGCCTCCGGATCGAAGACGCGTTCGTCGCGAAATTCGAGCGTTACCGCGCCCGGTTTGCCGAGTGGCACCGCGCGATAGAAACACGAGCGGCGGCCGGTGTGGCAGGCGCCGCCGGCCTGCTCGACCTTGATCCAGACCGCATCCTGGTCGCAGTCGATGCGCATCTCGACGACGCGCTGGGTGTGGCCGGAGGTTTCGCCTTTCTTCCACAGCACACCGCGAGAGCGGCTGAAGTACCAGGCTTCCCCGGTGGCGATGGTCTTATTCAACGCTTCCGCATTCATATGCGCCACCATCAGCACCTCGCCCGAGCCGGCATCGGTGGCGACGCAGGTGACGAGCCCGTCGGCGTCGAACTTTGGCGTCAGCGCTGTGCCCTCTTCGAGGCTTGCGGCCGCAGCGGGCGGCGGGAATGGTGTTCGGTCAGGCATATCGGTCGGTCATTTGAACCACTATAGCGGGGCTTTGGCACCAGGCGTCTGTTGCATATATAGAGCATTGACGCACCAACGCGGCCGAACACATCGCCAACGCCCTATCCGACGCACCTGCCTGTTATGCTCAACGACGTCTACAATCGCCGCATTATCGAGTTAGCCGGGACGATTCCGCGGATCGGGCGGCTCGCGGAGCCGGATGCCACGGCCAAGGCGGTGTCAAAGTTGTGCGGCTCGACGGTCACCATCGATTTGAAAATGGACGGCGACAAGGTGACCGACTTCGCCCACGAGGTGAAGGCTTGCGCGCTCGGCCAAGCGTCATCCTCAATCATGGCGCGAAACGTCATCGGTTCAACCGCCGGCGAATTACGGGCGCTGCGTGAAGGCGTACGCAGGATGCTCAAGGAGAACGGTGCGCCTCCCGCCGCGGGAAAATGGGCCGATATCGCGGTCCTCGAACCAGTACGCGATTACAAAGCCCGCCACGCCTCCACGATGCTGACTTTCGACGCCGTGGTCGACGCCATCGGCCAGATCGAGGCCAAGCGTGGCGCTAAAGCTGCGGCGGAATGATTTTTGTAATTCCGGAAACTGAGGAGCAGTTGTCCGGAGTCCACAACCACAAACGGTCCATGTCGCTCGACCAGCTGTTCGATAGGTCACGGCGCGCCCCTCGCCTCGCCGGCCGCGGGCTGATCAAGGCGTATCGCTATACACTATCGCCCCTGGTCGGTTTCCATTGCCGGCATCTGCCGACCTGCTCGGACTATGCCGACCAAGCCATTGACCGCTACGGACTTTGGGCCGGCGGCTGGATGACGTTAGCCCGGCTGCTCCGCTGCCACCCCTGGGGCACGCACGGCCTCGATTTCGTCTGCGACGAACGTCCGGCGAAGGCGCGGTGGTATCTGCCGTGGCGCTATGCACGGTGGCGCGGCACCAACGCGATGCCGCGCCGCGGCGTGAAAGGTTACGCCGCGGCCCGGACCGGCGGCGCCATGAAGGCGGGATCAAACGCGCTGCGCACGTGCTTGGCCACGATACGATCAATTTCCGCCATCGCGGCAGCGTCGATCTGTCCAGCCCAGAACGTCGCCCACCGGATCGAGTTGGCCGGGATGCCTGGCGCCCCAGAGAGCGATGGTATTCGGCGCTCGATCAAGGACCCAGCGCAGCGCCAAGTGAATCCCCCGTTCCCGAACTTTTCCTGCGCAAAACGATCGAGCGCGGCCACAGCCGCAAGATATTCGGCGAAATGCGGTGGCTTGAATTTTGGATCGGCATTGCCGCGCAAGTCACTGTCGGAAAAGTGAGTGTCGGCCCGCATGCGCCCCGAAAGTAACCCGCGGCAAAGGAGCCGTAAGCCAGCATCGCCAGTCCGTGGCGGCGTGCATAGGGAAACACGTCGGCCTCAATCGCACGCTCGAACAGATTATAAGGCGGCTGCACCGCATGCAGGGGCGCCACGGCGCGAAAAGCGTCCATCTGCGCCGGCGAGAAATTGCTCACGCCGATCGCGCGGATCTTGCCCGCCTGCAACAGCTCGGCCATAGCGCCGGCAGTTTCCTCGATTGGCGTGTTCGGGTCGGGCCAATGAATTTGATAGAGGTCGATGACGTCGGTGCGCAGCCGGCGCAGCGAGTTGTCGATCTCTTTCATGACCCGGGCGCGGCTGCCGTTGCGGAACGGCTGCTCATCCTTCCAGTTGAGCGCGACCTTGGTGGCGAGAACAACGCCGGCGCGGCGGCCGCCTTCTGCCAAAGCCTTGCCGACGATCTCCTCGGAATGGCCGAAACCATAGACCGGCGCGGTATCGATCAGCGTAATGCCGCGATCAAGCGCGGCGTGGATGGTGCGGATGGATTCGGCCTCGTCGGTGCCGCCCCACATCCAACCGCCGATCGCCCAGGTGCCAAGTCCGATGCGGGAAGGAGTGAGGTTCGTGCCGGGAATGTGGAAGGTCTCCATCGGCGTTTTGGGGGTCATTGGGGGCTCCAAAAGTTGGCAACGTCCAGGCACAACGACTTGGATCGCTGTACACCGGCTATTCCCCTCAAAGAGGCACATAGGCAGAGCCTCTGCGCGCAACAGCCGAAGGCATTGCATGGGTCATGTTGCACTGCCGCATGGCTTGCCTTCGACGTGCCGTGCGCTAAATAGCGTCCAACACGCTTACCTGCGTTCGTGGGCAGCGAGTGAGCAGAAGGAGTAGAAAATGGTCGCCGTGACATTTCCCGACGGCGCGCGCCGGGAATACCCGTCAAATACAACCGGCCTCGATATTGCCAAAGGCATCTCGCCGTCGCTCGCCAAGCGCACGGTGGCGATGGCGGTGGACGGCCGGCTTGCCGACCTTTCCGATCCGATCGAGCATGATGCGAACGTCGAGTTCCTGACCCGCGACGATCCGCGCGCGCTTGAACTCATCCGCCACGACGCCGCGCACGTGCTTGCCGAAGCGGTGCAGGCGCTGTGGCCGGGGACGCAAGTCACCATCGGGCCGGTGATCGAGAACGGCTTCTATTACGATTTCTTCCGCAACCAGCCGTTCACGCCGGAGGATTTCGACGCGATCGAAAAAAAGATGCGCGAGATCATCGCCCGCGACAAGCCCCTCACCAAGGAAGTCTGGTCGCGCGACGAGGCGAAGAAAGTGTTCCGCGGCAAGGGCGAGCTGTTCAAGGTCGAACTGGTCGACGCGATCCCCGAGGACCAGCAGATCAAGATCTACAAGCAGGGCGACTGGTTCGATCTTTGCCGCGGCCCGCATATGACCTCGACCGGCAAGGTCGGCAATTCGTTCAAGCTGATGAAGACCGCCGGCGCCTATTGGCGCGGCGATTCAAGCCGCGAGATGCTGTCGCGCATCTACGGCACCGCCTTTGCCAAGCAGGAAGAGCTCGACGCTTATCTCAAGCAGATCGAGGAAGCCGAAAAGCGCGACCATCGCCGGGTCGGCCGCGAGATGGATTTGTTTCATTTCCAGGAAGAGGCGCCCGGCTCGGTGTTTTGGCATCCGAAGGGTTGGACGCTGTTCCAGACGCTGGAGAACTACATTCGCCGGCGCCAGGCCGACGCCGGTTATGCCGAGGTCAATGCGCCGCAGCTGATCGACTCATCGTTGTGGGTCGCGTCCGGCCACATGGCGACATTCCGTGACGGCATGTTCCTGGTTGAGCCGCGTAAAGAGGACGAACGCACCTACGTCATCAAGCCGATGAATTGTCCCGGCCACATTCAGATTTTCAAGAACGGGCTGAAATCCTATCGCGATCTGCCATTCAAGATCGCCGAATTCGGCAAGGTGCACCGGTTCGAGCCATCGGGTGCATTGCACGGGCTGATGCGCGTGCGCGCCTTCACCCAGGACGACGCGCATATTTTCGTCACCGAGGAGCAGATCGCGGCGGAGGTGCTCGCCGTCAACGATCTGATCCTGTCGATCTACGCCGACTTCGGCTTCGACGATGTGCGCATCAAATTCTCCGACCGGCCGGACAAGCGGATCGGCGAGGATGCGGTGTGGGACAAGGCCGAAGCCGCCTTGATGCAGGCGCTCGAAGCCTCGGCCAGGCCGTGGTCGCTGAACAAGGGCGAAGGCGCCTTTTACGGCCCCAAGCTCGAATACGTCCTGCGCGACGCCATCGGCCGCGACTGGCAGTGCGGCACCGTACAGGTCGATCTCAACATGCCGGGCCGGCTCGGCGCCTTCTATATCGATGAGCATTCCAACAAGGTGACGCCGGTGATGCTGCACCGGGCGATGTTCGGTTCGCTGGAGCGATTTACCGGCATCATGATCGAGCACTACGCCGGGCACCTGCCGCTGTGGCTGTCGCCGCTGCAGGCCGTGGTCGCCACCATCACCTCCGATGCCGACGATTACGCGCGCGATGTCATTTCCGCGGCGAATCGTTTGGGTCTGCGCGTCGAAGTCGATCTGCGCAACGAAAAGATCAATTACAAGGTGCGCGAGCACTCATTGGCGAAAGTCCCGGCGCTGCTGGTCGTCGGCAAAAAGGAAGCCGCCGAGCGCACGGTCTCGATCCGCCGCCTCGGCAGCGACAAACAGCAGACAATGGCGCTCGATGCTGCTCTTGCCGCGCTGGCGCAGGAAGCCGTGCCGCCCGACGTACGGCGACTGAAGAAAGCGGCATAAGGTCTAGACGCTTGCAGCCGCGCAACTAGTGCAGTCTCAATGCGCCAGCACTTGGACTTCGCCGTCGACGCCGGTGATGACCTTGAAGTCCCGCTGGAAGGTCCTGCCCTCGTTCCGGGCGATCACGCGATAATCGCCCTCGGCCAGTACGACACGCGGGAAGGCGCCAATTGATTCCTTGATTACGTCGCCACCCGGCGTCAGCACCGTCCATTGGGTGTTGGCGAGCGCCTCGCCGGCCGGATCGTTCACGAGTTTCAGGGTGATGACCGCGGCACGATGGGTGACGACGACATCGGTCAGCTTGGCCGCTTGCAGCCGCACGTCGGAACGCACCACCGAATTGCCGTCGCCGTAATTCGAGACGATGTAGTAAGTGCCCTCGGGCAACATCACGACGTCGCCGGTCATGACGCCCTGGGCAATCGGGCGGCGCTCCGTCGTATCAAATTGACTGCCTCTATAGACGTCGAAGGAAATTTGCCCGGTGGGGATGCGGACATCGCCAACGCGCCCCTCGAGGCGGATGCCGCCGGCGGGAATCTCGAAGACTTCGCGAACCGGCTCGCCGCGCAGCTGTACCGCCTTCGCCGTACCGGCCAGTCCGAGGCTCGCATAGACGACGTAATTGCCGACCGGCAGGACGAAAGTCGGCGCCGCCGCCTTCTCCTCTTTGATCAAGCGAAACACACCGGTCGCATCGGGCTTGGCGGTATAAACGCGCCAGATGACGCCGCCGCTAATCGCCGGGGCGTCATGCCCGTAGCGGGCGGAAACCGCGAGCGCCACCTGTCCGGCCGGAGCCATCGGCAATGACTGCGCGACCGGAGGACCGGATTGAGGAGATACCGGCGTCATTGGCACGATAGTGGCGCCCGGAGAGCCGGTACCGGGCGTGAGCGGCATGGGAGCCGTCACTTGGGGTGACATCAAATCGCGCGATTGGGCATTAGCTTGCGCTGCAGCAATGAAGAGGAAAACTAAGGCAATCGGCCACGCGCTGCCGCGCCGAATTCGCCTTAAACCCCACCCAAGCATGGCGAATTTCTTCGATCCTAATCACGGCAATTTTTGGCCAATGCAATCGATTGCCGCTTTCACCATAAATTGCCGCTTTCACCATAATATGGCTAGCAACTTGTTACCTTTCGTTCCGTGGTCGATCATGGATGGCCGTAAAAGCCGTCATCGCCGCGGGGAAATGAGGAATCCCGTGAGTATTACAGACCTAAGATCCAAACCCGCCTCGGGAAAGCCAGGCCGTCCTTTGATCGGACTGGTCCTTGGCAGCGGCGCGGCGCGCGGCTTTGCCCATATCGGAGTCATCCACGCGCTGATCGACCACGGGATCATCCCCGACATCATCGTCGGCACTTCGATCGGCGCTTTAGTAGGCGGCTGTTACGCGTACAACCAATTGAATGAACTGGAAGCCTGGGCGCGCTCGCTGACCGTCCGCCGGATTATCAGCTATCTGGACGTGAGAATTGGCAGTTCGGGGCTGATCGGAGGCGGCCGATTGGCAAAACAATTGGCGGAGGCGGTCGGCCCAGCTGCAATCGAAGACTTGCCGGTCCGCTATGCGGCGATCGCCACCGAGGTGGGGACCGGCCACGAAATCTGGCTGACGCGAGGTTCGCTCGCGTTGGCGATGCGGGCTTCCTACGCGTTGCCGGGAATATTTCCCCCGGTGCGCGTCGGCGGACGCTGGCTGGTCGACGGCGCGCTGGTCAATCCCGTACCGGTATCGGCCGCGCGCGCTTTCGGCGCGCGCGTGGTGATTGCAGTCAATCTTGATGCGGATCGCTTCGCGCGCGGCGCCACGATCGCGAGCCATGGCTCGGACGCCGAGGATATACCGCAGGAGCCGCCGCCGGGAACGCCGCGCAAGGCGTTCCTCGGGCTCGGCGGCATATTCGGAGCGGAACGGGCGCTAAAGCGTCAAATCCTCGCCAACGACGCCCGGCCCGGATTCACGACGGTCATGATCGAGGCCTTCAACATCATGCAGGATCGCCTGACCCGCATGCGGCTCGCCGGCGACCCGCCCGATATCCACATCACTCCGCACATCGGCAATATCGGCTGGCTCGAATTCCATCGCGCGGCGGAAGCGATCGCAGCCGGCAAGATTGCCACCGAGAAGGCTTTGGAACCAATCGCCGACACTATCGCGGCTCTGGGCTGACCGCTTCGCCGCGAATCGGGGCGGGTAAAGCGAGTTATTGTGAAGGCGGTAGGCGGGAGCAGTTCGTCTGACATGTGAGCTGCGTCGTCGTGCAGTTCGACTGACACACGATGTTCGCCGTCGGATTGGTGGCCGGCGTCACATTGCTGGGCGTTACTGTCGGCGATGTTAGCGGCAGGCCAGGTACCAGACAGCTGCTTTGACAGCTCGCTGCCGTGGCATTGCATGTCATCATGCAGTTGGTGACGGCGGACGTGACGCTGGACGACGGCGGCGCGGATGTGGACGGCACGCTCGGCGTGGCGATCTGCGCAAACGCCATTGCCGGCGCAGCGGCGACGATCGCCGCCGCGATGAGAATGACAACGCCCCGCATGACCGCCTCCATTGCAGCGTAAGCGGGACTATGATGCCACGATCGACTGCCGCGGCAAACCGGCTCAAAGAGGCCCTTTACGCCGTCATGATGTAGTCGCGCATCGCGACCGACTCGCGTTCCATCTCGGAAAGCCGGTGCTTGACGATATCGCCGATCGACACGACGCCGACCAATCGGCCCTGATCGACCACCGGCATGTGGCGAAACTTGCCGGCAGTCATACGCTCCATGATGCTCGAGACCGTCTCGCTCTCGTTGCAGGTCTCGACTTTGCGGGTCATTGTTTGGCTCACCGGCACATTGAGCGCGGCGGCGCCACCCTCTGCCAGAGCCCGCACGATATCGCGCTCCGAAATGATGCCGACAATGCGACCGTCGGCGCCAAGAATGAGCGCCGCACCAATGCGTTTCTCGGCAAGAATCCGCGTCGCTTCGGCAAGCGTTGCGACGGGTTCGATGGTGACGATCTCGCGGCCTTTGGCCGCGAGAATGATAGCGACAGTCATCGTAGCCTCCCTGGCTTCACAATGTGCGGCCGCAAGAACGGGCCGCAGCATGGCGTGAAGGTTATGTTTTGGGTCGGCGCCGGGTTCCATCGGCGGGCTTTGCACCGGCGGACCATCTTGCGGGTAGTCCGTCCTCGGCTGCCTGCGCCGTCGTTTTGATGTTGCGGCGCAGCGTCGAGTCTCGCTAGGATCGCCCATAAAACCAGCGCTGACTCTAACTACACTTATAACACGCGAATGCGGCGGCGGCATGGTACAATTTTTGAAGATATCCCCCACCAGGAGTTACCCGCTTCGTCCGGCGTCGACTTCCCGCCTGGGCGCGACCGGATCGAATGCGTTGAACAGCAACAGCCCGGCGAGAAAACCGCCGATATGGGCCTGCCACGCGACCTCTTGGCCTTCGCCAATTATCGAAACTGAACCCAAGCCGAAAAGAGCGTTCAGCCCAAGCCAGGCGCCGAGAAAAATTAGAAACCTCGGGTCTCGCAACGTCGCAGTGAGCGGCGCCGCCGGCACGCGATAGGCATCGCCGTTAATCTCGCCGCGCCATACCGCAAGCGGGCCACCCTTCTGCAAGACAAAGCGCAACGCCGCCGCCATGGCGCCGGAAATGGCGGCTGACGCGCCGATCATCGGCACCATCGCAGCCGGATGAGTGATCAGATGTGCGAATGCGCCGGCGGCAGCAACCACCAGCATGAAGGCGATATAGCGCCAGGTCCCGAAACGACGCGCGAGCGCGGTGCCAAACGGCAGCAGCCACGCGAGATTGAGGCCGATGTGCATCAGATCGGCGTGGATAAAAGCGTAACTGAAGAAGGTCCAGAGATCGGCGCCAAATCCACCAGGCAAGGAGTCACCGAGCAGCAGATCGGTGTCATAGCGCGCCGGAATGAAAGCGAAGGTCAGCAGAAACTGCTGATCCTCGGCATCAGTCAGCACCAGCATACGCAACGCATGCACAGCCAGCAGCACGACCATCGTCCCCACGACGACAGTCGGCACATTGAACATCGGCTCTGGGCGCTGATTCACCAAGACATGACCTACCCCGCCGACATAGGCCGCGATCGTCTCGACGGCAAGGCGGTGCGCTGCAGGACCGGCGCAGACAAAAGAAAAAGGGAGGACGTGAGTCCTCCCTTTGCAGTTAGCGGGGATTCCGCAGCTCGCACTAGGCGATATCTAAATTTGCTCTGATTGCTTCGGCGGCCAGGCTTCGCGAAAGGCCGCCGGCTGTGGTTACATCCCTCGCCTCCCCTTACCGCAAACGCCGCCGAGCAGCCGGCAGCGCGTAACAATTGGTTGCGCATACCCTAAGCGGCTACGCCAACCCCGCCAACGTCAACGTTTTGTTAGGATTAATTGAGTGTTGCCGCCGCTACGCCAGACGCCAAAAGCGGCCGCGGCACGCGCCCTGCTCCAACACTTAGCGCACGGCCGAACCCAGCGATCGCTGTCTCAAACCGGGACAGTCTGACGCAGCGGAAGACTCGCGTGCGGGAGCGACCGACCCATGAAACATGCCGCCAGCCGCGAACTTTACGCCTATTGGGAGGAAAAGCGCGGAACCCGCCCGGCACCCGAACGGGCCGAAATCGAACCCGGCGCCATTCGCGGCGTGCTGAGCGACGCTTTCATCCTAGCGATCGATCGCAGCGCCGGTCATCCAATCCGGCTCGCCGGCACCCGCGTCTGTGCGCTGTTCGACCGCGAGATCAAAGGGGAAGCTTTCGTCAATCTCTGGAGCGCTGCGAGCCGGCCAATCATCGGCAGCCTGCTCGCAATTCTCACCGACGAATGCACGGGAACCGTCGCCGGCGTCACCGCTCAAAATGCCAACGGCGAATCGATCGAACTCGAGCTTTTGTTGCTGCCGCTGGGCACACGACGGCCGAGCTTTGCGCGGGCGATCGGCGTGTTGGCGCCGCTCAAAGTTCCGCCGTGGCTGGGCGTCAGCCCAATCGGCGCACTCACGCTTGGAGGGCGCCGCCATGTCGGAGCGGAACTCGAGAGACGTCTACTGCCGCGCTTTATGACACCACGCCTGCGGCGTGGTCTGATGGTCTACGAAGGCGGACAGGGAGCCGCTCCGGCCAACAAGCCAAATAATGAGGACGGACCCAGCGCTGCGTAGGTTAAACCCAAACAACGCAAATTAACGGCAACTAACGGGACATTAAGACCACGCACCTACGCTCGCGCGTGCCACGGCAAGCAGATGAGCGATGGCGTTAGCTGCGGAACAAAAGCCCGGATTGCGTGCGCTCAGCGACGAGCGCCGCCGCTTTCAGCGCGTGCGCGTTGATCTGTTGGGCCGCTACATGCTGCCCGATCGGCGCGAGTTTCCCTGTCAGGTGCTGAATATGTCGCCGGGCGGGATGGCCGTGATCGCCCCCGTTAGCGCCCAGCCCGGTGAACGCGTCATCGCCTACGTCGACCATCTGGGCCGGCTGGAAGGCCACGTGGCGCGCCAGTTTCAGAACGGCTTCGCGATGACGATCTCGGCGACAACGCGCAAACGCGACAAGCTTGCGGCGCAACTGACCTGGCTCGCCAATCGGCACATTCTTGGGCTGCCCGAAGATCGCCGCCATGGCCGTATCGTCCCGCGCAATCCGATCGCCGCGCTGATCTTACCCAATGGCGTCAACGTCAGCTGCCGTGTCGTCGACGTTTCGCAGTCGGGCGCCGCTATCACGAGCGACCAGCGCCCGCAGATTGGTTCGCTGGTCACGCTGGGCAAGGTGCCCGGCCGCGTGGTGCGCTACCTCGATGATGGCTTCGCCATCGAGTTTACCCGATTGCAGCACCAGGATTTTCTCGAAGACGCGATCCGCGGCGCATAAGCGTCGGCGCTTCGGATTTCTGGTCAATCGTCGTGGCCAACGGCCGACGGCAGCTCTTCAGCGATGGTCGAGTACATCGGGCTCGGCTGGTTCCGCCGCCGGCGTCATGATGGCCGATATTTTTGAGCGCCGTGCGTAGCCTCCCGCCGGCCCGGTCGAGCACGCTTGCGGCCTCGTCGATGCTGCAGCCGTGCAGCAACAAGACGGCGAGCTTCACGTTGCCATTCGCGCGGCGGAGCGCGTCGGCGGCTTCGGCTTCGCTACGACCGGTAAGCCGGCGCAGAATGGTTTCGCTGCGGCGCGCGAGTTTGGCGTTGGTCGCCTGCACGTCGACCATGAGTCCTTCGTGGACGCGGCCGAGGCGGATCATGACCAGCGACGACAACAGATTGAGCGCGACGCGCTGCGCGGTGCCGGCCTTCATGCGCGTCGAGCCGGCAATCGGCTCCGGACCGGTGTCGAGCCAAATCGAACAGTCCGCTTCCTGTAAAATCGGAGTATCGCGATTGTTGGCGATGCCGATCGTCAGTGCGCCGCGCTGTTTGGCTTCGCGCAAGCACGCCAGCGTGAACGGCGTCGTCCCGCTCGCGGCAACCGCGATCACGACATCGGGCGCCGCGATCCGGTGCTGCTTGATTAACATCGCGGCGTGATCGGTCTCATCCTCCGCGTTCTCCACTGACCGCAGGAGCGCGTCTTTGCCGCCGGCCATGAGCAGCAACAGCCGCTCCTGTGGCCAGTTGAAAGTCGGAATAAGCTCGGCGCCGTCCTGGACCGCAAGCCGGCCGGAAGTCCCGGCACCCGCGTAGATCAAACGTCCGCCCTGGTCGAGACGCTCCTCCATCGCGCGGGCCGCGTCCTCGATGGCGGAAATTGCGGCGCGAACGGCAGCCACGGCCGCCATTTGCCCTTCGATCATCGCATGCAGGACGTCCGCCGGTTCCCACAGATCGATGTCCGAATAGCGGGGACTGGCGCGCTCGGTATCCATCGCAGTCACCAAGGCCGGTAAAATTGGCTCCGGTCGCACCAGCAAACCATTTCGACCTCAATTGGTTCTTAACTTAGGCGGTGGCGATCTACTGACGGAGGAACTTTTCGCGTGGACGCTCACGTACTCCTGCTCGGCATTGATGGTGGCGGCACCAGCTGCCGGGCCCGGCTGTGCGCTTTCTCCGGCGAGGTCCTGGGCGAAGCGGCGACCGGTCCGGCCAACCTCCGGCTCGGTGTCGAGCAGAGCTTCTCCGCGGTGGCAGACGCCGCCACGCAAACGCTTGGCCAAGCCGGCCTTTCGCCTGCACATCTAGCACGAGTCGTCGCCTGCCTGGCCTTGGCGGGAGCGAGCGAGCCGAGCTACCTCGCCGCTGCTCAGAGCTATCCGCACCCGTTCCGCAAAGCCGTCATCATTACCGACGCGCACGCCGCCTGCCTCGGCGCACACGGCCAACGGGACGGCGGTGTCATCGTGGCCGGCACCGGCACCGTCGGCTGGGCGGTAATACGAGGAAATACCTTCCGCGTCGGCGGCTGGGGTCTGCCGGTTTCGGACGAAGGCGGCGGCGCCTGGCTCGGCTGCGAAGCGCTGCGCCGGGTGCTGTGGGCGCTTGACGGCCGCCTTGCCTGGACCGGACTCTTGCGTGCGATCGCGGCGGACTTCGGCAACGACCCGCATCTCATCGTGCGCTGGGCCGCTACCGCTTCTCCCGGCGACTTTGGATCGCTGGCACCGCGCGTCTTCGACTACGCCGCGCGGGGTGACGTCGTCGCGGTTGAATTAGCTGAGCTTGCCGCGCGCCACATCGATGCACTCGCGGCGCGGCTCGTCGAGGTCGGCGCGACGCGATTGGCTTTGGTTGGCGGCTGTGCGCCGTTCCTGCAAAACTTTCTCGCTGAAACGACCAAATCGCATCTGGTCGAACCATCCGGCGATGCCTTACAAGGCGCCTTGCAAGTCGCGCGCTCGGCCGCGCAATCGCTGGCGCGCGTAGCGTAATGTCCGCGGCAAGCCAAGAAAGAAACCAAGAAAGCAGTTGGACATGACCAGGTTCGGCGCCGGCATGGCCGCGGAATTGCGCGAGGCGCCCGCGGCGGTGCGCCGGCAAGCGGATAGCCTCGCCGCGCCGCTCACCGAACTCGCCGCTCGGCTCGCCGGTCGGCCGCCGGATGTCGTCGTCACCTGTGCGAGAGGCAGCTCCGCGCATGCGGCGGCCTTCGCCAAGCATTTGATCGAGCGCCACCTCGGTATTCCGGTGGCCGCGGCCGCGCCGAACATCGCCACCATCTATCGCCGACCTCTCCGCCTGCGCGGTCAGCTGTTCCTCACCATCTCACAATCCGGGTCGAGCGACGATCTCATCGAAATGACCGGCGCGGCGCGGGCCGCGGGGGCGCTAACAGTCGCTATCGTCAACGAGCCGGAGAGTGCTTTGGCATCCGCGTCCGAAGTCGTGCTGCCAATGGCCGCCGGACCGGAGCTCAGCGTCGCCGCGACGAAGACGTTTATCGCTTCGCTTGCCGCCGTTCTGCGCTTGGCGGCACAGTGGAGCGGCGGTATTAAAATGCTCGAGGCGTGCGAGCGGCTGCCCGACCGCCTCGACGAAGCGGCGCAACTCGATTGGAGCGACGCGCTAAAGCCATTGGCCAAAGCGAACAGTCTCGTTGCCATCGGGCGAGGTCCGACTTTGGCCATCGCGCGGGAGGCAGCTCTCAAGCTCAAGGAAACCTGCGCGCTGCACGCCGAGGCGTTCAGCAGCGCCGAGTTTCAGCATGGTCCGATCGCGCTGATATCGAGCACTTACCCCATGCTCGTATTCACGCCGGCCGATGAATCCGCGTCCGGTTTCGGCGATTTCGTGACCGATCTGCGCCGCAAGGGAGCCTACGTGCTCGTCGCCGAACCGGGCGAAAAGATTCCCGGCCGGCTGCCGGCGCTCGCGCCCGATCAAGCCGATGCCGACGCGATCTGTCTGATCCAAAGTTTCTACGCGTTCCTGGTCCACCTGGCCGCGCAGCGTGGCGCCGACATCGAGCGGCCACGGCATTTGCAAAAGGTGACGCGCACCCGATGAGCGGAAGCGTCACTGCCGTCGCCGCGCGCCGGGTTTTTGACGGCATCGCTACCCATCCGGACGCGGCCGTGTTGATCGATGGCGACAGGATTGGCGCCGTCGTTCCGCGCAACGACGTCGCCAGCACTATTCCGGTTCGCGAATTGCCGGACAACGCCTGGCTCGCGCCGGGTTTCATCGACATCCAGGTCAATGGCGGCGGCGACGTGTTGTTGAACGACGCGCCGACCCCCGAAGCCATGCGCGCGATCGCCGCCGCGCACCGCAAATTCGGAACGACTGCGCTGTTGCCGACGCTGATCAGCGACACCCCGGAAAAGATGGCGGCTGCGCTCGCCGCCGCGGAATCGCTGGTTGGCGTTGAGCACGGCGTGCTCGGGATTCATTTCGAGGGTCCGTTTCTGTCGCCGGAAAAGCCCGGCGTTCATGATCCCCGGGCGCTGCGTCGTCCGACGTCGGAAGACCTCGCGCTGCTCACCGCGCCGCGCAAAGGCGTTACTCTTGTCACGCTTGCTCCCGAACAGGTGCCGGCCCATTTCATCACCAAGCTCGCTGCTGCCGGCGTGCGGGTTTCGCTTGGCCATTCGATGGCGACCTATGCGCAAACGCAAGCGGCAATGGCTGCGGGGCTCACCGGCTTCACGCACCTCTTCAATGCCATGCGGCCGCTGGAAAGCCGCGAGCCGGGACCGATCGCGGCGGCGTTGGAAACGCCGCAAGCCTGGTATGGGCTGATCGTGGACGGCTTTCACGTTGCGCCGGCGATGTTGCGGCTGGCGCTTCGCGGCGCAGGCCATCCAATCCTGGTGACCGACGCCATGCCTCCGGTTGGCGGCACGCGAATGTCTTTCAAGCTTGCCGGCAAAACCATCGTCGTGCGCGATGGCCGCTGCACCAGAGAACCGGACGGGACTTTGGCCGGCGCCTGCCTCGACATGGCCGGCGCGGTGCGCAATTGCGTCCGATTGCTGAGTGTCCCACTCACCGACGCATTGCGCTTTGCGTCGGCCAATCCGGCGGAATTTCTCGGTCTTGGTCAGGAGCTCGGCAAACTCGCGCCCGGCTTTCGCGCCGACATGGTGGCGTTCGACGGCGACACGATCGAGGTGCTCGATACCTGGGTCGCCGGCGCCAATTTTACCAATCGCGACCGGGGCGTGGGAGGCTAAGTTTATTTGGTCTAAATTAATTGACTTAGTCCCACAGACCTAAATAGCGTTGGCGTGCAAACGTTAGCGCAATTCGCCGCGCTGGGAAAATGTCGCCTGTGCAGTGGGCGGGAGGAAACTTGCATGGGCGCGGAGTCCAGTCTCGATGTGCGTCGTATGGCGACCCGCATCCGTCTTCACGCCATCCAGATGATTGCCATCCAGGGCTTCGGCTATCTAGGCCAAGCCCTGTCTTCTGCCGAAATCCTCGCGGTATTGTTTGGTAGCACTCTTCGCTTGGGCTGGGATCGCTTCATCATATCACCCGGCCATTACGTCATTGGCGTTTATGCGGCGGCCGTTGAGGTTGGGCTCCTCAAAACCGATCACCTTGCGAGTTACGGCCGGGACGGAGCGCTGTTGGAAGCAATTGGCACGGAGCGTACTCCCGTTGCTGACCTGGTATGCGGATCTTTAGGCCAAGGCTTGTCTGGCGCTATCGGCTTTGCGCTCGCGTCTCGATTAGCCGGCGACGATCGCATCACTTACGCGCTTCTGAGCGACGGCGAGATGGAAGAAGGGCAGGTCTGGGAAGCGGCCATGTTTGCGTCGCACCACCGCCACCGCATGGGACAATTGACAGTCGTTATCGATGCCAACAACTCACAGGTCGATGGGTCGGTATCGTCCGTAACCACGATCGAGCCTTTAGCGGAGAAGTGGACTTCGTTTGGCTGGCGTGTTGCCGACGTCGACGGTCACGACATCGATGCCCTGTCGACAGCCTTTAGCGGTCGTTCCCACGACGCCGAGCCGCTTGTCGTCATCGCGCGCACGGACATCCTTGGGCGCATGCGCTCGATCCATCCGACCGTCGATGGTCATTTTATCAAACTGGACGATGCACTGCAGCGCGCCTTGACCGCCGAATTGGAGGCCGCCCTTGTATAAGCCGCCCTATCGGACCGTTCTCAAGCCATATGGAGAGGCATTGCTGGCTTTGGCGCGTAAGCGTCAGGACATTGTGTGCCTCGGCGCGGACCTGACCCGCCAAACGGAGACCGATATTTTCCGCGATGCACTTCCCGACCGTTTCATCAATGTCGGAATGGCCGAAGCGAACATGATCGGTATCGCCGGCGGTCTCGCGCGCGCTGGCCACGTGGTGTTCGTCAATACGTTCGGCGTGTTCTGCACGCGCCGCTGTTACGATCAGATCGCGATGTCCGTCGCTTATCCGAACCTCAACGTAAAGATCGTCGGTTTTATGCCGGGCTTGTCCAGTCCCGGTGGGCCCAGTCATCAGGCCATCGAGGATGTGGCACTGATGCGCGCGCTGCCGAACATGACCGTTGTGGACCCTGCTGATGCCACCGAGGTTACGCAATCAGTCGCCGCAGTCGTCGATCATCCCGGACCGGTCTATCTGCGCCTCAAACGCGGTGAGAACCCGGTGATTTTCGCAGACGATCACAAACTCGATCTCACGAAAGCCCAGGTATTGAGGGGGTCGCAGCGCAGCGACGTCTGCATTATCGCGGCCGGCATGATGATCCCCGCCGCTCTCGCGGCCGCAGACACACTTGAACAAAACGGATTAAATACAACCGTGATCAATACGCCAGTGATCAAGCCTCTGGATGCGCAAACTATCGTCGCTGCGGCGCGACAAAGTCGAATCGTGATTACCGCGGAGAACCACACTGTCATCGGCGGATTGGGATCCGCAGTCGCCGAAACTTTAGCCGAGGCTGCGGTCGGCGTGTCGTTGCGCCGTATCGGCATCGCAGACGTATTCGCGAGAATCGGGCAGCCGAGAGTTTTTGTTCAACCGATACGGCCTCAGCTCGCAACATATCGTAGCCGCAGCTTGGAACGGTCTCGCGATCAACCGGCCGGTGCCGGTCGTACCCGCAGTTGAATCACCCGCTGGTACCTACGCCCCCGTCTGACATCAATCAGATGATGATAAGACCTGCGGACGCGAACCAATACCGTTCACGCGCTAGCTAGTCGAAATTGTTGGGCTTTCCTTTCCGCACGTAAGCCACGACGTCGCTGATGTGCTTGCGGCCATGCGCCGGCGCGTTCTTGGCGAGGTGGGCGAACATCTGTATCGCAAAGCCACCGTCCAGACTGTCGGTGATCTGCCGCCGCCACGGCCGCCGCACGATTTGGGTCGTCATCCGTCGCGTCGTGCGTGGCTGGGTCATAATGTGATCGGCGATCTTATAGGCGCGCTCGATCAGCTTCTCGCGTGGGTGGATTTCGTTGATCATGCCATATTCCAGCGCGGTCTTGGCATCGATCGCCTGCCCGGTGAGTAGCGCATAAGCGGCGCGCTTGACCCCGAGCAATTCCTGAAAACAGCTGTGGATGCCGTCGCCGGGCACCGAACCGATGTCGTAGTGCAGATCGTAAATGATCGCGTCTTCGGCGGCGATCGTGATGTCGCACATCAGGCACATTTCAGTGTGGAAGCCGGAGCCGTTGATCACACCGATGGTCGGAATTTCCAGATCGTTGACCAGCGAGCTGACGTTGATGCGGCCGTCTTTGTAAGCGTATTCGTAAGCCCAATAGGCCAGATCGTCCTGCTCCAGCTTGAAGCCCTCCGGATCGGCATCCATCATGAATTCGTCGCCCGATCCGGTGAAGATCATGATCTCGTTTTCGGGATCGGCGCCGACAGTCTTGAACATCTGGCCGACGGAGCGATGGTTTTCGACGCTGAGCTGGATCGGTCCGTCCTTGGTGTGGGCCTGCACCAGAATGACGCCGTCGGGCCGCCGTTCCATCTTGTAGAAATTCTTGAAACGCTCCTTGTATTCCTCGAATTTCGGCGGCGAGACGAAGTTATTGAGCGACATATCTGCACTCCCTCTCAGACCGCCGCAGCGACCCGCTGGATCTGAAGAAATCTGGCGACGATCGGCTTAAGCACATCGAGCCGCTCGACCTGCGGGACGTGGCCGCAATCCTTGACGATTTCGACCCGTGAATTGGCGATCCGCGCGGCGAATTCCTTAGCATAGGCCGAAGACACCAACGCATCGTCCTCGCCCCAGACGATGAGCGTATCCGCTTTGATGCGGTGGATGCGCTTCTTCAGTCCTTTGTCCGGTATCGGCCAGACGAACTTGCCGGTGGCGCCGAGCGCCCAAACGAGGTCTGCAATAGCGGTTGCCGCCTCGTCGGGATTGTCCGGCATTTGCAGCACCTGCTTGACCGGCTCCGACGACAGATCCTTGTACAGCGTGGCGACCAATTTTTCCGGCGGCATCAGCATATAGGGAGCGACCGGAACATCCTCTCGCCACAGCCCAATCGGGTCGAGCAGGATCAGCTTGCTGATGCGATCCGGACGATGCGCGGCAAGCTCGCACGCCATCATGCCTCCGAACGAAGTTCCGATGACCGGCACCGATCGGAGGTTCAGCGCATCGAAGATTTCGTCGTAGATCAGCACCAGATCCCATAGGGTTTCAACTCCGTAAATCGAGTCACGCGCAGTCTCGCCGGTGCCGGGATGATGCGGCGCGTAAACCGTGAAGCTTTCGGTCAGCCACTCGACGAACGGGTCCCAGATCGGACCACCAGCCGCGTGCAGATAGACCAGCGGTGGACCGCTGCCGCCGACCCTTACCTTGGCCTGGAAATCACAATGGCGGATCGGGATCGTTCGGATATTGGGCGTAACCATGTTTCACATCCAACTTGTTGCTGGCATTCGTTCGCGGCGGGGGTTCGTTGAATAAGTTAGGCGGTTGCCATTTCGCGCTGGCGCACCGGGCGCTGGCGCAGCTTCTTCGGCCACCAATGGTTCTCCCACTGCTTGTCCTCCCAGATCTTCTGCAGATGGGGCAGCACCTCGCGCCCGAACAGCTCGATGTTCTTCTTGGCTTGGACATGCGGCATCGAGCCGAATTGCAGCGCGACCATCAGATGGCCGACGTTGAGGCGCTTTGCCATATCGGCAAGCTTCTCGCGCACCGTCGCCGGGCTGCCAACCACGACGAACTCCTTGTCGATCATGTCCTTGGCCTTGAGCGGCTTGAGCTCAATCGACAGGTCGCCGAATTGCAGGAAGTTCTTGCCGTTTTTCAGAATATTCAACAGGCTCTTGTAGTCGGAATAACCGGGCGGAGCGATCTGGTAGGTCGGCTGATGCAGGAGCTTGTGATAGAAATATTCGACATGCTTGGCGTATTGCTCTTCCGCCGCGCGATCGGTTTCGGCAACGGCCACGATCTGGAGAAATGACGCGCGGTACGGATTGGCGTCCTTGCCCTTGGCGGCGGCGCGCTCCCAGAACCGGTCCATGACGTTGTCAGCCGATTTGCCGCCGAAATAGCTCAGATACGCGTACGGCAGATTGCGGTCGTGGCAATAATCCCAGGTCGAGGAGCTGGCGGCGCCCGGTACCAACAGCGGCGGATGCGGATCCTGCACCGGCCGCGGCCACAGATTGACTTTCGGTAGCTGATAGTACTTGCCGTTCCAGGCGAAGAATTCTTTCGCGGTCCACGCCTTGAGCATGAGGTCGATGGCCTCGCGCCAGCGCTCGCGCTGGTCCATCGGCGTCACCCCATAGCTGATATTGGCGTCGCAACCGAGACCGAGCGGCACGCCGGCGACCAGCCTTCCGCCGCTAATGCAGTCGAGCACTGCATATTCCTCGGCGATGCGGATCGGCGGCGACGTCGCGGCGACCGTGGCGCCGAGCTGCACCAGCGCGACGTTTTCCAGCCCCTGATCGCGGGTCATCTTGGCCAGGATGGCGCCGAACAGGTTCGGATTGCACATGAACCCGTAGGGGTTCTGGTGATGCTCGTTGGTGCCGATGCCGTCGAAGCCGAGCTTCGCCGCCAGCATCAGTTCGTCGATCGACCAGTTGTAAACGTCGGTGACCTTGTTGGCGTCGCCATATTCCCACCACGGCGCATCAACCCAGGCCGATGCGAGGTCCCCGGGAAAACTCTCCGGCAGATCACGATACGGCATGAAATGAAACATCGTGACCTTCATGGGCCGTCCCTCCATTTGCGATCTTGTTCAACCCGAGATTAACCACACGCTCGGGGCGAGCCTTATTGGCTCCGTTCGGGAACCTTAACAGGCCGCCTTGCGGGCCAGCAAGTTCCCGTCCGGGAACGCGTGCCGCGGCCCGTGGAGCTTTAAGGCGCCCGCGAGGCGACAACGGCTGAGGCGAGCCATTCTCCCGGCAACGTCAGTGCCGGGTAAACGAAACCGGGAAATTTTCCGCAGTCGCGGGAAGCGCCAGACCGCCATCGCCGCCGTCGCGCTATATGAGCGCACGCGGGCGGAGCGGCTCTTATCAGCAGAGAACGCTCACCGTTGCAGCCGTTCGGCGCACGCACGCGATTTGAATCAAAATTTAGCAGTTAAATTTTAGCGGAAGTTAAGCGCGATATCGCCAGAGATTTTCTCGACTGTTTAGACGGTTTTACTTCAAATTGCAGCACTCAACTTAGCGGCCGCGAAAAAGCTTTGTGAGAAACGTGACCCCAAGAAGACGGGAGAGGGGTCATGACTTCGGGTGCCAATAGTTCGCGCACCAAAGCGTTTGTCAGGCACAGTATAGCCGCGACCATAATCGCGCTCGCCGCGCTGGCGATGCCGACAACGGGCAGCGCCGACGAACGCCCGTTATTCATTTCGCTTGGCGAAGCGGCGAAAGCGCCGATCGGCTGGGTCGAGTTTTGCATCGAATACGATCCGGAATGCAAAACCACGCCATCGCAGCCGCGCGACGTGATGCTGTCCGCCCAAGCGTGGAAAGACCTCGATCGCGTCAATCTCTGGGTCAACAGCCACGTTAAGCCGATGACCGACATGGAGCATTGGGGCGTGGTCGAGCGCTGGAACTATCCCGACGACGGCTACGGCGACTGCGAAGACTATGTGCTGCTCAAGCGCCGGATGCTGATGCAAGCCGGCTGGCCGCGCGAGGCTCTGCTGATCACGGTGGTGCGCGACAATCGCGGCGACGGCCACGCCATCCTCACCGTGAAGACCGACAAAGGCGAGTACGTCCTCGACAACCAGAACGATCAGATCCTGCTGTGGTCCGACACCGGCTACCGCTTCGTCAAACGGCAGTCGCAGGCCGATCCCAATGTGTGGATCGGACTCGGCGAACCGCACCCGGCATCGGCAACCGCAGCCGCGCGCTGA
Source organism: uncultured Alphaproteobacteria bacterium (assembly GCA_963759345.1). Classification (GTDB taxonomy): domain Bacteria; phylum Pseudomonadota; class Alphaproteobacteria; order Rhizobiales; family Xanthobacteraceae; genus BOG-931. The sequence continues at coordinate 84,043 of CAVWYW010000023.1, forward strand.
CGATCTGAAAGGAGCTTGCGACCCCGGTCACATCCCCACCCCTCCCCGTCCCCAGACCGGGTTCGCGCGGCCGGCTCTCCCCCAGGAGCCGGCCGCACCTTCTTCGGCAATCGAATTACCGCCCTTGTGGATTGAGCTTCGTGGTTTCGCATAGCTGTTTGTTGCTGCGCGCATAGCTGTCTAACAAAGATCAAAACTAAGGCAGTTTGAACGCGTTTGTGAGTTGTCTCCGCCGGTAAGGCCGTTATGGTGCAATGCACAGCGGAGATTTTCCGCTCAGGGGTGACGAACGGACTGTCCACGGCGTTGACCGTGGTGGGAACTGGGGAAGCGGTGCTGCCGAATGACTGCGATCGTCCGCATCGCCCTGCGGCGTCCTTACACCTTCGTCGTCCTCGCTCTCCTCCTGCTGCTCATTGGGCCGCTCGCGGCTTGGCGCACGCCGGTCGATATCTTTCCGGAAATACGCATCCCGGTCATCGCCGCAATTTGGCGCTACACCGGCTTGCCGCCGCAAGAAATGGCTGGCCGCATGGTGACTCAGTTCCAGCGCGCCCTGACCACCACCGTCAACGACATCGAGCACATCGAAGCGAATTCCTACACCGGCACCGGCATCGTCAAGGTGTTCTTCCAGCAAGGCGCCGACATCCGCACTGCGAATGCGCAGGTCACCGCGATCTCGCAGACCCTGCTCAGACAGATGCCGCCCGGCACCGTGCCGCCGCTCATTCTCAACTACAACGCCTCGACCGTTCCGATTATTCAGCTCGCGTTGTCGGGCAAGGGCCTTCCCGAGCAAACGCTGTTCGACCTTGGCCTGAACTTCGTGCGCGTTCCGGTAGTCACCGTCCCGGGCGCAGCCATGCCGTATCCGTTTGGCGGCAAATTTCGTCAGGTTCAGATCGACATCGACCCGGAGGCGATGCGGGCGCGCGGTTTATCGGGCCAGGACGTTGCCAACGCGCTGGCCGCCCAGAACCTGATCGTTCCCGTCGGCACTGAGAAAATCGGCACTTTTGAGTACGCGATCAATCTCAATGACGCGCCTTCGGTGATCGCCGCGCTGGGCGACCTGCCGATCAAAGCCGTCAACGGCGCGATGGTCTACATCCATGACGTGGCCCACGTGCGTGACGGCAGTCCGCCGCAGACCAATATCGTTCACGTCGACGGCAACCGCTCGGTGTTGATGTACGTGCTGAAGAACGGCGCGGCGTCGACACTCGCGATCATCGAAGGCGTGAAGAAAAAAGTGCAGGAGATGAAAAAAACCCTGCCGAGCAACCTTGTGCTCACGGCGATTGGCGACCAGTCGATCTTTATCAACGCGGCAATCGGTGGCGTCATCCGTGAGGGCGTGATTGCGGCCGCCCTCACCAGCCTGATGATTCTGCTGTTTCTTGGCAGCTTCCGCTCGACGCTGATCATCGCGACATCGATTCCGCTCTCGGTGCTCGGCTCGATCGCGACGCTGTGGGCGCTCGGCGAAACGCTTAACATCATGACTCTCGGCGGCCTCGCGCTCGCCGTCGGCATTCTCGTCGACGAGGCGACCGTCACGATCGAGAACATCAACTGGCATCTCGAACAAGGCAAGGAAGTGGAGACAGCCATTCTCGACGGCGCCGAGCAGATCGTGACGCCGGCGTTCGTTTCGCTGTTGTGCATTTGCATCGTGTTCGTGCCGATGTTCTTTTTGAGTGGCGTGCCGCACTTCCTGTTCGTGCCGCTCGCCGAAGCGGTGATATCGGCGATGGTCTGGTCGTTCATCCTGTCGCGCACGCTGGTGCCGACGATGGCGAAATACATGCTGCGCCGGCACGAGTCGCACACCGACATGCATGGCCTTAACGGTCCGCTGCCGCCGTCGCGCAATCCCTTGGTCCGCATCCAGCGCGGCTTCGAGGCCGGCTTTGAGCGGACCCGCCTCGCCTATCGCGAGCTTTTGACGATGGCGCTGCGCCATCGGGTAGTTTTCGTGACCTGCTTTCTTGCCTTCGTGTTCGGCTCGTTTGCGCTGGCGCCCTATCTCGGGCGCGATTTCTTTCCGTCGGTCGACGGCGGCCGAATTCTCATGCATGTGCGTTCGCACATCGGTACCCGCGTCGAGGAGAACGCCCGCGAGTTTGCCGAAATCGAGAAGGTCGTCCGGCAGGTCATCCCGCCGGAGGAGCTGGAAACGCTGGTCGACAACATCGGCTTTCCGGTCAGCGGCATCAACATGACCTACAACAATACCGGCACCATCGGCTCGCAGGACGGTGAAATCCAGATCGGTTTGAACGAGGGTCACCGGCCCACGGCCGAATACGTCCGCACCCTGCGCCAAGAATTACCGGCTCGCTTCCCGGGTACGACATTTTCGTTCTTGCCGGCCGACATCATCAGCCAAATTCTCAATTTCGGCGCGCCAGCGCCTATCGAGGTGCAAATTCGCGGACCCAAACTCGAAGAGAATTTCGCCTATGCCCAAAAGCTCTTGCGCCGGTTCAGACACATTCCCGGTCTGGTCGATGCGCGTATCCAGCAATCGCTCAGCGCGCCCGGCTTCAACGTCGATGTTGATCGCACGCGCGCACAGTATGTCGGCATCGCCGAGCGCGACGTGACTAACAGCATGGTCGTGAACCTCGCCGGCTCTGACCAGGTGCAACCGACGTTCTTCCTCAATCCCGATAACGGCGTCAATTATTCAATCGTCATGCAGACGCCGCAATACCAAATCGATTCCTTGAACGCGCTGCGTAACCTGCCGATTACCGCACCGGGCGCGGCCCCGCAAATATTGGGCGCCATCGCCGACATCCAACGTGTAGCGGTCCCCGCCGTATATTCGCAGTACAATATTCAGCCAGTGATCCAGATTTACGGCACAACCCAGGGCCGCGATCTCGGCGCCGTGGCTGCCGACGTACAGAAAACCCTGGACGAAACCGCGAAGGATGCGCCGAAGACCGCGGATGTAACAATGCTCGGACAGGTCAAGACCATGAACGACGCCTTCAACGGCCTCATCTTCGGTTTGGCCGCCGCTGTCGTGCTGATCTACTTGTTGATCGTGGTAAACTTCCAATCCTGGGCCGATCCGTTCGTGATCATCACGGCACTGCCGGCGGCGCTTGCCGGTATCGTGTGGATGCTGTTCGCCACTGGGACGACGCTGTCGGTGCCGGCGCTGACCGGCGCCATCATGTGCATGGGGGTGGCGACCGCCAACAGTGTCCTCGTCATCAGCTTCGCCAAGGAGCGGCTCGACGAGCACGGCGACGCCGTAGCGGCCGCGATCGAGGCCGGATTTGTCCGCTTGCGGCCGGTCGTCATGACGGCGCTCGCCATGATCATCGGCATGCTGCCGATGGCGCTGGGCCTGGGCGAAGGCGGCGAACAGAATGCGCCGCTCGGCCGCGCCGTCGTCGGCGGACTGTGTTTCGCAACCATCGCAACTCTGATATTCGTGCCGGTGGTCTTCAGCATCATCCACCAACGCCGCGGCTCGCTGGGGACCCGCGTGATCGGAGAACCGCATGCCGCCTGATTCGGCCCCGCCGCACCCGGTGTCGCGCCGCGGGCTCTACATTGCCGCGCTTGTGGCGGCGGTCATCGCTGTGGTCATTGTGGTGTTCGGCATTACCAGCCGCAAGATCGCCGACGCCAAACTGCAGGAATGGACCGAGAATCAGGCGATCCCGGTAGTCGCCGTGGCGCCGCCCGACATGCGCGGCAAAACCTCGACCTTCAGCCTTCCCGGCCGGCTGGAAGCCTATACGCAGGCGCAGATCTATGCCCGTGTCACCGGCTACGTCAAAGAGTGGGATGCCGATATCGGCACGCCGGTCAAAGCCGGCCAGTTGCTTGCCACCATCGACGCGCCCGATCTCGACCAGCAGATCATGCAGGCGGAAGCCAATCTCGCCAGCGCCAAGGCCAATTCCGTGCTGTCGGACATGACGCTGACCCGCGGGCAGTCATTGATCAAGACGCTTGCAATCTCGCAGCAGGATCTCGACCAAAGGGCGGCGGACGCCTCCAACAAGCAGGGCATCGTTCGCGCCGCTCAGGCCAATCTCGATCGTCTGCGCGTACTGGAGCAGTACAAGCGGCTCACCGCGCCGTTCGACGGGCTCGTCACCATGCGCACGACCGATGTCGGAGCGCTGATCAACGCCGGCGGCGGCGGGCCGCCGCTGTTCGTCGTTTCGGAAACCAGCAAGCTGCGCGTCTACGTCAGCGTGCCGCAAAGTTACGTGCCCAACATCCCGGTCGGCACCAAAGCGCAAATCGTCGTGCCGGAATATCCGGGACGGACTTTCCCGGCTACCGTGGAAGCTTCCGCACAATCCGTCGAGATTGCGTCGGGCACGACCCGCATGCAGCTCGTCGTCGACAATTCCAACAATGAGCTGATGACCGGCGACTTCACCAATGTGACTTTCGACCTGCCGCATCCCGAAATCGCGATCAACGTCCCGGCCAGTGCGCTGATCTTTAATCAGCAGGGGCTGCAAGTCGCCACCGTCGGCAGCAACGGTCGCATCGTGCTCAAACAAGTCACCATCTCGCGCGATTTGGGCAACGAGGTTGAGCTTGGATCGGGAATTGCCGCAGACGATCGCGTGGTCGCCAATCCGCCGGACGGTATCGCGACCGGCGACCAGGTCCGCATTGCCGGCGATCCGGGAGTACCCAGTGCGGGCGAAACCGCCGAGGCCAAGTAATCGCGGCCGATTGAAGTCAGCCGATCGGCTTTAGTCCCTTCGCATAACGCTTGAAGTTGCGGACGTAGAATTCAGCGCCGGCCGCAATCCCGATCGCGGCCGCCTCATCGAGCGTGCGCAGAACGCGCGCCGGCGAGCCGATGATCAGCGATCTTTCCGGAAACGACTTACCCTCGGTGATCAGGGCGCCGGCGCCAACGAGGCAATGGGCGCCGATCTGCGCACCGTTGAGGATGGTCGCCCCCATGCCGACGAGCACATGCGCGCCGATGGTGCAGCCGTGCAGAATGACATTGTGACCGATCACGCAATCCGGCCCGATGGTGATCGGAAAGCCGAAATCGGTATGCAGCGTGGAATTATCCTGAATTTGCGAGCGTTCGCCGAGTTCGATCCACTCGTTATCGCCGCGCAGCACGGCGCCGAACCAGACACTGCAATCGGTATTAAGCCGCACCTTGCCGATCACCGCGGCGCTCGGCGCCACCCAGTAGCGGCCCTCCTCCGGCAGATCCGGCTTCTGGCCGTCGAGTTCGTAGATCATTGTTGTTTGCTCATGCGTTATGCGCGGGCGTCATCCGCGCATCCACATTGAGCATCCGCAGCGCTCTGGCAAGGTGTCGGAAAATCGAAGTTTCAGGTCAGCAGCAATTGCCGGAGACAGCACAATCCTGGCGGCGACGCCTAGATCAGCGCTTGAAGCGCCATCACCACGACCGTTCCCGACATTAAGCTCCACAGTGCGGCGATCACGGTGGCGATCATCACGAAGCCGACGTTGCGGCGCTCGGAGCGTCGTCCGCGCAGCGTGTTGCGCATGATCAGAAACGGGGCGGAGAACACCAGCACCGGAACCACCGCGAAGCGCGTCGGCATCGGCCCCACTTCGAGCAGCCGGAAGCTTGGGAAACGCAAGCGGAACAGGCGATAGCCGCTGGCGCATAGCCCGGCGATCGCAAAGCCAAAGGCGATCGCGAACACCGACTCGATTGCTTCAGGCGTAATCGCCGGCAGCAGGGCCTGGGACATGCGGGACGCCTCCGGTTCTCAACGAAAGGCATCGCAGAGTGGGCGCCGCGCCGCCAGAACTTGATTAAGAAACGGTTAACATCAGGGCGCCCCGGCCCGTGCAATACTGCCCGCCGATTCGAAATTGAGCGGCGAGGCACAACATGACGGCGCACGCGGCCCCTCGCCTGAGATTACGCCGCAAGTCACTTAGCTTGCTGCTGCCGTTGGCGTTGCTCGTTGTCCTGATCGCCGCCGCCGCAACCTTTGTTTCCTACATGCTGTGGCCGACCTGGCCGACCAGGGCAGCTGTGCTCGACGCGCCGGCGGTCCCGGTCACGGTTGCCGGTGTTCTCTTCAACGTGCCGCCGGCAGCGATCCGCGCCCCGGTGCAACGTTATGCCGGAGCGCACGAGCGGATCGACCTCGCCTTCCTTTGGCCGTCGCTGGCGCCGCCTTCGAGTGAAGCTGCGGCCGCTGCACCTGTTTCCATCGAGAAAGACGCGTTACCGGCGCCAGTTTCTGAGGACCGTCTGTTCGTAACTATTGCCGGACTTGGCGCGGTGCTCGCTCCTGCCGAGCGTTTGCGCAGCATCTATCCGCGTTATTTCGACACCGAAGCGACGGCGGGTCCCGACGGACTCGCGGTGCTCGCATTCCGCGCCGGCACGCCTTACGAGGGTGAAGACCTGATCTACTTTGCGGAGAAGCCCGAAGCGTTTTTCGTTCGCTGCACGCGGACGGTCCGCACCGTCCCGGGCACATGCGTGCACGAGCGCCTGCTCGATGCGGCCGACATCACCTTGCGGTTTCCCCGGCAATGGCTGCAGGACTGGCGGAGCGTTGCTGGCGGCTTCGATCGGCTGGTAGGGCAGCTGCATCCGAAGGGCGGATGAACGAAGCGGCCGAAGCTCGCGTTACTCGAGGTCGCTGCCGAGGATCGCCATCTGGAAATTGTATGACCGCTCATCGTCCTCGTCGTCGACGAAGAGAACGCCAACAAATTCGTCGCCGACATAGACCTCGGCCGAATCGTCCTTTTTCGGCCGCGGCACCACGCGGATGCGCGCATTGCCGAACAGCTTCTTTAAGTAAGCGTCGAGCTTTCTGACTTCTTGAACGTCCACCGGTTTCTCCTGCCGCAAGGCGCATAGCATGCGAGCGTAACGACAACAATGACGACGAGCTGCGGTTTCCGCCTCTAAGCGTTACCGGGGCACCCAGAGGAGCCCGCCATGGATGGCTCGAGAAACCAACGTTTCACGAAATGCAGAATGCCGCCGAAACGCATGGACCGTGCGGCTCAAACCTCGTCGTAGAGCATTTGATCCATCAACCGCGCGGGCTCGGGACAACCGGCCTTCCCAACCACCCGCGCCGGCACGCCGGCAATGGTGACATTGTTCGGCACCGGCTTGAGCACCACCGACCCGGCGGCAATGCGTGCGCAATGCCCAACCTCGATGTTGCCGAGGATCTTGGCGCCCGCGCCAATCATGACGCCGTAGCGAATCTTTGGGTGGCGATCGCCGGCCTCCTTGCCGGTGCCGCCGAGCGTGACGTCATGCAGCATCGACACGTCGTCCTCGATCACCGCGGTTTCACCGACGACAAGGCCAGTAGCGTGATCGAGAAAAATGCCGCGGCCGATGCGCGCGGCGGGATGGATGTCGCACTGGAACACCGCCGAGGAACGGCTCTGCAGATAGAGCGCGAAGTCGCGCCGTCCCTTGTTCCACAGCCAGTGCGCCAACCGATGCGTTTCGATGGCGTGAAAGCCCTTGTAGTACAGCACCGGCTCCAGCAGCCGATGGGTCGCCGGATCGCGATCAACCGTGGCTGCGATATCGGCGCGAAAGCATTCGCCAATAGTCGGCTCGTCCTCAAGCGCGTCCGCGTAAGCCTGCTGGATCATTTCGCTTGAGAGCGCCGCGTGATCGAGCCGTTCCGCCAGCCGATAAACCACCGCCGCTTCGAGCGTGTCGTGATGCAAAATCGTTGAATAGATGAAGGTCGCGAGCTCAGGCTCGCGCCGCACGATGTCCTCGGCCTCGCGCCGGATCCGTGCCCAGACCGGATCGACCTTATCGAGGGCCGGTTTCGCCTGATGCTGTGCCATAGGTGTGCCTCCCGGAGGGACACGTTCTAGCATAATTGGTGCGGCGCAAGACAAAAACCAGAGGGATCCTTCCCTCCAACCTCCTCCGCGCTCCGACGGCCAATGACTGAGCAAAGCGGCCTTTGGCCGAGCCCAATGGCCTAGCATCCAGTCAAGGCCGCCGGGCCAAAAAGTCCACCACCGCGGCCTTGAACACGCGGTCACCGACCGCGAGCATGTGGTCCCGGCCCGGGATGACCAAAGCCTGCGCATCCGGAATGAGCGCGGCCAGCGCGTCCGGCGAGCCGGCAACAGTGTCAATACTTCCGACCGCAACCAGGACAGGGACATCGATGCGGCGAACGTCATCGGGGCTCAGCGTTTGGCGCGCGCCGCGAATGCATGCGGCGAGCGCGCGCAGGTCGGACCGCGTCTTTTCGGCGAAGGCGCGAAACATGTGCCCGGTCGGATCGGACACGTCCGCGAGCGACGGAGCCTCGAGCGCCCGCGCGATCCTTTCCGGTTCGCCGACGCCCTCGATCAAACCGATACCAAGTCCGCCAAACACAGCCGAGCGCACCCACTCAGGATGCGCCACCGCAAGAAAAGCGGTGTTACGCGCCCCCATCGAATAACCCATGACATCGGCGCGGCCGAGCCCGAGGTGATCGAGCAGCGCGCGCGCATCCTCGGCCATGATGGCGCTGTGATAGGCGGCCGGATCATAGAGCTTGGTGGATTCGCCGTGGCCGCGATTATCGAGGGCGATGACGCGACGCCCGGCGCGTCTGAGGGTCGTCACCCAGCCTGGATAGACCCAGTTGACCTCTTTGTTGGAGGCAAAGCCGTGGATGAGCACGATCGGCTCGCCCTCGCCTTCGTCGAGGAAGGCGATCTCGACATCGTCATGCACAAAACGCGGCATGCCGCGACCATAGTCGATCCGCACGCCGCTGCACAAAGATGGTGATGCAGGCGGCGGATGACGCTAGGGTGATGACGATTGGCAGGCAAAAATCCGCCGCTATAGAAACTACGGGAGGATCACGATGCATCGCATGTGGCTCGTTGTGCTGGTTACGCTGTTCGCTTTTTCGAGCGGCATTGCCCGGGCGCAGGTTTCCGACGATGTCGTCAAGATTGGCGTGCTGACCGACCTCTCCGGGCCGGCAGCGACCGCGACCGGTCCGGGTTCGGTGGCGGCGGCGCAAATGGCGGTCGAAGATTTCGGCGGCACCGTCCTGGGCAAGCCGATCCAGGTGATTTCCGCCGACCATCAGATCAAGCCGGACCTTGCCGCCGGCATCGCCCGGCAATGGTACGACCGTGACCAGGTCGATCTGATCGTCGACGTGCCGGTCTCGGCCGTGGGTCTCGCGGTGCAAAACGTCGCCAACGAACGCAAGAAACTTTTCATCACCCATTCAACCGGCACCGCCGATTTCCACGGCAAGTTCTGCTCGCCCTATGCGATCCAATGGGTCTTTGATACGCACGCGCTCGCAGTCGGTACCGCGCGGGAGGTCACCAAGCGCGGCGGCAACAGCTGGTTCTTCCTGACCGCCGATTACGCGTTCGGACACGCGCTGGAGCGCGATGCATCGCAAGTCATCATCCAAAATGGCGGCAAGGTGCTGGGCTCGGTCGCGCATCCCTTCGCCACACCCGATCTCTCGTCGTTCATCCTCCAGGCCCAGGCCTCGAAAGCCAAAATCATCGGCATTGCCAGCGGGCCGCCCGACAACGTCAACGCCATCAAGCTCGGCGGCGAATTCGGCATCTTCCAGGGCGGTCAGCAAATGGCCGGCTTGTTGGTGCTCATCACCGACATCAACGCGCTCGGCCTGAAGGCGGCGCAAGGCCTGCTGCTGACTACTTCGTTCTACTGGGATATGGACGACCAGACGCGCGAATGGTCGAAGCGCTTCTTCGCCAAAATCAACCGCATGCCGACGATGTGGCAGGCTGGCGTCTATTCCTCGGTCATGAATTATCTCAATGCCATCAAGGCGACCGGCACCGACGATCCGCTGAAGGTCGCGGCCAAAATGCGGGAGGCCCCGATCCAGGACTTTTTCGCGCGCAACGGCAAGCTGCGCGAGGACAACCTGATGGTCCATGACCTTGTCCTGGTGCAGGTCAAGACGCCGGAGGAATCGAAATATCCGTGGGACTACTACAAGATCCTCACGCACATTCCGGGCGAGCAGGCATTCGGGCCGCCGAACCCGGCTTGTTCTCTGGTCAAGAAATGAACGTCATTGCCGAGGAGCAAGGCGATGGAGCAGTCCAAGCTTCGCTGCACCGCCCGGATTGCTTCGTCGTGTGAGCAATGACGGCGCGGTCGTTATATCAAACAATCCACGCGGACGCGGACGCGGATAATCCCGCCCGCACCCGCGGCGGTTGCCGGATTCGATCTGAAGAAACTGTCCCCAGAGTTTCTCGACGATCCTTATCCGACCTACCATGCGCTCCGGCGATTTGATCCGGTGCATCGCATGCCCGACGGATCGTATTTCCTGACCCGCTATGACGATTGCCTTGAGGTCTATCGCGACGTCGACATCTGGAGTTCGGACAAGAAGCTCGATTTCCGGCCGAATTTCGCCGACAGCCTCTTGTACGAGCATCACACCACGAGCCTCGTCTTCAACGATCCGCCCTATCACAGCCGCGTGCGTAAGCTGCTCGCGCCCGCATTCACGCCCCGCGCGCTCAGCGCGTTGCAGAGCCGGATCGAGCAGCTCGTCGACCGAGTTGCTTGAAGCTGCCGCCAGCCGCGGCGAGATCGATCTCATCACGGACTTTGCCGCGGCAATTCCGGTCCAACTGATCGGCGACATGCTTGGCATCCCGCAGGATGAACGCGGGCCGCTGCGCGGATGGTCGCTGGCCATTCTTGGCGCTCTGGAACCGGTTCTCAGCCGTCAACAATTCGATACCGGCGTCTCAGCGGTCGCCGATTTCAAGGAATACCTCAACAACATTATCTCTCGCCGGCTGCAAACTGGCGACAAGGACCCGGCGGAAATTCTCTCCAAGCTGATCGACGCCAGCGACTATGTCGCTCATGGCGACGGCGAGCGGCTTTCGAAGCTGGAGCTGGTCCACAATTGCATTTTTCTTCTCAATGCCGGCCACGAGACGACCACCAATCTCATCGGCAACGCGGTCGATCTTCTGATCCGTCATCCCGGCGCCATGAGCGACCTGCGCGCCCATCCAGACGCGATGGAAACCGCGGTCGAAGAATTCCTCCGGCATGGAAAGTTCAAATCAGCTCGGTAACCGCAGAGCCACCCGGGATACCGTGTTGGGTGGCGTCGAGATCGCTGCCGGCAGCTACGTGCATATCTGCATCGGCGCCGCCAATCGCGACCCCGACCAGTTTCCCGATCCGGACCGGCTCGACATCCGGCGCCAACCGAACCGGCACCTCGCTTTCGGCACCGGCATTCATGCCTGCGCGGGAATGTCGCTCGCCCGCATGGAGGCGCAGGTGGCAATCGGACGATTGCTGCAGCGCTTCACACACATTGAGCCGATCGCCGCCCCAATACGCGGCGGCCGCGCCCGATTCCGCGGCTTCACGTCCTATCCGGTCCGGCTCCGAAGCTGACAGGGATTGCTGGAAATCCGCCACTTTGCGCGGCTATGGTGCCGGCCGGAAAAGTGGAAGCGGGCATGACTGATTCGATCGTTCCCCATTTTCATAACGATCTCGGCGTCGCCGTCATTGAGATCGGTGCCAAGGAGTTCATGTGCGTCGGCGCCATGCCGCCATTCGATCATCCGCACGTATTCTGCGACATGGGAGCGGACGCGGAGTACATTTGCCCGTATTGCTCGACGCTCTATCGCCACGACCCGGCACTGAAGCCGAACGCTGCGCGGCCGGCGGAATGCGCGTTGCACGACGCCCGCGCCTGAGTTGTCAGCGGGAGTGCGCAGCTGCCGACCTCGCGGATCGTCATTGTCGCCGGAGCCGGTATCGGCGGACTGACCGCGGCGCTGGCGCTGGCGCGCAACGGTTTCCGAGTCAGCGTCCTGGAACAATCCGAGCGGCTTGAGGAAACCGGCGCCGGAATTCAGCTCTCGCCGAACGCGACGCGCACCCTGATCGACCTCGGGCTGGGCGACCGCCTGCGGCCTGTCGCGGTCGCACCCCTGGCGTTGCGGGTAATGAGCGCGGCAAGCGGACGCGAGATTGTCCGCCTGCCGCTCGGGGACGCCGCCGAACAGCGTTACGGCGCGCCTTATTGGGTGATCCACCGCGGCGATCTGCAGGCGGCGCTCCTGGCCGCGGTGTCGCGGCGCCTGGAAGTCACGCTGAAGCTTGGCACGCGCGTCGAAGACTTCGTCACCCATCCGAATGGCATCACCGTATCGGCGCGCGGCCGCGGCGGGGCGATCGATGAGCGGGGTCTTGCGCTCATCGGCGCCGACGGTCTGTGGTCGTTGGTGCGCAGCCGCATCGCTGACGACGAACCGCCGCGCTTCACCGGGCATGCGGCCTGGCGCAGTCTGGTTCCGGCGCGCGAGGTCGCGCCGGAGTTTCGCGAGCCATTCGTTTATCTCTGGCTCGGGCGCGAGGCGCATCTGGTTCACTATCCGGTCAAAGCCGGCCAGGTGATCAACATCGTCGTCATTGCCGCCGAATCCTGGAATGCGCCGGGCTGGAGCGAGCCGGCAAGCCGCGCCGACCTGGTGCCGCGCCTGACCGCCGAGGCATGGGCACTGCCGGCGCGCGCTCTCGTCGGCCTGCCCGACGCCTGGCTGAAATGGGCGCTTTACGATCGCCGGCCAATCGGGCGCTGGTCAAAGGGACCGGTAGGACTTCTTGGCGACGCCGCGCACCCGATGCTGCCCTACCTGGCGCAAGGCGCAGCGATGGCAATCGAGGATGCGGCGGTGGTGGCGCAATGCTTGGCGCGGCAGCCCGACGATCCGGCTGCTGCCCTGCAAACTTACGGCGCGGCGAGGCGCGCACGGACGCGGAAGGTGCAACGCCTCGCCGCCCGCAATGGCGCCCGCTATCATTTCGGCGGCGTTAGCGGCTGGGTGCGCGATGCCGTAATGCGGACGATGGGCGGTAAGCAGCTTTTGCGCAACTACGACTGGATCTACGATTGGCACCCGCCCGCGGGGCTGAGCGTCAGCTGAGGCAACTAGCTGGTCGCGGCTCCGGGGCCACGGCTATAAGCCAGCGCTTCTCCAATAACCAGACGATCCCGTTCATTCGCTCCGAGCGACCATCGGCCGCATAGGAACATTTGGTCGGCGGCGAGGTTCAGCTTGAGTAACTGGGCTCCGGAGTGGAGAGGAGTAATTCCATGTGCGACTACAGTTTGCATCTCGTGGCGTCACGGCCGGCCAAGGTCGGAGAAACGATCGTCGCGACGGATTTCGCCAAATCGATAACCCGCGGCTTTGCCGCGGTCGGGGAGCCGGAGGTCGCGGTTTGCCTGCTTCCCGGCACCGAGCTCGCCTTCGCGAGCGACGTTGTGTACGAACGCGCTTTCAGCCTGTTCGGCCGGGCTCGCGCCGGTCACAAAGTAGCGCGGTTCCGGCAGATCAATATGGACGATCCGAACGTGCACCACGACGCGCTCGAATTTCCGAACGGGCAGATGGTCTTGATCACGCGCCTCATTCCCGGCCAACGCGCCACCGTCCTGCAGATGCCGGCATCGCCTCACGCCCACGGCTCAGCCGAGGGCGCGGCGCAAAGTACGCAGGAATGGATCGAAGCGTAGCCCTATTGCGGCAAGGCAATAGACACCGGGTTTGACCGGTACGGCGGAGTAACAGCCGAGAAGGCAGGCGTAGTGTTACGCCCGCCTCTTGGCCGCGATGAAATATCGCCACTCCCTAAAACTGATTCTTTGTTGTCAGGGGTCTAACCGGTTTTCCACACCCTGTTCGCGGCCGGCGGCGTTCTGTTTGGCCATGGCGCGCCGAAAGCCATCCCGCTCTTTGAGCGACTGCCAGTACGCGGCCACCGCCGGCGTGAACTTCGCGTCGAGCTTGGTGAACACGGCAAGCAGCAAAGCATAGCCGACGGAAATGTCGGCTGCGGTGAACCGTCCGGCGCAGAGCGTCGGTTGCCTCGAGACGACCGCGTCGATGCCGCGCAGCCGGGCGAGAAACCACCGCGAATAGTCGGCGGCGACTTGATCCAAGCGCCGCTCCGGCGGCGCGAATACCGAATAGCGCAGCACCACCGCCTGCGGAAATGTCAGCGTCGCTTCGCCGAAATGCAGCCAGTTGAGATAAAGACCAAAATCCGCCTCGGTCGGCGCGACCGCCAAAGAACTTGGGCCGTAGCGCGTCACCAGGTACTGGCAGATCGCCGCTGATTCAGTAAGCCGCATGGCGCCGTCCAGAAACGTCGGCACGGTTCCGAGCGGATTGACGGCAAGGTAGTCCGGCGCCAAGTCCCGCGGCGGGAACGGCAGCATCTTCAGCTCATACGGCAAGCCCATCTCCTCGAGCGTCCACAGCGGACGAAACGAGCGGGCGTTGTGGCAGTGATAGAGCGTGAGCATGGTTTCAGTCCCTCTCGCCTAGCCGCCGTGTTCCGCTCGCCTTCGTCGACAACGGCGACCAGATCACCATTGACGTGCCCGGCAAGGCGGTCGATTTGCACGTGCCGGCCGAGAAGACGGAGCGCCGCCGTGCGGTCCCGCGAACATTCGGCGCGCAAAATCTTAAAGGCTGGCTACGGACTTACCAGCATGCCGTGCAACCGGTACATAAGGGTGCCATGCTCGACTGAAGCCGCGCTGGCGGCGGTCTGTAGGAGACTTGGGGGGTGCTGCAGCTGATGGGCCGGACGGCCGTTGTGACGGGAGCCGCAGGCGGGATCGGCCGGGCGATCGCCGTATCGTTGGCGCGCCGCGGCTGCAATCTCGCGCTCGCTGACCTCAACGAGGAAAACCTCCGCAAGACGGCTGCCGAGATCGCGACGCAAGGGGTGCGGGTGAGCAGGCATCATCTCGATGTGTCGGACCGTGATGCAGTCGGCGCCCTGCCGGACCTGGTCGTTGCCGAACACAACCGTGTCGATGTGCTCGTCAACAATGCCGGCGTGGCGCTCGCTGGCTCCTTCGAACAGGTCACCGAAACCGATTTCGAATGGCTGTTCGGCATCAATTTCTGGGGCGTGGTGCGGATGACACGGGCCTTCCTGCCGCTCCTGCACAGCAGCGACGACGCGCGCATCGTTAACCTTTCGAGCATATTCGGAATAATCGCCCCGCCGGGCAATACGGCTTATTCGGCGAGCAAATTTGCCGTGCGCGGCTTTTCCGAATCCCTGCGTCATGAGCTGCGGAAAAGCCGCATCGGCGTAACTGTGGTTCATCCAGGGGGCGTGGCCACCTCGATCGTGCGTAACGCGCGGATGCCGAAGACCAATACGCCCGAGGAGGATGAGCAGCGGCGAAAGTCGTTTGAGGCTATCCTGACGATGCCGCCCGCTCTTGCCGGCGAGACCATCGTTCGCGCCATCGAACGCCGGCAGGCGCGCATTCTGGTCGGCTCCGATGCTAAGATGATCGCCATTCTGGAGCGCCTGATGCCGGTCAACTACTGGAACCTGCTGGGACGGAGGTTGAAGAAATGACCGTCTTGATCTCAATCGTCGGCGCCTTCCTTGTACTCTTCGTTTTGCTGCTGGGCGGACTTGCCATCTTCTCGGCGCGAACGGCGCGGCAGGTCGAGAAGCTGCTGCCAGCGCGCGGACGCTTCATCGATGTCGACGGCGAGCGCATTCATTATCTCGACGAAGGCTCGGGGCCTCCGCTCGTGCTCATTCACGGCCTTGCTGGCCAGATCCGCGTTTTCACTCACTCGCTCCTCGATCATCTAAAGAGCCATCACCGCGTCATCATTCTCGACCGGCCGGGCTGCGGGTATTCGAACCGATCGCCGAAAGCCTCGGCGGCGATCAGCGCGCAGGCGCGTACCGTCGCCCGCTTCATCGAAGCGCTTGAACTCGAGCGGCCGCTCGTCGTCGGCCATTCATTGGGCGGCGCGATCGCACTCGCGCTTGGCTTGAACCATCCCGAGCAGGTCTCCGGGCTGGCGCTTATTGCACCGTTGACCCATGCGCAGGACGAAATACCCCCGCTGTTCCGCGGGCTCGCCATCAGCTCCCCATTCCTGCGCCACGTCGTCGGCTGGACGTCGGCGATCCCGATCTCCATCAGCAACCGTGCGTTTGTGCTCGACATGGCGTTCGGTCCGGAACCGGTCGCCCACGACTACGGGACCCGCGGCGGCGGCCTGTTGAACTTGCGGCCGAAGAGCTACATCAACGCGTCGCGCGATATGATGGCGGCCATGGAAGACTTAAGACGACATGCAGGAGCGCTACCACACGCTGACGATGCCGGTTGGCATATTGTTTGGAACGGCCGACCGAATTTTGGACGCCACGCGACACGGCGCCGCGATGGCGGCCAAGATTGCCGGACTCGATCTCGAACTGATCGAAGGCGGCGGCCACATGATTGCTGATCACGTCCGCCGATCGCTCCGCCAAATTGATCACGCGCATGTCGCAACGTGTTGCGAGCGCAACCGCGCCCGCGTCGGCCGGCCGAGATCGACTGAACATGACGCCGGTTGCGGAGCATCTTGACGTCGTCATCGTCGGCAGCGGGCTTTCCGGCATCGATGCCGCCTATCACCTGCAAGCGTATTGCCCCGGCAAATCCTACATCATCCTCGAAAGTCGCGACGCCATCGGCGGCACTTGGGATTTGTTCCGTTATCCGGGCATCCGTTCCGATTCCGACATGTACACGTTCGGCTATTCGTTCCGGCCCTGGCAATCGAATGCCGCCATCGCCGACGGTGAATCGATCCGCACTTATATTCGCGAGACAGCGGAGGCTTACGGCATCGATCGGAAGATCCGCTTCCAGCATCGGGTGAAAAGCGCGTCGTGGTCGTCCGCGGACGCACTGTGGACCATCGATGCGGAGCGCGGACCCGAGCGCGAACCGGTTCGCTTCACCTGTAATTTCGTCTTCTCATGCACCGGCTATTACGACTATGCGGCCGGCTACACGCCCGAATTTCCCGGCATCGAGAAGTTTCGCGGCCGGATCGTGCACCCGCAGCAATGGCCCGAGGACCTCGATTATGCCGGCAAGCGCGTGGTGGTGATTGGCAGCGGCGCGACCGCGGTGACCATCATTCCCGTCATGGCAAAAACCGCCGCGCTGGTGACGATGCTGCAGCGCTCTCCGACCTATATCGTCTCACGCCCGACGCAGGATGCGATCGCCGGATGGCTGCGCCGCCATCTGCCGATACGGGCCGCCTACAGCCTGGCGCGCTGGTACAATGTACTGTTCGGGCTTTATTTTTACGGTCTGTCCCGCCGCAAGCCGGAAGCGGTCAAGCAGTGGATCATTGACCAGGCGCGGCAACAGCTCGGCGACGACTACGACGTCACGACGCATTTCACGCCGCGCTATAACCCTTGGGACCAGCGCTTGTGTCTCGCGCCCGACGCCGATTTTTTCCACGCTATCAAGTCCGGCAAGGCCGACGTCGTGACCGACCAGATCGACAGTTTCACCGAGGCCGGGATTCGGCTGCAATCAGGTCGTGAACTTAAAGCCGACATCATCGTCACTGCGACCGGCCTCAAGATGCAATTGCTCGGCGGCATTCAAGTCGCCGTCGACGGTAAGCCGGTCAAATTTTCCGACACCATGAATTTCAAGGGCGTCATGTTCAGCGACGTGCCGAATCTCGCCGCCGCGTTCGGCTATACCAACGCATCGTGGACGTTAAAGTGCGACCTGACCTGCGCCTATGTGAGCCGGCTCATCAATTATATGGATCGGCGCGGCTATGCTGCCTGCACGCCGCGCCGCGATCCCACAGTCAAAGCGGAACCGCTGATCGATTTTTCTTCCGGCTACATCCAGCGCGCGATCGATCAGTTCCCGCGTCAGGGCTCCAGGAAGCCGTGGCGGCTCTACCAGAATTACGTACGAGACCTGCTCAGCCTCCGCTACGGCCCGGTCGACGATAAAGCCCTGGAGTTCTCTCGCCGGCGCGAAACCAAGATAGCCGCATAGGTTGCGCCAACGGCCTGGTTTGCCGCCGTGGCCGAAACGCCGTTCCCTGTCATCGCGCACAATCTCTTGCTATGGTTCGGTCGAACGCCGACCAACGAGGTGCCCGCCATGTCCGAAGCCATCAATCACGCCAAACTCGCAATGCTGTTTCGCAGGGAGTTTCAGCTCTGCAACGTGCAGAAAGGCGAAACCATCGTGCTCCTGAGCGACCTCGGGGCGCGGCGCGACTACGTCTCCGCCGCCTTTGCCGCCGCCGAAGACCTGGGCGCCGACGCCTACGAGATGTGCGTCAATGCCATGCCGTCATGGACCAAAGTCGGCGTCGAGACCGTCGGCCGCTGCAAGGGCACGCTTGAGGCCATCAAGTCGGCCGACATGCTGGTCTGCCTGCACATTCCGCTGTTCACCCGCTGGCTGAAAGAGGCCCGCGACGCCGGAACGCGGGTGCTGATGGTCATCGACGGTCCGGACGAACTGGAGGAACTGATGGCGCCTCCGGGTCTGAAGGAGGCGGTACGAGCACGCGGGCGAGCGGCTGCAGCGCGCCAAGACCATGCGCATCATGCGAGACGGCGGCACCGACCTGACCGTCGGCACGGGCGAATATCCAACCATGATCCAGTACGGCTTCTCGGAAGCGGCCGGCCGTTTCGACCATTGGGGCGCCGGCCACGTGCATACCTTCCCGAACGAAGGCTCAGCCAACGGCACCGTCGTGTTTGCGCCGGGCGACATTATTATCCTGCCTTATTGCCGTTACGTTCAGGACGAAGTGCGGCTCGATATTCGCGACGGCTTTATCCGCAAGATCGAAGGCGGCCTCGATGCCAAGCTGATGAGCGATTGGCTCGAAGGCAATCGCGCCAATGCCGATGACATGGATGGCCACGCCATCTCCCATCTCGGCTGGGGGTTGAACCCGCAGGGACGCTGGGACGCGATCGCGCTCCATGGCGCCGATCCGACGCGCCATCATGCCGGCGCACGCTGCTTTGCCGGTAATTTCCTGTTCTCCACCGGGCCGAATTCGCAGGGCGGCGGCAAGCGCACGACGAAAGGGCACTACGATGTGCCGATGCGCGATTGTACGGTCACCCTCGACAACGACGTGATTATCGACCGCGGCCGCTTCGCCGACGAGAAGATGCGCGTCGCGCGGGCGCCGCGCTAAGGCCGGCGCGCGGCATGCATGAGCATCCCGGCGGTCAGCGCCAGCGGCCTTGCCAAACAATTCGGCGCGACGCGTGCGCTGGATGGCGTCGACTTCGACGTGCTTCCTGGCGAAGTGCATGCGCTGGTCGGCGAGAACGGTGCCGGCAAATCGACGCTGGTGCGTATTCTCGGCGGAGTGCACCGGCCTGACCATGGGGTAATCGCGGTCAACGGGCAGGCATCTCACTTTAGCGGCCCGCGCGACGCCATAGCCGCAGGCATCGTCACCATCCCGCAGGAGCTGCGGCTCGTTCCTGCATTGTCAGTTGCTGAGAACCTGACGCTCGGCGACCCGCCGCTGCGGCGCCTGTTGGGCGTCAAGGTCGTCGACCGTGCCCGCATGCGGCGCGAGGCGCGAGCGGAACTGGCGCAGCTCGACTTTGCTCCGGATCCCGACGGCCGCGTCGATCGTCTGAGCTTCGCCGAACGTCAGCTGGTCGCGATCGCCAAAGCGCTGCGCAAACAGTGCCAAGTCCTCATTCTCGACGAGCCCACGGCGGCGCTCGAGACCCGCGAGATTGAGCGATTGTTCGCCGTACTGGCGCGGATGAAGAGTCAGGGCACGGCGATCGTTTACGTCTCGCACCGGCTTGATGAGGTGGTGGCGCTCGCCGACCGCTGCACCGTGCTGCGCGACGGCCGCGTCGCGGCAACGAGCCGCCGCGGCGACTTCAAAGTCGGCGACTTGGTTGCAGCCATGACCGGCCGCGCCGCGGCGAAAATCGAAACGCAAGCGCTGTCGCCCGGCGAGGTGCTGCTCGAAGACGTGGCCGCGCGGCCCGACGCCATTCGTCTGCGCGCCCGCGAAGTGATCGGACTGGCCGGCCTCCTGGGCAGCGGCGCCAGCGGAGTGTTGCGGCGGCTGTTCGGCTTTGGCGGCGCGGCGACCGATGTGCGGCGTAATGGGATGCTGCGGCGTATCGCAAGCCCCGCGGCGGCGGTCCACGCGGGCATCGGCTTTGTGCCCGGCGAGCGCCGGCTGGGTCTGGTGATGAACTTGTCGGTCCGGGACAATATTCTGCTGCCAAGCCTTGATCGGCTGGCGCGCGGCGGCGTCATCGACCGCGCGCGTTGCGATCGTCTGGTCGATCAATTGATGGAAGCGCTGGACATCCGCCCGCGACGGCCTCGCCTGCCCGTCTCCGCATTGTCGGGGGGCAATCAGCAAAAGGTCATTCTGGCAAAATGGCTGGCGCGCGAAGTCGGCGTGCTGTTGCTGGAAGAACCGACACAGGGCGTCGACGTGGCGGCGAAGGCGCAAATTCACGCCCTGATCCGCGACTTTGCCAAACGCGGCGGCGGCGTTCTGATGCGCTCCAGTGAACTCGACGAACTCACGTTGATCAGCGACAAGATCCTGGCGTTGCACCAGGGCCGCATTACCGATAGCGTGGAGCGCGGCGACGGCTTCGACGAGACGCGTCTGCATGCCGCGATCGGCGGATGATCATGCCGCCGTCGCTGCAACGCTTTAACCTGGCCGGTCAAATTCCGCTGCTCGCGTTGTTGGTGCTGTGCCTCGTCACCGCGTTGCTGACCAATCGCTTTCTTTCGCCGCTCAACCTCACCAACATTCTGGTGCAGTCCTCGATCATGGCGGTCATTGCCATCGGCATGACATTCGTCATCGTCGGCGGCGGCTTTGATCTTTCGGTGGGATCGACCGTTGCTTTCGCCGGCTGCGTCGCCGCCATGGCGATGGTGCAATTCGGGTTGGTCGCCGGCGTCGTTGCCGGGATCGCGGCCGGCATCGCCGTCGGACTGGTGAACGGCGTGATCATCGCCCAGCTCGGCGTCAATCCATTCATCACCACGCTCGGCACGATGGTGCTGGTGCGCGGGCTCGTCTACCTCATCACCGCCGGAGCCCCGATCGGCGACGATCGCTTACCGGCGGCATTCATCGCCTTCGGATCGGCGCGCTTTTTGGGGATTCACTATCTGGTGTGGGTCCCCGCCATTCTGCTGATCGTCTTATCCTGGGTGATGGCAGCCACACCTTACGGCCGGCGCATCTACGCCACCGGCGGCAACCGCGAGGCGGCGTTTCTTTCCGGCATCCCGGTCAACCGCATCATTGCGTCGACCTATGTGTGGTGCGGTGCGCTCGGCGGCGTAGCCGGGGTGATGCTTGCGGCCCGGTTGCAGTCCGGTCAGCCGACCGCCGGCGAGTTCTACGAACTCACGGCCATCGCCGCCGTGGTGCTGGGCGGGGCCAGCCTCCAGGGCGGCGAAGGCACCCTCTACAAGAGCATTATCGGCGTCTTCATCATGATTGTGCTCGGCAACAGCCTCAATTTGCTTAACGTCGATTCCTATTGGCAGCGGGTCGCGATCGGGGCGGTCATCATTGCGGCAGCGGCGGCAGATCGGCTACGCTCCCGCCGCTAGTCAGGAGAGTGTGCCATGCTGAACCTTCGTCCCGCCGCGCTGGCGTTGGCCGTATTGGCGGCAACGATTGGCTATGGCGTTGCGCCCTCGCCGGCGCAGCAAAAAATCACCATCGGCGTGTCGCTAGCGCAGGACGACAATCCGTTTTACATCGTGATGCTCAAAGGCATCCGCGCCCGCGCCGGCGAGCTTGGCTGGGACGTCGCCACCGTCTCTGCCAACGAGGACAAGGTCAAGCAGATCAACGGCGTGCAGGATCTCGTTGCCCGCGGCGTCAAGGGCATTTTGATCTCGCCGATCGACGCAGTCGGCGTCAACGCCGCTTATGACGCGGCCAAAGCCGCCAATATTCCAATCGTCTCGATCGCGCGCGGCTCGACCTCGCCCAATCAGACAATCCACGTCGCCATGGACGAGAAGCAGATCGGCCGCGACATTGCCGAGTGGACCGCGAAGGCGATTGGCGGCGAAGGCAAAGTCGCGATGCTGCTCGGCCCGAGCGGCGCGCCCACCTTCCGCAATCTCGCCGACGGCTACACCGAAGTGATGGCCAAGTATCCGAAAATTCAGATTGCGTTCCGTACCGACGGACCGCTGACGCGCGAGCGCGGCGTCAAGCAGGCCGAGGATGCTCTGGTCGCCAATCCGGACCTCAAAGCGATCTATTGCGCCAACGATGATGTCGCACTCGGCGCTGCCCAAGCTGTGATCGCCGCGGGCCGCTCCGACAAGACGATCGTGACCGGCATGAACGGCGTACCGCCGGCACTGCACGCGCTCAAGGACGGCAAGATCGCCATGACAGTCGAACTCAATCCGTTCCTGTGGGGCCGTTTGGGAGTCGACGTGCTGGCGCAGTACCTGAAAGGCGACAAGGTCGAGCCGCGGGTCTTCATCAAACACGTCATCGTCGACAAGACCAACATCGACGAAAAGCTGCCGAAGCCATAAGGACACCAAACATGGCCAACGTCGCGGCTGCCGCGAGACAGGACGACTTCGTCGCTCAATTGGAAGCGGCCAACCTGCACCCGCTGTGGGATCGGTTTCGGACGCTGACGCCGGTCAAGCCTCAAGCCAAAGACCCGCCGCTGATCTGGCGCTGGCGCGACATCGAGCCATTCACGAAGCGCGCCGGCGCGGAGGTGTCGATCGACGACGTGGAACGGCGCGCGCTGATCCTCGTCAATCCGGCATTCGGCGGCGAGACGGTGACGACCTCGAACCTCATCGGCGCCTTCACCGTACTTGATCCAGGCGACCGCGCCCGCCCCCATCGCCACACTTTCGCGGCGATCCGTTTCGCTACCCAGGCTGAAGGCGCAACCACCATCGTCAACGGCCGGCGCTGCGACATGCACGACGGCGATCTGATCCTGACGCCGCCGATGTGCTGGCACGGCCACGTCAACGACAGCGATCACCGCATCATCTGGTTCGATGCCGCCAACATTCCGCTGATCCGCAGCCTCGATGCCAATTTTTTCGAGCCCGGCGATCCCAAATCCAATCAGTTCTGGCAATCGGACGAACGCGACGAACAGTTCTGGGCCGAGTCCGGCCTCGTCGGCGCCGATCTGGAGCATTCTCCCGCGCATTCGCCGAAATTCCATTATTCCGGCGACGCTACCCGCCGGCTGCTGGCCGCGCTTCCGGCCGGCCAGGACGGTGCGCGCACGGTGCGCTATACCAATCCACTAACCGGCGATGCCGTCATGCCAGCGCTCGACTGCTACGCGACGCGGCTGACCAAGGGGCAAGCCACCCGGCCGAAGCGTACGACGTGCAACATGATGTGCCTGGTGGTGTCCGGCGCCGGACGATCGACCGTCGGCGAGCACACCTTCGACTGGTCGCAGCACGACGTGTTTTCGATTCCGCACTGGAGCTTTGCGAGCCACACCGCAACCGGCGGCGACGCCGATCTGTTCGTCGTTTCGGACAGAGTGGCCTTCGAGCGCCTCGATCTCTTGCGCGAGGAATACCAATAAATCCACGCCCGACCCTGACGCATGAAGGCATCGGCGCGCCGGTCCGCCGCGTCGAGGACGACAAATTTCTCCGCGGTCTGGGCCGCTTCGTGTCGGACATCGTGCTGCCGGGAGAACTGCACGGCGCGCTGGTGCGCTCGCCGCATGCACACGCGCGCATTCGCCAGATCGACAGTACCGCCGCTCTCAACACGGCCGGAGTTGCAGCCGTGTTCACCGGCGCCGATATGGCTGCCGACAATGTCGGGCCGATGGCGCCGCTCTGGGCGATCAAAGGCGCCGACGGCAAACCGATGGCCGAGCCGCCGCGCTGGGCGCTGGCGCGCGGCACCGTCCGCCACGTCGGCGAGCCGGTAGCGCTGGTTGTTGCCGAGACGCTGTCGCAGGCGCGCGACGCCGCTGACATTGTTCGCGTCGACTATGAGCCGCTTGCCGGCGGTGACCGATGCAAAAGCCGCGATGCGGGCCGGACGCACCGCAGCCTGCACGAAGCGGCGCCAGGCAATGTCTGCTTTCGCTTCGCCCGCGGCGACGAAGCCGCCGTCGCCAAAGCCTTTGGCGGCGCGGCGCACGTGGTGCGGCTCGATCTCGTCAACAACCGGCTGATCGGTGCGGCGCTGGAGCCGCGCGCTCTTCTCGCCGACGGCGGTGTTAACGGCAAACTCACGCTCTATTGCGCCACGCAGGTGCCGCACCACATTCGCCGCGTCGTCAGCGAGCAGCTCAACCTGCCGCAGACCGCGATCCGTCTTGTTGCGCCCGACGTCGGCGGCGGCTTCGGCTACAAGGGCAAGCACTACCCCGAAGAGACCATCATCGCCTGGGCGGCGCGCCGGCTGCGGCGGCCGCTGAAATGGATCGCGACGCGCAGCGAGTGTTTCATTTCCGACAATCAGGCGCGCGACCACCAGACCCGTGCCGAACTCGCGCTCGATCGCGAGGGAAACTTTCTCGCCCTGCGCGTCGACACCATCGCCAATCTCGGCGCCTATGTCTCGACCATGGGCGCCGCCATCCCGAGCGCGATCTATTCGGCGCTGCTGGCCGGCGTTTACCGCACCCCGGCGATTGCCACGCAATCGACCGGCGTCTTCACCAACACGCTGCCTGTTGACGCATATCGTGGCGCTGGCCGTCCCGAAGCCTGCTACGTGCTGGAGCGGCTGGCGGACGAGGCTGCGCGCGTGCTGGGGCTAGACCGGGCCGAAATCAGGCGGCGAAATCTCGTTGCCGCCGACGCCATGCCGTACAAGACGCCGATCGGCCCGACCTACGACTGCGGCAACTTTCCGAAAATTCTTTCGCGCCTGTTACAGGTCGCCGACTACGACGGTTTCGGCAAGCGGCGCGCCAATACCGCGCGCGAAGCGAAAGCTGCGCGGCTTTGGTCTTGCCTGCTACGTGGAATCCTCGGGCATCGCGCCATCGCGATTTGCAACCTCGCTCGGCGCCCGCGTCGGATTCTTCGAGGCAGCCACGATCCGGGTGCAACCTGACGGCAGCGTGCAGGCGCTGCTCGGCACCCACAATCACGGCCAGGGCCACGCCACGACGTTTTGCGCAAATACTTTCCTCCCGGCTTGGCGTGCCGCTCTCCGGCGTCGACATTATGGAAGGCGATACCGATCAGGTACCGATCGGAACCGGCACCTTCGGTTCGCGCTCGATCGCCGTCGGCGGCTCCGCGCTTGATCGCGCGGCGGACAAGATCATCGATAAAGGCAAGCGCATCGCCGCGCATCTCCTCGAAGCCGCTACCGACGATATTACGTTCATGGGCGGGATGTTTTCAGTCGCCGGCACCGATCGCAACGTCACGCTGCGGGAAGTCGCGCGCGCTGCCCACGTCCCCACGCTCTATCCGGCCGAGGAGGAACTCGGATTGCAGGACAGTGCGTTCTACGATCCTTCGGGTTTTGCCTGGAGCAACGGCGCGCATGGCTGCGAGGTTGAGATCGATCAGGATACCGGCGACGTCCGCGTCATCGGCTATTGGGCCGTGGACGACGTCGGCACCGTGATCAATCCGATGATCGTCGAGGGCCAGGTCCAGGGCGGCGTCGCCCAGGGCCTCGGCCAGGCGCTGCGCGAACGGTGCGTCTATGACGCTACCAATGGCCAATTGCTGTCCGGCTCGTTCATGGACTACGCGATGCCGCGAGCCAGCGACATGCCGGCGATCGTCTCTGAGTTCGATGAAGGCCAGCCCTGCACCAATAATCCGCTGGGCGCCAAAGGCTGCGGCGAAGCCGGTTCGATCGGTGCTCCGGCGGCCATTGTCAGCGCCGTCCTTGATGCGCTAAGGCCGCTCGGCGTCACCGATGTCCAGTTGCCGCTGACGCCGGAGCAAATATGGAAGGCGATTCACACGTCAGGAAGGACAACACCCTCTGATGTCTGAAGTTGAGCGCGTATCGGTCGCCGGCTTGAAGGTCGCCAAAGTCCTCTACGATTTCGTCGTCCATGAGGTCATCCCCGACACCGGCGTCGAAGCCGCATCGTTTTGGCGGGGTCTTGATGACATCATTTCCCGTTTTGCCCCGTTAAATCGCAAATTGTTGCAGCGGCGGGATGAGCTGCAGGCGAAAATCGACGATTGGTACCGGGGACGGCGCGGCCGCGACATGGACGAGGCCGCCGACAAGGCGTTCCTCCAAGACATCGGCTATCTCGTGCCCGAAGGGCCGGCCTTCAAGATCGATACGGCGAATGTTGACGACGAGATCGCGGCGGTCACCGGCCCGCAACTGGTGGTGCCGATCAGCAATGCGCGCTACGCGCTCAACGCCGCCAACGCGCGATGGGGCTCGCTCTATGATGCGCTCTACGGCTCCGACGCTATTCCGCGAGACGGCCAGACCCAGAGCAAAGGTTACGATCCCGAGCGCGGCAAACGTGTGATCGCGTGGGCGCGGCACTTTCTCGATCAGGCGGTGCCGCTTGCGTCTGGCTCGCACGCCGATGTGACCGGCTATTCGATCAGCGCCGGCGCGCTGTCAGCCACGCTCGACAACGGCCAGACGGCCGGGCTTGCGGACCCGAAGAAACTGCGCGGCTATCGCGGCCGCGCCGAGGCGCCGGAAGTCATTTTGCTCGAAAACAATGGCCTGCACATCGAGGTGATCGTCAATCGCGCGCATCCGGTCGGCCGCACCGATGCGGCCGGTGTCGCCGATGTGATTGTTGAGGCCGCGCTCACAACCATCATGGATCTGGAAGATTCGATCGCGGCGGTCGATCCGCATGACAAGGTTGCGGCCTACCGCAACTGGCTTGGGCTGTGCCAGGGAACGCTGGTCGAGGTCTTTCAAAAAGACGGCAAATCCGTCAACCGCCAGCTTGCCGCGGACCGCAGCTACACCAAGCCCGACGGCGGCGCCCTGGTCCTGCCGGGCCGAAGCTTGATGCTGATCCGCAACGTCGGCCATCTGATGATGGACGAAGGCGTCATCGGCCGCGACGGGCAGCCGGCGCCGGAAGGTATCCTTGACGCCGCCATCACCAGCCTGATCGCGCTGCACGATCTCAAGAGCAAGAGCCCGGTGCGCAACAGCCGGAAGGGCTCGATCTACATCGTCAAGCCGAAGATGCACGGGCCGGACGAGGTTGCCTTCGCCAGATCATCTGTTTGCCGCCGTCGAGGACATGCTGGTTCTGCCGCGCAACACCATCAAGCTCGGTCTGATGGACGAAGAACGGCGCACGACCGTCAACCTCAAGGAATGCATTCGCACCGTGAAGTCGCGGGTGTTCTTCATCAATACCGGCTTCCTCGATCGCACCGGCGACGAGATTCACACCGGGATGGAAGCCGGGCCGATGGTCCGCAAGGGCGAAATGCGCAACCAACCCTGGCTGCACGCCTACGAGGACTGGAATGTCGATATCGGGCTCGCCTGCGGCCTTCCCGGTCGCGCCCAGATCGGCAAAGGCATGTGGGCGATGCCGGACCTGATGGCGGCGATGCTCAAACAGAAGATCGCCCAGCCGGAGGCCGGCGCCAGCACCGCGTGGGTCCCCTCCCCGACGGCCGCAACGTTGCACGCCACGCATTATCACCTGGTCAACGTCTTCCGCCGGCAGCAGGAGCTGGCGTCGCGTCCGCGTGCCAGCATCGACGATATTCTCACCGTGCCGATCGCCCGCGGCGTGAACTGGTCGCCTGACGAAGTTCAACAGGAGATCGACAACAACGCGCAGGGCATTCTTGGCTATGTCGTGCGCTGGGTCGAACAGGGTATCGGTTGCTCGAAGGTTCCGGACATCAACAACGTGGCGCTGATGGAGGACCGGGCGACGCTGCGGATTTCCAGTCAGCACATCGCCAACTGGCTTCGGCACAGCATCACCACCGAAGCGTCAGGTGATGGATACCTTAAAGCGCATGGCCAGCGTCGTCGACCAACAGAACGCCGGCGATCCGCACTACTCGCCGATGGCGCCCGATTTCGAAAAATCGGTCGCGTTCGCGGCGGCCTGCGATCTGGTGTTCAAAGGAGCCGTGCAGCCGAACGGCTATACCGAGCCGATCCTGCACGCCCGGCGCGCCGAATATAAGCGGCGGCACCAGCTACAGTGAGGCGCGCAGGCGGCTCTCATCGAGCGCACCTTCCCATTTGGCGACGACCAGCGTAGCGACGCCGTTGCCGATGAGATTGGTCGGCGTCATCCCTTGCGACAGCAGGCGGTGCACGCCGAGAATGATCGCTACGCTCTCGACCGGTATCGTTCCGACCGCGCCCAATGTCGCGGCGAGCACAATGAACGCGGCGCCGGCAACGCCGG
This sequence comes from uncultured Alphaproteobacteria bacterium, assembly GCA_963759345.1. GTDB lineage: Bacteria > Pseudomonadota > Alphaproteobacteria > Rhizobiales > Xanthobacteraceae > BOG-931. The sequence goes on from CAVWYW010000023.1 coordinate 112,352, forward strand.
CCGCGCCCTTTGAGGCTAACAGCAGCACCAAGAGCAATCCGATCTGGTGCTCCAAGGTCAGCGGCGTGTCGGTCGCCTGCGCCAGAAATACCGCCGCAGTCGCCAGGTAAAGGCAGGTGCCGTCGAGGTTGAACGAATAGCCGGTCGGAATGACGAGCCCGACCACGCTTTCCTCGCACCCCAAGGCCTCGAGCTTGGCGATCATGCGCGGCAACACCGTCTCCGACGACGTGGTCGCGATCACGATCAAGAGCTCTTCGCGGATGTAGCGGATGAACTTGATGAGGCTAAAGCCGCACCAATGCGAAATCGGCCACAGCACGGCGAAGATGAAGACAAGACAGATGATATAAAAGCTCACCACCAGCTTACCGAGCGACAGCAACGAGCCGGCGCCGAACTTGCCGACAGTGAAGGCAATGGCGCCGAACGCGCCGATTGGCGCCGCCCACATCACGAAGCTGACGATCCGAAAGAACATCTGCGCCGCCACTTCGATCAGATCGGTCAGCGGTTTGCCGGCGGGACCCATCCAGCTCAGCGCGAACCCGCAGAGCACCGAGACGAACAGAACCTGAAGGACATTGCCCTCGCTGAACGCGCCGATGAAGGTGTTGGGAATGATGTTGAGCAAAAATTGCGCGGTCGTGCGCTTCTGGGTCTGTTCGAGATAGTGTGCCACGCTCGAGGTATCGACGTGGGAGAGGTCCACATGCATCCCGGCGCCGGGCTGGAACAGATTCACCGCGACAAGCCCGATGATAAGGGCGATCGTGGTCAGCACTTCGAAATAGATCAGCGCCTTCAGGGCGACGCGGCCGACCTTCGCCATGTTGGCCATGCTGGCGATGCCGTGCACGACGGTGCAGAAGATGATCGGCGCAATGAGCACCCGGATTGCCTTGATAAAGGCATCGCCAAGCGGCTCCATGCGGGCGCCGACTTCGGGGTAACGTACCCCAAGCGCCACGCCGATCGCCATCGCCACCAGCACCAGAAACCACAGCTGCAGATAGAATGGTCGGGCGCGCATGCTCCGGACGGTTTTTTCAGAGGCTGCCTGATCCATAGGCGGTGCTGAGACGCTCGCGAAACGGGCGCGCGGCCCCCTCCCCCGAACGGAGGAAGGAGGCCGCGGTCACCGCAATTTTGTTATTTCACATTTGCGGTTGCGCGCGCCAATACCGGCAAGCCGTGTCACGCGTCATATTCGGCGGAAATATCCTGGCCGGTGTAGTCGGGCATGAAAGCCGCCGACACCGCGCTGATGACGGCGCAGGCGGCGATGTAGATGGCGATCGCATAGCCGGTGTGATAGGCGGCAAACAAAGCGGTGGCGATCAGCGGCGCCGGCCCGCCGGCAATGATCGACGCCAGCTGATAGCCGAGCGAAGCGCCGCTGTAGCGCAGCCGCGGCGTGAAGGATTCAGCAATCAGCGCGGCCTGCGGCCCGTACTGGATGTCATGCGGAATGAGCGACAACACGATGGCGATGAACACCGCCGACGGGATCGCCGTATCCACCATGCCGAAATACAGAAATCCGAACAGCCCGGTGATCACCACGCCGATCAGATACATTTTCCGGCGCCCGATGCGGTCGGAGATGTGGCCGGAGAGCGGGATGGTGACGAACGACACAACGGCCGCCACCATCACCGCTGTAAGGATCAAGTTTCGCGACATATGCAGGGTCCCGACTGCATAGGCGAAGATGAACGCGGTGAAGATGTAGAACGGCGCCTGTTCGGACATGCGCAGCAGGGCCGAGAGCAGGATCTCCCGCGGCTGTTTCTTGAACACCTCGATGATCGGCGTCTGCTCGATCTTGTTGGTGTTCAAAAGCTGCTGGAACACCGGCGTTTCCAGGATGCCGAGCCGGATCCACAAGCCGATGGCGACAAGGATAATGGAAAGCGCGAACGGAATGCGCCAGCCCCACACCGCGAACTGATCGCCCGACCAGGCGCTGAAGACGAGAACCGCCACGTTGGCGAGGAACAGTCCGCTGGGAACGCCGAATTGCGGCCACGAAGCGACCAGTCCGCGCTGGCCGTGGGTGCGCGACCATTCCATGGCTAACAGCACGGAGCCGCCCCATTCGCCGCCGACACCGATGCCTTGGAGCGCGCGCAAGACGGTCAGGATCACGGCGCCCCAGATGCCGATCGACTCGTAGGTCGGCACAAACGCGATCAGGAAGGTCGCGATACCCATGCAGAGCAGCGTCGCGATCAGGGTCGCCTTGCGGCCGATCCGATCGCCGTAATGGCCGAAGATCGCCGCGCCGATCGGGCGGGCCGCGAAGCCGATGAAATAGGTGCCGAAGGCGGCGAGCGTCGCCGCAAGGGGCGCTTGGTTAGGGAAGTAAAGCTTGCCGAAGACAAGTCCGGCCGCGGTGCCGTACAGGAAAAAGTCGTACCACTCGATGGTGGTACCGATGGTCGATGCGATGACGGCTTTGCGCAACTGCGCGCTGTGCTCCGCCTCCGGCAGCGGCACGTATGTCGACGCCATAGCCATGGCAAACCTCCCCGTATCTACCCCTTCGTGGAGCGGGCGTTTCTCGCCCACCTTTCACAAAAATAACAATATTCCGGGGCGTGGGCTATGGCTACAGACGTGTGGACGCAGGAGGGCTCGCACCCGCCGGATGTGCCGAAGCACGCCGGAACCACCGCTGCTGGCCGGTGGTTCGGCTTGCAACGCGTCGTGCTGCCACGACGCGGCCGATTTACTGGGTGGGACTTGGTGGGTTCGGACGCCATCACCGTGACCGGCATGTCGCGATAGGCATCCGCAAACAGCCGCTTGAGATTCTCCACCTTGGGAAGGTCGTTGAAGACAATATACGGATAGGACGGGTGCAGGACCAAAAAGTCCTGATGATAGTCCTCAGCCGGATAGAAGCCGGTGAGCGGCTCAAGCACGGTCACAATCGGACTTGGAAATACGTGGGCCTTATCGAGCTGGGCGATATAGGCCTCGGCGATGCGTTTCTGCTCGCCGTTAGCGTAGAAGATCGCCGAGCGATACGAAGGTCCTCTGTCGGGACCTTGATAATTCAACTCGGTCGGATTGTGCGCAACTGAAAAATAAATCTGCAGAATCTTGCCGTAGGAAATCTGCTGCGGATCGAAAGTCACTGCGACCGCCTCGGCGTGGCCGGTCCGCTCTGTGCCGACCATCTCGTAATGCGCCGTTTCTTTTTTGCCGCCGGAATACCCAGACAGGGCCTGGGTGATCCCTTTGGTATGCTCGAAAACACCCTGCACACCCCAAAAGCAGCCGCCGGCCAAAACCACGGTCTGCGTGCCGGCACTGGCCGGAGCCGCGGCGTCAAGCGCCGGCGCCGGTATGACAACCGCGGGCTCCGCGGCGCGGGCTCCATTGACCGCCAGGGCGACAAACGGAACCAACAACAAAGCGCGCGACGCCTGCGCGGAACGAAAAGCTGCTACGCGACTGCCATCTGCTCCTCCAGAAATTTTGCGCGCCATTCGGCGTGGCATCGAATGGAACTTACAGTTACGGCAAACCCTATGCGCCGCGCCAATCACAATTGGCGCGAAGGCCATGGCAGCCACGGTCACGACTTCGTGTGTTGTCCGACACACACACTCACGATGCCGCCGCCATAGCCTCGGCCGGACGCTTCGCCTTCAGGCGCTCGGGCCACCAGCGGTCGTCGTATCGGTCGTCCCACAGGTCCTTAAGATGCGGCAGTACTTCACGCGCGAACAGGTCGATGTTGCTTTTACATAGATCGGTCGGCATCGACCCGAAATGCAAGAGCGCCAGCAAGTGGCCGACACGGAGCCGCTTCATCCCATCCATCAGCTGCTCGCGCACGGTCCGCGGACTGCCGACGATGACGAAGCCGCGCTGATAAAAGTCCTTGGCCTTGAGCTCACGCAGATTAATTGCCGCCCGCGGATTACTGCGCACCGCCTGCAGCAGCGAGGGATATTCCAGGCATCCCGGGATCTGCTGATAGTACGACGGCGTGTGCAGCAGCTTGTTGAAGAAGTATTCGGCGTGAGGGCCGTAGAGATCTTCGGCCTCGGCATCGGTCTCGGCAACGCCGATGAGCTGCAGGAAACTGAAACGGTACGGATTATCGTCCCGGCCCTTGCTCGCCACCAGCTCCCAGTAGCGGTCGGCCACCTGTGCGGCATTTTTGGCACCGAAATAGCTCAAGTGGCAGAAGCAGTGATCGAGCCCGACGACGTACTCCGCTGTCGCCGAAATGCCCGAGCCGGGAATCCAGATCGGCGGATGGGGCTGCTGGATCGGCCGCGGCCACAGGTTCACCATGCCGAGCTGATAGTGCTTGCCGTTCCAGGCGAAGATCTCTTTCGCCGACCAGGCCTTGACGACCAGCGATAGCGCTTCGCGGAAACGCTCGCGCTGCTCGATCGGGACCACGGCGTTACTAATGACGGCGTCGGTCGGCAGGCCGGTCGGAAAGCCAGCAACCAGCCGGCCGCCGCTGATGCAATCGAGCATCGCGTATTCTTCGGCGATGCGCGTCGGCGGCGTGGTGGACGGCAGCGTCGAGCCGAGTTGAACGATTGCAACATTTTTCCCGTTGGTCATCTTGGCGAGCACCGAGCCCATCAAACTCGGATTGGCCATGAAGCCGTAGACGTTCTGGTGATGTTGATTGGTGCACAGCCCGTCCAGGCCGGCATTGGCCGCATAGAGGAGTTCGTCGAGGGTTGCGTTGTAGTACTGACCGACCTTGTCCGCATCGGCAACATCGAACCACGGCGGATCAATGAATGCCGAGCTGTAGCGTTGCACGAAATCTTCGGGCAAATCGCGGTACGGCATCAGGTGGAACATGCACACTTTCACGGGTTTCCTCCTGTTGCCGACTGGCTTTTGTGCGCATGCTACGTGGAGACCCCTGGCAACTCAATGCCGCTGCCCAATCGGGCGGCGCATAAATCTCCAGGCGTCGCCGCCGCGGCTGAAACGACTGATTAACAATTTCCTTCAATGATGCCGCTCGCGGCAAGCGCACCTGATTTGCAAGTACTTATAGTTCTGCTGCAAGGGTATGAGCTTGGCAAACAGCGCAAAAGCGGGACCAGCGACCAAAGCGGTGTCCGATAAGGCGCCTGCTGAGGCCGAGAAAGCCGACCACAGTGCGCGCGTGCCTCTCGGTTTTGTCGTTGATGGGGACGCGAGCATCCGGAGTTTCCTATCGCTGGTTCTCCACGGCGTCGGGATTGATACCGAGGAATTACCCGACGGCCAGACGTTTCGCCTGGCGCTCTCGCGCCGCGCTCCTGACATCGTTTTCCTCAATATCGCGCTTGAATCCGCCGAGGCGCTCGAATGCGTGATGGCGCTCGGGGCGCGCGGTTACGCCGGCTATGTCCAGCTCATGAGCAACCGCGGCTCGGCGGTGCTTCAGCACGTCAAGAGCGTCGGCGAGCAACAGCGGCTCCGGATGTTGGCGCCGCTGAAGAAGCCGTTCGATACCAGCGTGCTCTTGAAAGTCCTGCACGACCTCAAGCTTGGGCATCCGCAATCGCTTGCGGCCCGTGTGGATCTCGAAGAGGCCCTGCGCCAGGGCTGGATCGAGTTCTGGTATCAGCCGAAGATCGATCTGCGAAAAAAGCAGCTGATCGGCACCGAGGCATTTGCCCGTGCGCGCCACCCGCAACACGGCATACTGATGCCGAACACGTTCATGCCCGGAGCCACAGAGTCGAGCCTGATCACGCTGTCGGAGCAGGCGCTCGACCGGGCCCTGAAAGCCAGCGTCAACTTCGCCAACCTCGGCGTCACGCTACGGCCCGCGGTCAATATTCCGGTCGAAGCGCTGGTCAAGATGCCGGTTGAAGACATCGTGCAGACCTATCGCGACAAGTTCGAGAAATGGCCGGGCCTCACGATTGATATCGCGGAAGAGCAGATCATTACCGAGCTGCCGCTGGCGAGCGAGTTGGCGAAAAAGCTGCGCCACCTCAATATTCATCTGGCGATCGACCATTTTGGCCGCGCTTATTCGGCGCTAACCCGGCTTAAGGAGTCGCCGTTTGCCGAACTCAAGCTCGACCGCGCCTTCGTCAACGACTGCGCTAGCGACAAGGTGAACGCACCGTTGTGCAAGACGGTCATCGACCTGGCGCACGGTTTCGGCAGCGCCGCCGTCGGGATTGGAATCGAAAAAGCATCCGACGCGGTCGCGCTGGTCAGCATGGGTTGCAATTACGGCCAGGGATTTCTGCTCGGTCAGCCGATGCCGGAGGAGCGCTTCAGTTCACTCTTGCGCCAGCGCGCCGCCTCGCAAGGACGGCAACTTGCCGCTGAACAGGCGGAGGCTGCCCGTACGGCAGCCGAACACGCCTAAGCATTTATATTGCCTTACTCGCGCGAAATGCTCCGCCGGGCCGGCGGATCAAGGTCTCAATGCGTCCAGGCTTCGCGGCGCGGATAGGCGAAATTGTCGGCATAGGAGATGCGCGGGCGCACCGGCGGCTTGGTCTCGAACACCTGGTAAGGAATGCCGTTGCGCTCGCAATAGGCAATGGCTTCCTCCTTGGTGTCGAAGTGCAACTGCACTTCCTGCTTCATATCGGTTGAGCTGGTCCAGCCCATGAGCGGCTCCACCGTGCGCGGCTGCTCCGGTTCATAGTCCAGCACCCACGCCTTGGTGTTGGCCTGGCCGGACTGCATTGCCGTGCGGCTTGGCTTATAAATCCGAGCGGTCATGGAAAAATCTCATCTGTCAATTTGAACCAAAGACGCTGCGTTCGCCAAGGCTTTTACGAAGCGACCGCCCAAAAGCCGCCGCTTGCAGGCATGCTACGCTATAGCGAAGCGCAGGGGCGTGGTCGGAGCGGCAGGATTTGAACCCGTAACACCCTATCATAATTGCTCGACACGATTCTGACAAACAGCCTCGCATGAGGGGCAGGTCAGAAAGATCGGCCGCAAAGACGATTGTCGTCTCTCACTCGGTTCGATTAGGCGACTTGCTAGCGGCACCGCCCCCGGTTACCCATTTACGCCGACAGCGCGCGGGGGGGCGTTATGAATGTCTATGACTTGAATAAGCGGATAGCTGTCGTGACCGGCGGAGCGCAGGGCATTGGACTCGCCGTCGCGAACCGGATCCTCGCTTCCGGCGGGAAGGTCGCCATCTGGGATCGGGACCGCGCGTTACTCGATAAAACAATAGCGGGCATGAGGATGCCGGACAGCATTCAGGGCCTTGCCGTCGATATCGCGGACCTTGCCGCCGTCGAAGCGGCCACCAAAGCGACCATCGCGCACTTCGGCAAAATCGACATTTTGGTCAACAACGCCGCGATCGTCGGCCCCAACGCGCCGACTTGGGAGTATCCGCCGGAGGCGTTCCGCGACGTGGTCAACGTCGGGCTTCTCGGCACGTTCTACTGCTGCCGGACGGTCGTCCCCCACATGATTGCGGCGAACTACGGCCGCATCGTCAATCTCAGCTCCGTTGCCGGCAAAGAGGGCAATCCGCAAGCACCGGCCTACAGTTCAATGAAGGCAGCGGTGATCGGGTTGACCAAATCGCTCGGCAAGGAGCTTGCGACTTACAACATCGCCGTCAATTGCGTTACCCCCGCGGTTGCCAAAACCACACTGGCTTTGAGCCAGGCGCCGGATTTTCTGGCGATGATTGTTGCCAAGATTCCGCGTGGGCGCATGCTCGAACTTGATGAGGCGGCATCCATGATCTGCTGGCTCGCAAGCGCGGAAAATTCGTTCACTACCGGCGCAGTGTTCGACCTTTCAGGCGGCCGGGCGACTTATTGATCGGCGGCGTCGCAAAACGCGGAGTGAGCTGGAATGAGACTTTACTATGCGCCGGGTGCGTGCTCGCTTGCCCCGCATATCGCGCTCGAGGAGGTCGGCGCGCCGTTCGAGCTGTCCCGCGTCGATCTCGGGACCAATCAACAAAGCAGCGCCGAATATCTACGCATCAATCCAAAAGCCCGCGTGCCGGCGCTCGCTGACGGCGACTGGGTATTGACGGAAGCGCCGGCGATCCTGCGGTACATCGCGGCGCGCCATCCGGCCGCTGGACTTTGGCCGTGGGATTCACGCGAGGAAGCACGCTGTGCCGAGTGGCTCAACTGGCTCTCGTCCACGATTCAGGTCGCCTTTACCCACGTCCGGCGTGCGGCGCGTTACGCTTCCGACGCCCGCGCGGTTGAGGATGTCGCGGCCACAGGCAAAAAGACCTGTCGTGAGCTCTGGCAGGCGGTGGATGAAAAAGTAGGTGCGGGTCCCTGGGCAATTGGCGAGCGCTATAGCGTCGCCGACCCGCTTCTCCTGGTCTACTGGACGTGGGGGCACGGTCCGGTTCTCGGCTTCGACATGGAACGGGAATTCCCGCGCTGGACCACACACGCGCACAGGCTTGCCGCCCGCCCGGCGGTGCAACGGGCCTTCGCCAGCGAAGGGCTCACCTTGCCGTCTTAGCCGAGCGCGGCGATGACCTCATTCGCCTTCGTCACCGCGGCGACGTTCTGCATCGCGTATTGGATGGAAGCGCGGTGCCAGTCGGCATTCATGGTCGAGCAGCAATCCTCCGGCACGACGACGAAATAGCCCTTGTCGGCGGCGGTGCGGGCGGTGTGTTCGATCGACATATTGGTCCACGCCCCGGTATCGATAATCGTGTCGCGGCCGCCGGATCTGAGCACGATCTCAAGGTGGCTGCCTTCAAACGCGCTCATTCGGATCTTCTCGACGACGTGATCGCCGGGCTGCGGCTCCAGGCCAGCGACCGGTGCGGCACCCCATGTCCCTCGTACCATGGCCTTGGAATCGACCAGGCCCTCGAACAGCGGCGCGTTAAGTGTGACTCCCGGCGCGCCTGGGTCGACGACGAACCAAACGTGGATGATCATGACGCCGCGGGCGCGGCACACATCGGCAAGGCGGCGAATGTTCTCGACCACATTCTGTTCACGGGCGTGTTGCGGTGCGCCGGACGACGCAAACGCGCCGCCGTCCATCATGACATCGTTCTGCATGTCCTGGATGATGAGCGCGCAGCGCGAGGGATCGAGCGATAGTCCATTATTTGTGCTGGCGCGCTCGGGAGCTGTTGCAGGTGCGGCGGTCGATGTTGTGCTCGCGCCAGCGCTTGCATTTGGGCGCATGAATGGCTCGATGTGCGGGCCGATCTTGGTGCGCACGGCATAGAGCGAATGGGTCGCGCACATGAACAACGTACGCCAATCCGATTTTCCCCAATGCAGATTGGCGACCAGCTCCGGCACTCTGACTTTGCCGATCAGCGCGCCCGAACGCGAATAGACCCAGACGCCACCCGGCGCCGTCACCCAGACATTGCCAGCACTGTCACACTTCATACCATCGGGGACGCCCGCCTCCAGTTCGGAGCGGATGCCGGAGGCGAAAATACGGTCGGGGCCAAGCGATCCGTCCGCATTGACGTCAAAAACCCGGATCAGCGCGCGTACCGTGTCGTTGACGTACAACTGCCGCTCATCAGGAGAAAAGCAGAGCCCGTTCGGCTGCTCGAACAGATTGCGGTCGACCAGAAGCTGTGGCTGCCCGCCGCCCGGCGGGACGCGATACACGCCCTGGAATCCGAGTTGGCGTGGCCGCTCGACACCATAGACCGGCATGCGGCCGTACCACGGATCGGAGAAATAGATCGAGCCGTCGGAACGAACGCAGACGTCGTTCGGGCTGTTGAGTTCCTTGCCGTCGAAGTGCGAGGCGAGGACTTCACGGCGCCCGTTGGATTCGCGGATCAGACTGGACGTGGCATGCTCGCAGACTATGAGGCCCAAATTCGCGTCGTACGTCATGCCGTTACATTTGTTGGATGGCTTCATCACCTCACGCACGCCGCCGCGCTCATCGTAGCGACGACGCACGTCAGCTGGCATGTCTGAGAAAAGGAGATACTGATCGCGCGGATGCCAGATCGGGCCTTCGGTAAATGTGAAGCCGCCGGCGAGGCGCTCCACCGGGACATCGAGGTCGATCAGATCCGAAAACTCGCGACGTAGCGCGGAATGACTCATCGCTCGCCTCTCTCGCTCACGCCGCGAACCAGTTGCGGCGCGGCAGCGATTGGATGACTGGGCCGGGAACCTGGTCCTGCAAACGGCCGATGACCTGCCCGGCTTCAATAATGGCCGGCCGGTCGTGCACCGGCAGCACGAAACGTGAGCTGGCGACAACCTTTTTGATTGCCGCCTTTTCCTGCCGCTTGGTGGTGCCGTGGTTGCCGGTAACACGAGGCTCCATGTCGCTGATTTCGCGGAAGGGTTCGACCAGCTGATCGTTGATGTCGTAAAGCACGTCGCCGCAGATGGTCGCGACCCCTTCGGCAGTCTTCACGATGACGTTCATCGAGCCTTCGGTGTGGCCGCCGGCGGCTTCGCAGATAACGCCCGGCATCAACTCGGCTGGGCCGGAAATTTCGAGGTCAAGAAAACGCAGCGCACCTTTGGTGTGCAGGCGATCGATGAGATGCTTGATATCGGGCGCCGGATATTGCGGATGCATCAGGCCGGAAACGGAGTATTCGAGCTCGCGCCTGTTGATGACCGCCGCCGTGTTCATGGGAAAGAGATCGTCCTTGCCGGCATGATCGATGTGCAGGTGCGTGTGCAGGACGTAACGAATGTCGCCAAGCTTCAGCCCGTGCTTCTTGAGCTGGTTTTCGATCATATTCTCGTGCGACTGCATGCCCCGCATGCCGAGCGTTTCCATGATCTGGTTGGAGCGATAGCCGGTATCGACCAGTATGGGCCAGGTCCCGCCGAGCACGAGGAAGCCATAGACCGGGACCCGGCGCGTGCGGCCGCAATCGCGGCCGAGCACCAGGAAGCTCGAATTCGAGTTCGATATCGCCGTAGTCGAGAATTTTGATTTCTAACGCCATTTGTGTCCTCCCACGCGGGTCTCACTGATGCGCTGTGCGCGTTTTGCAAATCTTTTTGAGCTGTCAAAGGATCATTGTCATGCCGCCATCGCATCGGCCAACTGCAGAACGTGAGTACAAATTTGGTCGATCGATCCGCCGTCGCCCAGCACATCGAGGAATGGCCGCGCGGCAACGAGGCCGGCGGTGCGCGGCTCAAAGCCAGGATCGGCGGCGAGCGGCGTCAGCCAGATAATTCGCCAGGCGATGCGCGAGAAACGCGCGACGGCATCCGCCATGGCGGTCGGATCGCCGCGCTCAAGCCCGTCGGAGAGCACGACGAGCGCCGCGCCGCGCGCCAACGCTGCAAAGCGTGGCACGCTGAGAAAAGCATTAAGCGCCTCGCCGATACGGGTGCCGCCGTCCCAGTCGGCGACAAGCAGCGAGGCGGTAGCGAGCGCCTGTTCGCGGTTCTTCAGGCGGAGTGGCCGGGTAATGCGCGTGAGCCGGGTGCCTATGGTGAAGACTTCGACCGAGTCGGCTGCGCGGACCAACGCGTGGGCAAAGGCGAGGTGCGATTGCGTGCGCTCCTTCATCGAGCCGGAGACGTCGACCAGGACGACAATGCGCCGCTGCCGCAAACGGCGCTTGCGCTGACGCAGGCTGACGATCTCGCCGCCGTGCCGCATGGCGTCGCGGAACATCCGCCGCGCGTCGGTGCCGGGTCCGCCGCGCGCAGAGCGCCAGCGATAGCCGCGTCGCCGCGGCACACGAGCGGGAAGTGCGCGGGAAAAGCGACGGAGTGTTTCACCCTCCTGTCCGGGAGCGAAGCGGCGCGCCGAGAGACGCTCCGCGGTCGTAGCCTGCGCGCCTGATTCATGGGTCTCATCGCCGAAGGTCGGCTCCGGCCCAACCGAGGAATCCTCGGCCGCCCGCACGGGCTCTTCATCGCTCGGCGCCGTCTCCACCGCCGAACCGAGCACACCGAGAAAATGAGCGTCGAACAGCGCGTCGAATTCGGCAAAACGCTCCGGCGGCGGCGCCAGCGTCGCACGTGCCGCCCGGCGGATGTCATTAATCTCTTCCGGGCCGAGAAGCTCGATCGCCGCAAGCCAGGCCATAGTTTGTTCGGGCGCGACAGAGAACCCGGCCCGGCGCAACAGGCCGGAGAAACCCACGAAATGGGCGATCGGCTCGGTCACGCTGTTCACGCCTGAGCCTCCGCCAGGATGGCATCGATCTTCGGCGCGATGTGCACGAGATCGTCTTCGTCCTTGAGGACGACGCCGAGCGAACGCTTAAAGGCCTCGGGCCAGCGTGCACCCTGCTCGTTGAGCAGCGTTGCGGCTTCCGCCCATTCGACCGCCTCGGCGATCCCGGGAAGCTTGGCCAGCGGTTCGCGGCGCAAACGTCCGACCGCAGCGACAACGGCCCGGGCCGCTCGTTCGCTGACGCCGGAGGCGCGCATTGTAATGATTCGCATTTCGCGCTCCGCGGTCGGATATTCAATCCAGTGATAGACACAGCGGCGGCGCAACGCCTCGTGCAATTCGCGGGTGCGGTTGGAGGTCAGGATGACCACGGGCCGCTCATAAGCGCGAATAGCACCACGCTCCGGGATCGAAATCTGAAAGTCGGAAAGAAACTCGAGCAGGAAGGCCTCGAACTCGTGATCTGAGCGGTCGATCTCGTCGATGAGCAACACCGTCTCTTGCGGCCGGCGCAGACATGCAAGCATCGGCCGTTCGATCAGGAATTCGTCGCGGTAAATGTCGATCGGGCTGTCGCTTTCGCTCTGCTGGCGGAGCGCCAGCATCTGCCGCGGAAAATTCCACTCGTAGAGCGCCGCCGAGGCGTCGATGCCTTCATAGCATTGCAGGCGAAGGAGCGTGCGGCCCAGCACGCCGGCGATTGCCTTGGCGGCTTCGGTCTTGCCGACCCCAGGGGCGCCTTCGAGCAACAATGGCTTACCCAGCGCCAACGCGAGATAAGCGGCGGTCGAAAGTTCGTCGTCGGCGAGGTAATAGGCAGCGCGCAACGCTTCTTCGAGCTCGCGCGGGCTGCCAATACCGACGATTTTTTGACGCACCGCCATGGTCTTAACGCGCGCGCCCGCCCGCCGCCGCGCCGCCACGCGCCTTAATCGCCCGCAGAACTTTCTCCGGCGTGATCGGCAGATCGTTGATGCGTACGCCGACGGCATTGAAGACAGCATTGGCGACGGCTGGCAGCACCGGATTGGCGCACATCTCGCCAGGCCCTTTGGCGCCGAATGGGCCATCGGGGGCGGGCCGTTCGAGTACGATGATGTCGTGAGGACAGATATCGCCCGCGCCCGGCATCAAGTAGTCGTTAAAGTCACGCGGGCCGTTTCTTGTATCTGGATAATACGGCTCTGGCGTTTCATAAAGCGCGTGGCTCATGCCCATCCAGGAGCCGCCGACGAGCTGCTGTTCGACCAGCTTTGGGTTGATCGCGCGCCCAATCTCATAGGCGCTAGTCATTTTCAGAACGGCGACTTCGCCGGTCTCGTCGTCGACCTCGACTTCTGCAACCAGGCAGGCATGCGCATAGCAGGTCGCGGGCGACATCTCGCCGGTTTCCGGATCAACGTCGGAGAGCGGCACCAGGAAAATACCGCGCCCGGAAATCGTCTTGCCCTGGCGGAACTGCGCTGCGATGGCGACGTCGCGGACGGAAATCGAGCGATGCGGCGCGCCCTTGACGCGGATGGAGCCTTTGCCGTCGGTCTCAAGGTCACCCGGATCCACCTCAAGCTCCTCCGCCGCCGCTTCCATCATGACCGCGCGCGCCTCGCGCGCCGCCGTCATCACTGCGTTGCCGACGCGATGTGTGCCACGCGAAGCGAATGAGCCCATGCAATGCGGGCCGGTATCGGAATTGGCGGTGTCGACGTAGACATCCTCGACCGGCACGCCCAGCGTCTCGGCGCAGATCTGCCGCGTGACCGATTTCATCCCCTGGCCGAGATCGATCGAGGACAGCGCGACGGTAAACTTGCCGCTGGGGTTGGAATGAACCAGCGCCTGGCTTGGATCACCGCCGAGATTCATCCCGATCGGATAGTTGATGGTAGCGACGCCCCGCCCGCGATGTTTGGCCATGATCAGCGCCTCCTGGTACCGAAGACTGAGGAAAAACGGGGTGCGCCGTGGGTCGATCCGGCCGGCGGTGGAGGCGGCACAGGCGCACTGCGTGGTGGTGGCGCTGGCGCCGCGGTCCGCGCCGGCGCGGCCGGTGTCGGGCGCTCGTACGCGACCCGCTGCGGCACCGCCGGAGCCGGTTTGGCGGCCGGCGCAAGCGCTGGTGCGCGTGTGCGATCCGCTGCGCCGCCCGTGCGGGCTGCGCCGCCGCCCTGCCGCGACGACATTCGCTTGAACTCATCACGGATCGGCCAATTAGCTTTTTCCGCGACGACCTGCGCGCATTCGATCAGCGCGCAGTTTTTCGCTTCGCGCCGGTGCGCCTTCATGTCGCCGTCGCGATACGCGTTGAGGATGCGGAATTCCAGCGGGTCCATTCCGACCGCGACCGCAAGCTTGTCCATTTGACATTCAAGTGCGAAGTCGAGCGCAGTGACACCGAAGCCCCGCATGGCGGTTGCAGGTGTGCGGTTCGTGAACACGCAAAACACGTCGGCGTGCACGTTGGGGATGGTGTACGGCCCTGGAATGTGGGCAACGCACTTGACCACGGCGTAGCTCGACAGCCGGGTGTAAGCTCCTGAATCGAAATAAGCGCGTACCTGGCGGGCGATGATGCGCCCGTCTTTCATCACGCCGTCCTTGACGTAAATGCGCTCGGCGCCGCGCGGCGAGCCGAACTGCATCTCCTCGTGACGGCTGAACCGGTAGCGAACCGGCGCACCGGTCAACCGGGCCGCCAGGATGCAGAGCGGTTCGGTCATGGTGTCGACCTTGCCGCCGAAGCCGCCGCCGACAGTGCCGCCAATGAAATGCAGCTGGTTCGACTGCATTGCATTGATCTTGGCGGAGGTGTCGAGCGAGAAAAACAGCGCTTGCGTCGACGTGTAGACAATGTAGCGGCCGTTGGTGTCGGGCACGGTGATCGAGCCATTGGTCTCAGTCGGCGCGTGCTCGATCGGCGACATCTGGTAGCGGTCTTCGAGGACGATATCGGCTTGCTTGAAAGCCTGCTCGATGTCGCCGAAGCGCAGCTTCTGGTGATCGTACTTGCCGTAATACTCGAACGTGTTCTTTGGATACGTAGCGTTAACAGAGGGCGCCCCGGGCTTTAGTGCTTCCTCGACGTCAAGTACTGCCGGCAACTGATCGTAGGAGATGCGTACCAGCGCCATCGCCTCCAGCGCCGCGCGTTCGCTGGTCGCAACAATACCGAGGATCGGTTCGCCCTTGTAACGCACCACGTCGGATGCGAGCGAAGGTTCATCGTCCTTACCGAACTGGATGAGGCTGAGGAGCGTGTTAAGATTGACCGGGACGTCGGCGGCCCGGATGATCCGTTTGACGCCCGGCGCGCGCGCCGCCGCGGAATCGTCGATCGAGCGAATACGGGCGTGAGCGTGCGGGCTGCGCAGGATTTTCAGATGCAGCAGATTGGCGAAGCGGTGATCGTCATAGTAGGGCGACGTGCCGGTGACGTGACCGAGGATGTCCTGGCGCGCGGTCGGCTGACCGATCTCGATGAGATTGTCGTCACGTTCGTCGGCGAAAATGTCCTTGCGGAATTCAAGCATGGCTGGTCCTTCAGGCGCGGCGACGATTGTCGCTGCGGGCGGCATCGAGCACCGCCTCGATGATTGGCTCGTAGCCGGTACAACGGCAGACATTGCCGCAGAGGGCGTCGATGACATCTGCACGGGTCGGTGACGGATTGCGATCAAGCAGCGCCTTGGCCGCCATGAGCATTCCCGGGGTGCAATAGCCGCATTGGGCGGCAAAGCGTTCCATGAAAGTATCTTGCAGCGGGTGCAGATCGGCGCCGCGGCGGAGCCCCGCCACGGTCTCGATCGATTTCCCGGCGCAGGTTTCCGCGAGCGTGACACAGGAGACTCGCGGCGCGCCGTCGATCAGCACGGTGCAGGTTCCGCAGGTGCCCTGCCAGCAGCCGCCTTTCACTGAAAGATCGCCGACGGACTCGCGCAGCGTATCGAGCAGGTTGGCGCCGCTTTCGACAAAGGTGGCAACTTCTTCGCCGTTCAGGTGAAACTGGATCGGGGTTTTCATCGACACCTCATGCTTGCGCCGAGCCGAGCAGCAGACGGCGGAGATATACGGGCAGGATTTCGCGCCGCCACCAGGCACTGGCGATGGCATCGTCGGCCGGGGACGTGCCGTCGGCGGCGACTGCAATAGCGGGAGCAATGCCGGCGGCGTCGAGCGTCCGGCCTTCGAGCGCCCGCTCCGCGGTTTTGGCGCGTACCGGCGTCGGGCCCATTGCCCCATAAGCGATTCGCGCACCGGTGACTCGACCGCTGGCGACGGGCAGTTGGGCGGAGATCGAAAGGACCGCGATGCCCTTGGGATGAACGCGCGTCACCTTGTTGAATCGGAAAGAATCGTGTGGCGGGCGTTTAAACGCGACGCTCGAGACGATCATTGACCCGCGCTCGCGACGGCCAAGCAGTTCTTCCAGCGGCAGCTCACGCTGACCAAAGCCGGCGGCGAGCATCACGGTTGCATCGAGTGCGAGCAGCGCCGCTGCAAAGTCTCCATAGGGTGAGTGCGCGAACAGATTGCCGCCGACGGTCGCCGCCTCGCGCACCGCCGGTCCGCCGACCGCGCGCGCGACCGGATGAAGAAAGGCTAGCTCGCGTTCGCCGAGAATGGCGGCCATGGTGACGCCAGCGCCGAGCTCAGCGCGACCCGAGGAAACCGCAATATGCAGCAAACTCGGATCGGTCGAGCGGACGATCGTCTCGATCGTCGGGTCGGCCTCGTTGACCGCGCGCATGACCAGCGTTCCGCCGCCGAGGAAGCGGGCGTTGCGCTCGCTTGATAGCACACTGGCGGCGTCGGCCAGACGAGCGAAGGTCTTGACGTTGACGCTCATGCGCGGCCTTCCGATGCGGATGACGCGGCCAGTTCGGCGCGAATCGCGGCAAATCCGGCGTCGTAGATATCTTCGCCCACCATACGCGTCATCTCTGCTTCCTGGCCCTTGCGGGTCGTGAACGAGCACCGCCAGTCCCAGAATGTCCGGTCACCGTCGGTAACCGGCGCGAGCCGCACGTGGGCTACGTAGTTGAACAAAGGAACCGGCGTGTCGAGAAGACAATAGCTGAAAGTTTGTTCCAAATCGGAAAGCGTGAGCAGCCGCTCGCGAAGCTCGGAGCCGTCGCGCAAAAAGAAATGCCGCACGCAGCCGATCTTGTCGGAACTCTGACCGCGCTCGATTTCGCTCTTGCCGACAGCAGGATGCCAGCGGTCATGGCCGTTGAAGTCGCGCAGCATCGCCCAGACCCGATCACACGGTGCTTCAATAACGGTCGAACGGATGATGCGGATCACCGGCCTAACCTCCGAACTGCCGCTTCAGGGCATCGAATCCGCCCTGAAAGACGCCGCCGCCGATGTTGGAGACCAGTTCGGTCTCGCGCTCGGGCGCGCAATCGAATTCCGCGGTCCATTCCACAAAGGTTCGGTCGCCGTCGGTGATCGGGGTAAGACGGAGTGTCGCCACGTAGTTCTCAACGCCCATCGGCGATTCCAGGATCGAATAGGTGCAGAACAGATCGAAGTCCGAAAGGCCGAGAAGCTTCTCGCGAATCCGGTCGCCGTTCCGCAATCGAAAATCCCGCACGCAGCCTATTTTGTCGGACGGTTCACCGTTCTCGATGCGGCTTTCGGCGATCCCTGGGTGCCAGGCGGGCAGACCGTTGAAATCGCGCACGCGCGCCCAGACGCGGTCGGAGCGGCCGTTAATGACGCTCGAGACATAGACGCGGGCCATTGGACTGCTTCCTCCTTCCTTTTGTTTTCTATTTCTGACCGGCCGCTTTTATCCGGACGATCCGCCACCACCTTCAGGGGGCTTCTTGGGCGCAGCCTCCTTGCGGATGCCTTGCATGTCGCGCGCCTCGCGGATGAGGCCTGGCATGCGCGAGAGGCTCCCGCCCTCGATGCCAATCTCGGCGAGAATCTGGTCGATCATCGGCGCTTGCACGCGATATCGCAGCGCCGAGTCGATTACTTCGTCGGTGGCGCTGCGCCCGCCGTTGCCACCATTGCCGCCGCCGTTGAGGCCGTCGACATGGAGGATGCGGATACCCTCGATCTTCTCCATCGGCTTGACGCTCTCGCGCACGATGCCCTCGATGCGATCGAGCAGCCGGCGGCGGAACAGCGACGCGCGGGCCGCATCGGTGAGGACGTTCTCTGCTTCGTTGAGCAGCTTCTGCGCTTCGGCTTCGACCGCCGCGCGCACTTGCTGGGCGGCCGCGGCGATGCGCACTTCCTCGGCCTCCTTTTCGGCGATCAACACCTCGACCGCGCGCCGACGGCGAGCTACCTCGCTCTCGCGCACCGTCTTGACGCGTTCCTCCGCCTCAACTGCCTGCGCGCGTGCCACTTCGGCCTCAGCCTGCGCCGCCGATTGCTCCAGCGACTTCCGCTGAATTTCGATGTCGCTCTCCATCCGCGCAGTCTCGACCGCCGTTTCGCGGCCGATTTCGAGCTGACGCAATTCGCGCTCACGAATGATGCGCGCCTCGTCGAGACCTCGTTCCGAGGCGATCCGCGCGCGCTCGACCTCTTCGCGGGCGGCGATCTCGGCCTCCTGCAGTGCCTGCACGCGGGAAACCTCGAATTGTTCCACGGCGCGGCGGCGTTCAAGTCGGGCAAGCTCAATGGACTGTTCGCGCAGGACGTCGGTGCGCTCGACGTGTTGCGTAGCGACGATGTTGGCTTCTTTGACGCGGCGATCGGCGTCCGCGCGTTCGGCGAGTTTCGCCGCGACTTCGATGGAACGGTTCTGATCGGCGATCTCGATGACTTTGCGCCGCTCGGTATCGAGAACATCGCGGGTCTGCGAGGACGCGATGCGCTCGCGTTCCAGAGCCAGTTCGGTTGCGATACGCGCGGTCTCGATCGCCTCGCGGCGCTTGATTTCCGCGTCCTCGATTGCCTCTTCGCGGGCAATGTCGCGCGCTCGCGTGTCCTGATCGGCGGCGATGCGCTCGGCGGAGATTCGTTCGTCCTGGGCAATACGCGCAGCTTCGACCGCTTCGCGCGCCGTGATTTCGGCGGTGTCCACCGCACGGTTACGGGCAATTTCCAGTGCCCGTATTTCTTCTTCGCGGGATATGCGTTCTCCGGCGATCTTGCGGTCCTGCAGGATTCGAACCGACTCGACCAACTGGCGAGATGTTATCTCGGCGGATTTGATCGCCTCGTTGCGGGCAATCTCCCGCCCGCGAGTGTCTTTATCGGCTTCGATTCGATCGGCGGCGAGTCTTCTTGTCGAGTTCGATGCGTGCGGTTTCAGTCGATTCTCGCGCGGCGATCTCGGCCGCATCTATCGCCTTGATGCGCTCAATTTCCCGGCTACGCGTCTCTTCCTCGGATTCGATGCGTTCCACGGTGATTTTCTTTTCTTGCGCGATGCGGGCGGCTTCGACCGATTCACGGGCCGCAATTTCCGCTTCCTCAATTGCGCGAGTCCTGGCGATGTCGAGCGCCCGGACGCGCTCCTCCTGCTGAATGCGGGCGGCGGCGGTGACTTCCCGCGCCTCGATGTCGGTCCGCTCCAGGTTACGCGTGCGCTCGATCTCCAGTGTCCTGGTCGCGAGCTCGGCGGCGATCCGGTCGGCGGCAAGCGCCTGTTCGCGAGCGATGCGCGCCTCTTCGGTCGCCTTCGCGGCGGCGATCTCTTCTTCTTCGACAGCGCGGTTACGCGCAATCTCGCGACGGCGGATTTCCTCCTCAAGCGCAATGCGCTCGTCCGTGACAATCCGTTCCTGAGCGATGCGTGCTCGCTCAGTAATTTCGCGCGCGGCAATCTCGGCCTGTTCCAGGTTGCGCGTGCGCTCGATCTCAAGTCGCCGGTTTTCCTCGTCCATGGCAATGCGCGCCGTGGCGACCGAAAGTTCCTGCGCGATACGCGCCTTCTCGGTTTCCTCGCGCGCCGCGATCTCGGCCTGCTCGACGTTGCGGGTACGTTCGATCTCGCGCCGCTGATCGTCTTCCTCGCGGGCAATCCGCGCCTCGGTGACGACGCGCTCCTGGGCTATGCGAGCGCGCTCGACCCGCTCTCGCGCGGCAATCTCGGCCTCGTCGACCTGCCGGCCGCGCTCGATCTCGCGTTCGCGGATGTCGCGTTCGGAAGTGATGCGCGCCTCAGCCAGCGCGCGCTCATGGGCGATGCGTGTCTTCTCGACTTCTTCGCGAGCCGAAATCTGCGCCTGCTCTGCCTCGGTGTCGCGCAGCGAGCGCTCGCGCGCGAGTTCGGCGCGCTGGACCGCGCGTCTGACTTCGATATCCCGCTCCTGATTTAGCCGCGCGGTTTCGCTCTCGCGATCGATTTCCAGCGCCTGCTTCTCGGCTTCGAGATTGCGGGAACGGATGAGGATCATCGAGTCCTGCTCGATGTCGTTGCGCAATTTACGCCGCGCTTCAATGTCCTCGATCAGCTTGGTCAAGCCTTCTGCATCGAAGCGGTTCGACGGATTGAAGAACTCAAGATCGGTCTGATCGAGGTCGGTAATCGCCACCGATTCCAGTTCGAGGCCATTTCGCTTCAGGCTCTCCAGCGCCGCTTCGGTAACGCGTGTGACATACTCGCCGCGCCGCTCGTGCATCTCGATCATGGTCATTTCGGAGGCGACCGAGCGGAGCGCGGAAACAAATTTGCCGGCGAGCAGCGTATCGAGCTCGGCGACGTTCATCGTGCGCCGGCCAAGGGTGGCGGCGGCGATGGTCACCGCTTCGCGCGTCGGCGGCACGCGGACGTAAAACTCGGACTCGATGTCGACCCGCATCCGATCCTTGGTGATGAGCGCGTCGTCGCGGTTGCGCACGACCTGCATGCGCAAGACGTTCATGTTGACCGGCGTTATCTCGTGAATAAACGGCAGCACGAACGCGCCGCTGTTAATGACCACTTTTTCGCCGAACAGGCCGGTGCGCACGAAGGAAACTTCCTTCGACGAACGGTGATACAGCCAGTTCACGAAGTAGACGACGATCGCGATAACAATGACGGCGACGATCAGCCAGATGATCAGGCTGCCGAGAATGGCGGCGGACATCTTACTTTCCTCCCTCCCGCCCGGCATTTGGCCGGCGCGGGTTCATCTTCACTCTGCGACTAAGCTCTCTTGATCATTTTGAACTTTGCAACCTGCTCGCGCAGCGCGCGCTCGACCGGCAGCCGCTCCATGGATGAAGCGCCGTAGAAACCATGACAATGACGGGCGCGCGCCAGCACATACTCGGCGTCAGCCGGCTCGGCGATCGGTCCGCCGTGAACGAGGATGAGCGCATCGCGATTTATCGCGAGGGCTGCTTCCGCCATCGCGTCGGTCAGCGCCGGACAATCCTCGAGTTTGATCGATGTTGCAGCACCGATCGTGCCGCCGACAGTCAGGCCAAAATGACAGACCAGGACGTCGGCGCCGGCGCGCGCCATCGCCGCGGCCTCCGACGGGTCAAACACATAAGGCGTGGTCAGGAGATCGCGCGCATGCGCCTTGGCAATCATCTCGACTTCACGACCATAGCCCATGCCGGTCTCTTCGAGGCCAGCGCGGAAACGGCCGTCAATAAGACCGACAGTCGGGAAATTCTGCACGCCGCTGAAGCCAAGCCGCGCAACCTCGTCGAGAAACACATCCATCTGGCGGAACGGATCGGTGCCGCACACCCCGGCCAGCACCGGCGTGTCGCCGACCACCGGTAGCACCTCGCGTGCCATGTCGACGACGATGCCGTTGGCATCGCCGAAAGGCATCATGCCGGCTAGCGAACCCCGGCCGGCCATGCGGTAACGGCCAGAGTTGTAGATCACGATGAGGTCGGCGCCGCCCTTCTCCTCGCCCTTAGCCGACAGCCCAGTGCCCGCACCAGCGCCGATGATAGGTTCGCCGCACTTTTTCATGGCTTGGAAGCGCGCCAGGATGTCGGACCGTAGGATGCGGGCCATGTTCTATCCCTTCGCGCGCCGACGGGTCAGACGGCCACCAAACAGGCGGCGGAATTCAGCGACGATTTCCGCAGCGAAGTGCGGATCGTTGATGTGCGCGGGCATGCGAATGAGGCGGCGTGTCGCAGTTTGTCGAACGGTCGCTTCCAGTGCACGAAACAGTTCCTCGTCGGCGTTCGGATCCGAAAATGGCCGGCCGGGCGCATCGAGAGCGGACACGCCGCCTTCGGGAAGGAAGAAGCGCACCGGGCCGTCCATGCGATTAAGCCGCTCGCCGATCCAGCGGCCGATGCGCGCGTTTTCTTCCGGCGTGGTCCGCATCAGCGTCACGGTGGGATTGTGAACATGGAGCGTGCGGCCGCGGTATCGCTCGGGCACGCTCGCCATCGGTCCGAAGTTCACCATGTCGAGCGCGCCGCACGAGCCGATGTACGGCACGCGGGTGCGGATGATCGCGCCGAACCGGTCTTCGGTCGCCGGCAACACGCCGCCGCACAACAGGTCGCAGACCTCGGTCGTCGTGATGTCGATCACGCCCGCAAGATCGCCGGAATCGACGAGCTTCTCCATCGATTGGCCGCCGACGCCGGTGGCGTGGAAGACCAGGCACTCGAAATCTTCGTCAAGCGCATCGGTAACCGCGTCGACGCAGGGCGTGGTCACGCCGAACATCGTCAATCCGATCGCCGGCTTGACTTCGGGCGGCGAGCCGCTGCCCGATCGCGCTCGGCGCTTGCGCTGCGCGCCTTCACCATCCCGACCATTGCCGCGGCGCCGTTGGCAAGGACTTGACGCGAGACCGTGTTGAGACCGGCGACATCGGTCACGGAGTACAGCATCATAATGTCCGACGGTCCTACGTACGGCGCAACGTTGCCGGACGCGACCGAGGAGATAAGGAGTTTCGGCACGCCGATCGGCAGCGCCCGCATCGCCGGAGCGACCAGCGAGCTGCCGCCTGAGCCGCCCGCCGAAATCAGGCCGCCGATGCGATCCTGACGCTTGATCCAGGCCTCGAAAGCTTCGGCCATCGCGGTGATTGCGGCGCCGCGTTCGCCGGTGAAGACCGCGTTGGGCCCACCGCGGTAATACGCAGCGATGTGGTGTGGCGGGACATCGGCCGGAGACGGGCCACCGGATGTGGACAGATCGACCAGAACGACGCGAACGCCGGCAGCGGCGATCTGGTCGCGAAGGAAGCGCAGTTCGGCGCCTTTGGTGTCGAGCGTTCCCGCGACAATCACCGGCGCCGCGCCGCCGCGATGCAGTGGCCGCAGCTCGACGGCCGGGGCGGCGGCGGATGTCGTGGCCTCGGGCACGGTCGTGCGCGTCCGGGCAGCGGTTTCGATCTGCGCAACCGGCACCGGCTGTGACCAGCGGGTTGGCGGGTTCGGATTCGATATAAAGACCCGGACCGGGCCGCGGGCCCTCGGCTGAGCCGTAGTTCCGGCTTCTGCAGGCGCCTCGATATTCTCTTCGGGTGCTTCCGCTTCGCCGTGCTGACCGACACCTAACAGCCGCTGTTGCAACTCACGGTCCGCCTCGAGCCGCGACGCCTCCATGATCCGGTTGACGCGACCGTTGATCATGATCGCGACCTTTTCGGCAACCGCAGTCGCGACGCCGATGTTCTGCTCGACGACGAGCACACCGATTTCGCCCTGCTCGCCGAGAGTGACCAAAATCTCCTCGACCTGCTCCACAATCACCGGCGCGAGGCCTTCGGTCGGCTCGTCCATAATAAGAAGGCGCGGGTTGAGAAGCAGCGCGCGCGAAATGGCGAGCATCTGCTGCTCGCCGCCGGAGAGCTGATTGCCACGATTGGTGCGCCGTTCTGCGAGGCGCGGGAATGTCTCGTAGATCCGTGAAATCGACCATGGCCCGCGATTACCGCTCGCAAGCCGCAGGTGCTCGTCGACCGTGACCGTGGGCCACAACCGCCGGCCTTGCGGCACGTAGCCCAATCCCATCCGCGCGATTTCGGCGGGGGTGCGGCCGATGAGCTCCTCGCCCATGAACCGAATGGAGCCGCTAGCTGCCGGAGTAAGTCCCACGATCGTTTTGCACAGTGTGGTCTTGCCCATGCCATTGCGGCCGACCAGAGAAAGCACGCCGTGCTCGAGCCGCAGATCGACCCCTTGCAGCGCGTGGCTGCGGCCATAAAAGACGTTGAGGCCTCTGATCTCCAGAAGATCGGCCGCGTGACGCTCAGGCATGGCCGCCACCCAGATAATTGCTGCACTTCGGGATCGGCCTCGATTTCGTGCGGTGCGCCTTCCTTGAAGATGCGGCCGTTGTGCATCATGGTCACGCTCTCGACCACGCGCAGCGCTACATCCATGTCGTGTTCGATGATGATGTAGCCGATATGGGTGGGGAGCGCGGTCAGGATTGCTACGAGATCGCGCCGCTCGGTCGGCGACAGGCCTGCCGCCGGTTCGTCGAACAGAATGAACCGTGGCGCGCCGGCAAGAGCGAGTGCGATTTCGAGCTGCCGCTGCTGGCCGTGGGCCAGTTCTCCGACCAGGCGATCGGTGACGTTTTCCAGATGCACGAGCGAGATGAGATCCGCGACGGATTGCATAATGCCGTCGCTGGAGCGTGTACGGATGAACGAGAGCGGCCGCGCGAGACGCCGCGGCAGGCGAGATAAACGTTCTCGCGCACCGTAAGATGCGGGAACAGCAACGAGATTTGGTAGGTGCGCCGAAGCCCGCGGCGGATCCGTTCATGCGGCGGCAGTGTCGTTACATCCTCGCCAAAAAAGCGCACAGTTCCCGACGTTGGCGGAAAGTCGCCAGTCACGCAATTCGAGTAGCGTAGTCTTGCCGGCGCCGTTCGACCCGAGCACGGCGCGTCGTTCGCCCGGCCGTACGCTGAGCGTGATATCGGTAAGAGCGGCCAGTGCGCCAAACAGCGGCTTACGCCGCGCAATTCGATTGCGTTGCCGGTACCGGCTGCTGCCATCCGTTCGGCAATCGTACTCACAGTCCGTTCCTTCCGCCGGGGCCGAGCGCGCGCGCCGACCCACCGCCGCCAAAGGCCAATGACGCCGTCGGGGAAAACAAAACAATAACAAGAAACCCGAGGCCGATAAGGGTTTGAAAGCGCCGGCCGTCGAGGACGACTGCAACCAGCGTATCAAGCGCAAAGGTGCGCAGGACCACATAAACGACGGCCCCGATAAACGCACCGATCGGATGCCCAAGACCGCCGACGACGGCGATGACGAGAAGGTCGATTGTCGCCTCGATACCAGCGGAGCCGGGAGAATCTGATTGTTGAGCCACACCATCAGGATTTCGCCGATCGACGCGATAAGAGCCGCGAAGGCCCAGGCAGCGATGCGGTGGGCGGTGACGTTGTAGCCAATCGCTTCCATCCGGCGCGGATTGTCGCGGACGCCCTGCAGCGCCAGGCCGAACG
>CAVWYW010000024.1:0-101056 GCA_963759345.1 uncultured Alphaproteobacteria bacterium
AGTTGCGTAATGGCCGGCTGTTCGCCGGCCTTTTTATTTGCCGGACGCCGGGCGGCGGCAGGGAGACCAGCCGCTCCTTGTTTCTTTGATCACTTAACGTCGGTCGTCGGTGTTTTGACTTCAGTGGTCCGCGCGCCGAGCGACTCGAAGGCGGCGCCAATGATCATGCCCGGTTTTTCGCGCGAGCCTTGCTGGACCATGACGGCGGCCGCATCGACCTCGCCGGTCATGAAATCCGACAGCGGCACGTTCCATGCGGCTTCGCTTCCGTTCCAGTCTCCGAGCTTGAGCCAGCGCCGTACCACATTGTGGTAGATGACCGTGTGCCCGCTGTTTTCGCCGCGGGCAATTTCGATCGGTACCGCTTTCGCCAGCGGACAGAGCCACACTTCGCCGGAGAGATGTTCCTTGCTGGCTCCGACCTTGACGTTCAGATCGCTGCCATTGACCGATACCAAGACGTGCGTGGACATGATCGCCGTGTTGCGATCGGTCTGCGCGATGGCGCGGTCGATGGCGTTGCGGTCGCTGCCAAGGACATGGGTCGTGCCGTTGACAACGATTTGCGGCGTATAGACCTGCCGATCGCCGCGCACGCGAGCATAGGCGCGCTGCCGCGATGAATGTCCAGGAATGGCGAGCGTGTCCTTCCAGCCCAAGTAGTCCCAGTAATCGATCGGAACACTGATGGCGACGACCGACGGGTCGTTCGCAAGCTCGCCGAGCAGCCTATCGGCAGGCGGACATGACGAGCAGCCCTGACTGGTGAAGAGTTCAAGAAGTGCGCGCGGCTCGCCCGCATGCGCGAGCGCGTAGCTGGCGAGCAGCATGCCTACAACGACAGGCGCCGACACAACGCCGCGACGCAGCATTCCGCTCTCCACCCGGCTGGCCCCCTCAGTATCGATTTAGCGAGTGTGCATTAGATATCGGGCACATTGCTCACCCGCTACTCACTTCACAGTGAGCCATACGTACCGGCACGCATGCCAGACAAGCATGAACTTTTTGGAAAGCACCCAAACCTTTCAGATCATGCCCTAGGCGGCGAGATGGCGCAGCACGTACTGCAGGATGCCGCCGTTTCGGTAGTAATCAAGCTCATCGACCGTATCGATGCGGCAGATCAGCGGCACGCGCTTGAGCCCGCCGTCCGCCGCAATGATCTCGGCAATCAGCCGCTGGTGCGGCTTGAGATCACTGTGCAGCCCGCGGATGGTGACCTGCTCGTCGCCCTTCATGCCGAGCGTCTGCCAGGTGGTGCCTTCCTCGAACACCAGCGGGACTACGCCCATGCCCACCAGGTTGGAGCGATGGATGCGCTCGAACGACTGCGCGATCACCGCGCGCACGCCCAGCAGAACGGTGCCCTTCGCCGCCCAGTCGCGTGACGATCCGGTGCCGTATTCCTTCCCGGCAAACACGACCAGCGGCACTTTCTCGGTCTTGTAGCGCATCGCCGCATCGTAGATCGTCATGCGCTGGCGCGAGGGATAGTGGATCGTGTAGCCGCCCTCGACGCCGGGCACCATCTGGTTCTTGAGCCGGATGTTGGCGAACGTGCCGCGCATCATCACTTCGTGATTGCCGCGGCGCGTGCCGTACTGGTTGAAATCGATCGGCTTGACCTTGTGGTCGACCAGATATTTTCCGGCCGGCGAATCCACCTTGATCGAGCCCGCCGGCGAGATGTGGTCGGTGGTGATCGAGTTCGAGGAACAGCCCGAGCACGCGCGCGTCGATAATGTCGTCCGGCGGCTCCGGCCGCCGCGACATGTGCGAGAAATACGGCGGATTCTGCACATAGGTCGATTTGGAATCCCATGGGAAAGTCAGCGCGCCCT
Source organism: uncultured Alphaproteobacteria bacterium (assembly GCA_963759345.1). GTDB lineage: Bacteria > Pseudomonadota > Alphaproteobacteria > Rhizobiales > Xanthobacteraceae > BOG-931. The sequence goes on from CAVWYW010000024.1 coordinate 1,845, forward strand.
TCACGCTGATCTTGCGCCAGTTCGCGTCGCCCTTGAACACGTCGCCGTATTTGCGTGTGAACATCTGTTTGTTGATGTTCTTGCGGATGAACTCGTTGACTTCGCGGCTCGACGGCCAGATGTCGCGCAGATAGACTTTGCGCCCCTTCTGATCGGTGCCGAGCGGCGCCTTGGCGACGTCGATCTGCATCGAGCCGGCGATCGCATAGGCGACGACCAGCGGCGGCGAGGCGAGATAATTGGCGCGCACGTCGGCGTTGACGCGGCCCTCGAAATTGCGATTTCCCGAGAGCACGGCGGCAGCCACGAGATCGCTGTCGTTGATCGCCTTGGAAATCTCCGGCGGCAGCGGGCCGGAATTGCCGATGCAGGTGGTGCAGCCGAAACCGACGAGGTTGAACCCGAGCTTGTCCAGATCCTTCTGCAAGCCGGATTTGGCGAGATATTCGCCGACGACCTGCGAGCCGGGCGCGAGCGAGGTCTTGACCCACGGCTTGACCGTGAGGCCTTTCGCCACCGCCTTGCGGGCGACAAGTCCCGCCGCGATCATCACGCTCGGGTTCGAGGTGTTGGTGCACGACGTGATCGCCGCGATCACCACATCGCCATGGCCGAGCGTATGGGCGCGGCCTTCGACCGAAACGCGCTTGTCCATCTCGGCGGCCTTGCCGAACTCCTTATCCATCGATTGGGCAAAGCCGGCTCTTGACCTCCTTGAGCGGCACCCGGTCCTGCGGACGCTTCGGCCCGGCAAGCGACGGCTCCACCGACGAGAGTTCGAGCTTGAGCACGTCGGTGAAGAGCGGGTCCGGCGTCGTCTTGGTGTGGTACATGCCCTGCGCCTTGGCGTAGGCCAGCACCAGCGCCACGCGGTCCGCCGCGCGCCCGGTTTCGCGCAGATAGCGGATGGTGTCCTCGTCGATCGGAAAGAAACCGCAGGTCGCGCCGTATTCCGGCGACATGTTGCCGAGCGTCGCGCGGTCGGCAATCGAGAGACTGGCCATGCCGGGACCGAAATATTCGACGAACTTGCCGACCACGCCGCGCTTGCGCAGCATCTGGGTCACGGTCAAGACGAGATCGGTCGCGGTGACGCCTTCCTTGAGCTTGCCGTTGAAGCGTACGCCGATCACTTCCGGCAGCAGCATCGAATAAGGCTGGCCAAGCATGGCGGCTTCGGCCTCGATGCCGCCGACGCCCCAGCCGAGCACCGAAAGCCCGTTGACCATGGTGGTGTGCGAATCGGTTCCGACCAGCGTGTCCGGATAGGCAAGCTCGGTGGCCGTGGATTTGTCGGCGAACTTGAGCTTGGCCTTCGCCGTCCAGACCGTCTGCGACAGATATTCGAGATTGACCTGGTGGCAGATCCCGGTGCCGGGCGGCACGACGCGGAAATCTTCGAACGAGCGCTGCGCCCATTTGAGGAAGCGGTAGCGCTCCTGATTTTGCTTGTACTCCTCATCGACGTTCTTTTTGAACGCGGTGTTGTTGCCGAAATAATTGACCACGACCGAATGATCGATGACGAGATCCACCGGCACCAGCGGATTGATCTTCTTCGGATCGCCGCCGAGCATCTTCATGGCGTCGCGCATGGCGGCGAGGTCGACCACCGCGGGCACGCCGGTGAAATCCTGCATCAGCACGCGCGCCGGCCGAAAGGCGATTTCGCGCTCGGAGGTTTTGGTCTTCAGCCACTGCGCGACCGCCTGGATGTCCTCTTTGGTGACGGAGCGGCCGTCTTCATTGCGCAGCAAATTCTCAAGCAGGACCTTGAGCGAGAACGGCAGCCGCGAAATCCCCTTGAGGCCGTTCTTTTCCGCTACCGGAAGGCTGTAATAGGCGTAGGTCTTGGATCCGACCTTGAGCGGCCGCAGGCATTTAAAGCTATCGAGGGAGGTCATGGATTATTTTCCCATCCTGCCGGCCGCCGACCGGCACAAGTAGAGGTATTTTATTGCCGGAACATGCTCCAACAGACCGTTGGTGGCCGGGCGCGGCAAGCGTCCCGAACGCGCCGTTTACCCGTCTCGCGGCTTATAGGGCGTTTTCAAGATTTGTTCCAGTTCGACAAAGGAATGGTCGATATGATGCCGGGAATTGCTGGATTGTTTGGAAACGTCAATGCGGCTTTCGGCCTTTGATCTCGCCTGCCGGCGCGGCGGCCGCGATGTTTTCAACGGCATCAGCTTTTCCGTAACCAACGGCGAAGGTTTGATCGTTGCGGGCCGCAACGGCGCCGGGAAATCGTCGCTGCTGCGCATGGTGGCTGGGCTTCTCCGCATTGCCGGCGGCCGTCTTGCTCTGGAAGGCGGTGATTCGGAATTGACCATCGGCGAGCAGGCCCACTATCTCGGCCACCAGGACGCGCTGAAGCCCTCGCTGTCAGTGGGGGAAAATCTGCGATTCTGGTCGGGCTTTTTCGGCGCCGCATCTGCCGACATCGGCGGTCCCCTGACCGCCGTCGGCCTCGATACCCTTGCCGACCTGCCGGCCGCCTACCTCTCCGCCGGGCAGCGCCGCCGCCTGTCGATCGCGCGCCTGCTCGCGGTCAAGCGACCGATCTGGCTCCTTGATGAGCCAACCAGCGCTTTGGATGCGGCAGCTCAAGAGCGACTGCGCGAATTCATGCGCGCGCACTTGGCCGGCGGCGGACTGATCCTTGCCGCCACCCATGGACCCATCGGTCTCGACGGCGCGCGCGAGCTTCGGCTCGACCGTGTAGTCGCAGCGCCGAGCGAAAACGTGGCGCAGCAATGACTCCACTTATTGCCGTTCTCGTTCGCGACATGAGGATTGCCGTGCGCGTCGGCGGTGGCGCGCTGATGGGAGTGTTGTTTTTTCTGGTCGTGGCGACGCTGGTGCCGTTTGCGCTCGGGCCCGACCTCGCGCTGCTGCAACGGATCGGTCCGGCGATCCTGTGGCTCGCAGCACTGCTCGCGAGTTTGCTCGCGCTCGATCGGTTGTTCGCCGCCGACCATGACGACGGCTCGCTCGATCTCATTCTCACCGGCCGGGCTTCGCTTGAGCTCGTTGTCTTGTTCAAAGGCATCGCGCACTGGCTGACCACCGGCGTGCCGCTGATCATTGCCGCCCCGTTGATCGGATTGATGCTCAACCTCGATGCGCGCGCGGCAGGCGCTTTGGTGCTGACGCTTCTCGTCGGTACGCCGGCGCTGACCTTCATCGGCCTCATTGGCGCCGCGCTGGCCGTGACACTGCGTCGCGGCGGGCTGCTGCTGGCCGTGCTGGTATTACCGCTCGCGGTCCCGGTGCTGATTTTCGGCGTCGCTGCGGCCAATGCGGCGGTGACCGGGCCGGTGCCTTTTGGCACGCCGTTTACGATTCTTTGTGCACTGACGCTTGCTAGTCTGGTGGTGGGACCGTTCGCGGCCGCGGCCGCGTTGCGGCAAGAAATGGAATAGCCATTCTGTTCATATAAGGTTGAAGCTCGCCCGCATGGGCAACGTTGTGCCCACCCGGCCAACCGAATAGGAAAACTGCGATGGCCGTCGCCGATCTCGCCAACCCGTCGCGTTTTCTCGCCTTCGCCAACCGCACGCTGCCGTGGCTCGGCGGGCTGACGCTGATCGCATTTGCCTTCGGCATCAATCAGGCGGCGATCGCGCCCGACGATTATCAGCAAGGCGCGACCGTCAAGATCATGTTTCTTCACGTGCCCGGCGCGTGGCTCGGCATGCTGGCCTGGGGAATTATGACGCTTGCCGCACTCGGCACGCTGGTCTGGCGTCATCCGCTTGCTGATGTCACCGCTAAAGCCGCGGCACCGATCGGCGCGGCGTTCACGCTGATGTGCCTTGTCACCGGCTCGCTATGGGGGCGGCCGATGTGGGGCACCTATTGGGTGTGGGATGCGCGCTTGACGTCCGTGCTGGTGCTGTTTCTGCTCTATCTCGGCGTGATCGCATTGTGGCGCACGGTCGAAGACCCATCGCGCGCGGCGCGCGCCGCGGCGATCCTGACGCTAGTCGGCGCGATCGATCTGCCGATCATCAAATTCTCGGTCGATTGGTGGAACACGCTGCATCAGCCGGCATCGGTGTTTCGGCTCGGCGCGCCGACTATCGATCCGTCGATCCTCATTCCGCTGTTGATCATGACGGTGGCGTTCACGCTTCTGTTCTTCACCTTGCTTCTTGCCGCCATGCGCAACGAAATCCTCCGCCGCCGCGTGCGCACGCTGCGGCTGTTGTGGGCCAACGCCGCGAGCTGACGATGCAGGCGACCAACCACATCGACTTCATCGCCGGCGCCTATGCGGCCGCCATTGTGGTGGTCGGCGGACTGATCGCCTGGGTGTTGCTCGACTACCGCGCCCAAGTGCGGAAACTTGCCGACCTGGAGAAGCGGGGCATGACGCGGCGTTCGGCGGCGGGGCACGCCGAGCCAACGGTGGAACAGGCCAAGGAGGACGCGTGACCGACGTCGTGAAAGAAAACGCGAATGTCGGCCGCCGGCGCCTCATCGTGCTGGTGCCGCTGATCGTTTTCCTCGGACTGGTGCTGCTGTTTCTGATCCGGCTGTTTGCCGGCGACCCGTCGCGCATTCCCTCAGCGCTCATCGGCCATCCGGCGCCGCAAACCGACCTGCCGCCGGTCACGGGCCTTGATCGCAACGGCGAGGCTGTGCCCGGTCTCGATCCGGCGAGCTTCAAAGGCGCCGTGACGGTTGTGAACGTGTGGGCATCGTGGTGCGTACCCTGCCACGACGAAGCGCCGCTGCTGATGCAGCTTGCCGGCGACAGCCGCGTGCGCGTTGTCGGCATCAATTACAAGGACGAGCCCGGAAAATGCCCGCCGCTTCCTCGGCCGCTACGGCAATCCGTTCGTCGCGGCGGGCGCCGACCGCTCCGGCCGCGCCGCAATCGAATGGGGAGTCTATGGCGTGCCGGAGACCTTCATCGTCGGCCGCGACGCCCGCATCGCCTACAAGCTCGTCGGCCCGATCACGCCCGACAATCTGAGCGCGGTGCTAAAGCCCGAAATCGAGAAGGCGCTGGCGGCCTCTGCACCGTCATCCTGAGGCGCGAGCGGAGCGAGCCTCGTGACGGATCCTACTCCGCCGGCTCCACGGCGTATTTCCGCAGCAGCGGATATTGCAGCGCGCCGAACAGGAAGGTCAGCGGCAGGAAGCCGAACACCTTGAAGTCCACCCAGACATCGGTCGTCGTATTACGCCAGACGATCTCGTTGAGCACCGCGAGCACGAAAAAGAAAATCGCCCAGCGCAGCGTGAGCTTGCGCCAGCCTTCGTCGGTGAGATGGAAGAGCGAATCGAACACAATGCCGAGGAACGATTTGCCGAAGAACAGCCCGCCGAGCAGCACCGCGCCGAACAGCGCATAGAGGATTGTCGGCTTGATCTTGATGAACAGGTCGTTGTGCAGAATGAGCGTCAAGCCGCCGAACACCAGCACGATGATCGCGGTCACGACGGGCATGATCGGCAGCGTCCGCGTCAGCACATAGGAAGCGGCCAGCGCTGCGAGCACCGCGACCATGAACGTGCCGGTCGCAACAAAAATGCCGTATCGGGAATTGGCGAAGAAGAACAGCACCAGCGGCCCAAGGTCGAACACGAGCTTGAGAAGCGGATTGAGCTGCGGTTTGGTCGTTGCGGTCATGATTGTGCCGGTCTGTCGCGCGGCGCGCCTTCCATTATGCATCAAGACCGGCGACGGCGCGGGCAAAATCTCGCGCCGAGAACGGCGCCAGATCGTCCACGCTTTCGCCGACACCGATGAAGTGCACCGGCACGCCAAACTTCGCCGCGATGGCGACGAGGATGCCGCCGCGGGCGGTGCCGTCAAGCTTGGTCATGACGAGACCGGTGACGCCGACGGCTTTGCGGAAAATCTCGACCTGCGACAGCGCGTTCTGCCCGACGGTGGCGTCAAGCACGAGCAGGACCGCGTGCGGCGCGATCGGATCGACCTTCTTGATGACGCGCGCGATCTTTTCCAGCTCACTCATCAGTTCGGTACGGTTCTGCAATCGGCCGGCGGTATCGATCAGCAGCACATCGACGCCGCCGTCTTTCGCGGCGCGCACCGCATCGAACGCAAGTCCGGCGGCATCGGCTCCGGCTTCACGCGCGATCACCGGCGCGCCGGTTCGCTCGCCCCAGATTTTCAGTTGCTCAATGGCGGCGGCGCGAAATGTATCGCCGGCCGCGAGCATAACGCTGCGGCCTTCGGCGCGGAACTTTGCCGCCAGTTTGCCAATCGTCGTGGTCTTGCCGGAACCGTTGACGCCGGCAACGAGAATGACGAAGGGCTTTTTCGCGGCATCGATCGTGAGCGGCTGCGCGACGGGACCGAGCGCAGTCTCGATTTCGGCTGCGACCACGCCTTTGACCTCTTCGGGAGAAATCTCCGCCGCGTAGCGGCTCTGGCCAAGCACGGCGCCAATGCGGTCGGCGGTGTCGAGGCCGAGATCAGCGCGGATCAGCACGTCCTTGATTTCGGCGATGGTCGCGGCATCAAGTTTGCGCTTGGCAACAAGATCGGTGATCGCGCCGCTAAGCGCCGACGACGTGCGCTTGAGCCCGCCGGTGAGGCGCTGCCACCAATTGCCCTTCGTTTGTGTCGTCGTGTCGTTCATTCGGTACGCTGTTGCCGGTCAGGCGCTCGTGATAGCGGTTTCGCCAAGGTACGCAACCATGACCCCCGAAGAGATGGTGTCGCGGCTTCTCTATCGCGACGGGCTGATGCTGGTGCTCGACAAGCCCGCCGGATTCGCCGTGCATCGCGGTCCCAAGGGTGGCGAAAGCCTGGAAGACCATTTCGACGCGTTGCGCTTCGGACTGCCGCGATCGCCGGCGCTGGCGCATCGGCTCGACCGCGACACCTCCGGCTGCCTGGTGCTCGGCCGGCACCGCAAGGCGCTGGCGCAGCTCGGCAAGCTGTTCAAATCCGGGGCGATCGACAAGACCTACTGGGCCGTCGTCGAAGGCGCGCCGCCGGCCGACGAGGGCACCATCGAGCTGCCGCTCGGCCGGCTTGATGCAACGCGCGGCTGGTGGATGAAGCACGACCCGCTCAAGGCCAGCCGGCAGTGACGCGCTGGAAGGTGCTGGGGCGCAGTTCCCCTCCCCCTTGTGGGGAGGGATTAGGGATGGGGGTCGGGAAGTCGCACGCTCCCATCGACGCCTCGCGTCACCTCCCGACCCCCCACCCTACCCTCCCCAACAAGGGGGGAGGGAAGTTAACTTGGCTTGCGCTCGAGCCCGTGACCGGCCGCACCCATCAGCTCCGGGTGCATTGTGCCGAAATGGGCTGGCCAATCTTGGGCGACACCATCTATGGCACCGCGCCGCGCACCGGCGGACCGATGCTGCATCTGCACGCCCGTGAGATCGTTTGCCGCTCTACAAGAACCGCGCGCCAATCCGCGTCAGCGCCCCGGTGCCGCCGCACATGCGCGCCGCGTTAGCCGAGTGTGGATGGGAAGGCAATTCCGATTCTGCCGCCGCCGAATGATGCGGCAATCACGCCGCCAGCAATTGCTTGCCGTCGTGGCCGGTGATCTTCAATTCGACGATTGCTCCGGGTTCGGCTTCCGTCCCCAACGTGACTTGGGTGAAGTGCTCGGTACGACCCTGCGCGCGCGATTCCGCCAACACGCGCCGTGTGGCGCCGACTTCCGCATCCAGATGCCGCCGCAGCGCGATTGCGCCACGCTCGCGCAAGCGCCGCGCCCGATCCTTGACGACGGTACGCGCAAGCTGCGGCATGCGCGCGGCCGGCGTCCCTGCCCGCGCCGAGAATGGGAAGACGTGGAGGTGCGTGAGCCGGCACGCGTCGACCAGATCGAGCGAATTCTGGAACATCTCCTCGGTCTCGGTCGGGAAGCCGGCGATGATGTCCGCGCCGAACACGATGTCCGGCCGCTGCCGGCGCAGCGTCTCGCAGAACGCGATCGCGTCCTTACGCGAGTGCCGGCGCTTCATGCGCTTGAGGATCAAATCGTCTCCGGCTTGCAGCGACAGATGCAGATGCGGCATCAGCCGCTCATCCTGCGCGAATGCGTCGATCAAATCGCGGTCGGCCTCGATCGAGTTCGATTGACGACAAACGCAGCCGCTTCAGTTCAGGCACGTGCTTAAGGATTTGCTTGACCAGCGTGCCAAGCTTTGGCGCGCCGGGCAGACCGGCGCCGTAGCTCGTGATGTCGACGCCGGTCAGCACGACCTCGCAGTAACCATTACCGGCCAGGCGCCGCACGTCGTCGACCACGGCGCCCATCGGCACCGAGCGCGAATTGCCGCGGCCGTATGGAATGATGCAGAAAGTGCAGCGGTGATCGCAGCCGTTCTGCACCTGGACAAAGGCACGGGTGCAGCCGGAGAAACCTTCGATCAGATGCGCGGCGGTTTCTTTGATCGCCATGATGTCGTTGACGACCGCCTTCGGCGCATCGCCGACGTCAAGCGCGGCGCGCGCGTCATTCCACGCCGCGGCGTTTAGTTTCTCGCTGTTGCCGAGAACCCGATCGGCCATCGCGACAAAAGTCTGCGGCTCAGTTTGCGCGGCGCAGCCGGTGACGACGATCTTGGCCTGCGGCCGGTTGCGGCGGAGCGCGCGGATGGTTTGCCGCGCCTGCCGGACCGCTTCCGCCGTCACCGCGCAGGTATTGACCACCACCGTATCGCTTAAACCGGCGCGTTCCGCCTCGCGGCGGATCACTTCCAACTCGGCGGCGTTGAGCCGGCAGCCGAACGTGACTACGTCGACGCTCATCGCCTACGCCGCTCCCACGCCGGCAAACAGGGCGGCTTCGAAACGTCCGGTATGCTCGTATTCAACCGGGCCGGTCATCAGCACGTGGTCGTCACTCTCGCGCCATTCGATCACAAGATCGCCGCCGGGCAAGCTGACGGTAACCTCACGGCCGGTGCGGCCGAGACGCGCGGCAGCGACGGCGGTGGCGCAGGCCGCCGAACCGCAAGCCCTAGTGAGGCCTGCGCCGCGTTCCCAGGTTCGGATCACCACATGATCGCGTGCCGGTGTGGCCGCGAGCGTGATGTTGGCGCGCTCCGGGAATAACGGATCGTGCTCCAGCAGCGGGCCGATCTTCAGCAGATCGTAGGCTTGCGGATTCTCCACCCAGAAAATCGCATGCGGATTGCCCATGTTCACAACGGTGGGCGCGCTCAAGATCGGCGCGCCGGGCGGCCCGAATTTAAGATCAATCGCGCGCGTATCTGGCATTTCCCGCGCGAGCGGAATCTCATTCCAGCGAAAGCGCGGCGCTCCCATGTCGACCGTGAACATTCCTTCATCTGCGCGCCAGCAGGCGATGAGGCTGCCCTGAATGTCGAAGCTCAGTCGAGCCTTGCCGGTCTCAGCGCTGACCAGCGAGGCGACACAGCGCATGCCGTTGCCGCAGGCGCCCGCCTCCGACCCATCGCTGTTATAAATCCGTATTGACGCATCGGCACCGCCGCGCGACGGATAGAGCGCCATAAGCTGGTCGAACGGCTCCTGACGCGCCGCCGCGCGTGCTTCGCCCGCTTCGATCGGACCTGGCGTACGCCGCAAATCGACAATCACGATCTCATTGCCGAGACCGTTCATTTTAACAAAATCGCGATCAGCCAGCGCGCCCATGATTACGCCCGAATGTGAGGGACTTATATGAGGACTTTGGTGTCGTACGCCAGTGGCGCAATTTCGGTTGGGGCGGCGGCCTGCCGGTTGTCGGGGTACCAATATCTGTCACGAGCAACAGAGAGACGGCGCCGATCAGGACCGCCGGCTCACACACGGGAGAATCTGCTGATGTTCCTCCGCTTTGCCCTTTGCATCGGTATGGCGGCCGCTGCCATCACCTTTGCCGAGCCGCAACCGTCTCAAGCGCAAACATCGACGCCCGCAGCACCCGCGGCGCCGGCCTCGCCGGCCAAACCAGACGCCACTCCCGCTCCGGCCACCGCCGCGCCGGGCGATCCGTTCGGCGAGGACACGACGCTGACCGCCAAGCCGATCGTGTACGTGAAGGGCACCGGCAACTGGGACAGCGCCTTCCAGACGATCACTGGCTCGCTCAAGACGCTCAAGGCCTACATCGCCAAAGAAAACTTGAAGGCCGACGGCCAGCCGATGACCATCTTCACGTCGACCGACGACACCGGCTTTCAATTTCAGGCCGCGATCCCGCTCACCGAAGCGCCGAAGACGCCGCCGCGCGGCGACATCGCCGTCGGCACATCGCCGGAGGGTCACGCCCTCAAATTTGTCCATCACGGATCATACGATGGACTGGACAACACCTACGAGGCGATCACCAACTATCTCGACGAGCGGCGGCTTGAAGCCAAGGACATGTTCATCGAGCAATATGTCACCGATCCTCTGTCCACCAGCGAGGATCATCTCGTCGTCAACGTGTTGGTGTTGATCAAATAACTTATTGTGCCCTCTCCCCTTGCGGGAGAGGGCTACTCAGCGCTTCAACAACAAAATTGGGTGAGGGGGCGAGCCGCACCCCCTCACCCGAACTCACTTGCTCAATGTCCAGCGCTGCCCTCTCCCGCAAGGGGAGAGGGCACACATGCGACGTCCAAACAACGCACACGCAAACGGGACGCGAAGCGGCTACAGCTCCCACACCTCGCCGGGCCGCAAGGTGCGGAATCGCTCCGCGGGAATTGCCGCAGCCGCCAGAGCGTCGGCGAGCGCGGCGAGCGGCGCGTCGATCGCTTCGTCGGTAAGCTGAAAAGTGCCGAAATGGTGGGCGAGCGCGAGGTCGGCGCCGCAATCGATGAGGGCCTGCACCGACTCGGCCGGATTCATGTGCTGGTCGCGCATGAACCAGCGCGGCTCGTACGCCCCGATCGGCAGAATCGCGAGCTTGAACGGTCCATGGCGTTCGCGCGCCTCGCGGAAATGCCGGCCGTCGTCGTAGCCGGAATCGGCGACGAAATAGATCCGGCCGTTTGGCGTTTCGATCACGACCGATCCCCACAGCGACATATTGCGGTCGGACAAGGTGCGCGCCGACCAATGCCGCGCCGGCAGGAACGTCGCCGCAACACCGGCGCCGACCTCGACCCGATCACCCCAGTCATAGGATTCGGCCGCGATGGCGGGATCGTGATTGCGCATGATGGTGTCGTTGCCGAGCGGCGTGATCACGCGCGGACGATGCGAGGCCGCGAGACGCGAGAGCGTCGCAACATCGAGATGATCGTAATGACCGTGCGATACCAGCACGGCATCGATCGGCGGCAATTTCGCAAAATCCACGCCGGGATCGTTGACCCGTTTCGGCCCGACAAAGCGAAACGGCGACGCCCGCTTCGACCACACCGGATCGAGCAGCAGATTGAGGCCGGCGGTCTGAATAAGCCAGCTGGCGTGCCCGATGTAGGAAATGCGCCACGCCGGGCCATCGACGCGCGGCGGCGGGTGGTCAGCGAAAGGCGACGGCGCCCAGGCCGGCCACTTCGCCCGCTTGCCGCGCCAGTAGCGGTCGACCATCCAGCGCAGCAGATCGGGCTGGCCCCGCGGCGGCGCGCTGCGCCGGTCAAAAAAACGCTCGCCGTCGAAATGATCGGAGACGGGGCCGTTGTAATAGCGGGACATTTGAATGGCTTATACGACGCGGCGATGGCTGGGGCGGGGCCATAATGCCACGGTTGACGTCAGCAGGGCTTGCACCTATTTTCCGCCCGCTCTCGCAAGAGAACCAAAGTTAATAACCGCCGACCGGCCCATGAGACCGGAGGCTACCGCCCGACAGCGCGATGCGCCCTCGGGCGCCAAAGTGCTTGCTTCTTCTTCCTGCGTGCGGGGAGAGGCGGAAGGAAAAAATGTTCGACAGTCTTTCCGAACGTTTGAATGCGGTCCTCGACCGGCTGACCCGGCGCGGGGCGCTGTCGGAAGCCGACGTCGATGCGGCGCTGCAGGAAGTGCGGCGGGCGCTGATCGAGGCCGACGTCGCGCTCGATGTCGCCCGCGCCTTCACCGACGAAGCCAGGAAGCGCGCCGTCGGGGTTGCGGTCATCAAGTCGGTCACGCCCGGCCAGATGGTCGTGAAGATCGTGCACGATCAGCTCGTCGATACATTGGGCTCCGAGGCCCAGCCGATCGACCTCAATGCGCCGGCGCCGGTCGCCATCATGATGGTGGGACTGCAAGGCTCGGGCAAAACCACGACCACGGCGAAAGTCGGCAAGCGCCTTGCAGAGACGCAAAAGCGCAAAGTGCTGATGGCTTCGCTCGACACCCGCCGGCCGGCGGCGATGGAGCAGCTCGCGGTGCTCGGCCGCCAGGTCAATGTCGATACCTTGCCGGTTGTCGCCGGCCAGACGCCGGTGCAGATCGCGAACCGCGCGCTGCAGGCGGGGCGGCTCGGCGGCTATGACGTAGTGCTGCTCGATACCGCCGGCCGCATCACCCTGGACGAGGCGATGATGAACGAAGCGGCGGAAGTCCGCCGCGCCGCCGCGCCCGCACGAAGTGCTGCTGGTCGCCGACGCGCTGACCGGCCAGGACGCGGTCAATCTCGCCCGCAGCTTCAACGAACGCGTCGGCCTCACCGGCATCGTGCTGACGCGCGTCGACGGCGACGGCCGCGGCGGTGCGGCGCTGTCGATGCGCGCGATCACCGGCAAGCCGATCAAACTGATCGGCACTGGCGAAAAACTCGACGCTCTCGAAGATTTCGATCCGGCGCGCATCGCCGGCCGCATCCTCGGCATGGGCGATATCGTCGCGCTGGTCGAAAAAGCCCGGACGACCATCGACGCCGAACAGGCCGCGCGCGCCGTCGAGAAAATGCGCAAGGGCGCGTTCGATCTCGCCGATCTGCGCGAGCAGCTCACGCAGATGCAGAACATGGGCGGGATGAGCGGCCTGATGTCGATGCTGCCCGGCGTCGCCAAGATCAAGAATCAGATCGCGGAAAAAAATCTCGACGAGAAGGTGCTCAAGCGGCAGATGGCGATCATCGATTCGATGACGCCGCAGGAGCGCCGCCATCCGGACTTGTTGAAAGCAAGCCGCAAGCGCCGCATCGCCGCCGGCTCGGGGACCAAGCCCGAAGACATCAATCGCCTGCTGAAAATGCACCGCACCATGGCTGACGTGATGAAGGCAATGGGCGGCGCCAAGCGCGGGCCGATGGCAGGCCTCGCCAACATGCTCGGTCTTGGCGGTGGTCTTGGCGGCGGCATGCCAAGTCCGGAAGAGATGGCGAAGCTCGCGGCGAAAATGCCGGGCGGCCTGCCTGGGGGAATGCCAGGCGGAGGCGGTCTGCCGCCGAATTTTCCGGGCACTTTGCCAGGGCTGCCGGGCGGACTTCCCGGTCTTGGTCCGAAGCTTCCCGGCGGATTGCCGCCCGGATTCCCCGGGCTCGGAAAGAAGAAATAATGCGCACGCACCCGCACGAGCGTTTTTCTGCTCAGGTTGCGCTTGATCCGAATACGGTCAGCGCATTTGCGAACGCAGTCGGCGATACCAACCCGGTGCATCACGATGCCGACCTGGCGGCTACATCACGCTTTGGCCGCTTGATCGCCAGCGGGCCGCAGACGACGGCGCATCTCCTCGCCCTGACCGCGTCGCACTTCTCCAAGCACGGTGCGATGCTTGGTCTGGAATTCTGGGTTCAGTTCCGCCGGCCGATTTACGCTGACGAGACCATCACGCTCGAGTGGCTCGTCGTATCAGTCAAACATAACCCGCGCCTCAACGGCGACGTCGTCGATTTGCGCGGCCGCATCCGCAAGGAAAACGGCGAAACCGCCGTGGGTGCCAAAGGCCGCGTTCTGCTCACCCAAACTCACTAGCTCGTTCAACAAAGGAAAACGACAATGCCCGTAGTTATCCGCATGGCCCGCGCCGGAACCAAGAAGCGGCCGTTCTATCACGTCGTCGTCGCCGACAGCCGCGCGCCGCGCGACGGGCGCTTCATCGAGCGCCTCGGCTTCTTCAATCCGCTCCTACCCAAGGATAAGACCGACCGGCTGAAGCTCGACATGGACAAGGTCAAAGCCTGGATCGCCAAGGGCGCGCAGCCTTCGGACCGGGTGATGCGCTTTCTCGATGCAGCCGGCGTGATGAAGCGCGAGAAGCGCAACAATCCGGAGAAGGCGGTTCCGCGTAAAGAGCGCAAGGCGAAGGAAGAAGCCGCCAAGGCTGCGGCGAGCGCCGCGCACCTGCCGCAGCAGCGGCCCCGCCGGCTGCCTAACGGGCGAAAACCATGGCTGGCGGCGGGCGCGTCTGCCTTGGCCAAATCGGCGCCGCCCACGGCCTCGGCGGCGAGGTCCGGCTGCGATCGTTCACGTCTGACCCGCAAGCCATTGCCGGCTACGGGCCGCTCGAAACCGAGGACGGCCGCATCTTCGAGATCGAAGCCATGCGGCCGGCCAAGGATCATTTCGTCGCCAGGCTTTCGGGAATTTGCGACCGCAACGCCGCCGAGCAACTGACCAACGTCAAGCTCTACGTACCGCGCGAGCGCCTGCCGGAGCCCGACCAAGCCGGCGAGTTCTATCACGCCGACCTCATCGGCCTCGCGGTGCACGATCCAGCGGGTCTGAGTCTCGGCACCGTCATCGCCATTCATAATTTTGGCGCCGGCGACCTGATCGAAGTGCAGCCGCAGAGCGGCAGCAAAACGGAATTGATTCCGTTCGACGAGGCCCATGTGCCGGTGGTCGATGTCGCCGCGGGACGGATTGTCATTTCGCCGCGAGGGTAAGATGTGGCGGGCAAGCGTACTGACCATCTTCCCGGATATTTTTCCCGGACCCTTAGGCGCGAGCCTTGCCGGCAAGGCCCTGGCTTCGGGCGCTTGGTCGCTCGACGTCGTCGATATCCGGTCGTTCACCACCGACAAGCATCGCACCGTTGACGACACCCCGGCTGGGGGCGGGCCGGGCATGGTGATGAAGGCCGATGTGCTCGGCCGCGCCATCGATGCCACCGCGACAGACCGGCGGCCCCGGCTCCTGCTCTCCCCGCGCGGAACGCCGTTAACCCAAACGCGGGTGGAAGCGCTGGCCCGCGAAGCCCCGGCGTGGTCCTGATTTGCGGCCGGTTTGAAGGTGTCGACGAGCGGGTGATCGCGGCCCGGGACCTCGAAGAGGTCTCGATCGGTGATTATGTGCTCTCCGGCGGCGAAATCGCAGCGATGGTGCTGATCGACGCCTGTGTGCGGCTGCTGCCCGGTGTCATGGGCGCGGCCGCCTCGAGCGCCGAGGAAAGCTTCACGGAAGGGCTTTTGGAATATCCGCACTATACCCGGCCGCAAAGCTGGGAGGGGCGGACCATCCCGGACGTGTTGCTTTCCGGCGATCACGGCAAAGTTGCCGCCTGGCGCCGCGCCGAGGCCGAACGGCTGACCCGCGAGCGCCGGCCGGACCTGTGGGCGGCGTTTTTACGGCGCTTCCGGGCCGGCTCGCATACGGGATGACGAGAAGGTGACAAATCCGGCGCGGTAGCGTAGAAGCTGCGCCAACCCGTTTAACCCCGGCCGAAATCGCGCCGCAGCGCAGCCGATGCGCAGCCGTTGGAGACTTGCCATGAACCTCATCAAACAGCTCGAAAACGAACAGGTGGCGAAGCTCACCGCCGGCAAGGAAATTCCAGAGTTTCAGCCGGGCGACACGCTTATCGTCAACGTCAAGATCGTCGAGGGCGAGCGCACCCGCGTGCAGGCCTATGAAGGCGTCTGCATCGGCCGCGCCGGCTCAGGCCTGAACGAGAACTTCACCGTTCGCAAGATTTCCTACGGCGAAGGTGTCGAGCGCGTGTTCCCGCTGTATTCGCCGATGATCGATTCGATCAAGGTGGTGCGCCGCGGTCAGGTCCGGCGCGCCAAGCTCTATTATCTCCGCGGCCGCCGCGGCAAGTCGGCGCGCATCGTCGAGCGGCAGGATCACAGCGCGCCCAAGCCGCAGCCGGCGCCAAAGCGGCGGAGTAGTTTTCAGCTCGCAGGGTGATTATCTGCTCCACATCGTTGCTGGAGTTTCGTGACAATGGCAAAGCCGCGCACGCTCTACGATAAAATCTGGGAGGACCATCTCGTCGACGAAGCGCCGGACGGGACCTGCCTCATCTATATCGACCGCCACCTGGTGCATGAGGTGACGAGCCCGCAGGCCTTCGAGGGATTGCGCCTCGCCGGCCGCAAGGTGCGCGCGCCGGACAAGACGCTGTGCGTCGTCGACCACAACGTGCCGACGACGGACCGCCGGCAGAAGAATCCCGATCCGGAGAGTGAAGCGCAGATCGCCTATCTCGCCGAGAACGCCAAGCTGTTTGGGCTCGAATATTTCGACGAGTTCGACAAGCGCCAGGGCATCGTTCACATCATCGGCCCGGAGCAGGGCTTCACGCTGCCCGGCGTGACGCTGGTCTGCGGCGACAGCCACACCGGCACGCACGGCGCGTTCGGCACGCTGTCGATCGGTATCGGCACCTCGGAAGTCGAGCACGTGCTGGCGACGCAAACGCTGATCCAGAAAAAATCCAAGAACATGCGCGCGACCGTCGACGGCAAGCTGCCGGAAGGCGTCACCGCCAAGGACATCATCCTCGCCATCATCGGCGAGATCGGCACTGCCGGCGGCACCGGCTACGCGCTCGAATATGCCGGCGAGGCCATTCGCGCGCTGTCCATGGAAGGCCGCATGACGGTCTGCAACATGTCGGTCGAGGGCGGCGCCAAGTCCGGCTTCATCGCGCCGGACGAAAAGGCCTATGCCTATCTGAAAGACCGGCCGAAGATCGCCGAAGGGCAAGGCCTGGGACGAGGCCATGCGCTATTGGGAGACGCTGCAAGTTCCGATGACGGCGCGCACTTCGATCGCGAGATCAAGCTCGATGCCGCCAAGCTGCCGCCGCTGGTGACCTGGGGCACCAGTCCCGAGCAGGTCATCTCCGTGACCGGTTTCGTGCCGCGCCTTGAAGACATCACCGACGCCAACAAGCGCGAGGCCGCGGAACGTTCGCTCGCCTATATGGGCCTGAAGGGCGGCGAGAAGATCGCCGAGATCGGCATCGACCGGGTGTTCATCGGCTCCTGCACCAACGGGCGGATCGAGGATCTGCGCGCCGCGGCGCGCGTCGTCGACGGCAAGAAGGTGAGCGCCAATGTCAGCGCCATGATCGTTCCCGGCTCCGGGCTGGTGAAAGAGCAGGCCGAGGCCGAGGGGCTGGACAAGATCTTCCTCAAAGCCGGCTTCGAATGGCGCGAACCGGGCTGCTCGATGTGTCTGGCGATGAACCCCGACAAGCTCTCGCCGGGTCAGCGCTGCGCCTCGACATCGAACCGCAACTTCGAAGGCCGGCAGGGCTACAAGGGCCGCACCCATCTGGTGTCGCCGGCGATGGCCGCTGCTGCCGCCATCGCCGGGCATTTCGTTGACGTGCGGGAGTGGCACTAACTCCGCGCTGCTCGGCGGTAAAGCTACATCCGCCGCTCGAAGAAATGGCGATAGGCAAGCGAGAGCATGCCGACGCTGATCATGCCGGCGGGAATCCAGAGCAGGCCGATCACCACCGACACCAGCATCACCACAACCCGGTCGTGTCCGGGTTGGACCAGCCAGTACGACATCGCTCCGCCGACCGCCCCCCACGGCAGGATGCAGAACACGTAGGCCCAAACCATCCGCCAGGTGTTGCGCTTGCTGACACGCCATGCCGTGGCAACGCGTGACATCGGTGCGGCCCAGCGCTATCCCCGGCAGCGCCAGCGACAGCCTCGGCACAATAAAAATTCCGACGATGGTTACGATATTAGCCAGAACCTGGACGATTATTATCGAGCTGGTGTCGCTCGCGGTGCCGGCATCCGGAAGCAGGAAAGTCATGCTGCTTGGCGCCGTGATGATCATTCCGATCAGGAACGCCAGGATCGCATAGCTGCCGACCGTGCCATCGAGGCGCAGGTAGGTGCCTACGGGGTGTTCATCCCGCAGCAGCAGGCGGTGCCACGCGACCGCGGCCGACGCGAGCGGCGGCAGCATGATTAGCCTACCGGCCAAAACCTGCAACGCTGTGAGCACAGGGTTGGGATCGACGAACGGCTGGCCGGAATTGAACGCATCCACGATTTCCGCGAGGTGGGCCGATTGCATCCTGTTCCAGATCAGCAGAACCGGCGCCATCAGCACCATCCAGAAGCCGCAGATGCGGATGAGATCGGAAAAATTTTGCATCCACAGCGCATAGGCTTGGCCGACGGTGCGAAACACCGGAAGCTTCGCGGGCCGCTCAACTGTCATGGCGGTCATGGTCATTCTCCTCACACGCGCGCCTGATTTCTGTTGGTCGCGTCGTCGCGCCGAAAGGTTCACGGCCTTTTGCGCCCGTTGGCGAATTTCCGGCAGTGCGGTGGGGACAGAAGTCTGCATTGGCCAAGCGAGCGCGGTCAGCCGCGGACCCACCAGCAATGCTTTTCCGGGAACAGCACGCGTCCGCTAGGCCGGTATTGTATGACGTACCAGCTGGTGCAGCGCCGGTAGAGCAAGCGCTGCGGATTAACCTCGATGCGCGGCGTCCCGCCGGGCGGCGCGGCCGACGGGCGCGTTCCGGCCGGCGCCGGCTGTTGCGCCAGTGCCGGCGATGCGGCGGACAGCAGCAGCGCCACACCAGCAATGGCGTTGAGCGATTTTGCAGTCATGCTCGTTCCGCTCCGTTCCCTTCCCTCGCCTGCTGTGAGCGTCCCGCATAGCGTCCCGCCCGTCAATCATGGCCGGCGCGTTTCCAGCGGGCGTGAAACATTCTACAAACCACTTCATGGCAGATCCGGCATCCGATCCGCTCGCCTGGCGACAATTGAAGGCACCCTCGCTCGTCGAGCTCGAAGTTCTCGCCGGCGAAGTCTTTCGGCGTTTGCCGCACAGGTTTCGCGATCTGTGCGTCGATCTGGTCATTCAGGTCGACGATTTTCCGACCGACGAAATACTCGACCAGATGGGCGCTGAAAGCGAGTTCGATCTGCTCGGCCTGTTCCAGGGCGTCGGCCTGCCGTTCCGCTCCGAGAGCGCGCCGGTGCAGATGCCCAATATGATCTGGCTTTATCGGCGGCCCATTCTCGACTACTGGGCCGAACATGACGAAACGCTGGGCGCGATCGTCAGGCATGTGCTGGTGCACGAGATCGGCCATCATTTCGGCCTTTCGGACGCCGACATGGCGGCGATCGAAAGATCGGCGGAGGAAGCAAAGGGAGTTGTCTCATGAAAGTCGACGGCGCGTGTCATTGCGGCTTCATCAAAATCGAGGCCGAGGTCGATCCGCAGAAAGTCACGATCTGCCACTGCACCGATTGTCAGTCCGGCACCGGATCGGCGTTTCGCATCTCGGTCCCGACGCCGGGCAGCGCTTTCAAGATGACGGGGCAGCCGACGCTCTATGAGAAAGTCGCGGAGAGCGGCAATCGGCGGGCGCAGGCGTTCTGTCCGAAATGCGGTTCGCCGATTTTTTCCACGGCGCCCGGCGACGGCCCGAAGGACTCGTACATGTTGCGGGTTGGCATTTTGCGCCAGCGCGATCAATTGCCGCCGAAGCAGCAGATTTGGCGGCGCTCGGCGCAGGCCTGGGTCGACGGACTTGGCGGTTTACCAAAGAGCGAGACGCAGCAGGGTACGAGCCACTTGCGCTGACCCGGCCGAAATTATGCTAGACGGAGCGGGGGCATTCGGTCCAACACGAGGAGCAATGCCATGATCGTGACGGTGTTTCGCTCCCGCCTGAAGCCGGGAGTCCGGGACGAGTACGTTGCCTTGGTTGATCGCATGGCCGCGATCGCCGAAACGATGCCGGGCTATATCTCGCACAAAGGCTTCTTCGCCGACGACGGCGAGCGCGTGACCATCGTCGAGTTCGAGCACGAGGAAGGCATGCGCGCCTGGCGGACCAATCCCGAGCATCTCGCGGCGCAGCGACTGGCGCGGCAGAAGTATTATACCGAGTACCACATCCAGGTGTGCACGCTCGACCGCGAGTCGAAGTTCAAGGCCGACGAAACCGCAAAATCCGCCGTGGCGGCGCAGGGTTGACCGGCGCCTGAAGCCACGCCATTTAGCGGCTACGGAGAAAGCGTTTCTCGTCAGGCAATTGAGAAATGGAAAAGTTCACCGTGCTCGAAGGCGTCGCGGCGCCGCTGAAGATGATCAATGTCGACACCGACATGATCATTCCCAAGCAATTTCTGAAAACCATCAAGCGCACCGGCCTCGGCACGGGCCTGTTCTCGGAAAAGCGCTATCGCGACGACGGCAGCGAGAATCCCGATTTCGTGCTCAACAAGCCGGCCTATCGCAAGGCGAAGATTCTGGTCGCCGGCGACAATTTCGGCTGCGGCTCCTCGCGCGAGCACGCGCCCTGGGCGCTCAAGGATTTCGGCATCACCTGCGTGATCTCGACCTCGTTCGGCGACATTTTCTACAACAACTGTTTCAAGAACGGCGTCCTGCCGGTGCAGGTTTCGCCGGAGGACCTGGACAAGCTGTTCGACGACGCCGAGCGCGGCGCCAACGCGACGCTGACCGTCGATCTCGCCAAGCAGGAAATCCGCGGCCCCGACGGCGGCATGGTGAAATTCGAGATCGATCCACACCGCAAGCATTGCCTGCTCAACGGGCTCGACGACATCGGCCTCACCATGGTCAAGAGTGGCCAGATCGACACTTTTGAGGCGAAGTCGAAGGCGGCGCGGCCTTGGGTGTGAGCCATCCCGCCGATCCGGGGCGTGCATGACCGCTGCCATTTCCGTCTCACATCTGAACAAAATTTACGCCTCCGGCTTCCAGGCCCTCAAAGACATCAACCTGGACATCCGCACCGGCGAGATTTTCGCTTTGCTCGGCCCTAACGGCGCCGGCAAGACGACGCTGATCAGCATCGTCTGCGGCCTCGTCACGCCGTCGAGCGGCAGCGTCATGGTCGATGGCCACGACATCGCCGCCGAGTACCGCACCGCCCGCGCGCTGATCGGTCTGGTGCCGCAGGAACTGGCGAACGACATGTTCACGTCGGTATGGGCGACGGCGACGTTCAGCCGCGGCCTGTTCGGCAAAGCGCCGTTTCCCGCCTACATCCAGAAGGTACTGAAAGACCTGTCGCTCTGGGAAAAGAAGGACAACAAGATCGCGACGCTGTCCGGCGGCATGAAGCGCCGCGTGATGATCGCCAAGGCGCTGGCGCACGAGCCGCGCATCCTCTTTCTCGACGAGCCGACCGCCGGCGTCGACGTCGAACTGCGCAAGGACATGTGGGAGATGGTGCGGGCGCTGCGCGCCTCCGGCGTGACCATCATTCTGACCACGCACTACATCGAAGAAGCCGAGCAGATGGCCGACCGCATCGGCGTCATCAACAAGGGCGAACTCATTCTGGTGGAGAACAAAGCCGAATTGATGCGCAAGCTCGGCCAGAAGCAATTGACGCTGGAGCTGCGCGAGCCGATCGCTGCCGTCCCCGCGGCGCTCGCCAAGCATCAACTCGCGCTTGCCGATGATGGCCATAAGCTGATCTACAGCTACGACACGCAGCGTGAATACATCGGCGTGACTGACCTCCTCGACGACCTGCGCAGCGCCGGATTGCGCTTCAAGGACCTCGCGACGACGGAACGCTCGCTGGAGGACATTTTCGTCGGCCTGGTGAGCGAACGACGATGAACCTTGAAGCGGTGAGCGCGATTTATCGCGCCGAAATGGCGCGCACCAGGCGGACCTGGATGCAGAGCATCATCTCGCCGGTGCTTTCGACGTCACTCTATTTCGTCGTGTTCGGCGCCGCCATCGGCGCGCGCATCTCGACGATCGAGGGCGTCAGCTACGGCGCTTTCATCGTTCCGGGACTGATGATGCTCATGCTGCTGACGCAAAGCGTCAGCAATGCCGCGATCGGCATTTACTTTCCCCGCTTCACCGGCACCATTTATGAAGTCCTGTCGGCGCCGATCTCCACGTTCGAGATCCTGCTCGGTTACGTCGGCGCCGCCGCCACGAAGTCGATCGTGCTCGGGCTGATCGTTCTCGCTACATCGGCGCTGTTCGTGCCGCTGCACATCGCCCATCCGCTGTGGATGCTCACGTTCCTGGTTTTGACTTCGGTCAGCTTCAGCTTGCTCGGCTTCATCATCGGCATCTGGGCCGACGGCGTCGACAAGCTGCAAGTGGTGCCCCTCCTCATCATCACGCCGCTCACGTTCCTCGGCGGTACGTTCTACTCGACGAGCCTGCTGCCGCCGTTCTGGCGCACGGTGACGCTGTTCAATCCGCTCGTCTATCTGATCAGCGGCTTCCGCTGGAGCTTCTTCGACCTTGCCGATGTGCACGTCGGCATCAGCGTTGCGGCGATCCTCATCTTTCTCGCTCTGTGCCTCGCGATCGTGCTGTTGATCTTCAAGACCGGCTATCGATTGAAGACTTAATCTCGTCATTCGAGGCGACCGCGGGCGGCCCTCAAGGGACGGCCCTGAGCGCTTCGGCAGCAATCCTTCGCGGCTCGCTTGCTCGCTCCTCGAATGACGCAATTGGGTTGCGTCGGCGCGATCGCGTCGGCAATCGCCACCGTGCGCCGCGCCATGTCGGCGTGCAGGATTTCCACCATGCGGCCGTCGACCTGAATGACGCCCTTGCCCTTGCTCTCCGGCAGTTCGAACGCGGCGATGATTTTGCGCGCCCACGACACCTCGTCCGCGCTCGGCGAGAAAGCTTCGTTGCAGGGCGCGATCTGCTGGGGATGAATAAGCGTCTTGCCGTCGAAGCCGAGATCGCGCGCCTGCCGGCATTCGGCGGCGAAACCCTCCGCATTGCCGAGTTCGTTATAGACCCCGTCGAGGATATCGAGGCCGTAAGCGCGCGCCGCCGCTACGCAATTCATCAGCCACGGCAGCATCGGCGCCCGGCCCGGCAGGAGGCGCGCGCGGGTGTCCTTGGCGAGATCGTTGGTCCCCATGACGAAGCCGGCGAGCCGCGTTTCCGGATCGAGCGCCGCGGCCGCGATGTCGCGGGCATTGAGCATGGCGAGCGGCGTTTCCATCATCGCCCAGATGCGGATGCGCTCTTCCTTGGTGACTCCGACGAGGTGCTTGCCGACCTCGCGAAGTTGGTCGGGTGTCGAGACCTTCGGCACCAGGATCGCATCGGGCCCCGCGGCGGCGACGGCAAGATCGTCCAGCCACCAGGCGGTATCGAGCCCGTTGATCCGGACCAGCACCTCGCGGTTGCCGAAACCGCCTTTCTGCAGCGCCTGAACGATCAGCTCGCGCGCTTTCGCCTTGGCGTCGGGCGCCACGGCGTCTTCGAGATCGAAGATCACGGCGTCAACCGGCAGTTCGCGCGCTTTCTCCATGGCGCGCGCGTTCGAGCCGGGCATGTAGAGGACGCTGCGCCGCGGGCGGATGGTCATCGCTTCGGTTCCCTTCTCCAACCGGCCTCAAACTAGCGGCCTTGCAGGCAGCGTGCCAATGGGTCAACGCGTGCGGTTGCCAAATGCGAAGCCGGCATGATTGATTGCGTCCGCATGCCGTTTCCGCAACATTTGATCGATGGATATCGCGCCTTTCTCGACGCCCGGTTGCCGCGCGAGCAGGACCGTTATCGCGAGCTTGCCGAAGCCGGCCAGGCGCCGGAAGTGATGGTGATCGGCTGCTGCGACTCCCGGGTCTCGCCGGAAGTCATCTTCGACGCGCGCCCGGGCGAACTGTTCGTCGTGCGTAACGTCGCGAACATCGTGCCGCCTTATGCGCCCGACGGCCAGGCGCACGGCGTCTCCGCCGCGCTGGAATTCGGCGTCGCCGCGCTGAAGGTCAAGCACATCGTCGTGCTCGGCCACGCTCATTGCGGGGGTGTCAAAGCGTTTGCCGAAAAGGCCGAGCCGCTGTCGCCCGGCGATTTCATCGGCCGCTGGATGCGGCTGATGGCGCCGGCGGCGGACAAGGTCGGCGCGCCCGACGGCCTGCCGTGGCCGGACTATCTCGCGCGGCTCGAACAGGCCAACGTCGCCAACAGCCTGGAGAATCTGATGACGTTTCCGCGGCTGCGCAAACTGATCGAGCGCGGCCAGGTCGCGATCCACGGCGCCTATTTCGGCGTCGCAACGGGCCAGCTCTCGGTGCGCGACGATAAGACCGGCGAGTTTGTGCCGGTCACGGAAGGCAGTATGCGGCGTAGTGCGCTTCACCGAGGCGCCGCGCCGCGGGCCCGAAGGATGCGAGCTCAGAGCCCGAGCGACCCGGGCGTCCGGAGTCTATTATGCGCCGACGTTCGGGCTGCGCTCGCGCCTCAGGGTGACGGTTTAAGTTACGCCGCCTTCTGCTTCGCCGTAATCAGCTTGCGGTTGATCAGGCACTCGGCGATCTGAATGGCGTTGAGCGCCGCGCCTTTGCGCAGATTGTCGGAGACGATCCACATCGCGAGCCCGTTCTCGACGGTGGCATCCTCACGGATGCGGCTGATATAGGTCGCGTCCTCGCCGGCGCACTCGTAGGGGGTCACGTAGCCGCCCGGCTCGTGCTTGTCGATGACAATGCAGCCCGGCGCGTTGCGCAGGACATCGCGGGCCTCGTCGACCGTGATCGGGTTCTCGAACTCGATATTGACCGCTTCAGAATGCCCGATGAAGACCGGCACGCGGACGCAGGTGGCGACGAGCTTGATCTTAAGGTCGAGGATCTTCTTGGTCTCGACCACCATCTTCCACTCTTCCCGCGTGTAGCCATCCTCCATGAAGGTGTCGATCTGCGGGATGACGTTGAAGGCGATGCGCTTGGGGAACTTCTTCGATTCGATCTCGTCGATCTGAAACACCGCCTTGGTCTGCGAGAACAGTTCGTCCATCGCATCCTTGCCGGCGCCCGAGACCGATTGATAGGTGGCGACCACGACGCGCTTGATCTTGGCGCGGTCGTGCAGCGGCTTGAGCGCGACGACGAGCTGCGCGGTCGAGCAATTGGGATTGGCGATGATGCCGCGCTTGCGAAAACCGGTGACCGCGTCGGCATTGACCTCAGGCACGATCAGCGGCACGTCGGAATCGTAGCGCCAGCACGACGAATTATCGATCACCACCGCGCCGGCGGCGGCAATCTTCGGCGACCATTCCTTGGACACCGCCGAGCCCGCCGACATCAGGCAGATATCGATACCGGAGAAGTCATAATGCTCCAGCGCTTTGACCTTCAGCGTCCGGTCGCCATAGGACACTTCCACGCCCATGCTGCGGCGCGAGGCGAGCGCCACGACCTCATCGGCCGGAAACGACCGCTCGGCGAGGATGTTGAGCATTTCGCGGCCGACATTGCCGGTCGCCCCGACGACTGCGACGGTGAAACCCATCGTCAAACTCCATCAAAACTTGGCCGCGCGCCCGCACAGCGGCGTCGCCAGCGGACGCGCTTGTAGGGGAGAAATGGCCCCAACACAACGTGGATCAAGGCTAGCCGGGATCGCTTTACGAGCCGTAATTCTTCGCCAGATAGTCGGCAATGGCCTTGGCGTCGGCCTCGCTGATCGGGGCGCCGAAGGCCTTGATCATCTTCGTTACTTCGGCGTTCCACCCGGCCGCATTCAGGAACGGCGAGTTCATCTCGATGTAATCTAGGCTGTGGCAGGCGCCGCAATTGCCTTCGACCTGATCGAGGCCCGGAGCCGCTTTGAGATTAACGGGCTGTTCCTCGGCGTATGATGAGGTGGCGAAGGCAGCCGCAAGAGCTGTCAATGTGAGGAGGAGCGCGCGCATCGGCTTTGACCTCACGCGGCTATCAACGTCACACTCTGCATGACGTTGTTGTGGTAGCCGGCCGGGTTAAACAGCAACGTCGCCGTCTGGGTCTGGCCAATCTTGTTGGTGGCGTTGACCATCACGGTGTTCTTGCCGCGCTTTGCTGTCAGATCAAAGCTCCAGGGCCGAAAAGCGTAACGTCCGAGATCGTCGCCAAGTTTCGCCGACGTCCAGGTTTGCCCACCGTCGGTCGAAGCTTCCACGGCGCGAATACCGTAGCCGGCGTCCCAGGCGAGACCGCTCATTGTCACCCGGCCGACTTTCACTTGAGCGCCATCAGCGTGGCTGGTGATCAGCGAGTTGATCACCATCTCCGTGATCGGCGTGTTGGTCGCGGTCTCCTGGGAGGTGAAACGCGCGACCATCGGGAACTGGCCGAGCGGAATGCGATAGGCCGGGTTCATCCAGAAGCCGCCCAGCGGTTTGGTCAATATCTCGATGCTGGCGAGGTGCTTCATCCAATAGGTGCCGGTCCAGCCCGGCACGATCAGGCGCGCCGGATAGCCGTTGAAATGCGGCAATGGCTCGCCGTTCATCTCATAGGCAATCAGCGTCGATTCGTCGATCGCTTTCCAGAGCGGCAGGCTCTTGATGAAATCCGGCGTCTGGTCGAAGACCGGCCCGTCGGCGCCGTTGAAAGCGACTTCGATCGCTTCTTTTTTGATGCCGACCTTGTCGAGAAGGTCCTTGAGCCTGGCGCCTTTCCAGCGCGCGCAGCCCATGGCGCCGTAGCCCCATTGCACGCCGGGCACGTGCGGGTTCGACAGGCCGCGGCGGTTGCCCGAGCACTGGTTGACCGCGACGATCTCATAAGCCGGAAGTTTCTTCAGATCATCGAGCGTGATCTCGAGCTTGCCGTCGGCCCCCTCGCCGCCGATCGCGAGCTTGTAAGCCGCGGCGTCGATGTCGGGGATATCGGCAAGATGATAACGGACGTAGAACCGGTCATTCGGCGTAATCGGCGTGCTGAAATATTCCAGCGGCGCTTCGTAATTGGGCGGGCGGTAGGCGAGCTTGATGAGCGGCTGCTTGCCCGGCAGCGATTCCATTGCCGCCTCGAGATCAACGCCGGCAGGTAAGCCCGGCGGCAAAGCAACGCCCGCGGACGCGGCTTGCGAACGGTGGCGGCAGGCCTAAACCGCCGCCGGCAACAGCAAGACCTGCACCGGTGGCTTCCAAAAGCCTTCGTCGTGTGAGCATGGGCAGCGCCTCGCTAACTCGCAGCATTCTGAGCCGAGTCTATTACGCAGATCGCACAGTAGAAACGATAGAGTGCGCCATCGGACGCGAAATTGTGTAAACGGCCAGGTGAATCGAGGAATCAAGCCGCCGGAACCTATGACAACGCGCTCGGTTGCCAATGGGCTATCGCCATAGGCGCAAACCAGCTACTCTACGCGATCGGCGAAAAGAGAGGAGCCATGCGCAAATTTGTATTTGTCGTCGGTATTGCAGCGTTAGCCATGGTTTCGGCTGCCTCGATGGCCGCCTTCGCGCAAACCCCGACCAATGCGCCGACCCATACCAAGAAAAAGCCGCCGGTGGTGCTTCGATCAGCGAGCGGCACGGTAATTCAGCCGACCCGCACCATCATCCACAATCCGGACGGCACCACGACCGTGATCGTCGTGCCGCGGCGCTCTTATCTTGACGTCGGCAACGAAGTCCCGGTGGGCTACCCGCGGACGAACGACTACGCATTTCCGCCGGGTGGCGATCCGGGCCGGCCTTATTGGTATTTCGGCCCCGATACCGCCGGCGTCGGCGGTTCTCCGCTGGCGCAACCGTGGCTGATACCGGGATTTAGTCCGGGCTATCCGACTCCGTACTGAGCCAGCTGCAAATCGCGCAGTTTCGGCGGCGCTCCAGGCGCCGCTAGTGCTTGTCGTGAGCTGTTCCAGTTCGCCGACGATCGCTTCGCCCATTTCCGAGGTGCTGACGACTTTGCTCCCTTCCGACTTGATGTCGGCGGTGCGCAATCCCTTGGCCAGCGTCGCGGCGATCGCCGCGTCGAGCAGGTCCGCCTCCTTGCCCAGATTGAAAGAGTAGCGGAGCGCCATGCCGAATGACGCCAGCATGGCGATCGGATTGGCGATGCCCTTGCCGGCGATGTCGGGGGCGGAGCCGTGCACCGGCTCGTACAGCGCCTTGCGCCGCTTGGTCTTGGCATCGACTTCGCCGAGCGAAGCCGACGGCAGCATGCCGAGCGAGCCGGTCAGCATCGCCGCGATGTCCGACAGCATGTCGCCGAACAGATTATCGGTGACGATGACATCGAACTGCTTCGGCCAGCGCACCAGCTGCATGCCGCCGGCATCCGCCAGCATGTGCTCAAGCTCGACATCCTTGTATTCGCGCGCGTGCACGTCGGCGACCACCTCGCGCCAGAGCACGCCGGTCTTCATGACGTTGCGCTTTTCCATCGAGGTGACTTTGTTGCGCCGCTTGCGGGCGAGCTCGAAGCCAACCCGCGCGATGCGCTCGATCTCGTAAGTGTCATAGACCTGCGTATCGACGGCGCGCTTCTGCCCGTTGCCGAGATCGGTGATGGTTTTCGGCTCGCCGAAATAGACGCCGCCGGTGAGTTCGCGCAGGATGATGATGTCGAGCCCCTCGACCACCTCGCGCTTGAGGCTCGACGCATCGGCCAGCGCCGGATAGGAGATCGCCGGCCGGATGTTGGCGAACAGCGCGAGATCCTTGCGCAGCCGCAGGAGCCCGGCCTCGGGGCGTACATCGTAGCCGCACATTGTCCCATTTCGGCCCGCCAACCGCGCCGAAAATGACGGCGTCGGCGGCGTGCGCCTTCGCCATGGTTTCCTCGGTGATTGCGACCTTGTGCGCGTCGTAGCAGCTGCCGCCGACCAGCCCTTCCTCGATTTCGAACGTGGCGATGCCGGCCTTGGCGAGGAAACCCAGGAGCCGCTTTACTTCGGCCATCACCTCGGGACCGATGCCGTCGCCGGCGAGCAGAAGAAGCTTGTAACTGGCCATAAATCACGCCTCCCGAGATACAGCGGCAGGATTGCTAAAGCCCGCCGAGCGGCTTGGCAAGCTTGCGGCCATGCGGCCCCGAAAGTGCTAACGTGCACGGTCAACGGAGAATTCCGATCATGCGAATGTTTCACCTGCTGATTGCCGGGGTGCTCTTTGCCGGATTTGGGACCCACGCTCGCGCCGACGAGGCGCCTTCGCCCGAGGCGCTGCAAGCAGCCAACGAACTTTTTACCATCGTGTCGGGCGACACTCTTAAGCAGCTCACCACCCAGATCACCAATGCGTTCTGGCCCAGCGTCGAACAGAGTGCGCGGGCGGAAAAAATCGACGACGCGACCATTGCCGAAATGCGCAAGGAGTTCGACCGGCTCGAGCTCGCCTTCGTCACCGACGTCTTGAAGGCGGCGCCTGCAATTTACGCGCGGCACTTTACCGTCGATGAGCTCAAGGAGTTGACAGCGTTCTACCGCACCGCGATCGGCAGCAAAGCGCTGCACGAAATGCCGGTGGTGATGGGAGAATTCACCGCCACGCTGGTGCCACGCCTCCAGGAAATTCAGGCGAAAGCGACCGAGTCGTTCGACAAGATCCTGCGCGAGCACGGCTATAAGAAGTAACGCGAGCGTGCCAATGAGCGCCAGGCTGTCTCGCGCTTTGCGCTGCAAGCCCAGGTCCGCTGAACCAGTTGTAGCCCTGGTTCTCCCAATAGCCGCCGGCGTCGTTGTTCTGCACCCACATGGCGGTGACGTATTTCGGGTTCTTGAAGCCAAGCTTGGTGGGAATGCGGATTTTCATCGGAAACCCGTAGGCGCGCGGCAGGATCTGATGGTCGAATTTTAGCGTCAGCTGGGTCTGCGGATGCAGCGCGGTCGGCATGTCGATGGTGTTCGAATAGCCTTCGGCACACTGGAACCACACGTACTTGGCCGTGGTATCGGCGCCGATCAGCTTGAGGAAATCGGAAAACTTCACGCCCTGCCAGGAGCCGATCGCGCTCCAGCCTTCGACGCAAATGTGGCGCGTGATCTGGGAGACCTCCGGCAGCTTGTACAATTCCGGCAGCGTCCACGGTTTCTTGTTGTCGACCAGGCCGCCGATTTCGAGCTGCCACTGGCTCGCCGTCGATATCCGGCGCCTCGTCCTCGCTGTAATAGGCGTTGAACGGAAACGGCCGCTTGATGGCGCTCTCCGGATATTCCGGCGCCAGCGTGTTCGGGTTGAACAACAGCGCCTGAACCCGATCGTTGAAGGTCGAGATGACGCGGAGCGCGTTCTCCGAGGTTTCGCCGTCGACGATATCGCAGCCCGACAGCACCGCGAGCGCGCCGAGGCTCGCGGCGCCGCGCAAAAACAACCGCCGCGATGGCTCGGGCAAAAGCTTCGCCGCATCCTTGATCAGGAGCTTGGGATCGACGCCCGGTAGTTTGTTTGCGGGAACGCGGCACGTTTGGCTCCTCGTCGCTCAGCGGCCGACAATCATCGCCCGCAGGCTCTTCGGCACCAGGACGGCAAGCGCCACGTGCACGACCAGAAACGCCACAATCGCGGTCATGGCGGCAAAGTGCACATAGCGCGCGGTGTCGTAGCCGCCGAAGAAACTGGTGAAATAGTGGAACTGCACCGGCTTCCAGATCGACAGACCCGACAGGACGATCACTACGCCGGTGAGCAGAATGCCGAGATAAAGAAGCTTCTGCACGGCGTTATAAACTGAAAGATCGTCGTGCGAGAGCCGGCCGCGCAGCGCGGCAAACAGGTCGTGAAAAACGTCGCGCGGATACAGGGGAAAGAGCTTGCGGCGGAAACGGCCGGTCAAGATGCCGAGCGCGATGTAGACGACGCCGTTGATCATGAGCAGCCACATCGCCGCGAAATGCCATAGCAATGCGCCGGCGAGCCAATTGCCGAGCGCGATTTGCCTGGGAAAGACGAAACCGAACAGCGGCGAAGCGTCGTAGATCTGCCAGCCGGAACCAATCATCATCAGCATCGCCAGCGCGTTGATCCAGTGCGTTACCCGTACCCAGCGCGGGTGGATGACGAGCGGCGCGCGTGCTGCGCGGCGCGAGCGATGGACCAAGTGTGGCTTCGATCGTCATGGCATTTGTGCGCCTTGGCATCTGTCCGATGTCGCTTGAGCTTATAACAAACACGCCGTCACCCAGGCGCTCACATTCGTGTCACGGGGAGATCAAAGCCGCAACACAGCGGCGTGAGTTGCTTCGTCGCAGAAAATCCCTCTCCCCGAGGGCGGGGAGAGGGCAGTTCACATGCGGGAACCTTAGGGAAGCAGCACGGTGTCGATAACGTGAATGACGCCGTTCGACTGCAGCACGTCGGCGATCGTGACCATGGCGACATCGCCCTTGGAGTCGGTGATGGTGAGTTTGCCGGGGCCGGCTTGCTTGACCCAAATGTCCTCGCCGGCGACGGTCTTGAGTTTCGCCGCGCCTTCACCGTCCTTGACCGCCTTCATCAAGTTGACGGCGGTCATGCGGCCGGGGACGACGTGATAGGTCAGCACCTTGACCAGCATGGCCTTGTTTTCCGGCTTGAGCAGATTGTCGACCGTGCCGGCCGGCAGCTTGGCGAACGCGGCGTTGGTCGGCGCGAACACCGTGAACGGGCCGGGGCCGGAGAGCGTGTCGACCAGGCCGGCGGCCTTCACCGCCGCGACCAGCGTGGTGTGATCCTTCGAATTCACCGCGTTCTGGATGATGTTCTTCGACGGATACATCGGCGCGCCGCCGACATTGACGGTCTTTTCCGACATCGATTCCGCGGCGAGCGGAGCGGCTACGGTTGCAGTCAGTGCGAGAGCCGCCGCAGCGGCGAGCAAAGCGAAACGCTTGGACATGAGGAGCTCCATCATTGGCATTTGAAAGGTTGCGATCGAGATTGCCGGTGAGACACCGGCAAGACGCGCAGCATTGCGTCTCACATCGAGATACGGGGGCGCTTCGCGCGCGGTTTCAGCCGGCCCGTCACGGCTGCGTGAACGCGGCAGATCCGAAAAAGCCTGCCGGTTCAGAAGCCTCACCGCCTTGCGCCAGACTGCCGTTCGGGTATGAAACGCGAACGCCACGCCGGGTGGTGATGCAAAGGGTTAATTGATGGCTAAGACGAGTCCCGGCAATTTCTTCGAAGATTTCCGCATCGGCCAGGTGATCCGGCACGCCACGCCGCGCACCGTGACCACCGGCGATGTCGCCGTTTACAACGGTCTGTTCGGACCACGCTTTGCGGTGCAGTCGTCCGATGAGTTCGCCAAGGCGATCGGCTATCCGCGCGCGCCGGTTGACGATCTCCTTGTATTCCACATCGTGTTCGGCAAAACCGTCCCCGACATTTCGCTCAACGCCGTCGCCAATCTCGGTTATGCCGGCTGTTATTTCCGCGCGCCGGTGTATCCCGGCGATACGCTGAGCGCCCTCTCTGAAGTCATCGGCCTGAAGGAGAATTCGAGCCGCAAGACCGGCATCGTCTACGTCCGCACCACCGGGTCCAATCAGAACGGCACGTCGGTACTCGAGTACGTCCGCTGGGTGATGGTGCGCAAACGCGACGAAGCCGCGCCCGCGCCCGGCGATCATGTGCCACGCCTGCCGACCGTGCTCGATCCGAAGGTGTTGAGCGAAGCCTGCCCGCCGATCGATCTATCGGCCTACGATGATGCTCTGGCAGGCAGTCCCTATCGCTTCGGCGATTATGAAGTCGGCGAGCGCGTCGATCATCTGGACGGCATCACCGTCGAAGAGGCGGAGCATATGACTGCTACGCGCCTCTACCAAAATACCGCGCGCATCCACTTCAATCAGTACATCGAAGGCAAAGGCCGCTTCGGCCGCCGGCTGATCTATGGCGGCCATGTGATCTCGCTTGCCCGCTCGCTGAGCTTCAACGGGTTCGCCAATGCCTTTCACATTGCCGCCATCAATGGCGGCCGCCACGTGGCGCCGTTGTTCGCCGGCGGCACCATCTTTGCGTGGTCGGAAGTGCTGGCGAAATCCGAACTGCCGGGTCGCGACGACGTCGGCGCGCTGCGGCTGCGCACCATTGCGACGCGCGACCGGCCCTGCGAGGATTTTCCGTTCAAGTCCGGCGACGAATACGATCCGGCGGTTTTGCTCGATCTGGATTATTGGGTGCTGATGCCGCGGTGACGATCCGGACATTCAGGGGCGGGCGGCTTTGACCTCGTCTTTCGTCACCGCGTCGTCGTAATGATTGCCGAAGTGCGTGCGCACGTAGTTCACGACGGCGGCAACCTGATCGTCACTCATTATGAAACCAATCGGCGGCATGCCCCGTTGCCCGTTGACGACAACATGAACTGGATAGCCGCGAGCTGCGAGATTTTGGTCGCCGGCAAGTGACGGATAGGTTCCCCCGCCGGTCGCGCCTTTGCCGTCCGGCATGTGGCATGCTTGGCAACTGTTAGCGTAGAGCGCCTCACCGCTTTGTTCGGCGAATCTGAAACTGGTGCTGAGCGTAGTTTCGGCTGAACCACGCGCCGCACTATCCTTTACGGTTTGCGCCGGCGCGGTGGCGGCAAAACAGGACAGCAGCGCAACGAGCGTCGCGGCTGCAAACGCCACGGCAAGACGTGGTCTCGACGCGCATTGCATCGGCTCGCTTCGCATGGGACGCGTCATGTCTTGACCACGCGCTCGTGCAGCCGCGTGATGGCGTCGAGCGACGACAGGATCGCGCCTTCCTGCCATGCCGGAAGGTAGGATGCATGCTCGCCCGCCAGCACGATCCGGCCGTCGATCTGACAGAGATCGTCGTAATGCTCGGCTCTCGTCTTCTCGGTCCAATAGCCGGCGCATCCGAGCGTGAACGGCACCCGATGCCACGCTACCGCGACGCCGTTCTCAAACTCGGCTGGATATTGCGGATGGATCTGGGCACCCAAAGCCACTGCGCGGGCGACGCGCTCCGCCGGAGGCATTGACGCGAATTCGTAGGCGTTCGAACCTTCGAAAATATACGCGCCCAGCAACACGGCGCGGCCGCCGCGATTAAGACCTGCGCTCGGATAACCGATTTGCCGGATCGGCAGATCGGTGAAGCTGATCCCGCCGTAAATCGCGTCATCCTCCTCCCAGAACCGGCGCTTGAACTGCAAACCGATCTTGACGGCCGAGGCATAAGGCACCGCTTCGATCGCCGCTTTCAGGCGACCGCCGACGTTCATCGGGATCTGACTGAGAATGGAGAGCGGAATGGTGCAAACACACCAGTCGGCCCGCGCCGTTTGCTACTGCCGCGGGGGCTTTGGCGTCGACATAGGTGACGGTGACGCCGCGATCGTCCTGCGCGATCCGGGTGACCTTTGGCGTCATAGCGAATGAGACCGCCGATTTCGCGGGCGAACGCCTTGCCGATCATGTCCATGCCGCCGGCCGGCTCGAACATCGTGGTCTGAAATAGATGCATCGAAAAATTCTGCAGATATCGCCACAGCCGCGACTTGAGAATGTCCGACAAATCGATCGGCTCGCCGGGAACCGGCGCCGCGCCGAGGCCGCCACCGGGCCCCTTCGCATAGCCGCGAAATTCGGCGGAGCTCGGGTTTGCTTTGTAGGCGTAGTTTTGATCGAGCGCGCCCCATGATCGCAGCGCCTGCAGCAGGATCTCCTTGTCGTCCGCCGAAACCGCTTCGTCGAGTTTGCCCTGCGCGGTCGCCTTGCCCAAAAGCTCGGCGATCTGGCCCTGAAAATCGGCCTGGATGTCGCGGATGCGCTGCGGCCGTCCGCCGAACGCGCCGGAAGCATGCAGCAGCGCATTGTGATTGAGTTCGACGAACGGTTCGAGCGCGACGTTCAGGCGCTTGCAGTAATCGAGCACCGCGCGATGGTGATACGGAATCCGCCACGGCCCGGGATTTAGATAGAGTCCCTGCTCGAATTCGCAGCTCTGGCTGAAGCCGCCGAGCTCGATATATTTGTCGCCACCGCGG
Source organism: uncultured Alphaproteobacteria bacterium (assembly GCA_963759345.1). Taxonomy (GTDB): domain Bacteria; phylum Pseudomonadota; class Alphaproteobacteria; order Rhizobiales; family Xanthobacteraceae; genus BOG-931. The sequence continues at coordinate 36,581 of CAVWYW010000024.1, forward strand.
AGCGTCCAGTTGCGGCCGCCCGGGCGGTTGTTGAATTCCAGAACCTGAACCTTGTAGCCGGCGTTGCGCAGTTCCAGCGCCGCTGTCATCCCGGCCAGGCCGGCGCCAAGAATGAGCACAGAGGCGCCTTTAACATCACCGCCAAGCTTGACCGGACCTTTGTAGCCTGAGTCCGAAGCAAACCCGAGGCTGGTCATGGCGTGATACATCGCCGCGCTGCCGGCGAGCGTGCCGATCAGCGACAGCAGATCGCGCCGGCTCACAGTAGTGGCGCCGCCATCCTGCATCACGCTTCCATCCTCGGCTTATGCATCGTCTCGGACTCTTGCAAAACGTAATCACGCAGAAAGTCTGATGGATAAATCTTCCTTTGAAAACCCGATCGCGGCTAAAGCCTGAAAGGACGTTGTTGAGCGAGATCCGAACAAACGCCTGAGGGACTATTGGACCACCGCCTTGGTGACGAGAACGTAGCCGCGCGTTTTGTTGTTATTGGCGGAATCCGTCGTGTTCATCGCAGCGAACAGGTCCGAAGCCGTGACCCAGACGGGTGGATATTTGTAGCGCGCGACGTCAAGAATCAGAAAGCGATCCGATTTGGCGTCATAGGCGGCGAGCGGCGAGATATGGCCGCCGCGCTCCTGCCTGATTGCTTTTCGCAGATAGTTCACAATCACGAAGTGATCCTTGGTAGCGAGATAATCGCGCGCGCTGGCGCGGAACGCATCGAGGCCGCCGTCCTCCGCATGGTGCACCTCGACGGTCGCCGGGTGCAGGCCAAGCAGCGCCCCGAGCTGATCGAGCGTCATGCCTTGCCGGGCGAGAACCTCGCGCGGCAGGATCGCGTCGGTGTGCTCGTCGAGTACATTGTCCTGCGTGAAGGTGTGATAGGGCTGATATTCTGGGGTGGTCGGCGCCGGCGTGTGCAGCGCATTGAGCACCATCACGATGCTGGCAACGCCGCAATAAGCCTGGGTCTTCTGGGTGACGAAATTATCGACAACCGCGAAATAGCTTTGCTGCGCACCGCTTTCAAAAAAGAATTTTTCGCCCTGCTCGGAATTGAGATCCGTCAGATTGTCCGGGAGCGGCAGCGTTTGGGCGCTTAGGCCCGTGGTCCAGAGACACAGCGCAAGTGCGAGCAGTCGAACAAGGCGACCGGACATTGTTGACCTCGGTTACGGCCTAAATCTGCACTGGCCGGGGGTTTCTAGCAAGTTTGAGCCATCGCCACCCTTCAGTCTTTCAAAAATAAGGTTCAGCTTTGCGCGCGCAAGTGCTCGACCAGCTGTCGCGCGTAGAGCGGCAGCTCCTTCGTGCTGCGGATGCAGATGGTCAGATCGCGTACTGCCCACGCATCCGTCAGACGGGACCACCGCGATCGCCATGGTCTTGGCGACGCGGCGCGCGGTCGTTTCCGGCACGATGCCGATCCCGACCTCGCATTCGACCAGCCGGCACACCGCGTCGAAGCTTCGCAGTTGGACGCGCAGCCGAAGCGGCCGGCCGATCCGCACCGCTTTGCTGGCGAGGAAGCGCTGCAACGCGCTGGCGCGGTCGAGCCCGACCAGATCGTGTTCGAGAACGTCCTCAAAATTGATTTTGGCGCGTTTCGCCAACGGATGCCGCCGCGCCACTACCAGCACGAAGCGGTCGCGGCGGAACGGATAAGTCTCGAGCGCGCCGGCATCGACGGTGCCGGCGACAATGCCAAGATCGGCGACGCCCTCGGCAATCAGGCCGACGATTTCGTCGCTCAGACGCTCTTCCAGATCGACGCTGACGTTCGGGTGCTTGGCGAGGAACGAGCTAAGCGCCTCCGGCAAAAACTCGGTCAAAGCGTTGGTGTTCGACAACACCCGGATTTGGCCGGCGAGGCCGCCGCCATAAGCCCCGAGATCCTCATGCAGCCGTTCGGCCTGGCGCAGGATGGTGCGGGCATGCTGGAGCAGCGTGCGGCCGGCTTGAGTGGGCGTGACGCCGGCCCTTCCCCGCGTGACCAGCGCCACGCCGAGCGCCGCCTCCATATTGCGGATGCGCGTCGAGGCGGCCGCCAGCGCCAGATGCGCGCGCTCGGCACCGTGGGTAATGCTGCCGGCTTCGACGACGTGACGAAACAGGCTGAGATCGGCAAGATCGAACCGCATATTCCGATACCTTCCTTCGTATTTGACGAAGCCAAGCTTTGCATAATGCCAATTGCAACAATGAATTTTGATATTATTCTTTCGCGCTGAGCGAAGTAAAGGACGCGAGAACGCGTGGACAGAGACTATCGTTCCGTTGCGGCTTGCCCACGGATTAGATAGGAACAGTTCCAAGCTTGGCGCCCCGCCTGGCGAATTCGGATGACCACAATGGCCGAAACCAAGGCCCCCGCAGCGCGACCGCTTTCGCCGCACCTGCAAATCTACCGGCCGATGCTGACGATGATGATGTCGATTGCGCATCGCATCACCGGAGCCGGTCTCTATTTCGGCACCGTCCTTTTGGCCTGGTGGTTCCTGGCCGTGGCGGCCGGACCCAACGGCTATGCGAAGTTCGAATGGTTCGCCGGCTCAATCATCGGCCGCCTGATTCTGTTCGGCTACACCTGGGCGCTGATCCATCACATGCTTGGCGGCATTCGCCACCTGATCTGGGACACCGGGCGCGGCCTGGGTCCGAACGAGCGCGAATGGCTCGCCGCCGCCAACCTGATCGGCTCGATTGCAATCACGGTCTTGCTGTGGGTCGTCGGGCTCCTGGCGATGGGAGGGCCGCGATGAGCGAGGCGCTCAAGCACATCCGCACACCGCTCGCGCGGGTGCGCGGCCACGGCGCAGCCCATTCCGGCACCGGCCACTTCTGGCGGCAGCGCCTGACCGCCGTCGCCAATATTCCGCTGACCATCGCGGTGGTGATCATCATCATCATGCTGCTCGGCCGGAATCAGGCCGCCGCCGCGCAGATCCTGGGCTCGCCGCTCGTCGCCGTCATCATGCTGTTGTTTATCGTCTCGATCACCGTGCACATGCGCATCGGCATGCAGGTGATCATCGAGGATTACGTGCACGACGAACTCGCGAAGCTCGTTCTGATCATGGCCAATACCTTCTTCACCATCGCCGTGGGCCTGACCGCGCTCTATGGCCTCTTCAAGCTTTCATTCGGACTTTGAGCATGGCGACAAACGGATCCAACGGAGGAAGCGCAGCGCCCGGTGTGAACGGCCGCGCCTATCCGATCGAGGACCACGCGTACGACGTCGTCATCATCGGCGCCGGCGGCGCGGGGCTGCGCGCCGTCGTCGGCTGCAGCGAAGCGGGCCTGCGCACCGCCTGCATCACCAAGGTATTCCCGACGCGCTCGCATACCGTTGCAGCTCAGGGCGGCATTGCGGCCGCGCTCGGCAATATGGGCGAGGACGACTGGCGCTGGCACATGTACGACACCGTCAAGGGTTCCGACTGGCTCGGCGACCAGGACGCAATCGAATACATGTGCCGCAACGCGCCGGAAGCGGTCTACGAACTGGAGCATTGGGGCCTGCCGTTTTCGCGTCGTGAGGACGGCAAGATCTATCAGCGGCCATTCGGCGGCATGACCACCCATTACGGCAAGGGCACCGCGCAGCGCACCTGCGCCGCCGCCGACCGCACCGGTCACGCCATGCTGCACACCATGTACGGGCAGGCGCTGCGCCATTCTGCCGAGTTTTTCATCGAATATTTCGCCATCGATCTGATGATGGACGACGATGGCCGCTGCCGCGGCGTCGTTGCGCTGAACCTCGACGATGGCACCATCCATCGCTTTTCCGCGCAGATGACGATCCTGGCGACCGGCGGCTACGGGCGCATCTACGCCTCCTGCACCGGCGCGCATACGCAAACCGGCGACGGTAACGCCATGGTGTTGCGCGCCGGGCTGCCGCTCGAAGACATGGAATTCGTGCAATTCCATCCGACCGGCGTCTATGGCGCCGGCGTGCTCATCACCGAAGGCGCGCGCGGCGAAGGCGCCTATCTGGTCAATTCGGAAGGCGAGCGCTTCATGGAGCGCTATGCGCCGTCGGCCAAGGACCTCGCTTCGCGCGACGTGGTCTCCCGCGCCATGACCATCGAAATCCGCGAAGGCCGCGGCGTCGGGCCGAAGAAGGATCACATCTTCCTGCATCTCGACCATCTCGATCCGAAGATCCTGGCCGAGCGGCTGCCCGGAATAACCGAGTCGGCGCACATCTTCGCCGGAGTCGATCTCACCCACGAGCCGGTGCCGATCGTGCCGACGGCCCATTACAACATGGGCGGCATCGCGACGAACTATCACGGCGAGGCGCTGACCAAGAAAGACGGCAATCCCGACCACGTCGTGCCCGGCATGATGGCGCTCGGCGAAGCGGCGTGCGTCTCGGTCCACGGCGCCAATCGGCTCGGCTCGAACTCGCTGATCGATCTGGTCGTGTTTGGCCGCGCGGCAGCGCTGCGCTGCGCCGAAATCCTCACCCCCAACGACAAACAGCCCGAATTGCCGAAGGATTCCGCCGAGCGTTCGCTGTCGCGGCTCGACAAGTTCCGCAACGCCTCGGGCTCGCACGCCGACTGCACAACTGCGCGCCAGAATGCAGCACGTGATGCAGAGCAATTGCGCCGTGTTCCGTACCGGCGAGGTGCTGCAGCAAGGCTCCAAGCTCATCCACGAAGTATTTGACGGCATCGCCGACGTCCGCGTCAGCGACCGCTCGCTGATCTGGAACTCGGACCTGATCGAGACGCTGGAATTCGCCAACCTGGTCGAGCAGGCCGTCGTAACGATGGACTCCGCCGCCAATCGCACCGAAAGCCGCGGCGCTCACGCGCGCGAGGATTTCCCCGAGCGCGACGACAAGGACTGGATGAAGCACACGCTGTCGTGGCTCGATACCAATACCGGAAAAGTCACCATCGATTACCGGCCGGTGCACACTTATACGATGACCAACGATGTGTCCTATATCGAGCCGAAGAAGCGGGTTTACTAACACGCCCGGCAACACACGGGCGCATTGAGGATTCAATGGTTCAGTTCACGCTGCCAAAAAATTCCAAGGTCGGCGAAGGCAAAACCTGGCCGCATCCGGCGAAGGCCAAGGCGGAACGGGAGTTCCGCGTCTATCGCTGGAACCCGGACGATGGCGCCAATCCGCACATCGATACCTATTACGTCGACACCGGCGATTGCGGCCCGATGGTTCTCGACGCGCTGATCTGGATCAAGAACAACATCGACCCGACGCTGACCTTCCGCCGCTCGTGCCGCGAAGGCATTTGCGGCTCCTGCTCGATGAATATCGACGGCACCAACACGCTGGCCTGCACCAAGGCGATGAGCGACATGAGCGGCGCGGTGCGCATCTACCCGCTGCCGCATATGTCGGTGGTCAAGGATCTCGTGCCCGACCTCACCAACTTCTACGCCCAGCACGCCTCGATCAAGCCGTGGCTGCAGACGGTTTCGCCGACGCCGCAGAAGGAATGGAAGCAAAGCCACGACGACCGGCAGAAACTCGACGGGCTCTACGAATGCATTCTCTGCGCCTGCTGCTCGACCTCGTGCCCGAGCTATTGGTGGAACTCGGAGCGCTATCTCGGCCCGGCCGCGCTCTTGCAGGCGAACCGCTGGATCGTGGATTCCCGCGATGAGGCGACCGGCGAGCGGCTCGACGATCTGGAAGACCCGTTCCGGCTCTACCGCTGCCACACCATCATGAACTGCGCCAAGGCCTGCCCGAAGCACCTCAATCCGGCGAAGGCGATCGCCGAGATCAAGCGGATGCTGGTCGAGCGGCAGGTGTAGAAGGCGCGCCGCCGCGCGGGAGGACGTACCGTGATTGATCATTTCGGTTTCCCGGTGGCTGACTACGCGCGATCCAAGGCCTTTTACACGAAGGCGCTGGCGCCGCTCGGATATACGATTGTCATGGAGGTCCGGCAGGATCAGGGACGACAGTCCGGCGGCCGGTTTCGGCGCGAACGGCAAGCCGGATTTCTGGATCGGCGGCGAAGGCGGGCTCAATCGCAGACTGCACGTCGCCATCGCCGCCAAAGACCGCGCCGCAGTCGACGCCTTTTACCGCGCGGCGCTCGCCGCCGGCGGCAAAGACAACGGCGCGCCCGGGCTGCGGCCGCATTACCATCCGAATTACTACGGCGCCTTCGTGTTTGATCCCGACGGTCACAACGTCGAGGCGGTCTGCCACAATGCGCCGTGAGGGCGTTGGGGATTAAAGCGCTTTAAACGTTACACCGATTTGTCGGCCATTGTACCGTTAGTCGGGACATGGCGACGCCGAGCAGCAACTACGAAAGAATTTGGCGCGCGGTTCGCGAACGCAAGCAGATCACCTGCGTGTTCGAAGGACGCTATCGCGAGGCGTGCCCGATAATCCTCGGCTACTCGGTTGACGGCCGCGAGCGTGTACTCGTCTTCCAAATCGGCGCGCAAACGAGCCCGCGATCGAAATTGCCCGGATGGCGCAGCTTTTATGTTGCGGAAGTCCGCGATCTGAGATTGAGCGGCGGACCGTGGGCTGAGGGAAGCAGCCACACGCAGAAGCAATCCCACATTCAATTCGTCGATGTGGATGTGAATATTCCGGAGACCCTGACGCGATCCAGACCGCTACCGTTTGGCTCGCCTGAATTGCGACCGCCGCGCCCCGCCGGAGCTGCCCGGCGCGGGAACAATACAGCCCTGTAAACGCTTACTCCAGCAGCCGCTATCCGGCATCGACCCTTTGGGAAGCACTCCAGGGCCGAGCTGACGCGGAGAAAACCGAAGGCACATGTGATGATTTCATCACCAGCCGAAACCGCCGCTGGAGGGTCCGCAGCTCGGACCTAGCGGTACGCGCACGACGGAACCGGCCGATGAGCCGATCGACTCTAGGGACACGAAGCTCAGAGCGGGATTATTTTCCCGGAAAGCCGGGCAGCGATCCGCCGAAGTTCCAGCCGTCGGCGCGGCGTCCGCGCCTGACGGTCGGTTGGCTTCAGGCGCACTAATCGAGTTTCAGTTTTCTTTTCCGCTGCCCGAGCGTGCGCAGCCGCAGCGCGTTGAGGCGAATGAAGCCTTCGGCGTCGCGCTGGTCGTAGGCGACCTTGCCTTCGTCGAACGTCACCAGATCCTGATCGTAGAGCGAATATTTGCTCTGCCGGCCGACCACGCCGACATTGCCCTTGTACAGTTTGAGCCGCACGCTGCCGGAGACGAATTGCTGGCTCTTGTCGATCGCCGCCTGCAGCATCTCGCGCTCCGGCGCGAACCAGAAGCCGTAGTAGATCAGCTCGGCATATTTCGGCATCAGCTCGTCTTTGAGATGCGCGGCGCCGCGGTCGAGCGTGATCGATTCAATGCCGCGATGGGCGGCAAGGAGGATGGTGCCGCCCGGCGTCTCGTACATGCCGCGCGACTTCATGCCGACGAAGCGGTTTTCCACCAGATCGAGGCGGCCGATGCCGTGCCGGCGCCCCAGTGTGTTGAGCTGCGTCAGCAGACTGGCGGGCGACATTTTTTTTCCGTCGATCGCGACCGGGTCGCCGCGTTCAAATTCGATCGTGACATAGTCGGGCTTGTCTGGCGCATTCTCCGGATCGTCCGTGCGCGAATAGACATAATCCGGCACTTCGGTGCCGGGATTTTCCAGCACCTTGCCCTCCGAGGAGGTGTGCAGGAGATTGGCGTCGGTCGAGAACGGCGCCTCGCCGCGCTTGTCCTTGGCGATCGGAATCTGGTTCTGCTCGGCGAACGCAATCAGCGCCTCGCGCGATTTGAAATCCCATTCGCGCCACGGCGCGATCACTTTCACGTCGGGCTTGAGCGCGTAGTACGCAAGCTCGAAGCGCACCTGATCGTTGCCCTTGCCGGTGGCGCCGTGGGCGACCGCGTCGGCGCCGACTTTCTCCGCGATCTCGATCTGCTTCTTGGCAATCAGCGGCCGCGCGATCGAGGTGCCGAGCAGATACTGGCCTTCGTACACCGCGTTGGCGCGGAACATCGGAAACACGTAGTCGCGGACGAATTCCTCGCGCAAATCCTCGATGAAGATATTTTGCGGCTTGATGCCGAGCATCATCGCCTTCGCCCGCGCCGGCTCAAGCTCCTCGCCCTGGCCGAGATCGGCGGTGAAGGTGACGACCTCGCAGCCATAGGTGGTCTGCAGCCATTTGAGGATGATCGAGGTATCGAGCCCCCCGGAATAGGCCAGCACTACTTTTTTCACGTCACTTTTGGGCATCGTGGAAATCCTGCTTGGGGCTGTGAAGCCCCGAAATGCGCGCGGACTATAGGCGGGCGAAAGACCGGCGCAAGCCGTTCACGCTGCGGAGCGTTGGCGTTGTCAGGGACATCAGGAGCTTTGCCGCTTGCGCCCGGCGAGCCGCGCAAGCGCGCCGCGAAGCGCCCGGCCCGCCCGTTCCAGCGGGCGTTCGACGGCTTCGTCGGTCAGCCGCGTTCCCCGCCAGCGGTAAATCAGGCCGTGCAGCGTCCACACCACCAAAAACATGAACACGCCGGCGAAGACGACATCGCTGAAAAAATGCGCACCGCCGGCCATGCGCAGCACGCCCATCGCGGCGCCGAATACGAGCACGCCCGCATAGGCAAGCGGCCGCCATTGCGGCGGCGCGAACGACGCCGGCGCGAGCGTCCAGAACGCGGCGGAGGGTTCGCCGGCGATGAACGAGCAATTGTCCGGGCAGGGCCCGGTCGGGTCCCACCATGCCGTTATCTGCTCGGCTCCGCCGAACTGAACCATGTCCGTCGGACGCATGCGCGCCCAGTGGTCCTTCAAAATCACGTTGGCGAGGAGAAACGGTCCAACCGCCAGCGAGACGCTGAGAAACAGCGCCGCGCGGCCGGCGATCAGCATGCGCCGCCGCGGCATGATCAGCTTGCCGACGATCGCGAAGAAGGCCGGAGCAACCAGCGCCGTGATCAGCAACGTCGCCGCATCGCGGACATAGGGGTACCCAGCTCCCCGTGGCGATGAACGCGTGCGTCGCCGGGTCGTAGAACAGCGCCGCGATCTTGAGGTCGAGCTGCGGATAGAGACCGAAGACGACGCCGACGACAAGTGCGACGCCAAGCACGACGGCAAGCGCGATCCGGTTCATCCCGATAGCCCGCGCCGCGTCAGTCCGTCATCGCCATGGCCCGCAGCGCCAGCCGTTCGCGCGCCGAAAGCTTTTCCGTCGCGCTTTTGAGCTGGCCGCAGGCGGCGAGGATGTCGCGTCCGCGCGGGGTCCGCACCGGAGAGGCATAGCCGGCGTCGAAGATGATTTCGGAGAATTTCTCGATCTGCGCCCAGTCCGAGCATTCGTATTTGGTGCCCGGCCACGGATTGAACGGGATCAGATTGATCTTGGCGGGAATGCCCTTGACCAAACGCACCAGCGCGCGCGCATCGGTGAGCGAATCGTTGACGCCCTTGAGCATCACATATTCGAAGGTGATGCGCCGGGCGTTGGAAAGCCCCGGATAGTTGCGGCAGGCCTCGAACAGGTCGCGCAGCGGATATTTGCGATTGAGCGGCACCAGCTCATTGCGCAATTCGTCGGTCACCGCGTGCAGCGAGATCGCCAGCATGGCGCCGATCTCCGCGCCGGCGCGGACGATATTGGGCACGACGCCCGAGGTCGAAAGCGTGATCCGCCGCTTGGAAATGCTCAAGCCATCACCGTCGGCGATGACGTTGATGCCGTCGCGCACCGCTTCGAAATTGTACAGCGGCTCGCCCATGCCCATCATGCACGACGTTGGAGACAAGACGTTTCTCCGGGTCAGCTCCCGCCGGTGCCGCCGCTCGCTGCCAATCATTGAGGCGGTCGCGCGCCAGCACCACCTGCCCGACGATCTCGCCCGGCGTGAGGTTGCGCACCAGACGCTGCGTGCCGGTGTGGCAGAACGTGCAATTGAGCGTGCAGCCGACCTGGCTGGAAATACAAAGCGTGCCGCGATCGGTTTCCGGAATGTAGACGCATTCGACTTCGTGCGGCCGGTCTTCGACCTCGCCGGGCAGCCGCAGCAGCCACTTTCGCGTGCCGTCGACGGAGACTTGCTCGGCCACGATTTCCGGCCGCGCCAGCGTAAAACGTTCCGCGAGCTCGGCGCGAAGCTCCTTCGACAGCGTGGTCATCGCATCGAAGTCCTGCGCGCCGCGCACGTAGAGCCAGTGCCAAATCTGCTGCACGCGCATTCGGCGCTGCCGCTCCGGCACGCCGGCTTCGCCGAGTGCGTCGCTGAGCGCGGCCCGTGAGAGCCCGACCAAAGAAGGCTTGGCCGGCGCGACGTAACGCTCAAGCGGCCGCTTCTCGATGAGAGCGGCCGAGGCAACGTCCTCCGGCTGGGTGGCGGCAAGCGGGGCAGTCATGGTCAATCCGAGTGAAGACGCTAACGCGGTCCAAGCATAGATGGGGCTAACACCGCTCTCCCGATAGGAGAAGACCGAACCGCCTGTCCGGCTGCAAGTTTTGACGGCGCCGAAGCCTACTTGCAGTCCCGGTCGGTGCGATCGAGCGCCTGGGCCAGACCCTTCAGGGAGAATGTGTCGGTCGTTCGTGTGCCCTTCACCGACTGTGCCTTTCACCACCGCACTTTGGCCGGCGCGCATCGCCTCGATCAGCCGGGCCTCCTCGGTGGCGTTCTTGATCCAGGCGCCGTCCTGCTGGGTATAGAGCGCAAACGAAGTCGTGCCGACCTCCACCGTCGCCTCCGCGCTCGACTTGAACGGATAACCGATGATGATCGACACCTCGTTGCTCACCTTGTCGCCCGGCCGCGAGGAAATGAACATGTACGACGGATTGCGCGGCCGACCGGGCGGAGTGGTCTCCGAAGTCGCGGGCTTCGCGATGGCAAAGCAGACTTTCTTGCCGCCGGGCGTGGCCGCGTAAGCGCCCCACTCGCCGTATTGGCCAAGCAGGGTCGGCTTCGTGCCGCCGGTGGCTGACGCGGGCGGCGTGGCTGGCGCCGTGGCCGTTGCGCGGCTTGGGCTTGTGCGGCTTCTTCGGCGGGGCGGGCGCGCCTGGCTCAGCGGCCGGCGCGGGCTCCGTCGTTGCGGGGGCCTGCGCTTCCGCGGGAGGCTTGGGCTTGTGCGGCTTCTTCTTTGGCGGCGGAGGCGTAGCGGGCGCAGCCGCAGGCGCCGGAGCCTGATCCGTCGCTGGCGGCTGTTGGGCCAGCGCTGGAGCGGCAACAACCGCCGCGGCCAGCAGCAACGATATGAGCTGCCCTTGTCGAGTGATTAGCATCCCGGCCCCGCGGGTCTACCGCGCGAAGTCTAAATCCAAGCCCTTCAACTTTAACTCATTTCCGAAGCATTGGGAACGAAAACGGCAGCGGCAAGGCGGCCGGAAAAGCGCGGAGGGCCGGCCGCCGAGGGGATCCACCTTTCCTCGTTCGGACATTTCGTGGTTATGAATGGGCGCACCGCCGATTAATTCCCCACCTCGCCCAACGACAGACCAAGGCCGTCATGAAAGCAATCCTGTGTACCCGTTTCGGCACGCCAGACGATCTGCAGCTTGCCGACATCGCGCCGCCGACCGCCGGACCCGGCCAGGCCGTGGTGCGGATCAAGGCAGCGGCGCTCAATTTCTTCGATCTCCTGATCATCGCCGGCAAATATCAGCACAAGCCGCCCTTCCCGTTCTCGCCGGCCTCGGAGTTTGCCGGGATCGTTGAAAGCGTCGGCGCGGGAGTGACCGATTTTGCGCCGGGCGACCGCGTGATGGGCTCGACCGGCTGGGGCGCGGCGCGCGAAGTTCTCGCCGCCGGCACCAAACAATTGGTCAAGATCCCCGACAATCTCGATTTCGAGCGCGCCGCCGGCCTGACCGTAACCTACGCCACGACGCTCTACGGGCTTCGCGAGCGCGGCAAACTGAAATCGGGTGAAACTCTGGTTGTGCTCGGCGCATCGGGCGGCGTCGGCCTTGCCGCCATCGAGATCGGCAAGATCATCGGCGCGCGCGTCATCGCCTGCGCGTCCTCAGACGAGAAACTCGCCTTCGCGCGCAAACACGGCGCCGACGAAACGGTGAACTACGCCAGCGAAGACCTGCGCGGCGCGCTGAAACGGCTCGGCGGCGAGCGCGGCGTCGACGTGGTCTACGATCCGGTCGGCGGCTCTTACGCCGAACCTGCCGTGCGCGCGCTTGGCTGGGAGGGCCGCTATCTGGTGGTCGGTTTTGCCGCCGGCGAAATTCCGAAACTTCCGCTCAATCTCGTGCTGCTCAAGAGCTGCGACATCCGCGGCGTGCTGTGGGGCGCATGGGCGTTGCGTGAGCCGGACGGTCAGCGCGCGCTGATGACCGAAATCGTGCGCTGGTGCGCCGAGGGCAAGCTCAGCGCCCACGTGCACGCGGTCTATCCGCTTGCCGAGATCGCGACGGCACTCAAAGCCATCGCCGAACGCAAGGTCATGGGAAAAATCGTGCTGCGGCCGTAACTGCTCTAGCCGCGCAGGCGCGCGAGGGCGCGTTGCGCCGCCTCACGATGGTCGGGCGTGATGTGCGAAGACGACCAGTTTGATCGCGGTGGCCAGCACCGCGGCATCGTCGGTGTAGCCGATCACCGGCAGCACGTCGGGAATGAAGTCGGTGGGTAGCACGAAATAGGCGAGCGCGCCGACCAGCGCGGCCTTCACATGGATCGGCGTCTGCCGATCGAAGGCGCAATAATGGGCCGCGATCAGATCTTCCGCGAACGGCAGACGCGCCGCCAGTCCCCGCAGCTTCTTCCAGAAGCTGCGCCGCAACCCGGCCTCGTCAGCGGCAATACGGCGCGTCAGCGCTTCAATGTCCGCCCATGATGCAGACGCGTATCTGAACGACATTGGCTCCTCGCGCGGCATTGCGAATTGGCGACAAAAAGATGGTGGCGAAAGACGGCAGCCGCAAGGCGGGCGCTGTTACGCGCTCAGCCGGCAAACTTGTCCATCGCCTCGGCGAGCTTGATATCGAGCTCGGTCACCCCGCCGGCATCGTGGGTCGACAGCGTCACGTCCACGGTCTTGTAGACATTAAACCATTCCGGATGGTGATCGAGTTTCTCAGCCATCAACGCGGCGCGGGCCATAAAGCCGAACGCCTCGTTGAAATCCGCGAACACGAATTTCTTGCTGATCGCGTCGCGGCCGGTGACCTCGCTCCAGCCCTTGAGCCGCCCGAGCGCGCGGCTGCGAGCCTCTCCGGAAAGCTTCTGTGCCATGTGCGAACCTCCTCAATGCCGGCGACCGCGGGTCGAGCCGCTCTCGTAAACAGGTCGGACGATGATTACCTAGCAAGCTGCGCGGCAATGCGCGAGATTTCTCGGGAATCTGCCGAAGAGGCTGGAATGTCGTGGTCGCTGAACATCGGATCGGTCGCCGGCACGGCGGTACGTATCCACGTGACCTTCCTCTTGCTGCTCGCGTGGATTTTTGGCGTGAATTACATTTCCGGCGGCCCGCAAGCGGCGTGGAACGGACTGTTGTTCATTGTGCTCCTGTTCCTGTGCGTGCTGCTGCACGAGTTCGGACACATCTTCGCGGCACGTGGTTTTGGCATCCGCACTCCGGATGTGATTCTGCTGCCGATCGGCGGGGTGTCGCGCCTCGAACGCATACCGGAGGAACCAAGACAGGAATTTCTCATCGCCATCGCCGGACCTGCGGTCAACGTGGTCATTGCTTTTCTGCTGGTCTTGATTGGCGGCGCCAATTTCTCCGCCGAACATCTGTCGGCGCTTGAGAACGGCAGCGTCAGCATGATCGATCGCCTGGCGGCGGTTAATCTGTTCCTCGCGCTGTTCAATCTGCTTCCGGCGTTTCCGATGGACGGCGGGCGCGTGTTGCGGGCGCTGCTGGCATCGCGGCTGGGCTATGTCCGCGCTACCGAAATCGCCGCCATGATCGGCCAAGGAGTAGCGTTCGTCCTTGGCTTCCTCGGCCTGTTCGGCAATCCACTGCTGATCTTCATTGCCATCTTTGTCTATCTCGCCGCCTCCGCAGAGGCGCATCTGGTGGCGACCCGCGCCATGGCGCACGGCGTACCGATTACCGCCGCAATGCTGACGCAGTTCGCCACGCTGACGCCGGACGAACACGTCGATGCCGCGGTCGAAACCCTGTTGCGCACGAGTCAGGGCGAATTTCCGGTGGTCGACGGCCAGGGCAAGCCGCTCGGTGTGCTGATGCGTAATGATCTGATCCGCGCGCTCCGAGAGCGCGGGCCCAACGCGCGGGTTGCCGACGCCATGACTGTCAGCATCCCCACCGTGAGCAAAAATCGCGCCCTCGACGAAGCGCTGCGGCTCTTACAGGAAAAGTCGGCACCCGCCGTGGGCGTCGTCGATGAATCCGGACGGTTGGTCGGCCTGGTGACATCAGAAACTATCGGCGAGATGCTGATGCTGCATCGGGCGCTGCCAGCAGGCGTGCACTTCGGACCATGGGGTCCGTCCGGCCGCAGCGCGGCCTAAGATTTAAGCCGCGCCAAATCTCCGCCGACTGAACGACTTGTCAGGCCGATTTCTGTAACAGCGGCGCGGTCTCGTCGATCGGCGTGCTTTTGTGTTCTTTGGTCGAATAGAACGAGGCGTTGTGATCGCCGCGCAGCGCCTCACGCGTGAAGTGGATCAGGTGATAAGCCATGAAGCCCATGGACAACACCGCATCGATCCGCCCGCGGCGCAACGCGTGGCGCGCGGCACGCCAGAACGCCCGACGATAGTCGGCTTTGAGGCCGACCTCGACCAGCACGTTGTAGCCGAGCACCGCTCCGCGCCGCAGGTTGGCCCAGCTGAGCTGGCCGCTGGCTGGCGGCTTGATCCGCTTCGCATACGTCGCATCGATCTGATGGCGGAAACGGTCAAACAGGCGCTCCGGATCGTTCGCATAGCCGATCGACCGGTGCCACGCCGCGACCACTTCATCGTAAGGCCGCATGAAGACGACGTTACTTTCACGCCGCGGATCCTCATTCAGACGGCCGGCCTTATGGAGCCGGTCCCACAGCGCCGTCTTCGGCAGCGCTTGCAGGAGGTTAATGGTCAGCGTCGGAATGTTGGAGAGATCGATGAAGTCCTTGAGCCGCGCTTCGGTATCGTCGGAGTCGGTATCGAGCCCGAGGATGATGCCGGAAATGACTTCCAGACCGTAGTCGTTGAGCGTTTTGATCGCATCGATCATCGGCAGCGAATTGTTCTGATCCTTGCGCATCGCTTTGAGCGCGTCAGACTCCGGCGTTTCAATGCCGACGAATATGCCGACGAAGTAAGCGTCGCGCATCAACGACAGAATCTCGGCTTGCTTGGCGATGTTCAGCGTCGCCTCGCAGGCAAATTGCATCGGATAGCCGCGCTGCTTTTGCCATTCGACGAGATGCGGCAGCATCTCGCGCGCCGCCTTCTTGTTGCCGATGAAATTGTCGTCGACAAAGTAGACGCTCGGTGGATGACCCGGCTGTGAGCACATGGCGTCAAGCTCGGCGGTGATCTGCTCGGGCGTCTTGAACCGCGGCTGCCGGCCGTAGAGGTTGGGGATGTCGCAGAACTCGCAGAGATACGGACAGCCGCTGGAGAACTGCAGCGTGCACATCAGATATCGGGCGAGCGGAACGAGATGATAGGCCGGGATCGGAAAATCGCTGAGCGGCAACCGCTCCCTGGTTTCGAAGCGCACCTGCGCGACGGGCCGATCACAACTCTCATCGAGGCGGGCAATCAGCCGGTCAGTGCTGTCGCCGATCTCGCCGATGTGGAGATAATCGATGTCCGGATACATTTCCGGAGCGCCCGAAACCGAAGGACCGCCGAGCGCGGTGACTTTACCGGCGGCTTTGGCGCGGCGCGCGATGTCGTGAATCTGTCGTGCCTGGATGTGCATGCCGCTGACGAGGACGACATCGGCCCAGGCGAAATCGGCGGCGGTTGCTGGCACAATATTTTCATCGACGAAACGCACCGGCCAGTGTTCCGGCATGTAGGCAGCGATCACCAGCAGGCCTTGCGGCGGCATGAAGGCCCGCACGTCGTGCATTAACCGGTAGGCGTGAGCGAAAGTGCCGAATGATGGCGTATAGGCCGGAAAGACGCAGAGAATCCGGCGCGTGTTGCAGGTGGACTGCGAGAAACGCAAGCGACCTCTCAATCTACCCCGCCGCCATCCGTGGCTATCCCGGGGACCGGCAGCGGCGTTAACGAGACCCAGCCTATCACATTGAGCATCGCGACGGCCGCATTGCTAACCACCCGCGGCTGACTATATACGGGGCCAACATGCGGGCCCCTCGGGGCCCGTAGCAATTTAACACCGCCCCCATGAACCTGCGCAACATTGCCATCATTGCCCATGTCGACCATGGGAAAACCACCCTGGTCGACCGTTTGCTGCAGCAATCGGGCGCTTTCCGCGAGAATCAACGGGTCGCCGAGCGGGCGCTCGATTCAAACGACCTTGAGCGGGAGCGCGGCATCACCATCCTCGCCAAGGCGACCTCGCTGGTCTGGGAAGGTACGCGAATCAACATCGTCGACACGCCCGGCCACGCTGATTTCGGCGGCGAGGTCGAACGCATCCTCAATATGGTAGATGGCGCGCTGGTGCTGGTCGACGCCGCCGAAGGGCCGTTGCCGCAGACCAAATTCGTGGTGACGAAAGCTCTGAAAATGGGGCTGAAGCCGATCGTCGTCATCAATAAGGTAGATCGGCCGGACGCCCGCCCAACCGAGGTCGCCAACGAGGTCTTCGACCTGTTTGCCGCGCTTGATGCGACCGAGGAACAGCTCGATTTTCCGATCCTCTACGGTTCGGCCAAGCAGGGCTGGATGGCCGACAAGCCCGAAGGTCCAAAAGATCGCGGCATGGCGCCGCTGTTCGAGCTGGTCATCCGCCACGTGGCGCCGCCGCAAGTCGAGGACGGCCCGTTCCGCATGCTAGGCACGATTCTCGAGGCCAATCCCTATCTCGGCCGCGTCGTCACCGGCCGCATTTTCTCGGGCAGCGTGAAACCCAATCAGCCCGTCAAGGTGCTCGACCGGCACGGGATGCTGGTTGAGGAGGGCCGCGTCACCAAAGTTCTGGCGTTCCGGGGGCTCGAACGCACGCCGATCGATGAAGGCTTTGCCGGCGATATTGTCGCCGTCGCCGGCCTGCCCGAAGCGTTCGTCTCACATACGCTTTGCGCCCCTGAAGTTACCGAACCGCTGCCGGCGCAGCCGATCGATCCACCGACGCTTGCGATGACGTTCCGCATCAATGATTCGCCGCTGGCTGGCACCGAGGGTGACAAGGTGCAAAGCCGTATCATCCGCGACCGCCTGCTGCGCGAAGCGGAAGGCAATGTCGCGCTGCGGATCTCCGAATCGAACGAGAAGGATTCGATGGAGGTCGCCGGCCGCGGCGAACTCCAGCTTGGTATCCTGATCGAGACCATGCGGCGCGAGGGCTTCGAGCTTTCGGTGTCGCGGCCCAAGGTGCTGTTTCAATTCGGGGCATCGAATGAAATGCTCGAGCCCATCGAGGAAGTCGTCATCGACGTCGATGAGCAACATGCCGGCATCATCGTGCAGAAGCTTGCGGAGCGCAAAGGCGAGATGGTCGAAATGCGTCCGTCAGGCGGCGGGCGCGTGCGGCTCATTTTCTATGCGCCGACGCGCGGATTGATCGGTTATCACGGCGAGCTTCTGACCGATACGCGCGGCACAGCGGTAATGAACCGCCTCTTCCACGCCTACGGGCCGCACCGGGGAGACATCGTCGGCCGGCGCAACGGCGTGTTGATTTCAACCGATCAGGGCGATGCCGTCGCCTATGCCATGTGGAATCTGGAAGACCGCGGTCCAATGATGATCGAGCCGGGCTGGAAGGTCTATCGCGGCATGATCATCGGCGAGCACACGCGCGGCAATGACCTCGAAGTCAACGTCCTCAAGGGCAAGAAGCTCACCAACATCCGCACCCACTCCAAGGATGAAGCGGTCCGCCTGACGCCGCCGATTCGCATGACGCTGGAAAAGGCGCTTGCCTATATCGAGGATGACGAACTGGTCGAGGTGACGCCGAAATCGATTCGTCTGCGCAAAAAGCTGCTCGATCCCCACGAGCGGAAAAAGGACGAACGGCGCAAAGAAGCCGAGCGGGTGTGAACTGATCCGGCCGAAGGGCCGACCAAGACGGACTCAATTACCCTCCCGCTACAGCTGCCAATACGCCCGACGCGCTGCAAATTTCGGGCGACCGTGTCGCTCGTGCAACAGCCTGTCAGATTATGAGCGGGCCCATATTTTTTTTCCGGCAACGATGGCGCGCCAGCCGCCGTTCCGCTAATAATCTACATCGTTAACGAAGTATGAATCTTGGCACTTGAAGCCCGCGGAACCGCTTGCTTTGATTGCACCATGAGCACAGTCCTCATCGAAATCCGCCGCGCCAAGGCGCATGACGCCGGCGCGGTCGCGGACGCCCATGATGAGGCATGGCGGACGGCGTATCAGGGCATCATCCCCGGCACTGAACTCGACCGGCTCATTAATCGCCGCGGCCCGGCTTGGTGGGAAAGCGCCATCCGCAAAGGCAGCCGCATCGCGCTGCTGCAATTCGGCGACAAGGTAGCGGGCTACGCCAACTACGGGCGCAATCGCGCGCGCAGCCTGCATTATGACGGCGAAATCTACGAACTATATCTGCGGCCCGAATTTCAGGGCCTCGGATTCGGGCGCCGGCTGTTCACCGCCGCCCGCCGTGACCTGGCGCAGAGCGGGCTGAAATCGCTGATCGTGTGGGCGCTGTCGGAGAACGACACCGCGGTCGAATTCTACCGCGCGCTCAGCGGCAAAACCGTCGCCCGCTCATCGGAAAAGTTTGGCACGCGGGTGCTCGATAAGGTCGCCTTCGGCTGGAATAGCTGACCCTCGCTGGAAGTCCGTTGGCCGCGTGTCACATTCACGCGTGCGCTGCCATTTGTCGCCGCAGCGCTGCAACGAGAGCGTTCGGTTCGCCGATAACCCGAATTCGTTTCACCCGCGACGTCGCCCCTGCCGCAACCGTCACCTGGCGCGGAGCGACATCAAGCGCTTCGGCGACGAGCCGGCACAATGCGGCGTTGGCTGCGCCCTCGGACGCTACCGCTCGCACACGCGCCTTGAAAACGCTGCGGCCATCGGCGCGTTGCTCGATCCCCTCAATCGCGTCGCGGCCGCCGCGCGGTGTCAAGCGCACGTCGATGACCACGCCATCGGTCGTTGCCGTCCACGGCTCGGCAGCCACCGCGATTTCAGTAGACGTTCGGCAGGATATAGAGCGCGATCACGTAGCGAATGAAGATGATGATCAGAAACAGAATGACCGGCGAGATGTCGATGCCGCCAAGGTTCGGCAGAAAGTTGCGAATCGGGCGCAGCGCCGGCTCCGTGATACGGTAGAGAAATTCGCCGATCATGCCGACGACTTGATTGCGCGTATTCACCACGTGGAATGCCACGAGCCACGAGAAGATCGCGGCAATGATCACGATCCAGATGTACAGCTCGAGGGCAAGATCGATGACGAGAAACAGGGCGCGCATGGGTGGCTTTCGCGAGTGACGACGCCGGAACCTAGCGATTTGCTTGCATGCTCACAAGCCGATGCGCCGGGCTTATACGCTGGGCGGCGGTCTCCTTGACACCATACCGGCGCGGCCCTAAATGGCCCCGAACTCGCCTAAAGTCGGCACTTATCTGCTGATTGTGCCTGCGGCGGGGGCCGTAGCTCAGTTGGGAGAGCGCCGCAATCGCACTGCGGAGGTCAGGGGTTCAAATCCCCTCGGCTCCACCAGCCTTCGCTCGCTGCGCGAGCTACGGCTCGGCAGGCCGTGAGTTGCAGCTCTGCCGGCGACGGAAACCATATTAGCGTTTAGCCCGCCATGCCTGTAGAATGTCCTTCGCGACCACAGCATCATATTCGCGACCCAATCTACTGATTCGTCACCGGCAGCAGGGAACCGATAAGGCATGCGACCGATCGCGCTCCGACTGGCTTGTGCATTGCTATGCCTCGGCTTCGTCGCCGCGCCGGCACTTGCGGCCGCGCCATGCGGCGGCGACTTTGGCGCCTGGCTTGAGGCCTTCGAGCAAGAGGCTGCAGCACAAGGCGTCTCGGAGCGCACGATCCAGTCCGCGCTCAGCGGCATAACCTACGACCCGACGATCATTACGCGCGATCATGCCCAGGGCGTGTTTCGGCAAAGCTTCGAGCAATTTTCCGGCCGGATGGTGCCGCCGCGACTGGGACGCGCCAGAAAGCTGCTTGCCAAGTACAGCGCGATCTTCGAGCGCATCGAGCAGCAGTTCGGCGTGCCGGGCCCGGTGATCGTCGCCATATGGGGCCTCGAAACCGACTTCGGCGCCGACGACGGCAAGTTCCCGACTATTCGTGCGCTAGCGACGCTGGCCTACGATTGCCGGCGCCCCGACAAATTCCGCGGCGAGCTGCTTGCTGCATTGCGCATTGTCGAGCGCGGCGACATGGCGCCGAGCGAAATGCGCGGCGCCTGGGCCGGCGAGATTGGCCAGACCCAGTTTCTGCCCTCGTCGTATCTGAAATACGCCGTCGACTACGATGGCAACGGCCGCCGCGATCTCATTCACAGCGTACCCGATGCGCTTGCCTCCACCGCCAATTATCTTAAAGGCTATGGTTGGCAGCGCGGCCAGCCGTGGGGCGAAGGCACGCCCAATTTCCAGGTGCTGTTGCAGTGGAATGCATCGCAGGTTTATACGCGGACCGTCGCTTATTTCGCCGAGCAGCTCGCAGCCGGCCAGTAGGCCTTCTCCGAAGTGAACGTCACTCGCCGATCCAGCGATCGAGGAAGACGTCGAGCCAGGCGCGCGTGCTGTAGTCGTAGACCGCGCGGTCGGCGAAGTGCGCGGCATAGGGCTTTGCTCCCGGCATTTCCAGGCGCTGGTGACCGCGCGCCGTCCATTTGTGCATCATCAGGCGCGTCACATCCGGATGAAATTGCAGCGCGTAGCTGCGGCCGTAGCGAAACGCCTGCACCTCGAACATGTCGCCTGCGGCCAGAAGCTCGGCGCCGCCCGGCAGATCGAAGCCTTCGCGGTGCCACTGATACACCTGCTCCGGCCACGGATTGACCACGGCAAGGCCGGCAGGTGTCGGCCGGATCGGATAGTAACCGATTTCGGCGTGGCCGTTCGGGTGCGGATAGACCCGTCCGCCAAGAGCGCGCGCGCAGATCTGCGCACCGAGGCAAATGCCGAGGAACGGCTTTTCCTCTTTGAGCGGCACTGCGATCCAATCGGTTTCCCGGCGGATGAAATCGTCCTCGTCGTTGGCGCTCATCGGGCCGCCGAAAATAACCGCGCCGGTATGCTCGGAAAGCGTCGTCGGCAGCGGATCGCCGAACCGCGGCCGGCGCACATCGAGCGCAAAACCCAGCTGTTGCAGGGCGTAGCCGACCCGGCCCGGGGTCGAGTGCTCCTGGTGGAGAATAATCAGGATCGGTTGTCGCATGACTTAAAGAGAATCGCAGGCGCCCGCATAATTTCGTATCGCGTTCACGCGCAAATTCAAGGCAACACGGCTGCCCGGCCGCTACGACCGGCGCTCTGCCCAGCGGGTGCCGAAATACATCAGCGCCAGCAGCAGCGCCTTCGGCATGATCCGCGACAAAGACACTGCGACCCGGTTGCCAAAGCCGGCAACGACCACGCGCCTGCCGCGCATGAACCCGTCATAGCCGATCTGCGCTACGCGCTCGGCCGAAAGCGATACCAGCGCGAGCTGCGATCGCTCGTCGCGAAGCCCGGCGCGCTGCTGAAACTCGGTCGGAACCGGCCCCGGGCAGAGCGCCGTGACCCTGATGCCGCGGCGCCCGAATTCCTGGTGCAATGCCTCGCTGAGCGAGAGCACATAGGCCTTGCTGGCGTAATAGACCGCCATGCCCGGCCCGGGCATGAAAGCGGCAACCGAAGCGACATTGAGAATGCCGCCGCGGTGACGCGCGAGGCTGTCCACGAAGGTGAGCGATAGTTCAGTCAGCGCGCGGACATTTAGGTCGATCATGGCGAGCTGTTCGTCGCGACCGAGCCTTGCCGCGCGGCCAACGAGTCCGAAGCCGGCATTGTTGACGACGATCTCTGGTTCGAGACCGCGCGCGGCCAGTTCCGCGGCCAACGTAGGCACCGCATCGCGGCGGGTGAGATCGATGCTCAGTACCGTCGGCCGCGGTGCGCCGGCGGCGGCGATCTCCGCGGCAAGAGCTGTGAGCTTATCCTCGCGTCGCGCGACGAGGACGAGCTCATGGCTGTGCCGGGCGAAAACCCGCGCCAGCTCCGCACCAATGCCGGCAGACGCGCCGGTGATAAGAGTTACCGGTTTCATGCGTCGCCATTTGTCTCGCCGGCCTTTGCGGCGATACGCTGACGCAACTCAATCCGTTGCCGCTGCGACACGCCAAGGAGGTCGGCGGCGCGCCACAATAGATTGTCTTCAAGTTCGTCACGGCGGCCGTCGGCATAAACAATTTCCCACATCATTTCGACGACCCGGGCACGGCCTTCCTCATCAAGCGTGCGATTGAGAAGGCTCGTGAAGTGGTAAAGGTCGACGGCTTCGTGCTCGGCCTCCGTCGCCTTGTCGATCAGCTCATCGGCCACAGCATCATCGAGGCCGAAACGCTGCTTGACCACGGCATGGAGCTTGTCGCGCTCGTCCGACGTCATATCGCCGTCGATGGTGGCGGCGTGCACGAGCAGCGCGACCGCCGCCAGACGGTAATCATTGTCAGCGAATTGGCTTGGATGTTTCCCGCCGTCCACGAATTCGGCGACAAAGTTCCGAAACGCTTCGAGCATGCACCGTTCCGTGTGAAGGGCGTTCCCCACGCCTCATATGCGAGATCATGCGTGCTATTCAAGGCCGCTGCGGCGCCGTGGAAGGCCTACTGAATCGCCTTGCCTTCGCGATAGCTTTCCTGGAGCAGGCGCAGATTCGCCGCCACATAGGGATTGGCGGGATCTTTGGCGGCCGCCTCGTCCAGCTTTTTGTGGGCGCGCGCGTAATCGCCGCGCAGCATGTACGAGAAGCCCTGATTGTTCAGGATCTCGACGGTCGGGCCGATGATGCGGGTCGCCTCCTGATAGGCGCGGTCGGCAAGATCAAAGCGGTGCAGGCGGTCATAGGAAGCCGCGAGCCCGATCCAAGCTTCGGCATCGCGCGGATGCTGCTCGACGGCGCTGCGGAAGGCTCGTTCGGCGAGACCGTAATTGTTGCTGCGGAAATATTTCTTGGCGGCTTGCAGATCATCATGAGGATCATCGCCAAGCAGGCCCGGCTTGGCCACAGGCGCAACCGGTTCGCCGCGTGGCCCCGGCTCAGCCGGCGCCGTCGCAACGGACCCGGTGGTCTCGGGAGTTTTGTTGTCGGGTTTTCCGGTGATCCAGTTCGTGCCGTCCGCGCTTCTCGGCGCCCACAGATCGTTCAGCTTGAAGCCGGAATCGGCTGCAGCGGGCGTGTCCGAAGCGTCGCTCGTCTTTGGCGCGTCGCTCGTCTTTGGTGTCCAAAGATCGCTGAGTTTGGTCGACGAGGCGCAGCCCCCCAGGCACGTCAGGCCAGCCGCCATGACGATCAACGCCCGAGTTACTCGGATACTCATCAACGCGCTCCGGACCACGACGCGTCCGGCCGATTTCGTCGCCCCAAGGATTGCGCTGGCGCGCCGGCGGATCGGACAGCCCCGGACACGCAAACTAGGGGACGATGGTTAAGAATCCCTCGCCCTGCCGGAGGCTTGCGCCTTGGCTCCGCCGGGACGGCTTTGGCCCGGCTTAGTCGTGAGAACCAAGGCCATCAGCCGGAGACGAGCATGGATAGTAAGAGCAACGCCGCAACGGCGACGAGGCCCTGCAGCAGCGTCCCGACCGTCAATGCGACGAGCCCGCGCAGCGGCCGAAGCCCAACGCTGGTTGAAACCAGCCAAAAAAACTCGTCGTTGATGTGGGTGACCGTCATGGCGCCCGCGCCGATGGCAAGAGTGGCGAGCGCCTTGCCGTTCTCGCCTCCCAATCCAAGAGGCAGCAAAATCGGCTGCACCATGCCGGCGGCGGCGATGGCCGCGACCAGCGACGAACCCTGCAAAGTCTTTATTGCCGCGGCGATCAAAAACGGGATCAGCAAGCCGCCAAATCCGCCAATGTGCCAGTCAAGCAGACGCTCGCCGATGAGCTCTGCCATGCCCGTTTCCTGACAGAGCCGCTGCAGGCCGCCGGCGGCGCCTACGGTCAGCAGGATACCGGCCACGTTGCCCAAGGCGCGGCTGGTCCAATCGGGATCGGCCAAAAGCTGCAGGCTCGGGCGCCACAGTCCAATGACGACAATGCCAACGCCGACGACGAAAAGGCTAAGCGGACGGCCAACTCCTATGACCAGCTCTCGCGCCGTGCCGCCGCCGAGCGGCTCGCTGGGCATGGTGCCGATGGATTGCTCGATCAGCATCAGGAGCGGGATGGCCATCGCCAGGATGACCACGATCGCAGCCCAGCCCGCTCGCTTGGGCGCGGTCAGATGCGGCTCTTCAATCAAGGACGGCGGCGCCGCGTCCACAACCGGCAGCCATCGCGCCCAAGCCGCGCCAAGGACAACCAGTAAAACCGCGACCGGCAAACCGAACAGGATGACGCGGCCCCATGCAGCGTCAAGGATAGAAGCTGCCGCGATCGGTACCGGCGAAAACAGGACGAGACCGTGGCTCGCGGAAATCGCCAGCGCCAGCGCGATCGGAGCCGCACCATGCTTTTGCGACGCTCCGCCATCGATAGGCCGAAGTAGCGGCATCAGCAAAGCAAAGGCAGTGGCGGGCAAGGCGCCGATGCCGGCAATCAGACCCAAGAACGCCGGGATTGTTGTGCGCCCGAACCACCGCCAATGACTGATTGCCGTCGCGATTTGACCGGCAGCTCCGGTGCTTTCGGCTAGACCAGAAACCAGGCCCGCGGCGACGATCACCAGCCCCGGAGAATAGAGCGCTTGCGAAAACCCGGTACCAAAGGCCCTGCCGACAAGGCTGATGGAAAGCCCGGCGGCCAAACCAAACGCCGAAGCAACGAACACCATCACGAGAAACGGATGCAGACGCTGCAATTGCGTGGTCACAACAAGAACAACGACCGCCGCGAGCAAAAGGAGCGCATGGAAGAAGGGCATCCCGGACATTTAGGCCGCTGGCGCGCAGTTAAGCTGTAGCGAATGAGCCGTAGCGGACATTGCGAGGCCTGCCATCACCGAAGCAGATAGCCCCTTGAGCAGGCCGGGATCTGAAGAAATGCCGGCGGCATCGACATCGACGTCGAGAAATTCGCAGCGCCGAAAGCGGGCTTTCTCTTCCAGCGGAATCGTCGCGTCGATACCGAGTTTGGCGCGAATGCCGTTTCGGCCGACCCGGACATATTCGTGTCCACGCGCCTCCGGAATGACGAACAGATCCCGCGAGGCCTCCATCCGGGTCGCCAGCGCATATTCGACGTCGTGCGGATTGCGGATGTCGATATCCTCGTCAACGACGATAATCAGATCGAGGTCCTTGAGCGCGCCGAACGCCGCGAGGATGGCATTGCGCTGCAAGCCTTCGTGCTGCGGCGTCGACTTCCGAACTTGCAGCACCGCGTGGAAGCGATGCAGGCCGCCTGCCGTCATTTCGGCATCGACAACGATGGGCACCGCAGCCTGGAGCACTTTGAGCAGGCTCGCCTCGAGCACGTATTTGCGGAGCATGGTCGTTTCGAAGCTATAGCCGTTGATGACCTGGTAGAGCGGATTGTCGCGGTGAGTCACGGCGGTAATTTCAAATACCGGCGCCTCGCCGGCTGGAGACAAATAGCCGACAAATTCGCCGAACGGTCCTTCCTGCACGGTTTGATCGTGCAGGATCAGGCCTTCGAGCACGATCTCCGTCTCGGCGGGGATGAGAAGATCCTGGGTGACGGCTTTCACCACCGACAACGGCCGGCCACAAAAGCCGCCGGCTGCCGCCAGTTCGTCGGCATGTTCGGGCATTTGCGAGCCCATCGTCGCGGCGGTGTACTGGAGCGCGAGATCCGCGCCGATACACACGGCGACGGGCAGCGGCTGGCCCATCCGCTTCGCTCGCTCGAACGCGAGCCGAAGATGCCGCCCGTAATCAAGTTTGATTGCGGTACGGTTTCCTCCGAGGAGCTGCAGCCGATGATAGGACGCATTGTAGATCCCGGTCTCCGGATCGCGAACGATGACGACACCGGCGGTGATGAAGCGGCCGGCGTCTTCCGCGGTGTGAAACAGGACCGGAAGCATCGACGCAAGGTCGATCTGTTTGGTGTGGACGTTTTGTTGCGCGGAAGCCTTCCCGACCATCGCCGGCGGGATCGGCGACGTCAGCGCGCGTCCGATGGCATTGCGAATGCCGCGAAAATCCAGACCAAACGCTGCCTCGCAATTGAGCTGGCAGCATAAAAGGTTGCCGATCACCGGGACATCGTGATCGTCGACGGCCGTGAATATCAGTGCCGGCCCGCCATCCCGTTTCTTGAGCACGCCGGCGACGGCAAGGTTCGAAGTCTATCCGCGCGGTGAACGCCTGGAGCCGGCCGTGGCTGATCATGCGGTCCAGCGAGGAACGAAAGCTCGTGTCCAGAACATCAGAATTTGAGAGCATTACCGTGATCGGCGCCATTTTTGTTGGGGCGAGGTTGTGAGGGTCCTTGATCGCGTCGTACTTATCGAACTCGACATTATACAATTGGCCGTTCACGCGCTCGACCCGGCGTATATAGACATCCTGGATAATGTCTCGCGTTTCCGGGGCGATTTCTATCGGTCCGCGCGGACTTTCCCACTTCATCCCTTTCATCGCCGCGATGAGCGCATCGCCGCTGGAATTGCCGCCGGTCTTTTTCAACGCCTCATAGATGACTGCATGCAGTCCAAAGCCTTTGGCGAACTCATGACCGTCCTCCTGGCTGAGGGTATCGCGGCTTCCACTGACAGGGCGTCAGTTGAAGTCAGAATACTGCTTCGCTGGTATCCGCCGCGAGGCTTCTATGAAATGACCGAGAAGAAGCGGCCGGTGCCGCCGGTAATGCTGTCATCAAGGCATTTTAAATGGCGAATTGACCGACGCTGTCGCTACTTTGGTGTATGCCTCGCCGAGAGTTTTTGTTTGCTCACCAAACGCACTCATTTGCGCCTGCATGAATTCGGTCTGGATTCGCATGACGTCCTGAAAATCCTTCGCCTGGCTCAGCTTGCCGACATAGTCGCGCGTAGCGGCGATGTTTTTCTCCGCATAGTCTTTCAGCTTTTCACCGAAGTCAGTGCCACCGGAAGGAAAGGACGAAACGGTCTTCTGCAGAAAACTAAAATAGTTGTCCACCGCTCCGTGCGCCTGCTCCATGGTCTGCTTGGCCATTGCGTTCAATTCTTCGAGGGGTTTTTGGTCGATCTTCATGGCTTTCTCCTTTGGGTTTGACTGAAATCACACGAGACCCTGCCGGAGGTGCAACGCAGCAGGTAACGCAATCCCGACTTAACACCTTCGCAGCCCGCCTGTGGCTTCCCAAGACCCTGCCGTCCGCTAAAGTTTACACCATTTTGGGAGGTATCTGGAGAATGTCTGCAAATCGGGCGGTATGGACCGTAGCAGCCGTCCGCCCTGCCCCATTATGTGCTCATCGCTGACTATTTTGGCCTTGATTGAGACCCAGAATCCGGCTGCACTGTCGTCATCGTTCATCGGCGGCATATTTCATCCTGATTTGATTTCAGAGCTACGCGAGGGATGGCGAGAAGATGAGCGTGCGCCCTGAAAGAGCCCGGCACTGTTTCCGCGCGATTAGTGGGGCCGCTCTTTGCCCTGAGCCTCGTGTTCGGGACCGGGCCCGCGGCGGCCGCGCCGGGCGATTTCATCCATGCCGACGGGACCCATCTGGTCGACGGTAACGGCTCCCGCTTTGCCATCAAGGGTATCAATCTCGGCAATTGGCTGGTGCCCGAAGGCTACATGTTCAATTTCAAGCGGGCGCGGTCCCCCAGTGAGATCGGGGATGTGATCGAGGCTTTGATCGGTCCGCAGGAGGCGGCGCGATTCTGGAGCAAGTTTCGCGACGTCTACATCAGCGAGGAGGACATTCGCTTCATCAAGGCGGCCGGGTTCAACACCGTGCGCGTCCCGCTGCATTGGCGGCTATTCGTCGAACCAGGCGATAGCAGCGCCGACCGGTTCGAAGGACCCGGCTGGCGCCTGCTCGACCGGCTGGTTGGATGGTGCCGGGCAGCGGGCCTCCGTGTCATTCTCGATCTGCACGCGGCGCCCGGCGGCCAGACCGGAGTCAATCACGATGATGGCCCAGGCTTCCCGCTGGTTTTCTACGTGCCGCGCTATCGGCAGCTGACCGTCGCGCTGTGGCGCGCACTCGCGGAGCACTATCGCGACGATCCGACCATCCTTGGCTATGACCTGTTGAACGAACCGATCTCGCCCTACAACGACATGGATTATCTCAATCCGCGACTGGAGCCGCTGTATCGCGACATCGTAGCCGCCATTCGCAGCGTCGATAGCAACCACGCGGTGCTGCTCGCCGGCGCGCAATGGAGCATAAGCTTCGCCGCATTCGGACGGCCGTTCGACGCCAACGCGATCTACACCTATCACAAGTTCTGGGCCAAGCCGACGCGCGATGCGGTGCAGAGCTATCTGGACTTCAGCAATCGCTGGAAAGTGCCGCTACTAATCGGCGAGACCGGCGAATACAACGACGCCTGGAACAAAACGTTCCGCGAGCTCAACGAGCGCTTCGGTATCGGCTGGTGCTTCTGGCCCTACAAGAGCCTCGACACCGAAACGGCTGTCGTGTCGATCCCAAAGCCCGCCGGGTGGGACTTGATCGCCGAAGTCGGCAGCAGAGACGTCGGCACATTGGACGCGGGTTCGCTGCCGCCGCCGCGCGCAGGCCCAAGCCATCCTGGACGCGTATCTGGAAGCGGCGAAGTTCAAGAACGATCGCGTCAACGCCGGTTATCTCAACTCACTTGGCCTTGCGGCGCCTTAGCCGTTACCCCGGCCTTCCGCTTACCGCTGTTCACCAATTGCCGGTCGCCATCCGCACGATCACCGGACACAGGATGACGATGAATAGCACCGGAAAGATGCACACCATCATCGGCACTGCGAGCTTAGCCGGCAGCGCGTAGGCCTTCTCCTCGGCGCGCGACAATCTTTTATGACGCATGTCGTCGGAGTAGACCCGCAACGCGTCACTGATGCTGGAACCGAGTTCGTCGGATTGTTAAATCAGCGTAGCAAAGGAGCGCGCCTCTTCCAGGCCGAGACGGTCGCCGAGGTGTTCGAGCGCCTCGGTCACCGTGCGGCCAGCGCGGATTTCCAAATTGGCCATGTGGATGTTGGCAGCGAGCGACGGGTAGGAATTGCCGAGTTCGCGCCCGATCCGGTCGAGCGAGGCCTCCATGGCTAATCCCGCATCGGCGCACACGACCATGAGGTCCATCAGGTCGGGGAATCCGGAACGATGCTCCTGGCGCTTGGCCTTGATCAGCTGGTCGAGGTAAAAGGTCGGCGCCAGATATCCGCAGACACCGCCGGCCAGCACCAAAATCCAGAACGTCGATTGGCGGTTTACGTGCAGCATCGGCAGGGCGATGAACGCGACGACAGCGAGTCCGAGGGCAAGCGTCAGCCGTGCGAAGAAAAAATAAGCAGCAGCGCGCGGATTATAGATGCCGGCCTGAAGGAGCCGGTGCTGCAGCAGCTTCAAGTCTTTACTGTCCGAGGTCGAGTAATGCTTGGTCGCATAGTCGATCAGCTTGTGGGCAGCGCTGACACCCGAATTGCGCAGCGAGCGCCGCCCAGCGCCGCGCCTCTTCGTCGAGATTGACCCGAACGGCCCGGCGCCGCACCGCCTCGCGCGCGCGAATGCCGACCATTACCGCAAAGGCAAGCGTGCCGGTGGCGAGGAAGACGAGCAGACTCAGCATCGTCGTTGCGCTGTCGCCGAACATCACAAAGGTTGAGCTTGCGTCCATCATCAGATCTTGAAATTGACCATCTTGAACATGATCAGATTGCCGATCAGCATCCAGCCGGCGGCGGAACCAAGCAGGACTTTGGTGAGATGCTCATGCCAGACCGCAGCGTAGAAATTAGGCGCCACCACCTGGACCACGATGAACATGCCGATCGGCAGCGAGGATAGGATCATGGCCGAGGCGCGGCCTTCGGATGCCAGCGCGCGGACTTTTCGCCGCATCTTGAAACGCTGACGGATAACGTTCGAAAGGTTTTGAAGGATTTCGCCGAGGTTGCCGCCGGTCGAACCCTGGATGCCGACCGCGGTGATAAACAGCGGCAGATCGTCAGAGCCGATGCGGTTGTAGAGATTGCGCATCGCCGTTTCTAAGTCGGCGCCATAGGTGATCTCGTCGCGATACCATGCCGAACTCGCTGCCGATCGGATCGGTCATTTCGCGGGCCACCATATTGATGGCGATCGGCACCGGATGTCCGGCGCGCAGGCTGCGCACGATCATGTCGAGGGCATCGGGGAACTGGGCGCCGAACTTCTTCTGGCGGCGGGCGCGCAACAGGCGAAGCACGAGGTAGGGCAGTGCGGTCGCGCTGAACAATGCGGCCGCGGCCGCATAGACGATATTGGCGGAGAAAACGAAGGTGGCAACGGCGGCGAAAACACTGGTCAGTGCGACGATCAAGGCGAGCCGCGCAAACCCCATGGTGAGGCCCGATTGCACGATCAAACGGTTCAGCGCGAGGAGGTTGAGCCGATCATTGCCGCCGGCAGTCAATCCCCGCTCACGGCGCAACTCGATGAGGACGCTTTCGCGATCCTTCTTGTCCTTCGACAGCATCAGACGGCGATTGATCTGGCTGCGGTACGATCCCGCCGTGAAGCAGAGCAGATAGACCGCTTCGGCCGTGAGCGCCGCCGAGGCCGCGACCAACACCCAGATCAGATAGATGGGATCGAAATCCAAGGACATGATCGGCCCGGATCACAATGGCTGCGATGGATCGAAGTAGGAGCCCGGAAACTTGATGCCCATGGCGACGAGATCGACGAGAAACCGCGGGCGTATGCCGGTGGCCTGGAAATGACCCTGAACCGAGCCGTCGGGCGCCGTGCCGGTCCGGACGAATTTGTAGATCTCCTGCATCTGAATGATGTCGCCTTCGAGCCCGGTGATCTCGGCGATGCTCATCACCCGCCGTTTCCCGTCGGAGAGCCGCGACAGCTGCACGATCACCTTGATGGCGGCGGCGATCTGGCCGCGGATGCTGGCGACCGTCATCGGCAGGCCGGCCATGCCGATCATCTGCTCAAGGCGGGAGATCGCGTCGCGCGGCGTATTGGCGTGGACCGTCGCCATCGAGCCTTCGTGGCCGGTGTTCATGGCTTGGAGCATGTCGAAGGCTTCCTCGCCGCGGCACTCGCCGAGGATCACGCGATCGGGCCGCATGCGGAGCGCATTCTTGACCAGATCGCGCTGCCGGATCTCGCCTTTGCCTTCGATGCTCGGCGGCCGCGTCTCCATCCGGCCCACATGCGGTTGCTGCAATTGCAGTTCGGCGGCGTCCTCGATGGTGAGGAGCCGCTCCTTTTCCGAAATGAACGCCGACAGTGCATTGAGCATCGTGGTTTTGCCGGAGCCCGTACCGCCGGAGATGATCAGCGTGACACGCGCCTTCACTGCCGCGGCGAGCAATTCGGCCATTTGCGGGCGCAATGCGCCGACGTCGACCAGCTTGTTAAGATTGAACGGCTTCTTGGAGAATTTGCGGATCGACATCAGCGGTCCGTCGATCGCCACCGGACGCACAGCGACGTTGACGCGCGAGCCGTCAAGTAGCCGCGCGTCGCACATCGGATGCGATTCGTCGACCCGGCGCCCGACCGCCGAGACGATCTTGTTGATGATACGAAGCAGATGCGCCTCATCCTTGAAGCGCACGCTGGTCGGCTCGAGCATGCCGCCGCGCTCGACGTAGACGCACTCGTGGCCATTGATAAGGATGTCGTTGACGGTCTGATCCTTAAGCAGCGGTTCAAGCGGACCGAGGCCGGTCATTTCATCGAGGATTTCCGATACGAAATCGTTGAGCTCCTGGGTGTTGAGTGCGAGACGCTCGGTCAGGACGTATTGCGACACCAGCTGCTGAATGTGGCCGCGGATTTCGTCTTCGGGAAGTTTTTCCAGCGCCGACAGATTGATCTCCTCAATCAGCCGGCGATGCAGCCGCACCTTGGCGTCAAGGAGCTTGTCGGTAAGCAACGGATTTGGGGCGGCGGGAGCCGCAGCTTCGGGCGCGGACTCTGGAGCGGCCTCCGGAAACACCGTCCAGGATACGCCCTCAATCGCCGTGTCGTCTGCAGCCGGGACCAGTTCCGGAGCAGCAACGCGGCGTGTGGAGAAACGACCTGCCATAACTTGAGTCCTACCGCTCCAGCCGGAGTAACTGATACCGCTCGTCCGCGGCCATCCAGGCGGGAACCGAGCTGGATTGCCCGCCTTGGCGCGGCGATGAGCGAAATGAGGTGCGCACGCTGCACGATCACACCTACGATCGCGCCCAAGAGAGCTTGAATTTTTTGCCGTCGGCCGCTCCTTCCTTGGCGGGCTTGCCGCCGCCTTGGGGCAGGACGATTTTTTTGAGCTGGAGCGTAATCTTGTTGCCGGGCTTCACCTCATCCAGCGGCACGCCGCGGTCGATCGCCTCGCGAACCAGGCCATAATCGTTCGGCACGCAGGCTAGAAACGCCTCCCCGATGGCCTGTTCAATATCGCTACGGCGCAAGCCGGAAGAGAACAGCTTCTGCGCGAAACGATTGATAATGACCTGCGGCTGCGGGCCATCACCCAGCCGCTCGCGGATGGCTTCGACCAACTGCTTGGCGTGGCGTAGCCCCGGAACCGTCGTCTCGCTGACAATGAACAATCTGTTGGAGCCAAGGAGCACGCTGTCGGTCCAGGAGAACCAGGTCCGCGGCATGTCGATCACCACGTAATCGAAATTCGACGACACCAGATCAAGCAGCCGCGTCACGACGTCCGGATCGAACGAACGCATCTCGGCCGGGCGGTTCGGCGCCGCGACCACGGCGAGGCCGGACGAATGATGCGACAGCATGACTTCAAGCAACTGCCGATCGAGCCGCTCCGGGCGCGGTTCTATTTCGCTGAGGTTCAGGCGCGGCTCAATGTCGAGATAATCAGCGCAGGCGCCGTGCTGGAAATCGAGATCGACGAGACAAGTCGCAGTCTTTGCGCGCGTCCCGCTGTTGAGAAGCAGCATGGCGGTCTGCACCGCCAGCGTGGTCACGCCGGCGCCGCCGACTGCCGGCAGGAAAGTGAATATCTGCGACTCTTTCCCGTCCGTACTGGCCGGCGGCTTGGCGACGCGTGCGCAAGTCTGGACCAGGTCGACCGGCGGCACTGGTTTGACCAGAAGGTCGGCAACCCGCATCTGCATCAGGCGCCGGGCGACATTGCCTTCGAAACTTCGCGTGACGGCGACCACCGGCGGCCAACTGCCGATGCGGGTCATCAACCGTTCGAGCGCCTGCAACTCCAGTTCGTCGCCGGGATCGAGATCAGCGACGATGACGCTGGCGCCATCGACGTCGAGATGATCCTGATCCGAGAGTGTTCCCCTGACGACATCGAGTTCGATTTGCGCGCTGGCGCCGAAAGTCGCGCGAACGCTTTCATCAAATGCGGCATCGGCCGTCACGACGACCACTCTGGCCTGGACCCCGGGGGATACAGATCGGCCGATACGCATCACTCAAACTCGCACTGCGCCTGGGTGACTCATTGAGTCGGCTGCGCCGGCGGCGGCGTGGGTGGCGGCTGTGACGCCGCCGCCGTCGCCGCTGCCGCTGCCTGCTGCTGCATATTCTCGACTTCCGAAGTGGTGGGATTGGGAGGTTGGGTTACCTTATCGGTGCGGTAGCGCTCGATTGCCGATCTGCATCTTCTGGCCGTTGAAGGCGATGTTGGTGTTGCCGCTATAGCGCGGCCACGGATCGGCGATCTGCTCCGCAGCGTTGGCGGCGACCGCGTCGCCGCCGGAAAGCGCGATAGTGTCGCGCCGTGCGTAGTAGAGGTCCGAGCAGCCGGCGAGTGCGGCAGCGAGCATCACACTCAAGGCCAGCGTGCGCACGACGCGATGTTTGCTCTGCTTAGTTTCTGGCTGAGACATAAACCCCTCCTGTCCTCGGCAAGTCGAGGATGTGGCCGACATACGGCCGGTTCGCTGCACCGATGGCGAGCCGTGCCAGCGCCGGGCTGACCTCGGCTTGGCCCATCAGGAAGAAGTCGATGTCGTTGGCCGGCAGGCTGGAGTCGAGCGGCGTGCGAATGGGCGCGCTCGGCGCCATCGGGTGAACGATGTGCGGCGTCACCAGAATCACGAGATCGGTCTCGTTTTTCTGGTACTGGCTGGAGCGGAACAGAGCGCCGAGCACCGGCGTGTCGCCGACCCACGGCAACTGGTCCTGCGCAGTCGTGCTCTGGTTCTGCAACAGACCGCCGAGCATGAAGCTCTGACCGTCGCGCAATTCAATCGTGGTCGAAGCCCGCCGCACGATCAGCGGCGGCACCGAAATGCCGGCGACCTGAACTGGGTTGCTGGTGTCGAGCTGGCTCACCTCCGGCTTGATCACCAGGTTGATCAGCCCGTCTCGGAGCACGGTCGGCGTGAACGCGAGACCGACGCCGTAGGGCTTGTAGTCGATCGAGACCACGCCCAGCGCGCCGGGAACCGGGACCGGAAACTCGCCGCCGGCAAGGAAGCTCGCGGTATCGCCTGACAATGCCACCAGATTGGGTTCGGCCAGGCTGCGCGCCAGGCCTTTCTGCTCGAGCGCATTAATCGACACGTCGAGCGAATTCTTACCGCCGACCAGTTGACCGACCAGAAACCCGAATGGCGCCACACCCGAAAGCACGCCGGCGGCGACCGCGGGCGAAAGCGTGGAGCCTCCCGGGCTAACATTGAGACCGCCGGTGTTCACGCCCGGCTGCTGGAATGATCCGCCAGCCGACGTTATCGGCAGCTGTGCAGGAGCGACCTGGTTGCCGACGTTAGCGACCGCGCCGGAGCCGAACATATTCCACTGCACGCCGAGTTCTCGGCTGGCCTGCCGCGAGGCTTCAATGAAGCGAACCTCCAGCATGATCTGCTGCGCCTGCAGCACCTGCACAGTGTTGATGACGTCGGGCACGAACTGGCGGGCAACCATCACCGCCTTATCAAGCGTGACGGCATCCGCCACCGTGCCGCTCAAGAGGATGCGGCCGTTGACCGACGACACGCGGATGCCGCTTCCGGCGATGTGCGCGATCTCGGTGTTGAGCCGCGATACGTCGTAAGCCACATCGACATCGAAGATGCCGACGATCTTTTTGCCCTCGCCGTAGATGGTGACGCGGGTGGCGCCGATCTTCTTGCCCAGGATCGAGAGCGCGTGATCGGTGAGCGGATTGACGTCGGCAACTTCGGGATCGCCCACCGTGATATCGACCAGGCTCTGGTCGATATGCACGTCTTCCGACTTGCCGACCATCACCGTCACTGTCGTGGTGTGCGCCGAGTTCGCCAGCATAATCCGCTGCTGCGCCCCGGACTCGCCGGGTCCCAAGCGCCGCCACTGCAACGGTCACGGCTGCCGAGATCGCCGCAATTCGCCAGCGCCGCCGCAACGCGCCGATGATGCCCCTGTCCTCATGCCGGCACGCGCCGGCACATTCGTATTTGACTTTGCACTGGCTTTTCACGTCGGCCTCCCCGCCGCTGCTCATTGTCCCCAAACTCATGTCAACGCCCCAATCTTTTACTGTTCACTTTTTTCGTCAGTCGTGTGCAGGCCCCAGCTCCGATCCGACGGCAGCTTGTGCGCCTGCTCGCTCGACCGGAACGCTGTAAGTATCGCGCTTGAAGCTTTCGTGCTCGTGCTTGAACCCGCGCGTGATACTGACCGTCACGGCATGGGTATCGCGCAGGGATGTGAACGCCCTGCCCAGATCCGAAAGCGTCACCCGCCGCGTATTGGCCGCGGACATCTCGCCGGCCTTGCGCAGCAACAGCGATAGCGTTCCGACCGACGATGCGAGCGCGAGTTTTTGCGCGTCGGCGACATCGACTTCCAGCGTCACCGCTTTGACCACCGAAGGCTTGAACGACAGCGAATCCGCCGACTGATCGATGGCGAGCACGCGCGCGTTCTCGATGACGACATCGTTGCTCGCGTTCTCCTTGTCGATCTGGCGCGTCAGCACGATGTCGACGTGATCGCCGGGCAGAACGAAGCCGGCAACGCCTTCGACGTCGTTGACGCGAATGGTCACGGCCTTCATGCCCTCTGCAAGCACCGCGGAGAGGGTCGCGCGCTGGCCGGGGCCGGTGATTTTGGAAGCAAGCACCGCCTCGTTCTCATTCATCGGCAGGACCACGACGCGCTTTGCCGCGGCCAGGTCCGCAATTTTGCTAAAGGCGCCGGCCGGCAACGCACCTTCCGGCCAAGGCACTTCGCGCAGCGACGCGGCAACGATCGGGTCACCGAACCGCAACGGCTTGCTGGCGACCACAATCGTGCGTGCCGGCGCTTCCGGCTTTTTATTCGCCTCGAGGCTTCGCATCCGCGCCTCGGCCTGATTGTTCAACCAAGTCTGCGCCAGGAATACCGCAAGCAGCCCGAAGACGGCTGCAAAGGCGATCATCACGATAGTGCTCGTGCGCACGTCTGTCCCCCGTTTGACGCGTCCGTTAATTTTCGTCTCGCGTTCGCAGTATTGGGCCGCCGGTAGTATTGAATTGGTGAAGCGAAACAGGCTTCTCGGCCTATGCTGAAGATTGCTTGAAGCGGTATTCTTTACGAGGCGTGTATCGATTTGTTTTAAGCGAACAGATAACCTTTACGAAAATTCAGCCGTCGCAATAATTCCCGTAGTCACCGCAACGAGGTTTACCGCACATGTCCGCCACCGCAATCGACTCCGCCGTATTCCGCAACATCTTCTCCACCGAGGCCATGCGGCGCGTGTTTTCCGATGAAAGCCGGGTGCAAAAGTACCTCGACTTCGAAGCGGCGCTGGCCCGGGCGCAGGCGCGGCTCGGCATCATCCCGCAGAATGCCGCCGAAGAAATCGTTCACCATTGCGACGCCGGCGAGATCGATTTCGTTAAGCTTGAAAGGCAAACCGCGCGCATCGGCTATCCGGTGTTGCCGGTGGTGCAGCAGTTGGTTGCGCTGTGCCGCGACGGGTTAGGCGAGTGGTGCCATTGGGGCGCGACCACCCAGGACGTGACCGACACGGCGACGGTGTTGCAGATCCGCGAAGCGCTCACGCTCATCGAAGCGGATATCGATGCTATCGCCAACGCACTCGCCGAACTGGCGCGCAAATACCGCGACACGCCGATGGCCGGCCGCAGCAATCTGCAGCAGGCAGTACCGATTACCTTCGGTTACAAGATGGCAACCGTGCTTGCCGCATTCGAGCGCCACAAACAGCGTCTGCAGGAATTGCGCGTCCGCGTGCTGGTCGGCGAGTTCGGCGGCGCGGCCGGCACGCTCGCCTCGCTCGGCGGCCGCGGCCTCGAAGTGCAGGCCGAACTGATGAAGGAGCTGAAACTCGGCGTCCCCGCGATTGCCTGGCACACCGTGCGCGACACGATCGCGGAGGTCGGCTGCTTCCTCGGCCTCGTCGCCGGCACCTGCGGCAAGATCGCGTTCGATGTGAAGCTGATGATGCAGACTGAAGTGGAGGAGCTTTATGAGCCGTTCCACGAAGGTCGCGGCTCGTCGAGCACCATGCCGCAGAAGCGCAATCCGATCTCGTCGGTCTATATCACCGCGCTCAATGCCGTGGTGCGCCAGCAGGTCGCCGCGCTCCTTGACGCCATGGTCGAGGACCATGAACGCGCGACCGGCCCCTGGGAAATCGAATGGATTGTGCTGCCGGAAATCTTCTGTCTTACAGCCGGCGTCCTTGCGCAGACTTTGTTCGTGCTCACCGGCTTGCAGGTCGACGAGAAGAAGATGCGCACCAATCTCGATTTGACCAAGGGCCTGATCGTCTCCGAGGCCGTAATGATGGGGCTTGGCCCCTATCTCGGCCGGCAATACGCGCACGATCTCGTCTACGACATCTGCCGCAACGTCATCGCCTCCGGCCGTCCGCTGGTCGATCTGCTTGCCGAGAACGAGGAAGTCTCCAAGCATCTCGACCGCGCGGCGCTGGAAAAACTCTGCGATCCGGCGAATTACCTCGGCGAAGCCGGCGCCATGGTAGACCGGGTGCTCGGCACGCGTAAGGGCTAATCAGACCAGCCCCGACGCCATGGCGAGATAATAGAGCGCAGAAAACCGCTTCGAAGGGCGATTGTCGTTCGGCGCTTCGGTTCATAGGATGGGGTCAACACGTCTCAACCACTCGACAAACGACGGGACGCGCCGGCGACAACAACCGGCCAGAGGGAGGAAAATAATGCGAACACTGACGGTCCTGAACTTCGCTGCGGCGTTCGCCGCCGCGAGCCTGCTGCCGTTCACTGGCGCCAAAGCGCAAGATGCCTACGTGATTGGCGTGACCGCCGCGATGACTGGCCCCGCCGCAGCGACACAGGCGCCGGTGATCGAAATGCTTCGCCTCTATGTCGATCGCCTCAACGCCAAAGGCGGCATCAACGCCCATCGCATCAATCTCCTGGTCGAGGACGATCAGGCCGAACCGTCCAAGGCGGCGGCAAACGTCACCAAACTGATCCGGCAGGACAACGTGATGCTGCTGATCAACTCCAGCCTGTCCTCGACTTACGGGCCCGGTGATCGCCGAAGCCCGGCGCGCCAAGGTGCCGCTGTGGTTCGCCGGCGCAGTGTGCCCGAAGGAGACGCATCCGCCGAAGCCCGATCCGGTGCTGTTCTGTTCGACCGGGTTCGATTTCGGCTACGACATCCCGGTGGCGATCGACGCCATCAAAACGGCGGCAAAAGAGCCGGTGAAGATCGGCATGATCGGCATGCCGATCCCGATCTCCCGAATCGGCATCGAGGCCGCGCAGAAGCAGGGCGACAAGCTCGGCATGGTGACGGTGGATACCGAGTTCATTCCGCCTACCGCCGCCGACTACACGCCGTTTGCCACCAAGCTGAAGGGCGGCGATCCGAACTGGGCGTTTGCCTATGCGCCGTGGCCGACCGAGGTACGGACATTCGAAGCGCTGCGGCGGCTCGGCTGGAACGGCACGTATCTGTGTTACGGCCACATCCAAGCCGAGGATGAACTCAAGCGCGTCGCCGACGGCGGCTTTCAGGTTTTCACCGTCAATGCGTTTTTCCAGGACAATCTGCCCGTGCACAAGGAGATCCGGGAAGTGGCGGCGCAGGGCAAATATTCATACCCGGTAACCTACGCGGACGAGGGCTGGATCACCGGCACGCGCGCTCGAGCAGGTCCTTACCAAGACCGGCTGGCCGGCAAGCGCCGAAAAGATTGCTGCGGCGATGAGCACGCTCA
Organism: uncultured Alphaproteobacteria bacterium; assembly: GCA_963759345.1. Lineage (GTDB taxonomy): Bacteria > Pseudomonadota > Alphaproteobacteria > Rhizobiales > Xanthobacteraceae > BOG-931. The sequence continues at coordinate 76,161 of CAVWYW010000024.1, forward strand.
ATCTCGATACCCAGGGCCTGCGCGGCGGGCCGCTGGTGTGGACGAGCGACAATCATTTCCGCACCAAGCAATACTATCGCTTCTACCGCTACGATCCGGAACAGAAAAGCGTCGTGCGCATGCGCGACTGGCTTACGGTAGACGTCGTCAACTGATAAGACGGCGGCGTGGCGCTCACGCCGCTGTTTCACGCCATTTCCTATGTCGCTGCAGCTCGTCGCCAATGTCATCGTACTCGCGGCGATCTATGCGCTGGTGAGTGCCGGCTATGTGCTGGTCTACCGGGTCAGCCGCGTGCTCAACCTGGCACACGGCGAGCTGATGATGGTCGGCGCCTATGTGCTGGTCGCGACTGCGGGGCTGTTCAGCGGCGACCCGCTGCTGGCGCTCCTGCTGGCCGCGATCTGCGGCCTGGTCATGGGCATCGTCGTCTACGCGGTGCTGATGCGCTGGATGACCGGCGAAGCCGTGCTGGCGGCGGTGCTCATTACCATCGCGCTCGGCATTTTGCTGCGCGGCCTGACGATCCTGATCTGGACCACTCAGCAATTCTACCCCGGCGTCGACGTTCGGCTGGCGCAATCCGCCGGTGCACATCGCGCCCGGCGTGCAGATTTCGTCGGCCAGCCTCGCGATCGTGGTCCTGACGATCGTCGTCTACGCCGGCCTGTTCGCTTTCTTGCAGTTCACGCGCTGGGGCGTGCGCATGCGCGCGGCAGGCCAAAATCCGCTGCTTGCCGAGCAGCGCGGCATCCGCCTGCACGGCGTCTATGCGTTCGCCTGGGGACTATCGACGTTCACCGCGTCGCTCGCCGGCATGCTGCTGGCGCTGGATTCCGGCGTGGAATCCACCATGGCGACCATCGGGCTCAAGGCGTTTCCCGCGGCTTTGGTCGGCGGTCTCGATAGTCTCATCGGCGCCGCGATCGGCGCGCTGATCGTTGCGGCGGCCGAGATCGCCGCCATCCAGTATGTCAATCCGCTGCTGTCGGACGTGGTGCCATTCGTCGTGCTGCTGATCGTGCTGGCAATCCGCCCCTGGGGTTTGTTCGGCAGCCGCGAACAACTCGACCGGGTCTGAGATGAGCGACCGCAGCCCCTATGCACGAGAACTCGTTCTGTTTGGCACCCGATCGCGCGCCGCGTCCGTCTCGCATTCGCGGTCGTGGTGTTAGTCACGCTGCCGTTCGTCGCCTCGCCGTTTCTGCTCGATCTTGCCAACCAGGTGCTGCTCGCCTGCATCGGCGCGCTCGCGCTGATGTTGCTGACCGGATTTGCCGGCCTGATTTCGCTCGGCACTGCCGGCCTCCTGGCCGCCGGCGCCTACGCCGTCGGCGTTCTGGTCCGCGAAATCGGAGCGCCATTCTGGCTGACGTTGCCGGCCGCCGGCGTGCTCGGCGCCTGTCTCGGATTGATCTTCGGCCTGCCCTCGCTGCGGCTGCGCGGACTTTACCTCGCCATCAGCACGCTCGGACTGCATTTCGTGGTCATCTATCTCGGCGGCGAATACGAGGCGCGCTGAAGCGCTTTCGACCGGCATCATGATCGATTCGCCTTCGATCGGCGGATGGACATTGAGCAGCGGGCGGGCGTGGTATTTCGTGCTGCTGGCGTTCGCGGCGCTGGCGCTCCTGATCAGCGTCAACCTGCAACGCACGCGGACCGGCCGGGCATGGCGGGCGCTGCGCGAGCGCGACGTCGTCGCCAGCGCGCTCGGCATCGACGTGCCGCGCTTCAAGCTGCATGGCGTTCATGGTCAGCGCGACTATGACGGCGATCGCCGGCGCGTTGTTCGCCTATTTCCGCAATTTCGTCTCGATCGACGCGTTCTCGCTTTATCTGACCGTGCAATATGTCGCGATGATCATCATCGGCGGCATGGGCTCCATTCCCGGCGCGCTTGCTTGGCGCCGGTTTTGTCATCCTCTTTCCCTACGCCATCGAGGCGATCGCCGGTTACCTGCCCGCGCGCTTCAGCAACATGGTGTTCGCCCTCGACTACGCCGCGTTCGGCGTGGTGATGATCTTGTTTCTGCTGCTCGAACCGGCCGGGCTGATCGGCATCTGGCGCCGAATGAAAAATGCCTTCGCGGCGCGGCGCGCCGGTTCGGCGTCATGACGCAGTCGTCGACGACCGCGCCGCTTCTCGGCGATCGACGCGCTGCAAGTCGCCTATCACCGCATCGCGGTGGCGCTGCATGGCGTCTCGCTGCGCGTGATGCCGCAGACCATCGTCGCGCTCCTTGGCAACAACGGCGCCGGCAAGACCACTACGCTGCGCGCGATCTCGGGCTTCATCGGTCTCGACGACGCGCGCGTCGTCGCCGGCAGCATCCGCTTCGCCGGAAAGCGGATCGAAAACCAGCCGCCGCACGCCAATACCGCGCGCGGCATCGTGCTGGTGCCGGAGCGCGACAAGGTCTTTCCCAATCTCACGGTCGCCGAAAACCTGACCGTCGCGTCGTCGCATCGCGGCAATGCCGCCGAGCGCCGCCACCTCGAAGCGCTGATCTTCCAGTTCTTTCCAGCGCTGGCGGAGCTGCGGCCGCGGCTCGCCGGACTGTTGTCCGGCGGCGAGCGCCAGATGCTTGCGCTCGGCAGCGCCATCGTCTGCAAGCCCGAACTGCTGCTGGTGGACGAACTCTCGCTCGGCCTCGCGCCGGTGGTGGTCGAGGATCTGGCGCGGCGACGTGTCCGAGCATCCGGCAGGAGCTTGGCATCACCGTTCTTCTGGTTGAGCAGAATGCCGCGCGTGGCGTTGGAGATCGCCGATTACGGCTACGTGCTGGAGAACGGGCGCGTGGTGCTGGAAGGCGCCGCCGCAGAGCTGCGCGGCCGCCGCGAAATCCAGAAATCCTATCTCGGCCAGGCGAGCGGCGAAGAGCGCCGCAGCTATCGGGCGCTGCGGCATGCGCCGGCAAAGGAGCAGCCGGATGGCTGAACTCGCGGTCGAGCATTTTTCGTTGCGGTTCGGCGGGCTGGCCGTGCTCACCGACGTGTCGCTGCACGTCGAGGCCGGCGAGTTGCTGGCCTTGATCGGGCCGAACGGCGCCGGCAAGACCAGCGTGCTCAATTGCATCAGCGGCATCTATCGCGGCCAGGGCACGATCCGGCTGCGCGGCGAGGACATCAACGGCCGCCCCGCACACGAGATCGCGCGGCTCGGCATCGCGCGTACGTTCCAGCATGGCGAGGTGTTCCCGCAAATGACCGTGCTGGAAAATCTGCTGACCGGCCGCCATTGCCCGCATTGCAACGAATACGTTGGCGGAGATGTTCTATCTGCCCGCCGTGCGGCGGCGAGGAGTTGCGTCATCGCGAGGCGGTCGAGAAGGTGCTGGCTTTCGTCGGGCTGGCGCCGCTATCGCCACGACGCCGGTCGGCGCGCTGCCCTTCGGCGTGCAGAAGCTGGTCGGCTTCGCCCGCGCGCTCGCGCTCGAACCCGTGCTGCTGCTGCTCGACGAGCCATCGGCCGGCCTCAATCGCGCCGAGCGCGAAGACCTCGCCCGTTTGATCCTGCGCATCAAGGACGAACTCGGCCTCGCCATGATCTGGATCGAGCACGACATGCAAATGGTGGCCGATCTCGCCGACCGCCTCCACGTACTCGACTACGGCCGCACGCTCGGCGTCGGCTCGGCCGCCGAGGTGTTGAACAATCCAGCGGTCATCGCCGCCTATATCGGCACCCAGCCCGGTCGGCTAGCCGAGCAGGCCCTCAGATCACTGCATTGGGCCGGCCCGTACCCGTACGCCCGTCGGTCTATTTGCTGACCAATACTTTTCCGTCGCGCACTTCGACGGTCAGCTGCTGCGGCGGATTCGGCGCCGGACCGGAAATAACCTTGCCGCCGTTAGCGACGTCAAAAACGCTGAAATGACACGGGCACCCGAGCACCGGATTTTTGGCGGCAACGTCGAAAGTATCCTGCGCCATGGTTACATCGCGAAAGTATCTGGCGACGCACTTGGCATGCGGACAGATCAGGCTTGAGGCGTACCAGCGTTCGCCTGGCAGCTTGATGACGATGCCCGGCGCCCATTCACCCTCAATTTCGAAGTTGAACTCGGCAGCCGACCACGGCTCGGCCAGCGCCTTTTGATCGATGACGGCTAACGGCGGCGCACCCGCTGCGGGCGCGCGACTGACGGCGGCGAGCGTCGGCAGAGAGACGAGACCCAGCAACAGCCGCCGCCGATCCCGCAAGGTTTGCGCTGCCAAGGTGTCCGCCCGAACTGAAATTAACCTGCCGGCGGCGCTAGCGGGTGGCGTCGCTGCGTTCGAGCATGGCGAGCCAATCGTCATTGCTGATCACCTTCGACCACATCGGATAGGTGTTCTTGAGCATCATCTCGGACTGCTCCGGGAAATATCCGGCCATGGCGTCGCGTAGCGCATAGACGTGGTAGCCCAGGTCGAAGGCGCTGGTGACGGTGGCGTAGACGCACACGTCGGTCGTAAAGCCGCCAACCGCGACGTTCTTGATGCCCTTCGACCGCAAAATCTCATTCAGGCCGGTGCCGCCGAACGCACTGATTTGATTGCGCGGCGCCAGGAAAAGATCCTTGTCGCCTTCCCCCGGCATCAGCGGTGGATAATACGACGTCTCCTTGGTGCCGACCTTCCAGGCCTGGCGCAGGATTTGACCGCGGTGGAAGCCGCCCGGATTGGTGGCGTCGACCTCGCGGTAATCGCTGGTGTAACCCTCGGTGACGTGCACCACCAACACGCCGAGGCTTCGGGCCTTTTTCACCAGTTCGACTGTCCTCTCGAGCAGGTGCTTTTCTTCAAGTTCTTTTTTGACAGCACGATGATTTGCGCCATCCGGACTAGTAAACGGGTATTGAAAGTCGATCAGGATCAATGCAGTTTGCGCCGGATTGAGCTCTTTCGCGAGCGGCGGCAATCCCTGGGCCATTGCGCTCGAGGCGCCAAGCAGAGCTGTGCAGGCAATCGCTGCCGCCACGGCGACTGACCGCGCCGAGAAATCATGAAGGAAACGCGATTTGATGAAACGCATGATTCTACCCCCTCCGTGTGGCGCCGAGTTTCTCTCTATGAAGAACCATTCTCCATATTCAGTCCGCGGCCGCAACACGCGCCGCGTTGCTTGATCCAAGGTTCAGCGAGCTTCCCCGTCGTGTAGCGTCTTGAGCATCGCGCTGCCTTGATTAGCTGGGCCGAGCGCACCAGTAGTCGAGGCGAGTTCGACGACCTTGTGCAGTTCCTCCCAGCTGGCGCCCGCCCGGCGCGCCGCCAAGGCGTGCATCTGCGCAGCGGGATTGTGTTCGACCAGCAGCATGCCGAACAGGATCAGGTTCGTCATCTTGACGTCGAACACACCCGAATAGAAGGCGTGGGCGCGGAGCGCTTCGGCCCGCCGCAGGAACTCGGGATTGATCTTTCCCGAGAACTCGAACCGCGCCGCCGGCAGCGGCGGCAATGAGCCGAACAGTTTGACGTAGCTGTCGCGAAATGTCGCGAGATCTGGCGGATCGTCTTTTACAGACATCGGGAGGAACCTCGTCGCGTTACCAATAACCGGCGCGGCAGCGCCGCTCATTCAACCTTAACATTCGCGAGCCGGATCACGCGCCGCCATTTTTCCGCGTCGGCCTTGATGAAATCGGCGAAGTCCTGGGGCGAGCCGGTCATCGGCTCGAAGAACTGCGGATCGAGCACGGCGGCACGAAATTCCGGCTCGGCCAGAACCCGTTGCGTTTGCGTATTGAGCTGATCGATGATTGCGGGCTGAGTGCCGGCTGGCGCAAACAGCCCGAACCATGAGGCCGCCTCGAAACCGGGCAAGCCGCTCTCGGCGATGGTCGGGATGTCGGGAAGGCGTGCTAGCCGCTCCTTGCTGCCGACCGCCAGCAAATTGATCTCGCCGGCCTTCCAGGGCTGGACGGCACTGCCGACGCTGATGAACATCGCCTGGATATGCCCAGCGATGACATCGGTCAGGGCCGGCGTCGCGCCTTTATAGTGTATGGCCACCAATTGCACCGCAGCCATGGCTTCGAACATCTCCATATTCAGATGTCCGGTCGACCCGACGCCGAATGTTCCGTAGTTGAGCGCGCCCGGCTGCTTTTTTGCCAGCGCGATCAAATCGGCAACGTTGTGCGCCGGCACAGATGGATTGGTGACCAGGGCCTGATGAATCTTGACCACGCCTGAAATCGGCACGAAATCCTTAGCCGCATCGTAATGAAGCTTGCCGAACAGAAAGGGATTGATGGCGACCGTCGCTTCCGGGCTGACCAGCAGCGTGTAGCCGTCAGCCGACGAACGCGCGACATACTCGGCGGCAATCTGGTTGCTGGCCCCCGGCCGGTTTTCGACCACGACCGGCTGGCCGAAACTTTCTCTGAACCGCTGGCCCAGCGCGCGGGCGAGGAGGTCAGTAACCCCGCCGGGCGCCGCCGGGACAATCAGCGTAATGGTCTTCGACGGAAATTGTTGCGCATCGGCGATCGCGAGACCGGCGAGCACTGCTCCAAGCACCAGAAGGTATCGCGGTAGAGCAAACATCATTTCACCTGCAAGAACATTATTCCGCCGGCCGCACCGGCGCGTGCTGCGTCAATTGGTTGGCAGCGAAATCCGCAACACCGGCATTCTCGACGGCGGGCTCAAGGTCAGCTTTCGCCCCGCGCAGGCGAAAATAAATCTGCATGCCGACCAGCGCCACGCACAGCGCGACGAATACGGCGCTGATCGGACGCTCAACAAACACCGCGAGATCGCCGCGGGAAATCAGCATGGCACGGCGAAAGTTTTCCTCGAACCGCGGTCCCAGCACGAAGCCGAGCAGGATCGGCGCCGGATGAAAGCCGAGCCGCAGCAGCAAATAGCCGAACGCGCCGATGACAATCACCTCGCCGACCTGGAACATATCGTTGTTGGCGGCGTAGACGCCGATGCAGACGAAAAACAGCGCGCTCGGATAAAGATAGCGATAGGGGATCGCCAGCATCTTCACCCAGATGCCGATCAGCGGCACGTTCAGCAGCACCAGCAGAATGTTGCCGATCCAGAAACTCGCAACCAGACCCCAGAAGATGTCGGCATGCTGCGAGATGAGCTGCGGCCCGGGCACTATGCCGTGGATCATCAGCGCGCCGAGCAGCAGCGCCATCACCGCATCGCCGGGAATGCCAAGGCTCATGGTGGGGATAAAATCGCCCTGCACCGACGAATGCGTCGCGGCCTCGGGGCAGGCCACGCCTTCGAGCGCACCGGTGCCGAACCGTTCCGGCGTTTTTGAAACCCTCTTTTCGGTCGCGTAGGCGACGAACGAGGCGATGGTCGGACCGGTTCCGGGAATGAGCGAGCAAAGGCTTCCGACCAGCGTTCCGCGCAGCATCGGGAAGATCGACAGCTTGAGATCGGCTTTGGTCGGGCGCAGGTCGCGCAGGCGGACATGGGTGTATCGGGTACTGATCGGAGCGACTTGATTGATGCTGTTCATGAACTCGGCAATGCCGAACAGGCCGAGCGCCAGTGCGACCAGCGCAATGCCGTCGTCGAGTTCGGTCAACCCGAAGGTGTAGCGCTCCGAGCCGAGTTCAAGATCGGTGCCGACGCAGCCGAGAATAAGCCCCAGCACCGTCATCGCCACGCCCTTGAGCGGCGAGCCGCGCGCCAGTGTCGAGCCGGCGAGCAAGCCGAGCAGCATCAGCGAGCAGACCTCGGCAGGTCCGAATTCCAACGCCGCCTTCACCAGCACCGGCGAAAGAAAAACCATTTCGGTAATGCCCCAGGAAGCGCCGACGAACGAGGCCAAAACGGTGATGCCGAGCGCCACACCGCCGCGCCCCTGTTGGGTGAGGGGAAAGCCGTCAAGGCAGGTCACCGCGTGCGGCGGATGGCACGGCAGGTTGAGCAGGATCGAGCAGATCGCCCCGCCATACTGAGCGCCGTACATGACTCCTGCCAGCATCAGCACGGCGCCGACCGGCGGAATCCCGAAAGTCAGCGGCAGCAGGATTGAGATGGTCGCGAGCGGCCCCATGCCGGGCAACACGCCGACCATGTTGCCGACCAGCACGCCGATGAAGCACCACATCAGGTTATGCGGTTCGAGCGCGACGCCAAAGCCGTACCAGAGATCCGTGAGTGCGGTCGCGATCACAGGCCGCCCCTCCACGTCAGCACGGGCATCGGAATCTGTAAGAAATAGGAGAACAGCCCGACGCCGAACACCGTCACGATCAGCGCAAGGATCAGCGAACTCTTCAACGTCGCGGTGCGGTCACCGAGCGCGGCAATGAAGACGCATGCGAATGTTCCGGGCATCAGTCCAAAGTAGCGGCCGAAGAGAATAAAGAGCGCCGGCCCCCCCAGAATGCAGAACCAGCCCCACCATTGCGGATGTTCGGGCAGGATGCGCTCATTGGTCTCATTCTCCGGTCCGCCCGCCGACGCAGCTGCACCGGCAATCGCGATCCCGATCAGCGCCAGGATCACGCCGAGCGCGGTCGGCAAGAAGCCGGGGCCCATGTGCATCAGCGTGCCAAGCCGATAGGACGACCAACCCTTAAGCGCGACGCCGAGACCAATGAGCAACATCAGTCCGCCCGCGTAGAAGTCGCGCTTGCGCGTCAGCTCGCGGAAAGGATCGGTGATTGATTGCAAGATTCCTCCCGGGCTATTCGCCGTGCGCCCCGCTGTCTGAACGTGACGCGTCCGACCTCACCCTGTCAACGCGGCGGTTTGGTAGCGCCGGCGAGATTTATTCCGCTGCAGTAGCCTTTGCCGCCGCCTGCTCGTTGACGATTTTCTGCAACGTCACCAAATCTGGTTTGCCAGAACCCAAAAGCGGCAGCTTGTCGACGATCATGATTTCCGACGGCATCATGATCTCGTGGGCATGTTTGCTGCGCGCGTAGGCCTGAAAATCGGCGCGCGTAGCGCTGTGTTTGTCGGTCACCAGAATGAGCCGCTCCCCCTTGCGGGCGTCGGGGACCGCCAACACTGCCGAATTGTAGTGCGGCCACAGCTCGGCCGCGAGCATCTCGACGGCGGCGAGCGAAACCATTTCGCCGCCGACCTTGGCGAAGCGCTTGGCGCGGCCCTTGATAGCAACGTAGCCTTGGTCGTCGATCAAGACGATATCGCCGGTGTCATACCAGCCTTGCGGCGGCGGTTCGAGTACGCCCGGTCGATCGGCGCGCAAATAGCCGAGCATGATGTTCGGGCCCTTGACCCAGAGCCGCCCCGCGCCCTCGTCGACGCCCTCGACCGGATCGATTCTCGCCTCGACGCCCGGCATGAGCCGTCCGACGGTGCCGAATTTGTTGAACATCGGCGTATTCATCGCCAGCACCGGCGACGTCTCAGTCACGCCGTAGCCTTCGAAAATGCGCATCCCGAACTTTTCCAGATAAATCTGGCGCGTCGATTCTTTGACCGGCTCGCCGCCGGAGATGATGTAGCGCAGCGAGCGGAAGTCGTAAGGGTTGGCCATGCGCGCATAGCCGGCGAGGAATGTATCGGTGCCGAACAGGTAGGTCGCACACATGCCGTAGACCAATTCCGGCACGGTGCGATAGTGCAGCGGCGACGGATAGAGAAATGTCGGCACGCCGGAAATCAGAGGCAGGACGATGCCGCCCATGAAGCCAAACGAATGGAATACCGGTAACGCCATGAACAGCCGGTCGTCGCGGCCGAAATCGATGCGGGCTTCTGCCTGGGCGACGTTCGCTAAAATGTTGCGATGAGAGAGGACGACGCCTTTGGGCGTTCCCTCCGTGCCGGAGGTGAATAGGATCACGCCCCAATCCTCGGGCTTGCGCGGCACGAGCGGCTTCTTCGCGCGTAGCGCACCGCGCAGCTTGTCGGAGAAGTTCACCGTCTTGCGAATATCTTCCAGATAGACGATGCGGACCTGTTTCTCGATCGCGGCAATGAGCTTTTCCAGTCTCGCCTTTTCCACGAAAGCGTGCGCGGTGAGAATGGTGTCGACTTGCGCGGCCCGGCAGGCGCCAAGGACGTTGGCAGCGCCGGACGTGAAGTTAATCATGGCCGGCACGCGCCCGCCGGACATCAGCGCGAGCACCGTCACAGCGCCGCCGTTCGACGTCGGCAGCATGACGCCGACCGCGCGCCCTTCCGGCGCAAACTGCATCAGCTTATCGCCCAAAATCCGCGTCGCCTGCAGCAGGCGCTTGTAGGCGAGCTGACCGCTGGTCGGGTCTTCAATGGCGAGCCACTTGCCGCCGTGCTCCTTCGCCGCGTCGATGATAGCCTCAATCACGGTGCGGTCGGTCGGCGTCGTGGTGAAGATCAGATTGGACATGATGTCGTAAAGCGCGGCACCCGCGGCGAGCCGGCGCTTACGGCCTTTGAGTTCCGGATTGACGTTTAGCTTGACCGGTTCGAGGATAGTAACCTTGATCTTCGGGAACAGTCGGCGGCGCACTTGCGCGTCGGTCAACCGGCTGAAGATCGTGCACTCCGGCCCGTCGATGCGTACCGGCACCACCATCGCGTCGGACTTATCTGCGATCATGGCCGCGCCATCGTAGACCTTCATCAGGCTGCCGGTGATGGTGATGCGCCCTTCCGGAAAGATCACCAGCATGTTGCCGTCTTTCACGGCGTTGATGATGGTGCGCAGCGCCATCGGTTTGAGGGGATCGAGCGCCATGGTGCGCACGAACGGCAAGAACGGCTTGATCCACCAGCGTTGCGCGATTCCGGTATCGACAGCGAACACCGGACGCTTGGGCAGGATCGCCATCGCCACCGGCGGGTCGAGGAAGCTGACGTGGTTCATGGCGATGATGGCGTTGTGGCCGGCCTTGGCGACGTTCTCCAGGCCGGTGACTTCAAGCCGGTAGAAAGTGCGAAAGACGATGGAGAGAAGATCGTTCAGCCAGCTGGTCGGCAGCGTGCGGGCGATGATGACGGCGACCACGAGATTGGCGACGCCGATCAGCGCGAACAGGAGCGGCGTCGAGAGACCAAGCTTCTGCAGCACGGCAAGGATGATGGCGCCGGCCACCATAAAGACGGCATTGAGAACGTTGACGGCTGCGACCACGCGGGCGCGCTGATCGGCGTCGGCCCAGGCCTGCACTGCGCTGAAGGTCGGCACGATGAACAGGCCGCCCGAAATCGCAAGCCCGGCAAGGTCTATGGCGATGTGGATGCTGTGCGGCGACGCGAAGAACGCGCTGATACCGAGCGGGCTGCGTCGCCGCCACGACCGCGGACGTTGTCCACGCGAGATCGAGTGAGAACAGGCCGAGCAGCACGCCCGCGACAAGCGTCGGCAGCAGAACAATGCGCCCGTGGGCCAGCCACGCCGCTAGACCAGAACCGATCGCCACGGCGACCGAGAAGATCGTCAGGAAGACGGTGACGACGCTCTCGCTGCCGCCGATGTTGAAGGTCACGAGCGGCGGCAGCAGCGACAGCACCAGCGCGCCAACGAGCCAGAACCAGCTCGTCACCATCGCGCCCCACCACAGCCGCGGCTCGGCGCGAATATATTTGATGAGCGCGCCGGTAGAGGCGAAAATATTGCGCCTGACGACCAGGTGCGGCGCGCCCTCGCCGGTCGGCGGAATGAACCGGCTGGCGATCCAGCATGCCACCGACGACACAATCATCAGCCAGGCAAAGTGGATGGGGTCGCCGCCATCCTTCGCGGCGATGCCGGCGACGATGGTGCCGATGAGAATGGCAAGAAAGGTTCCGCCCTCGACCAGCGCATTGCCGGACGGCAGTTCGGAGCGCTTGAGATGGTCGGGCAGGATGCCGTATTTGATTGGCCCGAACAGCGAAGCGATCGTCCCGTACAATCCGACCGCAATAAACAGCAAGACGATCGAGTGGATGGCGAAGCCCACAACCGCCAGCGCGGCGACGGCGATCTCGAACAGCTTCAGGCGCTGCGCCACGAGCGCTTTGTCGTAACGGTCGGCGAGTTCGCCGCCCAGGCCCGAAAGCAGGAAGAACGGAAAGATCAGCGTCGCGCCGGCAAGCGTGATCAATGCCCCGGCATCTGCGCCGCCGATCTGGAACAGAATGAGGAAGACCAGCGCGGTCTTGAGAAAGTTGTCGCCGAACGCCGAGAAGAACTGGCACCAGAACAGGGGCGCGAAACGTCGCGTCGTCATCAGGGACGTGGACATGGTTCTTCCGCGGTTATTAATGGGTCAGCGTTTTACGGGTCAGCGTTTGCTCCGGAGCCATTTTAGACGGGCGCACGAGTCTTGGCGACTACAAGTCTTGGCGACCAGAGCTTTGCCGATATAGGATTCATCGACCATTCCGCGACAATTACACTGCAAAGTCAATGATCTAAAGCCGGGAGACGATCCAAGTCATCCTTGAGCTGAACGCCCGACAGGCGGCGCGTGCGCATGGCGCGCAGCAGGTGGGCGAGCTTGGAGCCGGCGGCTGTGTAGTCGATGCCGTCCGGCCGAATGTTGGAGATGCAGTTACGTTCCGCGTCACTTGTCCCCGCCTGCGGGTGGAAGGTCAGGTACGCACCCATGCTGTCGGGCGCCGAGAGCCCCGGGCGCTCGCCGATGAGCACCGCGACGCTTTCGGCGCCGAGCGCCGTTGCAATCGCATCGCCAATTGCGACGGGGCCGTAGCGGACGATGACCACCGGACCGATCCGCCAGCCTTCGGCGCGCAGCGCCGGCATCGTCAAGGACAAAACCGGCCGCGCATGCAATGCGACAGCGCGTGAAGATAATCCGTCGGCGACCACAAACACGACGTCGTAATGACCTTTGCGCGCCGCCAATGCCGCATCGGCGTTCGCCGCGAGGCGTCGACCAAGATCGGGGCGCAGCAGATAAGTCTGCCGGTCTGCAGCTGCGCTCGCGACCGAAATCACCGGAAAGCCGAGGCCGGCCAGTTCGCCGGCAAGCCGGGCTTCATCGAGCGGCTCCATCACGGCATCGCGTGCGCGGGCGTGCGCAAGCTTGAAGTCGAGGAGTGGCCCGGTTGCCAGCGAGGCTCCGGCGCGCTTGAGCCCGATGCGGGCCGCCGTCATCTTGCGCAAGCCGGTCCAGAACTCGTCTTCAGTCTCCATGAGCTTTGGCGAAATCTAGTGCCTGGGTATCGGGATGTTGCGCAAGCAGCGCGCGGAAGCGGCCCGGCAGGCGGCGCGGACGGATGTGATCGGCGCCATCGATGAGGCCTTGCCGCGCGAGCCAGGCTTCGAATTCCGGCGCTGGCCGGCGGCCGAACAGATCGCGCATGGCGAGCGCGTCGTGAAACGAAGTGCTCTGGTAGCCGAGCATGATGTCGTCGGCGCCGGGCACGCCCATCACGAAATTGACTCCCGCCGTAACCAGCAGCGCCAACAGCGCGTCCATGTCGTCCTGATCGGCATCCGTATGATTGGTGTAGCAGACATCGACGCCCATTGGCACGCCCATGAGCTTGGCGCAGAAGTGGTCTTCCAAGCCGGCGCGCATGATCTGTTTGCCGTTGAACAGATATTCGGGGCCGATGAATCCAACGACACTGTTGACGAGGAGCGGCTTGAACGCTCGCGCTACCGCATAGGCGCGCGCTTCGAGCGTTTGCTGGTCGACGCCGTGATGGGCGTTGGCCGAGAGCGCGCTGCCCTGACCGGTTTCGAAATACATCACGTTGTCGCCGACGGTGCCGCGGCGAAGCGACAGCGCGGCGGCGCGCGCCTCCGCAAGCAATGCGAGGCTGATGCCAAAGCTTTTGTTGGCCGCCTCAGTGCCGGCGATCGATTGAAACACCAGATCGACCGGCGCGGCCTTCCCGATCAGGTCGAGCGTGGTCGTCACATGCGCCAGCACGCAGCTTTGCGTCGGAATGTCGAGTTTGGCGCGGAACTCGTCGAGCATGGCGAGAAGCGTGTGCGCGCTAGCCGGGCTGTCGGTCGCGGGATTGATCCCGATCACGGCATCGCCGGCGCCGAGCAGAAGACCGTCAAAGATGCTGGCAGCGATACCGCGCGCGTCGTCGGTCGGATGGTTCGGTTGAAGCCTAACCGACAAGCGGCCCGGCAGGCCCAGCGTGTTGCGAAACGCCGTCACCACACTGCATTTCGCCGCCACCACGATCAGGTCCTGCAGGCGGCTGATCTTGCTCACGGCGGCCGCTATTTCCTGCGTAACGCCGGGCGCAAGCGCGGACAAAACAGCTGTGGTAGTTTCGTCGGCCAGCAGCCAATCGCGAAAGCCGCCGACGGTCAGATGCGAAATCGGTGCAAAGGCGGTTCGATCGTGGCTATCGACAATCAGCCGCGTGACCTCATCGATTTCATAGGGGACCACGGTTTCGTTGAGGAACGCGGCGAGAGGCAAGTCTGCCAGCGCATATTGTGCGGCGACGCGTTCCTCGCCGATTGCCGCCGCGATGCCCGCGAGCTGATCGCCGCTGCGCAACGGTGAGGCTTTGGCCAGCAGCGTCTTCAGATCGGCGAAGACATAACGGCGTGCTCCGATCGTGGCGCTGTACAATTGCAAGACCCTGCGGACGGCCTAGCGACTATAGGCTATCGGACCATCCGACGCAGCCGAGCTCCCATTCAGGAGCCGGTGACGGCCGTAGGGCGGATTAGCGAAGCGTAATCCGCCATTCCGTGCTGTCTCGCTTTCTCGGCGGGTTACGCCTTCGGCTAACCCGCCCTACGGCCCTAACCCGCCCTACGGCCCTATTCTCGGATTTCGTCGAGAATCTTTTCGCGTGTGAACCGCCACGGATCGCCACGGTGCTCCCTCCAGGCGCGTAACGACATCCGATGTTCGCACTGCGCACCGATTGCTTCGGCATAGTTCGTGCCATTCATCCAATAAATGAAATTCACTGAGTTTAGATCGCGATTTCCCTCCTCATTCTCGAACTCGTCAAAAGCATCCATAAAAAATCCAAGCCAATAAGGCTCGTCGAACCTGTGCCACTCGCCACGGAGCCAGTGCTCAGCTAGCGCTGTGTGCAAGGAATACTCAAGCTTTCGAATGTTCCAAAAGGGCTTTACCAGCACTTGCTCTAAGCCATGCGGACACCAGGTATTGGCTTCTCTTAGCAACCGTCGCTGAGGGTCCGTTGTCTTGCCGACCTTGACAAGGTTCGCGGTGCGTACGGCGTAAATCCATCCGGGATCGCGTCGTGGTACGCCGTACCACTCGGGGTTAATCTGAATGCGTTTCTCGTCGACCATTTCAATGCTGCTCCAAACGAATCGTCTCGAACGCGAATCACAAATCATTGTACCCCGAGTATCGGTTCAACCGACTAAGCCCTTAAAGGCGGATTAGCGAAGCGTAACCCGCTATTCCGTCCTAATTACTTGGCGTACAGCGGGTTACGCCTACGGCTAACCCGCTGCCCTCGCGTTATTTCTACGGCACCAACCAACCGACGGGCGGATCAATTCCATAATGAGCGAGCGGTTCTTTCCAGATGCGTTCTAACGCGCCCCGGCCTTTTCTGAGCCAGACACGACCTCCCGCATCCCCAAACGCAAGCTCAATAGCGTACCGCTTATGCATCCCGTGACCCGGGTGCTTGATTGTGTATTCGGTTCTGCCTGGCCGAAGCAGACCCACGTAAGTTCGATAGTTCAGGTTCTGTCCTACGTGCTCTTCGGTATTGGCGTTAACGACACTTGCGATCAGGTTATACGCGAGCTGATCGGATGCATTTTGCAATACTAGCGTCGCGTGCATTTCGCCGTCAGAAACGGCGACCTCGTTTGGTAATTCCTCCATCCATGCGCTGATACATTCCGCTTGTCTTCGCTGTTCCTCTTTGCGGCGACGCCGCAACTCGGCGCCTGCAATAATCATTGCTACGACAACCGCGCCAATGGTCCCGACAGCAGTAGCTATCTCTGACCAACTATCTGCCATCGACGCGTCCAGCTTCTCTTCTCTACTGCACAGAGCAAGGCAAACAATGGACCGTGTCGTATGCCGATCACAGAACCCTTGTGCATGGACCGCCGGGTCAAGCCCGGCGGTGACGAAACGCGTTTGGCAGACGCACCGCAAGAACGACCGTACGCGCACCGCTGTTTGACATTGTTGATCGGAACGAGAGCCGTGCTCGGCGTGCTAGTGTCACCCGCTTTTGCGCCCGAACCGGCGCGGACCGGTGTCGGTAACACCGAGATGAACTTCCAGCGCGCCGCGATCATTCAGCAGCGTCGCACTTTCGGCGGCATGCACCACCGCGCCGCGTTCGATGATGATGGCGTGATCGGTAACGCCGAGAATTTTTTTCGCGTTCTGCTCGACAAGGATGGCCGACATGCCTTCGTCGCGAATGATGCGCCGTAACGCGGCAAGCAATTCGTCGACGATGATCGGCGCCAGCCCTTCAAGCGGCTCGTCGAGCAACAAAACCCGCGGGTTGAGCACCAGTGCGCGCGCGACCGCGAGCATCTGCTGCTCGCCGCCGGATAGCTGATTGCCGAGATTCTGACGCCGTTCGTTGAGCCGCGGGAACAGCGCGTAGATCTTCTCGGTTGTCCAGCGGCCGGGGAGTGCGACCGCGGTCAGGTTCTCGTGCACGGTGAGCGATTTGAAGATATTGCGCTCTTGCGGCACCCAGCCGACGCCGGCGTGCGCGCGCTGATCGGGACGCAGCCGGGTGATATCGACGCCATCGAGCGTGATTTTGCCGGAGAAGTAACGGGTGACACCGACAATGGAATTGATCAGCGTCGTTTTGCCCATGCCGTTGCGGCCAAGGAGCGCAAGCGCCTGCCCCTCGGCCAGCGACAGCGAAATGCCGGCGAGCACCACGGCCTCGCCGTAGCCGGCAGACAACTGCTCGATGCTGAGAAGATCAGGCATCGAGCTCCTCGCCGAGATAGACCGCTTTGACCCGTGGATCGCGCGCGACTTCCTCCGGCGCGCCGTCAATCGAGCAGTCCGCCGTTGACCAGGACAGAGATGCGGTCGGCGAAGGAGAACACGAGATCCATGTCGTGCTCGATCAAAAGGACGGTAACCTCCGCGGGCAGTGCGGCGATGGTGGCAAGCAGCTCATGGCGTTCCGCCTCGGGCACGCCAGCGGCCGGCTCGTCGAGCAGGAGCACTTGCGGCCGGCAGGCGAAGGCGAGTGCGATTTCGAGCAGCCGCTGCTTGCCGTAAGGCAGGATTCCCGTGCGCGCGTGCATCACCTCGACCAGCCGGAAACGTTCCAGAATGTCGACGATCTCCTCGGTCACCGCGGACTTGCTGCCGATCACCCGCCACCATTGGGCGCCGGTGCCCATGCGTTCGGAAATCGCCTGACCGATGGATTCCAGGGGCGTGAGGTCCGGAAACAGCTGATTGATCTGGAAGGTCCGCGCCATGCCGAGACGCACGCGCGCGTGCGGCGGCAACGAAGTTATGTCCTTGCCGTCGAGAATGATGCGGCCTTCCGTTGGCGCGAGGACGCCGGTGAGCAAGTTGATCACCGTGGTCTTGCCGGCGCCGTTCGGACCGATCAGCGCGTGGCGCGCACCTTTCTCGATCGCGAGCGAAAGGTCGTTGGTCGCAACAATGCCGCCGAAGCGCTTTTCGAGATGAACGGTTTCGAGGATCGGCATAACTTCAGTTTCCGTCGCGGGTGGCGCCACCGATCGCGGCGGGTCGCGAAACCAGCCGTGTGCCCAAACGGACAATCGAGCCGCGAACGAGGCCGATCCATTCTTCGACGCGCTCGCGGCCGACCAGGACGATCACCACCAGCACAAAGCCGATCCAGAACTGCCAATATTGGGGAGTTAGAGTTGAGATCCAGTCCTGCAGGAATTTGTAGATCACGGCGCCGATCAACCCGCCGTAGAGATAGCCGGAGCCGCCGATGATGAGGACCAGGAGCAGATCGGCGGAGCGGTCGAACGAGAACACATCGAGCGAGCAGAACGCGGTTGTCTGGGTCAGCAGCCCGCCGGCGATGCCGGCGAGGCCGGCGGAGAACGTATAGATGCCGACCATTCGGCGCTTGACCGGAATACCGATCGCCGAAGCGCGCAGGGTGTTGCCTTTCAGCGCGCGCAGCGAAAGTCCAAACGGCGAGTAGACGACCCGCCGCGCCGCAACAAAGCAGATGAACAGCACGATCAGGCAATAGATGTAGCCGGTGTGACCATACATGTCGAACCGGAACAGCCCGAGCACCGGTGCAATATCGACGCCCTGGAGGCCGTCGGCGCCGCCGGTCAGGTTAGAGAAGCGGTTGGCGATCTCGCCCAGGATCAGCGATACGCCAAGCGTGACCATGAGCCGGGTCAGGTCGGAACCGCGCAACACCAGAAAGCTGGTGACGAAGCCGAGCGCCGCGGCAACGAGACCGGAACAAATAAGCGCGATGACCGGCTCGTTGATGAAGCCGTATTTGGCGACCAGGCCCGAGAAGTATCCGGCAAGACCAAAAAATGCCGCCTGGCCGAGCGAGATGATGCCGGCGTAGCCAAGGATGAGATCGAGCGACAGCGCAAACAGCGCCAGGATCGCAGTATCCTTCATGATCAGATATTTGCCGGGGAACAGCCAGATGGTCGCGAAAGCGAACACCCAGAAAGCCACCTCCGCCGGCGACCAGCGCGAACGCCGGCCGAGATAGGCCGAGACTTCGTCGAACGACCGGACCCATCGCGCTCACCGTGCCGCGTTGCGGGCAAACAGGCCCTGCGGCCGCCAGATCAGGACCACGATCATGATGGTGTAGATCACGAAGGCGCCGAGCTTGGGCACGTAATATTTGCCGGCGACGTCAGCGATGCCGAGCAGGATCGAGGCGAGGAACGGCCCGGTGATGCTGGTGGTGCCGCCGACCGTCACCACGATCAGAAAGTAGATCATGTATTTGAGCGGGAAGGTCGGATCGAGGCCGAGAATTTCCGCGCCGAGCGCACCGCCAAGTCCGGCGAGCCCGGAGCCGAAAGCGAAAGTCACCGCGAACACCGCGCCGACATTGATGCCGAGCCCGCGCGCTACGCGCTGATCGTCGACCGCGGCGCGAAGCCGGCTGCCGAACCGCGTCTTGGCGACGGTCAATTGCAGCCCGATGGTCAGCAGGCCGCAAATCAGGATGATGAGCAGCCGATATTTGCTCATCCCGATCCCGAACACGATGAACTGGCCTTGCAGCGCTTCAGGAATCTGCACGAATTGCTGCGAGGAGCCCATCACGTAGTCGGTCGCGGCCACCGACATGAACACCAGCCCGATGGTGAACAGCACCTGGTCGAGATGGCTCCGGCGATAGACATGAATGTAGAGCGTGCGCTCGAGAAAACCGCCGATCAGCGCCGTCACCAGGAACGCTATCGGCAATCCAAGCACGAACGGAACGCCAAGGCGGTTGACCAGGATCACGCTGCAATAGCCGCCGGCCATCGCGAAGGCGCCGTGGGCGAGATTGATGAAATTCATCAGGCCGAGCGTGACGGAAAGGCCGCACGCCAGCACGAACAGCAACATGCCGTAGGCGATGCCGTCGAACAGAATGGTCAGCATGAACGACCCAACGCCCCCGCGTCATCCCGGAAACCGCGGAGCGGCTATCCAGAGATCCACAAACCAACGCCCTTAGCATTATCATACGAACCGGAGGCATGGATTCCGGGCTCGCGGACGTCTGCCCGCGGCCCGGATTGACGGCCCGGCGCTAAAGCCGCCGATCGCGGGTTACTTCGGCGGCGCCGCAGCCTTCACCGGGTCTTTGACGGCCGGATAGGTGGCGAATTCGACGTTATAAAGCTGGCCGTTCTTCTTCTCGACCTTGCGGATGTAGACGTTCTGGACGATGTCGCGGGTCTGCGGGTCGATCGAAATCGGGCCGCGCGGGCTTTCCCAGGCCATGCCCTTCATGGCGGCGATCAGCGAGTCACCGTCGGTCTTGCCGCCGGTCTTCTTCAGCGCCTCGTAGATCAGGTGCATGCCGTCATAGCCGCCGACGGCCATGAAGTTCGGCCGCATGTTGTTGGCCTTCTCGAACGCGGCGACAAACGCTTTGTTGGCCGGAGAATCGTGATCGGCCGAATAGATGTGAGCCGTAACGGTGCCGATCACCGCATCGCCCATGCCGTTGATCAGATCGTCATCCATGACGTCGCCGGGGCCGATGATCTTGATGCCGGCCTTATCGAGTCCGCGCTCGACGAATTGTTTGACAAAGGTGCCGCCCTGCCCGGACGGCACAAAGACAAAGATCGCGTCGGGCTTCTGATCCGCGGCGCGCTGCAGGAACGGCGCGAAATCGGGATTGGCCAGCGGGAAGCGAATGGCCTCGAGCACCTGCCCGCCCTTCTTGGTGAACTCCGCCGGTAAAGGATTTCTCGGCATCGACGCCCGGCGCATAGTCGGAGATCATCGTCACCACTTTTTTGATCCCGTTGTCCGCCGCCCAATCCGCCATCGGCACGGTCGATTGCGCCAGCGTGAAACTGGTGCGGGCGATGTAGGGGGATTTCTCGGTGATGATGGACGTGCCGGCCGCGGTGACGATCTCAGGCGTCTTCGATTCCGTCGCCAGCGGCGCGACCGACAGCGCGGCCGGGGTGACGCCAAAGCCGGCCGAGGAAATTCACCTTGTCGTTGACGATCAGCTCCTGGCCGATGCGCTTGGTGTTGTCCGGAATCGCGGCGTCGTCGCGAATGATAAGCTCAATTTTTTTGCCGGCGACCGTGTCGCCATGCTGCGCCATGTAAAGCTTGATGCCGGCGGCTTCCTGCTTGCCGGTCGATTGCTGTTGCCCGGTCATGGGCAGGATGAAGCCAATTTTTACCGTGTCTTCGGCGAACGCCCCGCCGGTTGCCGACAGGCCGAGCGCCGCGACGGCGGCGGCAAGAAAGTAGTTGCGAAACATGAGATTTCCTCCCGGAACGCTGATCTTGAACAACTGAAAAATGGCATTAGCCACTCCGGGCGGCCCTTGTCCAGATCGCAATTGTCTCAGCTGTTTGGGGTCCCGCTTTTCGGCCTGACGCCGGCCGATTATCAGGCGGCGGACAAAAGTTATTCGCGGCGACCGATCCGCAAGATAAAAAAGAGGCCCTGGTTTGTCGCCAGGGCCTCTAAGCGGCGGACGGAGCCGGGATCTCCGTCCAACCGTGGTTCGTTCGATAAGTTACTGGATGGTCTCGCCGTGGAGAGCGAGATCAAGACCTTCGCGCTCGACGTCCTCGCTGACGCGCAGGCCGATAACCATGTCGACGATTTTAAGGATGATCAGGGTCACCACCACGTCGTAGACGAACACGGTGGCGACGCCGATGAGCTGGGTGACGACCTGGCCGGGATTGCCTTCGAGCAGGCCGGC
The DNA here is from genome assembly GCA_963759345.1 of uncultured Alphaproteobacteria bacterium. Lineage (GTDB taxonomy): Bacteria > Pseudomonadota > Alphaproteobacteria > Rhizobiales > Xanthobacteraceae > BOG-931. The sequence goes on from CAVWYW010000024.1 coordinate 97,439, forward strand.
AGTCCCGCCGTAGGCCGCCACCGCGAACACGCCGGTGAGGATGGCACCAGTCGCACCGCCGACCGCATGGACGCCGAACGCGTCGAGCGCATCGTCATAGCCGAAGAAGTGCTTGAGCCCGGTGCAGCCCCAGTAGCAGACGATGCCGGCCGCGATGCCGATGGCGAACGCCCCCATCGGACCGACAAAACCCGACGCCGGCGTGATGGCGACGAGGCCTGCGACCGCGCCGGAGCAGATGCCGATGACTGTCGGCTTACCGCGAATGATCCACTCGACGATCATCCAGGTGAAGCCCGCGGTCGCAGTGGCGAGGTGGGTGACGGCCATCGCCATGCCCGCCTGCATGCCGGCGCTGACGGCGGAGCCGGCGTTAAAGCCGAACCAGCCGACCCACAGGAGCGAGGCGCCGATCATGGTCAGCACCATGTTGTGCGCTGGCGCCGTGTCCTTACGCTTGCCCAGCATAATCGCCGCCATCAGCCCGGCCGTGCCGGAATTCACGTGCACTACCGTGCCGCCGGCGAAGTCAAGGACGTGGAATTTGGCGTCCGGATTGGCGCTGTTGAAGATGCCGTCCGGTCCCCAGACCCAGTGCGCGACCGGCGAATAGACGAAGATCGCCCACAGGCCGATGAACCAGAGCATCGCCGAGAACTTCATCCGTTCCGCGAACGAGCCCGCGATCAGCGCCGCGGTGATGATCGCGAACGTCAGCTGGAACATCGAGTAGACGGTCTCGGGAATGGTCGGCGCCAGCGGATTCGGCGTGCCGATGTTCAACCCGACGCCATCCTTGGTGAAGGTGTTGCTGACGATGCCTTGCAGGAAGGCGCGATCGAGGCCGCCAATGAACGGCGACCCGCCGCGAAACGCCAAACTGTAAGTGAACAATAGCCAGAGAATACTGATCAGACAGGTGATGGCGAAACTCGTCATCACCGTGTCGCCGACGTTCTTCTTGCGCACCATGCCGCCATAGAACAGCGCCAGGCCGGGGATGGTCATCATCAGCACGATGGCCATCGAGGTCAGCATCCAGGCGGTATCGCCGGAATTGGGCGTGCAGTTTTCGAGCACCGGCGGCTTGGCATTGCCGTCGCACGCCGGAGGTGCTGCCGGAGCGGCGGCTGCGGCCGCCGGCGCTGCCGCCGGTGCGTCTTCCGCGTACGAGGCGTGCCACGTCGGCAGGCTCAGCATAATGGCGAGCAAAAGCGCTCCAGCGAGAGCGAGCAGCCCCGCACGGGATATCTTGATCGAATTCATCGTTCACTCCTGTCCAGTCGAGAGGCGGGTGCGGGGTTTGTTAAAGGGCAGCGGCGTCGGTTTCGCCAGTGCGGATGCGCACGGCGTGATCGAGGCCAAACACAAAGATCTTGCCGTCGCCGATCTGTCCGGTCTTCGCCGCCGACGAGATCGTCTCGATGACCTTGTCCACTTGATTGGCGGCGCAGGCGATTTCGAGCTTGATCTTGGGCAGAAAGCTCACCGCGTATTCGGCGCCGCGATAGATTTCGGTGTGGCCCTTTTGGCGGCCGTAGCCTTTCACCTCGGTGACGGTCAGTCCCTGGACGCCAATTTTCGTCAGCGCGTCGCGGACCTCGTCGAGCTTGAACGGCTTGATGATGGCCATGACGATTTTCATTGATTCATTCTCCCCCTCGCCGTCCTCGTGCACTCAATTCGACGAGACGACCCCAAGCCAGCCTTGGCCGCGGGAAAATCATTTTCTTGCGGCATGGCCCAGTACAGGAATCAAACGCCGTGCCAGTTCACCAAAAACGGCTGCAATGGCCTGATATTCAACGACGAATTAGCCCCTCGCCCTCCCCATCGCCGGCGTCGAGCAGGCAGCCCACAAGATAGGCGCTCCCCTATGCCTAAGAATTAGGCGGATTGCTATGGGGCCCTGTGAGCGACTGTGACTAACTGGAGGGAAGCTTCAGCCGTTTCGCGTCCGAAATGGGCGTGGTAGCGCGCCGCGCGATCACAACGCATCGGCGTCGGTTTCGCCGGTGCGGATGCGAACCGCGCGCTCGATCGGCGTGACGAAGATTTTGCCGTCCCCGATCTGTCCGGTCTTCGCCGAAGTGGCGAGCGCCTCCACGACTTTATCGGCGCGATCTTCGGGGACCGCGACTTCAATGCGGATTTTCGGCAGGAAGTTCACCAGATACTCGGCGCCACGATAAATCTCGGTGTGGCCCTTTTGCCGGCCGTAACCCTTCACCTCGGTAACCGTCATGCCGTGCACGCCAAGCGCCAGCAGAGCGTCGCGAACCTCTTCGAGCTTGAACGGCTTGATGATGGCAGTGACGAGTTTCATGAGGACACTCGGTTCGAGGATGGTGTGCACACCATATCGGCATTACCGCCGAGAATTAAGTCACTTTTCGTCACGTCGCTGGCGCAGCAGACCTTCCTGAGCAACGGAAGCGACCAAGGTGCCGTCGCTCGCGAAGATCGAGCCGCGCGCGAGACCTCGGGCGCCGCCGAGATTCGGGCTGTCTTGAGCGTAAAGGAGCCATTCGTCGGCTCGGAACGGACGATGAAACCATAAAGCGTGGTCGAGGCTCGCGGCCATGACGTCTTCGTTGAAGACGGTTTTGCCGAGCGGGACCAGCGCGGTATCGAGCAAAGTCATGTCCGAGGCATAGGCCAGCACGCATTGATGAATGGCCGGCTCGTCCGGCAGACGTCCCGTGGCGCGAATCCACATGTGGAAGCGATCGCCATCGAGCTTCTGACCGAGATATCGGCCGTATTCGACCGGCCGCAGCTCGATCGGCCGTTCACGCTCGTAATAGCGACGGACCGGGTCGGACATCAGCGGCAACAGGCGATCGCGCACTTCAGCTTCGCTTGGCAGCTCGTCCGGCTTCGGCACTTTGGGCATCTCGAACTGGTGCATCCAGCCGTCTTCGGCGATGTGGAACGATACCTCGGTGGAAAAGATCGCGCGGCCGTGCTGAATTGCGACCACGCGCCGCGTGGTGAAGCTCTTGCCGTCGCGAATGCGGTCGACCTCATAGATGATCGGGACTTTGGGATCGCCGCCGAGCAGGAAATAAGCGTGCATCGAATGCGGCGGTCGCGCCGCCACGTCCTCGACCGTGCGGCAAGCGGCGACCAAGGCCTGGCCGATGACTTGACCACCGAACACGCGCTGCCAGCGCGATTGCGGCGAGCGGCCGCGGAACAGGTTCACTTCCAAGGGCTCGAGATCGAGGATGGAAACAACGTCCTGGATAGCGGCCGACATGAATCAAGTTCCAATCTGCGTCCCGGAGAAAACGGCGGCGATGCGGCCGTGCTGAAGAATTCGCACGGTTGACGAGCGATGCTATGCTGCCCGGAACAGGCGTACCTGTACAGGCTTGCGTGTTGTTATGCTCCGGGATGGTCAAATCGACGTTCTGATTGCGGGTGGCGGCTTTGCCGGCCTGACGCTTGCCGTCGCGCTGCGTCAGGGACTCGGTCCATCGTTCTCCGTAACCGTCGCCGATCCGACGCTCGGCAAAAGCCACATCGACGATGAGCGCGCCTCGGCGATCGTTGCGGCGGCACGCCGCCTGTTCGCAACGCTTGGCGTTTGGCAGGCCGTGGCCGAGCAGGCAC
>CAVWYW010000025.1:0-31273 GCA_963759345.1 uncultured Alphaproteobacteria bacterium
ATTCGGCCAGCGGATGCTGGATGGCTTGATTCTGGCCGATCGGCCGGGCGAACACGACACGCTCTTTGGCGTAAGCTGCCGCGCGCCGGAGCGCCGGCGGCGAGCCCGATCGCTTCGGCGGCGATCAGGATGCGCTCCGGATTGATGCCGTGCAGGATGTCCTCGAACCGCGCCTTCCTCGCCGATGGGGTCGTCCAGCGGTACTTCCAGCGCGTCGATGAACACCTGATTGGAATCGACCGCTTTGCGCCCCATCTTGTCGATCACGCGTACTTCGACGTGGCGGCGATCGAGCGCGGTGTAGAACAGCTTAAGCCGTCGGTCGGCTTGCGCACCTGCTCGACCGGCGTGGTGCGGGCGAGGATCAACATTTTGTCCGCGACCTGCGCGGTCGAAATCCAGATCTTGGCGCCGTTGATGACGTAGCGGTCGCCGCGCCGCTCGGCGCGGGTCTGCAGCTTGCCGGTTTCGAGGCCGGCATTCGGCTCGGTGACGGCAAAGCAGGCCTTCTCCTTGCCGGTGGCGATCGGCGGCAGCATGCGTTGCTTCTGCTCGTCGGTGCCGTAAACCACGACCGGATTGAGGCCGAAGATGTTCATGTGCACGGCGGAAGCGCCGGAAAATCCGGCGCCGGACGCCGCGATCGTCTGCATCATGATCGCCGCTTCGGTGATGCCGAGGCCCGAGCCGCCATAGGCCTCCGGCATACAGATGCCGAGCCAGCCGTCGGCAGCGAGCGCGCGATGCAATTCGTCGGGGAATTTGCCGTCGCGGTCGCGTTCCAGCCAATAGTCGTCGGGAAAGCGCGCGCAGATCTTCTCGATCGCGCCGCGCACCGATTGCTGAAGTTCGGAAAGGGCGAAGTCGATCGCCGTTACTCCGGAGAGGCACCCACGCGGCGCGGAGCCGCGTGCGAAATGGTCGGGGCGATATTAAGCCGCGACGGCGGATGTGATCCAGGGGCGCGCTTTCACTTACTTCGCGGTAACATTGCGGGCGTTGCGGCGCGCTACCGCGACAGCTTTTCAAGCTCGGGGAACGCCGCATAGGTTGCGCCGGCGCATTGGTCGTTCGCTGTATCGTGCGCCGTTTCGACGAAGCGGTCGAACCGGCCGGCGACGAAGACCGCCGCGACCTCCTTGACGCCGACGTAGTCGTTGCGGCCCTTCTTCGCATTGTAGCGTACGCAGACTACGAAGCGTTTGGAGCCGCCCAGCGATTTCAGCGCCGGCTCGGCAATGCCGGCGTCGCGAATGCCGGTCGGATCGTTCAGATAGGCATGCATGGCGCGGAGAATGTCAGGCTTATAATTGACGGGGCGAGCGTTGACGTCGTCATCGTCGCCGCTGCCGGCCATGACGTTGAGGCCCTGGTCATGCGAACAGCCGCCGAGGACAAGGGCCAAGCCGAGAAATAGACCGAGAAACCCAGCGGGGGATTGCCGGCGGGTGCTATCTTGCATCAATCAGCGCACCTTTCGCCGCAACCGCATCCATTTAACGCCAAATTCGTACTCGCACAGTAGCGTGAGCGCCATTGCGGCGTCACGATCGGTAACACAGGTAGCCATGCTGGGAGAATCCCGTATATGGATCAGCATGCTCTGCTGCGGCGTTGTTATAGTCTTGATGATTTGAGTGTTGTGATTTGCTCGAGTTGATGCCTTCCATCGGCCACCTGGTTCACGACTACGGCCTCATCGTGGTCGCCGCGGTCATTGGGCTCGAAAGCGTCGGTTTCCCCTTCCCCGGCGAGTCGGCGCTGGTCCTGGCCGGGATTTTTGCCGGGACCAAACACGATCTCAATATCTTTGCGGTGGTATTTACCGCAGCCGGTGCCGCGATCATTGGGCAAATGATCGGCTATGTCATCGGCCGCGAATACGGCTATTGGCTGTTGCTGCGTTATGGTTCGTATGCGGGAATAACGGAAAGCCGGATCAAGCTCGGCGAATATCTGTTTCTGCTTCACGGCGGCAAGATCGTCTTTATCGGCCGCTTTGTCCCGTTGCTGCGCAGCCTTGCCGGCATTCTCGCCGGCGCCAATCGGATGCCGTGGCGGCAGTTCATGCTCGCCAATGTGGTGGGCGCGCTGGCCTGGGCGTCGCTCTTCGGGTTCGCCGCTTACATATTCGGGCGTCAAGTCCACAAGTTCGCCGGCCCAATGGTAATTGCGATCGGTATTGCCGCGGTGATTGCGATGGTCGTCGGCGCCGTTTTCGTCAGGCGGCACGAAGCGCAGTTGGCGGCCGAAGCCGAGCGCGCGCTGCCGGGGCCGCTGAAGTCGGCTTGAGGCGCTTTTTCGCCGCCTTGCAGGCCCCCTTCGGGAACGCCATATTGCTAGCAATGCTAAGGGGATGCCGGAAGGGCCCCGCAAAGTCGCTTGGCAAAGGACTTTGAGACCATGTCCAGGGTTTCGTCGCTTTCGAGCCCGTTTCTCCTCGGTTTCGATGAAATCGAGCGGGTTCTCGATCGGGTCGGCAAGGCGGCCGACGGCTATCCGCCCTACAACATCGAGCGCGTCGGGCGCGACGCTGACAGCCCGGAACGGCTGCGCATCACGCTCGCGGTGGCGGGGTTCACCCGCGATCAGCTCGACGTGACGCTGGAAGAAAACCAGCTCGTCATCCGCGGCCGGCAGCAGGATGACAAAAGCCGGCAATACCTTCATCGCGGCATCGCCGCGCGCCAGTTTCAGCGCAGCTTCGTGCTCGCGGAAGGAATGGAAGTCCTCACTGCCGACCTTAAAAACGGCCTGCTTTCGATCGATCTCGCACGTCCGCAGCCGGAGCGCATCGTTAAGTCAATTTCCATCAAGGAATTGGAATAGGAAACCGAACCGTGGTTCGCCGCGTTAAAGAAGAAGGAACAAGGCCATGGAATCGAATCGTAGCGAAGCGAAAGAGATCGCGATCTCTGCCGAAGCGCTGGCCCATATGGGCGACGGGCAGATCGCCTATGTGAAGACGATCCGTTCCGAAGACGTCCGTGCGCTATTCCCGCAAGTCCAGGACATGGATATCGAGCCGGGGCTGAAGCTGTTCGCCCTGCACGCCGCCGACGGCACACCGATCATGCTCACCGACAGCCGCGAGGCGGCCATCGCCAACGCCGTAAGCCAGAAGCTCGAAATGGTGAGCGTGCACTGACCAGGAGTCCGTCTTCAGTAATCAGTAATCAGAATCAGAAGGGCCGCGGTAACCGCGGCCCTTTTTCGTACTACATCTGATTACTGATTACTGACCCCTGATTCCTGGCTAGCGCCGCTAAGCGGCGCTAGCGGACGGCATCGCGAGCACCGCGTAAAGCGCTTCGGCATCGCGGGAGGCGCGCAGTTTGTGGGCAACGGTGGCGTCGCGCAGCAGCCGCGCCACCCGCGCCAGCGCCTTTAAATGATCGGCGCCGGCGCCTTCCGGCGCCAGCAACAGGAAGATGAGATCGACCGGCTGTCCGTCGAGCGCCTCGAAATCGATCGGCCGGTCGAGCCGCGCAAACAGTCCGAACAGGCGCGTGAGGTTGGGCATCTTGCCGTGCGGAATAGCGATGCCGTTGCCGACCGCGGTCGAGCCGAGTTTCTCGCGCTGCATCAGAATTTCAAAGATCGCGCGCTCGTTCTGACCGGTGAGCGCTGCCGCGCGCGCGGCCAGCTCAAGCAGCACCTGCTTCTTGTTGTTGACTTTGAGTGCCGGAATAATCGCGTTTGAAGCGACGAGATCGGTAAGCGCCATGAGCGGGACCCGAGGAGCGAGGCCTTAAGCCTAGCGCACTTTCAATTCGAGCATGACCTGCTCCGGAAGCCGGTGCCCGTTTTTTGGGATCATGCGCAAACGGCGGCGGAACATAGGGAGCGGAGACAACTGCGTCAATGGGCACCGGCAGGTATGGTTGCAAGCGTGACGGCCGGCGAAAATCCGCTTCGCCGGCCTGGGCAGTAACTTACGGTTTTCAATCAGGTTCCGGTCGCTGCAGCCGCGCCCGATACTCCTTGAGACGGCAATGATAGCGGCGCAGCCGCTTCTCAACCCGCATGGCCGCCTGATCGGCGCTGGCATAGGCGTCCGGCGCGCTGCCTTCGGCTTGTAGCGTGATCTTCGAATCGAGATGGACGGCGCATTCGGTGCGAAAACCGGACCCCTCCCGTTCGACCGTCACATGCCCGGAATAACCGCCGTCGAAATATTTGCTCATCGCCTCGCCGAGGCGCCCGGTAATGCGTTCACGCAGCGCCTCGCCGATGTCGAGGTTTTTTCCTGAAATGCGAAATGACATGGCAGCGTCCTTGGCAGCGTCCCTTAGCCGCACCATCAGCCGCACACTCGACCTAGGCATCGCAAACCGCCGAGTCAATGCGGTGTGACTTTTGTCCGCCCCCGCGGAGCGACGCGCAGCGGGGGAGACCGATTCAGGTGAGCGCCGCCGCCTGCTTCTCCCGGCGCCGCTGCACTGAGGACGGAATACGCATGGCTTCGCGGTATTTCGCGACCGTTCGCCGCGCGATGTCGATGCCGGCCTCGCGCAGCTTGTCGACAATGGTGTCGTCTGACAGCACATCGGCCGCCGTCTCAGCATCGATCAATTGCTTGATGCGGTGACGCACCGCCTCGGCGGAATGCGCCGCGCCGCCGTGGGACGCGGCGATCGCCGAGGTGAAGAAATACTTCAGCTCAAAAATGCCGCGGCTGGTCGCCATGTATTTGTTGGCGGTGACCCGAGAAACGGTCAACTCGTGCATGCTGATGGCTTCGGCGACGGTCTTCAGATTGAGCGGACGGAGATGCTCAACGCCGTGCGCGAAGAAACCGTCCTGCTGGCGTACGATTTCATTGGCGACTTTGAGGATGGTCCGCGCGCGTTGGTCGAGCGCGCGCACGAGCCATGTGGCGCTTTGCAGGCATTCGGCCAAGTACGATTTGTCGGTGGCTTGCCGCGTCGTGGCCGAGACTTCGGCGTAGTAGGTCTGATTGATCAGAACCTTCGGCAATGTATCGGAATTCAATTCGACGATCCAGGCACCGTCCGGACCTGGCCGAACGAAAACATCCGGCACGATCGGCTGCACCACCGTCGATCCGAAGGCGAGACCGGGCTTGGGATTGAGGCGGCGGACTTCCGCGATCATGTCGGCGAGATCCTCGTCACCGACGCCGCATACTTTTCTCAGAGAGGCGAAATCGCGCTTGGCCAGGAGATCAAGGCGCGCAATCAGCGCCTGCATTGCCGGGTCGAACCGGTTGCGCTCCTTGAGCTGCAACGCCAGGCACTCGGCGAGATCGCGCGCGCAGATTCCGGGCGGATCGAAGCCCTGTAGAATCCCGAGCACGGCTTCTACATCCTTAACGCGGGTGCCGAGCCGCTCCGCGACCGAAGCCAAATCGCTGCCGAGATAGCCGGCCTCGTCGACCAGGTCGATCAGGTATTGGCCGATCATCCGCCGCCGCGGATCGGTAACGGCGAGGGTGAGCTGTTGGCGCAGCCAATCGGCCAGTGTGGTCTCGGCGGGAACGAACGCTTCAAGATTGTATTCACTGTCATCATGACCGCCGGCACCGACGATGGCCCATTCAGAATATCCGGCCGGAACTTCAGCGGTGCGTGGACGAATCGGCTCGGCGTCGTCCGGGAAAGCGTCATCTGCGCGGAAGTTCAGCCGCTCCTCGATGGCGCTGCCGTTCGCCTCAGCGCCATTCGCGTTCCACGGTTCGCCGTCTGTGGGCGGACTGTCCGGCGATGGTGCGCCATCGGCTTCGGCAGCCGCCGGCCCGTCCTCGACGCTACGGTCGAGCAGCGGATTGCGTTCGAGTTCAGCTTCCACATAGGCGACCAGATCCAGGTTCGAGAGCTGCAGCAGCTTGATCGCCTGCATCAACTGCGGCGTCATCACCAGCGCCTGGCTCTGGCGGATTTGAAGTCGTTGCGAAAGCGCCATTGAACCCCGGCGGACCAACTGGTCCGATTCTTGCTTGTAGGTAGCTCTCTACAGCAATTCCGGGCCGCTGTCGTCAACCGATTTCGAGCGGCCTTAAAATCGAAAAATCAAAGCTGGAACTGCTCGCCGAGATAGAGCCGCCGCACGTCAGGGTTGTTGACGATATCGCTGGCGCGGCCCTCCATCAGCACTTCACCGGAATAGATGATGTAGGCGCGGTCGGTCAAACCAAGCGTCTCGCGCACATTGTGGTCGGTGATCAGCACCCCGATGCCGCGATTGGTCAAATGACGCACTAATGCCTGGATGTCGCCGACGGCGATCGGGTCGATGCCGGCGAACGGTTCGTCGAGCAGCATGTAGTTTGGCCGCGTGGCGAGTGAGCGCGCAATTTCGACGCGGCGGCGCTCGCCGCCAGAGAGCGCAATCGCTGGCGTCTTGCGCAGCCGTGCGATGTTGAATTCTTCCAGCAACCCGTTGAGATCGCGCTCGCGCCGCTTGGAATCGGGCTCGACCACTTCGAGCACGGCGCGGATGTTCTGCTCGACGGTGAGGCCACGGAAGATCGAGGCTTCCTGCGGCAGATAGCCGATACCAAGGCGCGCCCGCTGGTACATCGGCAATCCCGTGACGTTGTGGCCGTCAAGCTCAACACGGCCTTTGTCGGCCTTGATGAGGCCGGTCACCATGTAAAAGACGGTGGTTTTGCCGGCGCCATTGGGGCCGAGGAGGCCAACCGCTTCGCCTTTGCGCACGTAAAGACTGACGCCTTTGACCACCTTGCGCCCAACGAAGCTTTTCTCGACGCCATGGACGGAAAGTACGCCTTTGCGATCCACCGGCGCGGCACCGTTGCCGTCGGTGCGGGGGCGCACCCGCACTTGCTGTGGTCTACTCTCGGGCGCCGGTTGGGCCGGCGGAGCCTTATCCGGGACCGGTCGCGGCGCGCGGCGCTGACGCTGCGGAGCAGGGCTACGCGCTTTCTTCGTATTGACCGGCGCGCTGGCGATATCGACATAGGTGCCGTTGATGGTGCCGCCCATACTTGCAAGGTCCATGACCTCGCCGATCGCGGGCGCCGTCTGCTGCTGCGGCACCGGGCGGCTGCGGCGGCGAAAATATGAGAAGATGTCCAGCACGCTATCCTCGTCAGGTCCGCCTTGCATCGCGGAAGTCCCGGCATTTGAGCCGGGACTCTACCCGATTTTCCGTAGCCATGCTGTTGGGGCCAGTCCTAATTCGCCTTGTTCGCACCGGGTCCTATGGACAGAAAATTCGATGACGAGCCGTCTTGATTCTTGCTCGGCTGGATCAGCGCGCGAACGCGATTCGGGCTGTTCACCGCCAACTCGATGTGCGCATTTCCGGTCGTGGTATCGACTGTCACCCGATCGCCGTGGAGGACGTTCTTGCCCTGGGTGACCACGACATTTCCAGTGAGCGTGATGGTCTTTTTCTTGACGTCGTAGACGCCGAGATCGCCGCTGGCATTCTGATCCTTGGAAATGACGGTGACGCCACCACGGGCTTCTATGCGGCGGATATCCTGAGCTCCCTGCGGCACGGCGGGGCTCTGCCGCGCGGCTCCCCGAGCCGAATGCGTGACAGCGGAAGCGGGCGGACCTGCGCCCGGTCCCCCGGCGCCGTAGAACACCACGAGCGTGTCGCATTTGATCGTCGTATCACCCTGGACCACCTGCACGTCGCCGGAGAACGTCGCCATTTTGCTCTTGTCGCGCACCTCAAGCGTCGCCGCTTCGATCTGGATCGGCAGATCCTGGTTTTGCTCTTTTTGCTCTTGCAGAGCGGCCGGGCCCGGTTCTACTGCGGCATCGCGCGGCGCCTGCGCCGTTGCCGATCCCGGCGCCACCAGTGCGATCAATATGGCCGAGAGCCAAAACCAGCGCGTCATCGTTTGATCGCCTGCGTTGTTGTTTCCTGATCCGGCTTTATGGTCATTGAAACGCCTTCGCTAAATCGAATGAGGTTGCCACCGTCGACCACATCGAGCCGGTTGGCGGTCAGGACGCCGTTGATGAGCTTCACCCAGACCGGTTTCTCCGACACCACATTGCCTTTGTGCACGTCGACCACCGCGTCCGTCAGGCGCACTTCGTAGCCGGTCGACGACACGAGATGAACGCTTTCGTTGAGCGTCAGCATTTCCGCCTTCATGTCGTAGGTCCCGGAATTGGACGTGACGCTCACGGTACTCTTGTCCTGCATCTCTATTTTGGCGTCGATCTGATGCAGCTCCATTAAGTCGGGTTTGGTGATGTCCTGCTCGGCGGTTTGCGCCGTGAACTCATAGGGTCGCGCATCGTCGGTGAACCCGGTCAGGCGCGGCTGCTGCATCGTGACTTTAGTGCCTTTGATCACGAGCTTGCCAAGTTCCCCCGGCAACCGAAGGCCTCCGACCGTCGGCATATAATTGACCGCCACGACCATGATCAGTGCCGCAGCGATGACCGCAGGAACGCTCACGCGAAGCCAACGTACATGGCGGCTGTGCCGCATCGCCGCGCGATAGATTTGGTCGGCATCGTCGCGAGTGGTTGCGGTAAATCCGCCCCGTCTCGCCGTGTCGCCAGAATAGACGCTCGTCAGCTGGTCCCCTTAGGACAGGCGCCCCGATTCGGGTACGCCCCGTTTTTAGCCGTTCCTGCGGGAAATTATCGCTCGAGAATGTGGCCTCGACCGGGCGGGATTGGTCTTGCCAAGGGCCCGGATTGAATACGATCCCACTGAAAACGCTGCAAATTTACGAATGAGCGAAAATATCCTCGCCGCCGAAACCGGCGAGATCGAGCCGCGCCCGCTCCGGCAGGAACCGAAAGCAGGCCGCCGCCAATTGGTCGCGGCCCTCGCGGACCAGCATCGCATCGAGGCGGTCCTTGAGCGCATGCAGGTAGATGACGTCGCTGGCGGCATACGACACCTGCGCGTCGCTTAGTTCCGTCCCGCCCCAATCGGACGATTGCTGCTGTTTCGAGAGATCATGGCCCAGCACTTCGCGCACCAGGTCTTTCAGGCCGTGTTTGTCGGTGTAGGTGCGGGCCAGCCGCGAGGCGATCTTGGTACAGTAGACCGGCTCCGGCATCACGCCAAAGGCATTGCAGAGCATGGCGAGGTCGAACCGCCCAAAGTGAAAAATCTTTACCAGGCGCGGATCGGCGAGGAGCCGCTTTAAGTTGGGCGCATCAGCCGCATGCGGTGGAATCTGCACCACGTCGGCGGAGCCGTCGCCGGGCGAAAGCTGCACCACGCACAGCCGGTCGCGCCCGAGATTGAGTCCCATGGTCTCGGTATCGATCGCCACCGCGCCGGTGTAGCGCGAAACGTCGGGCAGGTCGCCGCGATGTAGCCGGATCGTCATTGAGGAAACGCGTTGTGACAGGGACGCTGTGCTCCTGAATATCGCAACCGAAATGGCGCGTCAAAACTAGCCGGCCTTCGCCGGGACCAAGCCAGCAAAGTCAAGGCTGAGCGTCCGGAGTTGCCGCCGCGCTGCGGCATCATAGGCCTGTGCGTCCGCCTGCGCTTCCCGTTGGCCGTTGAAAAACAGCCCGCTGCGGCCTTCAATTTCCGGGCCGATCGCCAGTTTGAGGATGGCATCGGCGCCTTCCTCGACGGTCGTCATCGGCGTTCCGAACTCGCGCACCATCTTGGTGTTCATGAACGTCGCCGGATGGAGCGCGTTGACCGTGACGCCGCTGCCTTGCAGCTCCGGCGCAAGATCGATGGTGAACAAAATCTGCGCCAGCTTGCTCTGGCGGTAGGCGCGCATGCCGCTGTAGTCATGCGTCATCATCACATCCTTGAAATCGATTGCCTGCTGGCCGAGCGATGAGACATTGACGATCCGCGCCGGTGCGCTGCTCTTGATCACCGGCAGCAGCAGATGGGTGAGCAAAAAGCCGGAGAGATAATTGACTGCGAACCGCAGCTCGAAACCGTCATGGCTGAGCTCGCGACGGCCGTCAGGATCGCCTCTGCCGATCCCAGCGTTATTGATGAGAAGCTCAAGCCGTTTGGTCGTATGTTGCACCGCGTCAGCCAGTCGCCGCACTTCAGCCATGGATGACAGGTCCGCCTGCAGAAATTCTGCGGCGCCGCCAGCCGCCTTGATCTCGGCGACGACCGCTTCACCTCGTGCGCGATCGCGGCCGTTCACCAGGACGCGCCAGCCGTCTGCTCCCAACCTTGTCGCGACGACGCGGCCGACGCCGTCGGTCGAGCCGGTGATCAGTGCCGTTTTGCCGTTCAGTTTTGCCATGACCATCCTCGTTTGCGCAAAATGTAAGCCCGCACTGCTCACCGGGCTAGGGCCGCACCGATCAAAAGTACTTCTGCAGCAAATTCATTTCTGCTCAAGGCGCCAGGAGCCGTCCCAATTGTCGTCCGGCGGCGCCGCTGCCAGCATGTCGATGCGCTTGAGCAAGGTCAAAGATGGTCCGTCGCCCGGAACGGTTTCGAGCGCCGCGGCAAAACCGCGTCGTGCGTCCTCGAAGCGGCGCGCCCGATAGGCTTCGAGGGCCGCCGCATAGCGCCTGCGGAGCTCGATCTGCGCCGCTGTCAAAGCTCCGCTACGGCCTATGATCTCGTACACCGGCTGCGCGTGTGTTTGGCCGACCAGCGCGACGTGGTCGATCTCTCGGGTTTCGATTGCAGCCCCGGCGCCGCTGACGGTCGGCGCCGACACCAGGATACGGCTGCCATACAATTTGTTCGCGCCTTCCAGGCGAGACGCCAGGTTCACGGTGTCGCCCATTACCGTGTAGCTCATCATCGTTTCGGAGCCGACGCTGCCAACCAGTGCCTCACCGGTGGCGATGCCGATGCGGATATCGAACGAGATCGGTACGTTCCGCAGGCCGAGCAGGTCCGGCAACTCGGCCCGAAACGGCGCGACGCGGTCCAGCATATCGAGCGCGGCAAAGGCGGCGAAGCGCGCCTGATCGGCGTCGGCGGTAAAGGGTGGCCCCCAATAGGCCATGATGGCGTCGCCGATATATTTGTCGATGATGCCGCCGTGCTGGCGGATCGGCGCGGACATCGTCGAGAAATACCGGTTCATCACCTTGACGAGGCCCTGCGGCGTCATTTCCTCGCTGACGCCCACGAAACCCCGGACATCGCAGAACAGCACGGTCATGACGCGCCGTTCTCCAGCGGTCGCCAGCGCCGGTCCGCTGATCAAGCCTTCGACGATGCGGGGATCGACGTATTTGCCGAACGTCTCGCGGATGCGTTCCTTGAGCCGCAATTGCTCAACCATCTTGTTGAAAGCGATGGTCAAATAGCCGATCTCATCCTGCGAGGTGACAGCCAGGGTCTGGTCAAGCTTGCCGGCTTCGACCGCGCGTGCGCCTTCCAACAGCTGGCGCACTGGGCGCGTCATTCCGGTGCTGACCAGGATCGAGAACACCAAGCCGAGCGTCGCGGCGAGCGCCGTCAGCAGAACGGCGATCACCATGACGATGCGCTGCTTGCGCACCGTTGCCGCGGAATCGTCCCGCAGGAGATCGATCATTTCGGTGCGGACGGCATCGAGCCCGCGATCGAGATCGTCCCGCAGCACGTCGATCCGGTCGACACTGTCGGCGATTGCCGTTCGATCGCCGGCGTCGAGCAGGTGCAGCAGCCGCGCGATCTCGTCGTTGAGCTGATTTCGTGTTCCGGCGATCATGTCGGCGAGCCGGGTTTGGAGCCGCACCAGCGCCGTGGTGTCGCCGAACACGCTCCTCTTGGCGATCATGCCATCGAGCAAGGTTCGAGCCGTCTCGGTTTCATGATCAAACGCCGCGTCACTGGCTTCGAAGCTTTTGCGCGCCGCCGCGAACCTGGCCTCATCCTGCGGTGTCTGAGTCTTCTCGATCACCATGCGGCGCAACGCCAGCGCGCGCTCAAGCAAGTCGACGTTGGCCCGGGCCAGGGCGCCGTAAGCGGGAACATAGCTCTGCGTCAGATCTTCCAGCCGGCCGCCGACTTGCAGCACCAGCGCCGTTGAGATCAGCGCAGTGATGGCCATCAGGACGATAAGGATGACCGCGATTCCGATGATCTTGCGCTTGATCGAAAACCGGATCATCCAGCGATCCTTGTTCGGCTGCGCCGGTCCGCGCTGGTAAATCAGCCGATTTTTAATGCTTCGCAGAATTGAATGCGAATTTGCAATTTGTCCAGGAGAGAGCGGACCAAAGCAGGGATTGTCAATAACCTATGGTGTCCAAAATGGCTTATGGTGTCCAAACTTTCCAAACACCGACATCTATAAGGCCATATAACTGTACCCGCCGCACGAGAACGAAGAAATTAGTGCGGAAAAGAGGCAGCGAATTATCGAAAACATTCGCCACGCATTAGCATTCAAAAACCAACCGCTCTATGTAACATCACGCGCAGCCGACGGGAGAGGTCGATAACAAACATGCCGTCAACGCAAAATTCAGCCCGCAGCCTGCTGTCGTCGATCGCGGCATTCGCTGCGGGTTTACTTGGCGCGTCTTACCTTGGCGTGACCGGCGCCAACGCTGCGGCGGCGAGTTTTCAGACCGCATCTCCGCACAGTGCGGAGCAGATTTTTGTGCTCGGATCCGACGGCAAGCTGTGGCTCGAACATGGCCCGTTCGGCGCCGTGCCGCCGGCGCGAGCCCAAGTCGACGCCAGTGTCCAGGCTTTTCAGGCTCTCGATCCGCAGACCGCGCTGGTGCTCGGCACCGACGGCAAATTGTGGCTCGAACACGCCCCGTTTGGCGCCGTGCCGCCGGCCCGGGAACAGATCGACGCCACTGTGCTGGCGTTCGAAGGTCTCGACCACCAGACCGCACTTGTCCTCGGCACCGACGGAAAGTTGTGGCTCGAACACCGTCCGTTCGGCGCTGTCCCGCCAGCGCGAGCGCTGGTCGACGCCAACGTGCGATCCTTCAAAAATCTCGATGGACGCACTGTGCTGGTGCTCGGAGATGACGGCAAGTTATGGCTCGAACACGCCCCGTTCGGCGCCGTCCCGCCCACCCGGGAACAGATTGACGCGACCGTGCAGGATTTCCAGCCGCTCGGCGATCGGACTGCGCTGGTGCTCGGAAACGATGGCAAATTATGGCTCGAACACGGTCCCTTTGGCGCCGTCCCGCCGCCACGGGAACAGGTCGACGGAAGCGTGCAAGCGTTCCAAGGACTCGATGATCAGACCGTGCTGGTGCTCGGAACCGATTGCAAGCTGTGGCTCGAACATGGCCCGTTTGGCGCCGTCCCGCCCGCTCGAGAACAGATCGACGCGACAGTACATTCCTTCCAGGGTCTCGACGATAAAACTACGCTGGTCCTGGGGACAGACGGCAAGTTGTGGCTCGAACATGGTCCCTTCGGCACTGTCCCGCCGCCGCGCACTCTGATCGACGCGAACTCGATGATGGGCCCGGGCTGCGGTGCGCAGAATCCGGCTACCGATGAATCGGGCGAGACATTCGTCGCTGACCGCCAGAACTACGGCTGGTACGACGACGGCTGGGACGGTCCCGGCTGGTACATCGTCGGCGACGAATTTCGCCGCGGCCTCGGCTTCGGCGGCCGCGAGGGTTGGCACGGCTGGAAACATCATGGCAGCCACAGCCACCGCGAAAGTGAACATCGACGTGACGAGCATCGCGAAGGCGGCGGCGGTCATGGCGGCCACGGCGGCGGCGGTCACGGTGGCGGTCACGGCGGTGGTGGCCACAGCGGTGGTGGCCACGGCGGCGGCGGTGGTCACGGCGGCGGTGGCAGCCACGGCGGCGGGGGTGGCCACGGCGGCGGCAAGCACCACTGACAGTTGGTCTCGACAGGCCGGAACGGGCAAGACGAAGCCGATGGTGGTCAAATTCGTACCGGTCGAGGCCCGATGCCGAATGACAAAGGACGATCTCGGCGACCTCAGGGCGGGATTATTTTTGAGCCCGCGGCGAACTGAAGGAAGCGCGCCGCAATCTGCGTAGCGGCCGACCGCGAGCAATCATAAGCAAGCGCCGGCTCGCGTGGATCGTGCTGCCGATGCTGGGCGCGCTTACAGTGGCTCTCACTCATCGCCGTGCATCGGCGCGGGAATCCCTTTTTCGATCCGCGATAAGCAAAGAAGCCGAGACTAGCCACCCTGGTGGGTATGAGGGTCCAAGTCGCAAAGAGGAATGGCGTAACTATCTTTTGTAGGTATAACAACGTGCCGTTGAAAAGTTGAAAATGACGTTAGGGAGGTGACAATGAGCCGACTAGCTTTCGCAATTGGCCTTTTGGCGCTGAGCGTTGGGGCGGTAGCTGAGGCACATGCCGATTTCGCGGTGGTGCGATTTAAGAGCGGCTATTGCCGCGTCTGGACGAATACGGCGGCGGCCCCTCAGGACTTCCAGTATCTGGCGTTCCAACGCCATTGGCGCGGGCACCGTTGGTGGCAACACCAGTTTGCCACGCTGGCGGGGGCTCAAGAGGCCTTGCATCAGGCCGTCTCGATGCAGCGCTGCCATTAGGGTTTGTTAGCTTCGACGCACACTCGGCCGCGCTAACGCGGATAGCCGCTGTCCGTGTGGCCGCGAAACGCTTGTGGTGCTTCACTTCGGTAAGCGACTGTTGTCACCAGCCGCTGAACCTGTAGCTAATGCCCATTAGCGGGCTCATCCGTGCAGCAAAAATGCTTCCTCGGAAAGGCCCTTTTTTGACGCTGCGCTCTCACCAGCATCCACAACCGGAATACCCGTAATAGGAGCCAGGAACATAGATAATGGGAGCAACAACAATCGCGGTGCCGACGCCGTAACTAGGATAGCCGTATACAGGATAACCGTAACCAGCATAGCCGTAGCCACTGTAGCCAAGCCCACGGTAGCCGTAACCAGCATCACCGTCGTAGCCTAGGCCGTTGTAGCCATAACCACCGTAACCGACGCCCAGCCCGCGGTAGCCATAACCACCGTAACCCACGCCCAGCCCGCGATAGCCATAACCACCGTAACCCACGCCTAGCCCGCGATAGCCATAACCACGGTAACCCACGCCTAGCCCGCGGTAGCCATAACCACGGTAACCCACGCCTAGCCCGCGATAGCCATAACCACGGAAACCCACGCCTAGCCCGCGATAGCCATAACCACGGTAACCCACGCCTAGCCCGCGGTAGCCATAACCACGGAAACCGACGCCTCGATAACCACCGTAAACCATCCGCGCGTCCGCTTCATCGGACACTGCCAACACTGTCGCGCACATTATCGTTGCTGCGATGAATGCGGTCAGATTCCTCTTCATGGCATCACCTTCTCAGCATCACTTATTCTCACTTTGCTCAATGCACTCCATCTTAAAATCATAGCTTATCAATATGGATGCGACTACAAAAATTGACGCACGCGGTAAATTGATCAGATCGAGTTTAATTATCATCGTGCGCTTTGACTGCGGCCTATCGTGGCCCAATCATAACGCTGTTTTGCTTGATCGGGCATTGGCGCTGACGTCGAGTGGCTGAACTCTAACAAGTCACGCCGGCCGCGCAGCGCCGCGCCGAGCGCCGCGCTACTCCGGCAACACTCACAGGCGTTAACGGACGTCCGACTCGGGCGTCCGCCGTCGAGATGAAGCCGTGCACGCCAGGGATCGAAAGCCGCTCCCCAAGTCCGAGGCAGAGAAGACCCAGGGCCCCGGCCAGCAAAGCGACGACCAGATGCTTGGTTGCGGTCATTTTGCGCCTCCTATTGCAAAGACTTTCGGCAGTTCGTCGGTATCGGTGAGATCTTTCAGATCTACCCTTTTTGCATCCATTGGAGCCTTGAAGCTGAACTCGTCCGAAGCGACTTCGCTTCCGGTTTTCCAGTCGCCGATCTGGACGCTGTATTGTGGCCCACCGGCAACGAGCTTGGACGTGATGACGTATCGGCAAGGATAGGGACGGGCCCCCTCGGCGATCCAAATTTGCCAATCGACTTGCTCGGTTCGAAAGGCGAGATGATCGCATTCAACGCCGCCGATCACGCCGCTGCCCAGATCCTTCGTATCAATCACGGAAGGCATCAACTGATCGTAGACATCCGACAGAAGCAGATCGGCGCCCGGAACCGGTTTGTGGTACTTGTCCCTCAGCTCGTCGATCAGATGATCGATGGTACCGGGCACATCGACCTGACCGTAGAGGTTCGCGTCCTTGTTGAACAGCGACAGTGACCTTCCATCAAAAACCGCCTCGACATCTGCAAATCCACCATGGCGCATGGCGCGTATCTTGTCCGGTCGGTTGAGAGTAATTTTCCCGGAGCTTGCCAGGTCGAGCCTCTGATTATCTTTAGTGACGACCTCAAGATTTGTGTCGTACGTGAAAGATATTGCTTTCTGTGCGGCCAAATAATCGGACATTGCCTTGAACAGGCTCTTTGCGGCCGCCTCATCAGCTCTTGCTCCTACCGAACACCCCAATCCGATCATCAAGGCCAGCGCCACAGCGGACATCGTTGTCGCGGAGATATGTGCGTATTTTCCGGCTGAGTTGGTCATCTGACGATCCTCCATGAGAATTAGATCAGCACCTCCTGCCGACCGCGAAGGGCGCGTAAAGAACCGGCACCTACCAATCCTCGGGCTACGACACAGTTTGGAAAATCAAGGGCCGTATTCCCGGTCGACACGCTCGGCGTCTTTTTAGACGTCGTCGCGGTTCCTAGTTGAACCGTAGTAAAGCCTATTATTAAAATACGACTTTTTCGGCTCAACCGTTTTGACCTAAATCAATTGCGGCCTTCTTCCGGAATTGGTCAACAACGACAGATCGCGGTCCATTGCCGTTGCATTTCCCGGGACAATATGCCGAGCAGATTTTTCAGAAGCTCTTCCATCGACAGCATCGTGAGTATTACCGGTCCTACCGGCGCGACCGTAGCGGCTGCAAATTGGATGAGAACACGAATAAGTACGCCGGATCGTCGATTTCGCCTATGGGTCTTTGCGGTAAAGCCTCAAATTCTTCTCCTAAGAAGAATTTTCGTCTTAATTTCGAAGATGCTGCGATGCACAGTCCACTTCGGAGATGGGGTCAAAAGGGATATCGCGTGCCGTCCGCGCCGTGTCTGCTTTACCCCCCTGAAAGCGAACATCGGATGGTGCGGTAACAACGTGAGTTTGCCGGCGGAAGAGACAGAAGCGAATCCGATTTTTTCCAGTGGGACTTTTTCAGGAAAAAACTAAGCAAAATCAAAACCGTATTTTTGCGTTGGTGCCCAGGAGAGGACTCGAACCTCCACGCCTCGCGGCGCTAGTACCTGAAACTAGTGCGTCTACCAATTCCGCCACCTGGGCTTAAGCGGCGATAGGTACGGAGCCGTATTCTGGTTGTCAATCGAACGCGCTAACCCTCTATACAGCGTGGAATCGATCCTGTATTTCCGCCTGCCATGGCCTTGAAGAGCAAGTTTGAAACGCTGGTCACCGTGTTCGGCGGCTCGGGATTCCTCGGCCGCCACGTGGTTCGCGCGCTCGCCAATCGCAATTACCTCATCCGCGTCGCCGTGCGCCGTCCGGAGCTGACCGGCTATTTGCAGCCGCTCGGCCGGGTCGGACAAATTCATGCGGTGCAGGCCAATGTGCGCTTTCCGCAATCGATCGAGGCCGCGGCGCGCGACGCCGACGTTGTCATCAATCTGGTCGGCATTCTGTTTGAAGGGGGCCGCCAACGCTTCGACGCCGTGCAGGCGGAGGGCGCGGGAGCGGTAGCCCAAGCCGCGAACGCGGCTGGCGCGCGGCTGATCCACGTCTCGGCGATCGGCGCCGACGAGAATTCGGTCTCGGACTACGCGCGCTCCAAGGCGGTTGGCGAGCGGCTGGTACTGGCGGCGCAACCTCAAGCCATCATCACGCGCCCATCAATCGTGTTCGGTCCGGAGGACGACTTCTTCAACCGCTTCGCCGCGTTGGCTCGCATCTCCCCGGCGCTGCCGCTGCCCGGCGGCGGCCACACCCGATTTCAGCCGGTGTTTGCCGGCGACGTGGCGGAAGCGATCGCCAGGGCGGTCGATGGCAAGGTGAAGTCGGGTGCGGTGTATGAATTCGGCGGGCCGGACGTGCTGACGTTCAAGGAACTGATGGAATTCACGCTCGCTACCATCGAACGCCGCCGCCTGCTGCTGCCGATCCCGTTCGCGGTGATGAAGCTGCAGGCGGCGTTTCTGCAATTTCTGCCCGAGCCGCCGCTCACGCCCGATCAGGTCGAACTGCTCAAAAGCGACAACGTCGTCTCGGCAGCCGCGCGCGAGCAAGGCGGCACGCTCGAAGGGTTGGGTATCATCCCCAACTCGGTCGCCTCGATCGTGCCGGATTATCTCTGGCGCTTCCGCAAGACCGGCCAATTCCACGGCCGCATCGCGTAGCTTATCGCGTCGCCCCCGCGCACGCGGAGGACGCATAATCACGGGCCGAGACAGTTCTGCACGGACGGTGGTTATGGATTCCTGGAGACGCGGGAGTGACCTACTACGCCTCGTATTTGAACGAGAGCGCAACGCGGGTGCGAAAGGCTGTAACCTTTCCATCCTCCACTTTCATGTCCATCTTGGTGACCTCGGCCACGCGGAGATCGCGCAATGAACTGGACGCCGTTGCGACCGCGATGCGACCGGCGTCCTCCCATGATTTCTCGCTGACGCCGACCACATCGATAATCCGATAGACGCTATCCGATTGCTTCTTCGCCATTGGATTTGTCCTTTCGTGGCTAAACGGGAACGCGCCAAATACTTCGCGCGTCCGATCAGCTTAGATCAAAGCACATGATCGCGTCGATGACCTCTTTTGGTCGGTCTGGACTCCTGCGGCCGAAACGTGAGAAGCTGAGACGCTGTGCCGTTGGGCGCGGCGCACAAGGGCGCAACGATGCCGGGCAAACGCGTGCAGTTCGATGAAGCGTCCTGGCGGCAGTTAGACCTTCTCGGGCGCGACCAGATGAAGGACTTTCAGGAACTCGCCGATGAAGCGTTCCGCGATCTATTGAAGAAATACAATCGTCCGGTCGATTTGAAAGATGCGCTGCGGCGCAGCGCCGGCGTCTCCGCGACAATTCACCAACTGAAACCCGGTCAAGGCAAGAAACCGCGGCGGAAATAACTGCCGTTGGCCGGCAACCCGCAGCCGAACGTCATCGACGCTTGATCCGTCGTGGGTTTCCGCAATCGGGTCTTGGCATCCGCGGTCACAAAACCCGGCCGAACACGGTTTACGAACAGTGAAATCTGAACTGCTGCAAGCAGATAAACCGAATTTTCAGGCCTCATAAGTAGAACCCGGCCAATACCCGAGGCTCTGTCCGCGGTTTAAGTGATCGCCATGCGCGTGGCTCAACTGTCCTGGAGCGAGACCGCCGGCTGGACTGCTGTTTCCGGCGATCGCGCCAATGCTGACCTGGTTTTCTTTTTCGGTACCCGGCAGGCGCTGGCATGCGGCGCTCGCTATCGCGAACTGCGCGCGATGTTCCCGTCCGCTCACATTCTCGGCTGCAGCACCGGCGGGCAAATACACAACGACGACGTTACCGACGACGAAATCGCCGCCGCCGCAATCGGCTTCGATGCGACCAAACTCCGCATCGCCTATCAGCCGGCGCCCGCGCCGGAAAGTTCCCGCACCTGCGGGGCCACGATTGGCCGGGTATTGGCGGCGCCCGATCTCGTCGGCATTTTCGTCTTGTCGGACGGCCTGAACGTCAATGGCAGCGAGCTTGTCGCCGGCATCACCGGCGCGGTCGGCAAACGGGTCGCAGTCACCGGCGGGCTCGCCGGCGACGGCGCCGATTTTCACGAAACGCTGGTGGGGGCCAACTGCGTTCCCCGCAAACAAACGGTCGCGGCCGTCGGCTTTTACGGTTCGGCGATCCGCATCGGCCACGGCAGTGCCGGCGGCTGGGACGAGTTTGGCCCGCGGCGTCAAATCACCCGATCACGCGGCAACGTGTTGTTCGAGTTCGACGGCCAGCCGGCGCTCGACCTCTACGAACTCTATTTGGGCGACGAGGAAGCCAGAGGCCTGCCGGGCTCCGGGCTGCTGTTTCCGTTGCGCATTTTCAATCCCGAGCGGCCGGATCATGACATCGTGCGGACTATTCTGGCGGTCGATCACGAAGCCCGCTCGATGACGTTCGCCGGCGATGTTCCCGAGGGTTGGACCGCACAATTGATGCGCGGGAATTTCGACCGGCTGGCGGCCGGCGCCGCCATGGCCGCGCGCCAGGCTGCAGACGGCATCGGTCAAACCCCGACCGGCGATCAACTCGCGATCCTCGTGAGCTGCATCGGCCGGCGGCTGCTCATGGGGCAGCATACCGCCGACGAACTCGAAGCTGCCAGCGGCGAATTCGGACCGGATATTCCACAACTTGGCTTCTACTCGTACGGCGAAATCTCACCGCATCGCGTGTCAGGCGTCTGCGAACTTCACAACCAGACAATGACAGTTACGACGATCGCGGAGGTACCGGAACACGCCGGTGCATAAACTCCTTGCCAGACAGCTCGCAAAAGCAGCCAAGGACTCCGGCGACGTGGACCTTCAGGCGTTGCTCGCGCTCGTCGCGGAGGCCTACGAGCAGGCGGATAACGATCGCCATCGCACCGATCGCTCGATCGCGCTGATGATCAAGGAGGTAGAGCAGCTCAACCGCGGGCTCGATCAGCTGGTGCAGGAGCGCACCGCCGCGCTTCGCGAGCGCGAGGCCGAGTTGCAAGCACAAAATCTTCTGTTCGATGCCGCGCTCAGGAACATGGCCCATGGCCTGTGCATGTTCGACCGCAACGAGCGCTTGATTGTTTGCAACGATCGTTACGCCGAGCTCTCCGGGCTCGCGCGCGATTTGGTCAAACCCGGCGTGACGCTGCGTGCCATTCTCGAGGCGCGGGTAGCGGGAGGCGGCGGGCCGTTGCATGCCGACAACTACGTGGAAGACCGTTTGGCGCAGATCCGCAAGGGCGAACCGTATGATATCGAGATCGCGATGTGCGACGGGAGCGTACTTGCCGTCCATCACCGGCCGATGCCGGACGGCGGCTGGGTCGCGATCCACCAGGATATTACAGCGCAAAAGCGGGCCGAAACGCAGATCACTTATATGGCCCGGCATGACGACTTGACGAGCCTCGCCAATCGCGCCGTTCTGCTGGAGAAAATGGAGGAGGAACTCGCACACGCGCGGCGCCATGGCAGCAAGTTCACTCTGTTCATCCTCGATCTTGATCTATTCAAGACGGTCAACGATACGCTCGGGCACCCGGTCGGGGACGAGCTGTTGAAGGTGGTGGCGGACCGCCTGTTATCGTGCATCGGCGAAACCGACACGGTTGCGCGACTCGGCGGCGACGAATTTGCGATTTTGGCGATGGTCGACGGCGATCAACAGGAAACTGCGATCGCGACCGCCAACAAGCTCCTGGCAGCGGTTGCCGCGCCTTGCGAGCTCGACGGGCATCATCTCAATATTGGCACCAGCATCGGCATCGCGCTGGCGCCCGAGCATGGCACGGCTGTCGACCAGCTGGTGAAGAATGCCGACCTCGCGCTGTACAGAGCCAAGGCCGAGGGCCGCAACGCCTACCGCTTTTTCGACGATGCGATGAGCATTGAGGCCCGCAGGCGCCGCGCCTATCAGAACGATCTGCGCAATGCGCTCGCGAACGATGAGTTCGAGCTGCATTACCATCCCATCGTCGACATCCAGACGCGCGAAATTGCTAGCGTTGAGGCGCTGATCCGCTGGCGGCATCCGCAGCGCGGCCTGATCGCACCCGCCGAGTTCATTCACGTGGCGGAGGAAACCGGCCTGATCAATCCGATCGGCGACTGGGTGTTGCGCAAGGCATGCAGCGATGCCATGCGCTGGCCGCCTGCCGTCAAGGTCAGTGTCAATTTATCGGCGGTGCAGTTTCGCAAGGTCTATCCGATCGACAATTTTTGTGACGTACTTGCGGAATCCGGACTGCCGCCGGAGCGCCTGGAGTTGGAGATCACCGAGACGGTGCTGCTGCAAGGCAGCGCGGAAAACGTCGAAACGCTCCATCAGTTGCGACTGATGGGAATTTCCATCGTGCTGGACGATTTCGGCACCGGATATTCGTCGCTCAGCTACCTGCGGATGTTTCCGTTCGACAAGATCAAGATCGATCGCTCATTCGTGCACGAACTGGCGAAGAATGCCGATTGCGCCGCGATTGTTTCTGCCGTGGTGGGACTGGGCAGGAGCCTCCGCATCGGCACGGTCGCCGAGGGCATCGAGACCGAAGACCAGCTTCTGCTCGTGCGCGCCGCCGGCTGTACGCATGCTCAGGGTTACCTGTTCGGCCGGCCATGCCCGGCACCGGCGCTCAACCTTCCGAGCGTTGAGCCACACCGGCAGAAAATCGAAGCGGCCTGACAGAGCTAGCCCTTAAGCAAAACGCTCACGCGCTCTGGCGCGCGCCTTCATGGCTTCGACTTCACGGTTTCTCGCCGGGCTCGCGGTCTCCAATGAGGCTATCAGCCGGCGGGCCGTTTCCGTCACTTCCTCGACCGCGCGGCTGAACGCGGCCTCGTTGGCGCGCGACGGGTGCGTAAAGCCGCTAAGCTTGCGAACGAACTGAAGCGCCGATGCACGGATTTCCTCGTCCGTGGCCGGCGGCTCGAAATTAAACAGCGTGCGGATGTTGCGGCACATCGGCGCCTCCTTGTCGATGGGTGTTGCTGCGCTGTGGCTATTCTACAATTTAGCGGCCGCTGAGGTAAATTGAGCGATAGAGCCCTGCCCTGCTGGAGAGTTTCGTGTCGTCCACCGTCGCCGAGCCCGTCCCGATTGTCCTCGACGACGGCGTTCGCGTCTCGGGCCTCCTGCAAGGGCCGCGGCAAGCGCGGGCCTGCTATGTCCTGGCCCACGGCGCCGGCGCGGGAATGAAGCATCCGTTCCTGGCCGCGGTCGCTACAGGGCTTGGTGAGCGCGGCATCGCTAGCTTGCGCTACCAGTTTCCCTACATGGAGCGCGGCGGCAAACGGCCGGATCCGCCCCCGGTCGCGCACGCAACTGTCCGCGCGGCGGTGAACACAGCGCAACAATTGTTGCCGAACATGCCGCTGATTGCCGGCGGCAAATCTTTCGGTGGCCGCATGACGTCGCAGGCACAAGCGAAAGCGCCGCTACCGGGCGTGCGCGGCCTCGCCTTTCTGGGGTTTCCGTTACACCCGGCCGGCCGGCCTTCGCAGGACCGCGCCAAACATCTGTTTGATGTGCACATCCCGATGCTGTTCCTGCAAGGAACGCGCGACACGCTGGCCGCGCTCAATGAGCTGGAGCCGCTTTGCCAAGCGCTCGGTCCGCGCGCGACCTTGAAACTATTCGCAGACGCCGATCATTCGTTCCACGTGCCGGCGCGGACCGGCCGCAAGGACGCGGACGTTCGCGAAGAAATGCTGGATGCGCTCGCCGGCTGGATCGACGGCGTGATCAAAGTCGCAGGGAAAGCGCGATAAGGCCGACCACGCCGACCACGAGCCGCCAGCCGACAAAAAGCGTAAAGCCGTGCCGCGATACATAGCCGAGGAAGGTTTTCACCACGAACCAGGCGGAGATAAAAGAAACGATAAAGCCGACGGCGACGATCATCACGTTGCTGTGGCTCATTTGGCCGTGGTTCTTGTAGAGATCGTAGGCGAACGCGCCGGCCATGGTCGGCATGGCGAGCCAGAACGAGAATTCCGCGGCGGCGCGACGCTCGGCGCCAAGCAGCATCGCGGCGACAATAGTCGCTCCCGAACGTGACACGCCCGGTATCATCGACAGGCACTGCGCCAGCCCGATGATAAAATACATCGGCAGCGTGAATGTTGTCGCTTCCTGGTAACGCGGCTTGAGATCAAGCCGATCGACCCACAACAGCACCAGACCGCCGACGATCAGCGACACGCACACGATCCAGGGGTTGAACAGCACCTCCTTGATGAATTTGTAGGCCGTCGCTCCAATCACCAACGCCGGCAAAAAGGCCAACAGGACGCCGATGATAAAGCGCCGCGCCTGCGGATCGTTGAACATCCCAAGAAACAAGTGCCACAACCGCACGGCATAGATGGACAACAAGGCCAAGATCGCGCCGAACTGAATGAGAACCGCAAAACTTTTACCGAAATCGTCGTCGCTGAAGCCAAAAAACTGCTGCATTAGCAGGAGATGTCCGGTGGATGAGACCGGAATGAATTCGGTCAGTCCCTCGACCACCCCAAGGATGATCGCCTTGATGAAATCGAGCGTCATGAATGAGAGCTCCACAAGGGAGGAAGGCGCGGCGCGCGCCCAATCCGATAAAAGTGGCACGAATCGTAGGCAGACTTGTGACCGAGCGTCAAAGTTCTGGCAAGGCGGGGGCCGCGCCTTCAACAAGCGCGGCGGTACAAGTTCCCTGCGCTGGTTGCTGCGGAATTGCTTTGCCTATAAGGGAGCGCTTCGACGTCGCGGGGCTCCTTCGTGCGCGACGCGGTTTAGTCGAATTGCTCACACCCGATAGCATGCTGACCCTGTTTCATCACTTCTCCTGTCCGCATTCCCGTTTCGTCCGGCTGATCCTTGAGGAGATCGGTTCGACGCCACGCCTCGTCGAGGAGCGGACTTGGGAACGGCGTGAGGAGTTCCTCATGCTTAATCCCGCGGGAACCACGCCGGTCCTGGTCGAAGAAGGCGTGCCGCCGATACCGGGAGCGGCCATCATCGCCGAATACCTCGACGAGACCCGGGCGACGACCGGCGCCCTGCCCCGGCTAATGCCGCGTGAACCGGCGCAACGGATCGAGATCCGCCGGCTGATGAGCTGGTTCAACGATAAATTCTTCGCCGAGGTCAGCGGCGCGTTGGTCACGGAGCGCGTCTATAAACGCTTTATTCCGACCAGTGAAGGCGGCGGCGCCCCCAATACCGAGATCATGCGGGCGGCGCGCAGCAATATAAAGTACCATCTATCATACATCGGCTGGCTCGCTCGCAAGCGCGATTGGCTGGCCGGCGACAGCCTGACTTATGCCGATCTTGCCGCGGCGGCGCATCTGTCCGCCGTCGATTACCTGGGCGATGTACCGTGGCACGAAGACGAAACCGCCAAAGCCTGGTACGCGAGGATCAAGTCGCGACCCTCGTTCCGCGCGCTGCTCGGCGAAACGCTGCCCGGCCTGCCGCCGTCGGCGAGTTACGCCAACCTCGACTTCTGACGCCATCCGCTGCGGCCACTCTCAAAGCGAAGCTCGCCGGTTTTGCGCGCGCGGAGGGTTTTGGCGCGATCGGCTTCGCGCGGCCGGATTCAATCCCGCTCGCGGCCGCGCGCCTGCAGGAGTTCCTGGCGACCGGCGCGCACGGCGATATGGACTGGATGGCGAGAAACGCCGATCGCCGCGGCGACCCTAAAATCCTGTGGCCCGAAGTCCGCACCATCGTGATGCTCGGCGTCAACTACGGTCCCGGCGCCGACCCGCTCGCGATTCTGCGGGAACGCGCGCGCGGCGCCATCTCGGTCTATGCCCAGGGCGACGATTACCACGAGGTGATCAAGCCGCGGCTGAAGCGTCTCGGACGCTGGCTCATCGACGAGCTTGGCGGCGACGTCAAAGTTTTTGTCGACACCGCGCCGGTTATGGAGAAACCGCTGGCGCAAGCTGCCGGCCTGGGCTGGCAGGGCAAACATACCAACCTGGTCTCACGCGAGCACGGCTCGTGGTTGTTCCTGGGCGCGCTCTTCACCACACTCGATCTGCCGCCCGACGCACCCGAAGACGATCATTGCGGCAGCTGTCACGCCTGCCTCGACATCTGCCCGACGGCCGCGTTTCCGGCGCCTTATCGTCTCGATGCGCGGCGCTGCATCTCCTATCTCACTATCGAGCATAAGGGCCCGATCCAACGCGCGCTGCGCCCGCTCATCGGCAACCGCATCTACGGCTGCGACGATTGTCTGGCGGTTTGCCCGTGGAACAGGTTCGCGCAAGCCGGAAGCGAGACCAAGCTTGCCGCGCGCGCGGCATCGCGCGCGCCACCGCTCGCCGAATTGGCCGGGCTCGATGACGCCGCCTTCCGCGCGTTGTTCACCAAGAGTGCCGTCAAACGCATCGGCCGCGCGCGCTTTGTGCGCAATGTGCTGATCGCCATGGGCAACTCGGCCGATGCCGCATTGGCCGGCGAGGCCGAGCATTTGCTCAACGATCCGTCGCCACTGGTGCGTGGTGCAGCCATTTGGGCGCTCGGCCGGCTAAACCATTTGCTGCTTGCGAGTTGCGCCGCCACGCGTCGCGCAGCGGAGACGGATGCCGACGTGATCGACGAATGGAACGCCGCGCTGCTATGAGGCTCCGATGTCCAAGCTTCTCTGTTTCGGGCTCGGTTATTCCGCCGAACACTTCGTCGCGAGGTTCGGCGACGGTTTCGATCGCATCATCGGCACCGTTCGCGGCGGCGAACGCGCTGCGGTTCTGAACGCGCGCTTCGGCGGCCGGTTGAAGGCCTTGGCCTTCGACGGCGTTACGGCGACGCCGGAACTAACAAGCGCCATCAGCGAAGCCGATGCGGCCCTGGTTTCGATCCCGCAGACCGCGAAGGGCGATCCGGTGCTGGCCGCCTTCGGTGAATCGTTGACGCACGCGAAGCGGCTGCAGTCGATTGTGTATCTGTCCACTGTCGGAGTCTATGGCGACCAAGGCGGCGCGTGGGTCGACGAGGCGACACCGCCGCGGCCGGATTCGGAGCGCGCGCGCGAGCGGCTTGCCGTCGAGCAAGCGTGGCAAAGCTTCGGCGAGCGCACTGGCAAAGCCGTCGCGATCCTCCGCCTTGCCGGCATCTACGGGCCCGGGCGCAACGCGCTGGTGCAGATCACGCGCGGCGATGCGCGGCGCATCGTCAAGCCCGGCCAGGTATTCAATCGCATCCACGTCGGCGATATCGCGCAGGCAATCGACGCGGTGTTTGCTCGCGGCGCCGTCGGCATTTTCAACGTCGCCGACGACGAGCCGACCCCTGCCGGCGATCCGCTCGCCTTCGCGGCGCAACTCCTCGGCCGCGACCCGCCGCCGGAAATTCCGTTCGAGAAAGCCGCGCCGTCGATGCCGCCGATGGCTCTGAGTTTCTGGCAAGAGTGCCGGCGCGTGCGCAACGACAAACTCAAGCGCGAGCTTGGGGTGACACTCGATTACCCGACTTACCGTGAGGGTTTGCGTGCACTGCTCGAGACGCAGTAGCGCGTGCGCCGCTCTAGCTTTGCGTCCGCTTTCGAGACATTCCAGACATTGAGGGATTTTCTGCGCGTAGTGAACTCGCAGCGAATGACCCGCAACGGAAGTCGCGCCAGCCGGTCGAGTGTCATTTTTGTTCAGCGAAAATCGCCGAGCAGCTCATTCTTCCGGCAGCCCCGCCTTGCGGAAACCTTCGAGTTCGATCGGCATTGTGGGCGAATGCGCCATGAACCATTTGACGGTGAGTTTTGGGTTGAGCCGCCGCGCTTCCGCCAACGCGGACTTCGCCTCAGCGTCGTTGCCCAGCAGGGCTTCCGCCGCTGCTAAATTCAGATAAGCAACATAGCTGCGGAAACCCGCATCGATCGCTCGCTTAAACCCCTCAACCGCGGCATCAGCACGCCCGCGGCAAAGTTCGCCAAGCCCAAAATTCACGTACCAAACGCCTCTCCCGGGGTCGCGTGGGCTCAGCCTGAAAGCCTCCTTGGTGTACGCGATTGTTTCTTCGCAACGTCCGAGCGGCCATTCTGCATTGCCCATCATGAAAAATGAGAATGCGGAGTTGGGATCGACGGATGTTCCGATCCGCGCGGCTTCCAGCGCTTCAGGGAGTTGCAACGTTAAGAACAACGCAAAACTTTTCACGTAATAGGCAAAGCCGTAGTTAGGATTGATCGCGATCGCCTTCGCCACGAGGTCCAGTGGGCTCGCTAAAGTATCATCAGCAGGTCCCCAAGCATAATTAGAGATGCGGATATCGATCAGGGCAATGCCAACCATCGCCTCGGCATTTTGTGAATTGAGTTCCAGCGCGCGTTCAAACAGATCGCGCGCTTGCAGGTTTCGCGCCTTATCACGCCCCCCGACGTTCAACAGCGCCCAGCCGCGCATCGTCAGATCGATGGCGTCGGGGTTGGTCGAGTGAGCGCTCTTGTTCGCTTCAGCCCTCACCAATTCGTAGCCGAGCGCATTGGCTAACCGCGCGACGACCTGATCCTGCAGCTTGAACAAATCGGCGACGTCCTCCTCGAAGCGTTCGGCCCAGAGATGCGAGCCGTTTTCGGCGTCAATAAGCTGGGCATTGACCCGAACGCGATTGCCATCGCGCTGCACCGAGCCTTCGAGCACGTAGCGCACCCCTAGTTCCTTGCCGATCTCCTTGGCGTCGATGGCCTTGCCCTTGAAAGTGAACGCCGTGTTCCGCGCGATCACGAAACTGTTGCGGATACGCGACAGGTCGGTCGTAAGGTTCTCGGTGATGCCGTCTGCGAAATAATCTTGGCTCCGATCGCTCGAAAGGTTCGTGAAAGGCAACACCACAATGGAAAGATGGGCGGCCTCGGCCCGCGCTGTTGGTGCATTCACGGTGAGGGTCGCAGGTCGGTTCGTAACAAGGAAATACCAAGCACCGGCCGCAATCACGAGGAGTGCGGCAATTCCCGCGCCCAGCGGCAACAGTATTGAACGCGTCTTCGGTACAGCTTGCTTGGTCGGTTTCGCCTGCGCTGGCCTGCCGACTTCGAGCGAATAGACCCGCATCGGTTCTGCGATGTTCTTGAGTTGGGTCGCGCCCAGATCGCTCACGGCCAGATCAAGCCGCGACTTCACTTGCCGATAGGCGTCTTCGGAAAGGCAGATCGCGCCGGGCGCGGCAATTCCTTCCAAACGGGCGGCGATATTGACCCCGTCGCCCATCAGATCGCCGTCACTTTCCTCAACCACATCGCCAAGATGGATGCCGATGCGGAATTCGATGCGGCGCTCGGGCGGAAGGCCGGCGTTGCGTTCGATCATGCCGTTCTGCACCTCGATGGCGCAGCGCACAGCGTCGACCACGCTGCGGAACTCAACGAGGGCTCCGTCGCCGGTCCGCTTCACAACGCGTCCGTTATGCACGGCAATAATCGGATCGATGAGATCGCTCCGGAGAGCCCGCAAGCGCGCGAGTATGCGATCCTCGTCGGTGCCGGCAAGCCGGCTATAGCCGACTACATCCGACGCCAGGATCGCCGCAAGTTTCCGGGTCTCAGTCATGCTGTGCTTTCCCCACAATCCAGACTAGCACAATGACCCGTTCAGTACTGGCCTAACGCCCGAGCCATTCGGCTTGTGGCCCTTCTCGTCATTCGCGACCTGTCCGCGATTTGGTCGCTCTTGGGGGGCAACAGCAGACATTGATCCGCACCAGCGCCGAATGGCTCGGTAGCGTTTGGACCCATTTCGACGGGCGCCGCCTGGAATTTGCAGCGACGCAATTCGGACCCGCGGCAGCTTCAGCCTCGTTCCGCTCCGATGGCGAACCAGCCCATGTTGTTGTAAGGTCCTGGCCGGCTCTGACATCCGGTGTGTTGCTGACGCCTTATAAAGATTGTTTTGATTAGGGATCAAATAACCATTTGTCACTATACGCTTAATACATGATTAATAAAAGATTTGCAGCGCTTGCGTTTCCCCCAGTCGCTCCTGAGCTTGAAGCGCGTTTGGCCAATTATGGTATTGACCCTGCCACACGCGCACTCATTCGGAATTTAGCTCCAACCGTCGAACCCTTGATCGAATCCGCAATTGATCGCGTGATTGCTGGGGCCGCGAGATTGCCCCATGTCTCCGCCGTGTGGGGCAAACATGGGCAAGACCTCAAACGGATAGAGGTAATTCAGCTTCGGGGACTACTCTCGGCGAATTTCGACACCGCCTATCTCAACTGCTGTCGCAAGACGATTGAACAGGAAACGGCTCTTGGCTTCGAAGCCCGAGCACGAATGAATTGTGCTGCCTCTCTATTGGAAGCGGCCGGCGCTGCCTTTGCCAAAGGCTACCGGTTCCTATCATCGAGGGCGGAGTGCACAGGCGTGCTCGCGCGAGCATTGCTTTTCGACTTGGCGTCCACTTCTACATTCTATTTGCAGTGGCTCGAGCAGGTCGCCGTCTCGCGACGAAAGGAAATTGATGAAGCGATAGCCGAATTCGGCGGCGCGATTGGGCAAGTTACGCAGTCTATCAATGAAGCCTCGGGATCCCTCACCGCAACATCTGCCAAGATGGGGGAGGTCACCGAGGATACGTTGCGAAGAATGGCATCAGCGAACGCCGCTTCGACTGAAATGGCAAAAAGCGTTGATCCAACGGTTGCCGGCACAGAAGAGTTATCAAATTCGATCGAACAAATCGAACAGCTGACTGCGCGTGGTCTTGTTATGGCTCGCTCTGCGGTTACGGATACCGAACATAGCCACGAGGCTATACGCTCGCTGAGCGATGCGGCCGAGCAAATCGGCTCCGTAGTCGGACTGATTTCGACCATAGCCGCACAGACAAATTTGCTGGCACTTAACGCAACTATTGAGGCCGCCCGCGCAGGCGAAGCAGGCAAGGGTTTTGCCGTTGTCGCCGCCGAGGTCAAGGCACTGGCTAATCAGACTTCTCGCGCAACCGACGAGATCTCCCGGCAGGTCGCCGCGATCCAGGATGCCACCAAAACCGCCGTGGACGAGATCGCATCGATTGCTCGCAACATTCAAGCATTGACCGAAGTATCCTCTTCGATAGCGACGGCAGTCGATCAGCAGTCGGCTACAACACGTCAAATCGCGAGCAGCGTTCAGAATGCGGCTAAGAATACCGCACGCGTAGTGACGGAAATTCAATCGGTTGGTCGCGCGGCCCAACAAGGTGTGGCGGCGGTTTCTGAGATTAGTGGCTGGACGACCAGACTGTCAGCAAGCGCACATGCTCTGGAAGAGAAAGTAGCTCGGTTTTTCGACCGAGTGCGCGCAGCCTGATCCGTCGCCAAATGGTCGATCAATGATCGATTTTGGCACGAAGAACCTCGCCGGGATGGGCTTGGCCTATCTAGACACCGTCCAGCCGCATCTCGCGAAGCGCCAACTCGCGTGTGTTCTTGAAGATTGGTGTCCGCCATTCCCCGGCTATCACCTCTACTATACCCAAGCCGCCGCCAACCTACGCGAGCGTTCGCGTTACTTGTGGAAGCCCTTCGCTACCGACTGAAGCAATTCGCGACGGGAGCGGACCATGATGGGACGGCGAGCGCGCGGACAAGGTCAATTCTCTACACGTTTGATCTCGACAAGTGGTTCCGGCGGATCATTTGGTCACACAGAGA
>CAVWYW010000026.1:0-22160 GCA_963759345.1 uncultured Alphaproteobacteria bacterium
CGTCATGTCCGAAGAATTCCTGAAAAACCCGCTGTCGCTGTTCGACGTCAAAGGCAAGACCGCGATCGTGACCGGCGCAACCGGCGCGTTCGGTGCAATTGCTGCAAAGACGCTCGCGGCATCCGGCGTCAATGTGGTCATCACCGCGAATAACGCCGACGGATTGAAAAAGATCGCGGCCGAATGCGGCAAGCTTGGCGGCAAGTCCGAAATTGTTGCCAAGCGTCCCAGTTCGGAAGCCAATTGCGACGCGATTGTCGCCGCCGCGGTCGAGAAATTCGGCGGCCTCGACATCCTGGTGGTCGCGTCCGGCCAGAACAAGGTTGCGAAAATCGTCGATCAGAAACCGGAAGACTTTCTCGACGTGATGGATGCGAACGTCACGCAATCCTGGCTGATGGCGCGCGCCGCGGCGCGGCAGATGACCAAACAGGGCCGCGGCGGTAAGATCATTCTCATGTCGTCGGCGCGCGGTCTGCTCGGCCATCCGGCGGGTTACAGTGCCTATTGCGCATCGAAGTCGGCAGTCGACGGCATCACCAAGGCACTGGGCTGCGAGCTCGGGGCGGCCGGCATCACCGTCAACGCGCTTGGCCCGACGGTTTTCCGCTCGCCGCTCACCGAGTGGATGTTTGCCGACGACGAGCGCGGCAAGACCGTCCGTGCGGGCTTCCTCACCCGCGTGCCGAAGGGCCGCCTCGGCGAGCCGGAAGACCTTGCCGGCCCGCTGCTGTTTCTCGCCTCGAAGGCGTCCGACTTCTATACCGGCCATATCCTCTACGCCGACGGCGGCTATACGGCGGGTTAGCATGGCCGCAGATCCATCAAAGGCCCGCATCGCCGTCATCGGCGCCGGCCTCATGGGGCACGGCATTGCCCAAGTGTTTGCGCTCGCCGGCCACGCGGTGACCATCACCGACTTGGTTGCGGCGAGTCTCGACGCGGCGAAGTCGCGCATTGCCGCCAATTTGCGCGATCTCGGCCAAGACGTAACGGCAGTGGCGCGCGTGCAGCCCTGCGTCGACCTCGCGCAGGCGGTGCACGACGCCGATTATGTCGTCGAAGCGGTATCGGAGGATTTGCCGCTGAAGCAAAAACTGTTCGGCGAAATCGAACGCCGCGTGCGCGCCGACACCATCCTCGCCAGCAACACCTCGGTGATTCCGATCACCTCGATCATACAGGGGCTCGCCAAGCGCGAGCGGGCGCTGGGCACTCACTGGTGGAATCCGCCGTTTCTGGTGCCGCTGGTCGAAGTGATCGAAACCCAATGGACCTCGCCGCAGGCGGTGGCGTGGACCATGAAGCTGCACGAGACGGCCGGCAAGAAGCCCGCGCACGTGAAGAAGGACGTCCCAGGCTTCATCGGCAACCGGCTGCAGCATGCGCTGTGGCGCGAGGCGATTTCGCTGGTCGAGCAGGGCATCTGCGACGCTGAAACCGTTGACGCCGTGGTCAAGGCATCATTCGGCCGCCGCCTGCCGGTACTGGGTCCGCTGGAAAACGCCGACCTCGTCGGCACCGATCTGACGCTCGCCATTCACAATATCGTTCTGCCCGCGATTGACAGCCGGCCGGGGCCATCGCCCTATCTGCAAAAGCTCGTGGCCGACAGCAAGCTCGGCTTCAAGTCCGGCGAAGGTTTTCGCAAGTGGAGCCCGGACCGGCAGGCGGCGCTGCGCGCTAAGCTGATGCAGCACCTGAAAGCGATGCAGGATTGAGTCGCCAAACGTCCTCATCCTGAGGTGGCCGCGAAGCGGCCCTCGAAGGATGCTGCTCAAGCGCCGGGGCCGTCACCCTTCGAGGGCCGCGCTACGCGCGGCCGCCTCGGGATGACGGAACAGATTACGTAATAAACGTCCCGTTGCGCAGTTCGGCGACAGCCTGCCGCAGCTCGGCCTGCGTGTTCATCACGATCGGGCCATACCACGCAACCGGCTCCTCGATCGGCTTACCGGACACCAGCAGGAAGCGGATGCCTTCGTCGCCGGCCTGCACCGTGACCTCGTCGCCGGAGTCGAACAGCACCAGCGAACGGTTGCCGGTCTGCTCGCGCACCAGGATTTCGTTCTCGCCGTCGGTCTTTTCGGTGAGCACGCCGAACGGCTGCGACGAGGCGCGGAAATTGCCGGAGCCTTCGAACACATAGGCGAAGGCATGGCGCTCAAGCTCCACCGCCAGCGTCTTGCGCTTGCCCGGCGGCACCCAGACATC
Organism: uncultured Alphaproteobacteria bacterium; assembly: GCA_963759345.1. Classification (GTDB taxonomy): domain Bacteria; phylum Pseudomonadota; class Alphaproteobacteria; order Rhizobiales; family Xanthobacteraceae; genus BOG-931. Next base: position 2,215 of record CAVWYW010000026.1, read on the forward strand.
GAGATAACGCGGATCGGCGGCGACCCCTTCGACCGGACCGCGCTTGCCCCAGAAGTCGCCGCAGACAACACGGACACGCGTGCCGTCGTCATCCGTGACTTCCGGAATCTCGGCGGCCTTGATGTCCTGGTAGCGCGGCGGCGTCATCTTCAGCGACGACGGCAGATTGGCCCAAAGCTGAAAGCCGTGCATGCGGCCCTGCGCGTCGCCCTGCGGCATTTCCTGATGCATGATGCCGCGCCCGGCCGTCATCCACTGCACATCGCCCGAGCCGAGATTGCCGCGATTGCCGAGGCTGTCGCCATGCTCGACGTTGCCGGCAAGCACATAGGTAATCGTCTCGATGCCGCGGTGCGGATGCCACGGAAAGCCGGCCAGATATTCGTCCGGCCGGTCGTTACGGAAATCGTCGAGCAGCAAAAACGGATCGAACTCGGTGGTGTCGCCGAAGCCGAAGGCGCGACGCAAATGCACGCCCGCCCCTTCCATGGTCGGCTTCGATGAAACAATGCGTTTGACGGGTCGAATGGACATGAGCCTGATCCTCACCAGGTAGTACCGATTTGTTACCGCATAAGTAGGCGACCGGAACGGCCCAACAAGAAGGCACACGCTTGATACCGTAGCCTGCGCGACGGTCGTGCAGCGCAAAGCCCGAACGGCGCATAATCTCAGTTCTTTTCCGGCACAACTTCGTTGAATTTGGTGTAGTCGAGCTGGAACCGGCCCTCCAGCGACACCCCGGTAATGTCCCGATAGCGATATCCCCAGCGGATATCTTCCGACGGATAAACGCGCCGCGCGTACAGCTGTTGCGCGGACGCATCGTCGAGTCCGCTGACATTCAGGACCAGCGAAGCGTCGGCCTCGGCCATGTTCTCCGCGGTCGCACCGTGCAAGGGACTTTCCGCGTCGATGGTGTGAAAGATCGTCCAGCTGAGCATGAATACTGGATGTTGGCCGCGCTCAACTTTGAGTTCATGAAAGCGGCGGAACTGATCCCCCTCCATGCTCTTCTCGATGCGTAGGACCCAGAGCCGCACAGTGGCGCGCGAAATGGTGTTGTGCCGCGCATTGGCCAAACGGATCATAAGCGTGGGACGGCCATCACGCGTTGCCACAACGGGGTTCTCGGCGAACACGAAGCGGGCGCGCGGCCGCGAGAAGCGGGCAAATACCAGCCCGGTCAACACCGCCAGGAAACACATGCCGGTGAAGATTTCGATGGTGGCGATGAAATGCCCGTAGTCGGTCTGCGGGTGCATGTCGCCGTAGCCGACCGTCGCCAGCGTCTCGATGGAGAAGTAGAACAGCTCGAGGAATCGCTGGCTGCTAACATTGGCGATCGGATCGGTGCCGAGCGAATAGAGCAATGCAAAGATGCCATTCAATGCGATGAAGATGACCGCGGCCGCGCCGAAGAACACCGGCCAGTACATGGTCATCGAGCGGTGATAGAGGTCGGTCCAGAAACCCTGATTTAAGCCAAGCGTCTCGATCTCGCGATGACCGACGCGGATGAGATGCGCTTTATTGTTCCTGTGCTTTCGTCGCAGCTTGGCCAATACGTGGTGTCTTGGAATTTCGTCGTTCCGAGCGAAGCGAAGCAATCCAGTTTCGTGCCACAAAGTCTGGATTGCTTCGTCGCTATCGCTCCTCGCAATGACGCCTAAACTGCCGCCGGCGCCGGCGCTTTGGTCTTGAGACGACTAAAGACCCGCCGCGCATTGCCCTCGAAAATCTTTTGCCGCTCCGCGTCGGTCAGTTTCGGCGCGTGGTCGACATAGCGCTTGGTGTCGTCGAAATTAAATCCGGTCTTCGGGTCGATGCCTTTGACCGCGCCGACCATCTCCGAGGCGAACAGAATGTTGTCGGCCGGCACGACTTCCGTCAGCAAATTGATGCCCGGCTGATGATAGACGCAGGTATCGAAGAAAATATTGTTCTTGATGATGTCGACCAGCTCGGGCCGGCCGTTGTTCAGCGCCAGTCCGCGAAATCGGCCCCAGTGGAACGGCACCGCGCCGCCGCCGTGCGGGATGATCAGCTTGAGCGTCGGGAAATCCTTGAACAGGTCGGACAGGATGAGCTGCATGAACGCCATGGTGTCGGCGTTCAGATAATACGATCCGGTGGTGTGCATGGCCGGATTGCAGCAGCCCGAGACGTGGATCATCGCCGGCACGTCGAGCTCGACCATCTTCTCGTAGAACGGATACCACCATTTGTCGGTCAGCGGCGGCGCGTTGAAATAGCCGCCCGATGGGTCCGGATTGAGATTGCAGCCGATGAAGCCAAGCTCCTTGATGCAGCGCTCGAGCTCGCCGATCGAGTGCTTCGGCGGCACGCCCTGCGACTGCGGCAGCTGGCAGACGCCGATGAAGTTCTCCGGGTAGAGCGAGACGACGCGCGCAATCAGATCGTTGCAGATCTGCGACCATTCGAGGCTGACGCTCTCATCACCGACGTGGTGGCCCATGCCGGAGGCGCGCGGCGAGAAGATCGTGAGATTGGTGCCACGCTCGCGCTGCAGCTTGAGCTGGTTCTGCTCGATGCTTTCGCGGATTTCGTCATCGGACATTTTCAGCGACGCCCGCGACGGCATCGCGGCCTTGTCCTTGGCGTTGGCCGCCGCGGTCTGCTCCTTGCGGAAGCGGTGCAGGTCCTTGGGCTCGGTGGTGTAGTGGCCGTGACAATCGATGATCATGACAACATCTTTTCCGGAGTTTTTGGCGCGGCTGATGCTACGGGGCGCAGCGCGATTGTCAAAGGGGAACGGCGCTCATATAGGATGCCGCCGGGATCATTGGGAGAGAGGAAATGGCTGACCTACCGCGCCTTAACGGCATCATCCGCGCACTCGAAGCCGGCCAGCACGCACTGACGTGCTTCGCGCCTGCCGAAATCACCAGCGCGGTGGCGATGGCCACGACGAAATTCGACGGCTGCGTGTTCGAGATGGAACACCAGCCATGGGACGGCCGCCTGCTGCGCGACTGCCTGCAATACATGCTCAACCGCGCGCAGATCGCCAAAGCGGCCTCCGTCGTGCCGGGCGTGACGCCGCTGGCGCGCGTCCCCGTGAACGGGGTGGAGATGGCGCAGTGGCACGCCAAGCAGGCGCTCGACATGGGCTGCTACGGCATCGTGTTTCCGCATATCTCGACCGTCGAAGAAGCCGCCAACGCCGTGGGCGCCTGCCGCTATCCGCGGCTCAGCGATGCGTCATTTTTTCACCCGGCCGGCATCCGCGGCGACGGCCCGACCACGGCGGCGCGTTATTGGGGGCTCAACCAGCAGGAATACTACCAGAAGGCCGACGTCTGGCCGCTCAATCCGCAGGGCGAGATTTTCTGCATCCTGCAGATCGAGGATACGCGGGGCGTCGAGAACCTCGACGACATTCTCAAGAATGTGCCCGGGGATCGGCTGCATCCTGATCGGCGAAGGCGACCTGTCGCAGGAACTGGGCTATCCGCGGCAATACGAGCATAAGGTCGTGCTGGAATGGATGAAGCGCGTCGTCGACACCTGCAAGAAGCACAATGTCGTCGTCGGCCATCCGCACGTCGAGCAGGGCAACGCCGAACGCATCGTGAAGGAGGGCTATCGCTTCCTGATGTGCGCGCCGGTGCAGAGTTTCGGCCATCTCGAAGCGGCGCGAAAGTATACCGGGAGGGCCTAGCTCCCGCCGCGGCGGACATTGACCCTCGGGTCTTTCTATTGCGGCAGATTAGGCAACGCGCAATGAGCGCGCCGCAGCGCCGGGTGCCGGAAGATCAGACGCCTCTGCCTCAGGGTTATCTGAATCCTCAAGTTTCTTCAGTGCGATCTCAGCTTCTCGATCGATCTGCGCGACAATTTCGCAGGCGGCTTTAGTTACCCCGGCCACTTGTCCTGCATACAAGGTCAAGATCCGGACATACGTATCGGACAGTTCATCAAGCCGCCGTTCGAGCGCGGCCCTGGCACGCCCGTTTGGGAGCGCGCCGACATGCCTGAACACCCTGGCCCGCCTCGTGAACGCGGGCTTCCAGCATTTCCACCAAGTTAACCAATTGACCTTCGGTCATTTGGTGTCGAACCCTCTCAAGCAGCCGACGGCGGCAGCGTCAAAGGCCGCACGCTCGGTTGCGCTTTCCCCCAAGCGCCCGATCAATACACAATGAGTGCTTCCATACCGTTAACTGAGCCGGTGTCTTCGATAGTTTCGGGTAGCCCGGTCCGGTGGAAACCGAAGTTTGATCGCAAGCCGGGAACGCCGCGGTCACCCGCGCGAAAGGTGATTTTGTCGCCTTCTATCTCACCGCGCTGCACGGGAACGGAGCAATCGGCGAAAGCGAATATCGTCGGCCTTGGGCGAACGTTTGCTGCCGATGCAGACGAGAAAAGCAACGCTATCGCAACCCTCCTCAGTGATTCAGGAGGGTCTTACACCCGCCGAGGCCGCCCCTCTCCTCGATGAAGCTTGCGATCTCCTCGATGCCTTTGCCGGCGCGGAGGTTCGTGAACACGAACGGCCGTGCGCCGCGCATGCGCTTACTCTCGCGCTCCATCGTCTCCAGTGACGCACCGACATAAGGCGCGAGATCGACCTTGTTGATCACCAGCAGGTCCGAGCGGGTGATGCCGGGCCCGCCTTTCGACGGGATCTTGTCGCCAGCGGCGACGTCGATGACGTAGATGGTGAGATCGGCGAGCTCCGGCGAAAACGTCGCGGCGAGATTGTCGCCGCCGGATTCGATCAGCACCAGATCGAGCGTCGGGAATTTCTGCTGCATGTCGGCGATAGCCGCGAGGTTGGCGGAAGCATCCTCGCGGATTGCCGTGTGCGGGCAGCCTCCGGTCTCGACGCCGGCGATGCGGTCCGCCACCAGCGCGCCGGAGCGCACCAGATATTCGGCATCCCATTTGGTGTAGATGTCGTTGGTAATCGCAGCGATCTCGTAGCGGTCGCGCAGCCGCTTGCACAATGCATCCATCAGCGCGGTCTTGCCGGAGCCGACCGGGCCGCCGACACCGACGCGAAGGGGTCCGTTTTGCGAAATCGACATGCGAAAACTCCCAATGTGGCCAATCTAGTGCGCCAACGCGGCTAGGCAAAGCCGCTCGTTTCGACGAAGCTTAGCCGGGAATTCGCGGCGGCATGGGAAAAGCGCTGGAACCGGCCAACCTGTTGGCGATCCTGCTCGCGCTCGGAGCAGTGATCGGTTGCGTCAACTATTTATGGGCGAAGCTGCCGCCGGCGATCGCCATGCTGCTCGGTTCATTGGCGCTGGCGGCGGTCATTGTCGCAAGCGATCATGTCTTTCATCTGCATATCATGCGGTGGTTTCGCGCCACGTTCGCGGCGGCCGATCTGCCCCGCTTCTTTCTCGACGGCGTGCTGGCGCTGCTGTTGTTCGCCGGGAGCCTGCATGTCGATATCAAAAGCCTCAGCCGAAGACGCGCGCTGATTCTGCTGCTGGCGACCGCCAGTGTGATTTTATCCACACTCATCTTCGGCGTCGGAATGTGGTTTGGCTTTGCCGCTTTTGGCATGGCAGTGCCGCGCGCTTGGTGTTTTGTGCTGGGCGCCATTCTCGCGCCGACCGACGCAGTCGTGGTGGAAAATCTGTTGCAGAAAGTGGCTCTGCCGTCCGGACTGCGCGCCGCCATTGTGGGCGAAAGCTTGTTCAACGACGGCGCCGGCGTGGTGTTGTTCTTGCTGGCGCTCGGCGTCACTGAGGGTAACACGCTGGTGCTCGGCCATGGCCATGTGTTGTTGGCCTTGTGCCGCGAAATTGCAGGCGGCGCCGGGCTTGGACTCATCACGGGCTGGGCCGCTGTCCGGCTCTTGCGCCGCGTCCACGACCAGGGCCTGCAACTCTTGATCTCGCTCGCGCTGGTGCTGGGGAGCTACCGCCTGGCCGATATCTTTGAATTTTCGGGCCCGATCGCCGTGGTCAGCGCCGGACTGTGCATCGGGTCACGCGCGGTGCGTCCTTCGAGGAAGCGGAAGCGCGCACCACATTGGCCGGCTTCTGGTCTCTGCTCGATCAGTTGCTGAACCTGATGCTGTTTCTGCTCATTGGGCTACAGCTTCTCGCCCTGATCATCCGGCCCATTGAGCTGTTGCCGATCGCGTTCGCTGTTCCGCTCGCGGTCCTGTCGCGCGCTGTCAGCGTCGCGGTGCCGCTTTTCCTGACGCGTGAAAGCCTGCGCAACAAAGCCCGGGATACGGCGGTACTCACCTGGGCGGGCCTGCGCGGCGGCATTTCGATTGCGCTCGCCTTGACGTTGCCCAACTCCGCCTGGCGCACCGAACTCCTCGTCGTCACCTACACGGTGGTCATCTTCACCATCGTGGTGCAAGGCCTGACGATGACGAGACTTCCTGCGGACGGTCTATGCCGGAAAGAAAGCGGGCTGAGCCTCGCCCACTATTTGTGGTGACGCTTCAGATAGTCGTGCAACAACTCCGATCCGGTCTTTTTAAGCAGCGTTTTGAGCATCATGTCCTTGCGGTGGCCCTCGGCGAAGGTCGCGCCGTATTCCTTGCGGAGCGAGCCCACCCTGGTATTGCCGTGCTTCTTCTCGATCCTGCCGCTCTTGTCGCGATGGCGGCCGTCAAGACCGCGATGTGCCTTTGCCATTGCTGTTCCCCCCTGTTGCAAATTGAGGAATTTGCAAACGGTAATTTAGCCGCGCCGGCTGTGAACGCGCCATCTTGATCTCGCCTCCAGCGGCGACCCTATCAAGCCCATACAATTTTACGCCGCGACCGGCACCGAAACAACAAGGTGCTGTGCAGCGGGGGAATAGCAAGTTGGAGGTAATCGGCTCTAGCTAGGACCCTGAGCCGCGGTCACCAGCCCGCCGGCTTTGCTTCTGCAGATAGGCCACAATGTCCCGGCGCGAGGGAGCATCGAGAACCCGGATCGGCATTTTTGCACCCGGTATGAAGGCCTTCGGATCGGCCAGCCAGCGATCGAGATTGTCCTTCGACCAAACCAGGCCGGCATTCTTGAGCGCCGGCGAATAGTCGTATCCCGCGGCGGCGCCGGCCCGGCGGCCGACCACGCCGGTAAGCATCGGGCCGATCAGGTTGCGATCGAAGGTGTGGCAGGCGCTGCAGCGCTCGCTGAACAGGGCGCGGCCGCGCGCCGGATCCGGCGCGGCGTCGGCGAGAAAGCGCGACATATCCTTTGCGTTCGCGGGATTGGCGGAACGGAAAAACGTATACCCGAGCGTAATCGTCGAGACGCCGCGCATCTCAGGGTCCTTGCCGAACGCCGGATCGACATAAAAGACCACCGGCATTTTGACCTTCTGATGCGCGTCGAGCCGCTCCTCGTTGAAGCAAAAACACTGGATTTTGTTGAAATAAATCCCGCTCGGCTGCGGCGTCACGTTGAAGGTGGCGTGGCCGACCATCGCCTCGTTGCCGGTATTTTCGGCGGTGAAGAATACTAGTTTCTGCTCGCCGAGATGCACCGTGACCGAGCGCTGCACCGGTTCGAACCGCCACGGCAGGCCGGGCGCGACATTGCTGTCGAACTCGACCGCTACGGTCTGCCCCGAAACTGTCGCCGTGTCGGCAAGCACCCTCTGCGTCGTACCGCCGTAGCCGGTAGCGGCGCAAAACATCCGGTACAATGTCGGCGAATAGGCGACGGTGCCGCACATCATGCCAAGCACCGCCAAGCATAGCGCGATGACTTTCAGGTTTTTCAGTCGCCCGGACTGCATATCCTCACGCCGAAATAGCCATCCGATAGAGCCTACCATCAATGATGTCGGCAAGATGATGAAAGGTGTGCGGCCTTTTGTCGGGGATGCCACGCGTGCAAACCGCTCAGCGCCAGCTTTTTGCTGTTTTGCGGCCGTCAAGAACGAAACAATCGCGTGTATTGGGTCTCGTGCCGCATGCTGGCGAGATCGGCACGAAACGCGCAAGTGCCGACTTCCTCAAGCGAGGTCGCCAGCGCGCGCGCTGCAGTATCTAAGATCGTTGCTTCAAGCGCGGCCAGCACACGCTGGCCATCGGTCTGTCCGAGCGGGATGAGCCGCACACCAGCGGATATCCAGTTGGCCGCGAGCGCATGGAGGAAAGCGTGAAGCGCGGTCTCGCACGCGATGCCATGGCCAGCACAGGCAACACCGATCGCGATTGGCAACGCGATCGGTCCATTCCAAATATCGGTAAAATGCGTGAGCGCCGCGCAGGACCAAGCTGCACGCGTGACTTCGAGGAAGGCGCGGCCTTGCGCGGTCGTTTCCAGAAATCGTTCCTTCGACGGCACGAAGGCCGCGGCAAGCTCGGCGACGGTGCGCAAGGCGGGTTCGTTGTTGGCGGTAACAGCACGATGGGTGTGGAGGAAAAACACGGCGTCGGAGAAACCGCCGCCGTCACTCAGCATCACCTCAAGCCACGCCCGCAGCGTCTCGGCATTCTTGATGTCGCCGGCTTCGACCGCCCATTCGATACCGCCCGAATAGGAGAAGGCGCCGACCGGATAGGCCGGCGACAGCCAAGCCATCAGCCGGTAAAGCGCTGCGGATTCCATCGGCTCATTCCCGCGCAGGCGGGCAGCAGGATTTTTCACTCGCCTGCGGGGGCCTCGCTTACGCGAGGATGAGCGGAGCAAAGCCCTAGTCATGGTCGTGGCCATGATGATGGCCGTGTGCGTTACCGTGGTGATCGTAAGCGCCATGCTCAGGATCGAAGGCCGCTTCGAGCGGCGACACCCGCGCACCAAGGCCGCGCAGCATGTCCTCGATCACATGGTCGCGCCGGATCCGCAGCCGGTCGCCGACGATCTGTACATCGATGTGCCGGTTACCGATATGCCAGGCGAGCCTCGCCAACTCAGGCGCATTCGCCGCCGCGATCTCGACGAGCGGCTCGGCGCGCCCGACAATCCGGACGATACCGCCATCGTCGAGGACCAGGCCATCGCCATCATGCAAGGCCGTGGCTTGCGGCAAATCGAGCAAAAAGCGCGTGCCGCCCTCGCCGCTCAAAACGGCGCGCCGGCGATGGCGCTCATGGGCATCGAGCGTGACGGAATCGATCGCGCTGGCGGCGTCCCATTGGCCGGAGGCTTTGACTTCGTGCGTACGCTTCATGCTTGAAACCTCGCTACATTCTAACGCAAGAGCCATGCCGTCCGAAAGCCGGATACATGCGCGAGTGGGTGTTGGAGCCTGCGGCGGAGACCGATAAGGTTGCGCGCCGCGACAAAGGGGGAATTCCCGGTATGAGCGTAAAGGGCAAGGCCTATATCGCCGGCGCCTTCGAGCACCCGACACGGCATGCGCCAGATAAGACCGTAGCGCAGCTCCACGCGGAGGTGGCGCTCGGGGCGCTCGCCGATGCCGGGCTGTCTCGCGAGGATGTCGACGGCTATTTCTGCTCCGGCGATGCGCCCGGCCCCGGGCCCGCCTCGATGATCGAATATATGAACCTGAAAGTCCGCCACGCCGAATCCACCGAGCTTGGCGGCACGTCCTATGTGACGCTGGCTTCGCACGCCGCCGAAGCAATCGCCGCCGGCAAATGCGATGTGGCGCTGATCACGCTTGCCGGACGGCCGCGCAGCGAAGGCATGGCGACCGGCACCGCACCCCGCGCGCGCCCGGCGGATCAGCCCGAGGCGGGATATGAAGTGTCGTACGCTATCACCACCGCCAACGGCTACGCCATGTGCGCCATGCGCCACATGTACGAGTTTGGCACCACCAGCGAACAGCTGGCCTGGGTCAAGGTAGCTGCCTCGCATCACGCCCAGCACAATCCTCACGCCATGCTGCCCGAGGTCGTGACCGTCGAGGACGTGGTGAACTCGCCGCTGATCGCCGATCCGCTGCACCGGCTCGATTGCTGCGTCATCAGCGACGGCGGCGGCGCGCTGGTGCTGGTGCGCCCGGAGATCGCGAAGAAGCTCAACCGGCCGCTGGTGAAAATCATCGGCGCCGGCGAAGCGGTGAAGCACCTTGCCGGCGGAAAGTTCGATCTCACCAGCTCCGGTGCTGCGCGCTCCGGACCGATTGCATTTGCCGAAGCCGGCGTTACCCCCGCCGACATCAAATACGCCTCGATCTACGACAGCTTCACCATCACCGTCGTCATCCAGCTCGAAGATCTCGGCTTCTGCGCCAAGGGCGCCGGCGGAAAATTTGTCGCCGACGGCAATCTGATCTCGGGCATCGGGAAGCTTCCGTTCAACACCGATGGCGGCGGACTGTGCAACAATCATCCGGCCAACCGCGGCAGCATGACTAAGGTGATCGAGGCGGTGCGTCAGCTACGCGGCGAGGCGCATCCCGCGGTGCAGGTCAAGAATTGCGATGTGGCGCTGGCGCAGGGCACTGGGTTTCAGCTCGCCACGCGCCACGGCAGCGCTACTCTGATCATGGAACGGGAGTGAGGCGATGACCCGCAAACTCACTCCGCCCGTGGTGAACACCGAGAGCGAGGCGTTCTTTAATGCCGCGCGCGCGGGCCGCTTCACGATTCCGGTCTGCACCGCCTGCGGCAAGGCGCATTGGTATCCGCGGGCGCTCTGCCCGTTTTGCGCCAGCGACAAGGTCGAATGGCGCGAAGCCTCCGGCAAAGGCACGATCTACACGTTCAGCTTCATGCGCCGCGTCAAGGAGCCTTACGTAATCGCCCACGTGACGCTCGCCGAGGGCCCGACCATGCTCACCAATATCGTCGATTGCGATTTCGAGACGGTGCGCATCGGGCAACCGGTCACGGTCGTGTTCAAGGAAACCGAGGACGGCCCGCCGGTGCCAATGTTCAAGCCGGCGTGAATTCAGTCAGGTTCAATGAGCGCATCGAGTGACGCGGACGGCGCTATCACTTCGGCATGGATGGGTTTATCTGCGCACGCGTTCGATGCAGCCGCACAATTTCTTGCGCGGTGCCGGATTGCAGACGATTAAACCGGGCCAACCGCTGAGCGATCTCACCTTGGGCGAGGAAGCCCTTCTTCGCGCGCAGCAACAGAATTTCATTGAGCGTGGACGACGACAGACCGATTGCCTTGGCGAGGACCACCAGGTTTTCCGACTGGTCCCGCGACATGGCCCGCTCAACGAATTGGACCGGTACATCGCACATAATCGCCAATGCGGCAGTGACCTCTGCGTAGGCGCCGCTTTTTGCGAATGATGCCAACACGCTCTCGTCGAGTTTCCCGGACTGCTTCAGGCTCTCGATCGCCGCCGTAGCGGCCGTGTAGTCGAACAAGGGCGAAGCAATTTGCGCTTCGACGCGGTCAGCAGCCTCCGCAACCGCCCGGCGGATTTCCGCTTTGGCCTCCGGATGTGCGGCCTCGAGTTTGGCGCGAACGGCCAGCGACGCTTTCGCGACCAAAGCGCCGAGCAAAGGCGCGGGAATTTCCGGCCGTGAGCCGACCAAGTCAGCGAGCATGTCGTCGCCTTCGGACCTGTGGACAAGCGTCGAAAATCCACCGTCGGAAATACTTGCGCCGAAGTTATCGATAACGCTGATCAAGACCTCCCGATCGCCGCGTTCCACCAACACGTCCGTCACCGGCTCGTTCAGGGATGCGCGCTGCGAGATGGCGAGCATATGACCCTGGCCTTTCGTCTTCGCAATTTCGACGAGGGTCTTGTCATCGAGCTGCGCGGATTGTGTTAGCACCGGCCCGGCCACGTTGAGCACGTCATCGAACGCCAGAGCGCGAATAATCTGCGGCGGCGAATTTGGGATCCGGGCGAGACGTTTCGCGAGCAATTCCCGGGCGGATTGTTCGATTTTGGTTACGAGCCGAACGAAGACGTCATCAAATATTGAAATGTCCTCGCCGGCGAAGTCACCCGAGCCGGCAACGAACAGATCGGTAATCTTGCGCAGCATTTCGCTGCGGCGGTCAAGCGAGGCGCTGGTGATGGTGCCGTCGATTTCCTTGAAGAAACCGAGTTGCGCGGTCATCGCCGGCGTATCCGAACCCATTTGGGCGATCCTTGGCGGTGCGAATGGCCACTTCCGCGAGCCGCCACTTCATCATCGTTCTATAGGGTTAACTAAAGATTGAGGATGGGCTTTCAAGCGTCACCCGGCTTCACACCGGGGCGTGGTTTCAAATCGCCGATTTTCTGGCTAGGTTATTGAAATTACTCGACGAGATGGCCTAATGCGGCTCGGTCCTTTCGACAGCATCACCGCCCTCGGTGGAGACCTGAAGTCAATCCTGGCCAAGGTTGCAAATCGTCGCGTAAACAAAATCGTGGCTGGGGCATCGGCTACCACGCGAGGTCTCGGGCGCCGCGGCTGTTCACCCTTCGAGGCTCGCGAAGCTTGCCATCGGGCACGCCGCTTCGGGCCGGGTCCGCTGGCTGGTGCCTCAGGGATGACGGGGAATCAATGATCAACAAGATCGTACAGACCATGGCCGAGGCGATGGCGGGAATCCGCGACGGCTCGGTGGTGCTGATCGGCGGCTTCGGCAGCATCGGCCAGCCGAACGCGCTGATCTATGGGCTGATCGAGCAGGGCGCGAAGGAGCTGACCGTGGTGGCCAACAATGCCGGCGTCGGTCACGTCGGCCTGGCGCGCCTGATGGAAGTCGGCCGGGTGCGCAAGATCGTCTGCTCATACCCGCGCACCACGGATCCGGTGGTGTTCGAGGAGCTCTACCGCACCGGCCGCATCGAGCTTGAGGTGATGCCGCAAGGCACCATGGCAGAGCGGATGCGGGCGGCCGGAGCCGGCATCCCGGCATTTTATACGCCGACGTCGGTGGGCACCAAGCTCGCGGAGGGCAAGGAGGTGCGCGAATTTCACGGCCGGCAATATGTGCTGGAGGAGGCGTTCTTCGGCGACGTCGCGCTGGTCGAGGCGTGGGAAGCCGATCGCTGGGGCAACCTCACCTACCGGTCGTCTGCTCGAAACTTCAATCCGGTGATGGCGACGGCAGCGAAGTTGACCATCGCGCAGGCGCAGCACATTCTCGACCTGGGCGCGCTCGACCCTGAGAAGATCGTCACGCCCGGGATTTTCGTTAATCGCGTGGTGCACGTGCCGTATGGCGAACCGACAATAACGTAGGAGGCTTTAGAATGAACGTGCATGCGAACGTTTTGGCCACGTGCACGCCATGGACACGGGAGCAAATCGCCGAGCGGGCTGCCCGCGACATTCCCGAAGGCTTTTACGTCAATCTGGGCATTGGCATTCCGGTGCTGCTCGCGAACTACGTGCCGCCGGAGCGCGAAGTGATCCTGCAGTCGGAAAACGGCGTGCTCGGCATGGGGCCTACGCCGGAGCCGGACAAGATCAACCGCTGGCTGATCAACGCCAGTAAAAAATACGTCTCGCTGGTTCCGGGCGGGGCTTACATGCACCACGCCGACAGCTTCGCCATCATCCGCGGCGGCCATCTCGACCTCTGCGTGCTCGGCGCTTTTCAGGTGGCCGAGAACGGCGACTTCGCCAACTGGTCGATGTCCGACACCGACATGCCGTCGGTCGGCGGCGCCATGGACCTGGCGGTTGGGGCCAAAGCGGTTTGGCTCCTGATGGAGCACACCGCCAAGAACGGCGCGAGCAAAGTCATGCACCGGTGTACCTACCCGCTGACCGCCCCCGGCGCCGCCAAGCGCGTCTACACCAATCTTGCCGTACTTGACATTACCCAGGACGGCTTCGTCGTCCGCGACATGGTGCCGGGCTTGACCTTCGAGGCGTTGCAGGACGTGACCGACGCGCCGTTGAAGATGGCGAATTGATTTCAGGTCAATCGGCGCGCCCGAACGCCAAAATTTTTATTTGCAAAATTTTTATTTGTACGACGCCACTCACTGGGCCGGCGCAGGCTTGGCTGCTGGATCCGCCTTAGCGGCTTTGTTCGGCTTTTTCTTCGGCGCGCCGGTTGCAGACTTGTTGTCCAATTCCGCTGGTGGGCTCGTAGTGAGCGAAGAGGCTGACGTCGGCGTCCATTTGACCCTCGGTTTGTCTTTATCCGTGGCGCTGGGCTCCGCGGTCTTTCCTATGCGGAGAATTGGGCTCGGTCGCTTCCTCTTCGGTCGCCTTCGCTGCCGTCTTGGTGCCTTTCTTCTTGTGGTGAGGAGCCGCCTCCTCGATGGCGCTCAGCGTCGCGATCTGAGCCGGGGTGCGCGTCGGGCCGGTATAGACGACGATTGGCGCAACGGGGCCCTGCTCGGAAAGGAGCGCCGCGCCCTTGCGCGTCGGCGCCCGCAGGCTTGAGAGCAACACCGAGAACGGCGTGCCCGCTTCAGCGCTGTTCTCCTCGCTCCCGGTCGCCTCCTCCTCTTCCGTCGCCGGCTTCTTGCGATGCGGCCCGCAGATTTCCTCGTGCAGATTGGGCGGAGCCGCTTCGATCGGCGCCAGCGACTCGACCGAGCCCAGCGACGGCGTAAGCCACGACAGCCGGTCCTGGGTGAAGCCGGCTTCCAGAAGTTCCGCCGCTTTCACCGCCCGCGCCGGCGACGAAGGCGCGCCGAGCACAACCGCAATCAGCCGCCTGCCGTTGCGGGCGGCGGTGGCGACGACGTTGTATCCGGATGCGCAGATGAATCCGGTTTTCATTCCATCAATACCGGGATAGCGCCCGATCAGCGAATTGGTGTTGCGCATGACGCGCCGGCCGAATTTAATCGCCGGGATGTGCCAGTAAGAATCGTATTCAGGGAAATCGCGCAGCAACGCGCGCGCAAGAATGGCGAGATCGCGCGCCGAGGTGATCTGGCCGTCGGCCGGCAGGCCGTTGGGATTGACGAAATTCGATTCGGTCATGCCGAGTGAATGCGCCGTGCTCGTCATGTCTTCGGAGAAGCTCTCGATGGAGCCGTCGACACCTTCGGCGAGCAACACGGCCATGTCATTTGCCGAGTGCACCATCAGCATCTTGAGCGCGTTGTCGACCGTGACCTGCGTGCCCGGCGGGAAGCCCATCTTGGTCGGCGCCTGCGCCGAGGCATTGCGCGAGACCGTGAACAACGTGTCCATCGCGATCCGGTGCTGCTTGACCGCGCGCAACGTCACGTAAGCGGTCATCAGCTTGGTCACCGAGGCCGGATACCACGGGTAGCTCGCATTCTCGGCGCGAAGCACTTTACCGGTGTCCGCCTCGACCAGAATCGACGCGCCAGCATGCGCCGGGGCCGGCTGCAAGGCGACCATGCACAGCGGGCCAAGAGCGATCGCCAGCGTCAGCACTCGAACAGTCTGTGATTGATTTACGCGTCGCGGTCCGTTCGTTGGTCGGGCCCGGGAGTCGTCTCGGGCTTAGGCCGAGTGCCGACATGAGGCCGCGAAATGTTCACAAAAGGTTTCCGAAGCGCAGTTAGCGAACTATCCAAGCGTAACTATCTAAGCCCAAGAACCACTCGAACGCAAAGGTGAATCCCGGTATCATTGAGCGACAGTACATGGGATTGACGCGATTTGATCGCCTCAATTCACCACCCGCGTTAAAGCTCAAGGAAAAGCGACCAAAGTTCGGCAAAGAAGCCATCGAGGGAGTGATTATGACCGCATGCATTGTGGGGTGGGCGCATACGCCTTTCGGCAAGCTTGCCGGCGAAACCGTCGAGAGTCTCATCGTCAAGGTCGCGGGTGAAGCGATGACTGACGCCGGAATTGAGGCGCGCGACGTCGATGAGATCGTGCTCGGCCACTTCAACGCCGGCTTCTCGGCGCAGGATTTCACCGCTTCGCTGGTGCTGCAGGCCTCGCCTGATCTGCGCTTCAAACGCGCGACCCGCGTCGAAAACGCGTGTGCCACGGGTTCGGCCGCCGTGCATCAGGGGCTCAAAGCGATCGCGGCCAAGTCCGCGCGCATCGTGCTCGTGGTCGGCGTTGAGCAGATGACGACGACGCCCGCCGCCGAGATCGGCCGCAACCTCCTGAAAGCGTCATATGTGCGCGAGGAGGCCGACATCGAGGGCGGCTTCGCCGGCGTTTTCGGCAAAATCGCCGGCCTTTATTTCCAGCGCTGGGGCGACCAGTCGGACGCGCTCGCGCAAATTGCCGCCAAAAACCACAAGAACGGCGTCGGCAATCCCTACGCGCAAATCCGCAAAGACCTTGGCTACGATTTCTGCCGTACCGAGAGCGACAAGAATCCGCGCGTGGCGGGCCCGCTCAAGCGCACCGACTGTTCGCTCGTCTCCGACGGCGCCGCCGCTTTGGTGCTCACCGACGTTGAGACCGCGCTGAAGCTTGGCAAAGGCGATCGTGTTCCGCGCCGCTGAGCACGTGCAGGATTTCCTGCCGATGTCGCGGCGTGACATTCTCAAGTTCGAAGGCTGTGCGGTGGCGTGGCAGCGCGCGCTCGCCGAAGCCGGCCTTGCGCTGCCCGATCTTTCTTTCGCCGAGGTCCACGACTGCTTCACCATCGCCGAACTGATCGAATACGAAGCGATGGGCCTGGTGCCGGAAGGTCAAGGCGCGCGCGCCCTTGCCGAAGGCACCGTCGGCAAAGACGGCAAGCTGCCGATCAACCCCTCGGGCGGACTAAAGCAAAAGGCCATCCGATCGGCGCAACCGGCGTGTCGATGCACGCGATTGCCTCGATGCAGCTCGCCGGAATGGCCGGCGACATGCAGATCAAGGATGCCAAGCTCGGCGGCATTTTCAATATGGGCGGCGCCGCGGTCGCCAATTACGTCAGCATTCTGGAGCGGCTGCGCTGAGCTTCAGGTTTCAGCAACCGGCGGCGCGTCGGTCGCCGCCGGCACAAACTGCGCGTGGACAAGTTCGGCAAAGTACCCCCCGCGTTGCGCAAGTTCGTCGTAAGTCCCGGTCTCCACGACGCGTCCGTTGTTGAACACCAGAATGCGCGTCGCATTGCGCACCGTGGCGAGCCGGTGGGCGATGACGAAGGTGGTGCGGCCTTTCATGACTTCATCGAGCGCCGCCGTGACCCGCACCTCGGTCACCGGATCGAGCGCACTGGTGGCTTCGTCGAGAATGAGGATTGGCGGGTCCTTCAATAATGCACGGGCGATGGCGAGGCGCTGGCGCTCGCCGCCGGACAAGAGGCGGCCGCGCTCGCCGATCCGCGCTTCAAGGCCGTCCGGGTTGCGGTCGATGAAATCGAGCGCCTGTGCCCGCGCAGCGGCTTCGCGCAGTTCCGCGTCGGTAGCATCCGGCTTGCCGACCCGCAGATTCTCGCCGATCGAACGGTTGAAGAGAAGCGTTTCCTGAAACACCACACCAATGTTGTGGCGGAGCCCGGTTAGCGTCACGGCGCGAACGTCCATACCGTCGACGCTGACGACGCCGGCCTGCGGATCGAACGTGCGATGCAGAAGCGCGAGCGCGGTCGATTTGCCGCTGCCCGTCGGACCGACCAGCGCAATGCGCTCACCGGGCAAAGCCGTGAAACTTAAGTCCGCGACCGCGGGCCGCTTGCCATCATAGGAAAACGAGACGCTCTTGAATTCGACGAGACCGCGCAAACGGCCGGGATCGATCGCATCCGGCCGGTCGCGCACCGCCGGCACGGTGTCGATGACGTTGAAAAACTCGGCGAGTTTCGGTGCATCCATAAACAGGCGATTGGCGAAACCGACCACCTGCTCAAGCCGGCCGATCAGGAGCGCGGCAATCGCCATGAAGCTGACGATCTGCCCGACCGAGGCAAGCCCGACGAGCTTGAGCCAGGTTCCGACCAGCAGGATCATTAGCAAGGCAAGCGTGGTAGCGGTCCGCGTCAGCACGGCGGCCACGGCCCACCATGTCAGTACCGGCATTTGGGCGCGAAGGAGCGAGTTCACCAGCCCCTTCAGCGCCGAGACTTCCAGCTCGATGCGGGCGAAGCTTTGCACCACCGCAATATTGCCCAGGGTGTCGGCGGCGTTCTCGGCGAGATCGGAGTAATGCCGCTCGACCGCGCGCTGCATTGCGTCGGCCCGGCGCACAACCAGTACCGTTACCGCCGTAAAGACCGCGCAGAGCCCGAGCAACGGCAGCGCCAGCCGCCAGTTCAGGATCAGCGACGTCGGCAGCAACACGAGTATAAAGACGAAGGCGGCAAAGTGCTCGCGGAAGAACGACACCCACAGCCACCACAGCGTGTCGGTGCCGGTGAGCATGATTTTCAGTTGGCGGCCCGAATGCACGCCGGCGTGATAGGCGAGCGGCAATTGCAGCACGTGTTCGAAGAAATCGGCGAGGACGAGATTGCGGCGCCGGTGCGCCAGGCGGTCGGCGAACCAGGCCACCAGCGCCGCGGCGACGATGATGAACAGGCCGAAGCCGACCCAGGCGCCGATCAGCGGCGCCAGCACGTGCGCGGCGGGCCATAGCCCGGCCGGAAGCGTGCCGGACAACGCATCAATGATGTGCCCGAACAACACCGGCTCGACGAACTGCGCAACCGCCAGCGCGATATTGGCAATCGCAAGCACGATGGCGAGCCGGGCCTCGGGTTTTAGAAGGCCGAGCAAGCGCAGGTAAATGCGCAGAAACGACATGATCGCGGCTATCGCAGGCGCTGATGGTTCGGCTTCGATCTACGCCATGCGGCCGGCGCTGTCAGCACAACTCGCGGAGACTGGCGCGCACATTGTCGGCGCTGGAACTCCGCAACAGGCGCTCGGTCTGCGCATGGGCGCGCTTCCAGATCGGCGCCGCGGCGATAAGCACCGTACGGCCGGCGGCGGTCAGAATCAGCCGGCGGCCGCGTTTGTCCGCGGCATCGATTTTCACTTTTACCAGGCCACGCCGTTGCAGCGGCTTCAGATTGGCGGTGAGAGTGGTACGGTCGAGCGCGAGCAGGTTGGACACCTCGCCGATGCCCGGCGGCTCCGGGCGGTTGAGCGACATCAGCAGCGAAAACTGGCCTTGCGTCAGCCCGACCGGCCGCAGCGCGTCGTCGAAACGGCGCGCCAGTGCCCGCGCCGCCCGCTGCACATGCAGGCACAGACAATTGTCCCGGACCTGGTGCGTCAGCGCGAGCGGCAGTTCGTCGCGCGTTGACATCGCCCAGATATGTTGATATCAACCTATTTGTCAAGGCAAGTTCCGCTCCTAACAGCAGTGAGGAGACTGCCATGCACGACAGCCGTATCTGGATTTCAACGGCCGCTGCGACGAAGCGCTCGCGTTCTACCAGAAGGCGCTCGGCGTCAAGTCGGCATGGTGATGCGCTGGAAGGACAGCCCCGACAAGACCATGTGCACGCCGCAAAACACCGACAAGGTCATGCATTCCCAGTTCCAGATCGGCGACACCACGGTGATGGCGTCCGACGGCCGCGGCGGCGGCAAACCGAACTCCACGGGATCATGCTGTCGATTTCAGCCAACAGCGAGGCCGACGCCGACAAGCTGTTTGCCGGCCTCGCCGACGGCGGCCAGGTGCAGATGCCCATGGGCAAGACGTTCTTCTCGCCGCGGTTCGGCATGGTGGCCGACAAATTCGGTGTCGGTTGGATGATCAATGTGGCAATCTAGGCCCACGCCCATGGCGGGCGGGGGCAGGCGTGATGAGTACAGAGCCGGGGAGGCGCGGACTTTGTCATTTTCCGCGTGCTGGAGGCGCCGCGCGAGCGCGTCTGGCAGACCTTAACGGACCTCGAAGCCATTAAACATTCGCGGGGCCCTGCGGGCTTCACCATGATCGCCGGGAAACGGGATTTGCGCGCCGGCGGCTCCTTTCACGGCGGCATCCGTTCGCCCGAGGGCTACAAGATCTGGGGCAAGTTCGCATATGTGGAGATCGTTCCGCCGGAGCGGCTGGTGTTCATTAATACCTTCTCCAACGAAGCCGGCGCCGTCACCGCATCCCATCATTCCGACGTGGCCGCTTGAAACCATGGCGACGCTGACGCTCGAGGAGTTGCCCGACGGCAAGACCAAACTCAACGTTCGCTGGGCGCCGCACAACTGCACGGAGATCGAAAGAAAGACCTTCGACGCCGCCCACGTCGGCATGAAGGCGACCTGGAACGGCACATTCGACC
>CAVWYW010000027.1:0-112121 GCA_963759345.1 uncultured Alphaproteobacteria bacterium
CGGAAGGCCGCGGCGAGCGAAGTCGTCCGGATAGGCACTTTCGTCCAACACCGCCGTGTTCCACGGTACGGCAATCATTTACAACTAGAATGTTTATATCTAAGATGTCATGAAGTCAAACGCGCGCGCGAGGAGCTTATGAACGGCAAGCCGCCTTTTCGTGCTGATCACGTCGGCAGCCTGTCCAGACGTAGGAACTAATCGCGGCGCGTCATCAGCTTCGTAATGGTGAAATCAGCCAAGGCGAATTGCGCACGATCGAGGATCGGGCAATCCGCGACATCGTCAAATTCCAGGAGGACATCGGCCTGCAGGCCGTGACCGACGGTGAATTTCGCCCGCGGCGCGTTCTTCAGTCATTTCGTCAAGAGCGTTGCCGGCATGACGGTGAAAATCACGCCGTTTACTTTCTCAAACGATGACGGAGACAGCGTTCAGGCGTATGGTCCATACGCTGTCGGCAAGCTCAAACGCAGCAAAGGTATCACTACCGACGAGTTTAAGTTCGTCGAGACCCTGACCGATCGCACCGTCAAGGTGACGATGCCGGCTCCGCCCTACGTCAATTTCCTCGGCGGCCGTAGCGAGTCGATCAGACCGCCTATCCCGACATCACCGAGTACTTTGCGGACCTCGCGGCGGTTTACCGCGAGGAGCTTGCCGAGCTGCATGCGCTCGGCTGCACCTTCGTCCAGCTCGACGAAGTGCCGTTGGCCATGATGGAAGACCCGCCATCAGAATGACCAAATCCGGAGCCTGGGCGAAGATCCCGATCGCCTGATTGACGTTTATATCGACACGATCGCGTCTGCCGTGCGCGAGAAACCGCCGGGCATGGTCATCGGCATGCATCTGTGCCGCGGCAATTATCGCGGTCGCTGGCTCGCGTCGGGCGGCTACTATCGGGTCGCGGAGCGCATTTTTAACATTCCGGGCATCGCCGTTTTTTTCATGGAATACAATTCGCCGCACACCGGGTTTCGCCGCTGCAATTCCTGCCCCAGGACAAGTGGGTCATCTTGGGTCTGGTCAGCAGCAAAACTGCCAGCGATCGAGGACAAGTGGGAACTCTTGAAGCGGATCGACGAAGCGGCCCAATTCACCGCGCTCGATCGGCTTGGCATCAGCCCGCAATGCGGATTCGCGACAAATCTGACCGGCAGCCCGCTCACCCAAGCGGATGAGAGAGCGAAGTTACAGTTGGTCGTCGATATCGCCAGCGAAGTGTGGAAGCACTGAAGATGGTCGTCGCGCGGAACACTATCGCCCCGAATCTGCAGATCGACGATTTCGAGACTAGGGGCGTCGGGAGCGACCATGGTGATTTGCGGCTCTGGCTGCGGATGATGGCGGTGCACAAACTCGTCACCAACGAAGCGCGCCGGCGATTGCGCACGTCTTTCAACATGAGCCTGTCGCGTTTCGACCTGATGGCTCAACTGGACGCGAACAGTGCCGGCCTGCGCATGGGCGAAGTTTCCAACCGTCTCATGGTCACGACCGGCAACATCACCGGCCTGACCGATGAATTGGAGGCTGAAGGTCTGGTCGAGCGTCCGGCCGACCCGCGCAGTCGCCGCGCGCTGCTTGTGCGGCTTACGCCCAAAGGCAAAAGAGCGTTCCGCGCCGCGGCAAAGGCGAATGAAGGTTGGATCGCCGAGTTCTTTTCTGTCCTTGCTGATGAGGACAAGAAGGCGATGTTCGAAATTCTCGGTGCGCAAAAGGCGTTTCTGCAAACACGCGTGCGGCAGACGGGTAGGCCTTCAATAAAGTAGGCGTCAAATTTGAGAGCGGAACCTTGTTGATAATTTCGTGGCTGCGAAAATTCCCCGATTGAGAGGCCGACACTTGCCTTGATCCGCCAGTTGGCAAATGGTCTTATGAAGGGCTTAGGTTTCTTAAAATCGTGATTTTGGCGCTCTTTCGATTGCAGGGAGCCTCAGGCAGCGGTGTTATTCTGAATGCGCATCATTCGCGGCAAGAAGGCGATGGTGACCGGGGCGGCGTCGGGTATCGGCCGCGCCATCGCACTGCAACTCGCCAAGAAAGGCGCGGATTTATTTCTCGTCGACATCCAAGCAGACGCTCTGGCGACGGTCGCGCAGGAGGCGCGAACTCTCGGCGTCAACGTGATGACCGCCGTCTGCGATCTTACCGACGCTTCGCAGATCAGCAGCGCCGTCGAACAGCTGCGCAACACATGGAAGGGGCTTAACATCCTCGTCAACAACGCTGGTACCACATACTACGGGCAAACCCACCGGATGACCGGCGAGCAGTGGAATCGGATTATGGCTGTCAACCTGATGGCGCCAATTCAGCTGGTGCACGAACTGCTGCCGATGCTGTTGGCGGCTGATGAAGCTCACATCCTTAATGTCTGCAGTATTTTCGGGCTGGTCACCTGGCGCAAGACGACCGCGTACCAGACCAGCAAATTCGGCCTGGTCGGCTTCAGCGCGGCATTGCGCGCGGAATATTGCAACGAGCATTTCGGGGTGACGGCTCTGTGTCCGGGCTTCGTGCGTTCGTCTCTGCTCGACGATTGCGAGACCGATAAAGTCGATCGAAAGGTGAAAGTGCCGGCGTGGATTTGCGCGAGCCCGGAACAGACCGCCGCCAAGGCCGTTCGCGCCATTCAAAAAAATAAGGGATTGGTGCTGGTCACGCCGACCGCGCACTTCTACTGGCGGCTAATGCGTCTTTCTCCGTCCTTGGTCGATTGGCTGACACGTGAAGGCTGGCGCCGCCGCGGTAAAACCGCGGCCTCCGCGCCCGCGGAGACCGGCAGCAGCGCGCCAGCCTTGCCGCCAAGGGCGGCAAAGCAAATACACGGTCCGCTCCCCCGCTGAGCGCAGTCGCCGCGCTTTTTTTATGCCAATTTGGCTTGCCTGATCCGGCGATTTGCGAATGGTCTTATCGAGTGCTGCCGTGTAAACAAGCGTGACTGCCTGTCCGTGCGCCGGGTGAAGGACAATGAACGAGGTTCTCAATCTGCCGCGTCCGGCATGGATGGCGGAAGATCTTGTGCTGCTCGAAGAGCAGTCGCGGCGCTTTATCGCCGCCGAATTCGTTCCGCATCTCGAAAAATGGCACGAAGACCATTTTTATCCGCGCGAGGTATGGACCAAGGCCGGCGCGGCGGGTCTGCTCTGCGCGTCAATGCCGGAGGAATACGGCGGTGCCGGCGGCAGCTTCGCGCATGAGGCGGTCATCGACCGCGAATATGCGCTCGCTGGCTTCGATACATTCGGCGCATCGCTGCATTCCGGCATCGTTGCGCCGTATATCCTGCATTACGGTACCGAGGAGCAGAAGCGGCGCTGGCTGCCGAAACTCGCCACCGGCGAAATGATCGGCGCCATCGCCATGAGCGAACCCGGCACCGGCTCGGATCTTCAAGGCGTGCGTACCACTGCAAAACGGTCCGGCAATGGCTATGTGCTCAACGGCTCGAAAACCTTCATCACCAACGGCCAGCACGCCAATCTGATTATTGTCGTTGCGAAGACTGACCCGAAGCAGGGCTCCAAGGGCGTCTCGCTGATGGTGGTCGAAACCGCCGACGCCTCCGGCTTTCGCCGCGGCCGCAAGCTGAAGAAGCTCGGCATGGATTCCGCCGACACCTCGGAACTATTCTTCGAGGACGTGCAGCTGCCGGCGGAAAGTCTGCTCGGCATCGAGGAAGGCCAGGGCTTTTATCAGCTGATGAAGGAATTGCCGCAGGAGCGGCTGATCGTCTCGATCCACGCGGTCGCCATGATCGAACGCGCGCTCGGCCTGACCATCGATTACGTCAAGCAGCGCCAGGCATTCGGCAAAAAGATCATCGACTTCCAGAACACCCAATTCGTGCTCGCTGAATGCAAGAGCGAGGCGACCGTCGCCCAGGTGTTTCTCGATCATTGCATCGAACGCCACGTCAAGCGCGAACTCGACACCGTCACCGCCTCAATGGCGAAATACTGGCTCACCGATCTTGTCGGCAAGATTGTCGACCGCTGCCTGCAATTGTTCGGCGGCTACGGCTACATGGACGAATACCCGATCTCGCGGCTCTATCGCGATGCGCGGGTACTGCGCATCTATGCCGGAACCAACGAAATCATGAAGCTGCTCATCGCCAGAAGCCTATAGGGAGGAATTGGTGAAAAAGAAAAAAATCGTCAAACGCGCGAAAGCGGCCAAAAAGCCGGCAGCGAGAAAAAACGCGAAAGCGATGAAGATCCCGATCTTTCATCACGCGCTGCTCAAAACCTCGCGGATGCAGGAGATGATCGACTGGTACGCAGCCGTGGTCGGCATCGAGCCGGTGTTTCAGGCCCCCGGCATCGCCTTTCTGAGCAACGACGGCGCCAATCACCGGATCTCAATGGCAGGCGGTCCGCACTTTCGCGATAACCCGCAGTTTCGCACCTATGCCGGTTTGCATCATCTGGCGTTCGAGTACGGCTCGGTCGATGATCTCCTAAATTCCTGGCAGCGGCTGCATGACGAGTACGGCTATGAGCCGCACGTCGCGGTCCATCACGGCATGACCTTGTCGTTCTATTACGTCGATCCCGACGGCAACAGCGTCGAGCTGCAGGCGGACTGTTTCGGCGACTGGAAAAAATCCAAGGCGTGGATGCGCACGTCGCCGCAGTTCAAGGCCGATCCGATCGGCAAGTTTGTCGTGCCGGAGAAGATGGTCGCAGCGCGCGCGGCCGGCGTGAAGCAGAAGGAATTGCTGAAGCGCGCCTATGCCGGCGAATATGCACCGTCAGCTCCGTACGACTTCCGCGTGGACTTTTAGTTCTTTCGCTACCCATTCGAGCAGTCCTAGTCGGCGCCGCGCGGCGCGATCAGCGAGAGTCCAAGCGGACAGCCGGCCATCGTGCCGAGCGGCAGAGAGATTTGCGGCAGGCGCCCGAGGCCGGCGATCGACAGCAGCGCGAAGGCCCGCGCGCGAAAGACTTCCAGCTCTGCGACGGGTGTCGCGAGCTTCGGCGCGATGCCCGGCGCCGTCGGCAGGCACAATACGGCGTCATCGCCCAGCAGCGCGTCCATATGCCGGGTGACATCTTCACGGCGTCGCCGCATGCGTTCGACCGCGGCGGGATCGATGGTGCGCGTCCAAGAGAACCGCTCGGCTATTCCGGGGCCGAAATCCTGGATCGTGGAAGTCGATCCAGGCGCTGTGCCGGCGCCGGATTTCGTCGCCTTGCAGGATGCGGAAGATTTCCGGCCATTCCGCCGGATCGCCGGTGTAAACGCGGACTTTTTGATCGTCCGCGAACGCCGTCTTGAGCTGCGCTACGCCGGCAGCAAGCGCGGCACTAACCTCTTGTCCCGCGAACGCAAGCGCGTCCTGCGCGATCAACAAACGCCGCGGCTTGAAATCGGACACCGGCAGCATCACTTCGCCGACGCGCCGCAAGGTTTCCGCATCGCGCGCAAACCATCCGACAGTGTCGAAGCTCGCGGCGAGATCAACGATACCATCGGCCGGGATGAGGCCGTGGGTGGTGCGGATGCCGAAGATGCCGCAATAGCTCGCCGGCAGCCGCACCGAGCCGCCGCAATCGGTGCCGAGCGCAAAGTCGACGAGGCCGCCAGCGACCGCGGCCGCCGAACCGCTCGACGAACCGCCGGGAATCCGTCCCGGCGCGTTGGGATTGATCGGCGTGCCGTAATGCGCGTTTTCGCCGTTGAGGCTGTAGGCCAATTCGTCGGTATGGGTTTTGCCGATCATTCGCGCGCCAGCCGCAAGCAGGCGCTCGACCGACGAGGCGGTCCGTGTCGCAGGCGCATGGGTCTCAAGCCAGACCGGATTGCCGTTGCCGGTGCGGTGACCGGCGATGTCGAACACGTCTTTG
This sequence comes from uncultured Alphaproteobacteria bacterium, assembly GCA_963759345.1. GTDB lineage: Bacteria > Pseudomonadota > Alphaproteobacteria > Rhizobiales > Xanthobacteraceae > BOG-931. The sequence goes on from CAVWYW010000027.1 coordinate 5,859, forward strand.
ACGGCGAAACTCAGGCCGCGTAGCGGGCCTGCGGGTGCGCCATCCAGTTCGACGCGGGTGTGGCGGCAGAACGCATTATACGGATCGCGCGGGATCATTGCGGCCGGTGCAGCGTGGCCGGTTGCCGCGACAGCGTCTTGCGGCCGCGCTTGAAGGCGTAGAGCACCGGTGTCAGTTCGGCGACCGCCAGTTCGGGGCTCGTGGAATCAAGCACAACGAGATCGGCCGACTTGCCGACCGCGAGCCCATAATCCCCAAGCCGCATCATCGCGGCCGGCCGCTGCGTGACCATGTTGAAACACTCGCGCATGTCGGCCTGTTTCCCGACCTGACAGATATTGGCATAGAGGTTCGCCATCCGCATCTGCGAGCAATCGCCGAACGGCGTAAACGGATTGAGGATGTTGTTGCTCGATAGCGAGCAGTTGACGCCGTGATGCAACAGCTTATGCGCCGGCACGACGCCGCGGGTGACGTTGTAATCGTGCTTGTGGTGGCGCCCCATCAGATAAAGGTCGGTCGAGGGCAATACGGTGAGCGCCACGCCCGCGTCGGCTAGCCGTTTCGCCATGGCCTCGAATGCCGGCGGCGGCAGACTGGTCGCTTTGGTAACGTGGCCAATGGCGACGCGGCCGCCGTACTGGAATTGCTGCGTCCGCTTGCAGACGTGATCGAGCGTCATGCCGTCGGCGGTCGGGCCGAAATCGAGATGCATGTCAATGTCGACGTCGTAATCGCGCGCCAGTTCGAAGATGCGGTCGATCTGGCCCGGCGGATCAGAGTCGACATAGGGCGCGCCGCCGATCACCCGGCAGCCGCGCTCAAGCCCCTCGACCAGGAGTTCGTCGGTGCCGGGATTATTGAGCAAGCCCTCCTGCGGAAACACGCACAGCTGCAGGTCGATGGCCCACGAATACTCCTTGATCAGCGGCAGCACGCCTTCGAGACCGCGCAAGCCGACGCCAGGATCGACCTCGACATGGGTGCGCATATGCGTGGTGCCTTGCAGGATCGCTTTCTCCAGCGTGCGCACCGCGCGGGCGTGAACATCTTCAGGCGTAAACGCGGCCTTGGCCTTCGCGGCTTCAGCGATCGCTTCGTCGAGGTCGCCCTTGTCCGACTTAACCCGATCGAGGATGCAGGATTTATCGAGATGAATATGCGTCTCGACGAAGCCGGGCGAAACCAGCCGCCCGTCGAGATCGATGGTCTCGCCGTCCGCCGAGAGTCCACGTCCGATCGCGGCGATCCGCCCGCTCGCGATCCCGATGTCGGTCAGTTCTCGCTCGGCGCCTATCGGGCGCGCGCTTCTAAGAATGAGGTCCATTGTTTCTTCGTATCACGTATTCAACGTGACAATCACGCCGCGGTAAAATCTCTCATTGTCAATTTGCTACCCTGCCCGTCCCAGCATCATTTCCGCGCCTTTTTCCGCGATCATAATGGTCGGCGCGTTAGTGTTGCCAGAAACCACGGTCGGCATAATCGACGCATCGATCACGCGTAAGCGGTCGATGCCGCGCACGCGCAGTTTGTCATCCACAACCGCCATTGGATCGCTGCCCATTTTGCAGGTTCCGACCGGATGATATTCGGTCTCCGCGGTGGCGCGGATGAATTCGGTGAGTTCGGCGTCGGATTGTTGCGCGGCGCCGGGAAACCGCTCCTCGCGGAGGAACGGCTTGAACGCCGACGCCGCCAATATCTCGCGTCCGCGCCGGATGCCGTCGATCAGGATTTTCAGATCGTAGTCGGAGGCGAGATAGTTCGGATCAATCACCGCCGACTGCAGCGGATCGCGCGACGCGAGTCGGATTTCGCCGCGGCTTTGCGGACGCAGACAGCAGGCGTGGAGCGTAATGCCGTCGCCATCGAGCTGCTTGCGGGCATGATCGATCACTTGCGCCGGGATGAAATGATACTGAATGTCGGGCGTCGCGGCGCCGAGCGCGCTGATGATAAACGCGCCCGCCTCGGCGACATTGCTGGTGCCCGGACCGGTGCGCCGGAACAGGAATTCCAGCGTTGGCATGATCGGGCCAAGCCCGCGGCTTTTGCTGTCGAGCGTGATGCCAGGCGTCGCGCGCTGCAGGATGTTGACATTGAGGTGGTCCTGCAAATTCTTGCCGACGCCGGGAAGGTCAAGCTTCACCGGTATGCCGAGGGCGCCAAGCTCCTGGGCGGGACCGACGCCGGAGAGCAGCAACAGCTGCGGCGAGTTGATTGAGCCGCCGGCGAGCACCACTTCCCGCGCGGCCCGCACGTTATACAGCTTGCCACCGCGCACATATTCAACGCCGACGGCGCGGTTCACCTCGATCAATATCCGGGTCGCCTGCGCCTTGGTGCGGATGGTGAGATTTTTGCGCTTGGCGACAGGATGCAGATAGGCCGCGGCGGCGCTGCAGCGCTCGCCGTTTTTCTGCGTCACCTGAAACAGACCGCAGCCGAGCTGCACCGCGCCGTTGAAATCGGGATTGAGCGGAATCCCGGCCTGCCGCGCAGCCTCGAGGAAGACGTGGCTCAGCGGATTGGTGTATGGCCGTTCGGCGACGTTGAGCGGACCGTCGCTGCCGTGAAATTCGTCGTGTAGACGCTCGTTGCGTTCGGATTTCTTGAAATACGGCAACACATCAGCGTAGCTCCAGCCCGCGTTGCCGAGTTGCCGCCAATGATCGTAATCGGCCGCCTGGCCGCGCATATAGATCATGGCGTTGACCGAGCTCGATCCGCCCAAAAGGCGGCCGCGCGGCTGATACATGCGCCGGCCGTTCATCGCTGCTTGCGGCGCGGTCTCGTACATCCAGCCGAACCGCGGCGTGCCGAGTCTGGCGATGCCGGCGGGCATGCGCACGAAGAGCGCCTTGTCGGAGCCGCCGGCTTCCAGGAGCAGCACCTTGATCTCGGGCTTCGCCGACAGCCGGTTCGCCAGCACCGAACCAGCTGAGCCTGAGCCGACGATAATGTAATCGTATCCGGTCTCGCGCATTTCGGAACTCAACCGCTTCCGCGCAGGAACGCCGCGACAATCGGGTTGATCAGTTCGGGGCGGGTCAGCGGCGCCATGTGACCGCCAGCAACCTCCTTGTAAGTCCAATTGGGAGATGACCGCCGCAGCAGCGCGATGAGCTCGCGGACCGGCAGCACCGTATTCGGGTCGCTGACTACAAGCGTCCGGCGCGGCAGCAGCCGCACCCATTCTTCGACCGACATCGTTTCGTCGGTCACGCCATCCCATTCGAAGAAATTCGGCTTGAGTGCTTGCGTGAAAGTTTCCCGCCGGTCGGGGGGCATGCCTTCCCACGATCCAGCGCCGCCCCAGTAGTCGGCGAAGGTTTCCGCCGCGACCTGCCATTCGCCTAGCGCCCCGAACTTCTTGATGCAATCGCGCATGGTCATGGCATCGGCGAAGGCCTCCGTTCGGCCGGCTTGGGCGAGCAGTGAGACCGGATTGGGTTCGAGCAGCGCCAGCCTGGTGACGCGGCTGCCAAGCCGCGCGGCCGCCTTCATGGCGACCGACGCGCCGAACGAATGACCGACGAGATAGACTTCGCCCGCATCAGGCGGCAGGGCCGCTTCGACGAGACGCGCCTGGTCGTCAAGCGATTGCCGCGCGCCGGCCGGCCAAGCCGGAGTCTTGCCGTAACCGAACAGATTGACGGCGCGCAGACGAAAGTCGTCCTTCAAATCCTCCATCAGGCGGCGCCACTGCCGCGCACCCGCCACGCTTGAGTGCACCAGTATGACCGCAGGACCGCTTGCGCCAGCTTCGATGAAGTCGACTTGAACGGGCGGATCGCTTGTCACCGGAAATTCCCTTGATCGTCCCGCCCGCTCAAGCCAGCGGGTCCGCCGCCAGGCCGAGGCGGAACTTGCCGTGATTTTCGTACGCGGTGTCGCTCATCACCTGATGGATTCCTGCGGTGTTGAGGTCGCGCAACAGCCGGCCGATGACGTGCGGATGATGCAGGCCAGTGTTGCCGGCAAAATGAAACGCCGCCGTCACGGTTTCGATGGCAATATCGGTTGCGTAGACGGCGGCGGCGCGCACATCGGCGATCGCGGCGCCGTCAGGAATCTTGCCGGTGCTCGCGATTTCGTACAATTGCTCGTAGCGCTGGTGCAGGAGCGCGCGAGCCGCCCGCAACTTTAGGTCGGCCTCGCCGATGAAACGATGCACCACCTGCCGCTCGTCGAGCTTGGATGACCGAAACGTGCCGCGCGTGGTCGTGGCGAGCTTGATCAGTTCGTCGAGCGCCCGCCGGGCGCCGCCGATGGCAACGCTGCCGTGCTCCTTGGCGACGTAAGCAAACGGCGGAAACAGGAACGACGGGCCGCCGCGCCGCGGCTTCGGCTGCAGCAAATCCCAGATGAAAGTCTGGTCCTCGGGCAGCGCCAGGTTTTCGACCGAGCAGTCGCACGAGCCGGTGCCGCGCAAGCCGACGACGCCGCGCCAATTGTCGTAGAGCGTGGCCTGCGATTTTGGAAACGCGGAGAACATGACAATCGGGCGGCCGCCGTTTTCAGCTTCGCTGCCTTCGACGATGGTGCCGCCGACAACCCATTCGCTGTGCTGAATGCCGCTATTGAAGCGCCAGCGGCCGCTCAAACGAAAATTCTTGCCGTCGCGCACGGCACGGCCCGCCGGAAAGAACGAAATTGACGCGGTCGGAGTTTGACCGTTGGCGAATACCTTATCGAGGCCGGGTTGGGTGAGGAACGTACCGAGCGACGCGATGCCGCTAGCGCCGACCATGGTGCACCAGCCGCTGGTCAGATCATTGTAGGCGAGGCCTTCCAGCACCAGCATTTCCGTGACCGGATCGGCCTCGGCGCCGCCCATCTCCGCACAGAGCTTCAACCGGAACATGCCGTTTTCGCGAAGAGCGGCGACCGCTTCCGGCGCGAGCGTGCCGAGCTCTTCGCTCCTGGGGCCGGAAGCGCGCAGCGTTTCGGCGATGCGCTCGACGCCGTCGAGCAGCATTTTGCGCTTTTCCAGGCGGTCCTTTGGAAATGCCTTGATCATCGTCCCCCCATTTTCGCGTCGTCAGGCGTTTTGCCGCCCGCTCATTGGTTTGCTTGCGCTCGCGCCCGGGCGGCGGCGGTGCGCGTCGCCACGCGGTCGAGCAGCGCGATCATATCCTCGACTTCGGCGCGGTCGAAGCCCTGGGTGATGAAAACGATCTTGCTGCGCCGGTCGCCGTCCGGCCAGCGCTCGAGCCAGGACAGATTGTGCAGGAGCTGTTGTGCGCCCTGGATCACTGCCGGGCGGTCCGGCTCCTCGGCGACATTCACGATGCCTTTGACGCGAAGGAGATTGGGCCCGAGATTCTGCTGCAGGGCGTCGAGCAGGAGGCGGAGCGCCTCGCGCGGAATTGGCTTATCGCGGGTAAAGCAGAACGAGGCGATATCGCGGTCGTGCAGATGGTGATGGTCGTGATCGTCATGGTCGCCATCGTTCCCGTGATGATGATCGTGTTCATCATGGTGCTCGTAGGCGGCGGCGTTGAGCCAGGCGCGCGCGTCGGTTTTGCCGTCGGGATTGAGACCGTCCGAGCGCAGAAATGTGCCGACGTTGAATGACGGATCGTCGATCCGCAAAATCTTTGCCGCCGGATTGAGGCGGTGCAGCCGCGCGGTCAGCGACGCCTCGGCTTCCTTCGCCTCTGCCGGATCGACCAAATCAAGCTTGGCAATCAGGATACAGTCCGCGAGTGCGACCTGGCGCACGGATTCAATGTGCTCATCGAGCGTGTGCGGACCGTTCACCGCATCGACGGTCGCGACCACCGCACCGATGCGGTAAAGCCCGGCTAGCGTCGGGTCCGACAGAAACGCCTGAATGAGCGGCGACGGATCGGCGAGCCCGGAGGTTTCGATCACCACATGATCGAACCGCGGAATCGCGCCGTCCTCGCGCTGGTGGTAGAGATTGTTCAGCGTGGTGACGAGATCGCCGAACACCGTGCAGCACAGGCAGCCGTTCTCCAGCACCATGATGGTGTCGTCGCTCTGCGCCGCCAGCATGTGATCGAGACCGACTTCGCCGAATTCGTTGATCACCACCGCGGTGTTCGCCATCGACGGATCGCGCAGCGCGCGATTGAGCAGCGTGGTCTTGCCGCTGCCGAGAAAACCGGTGAGGATGGTGACGGGCGTATGCAATGCGGCGCCTCGCTCTGTGTCGTCATGATGCCCGCGCCAGCGGCGGGTATCCAGGACTCGTGTTGCTATAGGTAAAGACGTGGATGGCCGGGGCAAGCCCGGCGTGACGAATACGCGCCCTGGTGTGCGCAGCTCCCGTCAGGCCACGAACATCGCTGGCGCGGCGAACAACTGGGGCACTTGCGCGGCCGGCACAGCTTTGCCGAACAAATACCCCTGGGCCTGATCGACGCCGTGCTCAAGCACCGCCTTGGCCTGGGCCTCGGTTTCGACGCCCTCGGCGGTGACCGACAAATTCAAGCCCCGGCACAGGCCGACCATGGCGCGGATGAAAACGGCGCTTTCGCCGGTGACGACCAGTTCCTGGATAAAGCGCCGATCGATCTTGAGCCTGTCGAATCGCAACTCGTAGAGGTGATAGAGGCTGGAATAGCCGGTGCCGAAGTCGTCGATGACGATGCGGACACCGGCATTGCGCAAGGTCTGGATGGCGTGGCGCGTGGCTTCCAGGTCCTCGACCAGAGCGCTTTCGGTAATTTCGGCCTCCAGACGATGCGGCGGAAATCCGGTGTCCTGCATGACGGTGAGAATGGCGTCCGCGAAGGTCCGGTCGCTGAGCTGCGACGGCGAAAAATTGAAGGTCAGCGAGATGTCTTCCGGCCAGTGCACGGCGTCGCGGCAGGCGTCGCCGAACAATTGACCCGAGACGATGTCCAGGATGCCGAGTTCCTCGGCGAGCGGGATAAAAATATCCGGCAAGATCAGGCCGCTCACCGGATTGTGCCAGCGGGCCAGACTCTCGAAACTGACGATCCGCCGCGTTTTCAGGTCGATGATCGGCTGATAATACGGGCGCAGCGCATCGCCGCCGATCGCCGCTTTCAGGTCCTTCTCCAGCAGCGATCGCTCGCGGATGTGGGCGTCCATTTTCGGATCGAAGAAGCAGAACTCGGTGTGCAGGGTCCGGGCGCGGGACAGGGCAACATGCGCGCAGCGGAGCAGCTCGTCGACGGTCACATGGCCGCGGCCGGCCTGAGCGATCCCGACGCTGGCGCCGATGCTGTGCTGCTCGATGCCGATCTGGACCGGCACTCTGACGGTTTCGACCAGCGTACAGGCGATCCGGCGCGCTCGCTCGGGATCGCAGCTCGCCAGACACAGGGCGAACTCGTCATCGCCGATCCGCGCGAAGATGTCGCCGGGAGCGGCACGGTCACGGATGCGCGACCCGATCTGCAGCAGCGCCTCGTCGCAGCCGAGGTGCCCGTAGACCTCATTGAGTTTCTTGAACTGGTCGAGACCCAGCAACAGGACGCTCATCTTGTTGTCGGAGTTCTTCAACACATTGCCGACATCGTTCTGGAATTGGCGCCGGTTCGGCAATTGGGTCAGCGGATCGCGCATGGCGATGGTTTGCGCTTGAAGCTCGGCCGCCACGCGTTTCGCCCGTTCGCCGCGCTGGTCGCTGATGCGGCGGGCACTGAACACCACCAGCGCGACGCCGAAAAAATACGTGAACGACGGTTGCTCGGCGCGCGTGCCGAAAACCTTCTGCAGGATCACCATGCCGCCCCAGTCGATGACGGCCATGTAGGCCACGAGGCAGATGGACAAAATCACCAATACGTCGACGATCTCCCGCCCGTCCGCAGCGGACAGCGTGAACGGAACGAACCGCTTGGCTGGCTTGCTCAACAGCGACCTCGGTAGAACCACCTAGCCAAAGAGGCTTCACTTTGCCAAAGAGGCTTCACTTTTTCATGAATCAAAAAACCAGATCGTAATCCCGTTTGGAATTTGTTTACTAAACACCGTCGCGGCCGCCGCGCACGGCCGGCTCTCTCTCCCCGCACGCAAGCGGCGAGAGGTGAAAAGGCGATATCGTTCTCGCGGCGCGATCCGCGCCCGAGTCATGCCTCGTCATTGCGAGGAGAACCGTAGGATGGGTAGAGCGGAGCGAAACCCATCAACTTCCAGCGAGCCACGGTGGGTTTCGCTCCGCTCTACCCACCCTACAAGGCGCTTCGCTTCGCAATGACGACTAAGAAAACAAAAGGGAGGCAGAACGCCGACAAACGTGTGTCCAACCTCCGCGCCTTTACGGGCGCGGCGCGCACCTAACGGGTGCGCTCGCCTGTCGGCGTTCCACCGCGGCTCCAGCTTAGGCGACCGAACGCCACCGCTCAGCTTCAGGCCATGCTTTCTGGGACGCGACAGGACGCTCGATCCGGTAAGCCCGCTCCAACCGGGGAGCGGAGACCTCGCGCTGTTACGCGGGCGTTACCCGCGCCCGTCTGTCCCAGTCCAGGGAACGCACCTCCCAGACCGGTCGTAGTGCCGGTCGGATGATGCCCAAAGCCGCCCGGGAGCGAAGTGCAAATCCGCCCGCGGGCACCGCACTCGCTCCACCGTCAGGAGTGCCCTCGCGATGGCGTCCCTTACATGAGCGAGATTCGCTGAATCTTGTACCTGAAAGCAGGACAAAAGTCAATGTAAATGCGACAGCCCGGAGTAGATTCACAGATTGGGCCGCGGGCAGCACCGCGGACACAAGACGGAGCAGTTTTTCTTCTGAAACGAACCCGCTGGTCAGCCGGCCCTGGCAACGTCCCGGAACAGACAACCACGACTGGGAATTGTCGTCCCTGATGGCGCCCAATAATTCCGTTACAGGGTGCCGGCGAGCTCAGCGCGTCAATCTTGAGCGATCATCCACTGACGGCTGTCCGGCAGACTTTCAATCTCTCTGCCATTCATGCGGGGCAGCTCGGCGTGAGCCGAAAGCGACGGCTGCAACTGCGGCGAGTCCACCACCAGCGTGTCGAATTCGCAAAGCATGGGAATGCTAATGACAGGCTCGCTATGAACGCGCTCCATTGGATTGTACCACGTGCGCCGCACCGCGGCCTTTTGTTTGAGCACATCGGCAACGTACTTGCCTATCTCCTCCCCCGCCAGCGGCACAAGCTGGTTGTGACGATCGTATTGGAATAATTGCGGACAGAAAAACAGCACGTGAATGCGTGGATCGTAGTCCTCGACGACAAGGAAATGCCGCCGCCGCAGCGAGCGCGTCGCTTCACGATTTTCCGCTCCTGCGTCACCATCGCCACCCGCAGCCGTTCAGCGCGCGGGCCGACCACGGTGCCGCCCTCCAGCAGAATGATCCAGTCCCGGCTCGCCACGTTGTCCGGATGGATCGGTATGTAACGATAGGGATTGCGTTTTCGGAGCAAGGCCATGTTGCGAGTCCTGATCACGAGCGTTCGCAGGCGCACGCGAGCGCGGATCACGTAAGCTAAACGGGTTGATGGCCCCGCGATTACTGTACGGCTTGCAATTTAATTTTCTTTGAATCCAAGCTTACGCCCGTCGCGGCATCGCCGCGGCTTTTTCCGCGATCATGATCACGGGCAGAAAAGTAAGTAGCCCGGATTGAGCGCCAGCGAAATCCGGGATCAACGGCGAGGCCGCCCCGGATTTCGTTTCACTCAATCCGGGCTATGCTCGCTCGGTACGATAACCCGATCAGCGCAGGAGAGAGTTGAGCAATCCGCGCTTAACGCGAGCCAATTTTATCGACCTCAGACTGGCGGATCGGATACTCCCAAAATCCGTGCCGATAGAGCACGCTTACTTGCGCGCCCCGTTCCTGCAATCGTCTTTTTAGCTCAAGAACTGACGGAAGTGCGAGACCAACGGTAACATTTTCAGCTTCGCTCGTTGATTGTGCGCGCAGCAAAAATCTTGGCGTCCCTCGCAGCCACAAGGCACTCCAAGGCCTCCACGAGAAGTGCCCCGTGAATTTATGTTCCGGTAGGAGGCTTCTCAGGTAAAGGAAGAAATCAGCATCTGCAAACTCGTCAAAGGGCAAAACGCCAGCTAGATCGCCTTTGGAATGGCGTTCGTTCAAAATATCGGCATGCAAAGACAACCGTTGACGCTGTTGCGACATGCCTCCCAATGTTGCCACGTGCCGAGAGATATCCGACCATTCTACGTTCCCGGGGCCATTTTCTCGACGTAGGTAACGAACGAGTATTGGTTCGCTCAACAAACTTGAAATTATGTGCCACTGCCGCTCACGTAGAAGGAACGCAAACAAACTAACAAAGAGCTCGTGGCCGACAAATCGGAAAAAATCGAAATCAGCATCGTGGAATGTGCCGGTGAACCCTTGCGGTAAGTCATAGCGTTCCAGGATCAGGCCAAACCAATTGTATAGCTCCTCGGCCATAGTTGCGTCGTTCATTATCGCTATAACTTCGGCTAGCTTCGAAAAGCGCGCGATGGGTGTTTGTGTCTTAGGAATTGCCTGAAGTAATTCGTCCGCGCTTCCGCCGTCCCTCAATTTTCGGGGTTGAAGTTCATCGAGCTCTTTGAGTATGTCCGCAAGCTCTGGGCGGACGGCAATACCCCGATTTGCACGCTGATTTTCAATGCCTTCGATGGCAGGCGCTGGCGTCGCAGCGCTCTGAGATGAAGGAACTAGCGACAGGGCTGACCGGAGAGCCTTTTCCAATTTCCGAGCGAGGTCTGCTCGCGCAGTTGCTCGGTCTTTCTCGTCCGCCGTGGCACTATAGACGACAAGACGCCGCATTCTTAGGTCAAACGGCAAACCTTCGATCGCTCCAAAAGCGCTATTGAACACCAATACAACTCTTTCGAAGTTGAGTGATTTAAGAGCGAAGCCAACCTCTATCAACACGTTCGGATTGGGCGTTTGTCTTTTTGCGCTCAAATCACTAACGATTGATACGTCGGCAACGACAATGTCTGAGGTATCAATTTTTGCAAAGATCGTCGAAGCAATATCTGGCGATCCAGCTACGCCTTCGGTGTCGCGATCTATCACAGGCTCTACGTCGACAGTGTCATCTCCTGCGATGGCACCAGCAGCAATTTCAAGCGCGGACTGGATCAGCCCGCGATTGGTTGCATTGGGTAAATCCGATTGCCAGGAATAGAAAACAATTCGGCGCATCGAACGGCTCGATCTACGCTATTAAGCAAACAAGTAGCCCGCATTGAGCATCAGCAAAATCCGAAATCAACGACCAAGCTTGTCCCGCATCTTGTTTCACTCAATCCGAGCTACGCTTGCTATGGGAGATAGTCGCGCTCTCCGCCCCAATGGAGGTCCATTGTCCGCCTGAAAGCTTCGGCCTTGGGAATAATCTCCACGTTCCCCGTTACAAACCCATCACCGGGCACGGATTGCGCCATCACATAACCGTTCCTGCCCCCACGAGCACCGTAGCATCTACTTTCATCCCATGCGGCGCACCATTGTTCGAACGTCAACGTGCAGGGGGTTCTTCTGGCTTGCGTCCTTCTTTTCCATTGCAAATAAGTGTCAAGGCGATCCATGCCTGCCTCCGTTTGTAAGGCGGATTAGTGCAGCGTAATCCGCTGGTCTTACCGTGGCACGGCGGGTTACGCCTTCGGCTAACCCGCCCTACAAATCAAAACACGTCGCAGCCCGGCAGCCCGCACGAGATCAGCTTGTGCGAGGGGAAGTTGGTGATGATCTCACAGCCGTCTTTCGTCACCACGACTTCCTCCTCGATGCGGGCGGCGCCGGAGCCGTCTTCGGCGCCCTTCCACGTCTCCAGCGCGAACACCATGCCTTCCTTGAGCGGCGTGTTCTGGCCGGTGTAGCGCTTGGAGATAATCGGCCGCTCCCACAACGAGAGGCCAACGCCGTGGCCGTATTGCAGGAGGAACGCTTCGGCCTCGTCGCGGTAGCCGAATTCCTGCGCGTCGGGCCACACCTGCGCCACCTGGTCCGGCGTGATGCCGGGGCGGATCAGATCGATCGAGGCGGAAATCCATTTCGAGGCGGTCTCGTAGGCGTCGATCTGATATTTGTTCGGCTCGCCGCAGATGAAGGTGCGGTAGTAGCAGGTGCGGTAGCCGTTGAACGAATGCATGATGTCGAGGAACACCATGTCGCCCGGCTGGATGATGCGGTCGGAGAAGGTGTGCGAGTGCGGCCGGCCGCGCTGGCCCGACACCGAGTTGACGCACTCGACCCGCTCCGAGCCGAGCCGGAACAGCCGGTCGTTGGCGATGGCGACCAGTTCGTTCTCGCGGGTGCCGGGGCGGATGGCGCGGGCAATGTCGACGTAGGTGGCGTCGACCATCGAGCAAGCGAGTTTCAGAAGCTCGATCTCGTCGGGGGTCTTGACCTCGCGGGCGTCGAGCATCGCCTGCTGGCCGTCGACCACTTCGATGCCTTCCTTCTCCAGCGCGCGCAGCATCGGCAGTTCCATCAGGTCGATGCCGATCGGCTCCTTGTCGATGCCGAGCTTCATCAGCACCTTCTTGATCTGCTTGGCGAAGTCGCCCTGGATGTTGAGCTGCAGCGGCAGCCCGCCCTGCATGGTCGAGATCGGGGCGGCGACATTGTCGGCGATCCACGGCGAGGAGATGCGTTTCGCCGGCGGGGCCGGGTCCCACAGCATCGGCTCGCCGACCACCGGGCATAAGGCGTAACGCATGAACTTGTCGCGCGCCCATTCACCGATATGGGTGCCGGTGATGTAGCGGATATTGTCGAAGTTGAAGGCAAGCACGGCGCCGAGGCCGGCATGGCGGATCGCCGCCTGCGCGCGCTTGACCCGCTCCTTGTGCAGGCGATCGTAATCGATGCCCTTCTCCCAGTCCTTGGCCATGGTGCCCCAGGACGCGGTCGCCTGCTTGCGGTTATATTTCATCTCTTTTCCTCACTGTTTCCAGACAATTGGGGCACCGGTAAAATTGACGGCGAGCCAATGCGCAGACCATTAGCGTAAGGCGCGGGCGGCGCAAACGGGGATTTTCAAGCTTGCGCGAAAGCTGATAGGGCTTACGCCGAAACCAACCAACATTCATGGGACGGGAAAACGAAGATGACGATTGCTGTAGTCGGGGCGACCGGAAATACCGGGCGGGCGGTGGTCAAGGAACTCAAAGCTTTGGGCCAGAACCCAATCAGCGTCGTGCGCAATGCGGAGAAGGCGCGCGAGGTCTTGGGCGCCGACGCCAAAGTCGCGGTCGCCGAATTGACGGACAAGTCCGCGCTGGAGAAGGCATTGGCCGGCGTCGACAGCGTGTTCGTGGTGACGGGGCATAATCCCGGCATGGTTGAGCAGCAGAACAACGTACTCGATGCGGCACTCAAGGGCGGCGCGAAATATCTGGTGCGCGTGGCCGGCGGCCGCGCGGTTGTTGGGGCGGATTCGCCTTCGGTGGTCGGCCGCGGCCACACCGCGATCGAGGAAAGGCTCAAGGGCAGCGGCATCAAGTGGACCATCCTGCGTCCAGGCCTGTTCATGCAGAACCTGGTCGGCCAGGCGGCGTCGATCAAAGACGCGGGCAAGATCGTCGGCGCGGCGGCGAAAGACCTGAAGATCGCCTTCATCGACGTGCGCGACACCGGCGCGGTCGGCGCGCGCATCCTGCTCGATCCGGAGCCGCATGCCGGCAAGACTTACGAATTCACCGGCAAGCTCATCAGCTTCGGCGACATCGCCGACGTGTTCTCGTCGGTGCTGGGCAAACCGGTGAGCTATGTACCGGTGACGATGGAGCAGACCGAGCAAGCGTTGAAAGCGCGCAACCTGCCGGACTGGCTGTTCGCGCATATGCTCCTGATCGCGAAGCTCACCGCGAACGGCAGCTTCTCGACCGAGAATACCAAACCGATCGAGGATATCGCCAAACGTCCGCCGATCACGTTCAAAAAGTTCGTCGAGGATTTTAAGGGGCTGTTTGTTTGATCTAGCGCCGCTGGTGCGCCCTCTCCCCTTGCCGGAGAGGGCATCGCAGGCGTTTCAACAAACACAGTCGGGTGAGGGGTCGCGGCCCAGCCCGTCACCCATTCTTGTTGTTGAACTGCCGAGTAGCCCTCTCCCACAAGGGGAGAGGGCGCGATCACTCGGCCTACACCAACCCGCTGGCGCGCGCCTGATCCTTCGCCATCACCGCCCAGTCGTGTTCGCCCTCGCCGTGAGCGACTGCGCCGACCAATCGGTCGCGCCAGACGTTGCCGCTGGGCAGCGGCACGCCGACCGCTTCGCCGGCGGCGAGCGCGAGGTTGGCGTCTTTTAGTCCGGTGACGGCGCGCTGGCCCGCGGGGAGATATTTTTCCTCGGCGATGAACTTGCCGTAGGTCTTGTAGGCCCAGCAGGCGAACAACCCTTCGGCCAGCACATTGTAGAACACGTCCGTCGCGACGCCGTACTTGCGGGTAAGCGCAAAGCCCTCGCCCAGCGCTTCAATGGCGCAGCCGAGCACAAAGTTGTTGGCAATCTTGATGGCGGCGGCCGATACCGGCTCCGCGCCAGCTTCGATGACGCGGCCGGCGATCGCATCGAACAGCGGCCGCAGGCGTTTGACGGTCGGTTGCGGCCCGCCGACCAGCATGCTGGCATTGCCCGCGGCGACCACTTCGGGGCGGCCGAGCACCGGCGAAGCGAGCATAATTTGTCCGGCGTCGGCGTGAACGGCGGCGAGTTTTTGAATTGCGGCAACGCTATGCGTGCCGGCGCAAATGTGGATGCCGCCCTTAGGCAGCGATTCCTTCAAGCCGCCGGGCTGACCGACAACGTCGGTGACCGCGGCGTCGTCGGTGAGCATCGTGAACACCGCCTCGCCGAACGTCGCCGCCGCCTTGATTGAGGCCATCGGCTTCCCGCCATGATCGGTCAGTGGCTTTAGCTTGTCTGCCGTGCGGTTATAGACGCCCACTTCATTGCCGGCATCGATCAGCCGGCGCGCCATCACCTGGCCCATGCGGCCAAGCCCGATAAATCCGACTTTCATGAAACTCTCCCAACTGTTCCCCTCCCCCTTGTGGGGAGGGGTTAGGGGTGAGGGTCGTGAGGCTGCGCGCAAACGTCGACGTCCTCAAGCTCACCTCGCGACCCCCCTCCCTACCCTCCCCCACAAGGGGGGAGGGAAAAGAATCGCTAGACCAACTGGCTGCGCACCCAGTCAAGCTCGCGGTAGATATAGTCGACGATGTCGGCGCTCTTCAGGCTGTCGGGCAGCATGTCCCAGGTGTAGGTCTCGACTTCCAGATGCCGCGACAGCGGCTTCTGCTTGTGGAACTTGAGCGCGTCCTCGATGGCAAAGCGTGTGGTGCGAAACTGCCCGAGATCGTCGAGGAACACCGGGACGTGGATGTGGGTGCGCCATTCGCGCGGGCCCGGATCCTTCTCGAACGCGGCGATGGCGTCGTCGACATTGAGGTAGCGCGTGAGCTTGCCGTTTTTCTTTTCCATCGTCTGGGTAAGGTAGATGGTCTTGGCGTAGCGCTTCAACGTATCCACGACCGGCTGCGTGACTTCCGGCATGTGCAGGGCGGCGGCTTCCTGGAGCTTGAACACCGGGATGCCGGCATCGACCAGCTTCTGCAGCGACTCGGTGATGTTCTCGTATTCGACCGCCTGATGGCAGATGTCGTAGACGATGCCGAGATGCCGCCGCAGCGCTTCGTTGGCTTCCGAGATCGGCACGTGGGCGAGCTTGGCAAGCTTCTCGACCGAAGCGCCGGAATAAAGATGATCGCGGAAATAGGCGATGGTTTCGTCGGTGGTTTCGAGAAAGCAGAACGGCTCGGGCTCGAGCGCGAGCTGCACCGTGCGCCCGGTCTTTGACTCAAGCGCCATCAAATGCGCGACGACGCGGAGCACGTTGTTGGTGTAGGCGGCAACGACGTCATCGCCGGTGACCCGGCCCTTGAAGCCGAGCGGCGCGCTCTGGATCGACGGCGCAATCCCGGCCGGGCAGACATCGGCCAGCACATTGGCGACGTTGATGGTGTATTGGGTGCGTTCCTCCGAGCGCCAGTCCGGCTCGTAGACCTGCTCCTTCACCGCGGCGCCCTTGAAGTGGCCGTACACGAAGGCGTTGGCGGTGTAGATGTACATGTCGTTGTCGCCGAGAAATTTCTTGAGCTTCTCGCGCTCGGCCGGGCTGTTCGCCAACGTCTCCGCCGAACTCGCCGACAGCCGGATGCACACGCCGAACGACTTGTTGCCCGCGAAGCGCGCCTTCACCTTGGGCAGATAGGTGTTGAGCGACGCCCACAGCTGCTCCCAATTGTCGGCGGGATGCACCAGCGTCGAATAGGTCAAATGGCCGAGGCCGTTACCGAGATCCATTGTCTGTTTCCTGTTACTGCTTAAGTTCCGTCATCCTGAGGTGCGAGCGGAGCGAGCCTCGAAGGGCGACGGCCCGGGCACCTCGGCCGCATCCTTCGAGGCCCGCATTGCGTGCGGGCACCTCAGGATGAGGTTCACGGCTGGGTGACGGATCATTACTGCACGTGCTCGACTTTGCCCGAACCCGCCGAGCGGATGATGGCTTCGGTGGCGGCAACGCCCGCGATCACCTGATCGAGCGGAATCGGATAAGCCGGCCCGCCCGCAGCCGCCTTGGCGAAGGCTTCGAGCGCGACGCGCGATATATCCATGGTCGCCGCCTGCCAGAGCTTGGCTTCGCCTTTCACCGGCTGGAACTTGCAATTGCCGAACAGTCGTGTCCGCCGCTCTTCCGATGAAGCGCCGGCGACGTGGGTGAGGCCTTCGAGCCGCAGCCAGCCCTTCGAGCCGAAGACCTGGAAGGAAAAGCCGGGGCCGGTCGTCGTCATGGTGCCGAGATAGCCGGACATTCCTTCCTTCATGCGCACCAGGATCGACGTGGTGTCATCGGCGTCGATCGCCGCAGCGCGTCGGAAACTCTGGGCGAAGGCGTGGTCGATCGGCCCGCACAGGTCGATCATGCCGTCTATGGCGTGCACGCCCATGGGCATCAGGCCGCCCAATGGCGTCTCGGATTTGTCGGCGCGCCAGTGGCTCGGATTGATGAACAACACATTGGGAAACGTCATGGTCGCTTCGACGTGCAGGATGATGCCGAGTTCGCCGCCGCGGATCATGTCGCGGAGCTTGATCATTTCCGGATGGAAGCGGCGATTGTAACCGACCGCGAGCGTGACTCCGGCCTTGCGCACGGCGGCAACGGCGTCCTCGGCCTCGTGTTTGGTGAGCGTGAACGGCTTTTCGCAATAGACGTGCTTGCCGGCCGCGGCCGCAGCCATCACCTGGGTCGCGTGCATGGAATGCGGCGTCGCCAACACCACCGCATCGACCCCGCCGTGATGCAGCATGCCGTCATACTCGGCGGTGAGGTGCAAACCTTTCTGCTTAGCGAACGCCTCGACCTCCGGCGTGATCGTGCGCGTGGTGGCCGAAGTAAAGCGGATGACATCGCTGTTCTCCGCCGAACTCGACCAGCGTCTTGCCCCACCACCCCAGTCCGACGATGCCCGCTTTGATCACCTGCTACTCCCGCAACGCTTTGGTTCGTTTCAAGACCTAATTATTTCGGCCACGTCAACATCGCCAGCACGACACAAGCCAGCATCCAGAACACGCAGTATTCGATGCCGCCGATCACCCAGATCCATTTCTTGGTCACCTTATAAGTCGCGGCGCCGGCGACGAGGAGATGCAAGGCGGCGATCACGGCGACATATGGCGTATAGATGCCGAACACCAGCGCGATGGTCAGCAGCGTCTCGATGGTGCCGGCGAAATACATCCAGGTCGCCGGCGGATTGAACTTCGCGGCTTTGAAGAAGTTCAGCGTTGCCGGCTCGGTGAACTTGCCGACGATGTGCGGGATGAAAAACAGCCCGCAAATCAGGCGCAGAACCACGACGCCGTTGGTGAGATCGAAGACTTGCGCCCAGTGCGACATAATAATTCCCCGTTTCCCCGACCTATTGTGTACTTCTATCGTTGCCTGGAGTCAGCAGACCCCCACTCTATCTTTCCCCCTTCCAGGGGGAGAGAAGAGCGAGCCGCCCACCCCGAGCAACACGTCGAACTGGGAGTGGGCCGCATTCTCCTTCCTCCCCCTGCAAGGGGGAGGATTGTGGTGGGGATCGCGGGCCGCTCGCTGTGAGCGTCCAGCGGTCCTACAGCACCTCGAACATCTGATAGATCGGACCCTCCGGCAGCCGGTGGCCGATACCGACGCTGATAATGTTGTTGAGCCAGCCGTATTTCTCCGACGCGGTCTCGTACGACGCCGAGATGCGCAGATAATAATCCGTCGCCTTGACCACTTCGCCGCGGGCGATCCGCTCGAGCACCTCCTTCGGGCCATGGCGGATACCCGGGTAGCTCATGCTGATAATCGCGTCATCCTCGGTCTTGAGGCAGATGCGCACGTTGAGCATGAAGGCGCCATCGCCCGGTCGCACCGCCTGCCAGTCGCTGCCGCCCGGAAGCAATGTGCCGCGCAGCCGCTCGCCCTCGAACCGGCCGCCGGTGATGACGCCGATGCGGCGGTCGACGCCGGGTGCCTTGCCGACATTGATCGGCGGCGCCACGTCGAGCAGCAGCGTAAACAACGGCCGCGTGCGCAGCTCGGTCATCTCCTTCGGCAAAATTTCCGACAGCGGACGTGTGGTAGCCACCGGCGCTCCTCCCCTTATTTGAACGCACGCCGGGCTTTACGTCCGGCGAAGCGCCACCCTAGCCAACGTCGGCGATTTGGTCGAGCGGCGCCGACAGGAGTTTCAGCTGCCGCGATAGGTCGAATAGGACCACGGCGTGACCAGAAGCGGCACGTGGTATTTGCCTTCGGGCTCCGCGACCCCAAACCGCACCGGGACGACGCCAAGAAACGGCGGATCAGACGCCGGCGTGTCCTGTCCGGCAAAATAGTCGGCGACAGCGAAGCGCAGTTCGTAAATCGCGATCGGAATCGGCATGCCGCTAAACAGCGGCCGGTCGGTTCGCCCGTCGCTGTTGGTGACGGTACGCTGCAGCGTGCGCGCGGCGCCGCCTGCTCCGATTTCGCAGAGTTCGATCGCGACCCCTTTGGCCGGATGTCCGCCATGGACGTCGAGCACGTGCGTCGACAGATGCCCGTACACTTTCAAACTATCGCCGGCCTTGACCCGCTGATCGAGCCGCAGCGCGGCAATTCGGAAAATTTCTCCGAGCGCGGTTTTCTGCTCGGCCGCCGCATCGTTTTGCAGCCGCTGTTCGAACTCACGCAGGATCGATTCCTTGCCGTGGCGGCGCACGCAGACGATGAACGGCATGCCGAACTTGGCGCGGTAAGCGTCGTTGAGCCGATGAAAGCTCGCGAACTCCGCCTCGCTCAAGCGGTCAAACCCGGCGCCGGCCTGCTCGGCGGTAGAGTCGGCCGTGAGCTTTCCCTCACGCGCCGCCTTGCCGGCAAGATCGGGATGGCCGTTGATCAAGGCACGCTGGCGTTCCTCGCCGGCGTTGCGCACCGCGTCCGTCATCGTCTTATAGAGAGCCGCCAGGCTCGCGAACGGCCGCGCCGCATAAGCTTCGTCCGCTACCCACGGCGCAAGCTCCATAACTTCGCCAAGCGCGGCGGTGAACGTTTTGCGGTCGGCGGCGTTCAGCGTCTCAAGCGAAACTTGTTCCATGCGGACGACTTGAAATCTCACGCAGTCGCCGCAGCGTCGGCGCCGCGAGGGTGGTGTTCGCGGTACCAGTGGCGGGCAATGTCGAGCCGCGTGGCGATCCAGACGCGATCGAATCCGGCGACATAATCCAAGAAGCGCACCAGCCCCGCGATGCGCCCTGGGCGGCCGGCGAGGCGGCAATGCAGGCCGATCGACATCATCTTCGGCGCGCGCTCACCCTCGCTGTAGAGGACGTCGAAGCTGTCGCGCAAATAGACAAAGAAGTCCTCGCTGTTGGTGAAGCCCTGGGGGTTGATGAAGCGCATATCGTTGGCGTCGAGGGTGTAGGGGATGATCAGATGCGGCGCCTGCGGCCCCTTCACCCAATAGGGCAGATCGTCGGCATAGGCATCGGAGGAATAAAGAAAGCCGCCCTCGGCCAACACCAGCTTAAGGGTGTGCTCGGAGGTGCGCCCGGCGTACCAGCCAAATGGCCGTTCGCCCGTCGCCTCGGTGTGCAGGCGAACTGCCTCGCGCATGTGGGCCGCTTCCTCAGCGTACGAAAAATTCTTGTAATCGATCCATTTCAGTCCGTGGCTCGCGATCTCCCAGCCGGCTTCGCGCATGGCGGCAACGATCTGCGGGTTGCGGGCGAGCGCAGTCGCGATCCCATACACGGTCACCGGAATATTGCGCGCGGTGAACAGGCGCCACAATCGCCAGAAGCCGGCGCGGGAGCCATATTCGAACATCGACTCGACGTTCATATGCCGCTGACCCTGCCAGGGCGCGGCGCCAAGCACATCGGAGAGAAAGGCCTCCGAAGCCGCATCGCCGTGCAGGATCGAGTTCTCGCCGCCCTCCTCGAAATTGATTACGAACTGCAGCGCCACACGCGCGTCCCCGGGCCAGCGGGGATCGGGCGGTGTTCGGCCATAGCCGAGCAAATCGCGCGGATAATCGGAAGGTGCAGGCGGGGACATCACGGCTTTCGTTGCGGTTTTCAGGAGCCGGCAAGCCCCACCATGGCAGAGGCGCCACCGGCTCTTCAAGTGTCCACAGGGCGCTTGTTGCACGGCTCACGGCCGAGATTGACCAAGCCGGACGATGTCTCCATTAAGGCCCAACTCAAGGTGAGGCCATGCGCGCAGTGCAGGCGGCGGACCAGGGCACGCTCGGCCAGGCGATCGCGGATCGCCTGGCCGAGCTCGCGGCCGTCAGCGACGAGCCGAGCAATCTCACGCGGCTTTACCTCGGACCGGCGCATCGGACCGCGGCCGACCTGGTCGCCAAGTGGATGCGCAAGGCCGGCATGACCACCCGCATCGACGCTTTAGGCAGCGTCGTCGGCCGCTATCGCGCACGCGAGGCCGGGCCGCTCACATTGATGCTGGGCTCGCACATCGACACGGTTCGCGACGCCGGCCGGTTCGACGGTCCGCTCGGCGTCATCACCGCCATCGAAGTGGTGAAGGCGGCCGCCGAAGCCGGCAAGCGTTTTCCATTCGCCATCGAGGTCGTCGCCTTCGGCGATGAAGAAGGCGTGCGTTTTGCCTCTACGCTCGGCGGCTCCAAAGCGCTCGCCGGCAGGTTCGATTTCAAGGCCCTCGACGAAGTCGGCGACGACGGCGTGTCGCGCCGCCAGGCATTGAAAGCATTCGGCGCCAACCCGGCGCGCGTCACCGAAGAGGTGCTGTCGCCGGACCGGGCGCTCGGTTATGTCGAAGTTCATATCGAGCAGGGCCCGGTCCTTGAGCAGGAAGGACTTCCGGTCGGTGTCGTCACCGCCATCGACGGCGTCACCCGCGGCACCGTGGAGGTCGACGGCGTCGCCGGTCATGCCGGCACCGTACCGATGCCGATGCGCAGGGATGCTCTGGCGGCGGCGGCGGAAATGCTGCTCGCGATCGAACAGCGGGCGCGCTCGCAGTCCAATCTGGTAGCTACCGTCGGCAAGATGGAAGTGCCGGGATCGGCAGCCAACACCATTCCCGGGCGGGTGCGCTTCACGCTCGATATCCGCAGCCCCTCGGATCAGGAGCGGCTCAACGCTGTCGGCGACATCAGAAAGGCCATTGCCACGATCGCGCAAAGCCGCGGCGTGACCGCGGAGTTTGCCATCGGCCACGAAGTGCCGGCCGCGCTGTGCGACCAGCGGCTTTCAGATCAATTGGCAAAAGCGGTCGAAGCCATAGGAATCACGCCGCGGCGATTGCCGAGCGGCGCCGGCCACGACGCCATGGCCTTCGACAAGGTTATTCCGTTCGCCATGCTGTTCGTGCGCTGCCGCGGCGGCGTGAGCCACAACCCCGCCGAGTTTGCATCGCCCGACGATATCGACGTCGCCGCGCGCGTGCTCTCGGCTTTTCTCGATAGGATCACACCATAATGACCACGCTACGCATCAAGGCGGGGCCGTACGACTTCGAGGCGCAGATGGAGGAGGCGCTGGCGCCAAAAACCTGCGCCAGGTTTTCTACCCTCCTGCCCTACCGCCAGCAGATCATTCACGTCCGCTGGAGCGGCGAGGGCTGCTGGATCCCGCTCGGCGAGTTCGACTTTGGATTGGGCTACGAAAACCACACCAGCCATCCGGCGCCGGGCGACATTATTCTTTACCCCGGCGGCATCAGCGAAACCGAGATCCTGCTAGCTTATGGAGCGGTCGATTTTTGCAGCAAAGTCGGCCAGCTCGCCGGCAATCATTTCCTGACCGTCGTCAAAGGCCGCGAAAACCTGACAGCGCTCGGAAAGTTGTGTTTATGGAAGGGCGCGCAAGACATTTTGTTTGAGCTAAAAACTTGAACACAGACGCGGCCCGCGACGATATTAGGGAGTACGCTCATAAACCTAGAGTGATGAGCGAGGATTACCCAATGTCCACTTTCACTTGGTGGTCTCAACCGGTCGACGCAACACTTTATCGTAGCGGGAAAGATCGATTATAGGCCGATAAGTCAGAGATTTCGCGATGGTAAGAAGGCGGCAAAGAAAATTTCGTTGTGGGATAGCTGGTTGCGGTGGGACTCGCTCAAAGCGATTGGGCGAGAGTTTGGCAAGCCGTCATCGTTATTTATTGCCAGCTGCCCCGAGTGTTGCGTCGACCGGTTGAACCGGCACTTCCGAGGTGGACACTTCTCCGCGCGATCTCGATGTCGGCTAAGGCCAGACACAGGCGTTCATCAAAAGGTGACGCTGAATCAGTTCACCCATAGCTGAGGCCGCGAAGACGCTGCCTGTTGGTCATCTTTTGATAAAAGACGCTGATTCGCCGAAGGGTGACCTATGCTGGAGAAGCTAAAAAAGCTGGACGTGATCGGCTGGTTGAAGTGGTTGTGGACGTCGCAGATGGGTATAGGACTTATGTTCTTGCTGCTGGCGGTTCTTGAGGATGATTATGCCATTGGTGTCTTGGCTTCCAGCGTAATTGTTGGCGGCCTCGCTGGATATATCGATCGCAGCAAACACCGCACCTTGAAAAGAACGGTTTTCTGGGCGGGAGTCATCCTCTTTGTGGCAGGTATCTACCTCGCCTTCAAAAATTATCAATTGTCGAACTTCTTTCACAACATATTCAAACCGTGACTCTATAATCCAAATGCGCCGCTCAAATTGCTGCCCGCAGTAGTCTGCGGCGAGCGCCAAACATTATGGCAACCGTTTTTCAGATGACATGTCGCGACGGGTCACGGGTGGACGCAACGGCTCGAATGTTTGAAGTCCGCTCGGCCCCGGAAGGGCGACATTCGCGATTGCCCTTCGCATGTCAGCAACGGGGCATAAAGCGACATACGCAGCGCACAAAAAACTCATTATTCGATCACCTCACCCGCCTCGGCAAGAAGAGTGGGCGGTACCGCCAGTCCTAGTGCTTTGGCCGTCTTGAGATTGATCACAAAATCAAACTTGGTCGGCTGCAGCACCGGTAGGTCCGCGGGCTTTTCGCCTTTGAGGATGCGTCCAACATAGACCCCGGCGTTTCGATAGCTCTCGACGATATTGGGACCGTAGCTAATCAGCCCCCCAGCCACTGCGTATTCACGAAACTGGTAGATGGCCGGTAGTCGATTTTGCGCAGCGAAGCCAACGATACGATCGTGCCGTGTGTCGAAGAAGGGAGCGGCCGTGACCAGAAAAGCGCCGACGCGTTGCTCCACGAATGACCCGAGGGCCGCATCCAAGTCCGCGTCGTTGTTCGCTCGTGCTACGAAAAGGTTCTGACTGACCGCTTTGGCCGCAGGTTCAAGGTCCTCCAATTCTTGTACTGTCGGCGGGAGTTTGGGGTTTATAAGGACACCGATCAACCGGACCCCAGGTGCGAGCTCGCGTAACAACCCCAGCCGCTTGGATTCCATCTCGCTTGTCCAAAGCGTATAGCCGGTGACGTTGCCGCCGGGTCGATTGAAGCTCGCAACCAAGCCAGCCTTGACGGGGTCTCCTCCCATACCGAAGATCACCGGGATTGTCTTCGTTGCCTTCGCAGCGACGGCCGCCGAAACGTCGCCGCCGACACCAACGATGACAGCGGCACCGCGGCCGACCAAGTCGGCCGCAAGAGCCGGTAGGCGGTCGTAGTCGCCGTTCGCCCAACGGAATTCGATCGCGACACTTTGACCTTCGACAAAACCCCTCTCAGCCAAGCCTTGCCGGAATGCAGAGACGAGGTGCGCGGAGTCTTCTAATGATCGGCCGCTCATGAAGCCAACGACCGGCATTGCCGGCTGTTGAGCACGTGCGGCAAGCGGCCACGCGGCACCCACACTGCCGCAAAGAAGTGTGATGAATTCCCGTCGCCTCATGGAGCGCCCTCAGACTGGGAAGCCACACGCTACCACAGCATTGGAACCGAAGCTGCTGCACCACACGATTGGGACTAAAGCTGCTGCGTTGAGCACACAACAAATGGGAACGGCCGATGTCCGCAATGGGGGTCAAAAGCCGACATCTGAGCGCCGTTTTCCGGAGTCCGCTTTACCCCAAACAAACGTCATCAGCCCGGCCTCGTCCGCTAAGGCCGGCCGCGCCTGAGGTGGCGGTGTTTGGGGCGGTATTCGCTCAGATGCGAATTATTGACGAAGCCAAGCAACCCGATCGGTGAAGGAGTTTCGCGATCGCGGCGGCGTGCCGCTACGCGCCGCACTAGCGTATGGCGCCTCCAGTGTGAATTCGGCAGCGGTGATCAGCCTTGCATACAACGGCAGGATCTCAAGCATGGCATTGTAGTTGCTGTCGGTGAAGCCGGACGTAGCATCCCTGATGAGGATGGCGTTGTATCCCATGTTGGCCGCGCGCTTGATGGTCATAGCAACCACATGCTCGATGCATTGGCCGCTGACAAAGAGGTGGCCAACATTGTTGGCGCGGAGCAGCATATCGAGGTCGGTGCCCTCGAAGCTATCGGAACCGAAATTGATCACGATCGGCTCGTTGGCATTTGGACGCAGCGCGTCGATGACGTCGACCTCCCAAGTGCCGATGATCCCCTTGTTCTCGTCCTTCGCTCCCTGAAGTAGCGGGTAGTACTGGTTCTCGGGCAATTCTGGAAAGCCCGGACGCCATCCGATATTGACGAAAATCGTGAGCAAGCCGCGGCTGCGCGCCATCGCCAACACGCCTTGCGCGTTCTTGATCGCGTTGTTCTTCTCGATCTGCTGGCAGAGGTTCTTGCCCCAAACGCCCTTTGGATCGCAGACGCTGTTCTGCCAGTGTAACATCAACAGCGCGGCCTCAGGCGACACCCGCCTCCCCATGATTTATCCTTTCCGCTTCAGTTTATAGAGCCTAACATGTAGCGATCACTGAAGTATCTCGGCTAGCAATTCAGGGACTTCAAGAAGCAGGTCATTCTGTGGCCGCCGGAACTTAAGTCGGGCAACCTCTCATACCCGTACGACGCGGCAAAGTAGTTGCTCAGGCCCGGCAACGGTTCACGGCTGTCCTCGGCGAGGCAAAAAATGAGGAGCACGTTATGTCGCTGTTGGGGTCAGTAGCCGACGTGACGCGGCGAAATTGCGATGTCCGCCCCTTTTGCAAAAGGGGACATGGCTGTGCGTTTGTCAGCCCACGGCTTGGCTAAAGGCGGGCCGCCGGTCTACGGCGCCGGCGTCAGTTGCCGCATCATCCGGTAGCGATCCAGATAAATCGCCAGCCGGCAAATCCTGCTGTTGGCGTCGAGTGTGAATACGGCGCACGCCGGTATCTTCATCACATGATGCCTGTCGGGATGGATGCCGGAAAGCGGCGGCGAGAAGTGCGTGTTACCGCGCGGAAACCACTCCTCGGCGTGAGCTCCGGAAAGCGTGCACTGGATGCCGATGGTGTTGCCGTCTTTTGAATAAAGCCGCGGCGCGCCGCGAACTTCAACCAGCTCCAAGTCCGGAAACGACTTAAAAAGCTGGCCAAACAACACGACGACTTCGGCCTTGCCGACAAACTGCGGACCGTAGTCCGTGATGCCGACGCCGGGCGCCTTGCGCGGCGGATCGTCCGCGCAAAACAACTGGTTGGTCAGGTAGTTGACGTCGTGATGGTTCGCGAAGCCGGGTTCGTTAAGAACTTTAAAGAAATCGTCCAGAGTGGTGTCATTACTCATGCGTCACTCCCCCGATACCTGAACGTTCTAACAGTGCACGTGCTAAGGTCGTGGTAGGGCGTTGGCAGAGTTTCAAAAACAGTAGCCCGCTACCTTCAATTTTGTCAAGATAGTATAGGTTACCCTGGACAGAGTGCATGCGCGACCAGGAGAACAACCACAGCAGAGGAGCGTTCATCGATCGCGTTCGCGAGCTCACCGAACTGCGCGCTGGAATCGACAGTGCGGTAGGTGGCCGCGGGCGTTTGTTGACGATTGCGGGCGAGCCGGGCGTCGGAAAAAGCCGGCTTGCCGATGAGGCTGCTGCATACGCGGTGGCGCAAGGCATGCGCGTGCTGTGGGGCCGCTGCTGGGAACACGGCGGAGCGCCGGCTTATTGGCCGTGGGTGCAAGTTGTGCGCGGCCTCGCCAGCAGCGTCGAACTGACGTTGTTGGCGAGCTGGATCGGTTCGAACGCCGCAGAGCTTGCGCAGATCGTTCCCGAACTTCGCGATCAAATCGGCGATTTGCCCGAACTGCCGAACGCGGCGCTCGCCCAGCCGGAGCAGGCCCGGTTTCGTCTGTTCAACTCCATGGTCTCGTTCCTGCGCAAGGCCGCGGACTCTCAGCCGCTGCTGATCGTGCTCGACGATCTGCACGCCGCCGATCCGACGTCGCTGCTGATGCTGGTCGCCTCGTCGAAGCATATCCGCGGCATCCGCGTCATCCTGATCGGGACTTATCGCGAAGTCGAAATGAAGCAATCGACCGAGCGGGCCGCGCTGGTCGCCGAAGCGGAACGCGACGGCGTAGTGCTTCCCCTCCGCGGACTTGGCGAAGGCGAAATCGGCGAACTCCTCGAACGTGGCTGGGGCGTTTCAGCCAATACCTCGCTGGTCAATTCACTGCACGACATAACCGAAGGCAATCCGTTTTTCCTGCACGAAGTGCTCCGGCAAATGGCCTCAGAGGGAGGACTCGCGGGCGATACGTCGAAGGCGTCAAAACGCTTGAACATCCCGAGCGGCGTTCGCGAGTTCATCAAGCGGCAGACCCAGCCCCTGTCCGAAGACACCCGCGAGGTTTTAAGCTTGGCTGCCGTCGTCGGACGCGAGTTCGGCCTCAAGGCGCTGGAAGCCGCGAGCCAAAAACCCCGCGACGCCTTGATTGATCATCTCGATCAGGCCGTATCGCTGGAACTGATCAACGAAGTCCGCGGCGCCGCGGGACGCTACAGCTTCCGGCATGCGCTGATCCGCGAAGCGCTTTACGACGCGCTCACGCCAACCAGGCGCCGCCGACTGCATCGGACCGTCGCTGACGCGATCCGCAACATCAACGCGCCGGAGCAGCCGTTCGCCGAGATCGCGTTTCATTACTGTCAAAGCGCCCCGCTCGGTGACGCCGATCTGGCGATCGAATATTCGCGGCGTGCCGCGCGGACGGCCGAAAAGCAATTGGCCTACGAGGAGGCGGTGCACCACCTCGGCAATGCCATCGACGTCCTTACGCTCAATCCCGCCGGCGACGAACCATTGCAGGCGGAACTGCTATGCGAGCTTGGCGAGGCTCAGTTCAAGGCGGGCAATCTGTCGGAAGCCCGTGCGACTTGCCTCAAGGCCGCCGACATGGCGCGCCGTCTCGACAATCCCGGCCTGTTCGCGCGCGCGGTCGTGGCCGCGGGCCGGGGCGTCAGCAATTCCGGCGTTACCGATCACGACCTCGTTCAACTGCTCACCGAGGCGCAGGAACGCCTGGGTAATCCCGACAGTCCACTCCGCGCGCAGGTGCTGGCCCGGCTCGGCATCGAGCTGTACTGGTCGGAGCGCGAGCGGTCGGTCGCGCTTTGCCAGCAGGCGGCGGAGATGGCAAAGCGGCTTGACGATCCGCACACTTCGATCATCGCGCTTTGGGGCCGCCATCAGGCGCTACGCAACCCGGACAGTCTGGAACAGCGGCTGGCCGATACGCGGGAGGTGATTGCGATCGCGGAGCGTGCCGGCGAGCGTGATTTTGCGCTTGAGGCACGATTCTACCGGATTGCCGATCTGCTGGAAGCGGGCGACATCGCCGGCGCCGATGTCGAGCAGCGCGAATATCTGACTGCCGAGGCAGAACTCCGAGATCGTTTTAAGCGCGGGCTCCTGCTTCAGGGCATGCGAGCGCTGGTGGAAGGACGGCTCGAAGAATCCGAGACGCTGGCGCAGCAGGCTTTCGCGGCCGGTCAGCAGAGCGGCCGCCCGCTCGCGCTCAATTCGTTCCTCGTCCAGTACGGCCACACATTGTGGGAGCGCGGGCGCCTTGGCAGCCTCGAAGCCCAGTTACGAGGCTTCGTTGCCAAGAATCCGCTGATCGTGTTTGGGCGCTGCGGACTGCAGCTGAGCCTGCTTCAGCTTGGGCGATACGACGAAGCGCGTACCGAGTTCGAGCACCTGGCCAAGGAAGAATTTGGGCTGGTGCCGCGCGACTGGAATTGGCTGCCGTCCATGTTCGTGCTGGCCGAAGTTTGCGCCGAACTCGGCGAAGTCGAACACGCGGAAACTCTGTACCGGCTGCTCGCCCCTTACGCATCACACAATGCCATGTTGGGGTACGTCTATTCATACGGCTCGGTGGCGTTTGCGCTCGGCAAGCTGGCGACGGTGCTGGGTCGTTTCGATGATGCCGAGGCGCACTTCGAGGCCGCATTGCGCGCCAATCGGACCATCCGCGCCACGGTGTGGTTCGCTCACACGCAGTACGAACTCGCAAGCACACTGCGGACACGCGGCCAAGGGGCCGATCATGACCGGGCTCGTGAGCTGATCAAAGCTTCGCGGCACACCGCAGAGGCGCTGGACCTCGTTCGCCTCAAGAAAAAGCTCGAGAAGCTGAGCGCAAGCGACGGCGCGCCAAAACAGCTCGCGACCAGTCCGACGATCACGGCGGGATTGATTGGTGACGAGGCCGAGATACATGCTCCGGGCGGGGTTGCGGCGCATCTTGGCGAAGCCGGCGATACCGATGCCATCGTCGCGGCGGCGATTGCGCGGGCGCGCGATTTAAGTGCGCAGGCGTCTTTCGAAGGCACCGTAACCATCCTGTTTTCCGACATCGAAGGTTCAACGTCGCTCTACGAAAAGCTGGGCGACCTGCGGGCGCATGAACTGGTCCGCATTCACAACGAAATCTTCCGCCAGCAGGTGGCGGCCCACCGGGGTCTTGAAGTGAAGGCGCTGGGCGACAGCTTCATGATCGCGTTTTCCAGCGCGCGCCGCGCGGCTTTGTGCGCAATCGCCGTCCAGCGTTCGTTTGCGGCTTATTGCGAAAGCCATCCCGAACTGCCGATCCGGGTCAGAATGGGCTTGCATGTCGGCGAAGCGATCAAAGAATCATCCGACTTCTTCGGCAAGGCGGTGATCCTTGCGGCGCGGATCACGACGCTCGCCCAGGGCGGTCAGATCCTGGTCTCGTCAACGCTGCACGATCTCGCGGCGAATGCGGGCGACCTGAGATTCGCCCCTGTCGGCGAGAAAGAGCTCAAGGGTCTCGCCGGCACCCATCAAATATTCGAGGTGGTTTGGTAGCGCATCTCACGCAAGGCGATGGGCCCGACCGTCAAATTCATATCGGTATCGCAATCGTTTCCGCGTTGTTGAAAACACGGCAAACCGATAGGAGATATCGGCTTGTTATGCATAAACATTCCGGCCGGCCGGAAGTCGTGTCAGAGATGGAGTGTGACGGCATGAGCGGCAGTGCGACGCTGCGGATCGGTATCGACACCGGCGGCACTTTTACCGATATCGTCTGCGTCGATGACAGTTCAGGCTCGATGCGGGTGACGAAAGTCGCATCGACGCCGTCGAATCCGGCCATCGCGCTGGTGCGCGGCGTCCACGCCATTCTCGGCGAGAGCGGCGCCGGCATCGACGATCTCGCCGTGCTGGCGCACGGCACTACGGTCGCGACCAATGCGCTCCTGCAGGGCGAAATCGCGGGCCTCGGCCTGATCGTCACCGAGGGCTTCCGGCACATTCTCGAAATCGCGCGGCAAGCGGTGCCTGAGGGCTACGGCAACTCGTATTTCTGGGTGAAGCCGGAGCGCATCGTGCCGCTGCATTATGTTCGCGAGATCGGCGGCCGCCTCAACTTTCTCGGCGAGGAGCTGCGGCCGCTCAACGAGAACAGTATCCGCACCGCCGCGCGCTTCTTCCGCACCGCCGGCATCAACACAGTCGGCATTTGTCTCCTGCACTCCTACGCCAACGCGGCGCACGAACGCCGTGCCGCCGCGATCTTCCGCGAAGAATATCCGGACTGCACGCTGTCGCTATCCTGCGACGTGCTGCCCGAGTACCGCGAATACGAGCGCGCGGTGACGACTTTGGTGGACGCGTTCATCAAGCCGCACATGAGCCGCTATCTCGATCGCATCCGCGACGAGCTTGGTCCCGAGCTGAACAAAAAACCGTTCCTGGTGATGCAGTCGTCGGGCGGCGTCGCCAGTCCCGATCAGGTGATGCGAAAGCCGATCACCACGGCGTTGTCCGGGCCCGCCGCCGGCGCGCTCGGCAGCGCGGTGATAGCCGAAATCGCCGGCTTCCCCGACCTGGTCACGCTCGATGGCGGCGGCACCTCGACCGATCTCTGCCTGATCGAGGGAGCCAAGCCGAAGATCACCAATGGCGGCCATGTCGGCCGTTTCCCGGTGCGCATTCCGATGCTCGACGTGCGCACCATCGGCACCGGCGGCGGCTCGATCGCCTTGATCACCCGCGAAGGCAAACTCCGCGTCGGGCCGCGCAGCGCTGGCGCCGTGCCGGGGCCGATGTGTTATCCGGACGGCGGCAACGAGCCGACGCTCACTGACGCCAATCTTATTCTCGGCCGCATCCCGCCGGCGCTGATCGGCGGCGGCATTCCTCTCAACGTCGAACGCGCCCGAGACGGCCTGCGCGCGCTGGCGGCGCGACTGCCCGGCAATTTGAGCGCCGAGCAGCTCGCCAGCGGCATTGTCGAGATCGCCAACTGGGACGACGCCAACGCCATCCGCCAGATGACGATACAGCGCGGCATCGATCCGGCCGGATTTGCGCTGCTGGCATTCGGCGGCTCCGGTCCGGCGCAATCGCTGGCGGTGATGGAATTGATCGGCATGAAGACCTGCATCGTGCCGCCGAACCCAGGCAATCTGTCGGCGTTTGGGCTTCTCGCCGTCGACTGGCGCACCGACCACATCGTCACCAAAGTCGTGCACGAGGACGCGATCGATCTGCCGGCCATCGCCGCGATCTTCGCGTCGCTCGAGAAAGCGGCAACCACGTCACTTGAGAAAGACGGCATCGCACCGGCAAAGATCACGCTCGCACGCGAAGCCGACGTCCGCTACGCCGGACAGTCCATGGAAGTGCGCGTGCCAGCGCCGGCCGCCAAGATCGATGCAGCAGTTCATCGCCGGGCTGACCGACGCCTTTCACGCCGCGCACTTCAAGACCTTCGGCTACAATTACGCCGGCCAGCAGAAAGTCGAACTGGTGAATTTCTGCGTATCTGGTTTCGGCATGATCGACCGCCCGCGCATTCCCGAGATCAAAAAAGCCAACACGCCGCAGCAGAGCAGCCGGCCAGTGTTTTTCGACGGCAAATTCCGCGACGCGCCGGTGCTGGCGCGCGCGTCGCTGCCCGCAGGCTTCAAGCTCGAAGGACCCGCGATCGTCGAAGAGTTCGGCTCGACCACTGTGGTGTTCCCGGGCCAGCACCTCACCGTCGATCCACATGGCATTCTGATTATCAAAGCTGCAGGCAAAACCGCCGAAACGCGAAACTGAGTAGTCACGCACGGTCATCTATTCTCAGAAGCCGACCATCCGCTCGCTCACCATGTAGCCGGTGAGCAAAAGGACGCCGAAGGCGAGTACCAGCCCTGCCGCTCCAACTTCGGCGCCGCGCACCAACACGCTGCCGTAGCCGGAGCGCTCGCCCGCAAACCGCGTGGCAAGCGCTCTCGCACCGACCGCCAGCGTTGCAATTGTACCGACCGTGATGGCGGTGCCAATTCCCATAACGAAGGTTGAGGCGACGCCCGCCCAAAACATCCCCTGTGCCAGCGCAAAGACCAGAACGATGATTGCGCCCGAGCATGGCCGAAGACCCACGGAGACGACGGCCGATAGGCCGCGGTGCCAGCCGCCCGGCCCCGCCAACTCATCCGGCTCCGGACCATGCGCATGACCCCACGGCAGTACGTCAGGCTCCTCGTCGTGCGGATGATCATGGCAGTGGGCGTGAAGCCCAGCTTCAGTGTGGGAAAGGTCATGCGCATGGTCATGATGATGGCAATGCTCATCGTGGTTGTGACCATGCATGTGATCGTGCTGTTCGATACTTGCGGCAGCTTTGTCTTCGATCCGCAGCGCGTAAATCGCGTTCAGAAATCCGCGTCCTTTGACCCACAGCAGCCGTGCACCGAGCAGCGCGATGAGACCGTAACTGACGATTTCAATGATGCGCACCGTGTCGCCCATGAGCTTCGCGGTTGCTCCAAGGAGAATTGCAGCAACGCCAACGATGGCCACGGCCGTCAACGATTGCATGACGGCCGATGCGAAAGAGAGCGTGACGCCGCGGCGCCAAGTCTCCTCGTTGGCAAAGAGGTATGAGGAGATCACCGCCTTGCCGTGCCCAGGTCCCGCCGCATGAAAAATCCCGTACACAAACGAGATGCCAAGCAGCGCCCAAAACGCCGAACCATCGCTTTTGGCTGAACGGATCAAGCCGGCCAACGCGCGATAGAAGATCGCCTGTTTGGCAATCACCCAACCCCCAATCCCGCCGGCTGCGGGCGGTCGCAGGCCGCCGAATGGACCCAATTGCGCCCATGCGGAATGGCTTGCGACGATGAGGATCAGAATTGCAATCGCCGTTGGTACGATCGCCGGATGCAATGGCTTCGCGGGGCGCGTTTTCATGGGCAGGTCACCGAGATTTTGTTGGCGAAATTCATGCCCATGCCGATATTGGCTTCGGATGTCATGAACGATTTGTCGAGCTTAAACGTCGATGAAAAAAAGCCGTCAGTCGGCTTTTCGTCGGTTAACGTGCATTGCGGCGGCGCACCGACGAGCTTCACCGGATTCTTGTCGGCAAAACCAAAGTCGATGAAAAATTCGGGATCGTAGATTTCGACAGTGAGTCTTCTTGCCTTTGCCGGCTTTTTGAACGGCAAGGTGAAATGCAGCGTTAGCACCGTGCCCTTGGGATCATAGTCGAGCCAATAATCCGTGGGTTTGCTGAACGCGTCCTTTTGCGTCCGCCCGTCGATCTTAAGGTAGGTGAAGTAAGCATATTCCTTGAGCAAATCGATGTTGACTTGCGCAAGAGGTTGCAACTCTGCACGCGTGAATTCGCCTTTGGCGCGGGCCGCAATGCCCTGTGTCGCGAAGGCCGAGTACATGTCGTCGAAGGTCCAGGCGTGCCGCACGGCTGTCATCGAGCCATCCGGCGTATAGATCAATTCGGTTTTCATGGTCGCCCAGACATTAGGGTGCGCCTGCGCATCGGTTGTCACGAGCGCGGCACACGCAACGATGAGCAGCGGTAAAAGAAATCGAACGGTCGAAACGTACACCATCGATCGCCCAGCGCGGCGCGCATCTGCGCAACATGCTGAAAGCACGTGTGGCGATGGGTTGGCCGCGGCGAGAGCCGATGCGTTCGGCTTCGCGCGGCAGAAACGCACACGCTTCATCGATGAACCCCGATTTTCGAGTCGGAAGCATCGCCCGGCCTTCAAACAAAAAGGATCCAGGCGGGTGATCTTCTGCCGGCTCTTCAGACGACGACCGGCAAAACCGGCGATGAAGCTAAATGATTGGGGGCCCGCGCGCCTGAAACGAGAGGGTAATTTGTGGCCGTAGCCGATCCGCCGGCTTTTCGGACGGGAAAAAGTGGATGACCGATAATGGCACGATGAGGACCGGTGCCAGTGCAGGCGCTCCGGTCCCGATCAGCGCTATGCTCGCACAGATTGGGCAATAATGATCCGACGCGGGGTGATGATCCTCATCAGCAGGGCCCGCCGGTGCCCCTGTCGCGTCTGTTGATGCAAGGGCCTGGCCGGCTTCGTTCACTGGCGGCAGCCCGAGGTCGTCGCGATGCATGTGGCCGAACGAGACGGCCATCTGCAGCGCCAGCGCGAACAGCGCCAGCCAAGTCCATGATTGGATTTTTGAGCGAAACCAATTCATTGATCTGATTCGCCCGCCCCACTCGCCGCGCCTTAATCGACGCCACCAGATGGAACCGAGCCCCCGGCAGTCTATTGGGCTCAATTGCGTCACTTTTTCGACGGCATCGGGTCTTGCCCCCCAATGAGCAGACATTCGCTTGATAGTTCGCAACGGCAGTTAGGGGCCATGAACGCACCTGCCTTCGCGTAACGCGGAGCAGCTAAATGGGGCGACCGGCCATCAATCGTCGCCCGCCACTTCGCTCTTGCCCTCCTTACCTCCGCGCCGCTACAGTTCATGCCGTCGGGAAACTTGGCCTCTGCGAGGGTGATTCAGTGCGCTCCAGGCGTTGGCTTGGTTACGACAGGCGGATTGGGAGTTGGCTGGCGCTGGCGGCGCTGGTCATTCAATTTGGCCTTTCCTTCGGGCACTTTCATCCCAACGCGATCCAACGGACTGATGCCGCCGGCGCAACGCTGAACCCACAGGCTCACGCTGCGAAATCGTTTCCCGCGCAGCAACCAAGCCAGGACGGCGACGATTATTGCGCTATTTGCGCCAGTATCTACCTGGCGGCTAATTCGTTCATGCCGGTGGCACCGCAATTGCCGGTGCCGTCCGCGTCACACATTGTCGAACGCTTCGAACGCGGTGTAGCGGTCTTCGTCGCCCCGCAGCGAGCGCCATTCCAGTCACGCGCTCCACCGCTGGCCTGACTTCGGTCGTCGCCGATCTTCAGCGTCGCCGCTTGTTACGCCTGCGACGGCCTGAAGACGTAAACGCAGCATCTCTCATGTGCACTACGAGTCGGCTCGATCGCCACCACGCGGTGCGTTTGACGATGCCATCCGATTTGGTGCCTTCGGCTTTCAGGGGCGAGTGTCATGCCTGTTCGTGCCTATCGTGTCTGTCCTGGTTACATCCTCGGCTGTTCTGCGCTCGCGTTGGTGAGTTTTAGCGAGACGGCCGCTGCGCAAACGCCGCTTCCCGAGGTCGTCGTCAGCGCGCCGAAGGAAAAGCCGAAGCCGCGGCCCAGGAACGTGCAAGCTGCGCCGGCAACGGCCGCGCCAGTCACGCCGGCCGCGCAGCTCAACGCCAAGGCCGACGCGTTCGACACCAGTCGCAGCAATCTTTACACAACCATAGGCACAACGGCCGACGTCATCAGCCACGCCACAATCCAGGCACTTCCCGGCGGCGACAACCAGCCGGTGGAGAAAATCCTGTTGCAGGCCCCCGGGGTCTCGCAGGATTCCGCCGCCAGCGGCCTGCTTCATGTGCGCAACGACCACGCCAACGTGCAGTTTCGCATCAATGGCGTGATGTTGCCCGACGGCCTGACCGGCTTCGGCAGCATTCTCGACGCCAGCTGGATCGGCAGCATCGCGTTGATCACGGGCGCGCTCCCCGCGGAATTCGGAATGCGTACCGTGGGCCTTGTCGACATCACGACCCGCGCCGACGTTTTCAACAACAGCGGTGAAGTCGGCGTTTATGGCGGCAGTCAGGGAACGATCACGCCGACGATCCAATACGGTGGCACGTTCGGCAGCACTTGCCCCGCGACTGCGCCGGTCGTGGGCAAATCGGCGCCCTCAACGTCGGGCTGCTTCCCGGGCGTCCAATACTTCTTTACCGGCCGTTACCTGCAAACCAATGAGGGGCTGGAAAATCCGCTCCCCTCCTACAGCCCGATCCACGATTTCTCGCAGCAGGAGAAGGGCTTCGCCTATATGTCGACGTTCGTCGACCCCTATACGCGGCTCAGTCTGATCGCGGGAAGCTCCACTAGCAAGTTTCAAATTCCTAACGTGCCGGGGCAGCCGGTGGGCTTGAACGGCGGTGTCACGAGCGCGTTCGGCGTGACCACGTTCAATTCGGCGCAGCTCAACGAGAACCAGTTCGAGGACACGCAATATGCTGTGCTGGCGCTGCAGCGATCGATCAACGGCTTTGACGGACAGGTGTCTTATTTCACGCGCTATGACCAGTTGCACTATTCGCCGGACCCGCTTGGCGATTTGCTGATCAACGGCGTCGCCTCGGACGTCGTGCGCCAATCCTACACCAACGGCATCCAGGCCGACGGCTCGTATGCGATCAGCCCGGCGCATACGGTCCGCACCGGCTTTATCGTCAGTGGCGAACAAGCTTTTGTCGGCAACTCCTCTCTGGTCGAGCCCGTTGTCGGCGGCGCGGCGGTTGATGCACCTTTCAATGTCACCGACAATGTCTCGGCGACCGGCTATCTGGCCGGCGTCTATGTGCAGGACGAATGGAAAGTCACCGACAAGTTCACCATCAATGCGGGCCTGCGCTTTGACCAGATGTGGCAATTCGTCAGCGCCAACCAGCTCAGCCCGCGTATCAGCTTCACCTACACACCGTTCGAGTACACGAAGTTTCACGCCGGGTATGCCCGCTACTTCACACCGCCGGTGATGGTCGAGGCATTTCCGGTCAATATCGGCTTGGTCAACAACACCACGGCCGCGGTGCCTACCGACCAGGGAAACAGCCCGGTGCTACCGGAGCGGTCGCATTATTTCGACGTCGGCGTCGATCAAAATATTCCGTTTGGGTGCAGCAAGCCGGCAGCGAAGGATTGTACCGACCTCGATCTCGGCATCGACGCCTACTACAAAATGGCGACCGATCTCATCGACAATGGCCTTTTTGGCCAGGCTTACGTGCTGAGCGCCTTCAATTATGCCCAAGGAGAGGTCGAAGGCGTCGAGCTCAGCGCCAAATTCCACAGCGGCAATTTTCAGGCCTACGCCAACCTTGCTGTGGGCGCTGAGAAAGCGACCAACCCCGTATCGAACCAATATCTGTTCGGCAACACGCCGCTTGCCGACCTCGGCGGTTTGACCGAGTTCCAGTATCTCCAGACCCATTGGATCTACACCGATCACACCCAATTGGTCACCGCCTCTGCCGGCGCCATTTATCAGTTCTGCGGCCGGCCGGCATACGCCGGAGAGACGTTCGACAATGCTCCCGGAAGCACGGGAATGTGGTGGTGCGGCACCAGGCTCAGCGGCAGCATGATCTATGGCAGCGGACTGCGCGACGGCGATGCCAATATCTCCACGGTGCCGCCATACACGCAATTCAACATCGGAATCGCTCGCGAATTCTTGCTGCCGAACGATCCGAAGCCGATGACGGTGCGCTTCGACATCATCAACCTGCTCGATACCGTCTATCTCATCCGCGACGGCAGCGGCATCGGCGTGTTCGCGCCGCAATACGGGCCGGGCCGCGGCTTCTTTGTCGGGGTATCAAAGAAGATCTGAAAGGCAGCGTCGGTCGCGCCGCCCGGAACAATGTGTCACGCCAATGAAGAGTGAATAGGGTTAGCTGTAGAAGGAACTGACAACATGCGGCAACGATGGGGAAGCAACCGCGGCCAAAACGCTGGCGGCGCCAAACCGAGTAAGTTGGACAGGACGGACAACCGCATCCGGCAATTTGTCGCGTTGGCGCTTGCTCTGTGTGCCGGCGCTCCATCGGCGGCGTTGGCTGCCGATGTTCCGGCACCAGTCTTGCCGCCCATCTACAAAGAGCCTCCAGTCGTCTATACTTGGACTGGCCTCTATATCGGCGGCAATATCGGCGCAGCTTGGCAAGGGTTAAGCGGAACAAATTTTTCCGACACGATCGGCAGTACCTTCACCGCGCCAACCAACGTTCAGTTCATGGGCGGCGGCCAAGTCGGCGTGAACTACCAGTTCTGGGGCGGCGTCGTCATCGGAGCCGAGGCGATGTTCGATTGGCTTCCCAACACCACGAACGCCTCGATCACGGCTACTGCTCCCGATGGCACTGCCGCCTTCCTCGGCACTATCAACAATCGATGGTTGACCACCGCGACCGGCCGCCTGGGCTATGCGTGGGATCGTGTGCTCCTTTATGGCAAAGGCGGCGCTGCTTGGGTTGGGGCGAGTAATCCTGGGATTTCAATCGGCGGAGTCCCGGCTGCCCTCACCGGCGGCAACAACTCCAATTTCGGCTGGACCGCCGGTTTCGGGCTTGAGTGGGCTTTCTGGAACAACTGGTCGCTGCGCGCCGAGTACGATTTTGTGGGGCTTGGCAATCGTACCTACACAGTGGCGCCGGGGCCGACGATTTTCGGCGGCGATGTCATCACATATAGCTATCCAAGCTTTTTTATCATGACTCTAGGCGTCAACTACAAATTCGGCGGTTGGTGATGCACTTCGACATCGTCAATCTGTTCGACACCTTCTACAGATCCGAAGCGGCAGCGGCTCAGCGTGTTTGCGCCGCAATACGGTCCTTGCCGCGGCCACTTCGTCGGCATATCGAAGAAGATCTGACCGGCAGGTGGGGCAAACAACGCGGGGTTCCGCATGGTTAGATGCGCACTGCCTTCAGTTTATAGAAAGATCGACATGTCGGTTAGAATTAGAAAAAGTATAAAGTGCCGGCAACGCGTAACGATAGCGGCGTTGATCGCCGTGCTGCTGATAATGTCGGCGCTAGTGCCTCCGGCAATGTCGCAAAGTTCGACCGCGCCTGCCGAACAGCCGCCCGCGGCCAGCGCAGCGCCCGCGCCAGCGCCGCCGACGACAACGCCGGCAGCAACACCGAGCGTGGCCACACCGAATACCCCGGCCGCCGCACCGGCGCAGCCGCAAGCCGGTGAGCCGTCGATTGGGAGCGCGCTGCTGCCGCACGATCTTTCGCCGTGGGGCATGTTTCTGAATGCTGACGTCGTCGTAAAAGCGGTCATCATCGGTCTTGCGCTTGCGTCGCTCGTCACCTGGACCGTCTTTGTCGCCAAGAGCCTCGAACTCCGCATCGCGCGCGGCCATGTGCGCCGGGCCCAGCGGATGCTTGCCGGCGCCGCCACGCTTGGCCAGGCCGCCGCGCAATTGCGCAACGGAACCGATGCCGCCTCGCAGCTCATGCAGGCGGCCGTGCAGGAAATCCGGCTGTCGGCGAACTTGGACGGCGAGGGACTCAAAGAGCGCATCGCCTTGTTGCTTGAGCGCATTGAACTGGCAAACAGCCGGAAGATATCGCGCGGCACCGGCGTGCTCGCGACCATAGGGTCCACCGCGCCCTTCGTCGGACTGTTTGGCACGGTGTGGGGAATCATGAACAGCTTTATCGGCATCTCCAACGCGCACACCACCAATCTGGCGGTGGTAGCACCGGGCATCGCCCAAGCCTTGCTCGCCACTGCGCTCGGGCTAATCGCAGCTATCCCGGCCGTGGTGATCTACAACGTGCTGGCGCGCTCGACGACGCACTACCGCGCGCTCCTTGGCGACGTCTCGGCGCAAGTCATGCGCTTGGTGAGCCGCGACCTCGACCGCGGCAAGCTGCGGCTCGGTCTGGCCGCCGAGTAAGGCCTTGGCCATTAATTCCGATCACGGAGCCCGCGACTTCAACGAGGTGGGTACGGCCTAGACTAGCGCTTCTTCTCCGCTGCGACATCGGCGATGACTTTGTCGGCGCGGCGAAACCCTTCTGAAGCGATCGGAATACCGGCATAGACGGCGGTATGCAGCAGGATCTCGGCGATCTCCTCCGCCGTGACGCCGTTATTGAGCGCGCCGCGGACGTGCACTTCGAACTCGTGCCAGCGCGCTAACGCCGCGAGCATGCAGACGTTGAGCATGCTGCGGGTCTGGTGCGAGAGGCCCTCGCGCAGCCAGACATTGCCCCAGCACTGAGTTTGCGTGAACTCGATAAAGTGCTGCGTGAACGGGTTGGCCTGTTGCTTGCCCGCGTCGACGTATGCCGCTCCGAGCACGTCACGCCGAACCTTGGCGCCCTGTCGTGCACGCTCGGCGATTGAATCTGGCAAAGTCACGATACCCTCCGGTCTTGCGTTAAAATGAGGCTGGAAATTATGCAGGATTGCCCGCATAAAACGAAACCTGCAGAGGCTTGGTAAGTCGACGTCGCGTTGCGAGCCCGACTCACGTTCGCTCGTATAATCCAGAGCGGTGCACTCCGAAACTGTCGCTATTCTTGCAGAGCGCGTTCTGGAAACCAGAGCTGAACCGGCCCGAGCAGCGCCTTTCGGTGTGCGGATTGATATCGAACTGTCAACTAATTGTCATCTTGATTGGTTGTTGAGCGTCTTTCTTTGAATTTGTTCGCCGCGATCACGCGGCATTGACCTAACGCAATACATCGCAAGCGCACTCCACGTAGAAGTGCCGTCAGTTTTTCACACGCGAGGCGTCTCATGTTTTCGCTCGCCGGCAAGAAAGCTCTTATAGTCGGCATCGCCAACGAGGACTCGATCGCTTTCGGCTGTGCAAAGGCGCTGCGCGCGCAAGGCGCTGAACTCGCCATTACCTTTCAAGACCATAGAACCGAGCCATTTGTGCGTCCGATCGCGGCGAAGCTCGAGACCGATATCGTCTTGCCGCTGGATGTACGCGACGACACCCAATTCGAGCAGCTTTTTAACAATGTCCGCCGGCGCTGGAATCGAGTTCGACATCTGCCTGCATTCCATCGCGTTTTGCCCGAAGCAGGATTTGCACGGGCGCGTGGTCGATTGCTCGCGCAACGGTTTCGTCACGGCAATGGAGATTTCAGTCTATTCATTCGTCCGCATGATACGGGAAGCCGAACCGCTGATGTCGGCCGGCGGCGCCTGTATGACCGTGTCATTTCTCGGCGCCGAGAAAGTGGTCGAGCATTACAACATCATGGGTCCCGTGAAGGCCGCGCTGGAAGCTGTGACGCGCTACATGGCCGCCGAACTGGGGCCGAAAGGCATTCGCGTACATGCCCTTTCCCCGGGACCGCTGAAGACGCGGGCGGCATCGGGTATCGGCCATTTCGACGAATTGCTGAATGCAGCCGCTGCACGCGCGCCGACGCATCAACTCGCCAGCATCGACGATGTCGGCGCCTATGCCGCGTTCCTCACCAGCACCGAGGCGGCGAATGTCACCGGCGGTATCCACTATATCGACGGCGGTTATCACATTGTGGGCTGAAGCCATGACCGAAATGAGCGCGTTTGCGCACGATCAAAAGAGATACCTGCAGGCGCTCAACGAAAACGCGACCGCTGCCATGACTCAAGTTCGGCTGTTGACCGATTTGAGCCACAGCCATGCCCAGACTATCAGCCGCGGAC
This sequence comes from uncultured Alphaproteobacteria bacterium, assembly GCA_963759345.1. Classification (GTDB taxonomy): domain Bacteria; phylum Pseudomonadota; class Alphaproteobacteria; order Rhizobiales; family Xanthobacteraceae; genus BOG-931. Next base: position 47,387 of record CAVWYW010000027.1, read on the forward strand.
AGACAGAGCTGATGCGGACCGCGACCGCGGCGCTTCCGGAACTGATGTCGAAGTTTTTCGTGCCCAACGCCGCCGATGCATTTTCCGAATATGTGAAAGACTGCGGACAGCGCTGGGTACTGTTCCTCGACACGCTGTGCCGGCGAGGCGACGCCTGCGCCATACGCGAGAAAGAAGGCTTCAAGCCGGTGCTGGCCTTCGACTACGAGCTAGTTGTCGATGGCCGCAAGCTCGATCGCCCGGTCAATTACGCGCTGGTTCGCATTCACCCGCCGCCAGGAGCCAAAGCGCCGCACGAGGATGCGCGTCCATGGGTCATCATCGATCCACGCGCCGGTCACGGCAGCGGCATTGGCGGGTTCAAAAGCCAGTCCGAGGTCGGCGTGGCGTTGCGCGAAGGCCATCCGGTCTATTTTGTCATTTTTTTCCAAAAGCCCGAGCCGGGCCAGACGATCGGCGACGTGTGCGCGGCCGAAGCGGCTTTTCTACAGGAAGTGCACAAGCGGCATCCACGCGGCCCGAAACCGCTGGTCACCGGCAATTGCCAGGGTGGCTGGGCTACGATGATTCTTGCCGCGACACATCCCGATCTCATGGGCCCTGTGGTGATCGCGGGAGCGCCGCTGTCGTACTGGTCAGGGAAGAACAGCCGCAATCCGCTTCGCTATTTCGGTGGCATTAGCGGCGGCGCGGTTCCGGCGCTACTCGCGTCCGATCTCGGCGGCGGCCAGTTTGACGGCGCCAACCTTGTTTTGAATTTCGAGCAGCTCAATCCCGGCAAGACATTGTTTCGTAAGAATTTCGATCTGTTCGCCAAGGTCGACAGCGAGGCCGATCGCTTTCTCGAATTCGAGCATTGGTGGTCCGGCTTCTATTTCATGAACGAGAATGAGATTCGCTGGATCGTCGAAAATCTGTTCATTGGCAACAAGCTCACCCGTGGCGAGGCTTTCTTGAGCGACGGCACCCCGATCGACCTTACGCGGATCGAAGCTCCGATCGTCGTGTTTGCTTCCCACGGCGACAACATCACCCCGCCGCAACAGGCGTTGAACTGGATACCGGATCTCTACAAATCGGTCGCGGAAATCCAGGCGCACGGCCACGTCATCATTTATACGCTGCACGAAAGCATTGGCCATCTCGGTATCTTCGTCTCGGCGCACGTCGCCAACAAGCAGCACGAACAGATCGGTGCAGTGGTCAAGACGATCGAATCGCTCGCTCCCGGCCTTTACGAAATGCTGATCGGCAAGGATGACGGCGTTTACGCCGTCGCCTTCGAGGCGAGGACGATCGAGGACATCCTGAAGCTCGCCGACGACCGCGAAGAGGAAGTGGAATTCGCAGCAGTCGCCGGTTTGTCAGAATGGGCGACCAAGACCTACGAACTTACCTGGCAACCGATCATTCAGGCCCTGATCACGCCGTCTGATGTCGAAGCGCGCACTCGGCTTCACCCGATGCGCGCACAGCATTATTTTTTCTCGCACAAAACTCCGTTCTTTTCCTACATCGACGACCTTGCGGAGCGGGCGCACGACGAGCGTGAGCCGGCCGCCGCAGACAATCCATTCGTCCAGCTCGAACAGCTTTGGGCCGACTGTATCGAGCGCGGCTGGGATCTTTATCGCGACACCCGCGACGCCGCGATCGAGCTCAGCTTCCGTGGCCTTTATGGCACGCCGTGGATGAAACGCCTTGGCGCCGCGCGGCAAGCGCGGCCGCAATCGCACGACGTCAGCAAATTCCCGCACGTGCGGGAGGCGATCAGCAAGACCAAGCTGGGCGGCTACGCGAAAGGCATCGTTCGCATGCTGGTCCTGCTGGCCCGGGCGCGCGGTTCAGTGCGGCGCGAGCGCCTGGAACGTTCCGACCGGCTGCTGCACGCTCGTCCGCCGTTCAATTCGATGACGCCGGAGACTCGCGCCCACATGATCTATGAGCAGTCGGCGATCGTGGAATTTAGCGCCGACGATGCCGTCACATCCTTGGCCGAGTTGCTCAAGGACCCGGTCGATCGCTATCGCGCCCTGAATCTCGTTCTGGATGTGGCCGGGCCGATCCAAGATATGGATGCCGCCAGCATCGCCATGTTCAAGCGCTTCCAGGCCGCACTTCTCACAATGGCGCGGGATTGGCGTGATCCGGACATCGCTGCACCGGCGCAAGCCGCCGCGGAGCCCGCGCCAGCCGGTGGCGCACATGAAGTGGCTCAGACCGGAACCAAGGTCGACCCGGCAAGCGCGGCTTAACGTAAGCCGCTCGAGCACCTGGCGGCAAAACCTTGGCGGCTAGTCGTTCTCGTTCCGCGATAAATCTGGCAAAGCCGATAGCCTCCGTTGTGCGTTAAAATCAGGCTGGAAATTATGCAGGATTGCCCGCATAAAACGAAGCCTGCGGAGGCTTTCGTCATGATGAACGTGCATGCCAAGGAATGGCCCTGGCCGACCGCGCCGGTCTTGCCCAAGCGCGAGGTCGATCCGATCGTCCTGCAAATCGTCGAAGGTACGCTCAATTCCATCGAGGCCGAGATCGAATACTCAATCGAGCGCACCGCACGCTCGCCGATGATCCGCGAAGCGCACGATTACCGTGTCGGCTTGTTCGATCGTTATTGCCGCAAGCTGACCGGCCGCTCTTACTCCGCCATGCCGAATGCCGTGGTGCGCGATTTTCCCCCGCACACCATGCAGCCCGGCGACGTGTTTCTGATGAACGACACCTATCTGACCGAAGGTTCGATCGGCCACCTGCCCGATCTGTGCAGCACGGTGCCAGTGTTCCATCAGGGCGAAGTCGTCGCCTACATCCAGGCCTTCGGCCACCACGACGATATCGGCGGCCGCGTACCCGGCTCGATGCCGGGCACCGCGACGACGGTATTCGAGGAAGGCCTCGCGGTGCCGCCGATCAAGTTCTACGATCGCGGCGTGCGCAACGATGCGGTCTTCACCATCATCAAACGCAACACCCGGGTGCCGGAAACGCTGGCCGCCGATCTCGACAGCGAGGTGCAGGCGTGTCTGATGGGCGCGCGGCGGATGGCGGAACTCTTTGAGCGCTTCGGCCGCGAGACGGTGGAGGCGTGCTTTCAGGCCATCCTCGACACCTGCCGCGATATTTTTCGTAACGAACTCCTGCCGAAGATCGCCGACGGCGAATACCGCTGGGAAGATTACGTCGAGCACGACGGCGTCACCGATCCGAAGCTGCACAAGCTCGCGCTGACGCTGATCAAAAACGGCGACCGCATCACGCTCGATTTCACCGGCACCGATCCGCAATCGACCGGCCCGATCAACTGGCCGGCGGATTACGCCGGCGGCGCGTTCCTGATCAAATGGATTGCGCCGATCCTGCGTAACCTCGCCGATACGCCGGAACGCGCGGCGGAGATTCACGTCAATGAAGGCGTTTGCGAAGTCTTTGATGTGGTGTTTCCGCCGAAAGGCACTTTGATCACGCCGGAATGGCCGGCGGCGACCAACGCGCGTTCGTTCGTGCTGTTGCGTTGTCTCGGCCTTCTTGCCGGCGTTGTTGCGCAGGCGGCGCAGGGGCGGATGCCGGCGGATCAGGAGACCATTCGCTACACGGGCTTCTATGGCGCCGACAAGAACGGCAAGGCGTTTCTGTCCCGCGAAGTGTTGGGCGGCGGCTCCGGCGGCCGTTACTACGGCGACGGCAACGATGCCATCCACATCGTCCCGGACTCTGCGCAATCAGCCGGCCGAATTCACCGAAACGCGGTTTCCACTGCTCGTGGAGAAACTCGCCCTGCGTACCGATTCCGGCGGCGCCGGCAAACGCCGCGGCGGCCTGGGTTACGACAAACATTACCGCGCGCTGGTCGACTGCCGCACCATCGTCACCGCCGACCGCGTGCGGCTCGGCTGTTATGGGCTCAACGGCGGCAAAGCGGGGACGCCGTTTTGCGTGACCGTTGACACCGAAGGCAAGCCGCACGATCTCGGCGGCCTGGTCGACGGCGAGCCGGTCAAGGCGGGCCAGATCGTCCGCGTCGTCACCACCGGCGGCGGCGGCTGGGGCGATCCGCTCGAGCGCGAGCCCGAACTCGTCCAACGCGACGTGACCGAGGGCAAGGTGTCAGTCGCCGCAGCGCGTGACGACTATGGCGTCGTGCTCAGGCCCGGTGCCGCAGGCGCCGGATATGCGATCGACGCCGACGTGACTACCGCGCTGCGCAACAAGCTCAAGGGCGAGCGGCGCGGCGAGCGGCCGATGATCGATCGCGGCATGGGTTTTGAGAAAATGATCCGTGGCGATGTCAAGCCGTGGGTGCGGTCGGGCTGAGATCATTCGATGGACTCCACAAGCGCCACGCCACCTCAATCCGCCTCTTTACGCGAGGCATACGATCGCGCCGCCGCAATAATAGGATCGGAAGCCGAGAGCTTCAAAATTGCTGAGGAAGTCGAACGTCTGCGTTTAGCATGGCGACCGCCGGAGGTTCGTGTCGTCATGTTGGCGGAATCCCATGTATGGACGGACAAGGACGAGGCAAAGAACTGCGTTCGGCCACTAGAAGGCATCGAGAGTGGATTTGTCCAAAGTAAATTCGTCCGGTTCGTCTATTGCCTCGGCTACGGCGAGCAATCCTTGGCACCCCGGGTTCGGCGTCGGCTGCGATCCATCGGCTGTGTTGATTGTCGGAAAAGGCGTTGATCGTGCTGTCGGATACTTAGTGAGGCGAGCAGTGCCTAATGCTAAAGTAGATGTTATTAGCCAGCCCAACGCTCGTATGAAGCCAATGGCGAGGTGTAACGAGCGGCGCAAGGTCTTTGATTTTTGCCGCTTTGTCGCGGTCAACTGACTTCAAACAATTGAGCGAAATGGACACCAGCGAGGACTAAACGTAATGGCCACTGAAGTCGCCAAAGTCGCATTGAGAAATGTTTATCCCAGCAATTCAATATTGAGGGAGCATGGAAATGGCACTGTCGCTGTTCAACGATGCCGACGCGCTGGCGTCCATCTGCCGCCGCCATCACATCCGTCGGCTCTCGTTGTTTGGCTCGACGCTGAAGGGCATCAGCCGGCCCGACAGCGACGTCGACCTGCTCGTGGAGTTCGAACCAGACGCCAAGCCGAGTCTTCTCACGATGGCGGAAATTGAGCTTGAACTGTCGTCCCTGTTAGATGGACGTAAGGTGGATCTGCGCACAGTGCAGGATTTGAGCCGGTATTTCCGTGACGAGGTCGTTCGGTCGGCGGAGCCACAGTATGAAGCCGGCTGATCGGGTTCGTCTCCATCACATTGTCGATGCGCTGACTTCCACAATTCATTTCACCGAAGGGCGATGCCGCCAGGATTTGAACGAGGACGAAATGTTGACATTCGCTCTCGTTTATGCGGTCCAGATCGTAGGTGAAGCGGCCAACAGGGTTAGCGTCGAGTTCCGTAACCAGCACCCTGAGGTCCCTTGGGCAATCATTATCGGCATGCGCCATCGCCTTGTGCATGCTTATTCCGACATCAACCGCAACATCCTGTGGACCACGGCGACGGAGGCCGTGCCTGAACTGCTAGCGCAAATCAAATCGCTTCTCGACTAATGATAACATCAAGATCGATCGCGGCACGGGGCTTGACAAAATGCTCCGCGGCGAAGTCAAGCCGTGGGTTCGATCCGCCTGAAATGATCCTGTTGCCGACGCGAGCCGCGTTGGTCCGAGCGAAAGTTCGCCGCGCTCACGGCAATCGCTGTAGGAAGGCGATCGCCAAGCCTGCTGCAAGCGCAAGGAACGACAGCACCGTCATCACCGGTATTGACGGCCGCGGGGCCGCGGCCGTTGCCATGGACATCGGTGGCCCGGCGTGGGCCGCGTGATCCATTCCGACTTGTTCACCCTTACCGAGATTGGGACCATGCGCCATCGCGGCGGCACCTGCCGGGCGCACCGTCATCATACCGTGCTTGAGGTGGTTGGCCACCAGCCACCAATTCATCGGATATGCGATGATGAAGCCAACAAGCAGCCCCATCGACATAACGAACCAGAAGCTGGGATTAGTAGGATCGTTGGCCGATCGGATCAGCGTCTTGAGTATCATCACCGTCGGCACCATGCCCGCCATCAGAAGGTTCATCGACAGCAGTTCGGGGATGAATGTGCTGGTCAGGGCGAGCCGATAAGAGCCTCCGGCCATGTCGCGCATGAACAGCGCCTGGAAAATCGTCCAGCCGAAGGCGAAGCCCAGAACGTATTCGACAACGACCTCGGTGATGCCGGGGAGCCCGATGACGCTTGATATGACTGCGCCGGCAAGAATGCCGACGCCGTCGCCCGCCACGCAATGCATGGTCGATCCCAGCGTTTGCCGCCATCGCACGGCGACGTAGCGTTCGTGCAGCCCCGGCAGCGGCTCACGGCAGCCGAGCACGTAGAGGAACGCACCGACCACGCCGGTATAGGCCGTCAGCAGCAAAAAGCCCCACTTCAGCACCGGAGATTCCGGCGTGGTGCGGATGTCGATGGCGACAAACACGAGCGACACTGCCGCCAACACAAACCACAGCAGCATCACGCCATCCAACATCGAATTCTCCGCGCACGATAAGCGTCGTTGCCGTCCCGGACGCGGCCGCTAATCCCGCCGATTGAGGCCGCAATCGAAGGTACGAACACCTTCAAGCCGATCGGGAAGCTGCAACACTTGCGGATTTTGAAGCGTGTATTGGGCGTCGCGATAACCCGCCTGCCAATGCTCCTCCATGGTGCGGCGGGAAAACTCGAAATCCTTGGAGAAACCCTCGTAGTTTTTGGAGCGATAGATCAGGTGCGCGATGTTGCACACTTTGTCGTCGGCGTGAGCCTCAAGGATTTTTACCTCTTCGCCGTCGCACAGTTCAGGTGGAAGCTTCTTCAACAAGGTCGCAAGCGCATTCCGCATCTTTTGCGCGGTCTTATAGTGATCCGTCGCCGCGCGGGTGCGGCTCGAATAGACGATTTCCTTGTGGCGGACCTCGACGTCGATCAGGTCCTTCGGCAGTTGTCCGCGGGCGCTCCACAAGTCGACTTGAAACGCGAGCGTGTCCCGCCGCGGCCGGTTGTCGAGCACCCATTGCAGCGGCGTGTTGGTCACGAGGCCGCCGTCCCAGTAGTGATTGCCATCGACTTCGGTCGACGGGAAGCCCGGCGGCAGCGAGCCGCTGGCGACAACATGCTCGACCCCGATGCGATGAGTTGTGGTGTCGAAGTAAGTGAAATTTCCGGAGCAGACATCGACTGCTCCCACGCTAAAGCGCATATACCCCTTGTTGATGCGATCGAAATCGACCACCCGGGCCAGCGTCTCGCGTATCGGCGCATTGTCATAGAAACTCGCCCTGCCGGCATGGCCGGGAAACAGCACTGCAGGCGGCGGGCGCGGGACGAAGAACTTGGGCGCGCCGAACATCAGGATGTTCCATGCCCGCGCCTGATTGACGGTCATGTGGCTGAAATCATTTTTCAAGTCGATGAATTTGAAAAACGGAATCCCAAGAGGCGACGAGCAGACGGTCTCCCAAAACTCGCGCAGGCGATCGACCCGCGCTTCCGGGGGATTGCCCGCAATGATCGCCGAGTTGAACGCCCCGATGGAAATTCCGGCGACCCAGTCCGGATGCAGGTCCGCCTCGGCCAGCGCCTGATAGACTCCCCCCTGGTACGAGCCAAGCGCACCCCCGCCCTGTAACAAAAGTGCAATCTGCTCGAACGGCGTGCGCCCACCGGCTTTGGGCGGCGGCGGATCGGGGTGGTGTGTATCACTCGACATCGACATCGCAGGTTAACGGTTACCCGTGGCGGCGCAGTGACCGCCATGCCGGCGGCGAGACACGCTGCCGGACGACAGTTTATCTTCGGCCGCAGGGCCGTTACTTTGCCGGATATGCCCGTCCCCCGTCAAAGGGGAGCGTGATGAGACACGTTAACGAGCGAGGACTAAGGGTAATGGCTATCGAAGTTGCCAAGGTCGAATTGAAGAATGTGCAAGACGCCTCCGGCATGGAGGCCGCAATCAACAAGGGCCAGTTCAAAGCCGACGAGGTCATCGCGGTCATCGGCAAGACCGAAGGCAATGGCGGCGTCAACGATTTTACCCGCATCCTCGCCGATCAGGCGTTTCGCGCGGTGCTGAAAAAGCTTGGCAGCCGCTCCGAAAAGGACATCGCGCATATCCCCATGGTCTGGTCGGGCGGCTGCGACGGCGTTATCACCCCGCACGCCACGGTTTTCGCCCGCAATGCCAAGACCGGCCCGGCCAATAAATCGCGGCTCGTCATCGGCACGGCGATGAGCGTGGAGCTGCTGCCGGAAGACATCGGCCGGCCAGCCATGGTCGAGAAAGTCGCCGACGGTGTGCGGGCAGCGATGCGCAATGCCGGCATCGACGATCCGGCCGATGTGCACTACGTGCAGACCAAGACACCGCTCTTAACGGTGGATTCGGTCAGCGAAGCGCACAAGCGCGGGCACGAGGTCGCGTGCGAGGTACACGATTCCATGGGAGTGTCGAACGGCACCACCGGGCTCGGCATCGCCGTAGGCCTTGGCGAAATCAAGATGCCCAAGGCCGAGGAGATCTGCAAAAACCTCGACCTCTATTCGTCGGTCGCTTCCTGCTCGTCGGGCGTGGAACTGACGCAGGCGCAGATTGTGCTGCTCGGCAACAAGGCCGCCGCCGGCGGCCGCTATCGCATCGGCCATGCGGTGATGAAGGACGCGCTCGATATCGACGGCATTTACGAGTCGATCCGTAACGCCGGCCTCGATCTGCCGGAACGACCGCGCGCCGCGGATCTGAAAGGCCGGTTGGTCAACTGCTTCATGAAGTGCGAGGCGGACCGCACCGGCAAGCTGCGCGGCCGGCGCCAGATCATGCTCGACGATTCCGATGTGCCGTGGCATCGTCACGCCAAGGGCGCGGTCGGCGGCGTGGCCGCGGCGGCGATCGGCGATCCTGCGGTGTTTGTTTCGGTCGATGCCATGCATCAGGGACCGCAGGGCGGTGGACCCTGCATCGCCATCATCGACGCTGGCGAGTAGTGCATGCCCTCAGCAGCCCCGCGACAAGACGCGCTAAACCGGTCCGCGGCCGGCGGAGCGCTGGCGCTTAAAACGGCGCGCGAGCTGGCGCAGCTCATCCGCACCCGCGCCGCCAGTCCGGTCGAAGTGCTCGACGCTTTTCTCGCCGTGATCGAAGCGCTCAATCCGAAGCTCAACGCCATCGTGACGCTCGCGGCCGAACAGGCCCGCGACGCGGCGCGGCTCGCGGAAAGCGCGGTGATGAAGGGCGAACCGCTCGGCGCGCTGCATGGCCTGCCGATCGCGGTCAAGGACGTGACCCCGACCGCGGGCATCCGCACTACCTTCGCCTCGCCGCTGTTCAAGGATTACGTGCCGACCGAGGATGCCGAGGCCGTGCGCCGCCTTAAAGCCGCCGGCGCCATTGTGCTCGCCAAGACCAACACGCCGGAATTCGCCTGCGGCGCCAACACCAACAACGTACTATTCGGCCCGACGCGCAATCCGTGGAATCCGGCGTTGAGCCCGGCGGGTTCATCCGGCGGCTCAGCCGCCGCGGTTGCTGCCGGCATGGTGCCGATCGCGCAGGGCACCGATTACGGTTGCTCGATCCGCATCCCCGCAGCGTTCTGCGGCATCGTAGGGCTGCGGCCGACGCCGGGATTGACGCCGAGCCGCCCGCTGCACCTGCCCTGGGATCCCGGACAGGTCCACGGTCCGATGGCGCATGACGCCGAAGACGCCGCGCTGTTTCTCGACGCCATCGTCGGCTTCACGCGGCTGTCGCCGATATCGGTCGCGCCGCCATGGCAGAGTGCGTTCGCAGCGCTCGAACGCCGCGAAGACATTAAAGACCTGCGCATCGCGTACGTCTCCGACATCGCCGGCATCGGCGTCGAAGCCGAAATTGATACGATCTGCAGCAACGCCGCGGCCGCGCTCGAGAAACTTGGCGCCAAGGTGGAGCACATCGCCTTCGACGTCAGCGGCGGGCGCGCTGCGTATCAGACCTGGCGCGGCTTTTGGATGGTCGGCCAGCAATATCAGCGGCTTGCGCAGATCAACGAATTCGGCCCCAATCTGAGAGGCAACGTCGAAGCCGGGCTGAAATTGACGGCGCTCGACTTCGCCGCCGCCGAGCACCAGCGCGAACAAATATTCCATCAATTCCGCAAAATGTTCGACAGCTACGATATCCTGCTCACGCCGGCGGCGCCGGTGAAACCCTATCCGATCGAAATGAACTTTCCGAACGAGATCAACGGCAAGAAGTTCGAGAACTACATCGACTGGATCGCGCCGGCTTACCTGATCACGCTGGTGAGCCTGCCGGCAGCGACGGCGCCCGCCGGCCTGTCGGAGGACGGCTTGCCGGTCGGCATGCAGATCGTGGCGTCGAGGTTCGAAGAGCCGCTGATCCTCAATGTCGCGCGCCAGATCCAGCGGGGCAGCGGAGTCGGCTGGCCGCCGGTGTCCGCGTCTATCTAAAAGATGATCAAGTCGAGGGTATGCGGTCTATCAGATATCTCTTTTCGATCGTAATTATGGCCATTTTTCAATGTCTTATGTCATTTTTATACGCGACCTGCAATGTGCGTATAAAAGCCCTTGCACTCGGTCAGCCATTCGATTATACGCAACTCGCAGGTTGCGTATAAATGGGGAATATTCTGTGCCTCCCCCATCTCTCCTTATGCAGACGACATATGCGGAACTCCTGGACCGCTGTAGAGCAACCGCGTTCAACGAGGCGTTTTCGGAGGACGGCACATTTGTTCCGAAGACAATCAACGACAGGCGCTATTGGTACTTTCAAAAGTCGTCGACCGCCGGACGTGAACAAAAGTATGTCGGCCCCGAAACACCCGATCTCCTGGAACAAATTTCGCAACACAAGCGAACACGAGACGACGAACGCGAACGTCGGGCACTCGTCTCGGCTCTTATCCGTACATATGGGCTTCAGCGGTCGCTCAAGGAAATTGGCGATATCGTCGCGGCCTTAGCGCAAGCTGGTGTATTTCGTCTTCGTGGAGTCTTAGTCGGAACCGTCGCATATCAAACGTATGCACCAATGCTCGGCGCGAGACTTCCACACTCAATTTTACAAACGGGCGACGTTGACGTAGCCCAATTCAAAAACGTATCAGTAGCCGTCGGCGACCAAATACCTCCCGTGCTCGACGTGCTCAGGGATGTGGACAAAACATTCCGAGCCGTTCCGCACATTCACCAACGCAGCGTCACCAGCTATGTCGCCAAAGGAGGCTTCCGAGTTGACTTCCTCACCCCGAATGAAAGTCCTGATACCGATGTCCCGCTGCATCTTCCGGCGCTTCAAACAGACGCAGAGCCTCTCCGTTTCCTGGATTTCCTAATTTATGACCCTGAGCCCGCAGTAGTCCTACATAACGCTGGAATTTATGTACTGGTCCCATCACCCCAGCGCTATGCCATTCACAAATTGATAATTTCGCGTCGCCGTCAAGAAGGAGCAGCCAAACGCGACAAAGACATTCAACAATCAGTAGCGCTGCTTGAAATACTAAATGACAAGAGACCCTACGAACTTAAATCATCTTGGAACGAAGCATTTAATCGACGCCCCATCTGGCGCCAATCTCTGGCCGAGGGCTTAAGCCAAATTCCGGCGAGCACGCGCGATAATCTCTTAAAGACCATAGGCGGACTACGGAGCATGATGCCTGGAATTGATCTTACCTTTAGTGATTCTTCCGCACGATCTGACTTTGCTGTCGTTACATTCGTTGGAGAAGCTCTTGGGCACGCCGTCCGCTGCGCAATCAGCCGGGAAGCGCTGGACGACAACTTCGGGGCGACAACCGGCCCTAGCAATGAAGAGCCTCTACACAAATTTCGCCAGAACAGACCAATCGTTGAGCGAATGGCGAGAGAAAAATATCTGAACTGGCCGGTCGAAGAGCCGGAAGCTGTTTTGATCAAAACGCTGGAAGTGCCAAAATTGCAGCAGGCCATTACCAAGAATGAAAAAACCTGAACGACCGCTGTTCAGCCGATACCATCATTCAGCAACACCGTCAAAATGACTAATAACGAACGACGCGCATTCTGGATCAAGGACCCGCTTGCGATTTTCACCGAGGGCGCCGAGCGCGGCGTCGTGGTGAAGGACGGCCGCATTGCCGAGCTGGTGCCGGCAGGACGCAAGCCGGGTACGCCCGGCGTGGAGACCTTCGACGCCGGCGAGCATGTGGTGCTGCCGGGCCTGATCAACACCCATCATCACTTCTACCAGACGCTGACGCGCGCGGTTCCCGCGGCGCTTGACCGCGAACTGTTTCCCTGGCTGCAGGCGCTCTATCCGATCTGGGCGCGGCTGACGCCGGAAGCGATCGAGCTTGCAACGACGCTGGCGATGGCCGAACTGATCCTGTCCGGCTGCACCACGACGACCGATCATCACTATGTGTTTCCCGCCGGCACCGAAGACGGCGTCGACATCCAGGTCGCTGCGGCGCGGCGGCTGGGCCTGCGCGTTCTGCTAACCCGCGGCTCGATGAATTTTTCGCAGCGCGACGGCGGGCTGCCGCCGGACAGCGTGGTCCAGGACGAAGACACCATCCTCACCGACTCCGAGCGCGTGGTGGTGCGCTACCACGAGACCGGCGAAGGCGCGATGGTGCAGATCGGGCTCGCGCCATGCTCGCCGTTTTCGGTGACGACCTCGCTAATGCGCGCGACCGCGGACTTGGCGAAACGGCTCGATGTGCGCATGCACACCCATCTCGCCGAAACCGAGGACGAGAACAGCTTTTGCCTTGAGCTCTACAAATGCCGGCCGCTCGACTATCTGGAGGATTGCGGCTGGCTCAACGAGCAGACGTGGCTCGCGCACGGCGTTCATTTCAACGACGGCGAGATCAAACGGCTTGCGCGCGCGGGCACCACCGTCGCGCATTGCGCCTGCAGCAATCAAACTTTGGCGTCCGGCACCTGTCCGGTGTGCGCTATGGAAGAGGCCGGGATGCGCGTCGGTCTCGGCGTTGACGGCTCGGCATCGAACGACTCCTCGAATTTGATGCAGGAAGTGCGCGCCGCGTTCCTGCTGCAACGGAACCGCTACGGCGTGAAAAAAGTCAGCCACAAGGACGCGCTGCGCTGGGCGACCAAGGGCTCCGCGGCGTGCGTCGGGCGAACGGATATCGGCGAGATTGCCGTCGGCAAGATGGCCGATTTTGCCCTGTTCAAGCTCGATGAATTGCGCTTTTCCGGCAGCGGCGATCCGCTGGCCGCATTGGTCCTTTGCGGCGCGCACCGCGCCGACCGCGTCATGGTCGGCGGGCGCTGGATTGTCGAGAACGGTCAGCTTCCCGGACTTGACCTCGCCGATCTGATCCGGCGGCACTCGGCGGCGGCGCGCAAACTGCGCGCCGGTAGTTGACGTACGAACTCCGTCAGCGCTCGGCAGCACGAGCTGGCGCATCAGCTGCGCCGGCAAGCGCGACCACGTTGACGCCGGATCAGTCCGGCAGCATTGCTATAGGTGAAAAGCTACCGTCCGGTTCGAAGCACGAGGAGAATTCATGCGCACGACCCGAAACCTGGTCGCGATTGCGACCGCGACACTTGGATTTGCTTTTGCCGGAACGGCGGCCAGTGCGGCAGAGATCTTCACCCTGAAATCGACGACGTTTCAAGACGGCAAGATAATGCCGCTGAGAGTAGCCAACAGCAAAGCCAACCGCCCCGACAGTCCGAACTGCGTTGGCGATAACGTGTCGCCGCAGTTTTCCTGGACGAACGTGCCCGCGGGTACCAAGAGCTTTGTTCTAACGATGTTCGATCCCGAAGGCCGAGCACCGTCCGGCGTCAGCCACTGGGTCGCCTACGGCATCCCGGCGTCCGTTCACGGCTTTGCCGAAGGTGAAGTCAGCAAAGCCTCCAGCAATTATGTTGGCGGCAAAAGCACGATGGGTGTCGGATATTACTCCGGGCCGTGCACGCCGCCGAATACGACGCCGCATCACTACACTTTCATTCTCGTCGCAACCGACTTCGATCCGAAAGAGTTGCCGCCGGGCCTGACGCGAGACGAGCTGATCGCGAAGTTCGGCCCTGCCCCCGCACACTTCAAGGGCTCGACCGGAATGGTGGGTTTGTTTGTCAATCCGTGGCACGAGTGATTTTCTCCCCCCGCCGGCAATGCCGAATTGCAGCGCCGCCAATAGGCGCGGAACGCGAGTTGGCGCGACATTTGCTCTTTGATCGCGGTAACGGTAGCCAAGGCCGCTGCTGAAAGGGCGATCCAGGATGCAAACCTACACCGTCGATATCGCCGGCGAGCCGGTGACGCTGCCGATCGTCGCGATCAACGACAAGCTGGCGATTTCGCTCTTGATGGTGATCGATATGGGCGTGAAGTTCGGCGAGCGCATCGGCAAGGCGCTCGCCGCGAAACTTGGCCCGCTCAAGCCGGACATCATTGTCGGCGCAGCGACGCTCGGCATCCCCGTGGTCATCGAAGTCTCGCGCGCGCTCGGTCTCGACCAGTACGTGATTGCGCAAAAGTCGCCGAAGATTCATCTGGCCGACGCGCTGGTGCAGGAAGTGCAGTCGGTGACGACCGCGAGCAAACAGCGTCTGATGCTCGATCGCCGTTCGATGCCGCTGCTTGCCGGGCGGCGCGTGGTCGTGGTCGACGACGTCGTGGCAACGGGTTCCAGTCTTGCCGCAACGCTTGCGCTGGTGCGTGCGGCCGGCGCCAACATCGTCGGCGCCGGCGTGATCCTCACCGAAGGCCACGAGTGGGAGAAAACGCTCGGCGCCGATGCGCGGCTGGTTCAGGGTCTCGGGCACATCCCGCAATTCGCGCTGGCCGACGGCAAGGCTGTGCCGATGCCGGAGACGCTGTAGGCACTGTTTCTGAGCGTGATCGGGCGTAAACTCAAAACATGCTGGGAACGTTCGGCATTTGCGGGCAAGAGACATCTCAAATCGCGGCCGCAATCTCTGCTGCTTGCCCAACAGCGATCCGGCCATCGACCCGCTCGCTCCCGCCGCATTGACTCCAGGATGCTTTGTTGTTACGCGTCGTAACGACAAACTCGGTAACGGTTCTCGCCAGTCTCTAAGAAGAATTCGGCCGAGCGTCGGGAGGGAAAGTGTTCGAATATTTCCCAGACAATTATCCGTGGAGCCTTGCGGTCATGCTTGCGCTCCAATGCGGCGGGGTTCTTTCTGATATTGATACCGCTTGTCGCGAGTTGAAACCTATTGCGGCTGGTTCAGAAGACCAGACCTTATCCCAGTGGCAACAGAGTTGGGCCAGGCTCTCCCAAGCCGCGCAAGCGATGGCAGAGTCGGACCTTCAGCGCGGATTCCGGCTCAGTGCCGGTTCGAAATTGCGGCGCGCCGCAGCCTATGCGCTGATGAGCGAGCGGATGATGCGCGGGCACGATACGGCGCGGGAGAAGGCGTACACCCGCGCCCGTGACTTAGTGCGAAAGAGCATCGAATTGTTGAAGGATCCAGTCGAACAGGTCGAAGTTCCGTTCGAGCACAACTCCCTCCCCGGGTTATTGTACAAGGCGCAGAGCGCCGGGCCCCGACCCTGCCTTATCTTTTTTAGTGGCTTCGACGTCTCGAAAGAATATCTGTTTTTGTTCGGCATCGGGCCTGAGCTTTCGGCGCGCGGCATTTCCGTGCTGTTCATAGATCACCCCGGTGTCGGGGAAGCGTTGCGCCTGCGCGGCTTGCATGCATTTCCCGAGACCGAGCGCGCGACGAGCCCTTGCGTCGATTATCTGCAAACGCGGCGCGATATTGATTCCGGCCGCATCGGCGTCATTGGCGTGAGCCTCGGCGGCTACTATGCGGCTCGGTCGGCGGCATTCGAAAAGCGATTGGCGGCGTGTATTTGCTGGGGCGGCCAATGGGATTACGGCGCTGTGACGCTGGCACGCGCGCGCCGGCAAGGGACCGCATTGTCGGTCTCGAGCTGGGCTGAGCATGCGCAATGGGTTTTCGGCGTCGACACCATGGACAAGGTACTCGATATCACGGCCCGCATGAAACTCGACGAGATTGCGGACTCGATCGAATGCCCGCTTTTGATCATTCATGGAGAAGGCGACCGCCAAATTCCCGTTGCGGACGCGCGTAAGCTCGTTGCGGCAGCCACTCGTGCGCCGATCAAGGAACTCAAGCTGTTCGACAACAGCACGGGCGGTGCCGAGCATTGCCAGGCCGACAATTCGCTGCTTGGGATCGAATTTTTCTCTGATTGGGCGGCTCAAATCTTGAGGGGACCGGCTGGCCCGCAAACAGTTCAAACCACCGGAGCAAACAAGGTGTATGACGCTTCGGTCACATAAAACCTGACAGTGGAAACAACCGCTGGAAAAATCGAGGGGAGGTTCGAATGGCGACATCCACGGAAGGAGTTGTCGGCAGGGGAGCACTGCTGATCGGCCACGCGGCCGGCATGCTGGACCTCGTGTCCATGCCGCTTTGGGTCGGGGTCTTGATCCAATTTCGGCATATGAGCCCGTCCGAGGCGGGTTTGTTGATAACCGCCTATATGACCGGGGTTTTTCTCACCAGCGTTTCGCTCGCGCCGCGCTTCGACCGACTGCCGGCGCGTTTGATTGCGATCGGCGGTTTCATCGTCGGCGCACTTGCCTTTTATGCAATTATCCATGTCGACGGGTTTGCGGCACTTGTGCCGACGCATTTCATCGCCGGAATAGGAGCCGGATCAGGTCTGTCGATGGTGCATGGCACCATCTCCCGCAGCGTTCGCCCGCACCGGCTCTTTGCCAACGTCAACTTCGGCGTTGCCATCTTCTCGATTGTGCTCTTCGCAACCGTTCCGGATGTGGTGCAGCACAGCCCCAACGTTCTTTTCTACGTTCTCGGTGGCCTGCTGATCCTCGGTGCGGTTGCGGCAGCCTCCGCCTTTCCGCAACCGCCAGATGGTGCAGTCGGCCGGGCAAAAACATCGGCGGCCGAAGCAGGCGGCGTCCCGCTAAGGCTTGCAGTCATTCTTGCGTTCGTCGGCGTCGCGCTTTTGTCTGCTGGGCAGGGGCAGACATACGCTTTTCTCGAACGCATCGGTGCATGGAGGGATTTTCCGGCATCGGACATTGGCCACATGCTGGTCGTCAGCGGTTTCCTCAATCTGCTGGCGCCAATTGTTGCAGCCCTGCTTGAGAATGCAGTGCCACGCCTTGGTGCGATCTGCGTCGCTTTGCTGATTCACGCGGGTATCTGCGTCGCTGCTTCGAATTCCACATTGTTCCTGCCGTATGCAGTGGCGGGAAGTCTTCTCGTCTTCGTGACGATCTTCAGTCACACATTCATGTTCGGAACGATTGCAAAGCTCGATCCGAGCGGACGAGCGGCCTCTTCGACACCGGCGATGTTGACGCTTGGCGCAGCAATCGGCCCGGCGCTAGGAGGCGCCGTCGCGCAGTTCGCCGGATTTGCTGCGATCGGCTGGGTCTCCGCGGCCATTCTGATCGCCAGTGCCGTTTGCTTTGTCGTGATTGGCGGCTTGCGCGCGCCGGCTCTGCAGCCTGGAACCGCGTGAGCCGCATAGTCCCAACGTGGAGTGAATTCATGTCTGTCACAACACTAAGCTCCGAAGCGATTTCACCCACGCGCGACGAGGTCATGCGCCGGGCTCGCGGCTTGGCGCCATTGTTGCGCGAGCATGCGCAACAGGTCGAAACCGACCGGCGGATTGCGAACGAGACGATCGAAGCGATCGTTGGAGCCGGTTTGGCGCGCATCCTGCAGCCGCGAAAATGGGGTGGGTACGAAATCAGCCACGATGCCGCTTTCGATGTGGCTGTCGAGATCGCCTCAGCGTGCGGCTCGACTGGCTGGTGCGCCAGTCTCCTCAACATTCACGATTGGTGGCTCGCCGCGTTCCCCGAGGAAGCGCAGCACGACGTTTGGCGCGACACGCCGGATCGCAACATCGCCGCCATGGTCTATCCGACCGGCAAGGCGACGCCGACGGAGGGCGGGTATCAGCTGTCCGGACGCTGGGCATTTGTCAGCGGCGTCGATTACAGCGACTGGGCGATCGTGGCAGCGATGGTCTTTGGCCCGCAAGGTCCGCCGCACGCCGGACAATTCCTGATCCCGCGCGAGGACTACGCGATCGAGGATACTTGGCACAACGTCGGAATGCGCGGGACCGGAAGCAATGACCTTCTCGTTCAGGACGTGAAAGTCCCCGCTCATCGGACGTTGGCGATGGACGACTTCCGCGAGGGCGCGACGCCGGGCTCACGTGTAAACGCCGGTCCGCTCTATCGGGGCGCGATGATTTGCACGTTTCCCCATGCGCTATCCGCGCCTGCTCTAGGCGTGGCGCGCGGCGCTTTCAACGAGTGGCTCAAATGGACGCAAGAGAAAGTCGCGACTTCGACTGGTGAAAGCGTATCGGAATGGCCGCACGTACAAATGCGCGTCACGCAGACCGAACTCGATCTGGACGGCGCCGAGTTACTGCTGCGGCGTAATCTCGATGTCATTCGCGACGGTGGTCCCGGCGACGCCGCCGCACGTACGCGGAGCTTTGCCGCTTATGGCCATGCGGTACGGATGATCTGCACGGCCGTCGACACTTTATTTGACATGAGCGGCGCGCGCGGCATGCGCGACGAGAATCTGATCCAGCGGGCCTGGCGGGATGTTCATGCCATCGCCGCGCATGTCGGATTAAGCACCGATCTCAGCGGACAGTCGCGCGGACGCTTTCTGCTCGGGCTTCCACGCGATCCGAAAGTGCGGATGTACTGATAACACGCCTGGTGCCTGTCATTGGTTCTCGGAGGAAAACGATGGTCAACCGCTTAATCTCCCAGCTCGCTCATGTCGAAGTGGTTACGCCCAAGCCGGAAGAATCGCTCCGGTTTTATCGAGATGTATTGGGCCTCGAAGTGTCGGGACAACAAGGACAGTCGGTCTATTTGCGCGGCTGGGGCGAATTCTTCTTTCATAGCTTGCAGCTTACCGAAGGCCCGGCTCCCGCGGTTGCGCATAGCGCTTGGCGGACCGAAGGACCGGATGAGCTGAAGGAAGTGGTCGCGCGGATAGAACGAGCGGCCGCCGGGCTCGGCTGGCGCGACGCGGATATGGGGCAGGGTCCGGCGTATCGCTACCGCAGCCCCGGCGGGCATGTGCACGAAGTGTTTTGGGAGGTCGAACGTTATCGGCCAAGCCCGGAGTTGGCGCCGCTTTATCCGAACAGGCCGCAGCGTTACGTTCCGAGAGGCGCCGCGGTGAGGCGCATCGACCATGTGACTTTCAACACCGACGACACGTTGCGCGACGCGCACTGGTATCGGGATGTGCTCGGCTACCGTTTCACGGAGCTGATCCGCTTTGACCATGCGCCAAATGTTGTTCTTGGCGCCTTCGTCTCAACGACGCCGATGTCGCACGATCTCGGGCTGATAAGGGACGCCGTTGATCGTTCGGGCAAGCTTAGCGGGGTTGCGGGACGAACCAATCATATCGCGTTCTGGCTCGACCAGCGCGAGGATGTGCTGCGCGCTTGTGAAGTATACCGCGAGAACGGAGTGGAACTTGAATTCGGTCCG
This sequence comes from uncultured Alphaproteobacteria bacterium, assembly GCA_963759345.1. GTDB lineage: Bacteria > Pseudomonadota > Alphaproteobacteria > Rhizobiales > Xanthobacteraceae > BOG-931. Next base: position 67,018 of record CAVWYW010000027.1, read on the forward strand.
GGGCGCCACGGCGTCGGAGAGAACTTTTTTACCTATGTACGCGAACCGGGCGGCATGCGCGTTGAGTTGTTCTCAAACGGATATCTGCAGTACGCGCCTGACTTGTTTCCGTTCGAGTGGCGGGTTTCAAAAGGGGCGCTGAATTTCTGGAGCCCGTCGCAGCTTGCGCCCGAGCCATTCCTGTTCGACGCTTTTCCGCCGGTCGAGGTTGAAAAACAGGCTCGGCCAGCTGCGCACGCTGCAGCGCATTGAGGCAACACTGGCGCCATGGAGCAAATTATCAAACGGATGCCGAAACGTATTAAACCGCGCCCATTGGCTGGCAGTGTCCGCAACCGCGCCACCCATGCCGCGATTATTGAAGCCGCTATCGCCATACTGAATGAGCGCGGATATGGCGGCTTCACGATAGGCGCTGTGGCGCGCCGCTGCGGCGCAGGAAAACCGACAATCTATCGATGGTGGAAGAGCAAGTCCGAACTCTTCATGGAGCTCTACATTCGCGAGAGCGCAGCCATGATGCCGGTCGAAGATTTAGGTTCGATGCGCGCGGAGCTGATTGCGCAGATAAAATCGATCTTTCATTTCTGGCGAACAACGGCTTGTGGCCGGGCATTTCGCGGAATGATTGCCGAATCGCAGGCCGATGCGCGGTCATTGGCGCAATTGCGCGATCAATTCCTGCCGCCTCGCCGCAACCTCGCGCGCACAATCCTGGAACGGGCGCAGCGGCGAGGTGAGATAGCTGGCGACAAAATCGGCACCGCGCTTGATCTCCTCTATGGCTTCTCGATTTATCATCTCATTACCGACCAGTTGCAGGATGAGGGGGCAATCGAAGCGATGGTCGATCTTCTGGTTCAAGGCCTCACGGTGGGGCCGACCGCGGAACAGGTCATTGACCATCCGCAACGGGTCGCGCGCCGAAGCTGAAAGATTCATAAGCCAAGGATCAAATAATGAGCGAAATGCCACACCATCAGGAGCCATTTTCATTTTCAGGGGACCGTCCGCCGGTAAACTATGATCGCGAGCCGACTTATTCGGGAATGATAGCCGAGAAAGACGTCGCCGTACGGATGCGTGACGGCATCAATTTATCGGTTGATCTCTACCGCCCCAATGCCGAAGGACGATTTCCTGCTTTGTTGGCGTTCTCGATCTACAACAAGGATCTGCAAGGTCCGGATGTCGCAGCGGCTTTGCCGCCGCAGCCGGCGTGGTCGTCGCTTTGGGCCGGCCCGCTCGAAGCCGGTGACACCAAGTTTTTCGTTACCCGCGGTTACGTGCACATCATTGGTTCACCGCGCGGCGTCGGCAAATCTGACGGCGGCGGCTCTCGGCAATGGGATAGTTACGATTTGATCGAATGGATCGCTCAACAGCCCTGGTGTGATGGTAACGTCGGCATGGTGGGGATATCCGGCTTTGGTGCTGAGCAACTGTTTGTCGCCCGACAGAACCCGCCGCACCTGAAGGCGATCTTTCCGTACGATCCGCGCGGCGCCTACGGAACGCTGGGGAGCTTCCGCGAGGAATATCCCGGCGGCGTAATTCATCTCTTCCGCTATTTGGTCATGCATTTCGGAGCCATTCACGGCGTCAAGGGCAAGCCGGGAGCGCTGCCGCCTGACAAGGAGGTTTTGTGGCAGCAAGCCATGAACAACCCGGACTATAAGATGTACCCACACCTCTACAACGTGCTGACGCAGAAAGGTCAGCACATGCCACCATATTTCCAGCTCCCTATCGATCCCTATGACAGTGAGGCCAATGTCAAGGAAGCTGAGAGCAGCTTTGAGAAAATTAAGATTCCCACTTACACGGGGGCGGGCTGGTACGCCTACACGTACAAGACGCACCTCAACGGCGCTCTATGACCGATCCGCTTCGGGCCGATGTTCTCGTCGCAGGGCCGTCGGTTCTCAGTGTATTCGCCGAGATCGATCAGGACGACACGAACTGGTTTATAACCTTGAAGGACATTGGACCGGACCCGTCGGTGCGCTCGGGCCGTGAGGGCGAGCGCGAACTGCCGGCCGGCCTTCCCGAACGCGAACTGACTCGCGGGTGGCTTAAAGCGTCGCATCGCGCCGTCGACAAGGAGCGCTCGAAACCGTGGCGGCCGTGGCATCCCTTAACTCGCGAGGCACAAAAGAAAGTCAAACCTGGAGAAATCACTGAATATGCCATCGAGATTCTGACAACAGCAAATCTGTTCCGACGCGGACACCGAATTTGCGTTGAGATTGCCAGCGCCGATATGCCCACCGGCGTCGCCGGCGCGACTAACATCGAATATATTCCTAATCACATCGTGAGTAGCCGGACGACGTTGCACAAAATCTATCACGACGTAAGACGACCCTCGCATCTACTACTGCCGGTTATTCCGCAACAATGATCGGATCGGGGATCGTGCCGCTCTTTGTATCCCAGCAAGGGAGGAGAATGTGGACTTCAAACCTGTTAGACGCGTCGTGATCGGCCATGATCAAGCGGGAAAGGCAGTCGCGCTCTATGATGACGATCTGAAACCGAAACAGCGCAGCGCGGGCGGAAACGCAGTGACGACGCTTTGGGTGACGAATGAATTTCCCGTGGACGTCAGCGGAGCAGGGGATCGCGCTCAGACGCCAACAGGTGTGCCGCCGCCGCCAAACGGGAGCGTGTTTCGTATTGTCGATTTTCCGCCGGCCTCGAACGCGGCCGCGCCTTCGCCTGTTGACCATGACCGGGTGCTCATGGCGATGGGGATCGATCCGGCGACGCAGGGCTACGCCAGACATCCCAATACGCACAGAACCAAAAGCATCGACTACGCGATTGTGCTCGACGGCGAAATCGACATGCTCATGGACAATTCAGAAGTCCATTTGAAGAGCGGCGATGTCCTGGTTCAACAAAGCACAAACCATGCTTGGGTCAACAATAGCGGAAGCAACTGTCGCATAGCATTTGTTCTGATCGATGCGAAAGCTCCAAGCGCGTGGCAGCAAGGGTGGACAGGACAGGTCATTAAATAGGCCGCACGGGCTTGGACATGGCGATGACTTTCCGTTCCCTGCGCTACTTCGCTAGGTCGCTGTCAGACGAATGCTCGTCTGGGATTTCCGCTCTTCTAATCGGCTGTTAAGCGCTTTTGGACTGTTACCACCTAGCGCATTGTCCGAAGCGGACATTCCACCTGCCCGCAACAAATATCAGCCGTCGGAAGCAAAGCGGGGATTGACCAACCACGATCGATTTCGATCTTATAAGGGCACGCCGGGAGTGTGGGCTTTAGAGGAGCTGAACCATGGCTGATCTGCGCGACTTTATTGCCGGCATGCCGAAGTGCGAGCTGCACGTCCATCTGGAAGGCACGCTCGAGCCGGAAATGAAGTTCGAACTGGCAAAAAGAAACGGCATGACGCTGCCTTACAAAGACGTCGCAGAAATGCGGGCGGCTTATAATTTTCACGACCTGCCGTCGTTTCTCAAAATTTATTACGAAGGCATGAGGGTACTCGTGCACGAGCCGGATTTTTACGACCTGACTTTTGCCTACCTCGCGAAAGCGCATTCGCAAAACGTGCGCTATGTGGAAATGTTCTTCGATCCGCAACCGCACACCGGGCGCGGGGTGGCATTCGACGTAGTGATCCGCGGCATTCGGCGCGCGCAGCTAGAAGCCGAGCGCATCCTCGGCATCAAAAGCCAGCTGATCATGTGCTTTCTGCGCGACTGGAGCGCCGAATTCGCCATGACCACGCTGGTGCAGTCGCTGCCCTATCGCGAATGGATCATCGGCGTCGGCCTCGATTCCGACGAGAAGAACAATCCGCCGGTGAAGTTCCAGGAGGTGTTCGCGCGGGCGCGCCAAGAAGGTTATTTGCTGACCATGCATTGCGACGTCGATCAGCAGAACTCGACCGAGCATATCCGGCAATGCCTGGAAGAGATCGGCGTCAACCGCATCGATCACGGCGTCAACGTGCTGGACTCCAACGCGCTGATCGACGAGGTCGTCAAGCGGCAACTGGCGCTGACTGTATGCCCGGTCTCCAATGCGTTCGTCACCAACGGCAGCAAGGCCAAGGAGATCAAGCGCATGCTTGATCTCGGCATCCGCGCCACCGTGCATTCCGACGATCCGGCGTATTTCCGCGGCTATATGAACGAGAACTTCGTCTGCACCCAGGAAGAGGCCGACCTCGGGCCGAAGGAGGTCGTGCAACTGTCGCGCAACGCCTTCGAAAGCACGTGGCTGCCGCGGGCGATGAAGGACCGGTATCTGGCGGAGCTTGACGCCTACGCGGCGCGTTGACGCCAACTGGGATTAGTCAGCCGCACCCGTTACATCATGGCCGGGCTTGTCCCGGCCAGGCATGACGAATGAGAGTTGCGCGTTGCCTAAAAAGCCGATGGCCGGGCGAAAGCCCGGCCATCGCGTTCTCAGATCGAAGACGACGGAGAATTACTTCCCCGGAATCTTGTCGTCGATGCCTTTGACGTAGAAGTTCATGCTCAGGATCTGACCGGCGTCCAGGTGGTCGCCGCCCTTGCATTCCACCGTCTTGCCGTCCTGATCGACGATCGGGCACTTGAAGGGATGGAGCTTGCCGGACCGGATCGACCCTTCGGTCGCCATCGCCATCTTCTTCACATCGTCAGGCATGTTGGTATAGGGCGCCATCACGACCATTCCGGCGTCCAGCCCGCCCCAGGTGTCTTCCGACTTCCATTTGCCGTCGAGCACGTCCTGGGCGCGCTTGGTGTAGTAACCGCCCCAGTAGTCGGTGTCGGCGGTCAGCTGCGCCTTCGGGCCGAACTTGATCATGTCTGAGGATTCGCCGAAGGAGTGCATGCCGCGCTGCTCGGCCACCTGCGTCGCCGCCGGCGAATCGGTGTGCTGGGTCAGGATGTCGGCGCCCTGATCGATCAGCGCCTTGGCGGCGTCAGCCTCCTTGCCCGGATCGAACCAGGAATTGACCCAGATAATCTTGAACTTCATGTCGGGCCTGACCGACTGGGCGCCCAGCATCGTCGCGTTGATGTTGGAGATCACCTCGGGGATCGGGAACGAGACGATGTAGCCGACGATGCCGGTCTTCGACATCTTGGCCGCGATCTGGCCCTGGATGTAGCGGCCTTCATAGAAGCGCGCAGCGTAGGTGCTCATGTTCTTGGCGCGCTTGAAGCCGGTCGCATGCTCAAAGAACACGTTCGGATATTTGTTCGCGACTTTCAGCGTCGCGTCCATGAAACCGAACGAGGTGGTGAAGATCAGCTTGTGGCCGGTGCGGGCCAACTGCTCGATCGAGCGCTCGGCGTCGGCACCCTCGGGAACGTTCTCGAGGAAGGTGGTCTCGACCTTGCCGGCAAGCGCCTTTTCCATCGCCTTGCGGCCGACATCGTGCTGGTAGCTCCAGCCAAGGTCGCCGATCGGCCCGACATAGATGAAGCCGATTTTCAGTTTTTCGGCGGCGTAGGTCGCCCCGAATGTTCCGACGGCGATCGCGAGGACCGACGCCATAGCGACGATGTTCCATTTCTTCATGACTTCACTCCGGGTTGGAAAGACGGGCGTATGGTCACAGTCCCCATTTTTAGTTACCCCCACGTGCGAGGCGCCCGTAACGCGCCCGCAGGACATTCAACGGTCAGGTACAAACACCACACCCAGTGACGCTGGCGCGGCTGACCCGGCAGTGCCACGCGTCCGTGAAATCAACACGAGAACGATGACCGTGGCAAGATAGGGCAGCGAGTTCATCACTTGCTGTGGAACGCCGAGCTGGAGCGGCTGCAACGCCAGCCCGAGGATGCTGACGGCGCCGAACAGATAAGCGCCGATGACCAGGCGGCCCGGCCGCCAGGAGGCGAAAACCACCAGCGCCAGCGCGATCCAGCCACGGCCGGAGGTCATACCCGGAATGAAGAAGGGCGTGTAGGCGAGGGGCAGATAGGCACCGGCGAGCCCCGCGCAGGCGCCGCCAAACAGCACCGCCAGCATGCGAATCCGGAGCACCGGATAGCCGAGTGAGTAAGCCGACGCATGATTGTCGCCGACTGCGCGCAGGACGAGGCCGGCACGGGTCCGGTACAGGAACAGCCAGATACCAATAATGAGCGCCATGGAAAGGTAAACGAACGCGTCCTCGCCGAACAGGATGCGGCCGACGACCGGGAGGCCGGTCAAAACCGGAAGATCGAGATGCGCCGCCGGCACAATCTTCTGGCCGACAAAGCCGGCGCCGATCAGGCCAGAAAGACCGACGCCGAAGATGGTCAGCGCCAATCCGGTCGCGACCTGGTTGACCGCAAGTCCGAGCGTTAAAACGCCGAAAATCCCCGCCAGCGCGGCACCGGCCAGGATGCCGCAAAGCGCGCCGACAAAGATCGAACCTGACAGGTAGGCACCGGCGAAGCCGCAGGCTGCGCCAACGATCATCATACCCTCAACGCCGAGGTTGAGAACGCCGGAGCGCTCGACCACAAGCTCGCCGGAAGACGCCAGCAGCAGCGGCGTCGAGGCGGTGACGACCGTGAGAATAAAGCTGACCGAGAATATCAGCTGTACGACATTGGCGAGCGCTTCAAGCATGGGCAGGTGCGGCCTTTCGCACGCTGGGCACGAAGCGCATGCGGTAGACAATGAGCGAGTCGCAGGCGAGCACGTAGAACAGCAGGATGCCCTGGAAGACCTTGGTCAGGTCGAGCGGCACTTTCATCGAGATCTGGGCTCCTTCGCCGCCGATGAAAGTCAGCGCCAGGAACAGTCCGGCGATCAGAATGCCGATCGGATTAAGCCGGCCGAGGAAGGCGACGATGATGGCTGTGAAACCGTAGCCAGACGACACACCGGGGTCCAAATGCCCGATCGGTCCTGCCACTTCGATGATGCCGGCGAGCCCGGCAAGCCCGCCGGACACCGCGAAGGTGAGTAGCACCAGCCGATCGGCGCTGAAGCCGGAAAAGCGCGCGGCGCGCGGCGCCGCTCCAACGAGACGGATCTCAAACCCCATGATGGTGCGACCGAGCAGCACCGTCACCAGCATCACTACGATCAGCGCGATCACCGAGCCGGCATGCAGGCGGCCGGTCCCTTCAAGCAACGTTGGCACGCTTGCCACCGGATCGAACGCCGCCGTAGTCGGGAAATTCAGGCCCTGCGGATCCCGCCACGGCCCGCGCACCATGTAGTCCATGCCGAGATTGGCGACGTAGACCAGCATCAGGCTAGTGAGAATTTCGCTGGCGCCGAAATACACCCGGCAGACCGCTGGAATGAGTCCATAGATCGCGCCGCCGAGCGTGCCCAGAATGAGCATGGCCGGTAGCACCCAATACCCGACATCGGTGCCGTTGGTGCGCACCGCAAGCCAGCTGCCGCAGACGGCACCGACCAGGAATTGCCCTTCGGCACCGATGTTCCAGATGTTGGCGATGTAGCAGAGCGCAAGGCCGACCGCGATCATCACCAAAGGTGTCGCTTTGACCGCAATCTCCTGCAGCGTGAAGCTGTCGGTCAGCGGCTCGATGAAATAAACGTACAGTGCCTCGATCGGGTTTTTGCCGATGATCGCAAACAGAATTGCGAACGTGACGATAGTGAGCGCAACCGCGATCAGCGGCGAGGCGACCGCAATCACCGCCGAGCGTTCAGGGCGCCGTTCAAGCACCAACTGCATGCTTTGCCTCTCGCTCGTCGGCCGCCCGCTCGGTGTTCGCGCCGCCCATCAACAATCCGAGCTTTTCCCGCGTTGCCTCGGCCGCTTCGAGTGGCGGCGACAGCCGGCCGTGAAACATCACCGCAATGCGGTCGGCAATCTCGGCCAATTCGTCGAGATCCTGGCTGATGACCAAAACCGCAGCGCCGCGGGCGGCAAGATCGATCAGCGCTTGACGAATGACTGCGGCGGCGCCAGCGTCGACACCCCAGGTCGGCTGGCTCACCACCAGCACCCCCGGCTCGCGTAAGATTTCCCGGCCAACAATGAATTTCTGTAAATTGCCGCCGGAGAGGCTCACCGCTTCCGGATTGCGTTTGGCCTTGCGCACGTCGAAGGTCTTGGTGGTGCGGTCGACATGCGCAAGCGTTGCCGGCTTGTCGACAAAACCTTTCTTGACCATACCGCTCGCGGCGTGACCGGTGAGCAACGCGTTCTCCGACAATTTCATCCGTGGCGCGGTACCGTGGCCGAGTCGTTCCTCCGGCACGAACGCCGCTCCCATGCGGCGGCGCTCAGTCACGCCGAGCAAGCCGGCCGCCTCACCGTCGATCACGATGGTGCCTTCGCCCGGCGCCAGTCGCTCTCCAGACAGCGCCGCAAACAATTCATCCTGACCATTGCCGGAGACTCCGGCAATGCCGACAATCTCTCCGCCGCGCACCTCAAGCGACACCTCCGCAAGGTGCGTACCGTGCGGATCGTCCGGCTGCAGCGAAAGCTGCTGGATCACCAGCCGCGGCATCGAAACGCTGCGGCCTGACATCGCCTTCACCTCGCCGATGTCGGCGCCGACCATCATCCGCGCCAGCGACGCCGCGGTCTCCTGACGCGGATTGCACGTCGAAACCTTCTTGCCGCCGCGCAGGATCGTCGCCGTATCGCAGAGCCGTTTGACCTCATCGAGCTTATGACTGATGTAGAGGATGGCGCGCCCTTCACCCTTGAGCCGCTCCAGCACGACGAAAAGTTGATCCGCCTCTTGCGGCGTCAGCACCGACGTCGGCTCGTCGAGGATCAGGAGTTTCGGATTTTGCATGAGCGCGCGGACGATCTCGATACGTTGCCGCTCGCCGACCGACAGCTGCCAGACTTCGCGCTTGGGATCGAGCGGCAGGCCGTAGACCCGCGCGGTCTCCTCCAGCCGTTCCGAGATGGCGGAAAACGAGTCGGTAGCCGGTAGACCGAGCGCGACGTTCTCCGCGACGTTGAGATTCTCAAACAGCGTGAAATGCTGAAACACCATGCCGATGCCGAGGTCGCGCGCCTCGGAAGGACCGGCAAGTACGACTTTCTGTCCCATCCAGCGCAGCTCGCCGCCGCTCGGCTGGATGAGGCCGTACATGACTTTCACGAGGGTCGATTTGCCGGCGCCATTCTCGCCCAGCAGCGCGTGAATTTCGGCAGGAAAAAGATCAAGATCGATGCAATCGTTGGCAAGAAAATCGCCGTAGCGTTTGCTGATCGACACCGCGCTGAGCAGCGGTTCGGACCGTGTGGGACCGGCCTGTGGCGACGGATCAAGCATATAAGACGCTGCGCATACCCGGTTTTTTCAAGCTTCTTGCGAGCCTTCTGTGATCGATCGTTGCAAGGATCATTCCACCATCGGAGGCCGTGAAGCCCCTTCCCGCCTCTATCATCCGACAAAATCGGCGGACGTAAAAGGAGGCAATTGGGAATAATCGTGCTCAAGGAGGCGCCACGGCCCGCGCTTGCCTAGCTTATACCGGTTCTGTCATGGTGATTGGCCGGGATCGCAGGAGGGGGAACCCGACACCGTGGAGCCTGTACTTACTGAGTCCGTAGGCGCCATCCTGCGCTGGCTTCATGTTATCGCTGGCGTCGCCTGGATCGGCAGCTCGTTTTACTTCATTCACCTTGACCTCAGCCTCAAGCCGCGCCCAGGGCTTCCCCCCGGCGTCAAGGGTGACGAATGGCAGGTTCACGGCGGCGGCTTCTATCACATGATGAAGTATATGGTCGCGCCGGCGAAGATGCCGGACAGTCTGACCTGGTTCAAATGGGAGGCCTACACCACCTGGCTATCGGGCTTCGCACTTCTGGTGCTGGTCTATTACCTCGGTGCCGACTTGTTCCTGATCGACAAGTCGGTGCTCGATCTGACGGTCGTCCAGGCCGCCGGGATCGCGTTCGGCACCTTGGTGATCGCCTGGCTCATTTATGAAGGCCTGTGCCGATCGCCGCTCGGCAATCACGAAGTGGCGCTGGCGCTGGTTGGCTACGTGTTTCTGGTGGCGCTGACTTATGGGTTCACCCACGTGTTCAGTGGCCGCGGCGCCTTCAACCAGATCGGCGCCGTCATCGGCACCATCATGGTGGCTAACGTCTTTATCATCATCATTCCGTATCAGAAGAAGACGGTCGCCGCGATGATCGCCGGCAAAGAGCCGGATCCGCGCTGGGGCCAGCTCGGCAAACAGCGCTCGGTGCACAACAATTATCTGACGCTCCCCGTCATCTTCCTGATGCTGAGCAATCACTACCCGCTGTTCTTCGCCACCCGTTTTAACTGGCTGATCGTCGCTATCGTGCTCGTCATCGGGCCGGTGATCCGGCACTTCTTCAATTCACGCCATGAGGGCAAGGGCAGCCCGTGGTGGACCTGGGCCGTGGCGGCCGCCGGCATGATCGCGGTGGCATGGCTGTCGGCCGCGGGGCCGCGAACAACAACCATCGGCGCGTTGCCGCCGACGCCGAAATTCGCCGACGTTGCCAACATCGTCCTGTCCCGCTGCAGCATGTGCCACGCCGCCGAGCCGGTCTGGGATGGCATCCCGGCGGCGCCAAAGGGTGTGCTGCTCGATACCGACGAGCACATCAAGACCTATGCGCCGCTGATCGACATCGTTGCCGTGCGCTCGAACTTCATGCCGCCGGGCAACATCACCGAAATGACGAACGACGAACGTCTGGTGCTGGCATCGTGGCTTGCTGCCGGCGCGACGGTGAAGTGAACGACGAAGCATAGCGACGTGAAGGGGCGGCGGAGTTGAGCGTGCGTGCCATTCGCGGCCGGCTTCTGACCTTCCAGCGCGCACCGCGCGGCGCGGGCGACGCGCAAAGTTATCGCTACGTCGACGACGGCATCATTCTGGTGAAGGACGGCCGCATTGAAGCTGTCGGGCCAGCAAACGAATTGATGCCGCGGATACCGGCGGACACGCCGATCGAGCATCACCCAGGCGCGCTGATCATGCCGGGCTTCATCGATCCGCATATCCATTTTCCGCAAACCCAGGTGATCGCATCGTACGGCGCGCAGCTGCTGGAATGGCTGGAGAAATATACCTTCGTCGAGGAGCAGAAATTCGCCGATCCGGCGCATGCCGCGCGCAACGCCGAATTCTTTCTCGACGAGTTGGCACGGAACGGCACCACCACAGCGGTCACCTATTGCACTGCTCATCCGGCTTCGGCCGAAGCTTTGTTTGCTGCCGCGCAGAAGCGGAATGCTGGCATGATCGCGGGCAATTCCGTCATGAACCGCAACGGCCCGCCCGGATTGCTCGCGCCGGCGCCGACCGCCATTGCCGACAGCCGCGATCTCATTCGGCGCTGGCATGGCACGGGGCGCCAGCGCTACGCGGTGACGCCGCGCTTTGCCATCACCTCGACCGACGAGCAGCTCGCCGAGCTTGGCGCATTGCTCAAGGAATTCCCCACCGTCCTGATGCAAACTCACCTTGATGAAAATCTCAACGAGATCGCCACCATCAAGCGGCTGTTCCCGAACGATCCAAGCTACACCGCGGTCTACGCCCGCTTTGGCCTCCTAAGCCCGCGCTCGCTGATGGGCCATTGCATCCATCTTGCAGATGCCGAGGTCGCGCTGCTGCGCGACACCCAGTCGGTCGCGGTGTTCTGCCCAACGTCGAATCTCTTCATCGGCAGCGGGCTATTCGACTATGAGCGCCTCAATTCGGCAGGCGTGCGCATTGCGCTCGCGACCGACGTCGGCGGCGGCACCTCCTATTCCATGCTGCGTACCGCCGCCGAGGCCTACAAGGTGATGCAGTTGCAGAGCCAGAACCTGCCGGCGCTTGCCGCCTTCGATCTGATGACGCGCCGCAACGCTTCCGCACTCGGCCTCGAAGGCGAGATCGGTACCATCGCAGCGGGCGCGTTCGCCGATCTCGTCGTGCTCGAACTCGCGCGCGACACCCGCCATGGCGCATCGCATGGAAGTCGCGCGCAATCTGGAAGAGGAACTGTTCGTGCTGATGACGCTCGGCGACGACCGCGCCGTACGCCAGACCTACATCGCGGGCGAGCCAGCGCTTAAAGTGCGCGCTTAGCGGATTGGGGTTGCAAGCACTCCTCGAAAAAAATGGCGATTGGCGAGCGAAAGCATGCCGACGCTTATCATGCCGCCGGGAATGCCGGGAATCCAGAGTAGGCCGATCACAATCGACGCCAACGTTGCGACAACTCGGTCGTCTCCGAGCTGAAGCAGCCAGTGCGACAGCGCTCCGGCGATCGCCAGCCACGGCAACATGCAGAACAAGTGGGCCCACATCATCCGCCAGGTGTTGCGCTTGCTGACCCGCCAGGCCGCAACAAGTTTGAACCGTTGCGCGCCGATGCGCGACTAACGGGCAGTCCAGCACTCGGGACGCAAACCAGAAGAGCGGAGACCGTCGTGAGCAACAATCAACCCAATTCGTTCGTTAATCTAGGCAAGCCCATCGCCATCGCCGGGATCACGCTCTGGGCGATATCCTTGCCGACGGCGAGCTTTGCCCTCGGGACTGCGGAAGAGCGCAGCGCCTGCACCGGGGACGTATTCCGACTTTGCAGCGCGGAAATTCCCAACACCGACCGTATCGTTGCCTGCCTGAAATCCAAAAAGGCCAGCCTCAGCACTGCGTGTCGTTCGGTGTTCGATCGGCCCGCCTCACACTCTGCCAGAACTTCGAATTAGCCAGTCGCAACGGCTTCCGTGACCGATGAATGAACCGAATTCGCGATAGCCGCTGACGTCACGTCGCGGCTTTGGAAATTGCTGATATTGTTGAGATGCTAGAGGCCCGGAGGTTTCCGGAGAGGGACGTGAAAGCACTACTAACGATCGCGATCGGGGCGGAATATCAAGAAATAGCAAATCTTACTCATCCAGCTCTGAGCGCTTATGCGCGGCAGATTGGTGCCGATTTCTTTTCGCTCAGCACGTCTGACGGCGTACCCCACCTCCAGAAGTTTCGCATCGCTGATTTTCTCGGTCTATACGAGCGAATCCTCTTCATCGACACCGATATTGTCGTCACCGATCCATGCCCCGATGTGTTCGCACTCGTGCCAGACGAAGCATTTGGTGCATGGTTCCCCAATCCAATGATCCCTGGACGCTTCGCTGACCAGATCGCGCGCGCCCAAGTCGAGTTGGGCGATATTGGCTGGACGCGAAATTATTTCAACTCTGGCGTCATGGTAGTATCGCGCACTCATCGAGGGATTTTTGAGGACGCGAAGGCGCGTGCCGCATTCGCGCGGCCAGAAAACTTCTTTGATCAAACCCTGCTGAATTATTTGGTTCAGAAAAATCGATGCAAAATCGTTGAACTAGGATTTCGCTGGAATCACACTGGTGTTGTGGACGGCCAAGAACGTTTCCAAAGCCATTTTATCCATTATGCAGGTCGCGGTCATGGGCGTGCCGATCAAATTCGCGCCGATTTAGTGGAGCTTGGCAAACTCCCGCCACAATCAAAATAGGCCGCTACGGTAAGTTCCGGCCAAGCCGGGGCCGCCACTTCCGCCGCTGCATTATTCACCAATAAATATATCTGCATGTCTTTCGAGGACGCGAACGAAAGGGATGCATGGAGAGAACGAAAGGCGACCTGCGAAAAAGGCCCTTACGTCCGGCTTGTGCAAGCCGCTCTTCTCGCCCGTTCTTCATCGGGGCGCTTCGACGGCGCAGTGCCGTTGAAATCAGTGAATTAGAAAGCCCTTCACAACGATCTTATTTCCACCAAGGCTCCCACGGCTCGTCAAAGGTTACGCCGGGGTGCGTACTTCCGTGGAAATTCGGGTCGTCCCCGGACCAGGTGGACATGCACGGCGGGAACATATTGTGATACGGCCAGCTACACCTCTCTGAGTTCGGCGCGGCTCCATAAATCTTGGGAGCGGTTGCGGATGCCCTCTGCTTTGGATGATGCGTCTTTGCGGCGTGCTGCTTCGGATACGCCGCAGCAGGTGTTTTTTCGGCTGGATCGGCTTGCGCGACCGCCGGCATGGATAGCGAAAGGACCGCGACAGCGATCGCGGCAGCAGCTGCGCTACGAAGCAAAGTTAACAGGTTCGGCATAGCTCTGTCTCCTTTGGCGCCGCCCCCTTTGCCCTTAACACCTATCGCCCCTGCGGACCTCTCATTATAATACCAATTCGCGTGTCGCGGTTCCTGCCCTACAGGCGGGCGGCCAAGACTGGAATTACATGCGACGGCGGACTCTAGTCCTGCTTTAGGGCGACACGATCGACGCTCCACGCGCCGCCGCCTGCGAATACCATGTAGAAGAAGGCGAAGCAGAACAGCACTGCCGCGTCTCCGCTATTCGCCGAAGGGAAGAAGGAGCGCGGGAAATGCGCCATGAAATAGGCCGCGGCCATATCGCCGGCGAGAATAAAGGCGACCACGCGCGTATAGGCGCCGATGAGGAGCAGGACGCCGCCGACGATCTCGATCGCGCCTTGGACGTAGAGCAGCGGCGTCATTGGCGGGCCGGCCGAAGGGAAGCCGAAATATTTCTGCAGGCCGTGCTCGATGAACAACAGGGCGACGACGATCCGCAGCACACTCAGGATATAGGGCCTTCCTTTTTCGAGGTTCGCATAGAGTGAGTTCATGGCAGCCTCCCATCCATGTCTTCGAGCGACCCGCTCCAGCCGATAGCCTTCGCGGATGCGCTGTGCCCTGACAGAATTATCCTGCAGGGATGAAAGAGCCATTGTATCCACGTCCAGCCAATAAGAGGAGGAGACGCAAACCATTGTAGAAGGGGCTCGTGACCCGCGAGGCGCATACCAAAATCAACCCGAGGCACCGGAGCGTTGCGACCTTCGTGTTCCTTCTCGGCGCTTCTTATTGTTCGATCATCTTGACGAGCGCGCCCTTGATGATCTTGCGCGTCGGCGTCATCGGCATGGCTTCAATGGGCACCAGCCGCTCCGGCCATTTGAACTTGGCGACGCCCTGACGCTCAAGCCACGCGCATAAGTCTTCGAGGCTCAAGGTCTGGCCGGGTTTGAGCACCACGCAGCAGCAGGCTTTTTCGCCAAGCACAGCATCCGGCATCGGCACGATCGCGCTCTGCAGCACTGCCTCGTGCCGGTCGATCAGCGCCTCGACGTCGGAGGGATTGAGCTTCACACCGCCGCGGTTGATCAAATCCTTGCTCCGCCCGGTGATGCGCACATGACCGGCCTTGCTCATCACCGCGAGATCGCCGGTGCGCAGCCAGCCGTCGCCAGTGAAGATGCCCTCGTTGGCGGCGGCATTGTCGAAATAACCGGCAAACACCGAGCAGCCGCGGACCTGCAATTCGCCCTCGACTTCGGGCGGCATCGGCCTGCCTTCAAAATCGGCGATGCGTGCTTCACTGCCGGGCGTCGGCCGACCGATCCAGTCATGGCGTTCACCGCTGGATCGCGCGGATCGCCAAGCAGTACCGCAAATGTTTCCGTCATGCCCCACAGTTCGAATACGCAGCCGCCAGCGAGCTTGTCTTCGAGCGCGCGCTTTAGTTCCGGCGCGCAATAAGACCCCGATACGATAACCTGGCGCAGGCTGCTGAGATCGCGGCCGTCAAGCAGTCCGGCTTTGAGCAGCGCCGCGACATGCGCGGGCGCGACGAAAGCATGGGTCGGCCGATCCTGTTCCAGCAAGGCGGCAAGAGCGGGCGGCGTGAACGCCGGCAGCGGCATGAACGTCGCTCCGGCCATCAGCGCCGCATTGGCGACAAAGAGGCCGAAGGCGTGGGTGAGCGGCGCTGCACTCACCACGCGGTCGCCGGGTTTCAGATCGAACACCGGCAGACATTGCCGCGGATTGGCGAGCAGCGATTGAGAACTGTGCGGCACCGCTTTGGGCGCGTCCGACGTTCCTGACGTGTAGCACATCAGCGCCGCATCGGTTGCGACCGGCGGCGACGGCAGCAGCGCGCGATCGGCGTCGGCGATCAGGACCTCCACGGAAAGCACGCCCGGCCGCGGCGGACCGACGGAGATAACGTGTTGAAGATTTGGCAGCCGCGCGGCAAGCGTCGTGAACATCGCCGGCGGATCGGCTTTGTCGGTCGGCGCGCCACAAAACACCGCGCGGGCCCGCGAATGGCGCAGCAGCGGTTCGGCCTCGACTGGACCATAGGGCATGTGCAGCGTTGAAAAAACACCGCCAAGGCGCGCCACCGCATAATAGATAACAACGAATTCCGGCGTGCTCGGCAACTGGACCGTAACGACGTCGCCGCGCTGCAGGCCGAGCGCCGCGAGCGCGGCGGCAAGCCGTTCGGCCCGGTCGAGCGCGGCGCCGTAGCTGACCGGCGGATGACCGGGCGCGGCAATGGCGATCGCGTCCGGCGTCTCGCGCGCCCAATGCTGCAGGTAACCGGCGACAGTGTCGGCGGTCCAGCGGCCGCTCTCAAGCTCGCGCCGCACATGGTCGGGACGAAAACGTAACGCATCGCGGATCGCCAGCGCATCGGCGCTGAATTGCGGCTCCTCGTAGACGTCGCGCTCCATGCCGCGCTCGGTGCGGAAGCGCCGGCCGCCGCCGAGCTGGAACAGCCGATAGTAGCGCGCCGGCTTGAAGCGACGCTGCTCGAGCAGGACGCGGATGAACGTCACCTGATCGGCTGCAAGTCCGAGACGCAGCGCGATCTCGGGATCAGATAAACCCGTGCCCGGCCGTTGCCGCTCGATCTCGTCGAACTGCAGCAGCCGGACCGGGTCGCCGCGGCGGTCCTGAACGTTGGTGCTGAGGTCAAAAATGATCGGGCCGAACGCCTCGATCATCTCATGCGTGACGCCGAGCCGCTCACGCCGCGTTGGCGCCGCCATTGCCCACCTTTCGCGACGCAGCGGCGCGGTGCGCCGCGCCGCGCTTGAGCGGATCCGCAAGCGGCGCATTGGTCGCAACCGGGCAGACGCGCATGCATTCGAAACATTGCGCAAACAGCCCGCCGTTGCCGACTGTCATCCGGTACCACAGCACCTTGTTGCGCTCGCCAAGGAGCAGCGCTTCGCGCTCCTCGGGATTATCGGTGGCGATGGCATCGCGCAGCAATTGCGGCACGGTCTCGAACTGTTGCGTCAGCTCGGCGCAGGCGGCCATGTCGTAGTGCATCGACGCCTGCTTGCCGTCGGCGTCGATCTCGCCGGACAGACACTGCGCCGGGCAAAATTTCATGCAAGGGGTGCGGCCTTCGCGCCGGAACATGTTGACGCAGCTCGGCGCCGGGCACGGGATTTTCAGCGAGCGGCTTGTCCGGCGGCAGCGCCAGCTCGGTAAAGCACGACGCGTAGTACATGTAGCCGTAGTCGGGATGCAGCAGGATGTCGCCGGCAAGGCTGCGCGCGCCGAGACCGGCAAGCTCGGCATGCAGCTTCAGGCTTTGCAGCGGATAGCGCGCGCCCAGTTCCGGATCCATGTCCGGCGGACAATAAATCGACGGCACGCCGAATTTTTGCTCGATGTAAAACGCAAGTCCGTAGACGATCTTGTAAGCGCGGCTCTCGGTGCTGCCGAAATAACTCAGCGCTTTCGCCGGCACGCGCCAGGCGCCCGCGGTCGAGCCGCCGACGCCGACAGCAATCACCGACTTCACGCGTGGCATCAGGTCCGACGGACGGTGCCCGGCCGGCGCTATGCGCTCAACCGCTTCAAGATCGGCCACGCCCGCGACCAGCGCGCCCTTGCGCAGGCAATAGTCGATGATCGCCTGCTTGGCCGCGACCGGATCGATGTCCGGCTTGCTGCTCATGCTGGATGCCACGCGACGTGCATGTCTTTAAGCTACCGCCCGCGCAGGCCGAAGTCACGCCGGGAGGGCCTAAACGTCGACCGAAACCGCCACAGCACCCAGGCCACTCAGGTCGAAGCGGTAGGCGCAGGGCGGTCGCGGAAATTTGGTCGTCGCGAGGCTGCCGGTCATGACGATGTCACCGGCGCGCAGTTTCGTTCCCCTCGTGGCGAGATGCGCCGCGAGCCACGCCACCGAATGAAAGGGGTGGCCGAGAACGTCACGCCCAAAGCCGCGATCGGCGACCTTGCCGTCGGCGGAGACAATACCTTCAATCGCGGCAAGCTCCGGCCACGGTCTCACGAAATCCCCGAGTACAATCCCGGCATTCCACGCGTTGTCGGCGATCAGCGAGAGAATCTCCAGATTGCCATAATCGGCGTGACGGTCGTCGATGATTTCGAACGCCGGGCAAATCGCATCGACCGCTGCCGCCACATCAACGAGCTCCAGCGTGCGACCATTGGGGTCAAGATCGCGCGCCATCCGCACCGCAATCTCGAATTCGAGGCCCAGCCTGCCGTAAGCCGATGCGCGCAGTCTCGCGCCGGACGTGTGCACGCGATCGTGAAAAACGACACCCGCAATCGGGCTGTCGATGCCGCACATTTCCTGCATGCGTTTGACGGTGAGGCCGATTTTGTATCCGGCAATGTCCGCGCCGTGCCTTTGGCTTTCGAGGCGGACAAGTTCGCGTTGCACCGCATACGCGTCGTCGATGCTCCCGATCCCGGACGCGGCGGCGAAGGGAAGGAATTTAACACCGCTGCGGCGGGCGTCGGCGAGCGCCCGCGCCGCTCGGGTCACATCCCCCTCGGTCATCCTGGTACCCGGTTCTGTCATCAGATTGCACTATACTGGCCGGAGCCGAGGTTGCATCCCCCGCGATCTTGGGCTTCAGGTACGCCTCAAAGGACCGCTGTACGAGCAGACCAAACCCACCCCAAAGTCAGCCGACACACGACGTCATCATGCGCCTCATTGTTTGTTCGTTGTTATTCGTGTTTTTGGGGGCGGCCCCAAGCGTCGCCGGCGACTGTCCGGGAAATCCCAATGCTATCGGAACCAGCCGTGTCATCGCGGTCGATCCGGCCGCGTATCCGATGGTCGGGACCTGGCAATATCCGCAGACCCTGCCGCTGCAGGACCATGAAGTCGTTCTGACCTTCGATGACGGCCCGTTGCCGCCGTATACCGCGCGCGTCCTCGACACGCTGAAGTCAAATTGCGTGAGAGCAACTTTCTTCATCGTCGGGCGCATGGCGAAGAGCTTTCCCGGCCTGGTGCGGCGGGCCTACCACGAAGGCCACACCATCGGCACCCACAGCGAAGACCACCCGATGAACATGCCGGCGCTGCCGCTTGCGCGGAGCGAACAGGAAATACAGGACGGGATTGCCTCGGTGACCAAAGCCCTTGGCGGCACCGCACCGGCGCCGTTCTTCCGGCTTCCGGGATTTGCGCGCTCCGAACCGATCGAGAAATACCTTGCCTCTCAGGGGATCATGCTGTGGAGCACCGACGTGATCGCCGGCGACTGGAAGCCGATCTCGTCGGGTGAGGTCATTACCCGCAGCCTGGACCGGCTGTCGGCCAAGGGAAAGGGAATTTTGCTGCTGCACGATATTCACGAACGCACAGTGCAGGCCTTGCCCACGTTGCTCAGCAGATTGCAATCGGCAGGATTTCGTGTTGTTCACGTCGTGCCGGCCGGATCCGGCCATCCAAAGACGGTTGCCGCTCCGCCGCAATAAAGCGTGCGGCATGGTGGCGGAAAATTCGATGATTGTCGCGATAGGAAAATGATTGTCGCCACCAAAAAGAAAATGAGCGGGCGATGCAAGACACCAGCAATTTGATCAAACGACTGCCGAAATGCGAACTGCACATCCACATCGAAGGCAGCCTGGAGCCGGAGCTGATGTTCGCACTGGCGGCCCGCAACGGCATCCGCCTGCCCTACGTATCGGTTGAAGCGCTGCGCCAGGCTTACCGGTTTCGCAACCTGCAGGATTTTCTCGACATCTATTACCAGGGCATGTCGGTCCTGATCACGGAGCAGGATTTTTACGACCTCGCTTTCGCCTATCTGCAACGCGCGCGCGCCGACAATGTGCGGCACGTAGAGATGTTCTTCGATCCGCAAGGTCACACCTCGCGCGGGATTGCATTTGCGACCGTGGTCAATGGACTGCATCGCGCCATCGTCGACGCCGGCCGCGAGCTTGGCGTGCAGGCGAGCCTGATCATGTGCTTTCTGCGCCATCTCGACGAAGCCGATGCCGAGAAGACGCTCGACAGCGCGCTGTCATTTCGCGACAAGATCGTCGGCGTCGGCCTCGATTCATCCGAGGCCGGCCACCCGCCGAGCAAGTTTAAGCGCGTGTTTCGCCGCGCCCGCGACGCCGGTTTCTTTCTCACCGCGCATGCCGGCGAGGAAGGACCGCCGAGCTACGTGTGGGAAGCGCTCGATGTGCTCGGCGTCGGACGGATCGATCACGGCAATCGCTCGCTCGACGACCCGGCGCTGGTCGGCCGGCTGGCGCGCGAACGGATGGCGCTGACCGTATGCCCCCTCTCCAACCTGCGACTGCGGGTGATCGACGAGCTTGCGCACCACCCGCTGCGGCGGATGATGGACAAAGGCCTCGTCGTCACAGTCAATTCCGACGATCCGGCTTACTTTGGCGGCTACGTCAACGACAACTATCGGGCGGTTTCGGATGCGCTGTTACTGACGCGGGAAGAGATCGCCGCGATCGTCCGCAACGGCATCCAGGCGTCGCTGATGACGTCGTCGGAGAAGGCCAACACGCTCGTTGAGGTCGATCGCGTCCTCGCCGAGAGCGCGTGACGGGAGGCTCAATTCCGCCGAACGGATACCGCCCCTGGCAGCTTCTGCGTTAGAGTGTCCAAAGACGGCGAGGCGAACACGGGGGGAGACGCCGATGAGCAAAGGATTGCCGGGTTTATCCCACGTCGACCACGTGGCGCTGACCGTGCCCGATCTGGACGCGGCGGTGCGTTTCTATTGCGACGTGTTCGGCGGGCACGAACTTTACCGGCTCGGACCGTTCGATTGGCCGAAATCCCGCGCCTGAGCGACGGGCGCGACTGGTCGGAGGCGCACATCAATGTTGCCGGGGCAAAACTCACCATCGCCATGCTCAGCATCGGCCCAAACCTGATGCTCGAACTGTTTCAATACGATCTACCGGCGCGGCGAAACACCGACCCGCCGCGCAACTGCGACCTAGGCGGCCATCACATCGCGTTCAAGGTCGAGAACCTCGAAGCCGCGAAAAGCTATCTCGCGGAGCACGGCTGCAAGGTGATGGCCGGACCGATCGTGCTCGACCAGGGCCCGTGCGCAACCACCCGCGTCAACTACGTCCTCGATCCGTTCGGCAATCAGCTCGAACTGGTGGAATACGTGACGCAGGCGTTTGAAGCCTCGGCCCCGGTCAAGATTTACCGGCCGTGACGCCGGCCCCGGAGAGAACCATGCGCAACATCGCCATTATCGGCTCGGGGCAGGCGGGCCTCCTTGCGGCGCACGGCCTGCTGCGCGCCGGTTACCGGCACTCCGGACAACATTGATATTGCTATCCCGACCTGGCTACCCCCCCAGATTGGGGGGGCGATATCGATTTGTCGATATATTAAAAAGTCCAAGTCAAACAGCCGAAACTGAAAAAGCCGGAACGCAAATGCCGAAACTAAGCAGCAGTTCCCTCCAGGCAACTGTGAGTCCAGAAGCAGTCGAGTTAACCGCGGCTTCAGACTCGGTGAGCGGCTTTTCCGACAGTATTGCGCGGCTGTCGGACAGGATCGATTACAGGCTCGCCAATTCCGACAAGCAGCGCGAAGCAATCTTTCGACTTCGCTATCAAGCGTATGTTCGCGACGGAACAATCTCCCCGAATTCGTCTCGGACGTTTTCGGACGTATATGACGAGACCGGCAATGTCTATCTCCTGGGGTTGTTCATCGACGACGAGTTGGTTAGCTCGATCCGCCTTCACGCCGCATCCTCGAAACATCCCAACTTTCCCTCTCTCGAAGTGTTTGCCGATGTTTTGCAACCGGAACTCGATGCCGGCAAAGTCATCGTCGATACAAGCCACTTCGTTGCAGATGAGAGCCATTCTCGACTCCATCGCGGATTACCGTATGCCACGCTCCGCCTTTGCATGTTGGCGGCGCGATACTTCAGCGCTGACTATCTTCTCGCCGCTGTCGGCGCGCAGCATCGCGTTTTCTATGAGCGGGCTCTTAACTACCAGCTGATGTGCAAATCGCGGCCGTACCCACTATCGGCCAAGCCAATCAGCCTGATGACGGTCCATTATCCAGCCGCCGCAGACGGACTAAACCGGCGATTTCCATTTTTCCGGTCGAGTTTCTTTGAACGGCGGATGCTGTTCGAGCGGCCTGATGCGGGCTTTTGCGACCTGAGCCCAGTGCCCGGCAGCGGCACTTCTCCCCCTTCCGGGTATCGGATGCTCAATGGGCACGGCCGCCCCCCTAGCATCTCGACAAGCCATTCGTTAAAACCGGACGGCTGGGTGACAGCTACCAGCGCATAGAATACGACAAATTTACGAGCGCTATTTTTGGACATCGGGGATACGCCGTTGAGCACCGGGAGCGGGTCAGATCGGCAAGCGATCATTGGCTTTGGCAAATTGGGCAGATGGACTAAGCCCATGACTGGTTACAAACCGGCTACGTTCACGGGGGCTCAAGTCGTCGCATGTCCGAAGTGCGACGCGCTGCTTACGTTCTGTAGAAGCCAAGGTTCCCAGATCGATAGCTGCGGATTTGAAAGCTACAGTCTCGAATGCAAGGAGTGTCGAGCCCGGCTTGTAGGCATCGTCGATCCTGACGACGAAAAATTGCTGCTGTCGGAGTTTGAAAACTGAAAGTGAATACAGCGTATTCACTGTAACGCGGGATGCCGCCATTGAGCACCTGTTTGTGCATCGCGAGCATCCGTTCATGGACCATCGCGACACGCGGTCCCGAAGCGTTGGTGGGGCGTTTTCGGGGCGAAGCGGACCCGGTATTCGTGCGCCCGGACGCATTATGGATCACGCCCCAGCTCGCGGCCGTTCGGCTGCCGGACCCAAAGTTTACCAACGGGCACCGGCGCGGCACGGCATTATGTAGACGTTATCCCATTATGTAGACGTTATCCGGAGCCCCAGGTTTTGATGTCTTTTGTATTTCGCAGGCAGATCACCGTCGAGTTTGGGCACTGCGATCCGACCGGCACGGTTCACGTTCCGCGGTTTTTTCAGTATTTCGACACCAATACGTGGATGATGTTCGAGGCGGCGACCGGCGTCGACTGCCGCGACTTTGCCGCCGTCTACGGCATCCTCCCACTGGTCGAAGTGAACGCCGATTGCCACAAGCCGGTGCGTTTTGGCGAGCTGATCGAGATTGCATCGCGCGTGACCGAGTTCCGACGCTCAAGCTTCCACGTCGAACACCGGATCACAGTCGACGGGGAGGTCGCGGTCGATGGCGGCGAGACGCGGGTCTGGGCGGCGCGCAACAAGGACGACCCGAACAAGATTTCGGCGCTGGCGATTCCGGAAGAAGTGATCGCCCGGTTTGCTTAACGTTGGACCAAGCGCCCGGTGGCGGAGCAATTCGGCATCTTCGGCACCTGGAATTGCAAAACGTTGCGGCTTCCGGATTACCGGCATTGGGAAAACTGGAGAGAATTCGGAGCTGGCCAGGGCGCGCCCGGCAGAGTTGCACTATTTCAGGAACACCAGGGCGCAGCCCTCATGCGGAGCTGCGCCCGTTTTTCATTTGCACTCGCTCGTTTTAGGGCTCTTGCGAATCCATCATTACGAACGCGATACGACAAGGTTCCTTACCGTGATTGAGCCAGGCGTGGTTGGTCGCTTGTTGGACGACGACATCTCCGGCCTTGAGATGGACCGGCCCGGTATCGAGCATCATGTCGATCTCGCCTTGCATAATGACGGCATAATCGACGGTCCGCGTACGGTGCATCAGCGGATTGGTCGGCGGCACTCCACGCTTCGGTGCATCGGCGCCCACGACTTTCATCATAGTGTCCATCGGAAGCTTGTCGACCTCGGGTCCTACCGGAGGGAAATCGACGATCAGAAACTGTGTCCCATCCCGCGCCGGCGAGAAGCCCTTCCGCTCCGCGGAGCGATCTGCATTCCATGAAAAGTCCGCAGGAGCCTTCTGCGTCACCCAGACGGTCGCTACGCCCTCGCCCGCGCCGCCCATTTTGAGCGGAACCATAGCGTTGAATAAAGCGACCGATTTATTGTTCGCATCGAGTGCGGTTACGACGCGATGAAGTTGCTTCTCCTCTGCGCGGGCCGCCGCAGTCACGGCGGCAAGTGCCGCGCCAATCGCAAATGAGTACGCCAAGGCTCTTACGGATCTTCCCATGTCTTCCTCCCGGATTTCTATTCTGGTTTTTATACCCGCAGTTCGTCGCGATTTTTCGCCGACTGCCCGCACATAATATCGCTATTCGGGTACCGGTAACAGGCCGTCGGCCATATCCCGGGTAGTGTCTGCTGGAGTAGGCTCTACGGCGGTATCCAGCAGCCACGCGAAGCTTTGTATCGTTCTGGTTCGCGCAGTTTGAACGACCCGATCCGAGCTTATAAGTTCACTACGGTTCAGAGGATCGTTACATGAGCGCAGATGGGAACTGGAGCCTCACGGTGGTTACGCCTATGGGCGAGCGTCGGGCTAACCTTTGGCTGAAGACCGATGGTAACGTCCTCAAGGGCAGCCAGTCGGCGGACGGAAGTTCGGCCGAAATTTTCGACGGCACTGTCAATGGCAACGAAGTATCTTGGAAGGTATCGATCACCGAGCCATTGGACATGACTTCTCGCATTCACCGGCACGATCAATGGCGATGAGGTCAGCGGCAGCGTGACCCTGGGAGCCTTCGGCACCGCTTTGTTCTCTGGGACGCGGAGCTAGCGATGGCAGCCATTCTGCCATGTCGTGCCGGGTGACGTGTTGGGGCCAACACCGGACTTATGCACCGCATCGTAGCGCATACAAAAAGACCGCCTCGCGGCGGTCTCTGCCAAACTCTGATTGAGCTCGATCGCTTATACGGCTGCGGGCGCCGATGCCGTAGGCAAAGCCTTCGAAACGTCTTTGCGCCGCCACATCATGAACACCGCGAAAGCCCCGAGAGCACCGGCAAAAAGCGGTAATGAACCCGGAAGCGGCGTAGCAGCGAGTTCCACGGAGACCTTGCCCCCGATGGTCGAACCAATGCCGCTGCCGTATAGCTGGAAACTTGTCAGACCGATAGCGGCCAGGGTGTCCCCACCCACTGTGTCGCTATAACCATACAAGGTATTTATTGTCGGGCCTAATCCCTGGAACTGAATAGTCGCGTCGGAAGTATAAGTCTTACCATCAATAGTGAACTTTAAATTGGATATATTTTCCATCTCATAACTGGATGTCGGGGCCGCGACCGTAAAAGAGCCCGTTGCCGTGAAATCTGATCCGGTGAGCAGCGTCCCGTAAGTCTGCGTCAGGATGATATCATAAGTCAGAGTTGACGCGTGCGCCGGCGACACAACAGCGACCGCCGCTGCCGCCGCAACCATCAAAGCACCAACTCGGAACATCATTGACCCTCATATTCCAGCCGCTCTAGCTAGAGCACATTACCGCTGTGATGCACAATGTATGCTACGATTTGCATCCGCGAAATTTTCAACCGCGAGAATGGGCCACTCCTAAATTAAAAACGGTTCGGGCCGTTCCAGCTAAGCAGGCATGTCGCACTGCAACAGCACGGACTGTTGAATATCGCTGCCCGATCCAGTGCTATGATCGCTTCGTCAGGGGGAAGGCCCGCCACCCGAGCGGCGGGACATAAAGGGAGAGACGACACCATGCCGGCGGGTGAGACGAAATTACTGTTTCCGGGCCTCGCGGGATTTTACCAATCCTGGAGTGACATTGCCTACACGCTCATTCGGGTGGTTGTCGGCTATATTTTGCTGATGCACGGCTGGCTTAAAGTCGGCACCTTCGGTCTCGCCGGCGTCAGCGGTTTCATGGCCAAACAGGGATTGGAGCCCGCTACGGCGTTTGCGGTTGCAGCCATGATCCTGGAAACGGTTGGGGCCGTTTGCATCATCATCGGCCTATTCACACGGTTTTTCGCGGCCGCGATCGCTATAGAGCTGGGCATTGCCCTGCTGGCGGCGCATCTCAAGGCGGGGTTTTTCGTCAGCAACGGCGGTTTCGAATACGTGCTGTTGCTCGGTATCGTGATGTTCGCCATTGCGATCCGAGGCGGCGGACCCTACTCGGTCGATCGCTTGATCGGCAAGGAACTATAGAGCCGGGCGCCCGATGCCTTCGGCGCTGGCGTGCTGTCACGCTGGCCGGATGTTTTCGATTACTGCCGACGTGAAATCGTATCTGGAGGCCGCCCAGCTCCTAAAAGTGCGTTAACGCCACGCAAAATAATTGCTTCACTTTGGAGCTTAAATTCAATCGTTTTGAGCGACGCTATTGGCATGCCCTTTTGTTCGCGCGCGTCTCATGAGGAAGCCACAATGCCTCATACGAAAAGCTCTTTGTTCGTTCAACGGATGTACCGTCAATATGTTCAGCCACTTTTGCCGCAATACGAGCCTGAAACGTACATCCTCAGGAGCTTGAAATTCGATCGATGTGTCGATGTCGGCGCTCATGCTGGAACGTACAGCATTCTCCTAAGTCACAATTCAGAACACGTCTACGCTTTCGAGCCGACCCGGCACTCTTTCGATATTCTGAAAGCTTTGAATATCCCAAACCTGACTGCATACAATCTGGCGCTTGGCAGTGACACCGGCGAGACGGAAATTTCGCTTCCCGCCGTCGGCGGAAACACCGATTTTGCCCTGGCGACGCTGCGGCCTTTGACAAAAAACGAATATGAGAGTGTTGATACACAAAAGGTCAACATCGCAAAATTCGACGACTTCGCGAAGGAGATAGATTTCCCAAGGGTCGATTTCGTCAAAATCGATGTGGAAGGTTTCGAGATGCACGTCTTACGTGGGATGAAGCAGCTCGTTGAAGGCAGAAGGCCCATGTTTTTGATCGAAATCGAACAGCGGCATAATCCCAATTATCGCGAGGTATTTGATTATATGGCCAATCTGCAATACGAGCCTTACACAACAGAAGAAGGTGTCGCACTGCGACGGTTCAATGTAGACGAGCTTCCACGCCATCAATCCGCCGAACGCTTTGGGATGGACGACGGACGCAAATTCCGCATGGGCGAGCGCAAGAACTACATCAATAATTTTTTCTTTCTCCGGCCGGATCAAAAATCTCAATATCATCTAGCGTGAATGGACGGAGCTAACACCATGTGTTGCAGAGGCTCGAAGCTGAGTCGGCGGTTCGCTCGCTTGTGATGATCAGCCTAGCCACCACGCCACGCGCTTGCGCCTCCCGGTTTTAACGGGCGCCTCGCGTCATGTCGCTGTTGGGTTAAAAGCGACCGGGGTGGAGCAGCAATTGGTCCAGCCAGGTCCGCTTTGCACCGAACGCGAATGCCGGCCGTCAAAATGCGATCTATCGATAAAGGCCCACAACCGAAGTCGCCGATCTATTCGATTACCCTCATCGACGCCGACGAGAAGTTTCGCATGGTTAACCATTTGCTAATCCCTACCGAGGTACCCGTAGAGCGCTTCTGATACACACGCCGACTTCGACTCCTAGGCCCCGACCGACTGAGCACGTCAGGGCTATTCCCTTAACGGGGCGCCGAAGCCAATGGCCGTGCTGGGCACTTGGAACGTCATAATCGCTCGACGCGACGGGTCGGAATATGCCGTCACCATATGCGGACATGCACCTCAACGAGGCGAGGTGATCGAGGTAAAGACAGCCGGACAACCACTGCAGGCTCGGATCGCCGCGGTTACCCATTTTCTGCCAAGCGCTACAGGACTTGGAATTTGGCGGGTCAGCGCTACCGAGACTTTAGTTGCAAACACGGAATGTTCGGATGAGGAATCACGGGTAGAACGCGGATTGCTGGTGGCCGTGTGGCGCCGGCAATTGTTGGGTACCGTGTCCCACGTATGTATGGGCTACGCGGCTTGAGGGAGCCTTTCCTGTAGAGCCCCGCCGTGGGGCACACCACCACGGCATCACGCCCGTTCAATTTTTTCGTTGCCATCATTGGCATCTGGTGGTTCTACCCGATCGCTACGCCAACTCGTCAAGCAACGCCTTAGCTTCTTTCAGATCGAGCGTATCGAACCCTTCAGTGAACCAGCCGCAGGCCGCCTCATCACGGACGACATGTCCGTAGAGGGGTCAATCGCGCCACTCTGGCGCTGTTCGCGTCTTGTGCGTTTTGTCTCCAACTACGGACATGTTGCTGTCGCAGCTGGGCCAATTTCGAAAATCATATCTATGGATATTGCGCGCCCGATCACGCTATCATGTTGGAATATTATCTGAGGTCGAGGAGTGCCTTTGACCCATCGCCGGGGCTAAATCATGGAATTGCCAGGAGCGGGCTGCTTCTATGCGTTAGCAGCTTTAGCGATGGCGTTTGCCGGCTTTACTTCAATTGTCGTCGTGCTTCGCCAAGGCACAGGCAAGCCGCTCTCGCCACTTCATGTCATGTTCACCAGCGTCTATATCGAATTGGGATTGATGGCGTCGGCATTTGCCATGTTGGCTCCCGTACTGGCGCTCTTCGGGATACGCGAAATTTTGATATGGCAGATATCTAGCGCAATCATGATCGCCGCTTTGTTGCTTTGGTTATTTCTCTTTCCAATTCGTCGAAAAGTCGCTGCCCCTAAGGATAGATTGCCACTTCGATTTTATATTATGTATGGCTTGGGAGTTGCGGTCGTCGTCGCTCTTGGGCTGAACACCCATGGATCAACGTTTAATCCAGGCCCGGGTCCGCTCGCTGTCGCTACGGTTTTTGTGCTGGCCACAGCGTCGGTTATTTTCATCGGAAACTATTCGTCATATTTGGGGGATTAGCCTCGGGAGCCCGGCAGGCGCTTGCCCGGACTACTGCCGCCGATCGGAAAAACGCGGCATCTTCACGCTGGCCTCAAATTCCTTGGCGAGCGTGCCGGTTTCGACCACTACGATCCGCGGCGTCAGCTCAAACTTGTCCCGCACCGCGACTTTCAGCGCCTCGGCTGCGGCGGCCGGGTCGACGCCGCGCCGCATCTCGACCGATACCAGCATGGCATCGAGGTCCCGCTCGATGACGGCTTCCGCCTTGAAGTCGCTGATCGCGACATCGCGGAAGATGAAATCTTCAAAGTCCGCGTGATTGATGTTGATGCCGCGAATCTTGAAGAAGCCGGAGGTGCGGTGCGCATGTTTGATCAGCGGGAACACCGAGAATGGGCCGGAATCGTCGTCGCCGCGATGCCAGGTTACGAGGTCGCCGGAGTTCCAGCGCAAAAACGGCGTGACGTTGTTGGTCCACAACGGTGTCACCACCAGAGCGCCGACGGCGCCCTCATCTACCGGCGCGAACGTGTCCGGATCGAGCACTTCGATGAAAAACATATCCGTCCAGACCCGGAAGCCCCGCCCGGCCGCGTCTTCCGCCGCCATCATGCCGGCTTCGGTCATGCCGAAGGTGTCACGCACCTGCGCGCCCCATTGGCGGCCAAGTTTATCGCGTTTCGCATCCGACAATGGCTCGGCGGAACACAGCACGGTCTCGACCGAGCGGGACGCGAGATCGAGACCGCGCGCTTCGGCGAGATTGGCGAGATGCAGCCCGTAGCTGCTCATGCCCATCCAGATGGTCGGATTGAGCCGGTCGATCAGTTCGAGCTGCAGCACCGACGGCGTCGTGGTCCCGGAGCCGGCCCAGTTTACGGCAATGCCGCGCGTCGACGCGGCGCGCGCCAGCATCTGGCCGACCGGATGAATCCCGAGCGGAAACGACACATGCGCCCGGCCGCCGCGTCGGCAACGCGTGCAATCGTAAATGCGCGCGAAGCCGACCATGGCCGCTTCGATGTCGGCGTAGCTGCGCGGATAGAACAGCGGCGTGCCGGTCGAGCCGCCGGAGCGCCAGTATTCGGCGATGCCGTCGTCGGGCGTGAGGCAGAAGCTCTCGTAAAACTCCTGATCGTCGAGTTTGCGCAGCGTTTCCTTATCGAGGATCGGAACCTTGCGCCACTCGTCCGGATCGTCGAGCCGTTCCGCTCTCACGTTATCGAGTTTGCCCTTATAGAACGGCGCGCGAAGCGCCTGCGTCACCGCGCGCTTCTTGCGCTCGGATTGGATGCGCTCGATCGCGGCCCGTGTTTTAGGCAGCTCGGCAAGCGGCGTCATGTGGTCAGGAATCGCGGGGCGGCAGGGCGCCGATCCAGCGGCGCTGATCGGCATAGGCGTCCGGCAAGTGCCCGGCCTTTTCCTCCGCCGCCATCGCCGCCGCCCGCGCTTCTTTCTCCGGAGTATTTTCCGGGATCGCTTCCAGCGCGTCGCTCAGCATCGCGGCATAGTCGGCGCCAACCGGACAGACATCGGCGCAGCGCCGGCAGCCGGTGATAACGCCCGCCCCGCGCAGAATGCTTTGCCAGAGATCGAAGCTTTTCTCGGAGCGAACCAGCTCCTTTTGCCGCGCAGCGTCCGGCTCGGCGATGATCCGCGTCACATGCTCGCTCAGTTGGGCAAAGCCGTGCGGCGAGCGGAAACGGTCGCAGGACGGCCAGTCGCGCTCCCAGTGTCCGACGGCGTCGGCCGGGCAGGTTTTCAGACACCGCCCGCAGCTCGGCCCAAGGCAAAGCGCGGTTTCCATTTTTTTATCGCAGACCACATCGACCGAGCAGAGCACAGCGGTGAGCAGCACGCGCGGACCGAATTCGGGCGTGAGCAATTGCAGATTAAGACCGAGCGTACCCAAACCCGCTTCAACAGCGGCGTGCGGCAGCGACAGCATCGTTGTCAGATGACGCTTCGGATCGCCGTCGTAAGTCCAGGGGTCGACATGCGTCGGCGGTACGATGATCGCCGGATAGCCATTGTCTTCGAGCCAGTAGACGAGTTCAAGCGACGCCTCCTCAAGCCGGCTGAGCGCCAGTTCGTCGTTGTAATATTTGTGGCGATCGTTCCAGCCAGCGATGCGGGCGGCACCACGGCTCACGCGCTTGGCCAGAACGATGACGCGGCCGCCGTCGAGTTCGGTGATGTCGGACGGCCGGCGCGGATTATTCGGGTCGGGCGGATGGCGTTCCAGATTGGCGCCGTCGGCGATGCCGACAAGATCGGCGCCCAAGGCACGGGCCTTGGCTTTGATGTCGTCCGCGGTCAGCGGCTGTTTGAACGCCGAGACCATGATTATTGCCGGCCGCTCTCGTCCGCCGTCGCCAAGGCCGCCTGCTTGCGCTCCTGCTGCAGCTTTTTGAATTCCTGCAGCTGCCGCGCCACCATGCCTTGATAGCCGTCCGGCCCGACCCAGCGCTTGTTCCAGTCGTTGAGGCCGGGAACGTCGGCGCCTTGCAGACGATTGTCGCGATAGCGTTTGCCGAGCGCGACTTTCTCCGGCGTCTTTTCCGGAATCACCTTCTGCAAGTCCGCGAGATGCGCATGATAGTCGTTGCCGACCGGACAGACGGCAAGGCAGCGCGGACAGTCGCCGAATGAGCCGACCACGCGCAACAAGCCTTGCCAGAAGCCGTAAACGTCGCGCGAGCGCCCGAGCTTTTCCTTCTCCGCCAACGGCTGGTCGATGAACCGCTCGAAGAATTGCAGGATGGTGGAAAACCCGAACTCCTGCGCCTCGGTGGCGCAGGCGCGTTTGTCGATGCCGAAGTGCAGCACCGCATCGACCGGACAGGCGTGCAGACAGCGGCTGCACGATTCGCCGATACAGACCTGTTCGGTCAGCGGGTGGTCCGGTTCAAGTTCAAGCTCGGTGAGAATGCCGGTGAGATAAACGCGCGGCCCGAACTCCGGCGTCAGGATGTTAACTTCAAGGCCGAGCGTGCCGAGGCCGGCTTCGACCCCGAGATGCCGCGTCGACAGCCGGCCGTAGCTGGCGCGCTTGAGGTTCCAGTCGGTCTCCTGCGCCGCGGTGACAAAACTCGGATGGCCGGAATCTTCCAGCTCCTCGGCCAGCCGATAGGCGACCTTGTCCATTTTCCGCAGCACCAGCATGTCGATGTACTGCACCGGGACATTGCTCTTGCAGCGGAACGCGCCGGCCGGAATGCGCTGCGCCAGCACGATCACGCTTTTGCAGTACGGCGAGATGCGCTCAGGCGTCTGCGGCCAGCGCGGGTCCGGCGGGAAGGCGTTCAGCGTTGCCGCACTGGCAATGCCGACAAGATCGGCGCCCAGTTCCCTGGCGCGCTTTTTGACGAAGGCCGCGTTCAGCCCAAGCTTATCCATGATGCGGCAAGACTCTAGGCCGAAACAACTTTGGCTGTGAAGCCCATTAAGGTCGCCTCGGCGCCGGATGAGCCAAGACGGACATGCGCGGACTGCCTGCTACGCAGCTCCCCACGGCCCTCGCCCGATAGTGTGCTAATGTGCCGTCCCCGCAACCCCGTCGGGAAAGCCACCGCGGTCTTGGGTGGCGGACATGACTGCATCAGCCTGGCGCGAGATGTGTGGGGCGGCTTGGTGATTTGATAGCGGCCGAAGTCTCAACGCAACCCGCAATGGGTCCCGGCATCCCATGGCGTCCGAACCATTGAAACAAAATCGTCTCAGCTTCGCGCTGATGCCGACCCTGGTTGCGAGCATCGGAACGCTCGCACTGCTGTCAGTCGGCTCAATTTTGGCAATAAATTGGACCGCCGACCGCCATATCGTGCAAGAACTCACTAACCGCCTGATCACGCGCACACTGGCCACTGAGGAGATGGCGCTGCGGCATCATCTCGACGCCGCGATCGACCAAGCAAATTTCATTGCTGCGGCGATCCGGGACGGCCGGTATCAGTTCTCCGAACGCTCGCTCGGAGATTTCGTCAGCGGCACGATCGCGGCGGCGCCTCAGGTCGATGGCCTCATCGTTAGCGACACCGATGGCCATGCGCTACGTGTCCTACGCGACGCATCTGGTACCGGCTTTCAATTGGATCGGTTGGATATCAGCGGCGATCCTCAACTCGCGGCACTCGCCAGCAAGGTTCGTGAGCGCAAAGCTCCCGATTGGGGACCGCCGATTTTTCGGGAGCGGACGAAGTCGACCTATCTGAATTACAGTGTTCCGATCTGGAACGGGAACGTCTATCTGGGATTCGTCGTGGTCGCAATCTCGACGCGCGCCTTGTCGTCATTCACGACGGGTCTGAGCGATCCGCCGCGCTCCGTCTCCTTCCTGCTATACGGGCATGATCGCGTTCTCGCGCATCCGTTCATGACCGACGGTGCCAGCCGCCAATCCGTGGCGTCTCCACTACCGACACTTGAAAGCTTCGGCGATCCGGTCATCGCGAACCTTTTTAGATCGCCGCCGCCCGATGAAGTTGGCCTGACATCGATTGCCGGAGTCCTGGCGCGTGAGCCATCGGTTGCTGGGGTGCACTATTTCGTCTTTGCGCGCCAGATCGAGGGCTATGGCGATCAGCCGATTACGGTTGGTACCTACTTCTTGAAGCATGCCGTCGATGCGCCGTTGCGGCTGTTCTACTGGGCGACGGTTCTCGCACTCTTCATGTTTGGCATATCGCTGATCGCCGCCGCAGTGATGGCCGCGGCGATCGCCCGCCCGATCCGCCGGGCCGCAAGAGGTGCGACCGCGATTGGCAATCTGGATTTCGACCAGGTGGCGCCGCTGTCGGGCAGCCGTTTCCGGGAGATCAACAGCTTGGCGCGGTCTTTCAACGCCATGCTCGATGGGCTCAGGGCCTTCGGACGCTACGTCCCACGCACGCTCGTTACGCGTCTCGTCAAAGAAGGCCGGATCGGCGCCGGGACCGAGGAGCGTGTGCTCGCCATCATGTTCACCGACATCGTGGGCTTCACCGCGGCATGCGAGAAGATGTCCGCCGGCGAAGTGGCCGCTTTCATCAACCAACATCTCACTCTTGTCTCGGCTTGCGTCGAACAGGAAGGCGGAACGATCGACAAGTTCATCGGCGACGCCGTCATGGCTTTTTGGGGAGCACCGGGTCACACGGAAAACCCGGCCGCATCAGCGTGTCGCGCGGCTATCGCCATACAACGCGCGCTTGCGGCGGACAACGCGCAACGGATTGCCAGAGGGCTGGCGCCGGTTCGCATCCGCATCGGCATTCATATGGGGCCGGTCGTCGTCGGCGATATCGGCGCGCCGAACCGGATCAACTATACGATCGTCGGCGACGCCGTTAACGCCACTCAAAGACTGGAGAGCCTCGGCAAGACCGTCGAGCCCGATGCAGAATCGATCACCCTGGTCAGCCAGGAGATTTCCGCGGCGCTGCCTCCCGGCTTTCAACTGATCAGCCGGGGCAAACATCTCGTCAAAGGCAAGGCGGAAGGCCTGGACGTCTACCAGCTCGTCGGCGGGTTGGATCGGAGCGCCACCCGGGTTCACGCCGGCTGAATCGCCGGACTTGGCTGCGGCACGGATCGCGTTCACGAATGATGAGGAGCGGCACCGCGAGCGGTCAGATCAACGCACAAGCGCTGCTTTGGCCACGTCAATGAAGGCGCGAAGCTTCGGCGCCTGCGACGCCCGGCGCGGATAGTAGAGGTACAGCCCGTCCTCCTCGATCGCGGTTTGCGGCAAAATCCATTTGAGCCGGCCTTCGCGGATGTGGCGACGGACCAGTGGTTCGAAGATGTAGGCGATACCGATGCCGGCCAGCGCGAGATCGCGGGCGTGGCTGGCATCGGTCACAAGCGTAGTGCCGGAGGTTCGAACCTCCACCAGCTTGCCGTCGTCATTCAGCTCCCAATCATAGACTCCGCCGGAACCGGTCAACCGGAAGCCGATGCAATTGTGGTCGTGTAGATCGCCGATCGTCTTCGGCGCGCCTCTTGCGGCGATGTAGTCCTTCGACGCCACCAGAATCGCTTTGAACGGCCGGGTGAGCCGCACTGCGATCATATCCTGCTGCACGGCCTCGCCCAGGCGCACTCCGGCGTCGAAACCTTGCGCCACGATATCGACGAAAGCATCGTTAGCATGCACCTCGACCGTCAGCCGCGGGTGTTGCCACGCCAGCTTCGCCAGGATCGGCGTGAGCGCCATGTCGAGCGCGATGCGCGGCGCATTGATCCGCAGCAGGCCGGTCACTTCACCGCGGTCCGCCGCAAGTCCTTCGACGGCTTTGCCGATATCGTCGAGCGCGGTCGCCACACCGGCCAGCAACCTTACGCCGGATTCCGTCAATGAAACGCTGCGCGTGGTTCGCGCGAACAGCGGCTCGCCGATCCGGTCTTCCACCGTCCGCACTGCGTGGCTCACGGCCGAAGGGCTCATGCCCAGTTCGGCCGCGGCGGCGGCAAAGCCGCGGTGGCGTGCCACGCTGATGACGACCGGGAGATGGCCGAGGAGATCGCGGTCCATTCATGCATGATATCGCATAATGTATGCGATTTAAACCGCATTATCGTTTTACGGGTTTCGCCGCATCCTCCGTTGCGTGCCGCCCTGAACGGCAAACCAAACCGGCGGGAGCAGATCATGACCACCACCACCCCCACCTGGTTCATCACCGGCGCCTCGTCCGGCTTCGGCGTGGCGTTTGCGCGCTATGCGCTCGATCGCGGCTACAACGTCGTCGCCACCGCCCGATCCGTCCGCAAGCTTGACGCGCTCGCCGCGCAAGCTCCGGACCGTATCCTCGTACACAAGCTCGATGTGACCGTCCCCGGCGATGCTGAGCAGGCGGTCACGGCCGCGGCCCGCCGCTTCGGCCGCATCGACGTTGTCATCAACAATGCCGGCTACGGCATCATCGGCGCAGTCGAGGAAACTCCCGATGCCGAATTTCGCGCCCAGATGGAGACCAATTTCTTCGGCGCGCTTGCCGTCATCAGGGCTGCGTTGCCGCAGCTGCGCCGACAGGGCAGCGGCGCGATCGTCAACATTTCCAGCCTCGGCGGCCAGCTGTCGTTCGGCGGCTTCGGGGCCTATTCCGCATCGAAATTCGCCCTCGAAGGCATGTCGGAATTGCTTGCGCATGAAGTCGCACCGTTCGGCATCAGGGTTTTGATCGTCGAGCCGGGCGCATTCCGCACCAGTTTCGCCGCCGATGCGCTCAAGCACATGCCGGTGATGGAGGCCTATCAGACCATCATCGGCGGCATGCGCGATTTCGCCCACGGCATGGACGGCACCCAGGATGGCGACCCATACAAAGCCGCGCGCGCCATCGAGCTGGCGCTCGCCGCCGAAACCACGCCGCTCCGTCTTCAGCTCGGCGCCGATGCCGTCAACTCGGTGCGCGCTCACGCCGAGCAATTGCTGAACGACCTGGCGGCCTGGGAGAAGGTCGGGCTCGACACGCAAGTCGAGATTCGCGCGGGCGGTGCGCTTATGCCGGCTGAATTGCCGGGCTCGGTGTGCGGCACGGAGGCTCGTTCCCGCACAATAAGGAGCTGAGCAACGAGCCCGGCGGCAATCACGGCGGGCTCCTTGCCTTTGATTTCGGGAACGCCAATCGGACAAACCAGGCGGCCGATCTGGCTACTCGTCACGCCCATTTGCCGGGCCCAGTTCACAAACCGCGACCGCTTGGTATCCGAGCCGATCAGGCCGACATATTCGAACGTATCCCGCTGCAGCGCCGCGGCGGTGATGTCGAAATCGATCGGGTGGGAATGGGTCATGACAATGACCATGGCGTCGCCGTGGCGCCTCGTCCAGTTCGCAGGCGACAGCGTCGGTGCGGACGGTGACGACATTCTGCGGCACATATTGCGGAAACTGGTCCCGGCCGGCTGTCGATCCAGCGCACGGCGAACGGCAGCGGCGCCAGCGCCAGCACGACCGCGCGCCCGACATGGCCGGCGCCGAACAGCAGCACCGGCGTCAGAACCTCGCCGAAGCTTTCATGAAACGACGTTTTGTTGAATGGCATCGTCGTCGCGGCGCGCTCCTTCGCCGGTTCGTGCGGCGTGAGCGTCCGCACGATCCGCCCGTCGTCGGCGAGGCGGCTCATGGCATCGAACGCCCCGGCTTTTTCCGCTTGCTCGAAACGGTGCACCGTCACGAGATCGTTTCTGTCAAAGGTCTCGGTGAGCGTTTTCACCATGCCGCCGCAGCACTGGCCGAGGTTGGGGCCCAACGGCCAATCGCGGAATTGCGCCCGGCCGCGTCCCGCCGCCAGCACCGCACGCGCCGCGGCAATCGCCTCATATTCCAGGCGGCCGCCGCCGACGGTGCCAAAGAAGCCGCCGTCCGGTTGCAGCACGACGCGGGCGCCGGCCTCGCGCGGTACCGATCCGGCGGCGCCGATCACGCTGATCAGGCCGGCGGCGCCATGCCGCTCGATGGTTTCCCGGATCCGGGCCCAAACCTTAGCCATCTCACGTCCAGTTCACGCGCCGCGCGCTTGAGCGAGCGGCGCCAGTAGCGACACTGCATCGACCGGGCCGACCGCCTTGAGGATCGCTTCGGGGGTTGCCGGCGCGTCCAACGCGGCGCCATTACCCGGGCGCACCGAGTGTATCGCATCGGCGATGGCGGCGAATACGGAAATCGCCAGCATCAGGGGCGGCTCGCCCACGGCTTTCGAGCGATAGATGGTGTCTTCGCGGTTGCTGCCATCGAGCAGCGCCACGCGGAAATCCGCCGGCACATCGCCGGCGACGGGAATTTTGTAGGTCGAGGGCGCATGGGTAAGCAGCCGGCCCTGCTCGTCGTAGACCAGTTCCTCGGTCGTCAGCCAGCCCATCCCCTGCACGAAGCCGCCTTCGATCTGGCCGATATCGATGGCGGGATTGATCGAGCGGCCGACATCGTGAAGCACATCGACCCGCCGCACGTTCATCTCACCGGTCAGAATGTCGATCGCGACTTCGCTGCAGGCCGCGCCATAGGCAAAATAAAAGAACGGCCGGCCTTTGCCCCTGTCGCGATCCCAATGCAGCTTCGGCGTCTTGTAAAAGCCTGCGGCCGACAAATGCACCCGCCCGGCATGCGCCTTCTTGGTCAGCTCACCGAACGGAATGCTCTCGTTGCCGATGAACACGCGATCGTCGCGGTACGAGATAAGATCCTCGGAGACATTCCAGGTCTCGCTGGCAAAGCGGGTCAGGCGCGCTTTGATTTCGCGCGCCGCCTTTTGCACCGCCATGCCGTTCAGATCGGTGCCGGAGGATGCGGCCGTTGCCGAGGTGTTCGGCACTTTGTCGGTCGACGTGGCGGTGATGTGCACGCGCTCGAGCCCGATGCCGAATTCCTCCGCCGCCACCTGGGCGACTTTCTGAAACAGGCCCTGGCCCATTTCGGTGCCGCCATGATTGAGGTGAACCGAGCCGTCCTGATAGACGTGGACCAGCGCGCCGGCCTGATTGAGATGCGTCAGCGTAAACGAAATGCCGAATTTGACCGGTGTCAGCGCAATGCCGCGCTTCAGGATCGGTGAGCGGGCGTTGAATTCGCTTATTTCATTGCGCCGCGCGCGGTAGCTCGACGAGCGTTCGAGCTGCTCAATGAGGCGCAAGCCCACATCGGGATCCTCAACGGTCTGGCCGTAGGGCGTGACGTCGCGCCCGGCGCTGTAGAAATTGGCCTTGCGCACATCGAGCGGATCGAGGCCGAGCTGCCAGGCGATCGCGTCGATCACCCGCTCGATCGCCATCATGCCTTGCGGGCCGCCGAAGCCGCGGAACGCGGTATTCGACACGGTGTTGGTCTTGACGCGCCGCGAATTGATCCGGAATTCCGGAAGGAAATAGGTGTTGTCGGCATGGAACATGGCGCGATCGACCACGCCGATGCTGACGTCCGCGGAGCAGCCGCAGCGCGCGTCAAGATCGATATCGACCACGCGGATGCGGCCAGTCGGCTCGTAACCCACTTTGTACTCGACCGCGAAATCATGCCGCTTGCCGGTCATCACCATGTCGTCGTCGCGGTCGAGCCGGAGCTTGCACGCCCGGCCGGTCACGCGCGCGGCCAAAGCGGCGATCACCGCCCATTGGGTGGCTTGCGTCTCCTTGCCGCCGAAGCCGCCGCCCATGCGGCGCACGCGGCAGGTCACGTACGAATCCGGCAGAGCCAGCACGCGCGCGACGATGTGCTGGACCTCGCTCGGATGCTGGGTCGACGAATAGACCAGCACCGCGCCGTCCTCGCCCGGAACAGCGAGCGCGACCTGGCCCTCCAGATAAAAGTGCTCCTGACCGCCGATGCGAATCTTTCCGGCGCCGCGTAATGGAGCCGCGGCAAGCGCCTTGGCAACATCGCCATTGATGAAGGCGTAATCCGGCAGCACGGTCTCGCCGGCGGCCCTGCCCTGTTCGACGGAAACGTTCGGCTTCTCGACGTCAATATCGATCTTGGCGCGCAGCACGGCGCGCCGCGCGGCATCGCGTGAGGTGGCAACGACGGCGAATACCGGCTGGCTGTGGAACAACACGTCGGTCTGCGCGAAGGCCGGCTCATCGGCGTTCACCGGCGAAATATCATTCTTGCCCGGTATGTCCGCTGCCGTAATGACGGCAACCACGCCCGGGAAATTGCGTACTTCGCTCAGATCGATATTGCGAATTTTGCCGCGCGCCGCGGGCGAGCCGCCGACAGCGACGTGCAGCGTTCCCGTCGGCTCCGGGATGTCGTCGATATATTCGGCCGCGCCTTGCACGTGCTTGGCGCCGCTGTCGTGCGGCAGCGGCTTGTAGACGTGGCGCAGCGGCGCCTCCAGCACGGCATTGTCACTCGGCGGCATGAGCAAATATCCGGCGATCCGCGACCCGCGTAACTTCCGCGCTAACGCCAGCAATCTCGGCAAGCGCCTTGATGACCAGATTGCCGGCCACGCGGCTGCGGTAAGCCGCGCTGGCGCGCAGATCGGACAGCGGGATGAAGTCCTTGTCGATGGCCTGCGCCGCCACGTGCCAGCGCTGCGTATCGGAGAGCGACAGCCCGCGCAAATTCTCTTCGACCGCGTTGGCGCGTTTCGGAATCCCCGCCATGCCGCCGAACGCGACTCTGGCGTCACTGATCCGGCCGCCCTCGACCTGCAAGCAAAATGCCGCCAGCACGGCCGAGATATCTTCATCGGTGCGTTTGGTGATCTTGTAGGCGCGGAAGTGCGTCGCCGCCGGCAGTTTCGGCACCAGGAGCCGGCGCACGAATTCTCCCGGCGCCCGATCTTGTTTGCCATAGGCGAGAAAGAAGTTCTCCAACGGCAGCTGGCGAATTTTATCGCCGTGCCGCAACTCCACAATGGCGCCGAGCGCGATCAGCATCGGCGCGAGATCGCCGATCGGCGAACCGTTGGCGATATTGCCGCCCACGGTGCCGCAGGCGCGCACCTGAATGGAACCGAAGCGTCGCAGCACTTCCGCGATGTCGGGATCGATCGCGCCTAATACCGGGGCGACGCGCGCCAGCGAAACGATCGCGCCGATTTCGTAACCGGCGGCGGTCTCCTTAATCTCGCTCAGCTCCGCGACCCGGCCGACGTGAATGATTTTTTGCAGCGGGGTGAGCCTTTTGGTGATCCAAAGCCCGACGTCGGTGGCGCCGGCAACGATGGTGGCGTCCGGATATTGCGCATAAACTTGTGCCAGCGATTGCTCGCTCGCTGGCGCGGCAAAGAACGCGGTCATCGTCGCCGACGAACAGATCAGTGTTGTCGTCGAGCGCCCGCAACGCCTTAAGCCGCGCTGCGGCGTTGCGACTGAAGCTGTCGTCGGCGCCGTTGCAAACCTCGATCGCGGCATCGACGATCGGCCGATAGCCGGTGCAGCGGCACAAATTCCCGGCCAGCACGTCGTTGATTTTTTCACGGCTCGTGACGCCTTGGCATTCGTGATAGTGCGCGAACAGGCTCATCACGATACCCGGCGTGCAAAAGCCGCATTGCGAGCCGTGCATGCGGGCCATCGCTTCCTGAACCGGATGCAGCACGCCGTCGTCGGCAAGATCTTCGACCGTGATCAGTTCGGCGCCATCGAGCTGACCGAGCAGCGTGATGCACGAATTGACCGGCTCGTAGACCATGCGGCCATCGCGTTCGCGCACGACGACGACGGCGCAGGCGCCGCAATCGCCTTCGGCGCAGCCCTCCTTGGTGCCGGTCGATCGTTCCTGCAACCGCAGCCAGTCGAGCACGGTCGCGCGCGGCGAAAATTCGCCGATCCGGACATCGTGACCGTTGCGCCGAAATTGCAGGAAGTTTCTTGCCATGAGCGCGGTGCCGCCAAGTCTGCCTAGGGAAGCGGCATTTGCGCACAACAAACAAACCAAGGCAAGTAATTTGCCAGTGCTTTAATACACTTAGCTAATTTCGTGGCCCGATTCTTCGACGTCTGACAGCGGCCCGTAAAGAGCGTTCTGCCAACCAGTCCCGGCACGCTCCGCGCGGCATGAAACGTGCAGCGTCAAGACGCCATGGACATCAACACCATCACCGCGATTGCGCGCCCGCGCCAGCGCGATGAGCTTCCGGCGTGGAACGGCGGTGATGCCTGGCTTGCCGGAGGGACTTGGTTGTTCTCCGAGCCGCAACTGAAAGTCTCGCGGCTGATCGACATCGCCGATCTCGGCTGGCGCGCGCTGGAGTTGAGCGAACAGGGCTTGCGCATCGCCGCCACCTGCAAGATCGCGGAGCTCGACGGAGCGACGTTTCCCGCGAACTGGATCGCCGCGCCGCTGGTGAATCAATGCTGCCGTTCATTTCTGGCGTCGTTCAAGATTTGGAACGCGGCGACCGTCGGCGGCAATCTCTGTATGGCGCTGCCGGCAGGGCCGATGATCTCACTGACCGCCGCACTGGACGGCGTCTGCATCATCTGGACGCCGGATGGAAACGAACGGCGTGTGGCCGTCACTGATTTTGTCTTGGCACCGCAGCGTAACGCGCTGCGGCCGGGTGAACTCCTTCGCGCCATCGACCTGCCGCTTGCGGCGCTGCGCCGGCGCACAGCGTTCCGCCAAATTTCTTTGAGTCCGCTCGGCCGTTCGGGCGCACTCTTGACCGGAACGCTGTCACCGGACGACGGAGCGTTTGCACTGACGGTAACGGCGGCTACTCCGCGTCCGGTCCGGCTGTTGTTTGCCAGCCTGCCGTCGCGCGCCGCGTTGCGCGACAAACTGGAAGCGGAGATTTCACGCGAAGCTTATTACAACGACCTCCACGGAACACCGGCGTGGCGCCGGCATGTGACGCTGCAATTTGCCGAAGAAATTCGAATCGAGCTCGGCGGCAATGGTGTGATGACTGCATGACTTTTCTGGTGAACGGCAAAACCCACGCCGCCACCCCGCGCCCCGGCCAGTGCCTGCGCACGTTCTTGCGCGAGCTTGGTTGCTTCGGCGTGAAAAAAGGCTGCGACGCCGGCGATTGCGGCGCCTGTACCGTGATGGTCGATGGCGAGCCGGCGCACTCTTGCCTGTTTGCGGCTTATCGCGCCGAGCATCGTCCGATCACCACCATCGAAGGCCTCGCCAAAAACGGCGAACTTCATCCGATGCAGCAGGCGTTCCTGCAAGC
The DNA here is from genome assembly GCA_963759345.1 of uncultured Alphaproteobacteria bacterium. GTDB lineage: Bacteria > Pseudomonadota > Alphaproteobacteria > Rhizobiales > Xanthobacteraceae > BOG-931. The sequence goes on from CAVWYW010000027.1 coordinate 109,438, forward strand.
GCAAGGTTTTCAGTGCGGCTTCTGTACGCCGGGCATGATCATGACGGCGGCGAGCCTCAATCAGGCGCAGCGGCAGGATCTGCCCTGGGCGCTCAAAGGCAACATTTGCCGCTGCACCGGCTATGGTGCGATCGAGAACGCTATTCGCGGCGTCCGCGCGGTCGAGACCGCCGAAGCCGGCGACGTCTGCGGCCGCAGCGTGCCGGCGCCCGCGGCGCGTGCTGTCGTCAGCGGCACTGCGCGCTATACGCTGGATTTTGCGCCGGCGGGTCTCCTGCATCTGAAACTGCTGCGCTCGCCGCACGCCCACGCGCGCATCATCTCGATCCGCAAGGCTGCCGCGTTGGCGGTGCCCGGCGTTTGTGCCGTGCTGACCTGGGAAGACGCTCCGGCAAAACTTTATTCGACCGCCAGGCACGAGCACGAAAGCGGCGATCCGGACGATACCGCTTTGCTCGACCGGATTGTCCGCTTTGTCGGCCAGCGCGTCGCGGCGGTTGTTGCCGAAAGCGAGGCGGCGGCAGAAGCCGGCTGCCGCAAGCTCGAGGTCGAATACGAGCCGCTTCCGGCGGTGTTCGATCCTGAGGAAGCGATGCGGCCGGGCGCACCGGTTGTTCACGACAAAGGCCCGGAGTCCCGCATCGCTAATCCGCAGCGCAACATCGCCGGCGAGGTGCATGGCAATGTCGGCAACGTCGAAGCAGGATTCGCACAAGCCGACGCGGTCTATGAAGGGACCTACACCACGCAGCGAGTCCAGCACGCGCATCTGGAAACACACTGCGCCATCGGCTGGCTTGACGAAGCGCAGCGCCTCAACATCCGCTCGAGCATGCAGACGCCGTTTCTGGCACGGCGCGCGCTTGCCGCCTTGTTCGATCTCGATCCGGCAAAAGTCCGCGTATTCTGCGAACGAATGGGCGGCGGTTTCGGCGCCAAGCAGGAGATGCTGGTTGAAGACATTGTCGCGCTCGCGGTGCTGAAAACCGGGCGGCCGGTCAAGCTTGAGTTCACCCGCGAGGAGCAGTTCGTCGGCGCCACCACGCGGCACCCGATGCGCGTGCGCATCAAAGCCGGCGCCCGCCGCGACGGCCGCCTGACCGCTATGGAGATGCACGTCATCTCCAACACCGGCGCCTACGGCAATCATGGCCCGGCCGTGCTGTTTCACGCCTGCGGCGAATCCTTCGGCGTCTATAAGTGCGACAACAAGAAGATCGACGGCTTTGCGGTCTACACCAACATCGTGCCCGCCGGCGCCTTTCGTGGTTACGGCCTGCCGCAAACCAATTTCGCCGTGGAGTCGGCGATGGACGAACTCGCGCGTCAGCTCGGCATCGACCCGATCGAATTTCGCGCCCGCAACGTGGTGCAGCCCGGCGATCCGATGATCTCGACCGGGGATGACGTCGGCCACGACGTGGAATACGGCAGCTACGGGCTCGATCAATGCCTCGCTTTGGTCAAGGACGCACTCGATCGCGGCGGCGGGCTGCCGCCACCGCCGTCCGACGACTGGCTGGTCGGACAAGGCACTGCACTCGGCATGATCGATACTGTCCCGCCGTTCGGCCATTTCGCCGACGCGCGCGTCGAATTGCGCGGCGACGGCAGCTACGCGGTCATCGTTGGAACGGCGGAATTCGGCAACGGCACCACCGCCGTGCACCAGCAGATTGCCGCCACCGTGCTTGGCACGACCACTGACAACGTCCGGGTGCTGAGCTCCGACACCGACAATGGCGGCCACGACACCGGCGCCTACGGCAGCACCGGAACCGTCGTCGCCGGGCGCGCCACGCAGCTCGCCTGCGAAGCTTTGCGCGAACGACTAATCGCTTTTGCTGTCGACCATGCCGGCGGCACGCCGGCGGCCTGGCTGCTTGAAGCCGGCGCAGTATCGCGCCCCGGCCGGCGCCTCGGACTTTCCGAACTGGCCGCAGCGGCCCAAGCCAAAGGGCGCAGTCTCGTCGCCACGGCTAGATCGAACGGCACGCCGCGCTCTGTCGCCTTTAACGTCCAGGCCTTTCGCATCGCGGTCAACAAGCGCACCGGCGCGATCAAAATTTTGCGCAGCGTGCACGCTGCCGACGCCGGGCGGGTGATCAATCCGATGCAATGCCGGGGACAGATCGAGGGCGGCGTTGCGCAATCGCTCGGCGCTACCCTCTATGAGGAGATGGTGATCGACGATGCCGGACGAGCGGTCAATCCAGCATTCCGCAACTATCATCTGCCGCAGTTTGCCGATGTGCCGCGGACCGAGGTATTGTTTGCCGACACGACCGACAAAATCGGACCGTTCGGCGCCAAGTCGATGAGCGAAAGCCCCTATAACCCGATCAGCGCCGCGATGGGCAACGCGCTCGCCGACGCGACCGGAATCCGGTTTTGTCAGACTCCATTCAAGCCCGACCGTATATTCGGTGCGATTGCCGAGAAGTTCGGCACTGCGGATTGAAAGACAATTGTGGACGCGTCCTTGCCGCCGCTTAATCACGAAAAATTTCTGCGCCGGAGTTTCGACGTGGCCCGGCGCGCGCACACCAACGGCAATCATCCGTTCGGCTGCATCCTGGTCGGCGCGGCTGGCGATGTGCTGCTCAAAGTCGAGAACGGCTACCTGCCGGATCGCGACATGACCGGACACGCCGAGCGGCTTCTCGCCACTCGGGCGTCGAAGC
>CAVWYW010000028.1:0-156878 GCA_963759345.1 uncultured Alphaproteobacteria bacterium
AAATCCTACAGCTTCGTTATTTCACCGCGTGGGGAACCGGCGGCATTAGCTGTCAATCAAGACGGCAGCGGCAACACCAGCAGCAGCGGTGAGGCGGTCGAGGGCACTGGCGGGGCGTTCCAGATCGCGACCGCACAATAGCAGCCCCACCCGGCTTTTCGTCTGAAAAAGACTAACGAGCCGCGCCGTTGGCCGCGGTTGCGATTACCGGACAAAACCGTCACATTCCGCGCATGCGCGGGGACCCTCCCATTATTGTCGGCGTCAGCGGAGCCTCTGGTGCCATTTATGGGGTCCGGCTGCTGGAAGCGCTCCATGATAAAAAAATTCCGGCGCATCTCATCGTGTCGAAGTCAGCCGCGCTGACGTTAAAAGAAGAGACCGATGTTTCGATGGAGCACGTCCGTCGGCTTGCGCAAGCCACGTACCAGAACTCGGATATCGGCGCCGCGATTTCTTCCGGGTCGTTTCGAACCCGCGGCATGGTGATCGCTCCATGTTCGATCCGCACCTTGTCCGACATTGCCTACGGCACGACTGATAGTTTGTTGAGCCGTGCGGCCGACGTCACGCTGAAAGAGCGGCGCCGTCTTGTCCTCGTCGTGCGCGAAGCGCCACTGCACGCCGGCCATTTGCGCAGCATGCTTGCTGCGACCGAGAACGGTGCGGTGATCGTGCCGCCGGTACCGGCCTTCTATCATCGGCCCAAGACCATCGACGACATCGTCAACCAGACGGTCGGGCGCTGTCTCGACCTGTTCGATATCGACGTCGGGCTGGTCAAAAGGTGGCGCGCGGGGGACGACGAGTAGGAAGCGCCGTGAGCGAATCGTCGTCGCGTTTCTGGTCGTTCTCGCTTGCGGTTTACAGCGATACTGCCGTGCAGGCAGAGTGCCTCGATCTCCAGGACCGGCATGGCATTGACGTCAATCTGCTCCTGTTCTGCGCCTATGTCGGCGCAATTGGCAGCGCCGTCGTGCCAGATGCCGAATTGCGCGCGGCGGCAAACCTCGTCGACGATTGGCACAAACACGTCGTGCAGAGTCTCCGTCGCGCCCGGCGTGCACTCAAGCCGTTCGCGACCGACCCGTCGACGATTGTCTCATCGGCCGCGGCGCTGCGTACCGGCGTCAAGGCCGCAGAGCTCGAAAGCGAACGAATCGAGCAGACAATTCTCGAGGAATGGAGCACGCGCCGCATCGCCGGGTGGCTGCGCGCCCAACCGGCGGCGGCCATCGCCGCCAACATTCGCAACCTGTTTGCAATCTACCGCGGCTCGGCCGACGCACCGGAAATGCCGGAGCACCTCATCGCCGCCGCACTTGCCGCCGCACGCTGACTGGCGCCTGATGGCGCGGTGCGGCGATTGACTTTGTAAACCAACATAATAAACTTACTTAGCTATCTGGAGCGAGTGATGCCGCCGGAGACGGCCGCAATGACGGCCAAACGCGCGCCGCAGTCGAACGAGCAGCCGCTCGATGCGAGCCTGCGCGGCTATCTCGAAACCAACGCCGATATCGTCACCCGCATCACCAAGCCGGTGCGCATTGACGACATCGGCGCGCTGTCGGCGCAGAGCGACGTTCCCATCGTGTTCGAAAACATTGTCGAGAAGCCCGGCTTCCGGCTCTGCGACATGTTCGTGAAGAACCGCCGTTCCCAGGCCCGCGCCCTCGGGGTGACGCCGGAAAATTACCTGAAGACGCTGGCGTTTCGGCTCCGCCAGCCGCCGCGCGGGCTGAAAGACGTCAAGACGGGGCCGGTAAAGGAAGTGGTCCGCACCGGCGGCGACGCCGATTGGACGGTCCTGCCGATCCCGCGCCACAAGGACGTGGACGCCGCGCCTTACGTCACGGCGATGAACATCATCCGCGATCCGGAGACCGGCTTCTATAATTCATGCCATGCCGGCACTTACGCCGTAGGGCCACGGCGCGGCCTAATCAGCTTCATCACGCCGCATTCGCACATCATCATGAACAAGTATCGGGCGATGGGTAAAACCAGGATGCCGATTGCGTTCGTGTTCGGTATTCCGCCGGCCTACGAAATCATGGGCAATTTTTCTGGCCTGCACATGGACATGTGGGGCGAAATGGAAATGGTCGGCACCATCATGGGCCAGGACATTGAGATGGTGCCGTGCGAGACGATCGAGCTTACCGTACCGGCGCAAGCTGAAATCGTCGTCGAGGGCTACGTGCATCTCGGCGAGAAATTCCCGGTCGGGGAGGTGACATCGCCGTCGATGTATCACCTGCCGCATTCCGAGCAGGTGCCGGAGGTCGAGATCACTGCGGTGACCATGCGAGGCGATCGGCCGATCTACCGCAATCATCAGACCACGCCCGATACTGATCACCAGACGCTGCCGCGGCTGTGTCACGAGGCCGTGCTGTACAACCGGCTCACCGAGATCGGACTGACCGTCACCGACGTGCGCTTTCCGACCTGGGGCGCGGCGCTGTCCTGCATTTTGCAGTTCGATTATCCGCGCGAAGGCTTCGTCAACGATGCGCTGATGACGACGATGGGCGCGCCGTGGCTGAACACCAAGATGGTCGTTGCCGTCAGCCCCGATACCAATATCGACGATGCCCGCGAGGTCTATCACGCGATCGCGACGCGGGTCGATCCGGCGCGCGACATTATTATCGTGCCACACACCCGCGGCTCGCCGTTCGATCCGTCGGGCAAGCCGCTCGAGGGACACGCACCGCTGCGCACCGTCGGCAAGATCGGCATCGATGCGACGCGCAAATCGCGCCACAACGCCGCCGACTTCGACCGGGCCTGGCCGATCAACTGGGGCAAGGTCCGCCTCGAAGATTTTCTCTAGAAAGGAGCAACAGTAATGAACAAGCCGGTAATGCCGCCCAAACCGCATGTGCTGGTCGAAGCCCAGCCGTTTATTCCATACGTGCGCGAGGAAGATTTCTCGCCGAAGCTCAGGCCGGTGCTTGACCCTTACAAAAAACGCATGGGCTTTCTGCCGAACGCGCTGAAGCTTTATGCGCATCGCCCGGAGATCGCCGAGACGCTGTGGAAGCTCAACAGCAATGTGATGCGCGATCCGTCGTCGACGCTCGATCAATTGCTCAAGCGCAAGCTTGCCGCCATCGCCTGCGCGACCAACGGCTGCGCGTACTGCACCGCGCACAGCTGCTCGATGCTGAAAAAGCCCCGCGGCGACGATTTCGAAGGCTGGGGCGTCAGTGAGGAAGAATTGCAGGCGCTGATTACCGGCGAGATCGAGCCGAAGGACGAATTCGAGCGCGTCTGCTTCGATTACGTCCGCGCCGCATCGGCCGACCCGACGTCCGTTCCCGACGAGATCCTGCAGCGGCTGAAAAAGCACCTGACGCCGGCCCAGATCGTCGAGTTGGCCTGCGTCGTCGGCTTCTGGAAATTCTACAACGCCGTGCACGACAGCTTGCATATCCCGGTCGAGAGCCAGCTGCTGCAAGACACGGGCTATGTCGATCTCTAAAGCGCGCAGCAAAAATCCTCGCGGGCGCCGCGGCACGGGGCCCGCGCGCGAGATCAGGGGTGCAAGCCTTCGTTTGCCGCCGACCGCGTCGCGGCCGGCGCTGCTGGAGAACGGCTCCGACGACCGTTTCCGCCGGCTGGTCTACGACCTTCTCACGATCGCAAACCGCATGACGACGGTGCGCGAGCATCTCGGCGCGCGTATGGGTATCAGCGCGCCGCAATATTCGCTCCTGATGGCGGTCGGCCAGTTTCAGGGCGCGCACGGCGTCGGCGTGACGGCCGTCGCCAAAGTTCTGCACGTATCCAGCGCCTTCGTCGCGACCGAGAGCAACAAGCTCGCCGAGGCCGGGTTACTCGCCAAGCGCGCCAATCCGAAAGATGGCCGCGCCGTGCTGTTGAGCCTCACGCGCGCGGGCCGGAGCCTGATCGCGCGTCACAGCGCCGAAATCCGGGCGATCAACGACATTTTTTTCGGAACGCTGACGCCGCGGACGTTTGCCGCAGCCTCAGCCGCCATGGCCGCACTGGTGCGCGGTTCGGCACGGGCAACGGGGTCGCTCACTCGCCCGGAACTTGAACGGCGGGAAGCTGCCGAATAGCGGTTGCGCAATGACAGCGTGCGTTTGCCCTCGGGAACGGTCTGCAGTGCCTGGAAAAACGCTTGTGAAATTTTACTGTGGTGACAAGCTCATCGGCGTCTTATCGAATATCCGAGGCGGCGCTCGCAGAGTGTGATGAGGAGGTCGGCACTTGCATCGCGAAGAAAAGCTTGATGTGCGCCGTGTGCGCGAACTCGTCGTTGCCGGCTGGACCGGCCGCGACACTGCGGCACTCGAAAAGCACATCCGCGAACTCGAGGCGATCGGCGTTAAACGGCCAAAGTCGACGCCGATTTTCTACCGTGTAGCCGCCTCGCTCCTGACCACCGACGACAGCATCGAAGTCCTGGGCGAGCACTCGAGCGGCGAGGTTGAATGCGTCGCCTATTCATTCGAGGACGGCGCCTACATCGGTATCGGCTCGGATCACACCGACCGCAAAGCCGAAGCGATCGGGGTCTCGCTGTCCAAGCAGATGTGCGCGAAGCCGGTCAGCCGCGATCTCTGGCGATGGGAAGATGTGGCGCCGCACTGGGATGCGCTGGTGCTGCGTTCGTATGTCGGCGTCAACGGCGAGCGGCGGCTTTATCAGGAAGGCTCGGTTACGGCGATGCGACCGCTGCCGGAGCTGTTCAAGCTGTACAACAACCGCGAGCAGCTTCCGGCCGGCACCGCCATGTTCTGCGGCACGCTCGCGGTCCACGGCGGCATCGCGCCGGCCAAGACATTTGAAATGGAATTGGACGATCCGGTGCTGCACCGGAAAATCACGCACAGCTACCGGGTACAAACGCTGCCCGACCAGGGCTAGGAGAAAAACCATGGGCTATCACAAGGGCCACAAGGAATTTCACGCGCTCGACATGGAGAAGGGCTGGCACACGCCGCCCGGTTATCCCGCGGGAATTCAGCAGAAGATCATTGCCGGCGAACTCGACGAAAAAGCACGGCGCGGCAATCGCACCCGGTTTCTGCGCTTCGCGCCTGGCGTCTACACCACCGCGCCGTTCGTCCACGAATATTGGGAGGAAGTGTTCCTGCTGTCGGGCGACCTGATCGTCGGCAACGACGCGCAAGGCAATGGCGGCGAGAAATTCGAGGGCTACACCTACGCGGTGCGGCCGCCCGGCGTCCATCACGGGCCCTTCAAATCCGATACCGGTTGCCTGCTTCTGGAGACGCATTTCTATCCTGAAGTCTGAGCGTTTCATGCAACCAAATGCACCGCGTGCGATCTGACGAAAGGTCCCTGACATGTTGCGTACCGGCAAGGAACACCTCGAATTGATCCGCGACGGGCGCGTCGTCTATATCGGGTCGGAGCGGGTCGATGACGTCACCCGCCATCCGGCGTTCCACAACGCCGCGCAGACGGTCGCCGCGCTCTATGACATGAAGGCCGATCCGGCGTTGCGCGATGAGATGACGTTCGAGGAGGACGGCGGCCGCCATTCGATCTACTTTCTGCGTGCGCGCTCGCGGGAGGACTTGCAGCGGCGCATGATCGGCCACCGCCGCATCGCCGACTTTACCTATGGCATGTTCGGCCGCTCGCCGGATCACGTCTCGTCGTTCGTCACCGGCATGGCGATGAAGCCCGATGAGCTCAAGGCGCCGTACGGCCATCCGGACAATCTGCTCGCCTACTATCGGCACATCCGCGACAACGACGTCTACGCGGTCTACGCGGTGGTGCCGCCGCAGGCGACGCGCAATCCGGAATTCTATCATCGCCAGAACATCCCGGTGCCGACCCTGCGCGTGGTGCGCGAGGACGACAGCGGCGTCGTCATTTCCGGCATGAAGATGCTGGCGACCGGCGCGATCTTTGCCAATGAAATCTGGATCGGCAACGTGATCCCGATCGCGCCCGACCAGAAGAAAGAGGCCATCACCTGCGCAATCCCGTGCAACGCGCCGGGCCTGCAATTGTGGTCGCGGCAACCGGCGGAGCTCGGCTGCATCTCCGAGGTCGATTCACCGCTCGCCTACCGCTACGACGAAAGTGACAGCATGTTGCTGTGCGACGAAGTCAAGGTGCCATGGGAACGCGTGTTCGTGCATGACGACGCGCTGCTTTCTCGCGACATCTACGTCAAGACCCCGAGCCATTGCTTCGGCAATCACCAGTCGAACGTCCGCTATTGGTCGAAGATGCGCTTGCTGGCCGGGCTCGCCAGCAAGATCACGAACGCTACGGGTGCCGACCAGGTTCCGGCCGTGAAAGAAACACTCGGCCGCATTTCGGCGCAAGAGGCGATGCTCGCCGGCATGATCAACGGCCAGATCAACGCTTACGAAAGCTGGCCCGGCGGGTCCGGAAGGTTACGTCTGCTTCAACCGGCGGATGATGTATGGCGCGCTGGAATGGTGTACGCAGAACTATAGCAAATTCATCGACGACCTGCGCGAGCTGTGCGGCGGTGGCGTGTTCCAGATGCCGGCCAACATCTCGGTGATGAACGATCCTGCTCTGGCGAAGGAGTTTCAGACCTACTGGCAGACACCGCAGGCCGATGCGCTCACACGCATGAAGCTGTTCAAGCTGGCCTGGGACATGGTCGGCTCCGAATTCGCCGGCCGCCATCAGCAATACGAGAAGTTTTACGCCGGCGCGTCGTTCATCATCCGCAATCATTCGTTCCGCGAAACCGACTGGGCCGCGTTCAACAGGATCGTCGAGGACTTGATGGCGAGTTACGATCACGATCAGGCCAAGCCGGCCAAGATCGCCGTCGCCTGAGCTGAACAGGGTCGCCGCCGTCATGTTGATGACCGGGAAGGAATATCTCGAAAGCATCCGCGACGGCCGCGCGCTTTATGTCGGCCGCGAACGCATCGCCGATCAGACCAAACATCCGGCCTTTGCCGGCGGCGCGCGGACCTATGCCGCGCTCTACGACCTGAAGTCCGATCCGACGCTGCGCGACGTCATGACGTTTTCCGATGGCGACGAACGCTACAGCATGTACTACCTGCAGCCGCGCTCGCAGGAAGATTTGCGGCGGCGCACCCGCGCGCACCGCAAGATTGCCGAATTTTGTTTCGGCCTGATGGGCCGGACGCCCGACGCGATCGCCGGCAACATCACCGGCCTGTCGATGAAGCCGGAGGTGTTCGATGCCGAACCGGGAGGAAACCGCAGCAATCTTCTGAACATTTACCAGCACATGCGGCGCGACGACATCTTTGCCACCTACGCACTCGTGCCGCCGCCGGCCGCGCGCAATAAGGACTATTATCAGGCGCATGGGCTGCAGCAGCCGGCGCTTCGCGTCACCGCTGAAGATGACAGCGGCGTCACTATCAATGGCATGAAGATGCTGGCGAGCGGCGCTGCCTATGCGCACGAGGTGCTGATCGGTAACGTCATGCCGTTGGCGCCCGATCAACGCAAAGAATTGATCACCTGCGTCATACCGCTCAATCTTCCCGGCCTGGCGCTGTGGTCGCGGCGGCCGTTCAATCGGGCCGACACCGTCGAGTTCGACAGTCCGCTGACCTATCACTTCGACGAATCCGACTGCATGCTGGTGTTCCAGGACGTCAAAGTGCCCTGGGAAAAGGTCATCGTGCACGACAATGCCGGGCTGAGCCGGAATATCTACATCCAGACGCCGTCGCATGTGATGGCCAATCATCAGTGCAACGTGCGCTTTGGCACCAAGCTGCGCTTCATGGTGGCAATCGCGAGCCTGCTGGCGCAGGCGACCGGCGCCCGCGACATTCCGGAGGTGCGCGACACGCTCGGGCGTTTGGCCGCCATGGAGGCCGGCTACAACGCCATGATTGACGGGCAAATCGAAGCCTGTCTGCAAATCGATCATGGCTTTGCGCTTTACAACCGCCGCTATCTCTACGCCGCAATCAATTGGGCGATGGAGAACCACTCCACGCTGATCGACATCATGCGCGAACTGATGGGCGGCGGGCAGTTTCAGTTTCCGGCGAGCATCGAGGTCGTTGACGATCCGGCGCTGGGCGAACTGTTTGCGACCTACTGGACCGCCGGCGAGCATGGCGCCGTCGACCGCATGAAGCTCTTCAAGCTCGCCTGGGACCTGATCGGGTCCGATCACGCCAGCCGCGCGACCTCCTACGAGAAATTCTTCGTCGGCCCGGCCTTCGCCGTGCGCAATTACAATTTCATCAATGCGCCCTGGGACGAACTGCATCAGATCGCCGAAGATTTCATGGCGACTTACGGCTATGAGAGCACGGCATCACAGACGGTAACGGATCTGCGCGCGCCGCGCGGCGCCAAGCGCAGCAGCTAGGAGTTTCGCTGATGGACAGCTTCACGAAAGGGACCGCAATCGTGCTCGGACCGGACGACGGCGAGTTGTTCTGGCAGCCGCTGCCGTCCCGCGGCTACGTCGTCAACAAATTCAGCCCCTATACGTCGCCTTACGACAATTTCTCGATCGGCATTCAGGTGCTGGAGCCGGGCGCCCACATCCGCCGGCACGGCCACGAGCGCAGCCACGAAATTCTGTTCTGCTTTCGCGGTACCGGCAAGGCGGAGATCGACGGCAAGACCTATGACGTCCGCGAAGAGACCATGATGCTGATCGGCCGCGGCCTGCAGCACAAAGTCACCAACACCGGGCCGGATCAGATGCGGCTGATCTGGTTCATCAGCCCGCCCGGCCTTGAAGACTGGTTTCGCGCACTGGGCCGGCCCCGCAAAACCGGGGACCCGCTGCCGCCGCCATTCGACCGGCCGACCAACATCAAGGAAATTCAGACCCAGCAGCGCTTTATTCCCTCGGAGGAAGGCTAGGGCGCGTACTCGTAAATCGAGCTTCGTTGGGCGCGGCCTGCTTGGTTTCTGCTTTGTTCCCCAATAGCGATGAAATTCTGCCGCAATAGTGAAACGTCGCAATGGGCCCAAGAACGAACTTCAACGAAGTCTCGTTTTTTGCTCTTTGAATGAAGAAATCTCGGGCTCTGTTTCAACAATGATGCGAAATCTCCGGCTAAGGAGTAAGAGATGCCCAAAGGCGATTACACAGCTTTTCGCGCGCTCGACCCCTTCTTCGCGGTTGTCATGGAGGGTCTCTCGAAGTTCGTAGACGGTGACCATTATTTCGATACCCTCCACGACGACGTTTTATTTGAGTTTCGCTACGAATTTCCAGGTTGGCCGCAGGTAACGCGCGGTCGCGCCGACCTGATGGCGCTCTATTCTGGATACGGTAACAACATCCGGCTTGATCGCGGCGATTCACTGATCGCGCATCCTTCCGACAACGGCCGTGTCGTGACCCTCGAGTACGAAGTGCACGGGAAAATAGTCGCCACCGACACGCCGTACGACAACAGGTTTGTCTCGATCGCCACGATTGAGGATCGCAAGATCGTGCGCTGGCGGGATTACATGGATTCGCTCGCCGCATGGAGGGCGTTGAACGGGACCACCTGACGGTCAGAAGTCGCCGTAGCCCATTGGCCCGAACAAGCTAAAAAACGTTCAGGACTTGCGAAGTAAGCGGCGGCGCCGCTTACCCGGAATGGGCCTCAATCCGATAGCCGTCCGGATCGACCACAAAGGCGGCGTAGTAGCCGGGCCCGTAATCGTCGCGTAATCCCGGCTTGCCATTGTCACGGCCGCCAGCCTTCAGCGCTGCGGTATGGAACGCGTCGACACTGCGGCGGTCCGGAGCCGTGAAGCAGAAATGCAAACCCGATTTCATGTCGGGCGGGACCGGACGATCCACCGCACTGATCCAGAGCGCGACGGCCTCTGCTCCATAGCCGAGCGATCCTTCGCCTTTGCTGAGACACTGATAGCCAAGCGGCTTCAGCGCCGCGTCGTAGAATTGCTTGGACTTGGCAACGTCGTGGACACCGATGGAAATGTGTTCGATCATCGCACTTTCTCCCGAGAGGTTAGCTTGTTGACGTTACTGCGCGCTGGGCATGGAAATCAGCCTGTATCTGCCAGGTGTTGCCAGTGTCGCGCGAGCGTTCGCCGGTCCAGCGGAACGAGTCGGGTGTGATGGCGCTGAAACTCCAGCGTATCGGCTCGCCGGCATCGTTGTTACCAAGCTGCACGATGTCGTCGCCCTGCGCGTGTCCGATCTGGCGCGTATAGACTTGCCGCATCGGGTCGCTCCACAGGATGTGCCAGGCATCGATGCCCGGGTCGTAGACGCGGAGCGTCGTGCCGTAGAAAACGCCCGGCAAAATCCAGACGTCCTGGATCGCGCGGCCCTCAAGCACCCAGGCGAAGTAAATCTCGCCCGGACCTTGATGCCGCGTTCCATCGTCGCGATAAACGGTCGCGTCCATGGTCCAGCGACCGATCAGCCAGCCGTAAAGCTTCATCTTGTCGGCATGGTCCGCCGCCGCGGCCGTGCTGGAAAGGGCTTCGATGAACGTGTCGACTGTCATAGTCGGAACTCTCATTCGGGCCGTATAATTGTTAGAGATATCCGGCGGCATTCGCCGCCGCTTGGGAAAAATTGCTAATCTTCGCCATGGCGCTCACTTCACGAGTTTTGGCATCGGGCCCCGGCTGGCGCGCACAGGACGTGATCTGCAGCTGCGGGCCGCACGACCGGACAGTTCAGGAAGAACACGACGTCGGCTGCATCGCGATCGTGACCGGCGGCACGTTCCGGTATCGCTCTACGGTCGGGTCGGCTGTGCTGGCGCCCGGCGCGCTGCTACTGGGCAATCCCGGCCACAACTTCGAATGCAGCCACGACCACAGCACCGGCGACCGCTGTCTGTCCTTCAAGTTTGCACCGGAGTTTCTGGAAGACGTTGCGGCTGCCGTACCGGGCGCGCGGCAGGTTGAGTTCAAGGTGCCGCGCCTGCCGCCACGGCCGGATCTATTGCCGGTCGTCGTCGCGGCCGAGGCGGCACGGGATGATGGCGATGCGGCGGAGCTTGAGGAAATCGCGGTCCGCCTTGCCGGTGTAGTTTCCGCAGCGCTTGCGGAACCGGCCCGCAGGCCGGCGGCGCCGAGCCGATCCGATGAGCGGCGGATCAGCGCGGCGTTGCATCGGATCGAACGCGACGCGCACAAGCCGCTCTCGCTTGCCGGCCTTGCCGGCGTGGCGGCGATGAGCCCGTATCATTTTTTGCGAACCTTCCGTGTGGTCGTTGGGATGACGCCGCACCAGTACATCCTGCATACACGCCTGCACCGCGCCGCGGTGGGCCTGCGCCGCACGGCCGACAGCATTTCAGCCATCGCGTTCGCAGCTGGCTTCAACGATCTATCGACGTTCAATCGCCGATTTGCGCGCATCATGGGCGCGAGTCCGGGCGCCTACCGGGCGTCGGCCGGACTGTCGGCAAAAAAAGGGGCGGCTTAAGAGCCGCCCCGCGGTTGCCTCCGGAAAAGCGCCGATCACTTGGGACGGGCATAGGTCCAGTGAATTGCCGCTTTGGCCTTTGAGTGGAAATGCAGCTCAAAGCCGACCACTGCTGCGGAAATCATGTCGTCCTTGGCGAACTGCAGCTTGTCTTCGTCTACCGCGTAAACTGTCAAGGTGTAGTGATGCGGCTTGTCGCCTTTCGGCGGGCACATGCCGCCATAGCCGTCAAAGCCGTAATCGGTCCGGCTCTGAATGGCGCCATCCGGCATCAGTTTGGCTTTTACGTCGCCGGCATTCTTCGGGATCGATGTCGTCGACGCTGGAATGTTGAAGACGACCCAGTGCCAGAACCCGCTGCCGGTCGGCGCATCCGGATCATAGAGATTGATGGCGAAGCTCTTGGTGCCCTCAGGCGCCCCGGTCCACTTCAACGAAGGCGAAGTATTGCTGCCGTCGCAGCCAAAGACGTTGGCCTCCATGGCCTTCGAACTCGTGGCGCCATTCTTGATGTCATCGCTGGTCACTTTCATTTGCGCGTAAGCCGCCGGCGCCACCAGCAGGCTTACAGCCAGCGCCGCAGTCCCCAATGCCACTTTGTGCATTGCTTCCTCCCTTGGTTAGGCTGCGAAAGCTAGCATGGGCAAGGGGCTTGTCTTGGGGCGCCCGCCGGCTTTGGATTCTGGCGGACGCTGCCGAGAATTTTCTGATCCGCGGCGGCGAGGTCTATATGGAAATGTGCCAGCGCTGGGCGGCCGATGGCACGCTGATTACCGTGGAACAGAACCTCCGGCTATGGGCGATTATGCAGCAGGCCGGCCGCATGGCGTGCGATGCCGTCGAGCTTTTGTTCAAGAACGCCGGCACGTCGGTGACGCGGAAAGGCAGCCGCATGGAGCGCTACTTTCGCGACGTCCAAATGTATCGTGCGCATCCCTCATCGCTGTTCGAGAACTTCTGGGCGCCGGTCGGTCGCGCGCATCTTGGATTGCCGATCCGGCATTTCAATTTCTGAACTTCGCGATGGAAGAAACGCGCTGAACACGAGCATTCGCCGCCGAACGAGGATCAATTCGGGCGGGCGGTTAGGTCAGTTGGGCCGCGAGACGGCAGATCAGTAAAACGTGGCATCCTGCCCACACTATTACAAATGAAACACGCTGATTGACCCCGCTCGCCTTCCACACATACAATTTCAACGTGGGGTCGCGGAGGATCGCAAGAAACCCCAAAAAAATAAACAAAAAAAGACTTACCAAAACGAAGCCCAGGGAGGAAAACGATGAAGCGAATTTTTCTACTTTTGATTGGTGCGGTTGCGTTTGGGCTTTGGCTCAGCGCAGCGCCGGCGTTCGCAAAACCGGATTGCGGTGAAAATACCGGAAAGAAGGCCACCGGAAAGCCGATTCCGATCGGTGCGGTCACTTCAATGAGCGGCATCGGCAGCTTCAAGGAGGCCGACGAGGCGGCGAAAGCCTATTTCGATTGCGTAAACGATAACGGCGGCATTCACGGCCGGCCAATCGTTTACCACGACGAAGACGATCAGAGCCAACTCGACGTCGCCGCGCAGGCCGCCAAAAAACTGGTCGGCGATGAAGGTGCCTACGTGATGATCGGCAGCACCAGCTTTATCGAGTGCATCCCAAACGCCAACTATTACCTCAAGGAAAACATCCTCGAGATCGGGCTGGGCATTCCCTCGCAATGCTATCAATCGAAGAACATTGCCGAGATCAACGCCGGCCCGCGGCAAAGCGGCATCGGCGGCGCCGACTACGCTCGCCGCAAGCTCGGAGCGAAGAGTCTGGTCTGTTCGATTCCGAAATTCCCCGGCTCCGACTATAGCTGCAACGGACTTGAGGAGTGGGGCAAGAAGTATGGCGTCAAGGTGAACAGCATTTACTCTGACCCGGTTTCCCCCGACTACAATTCGCTGGTCCTGCAATTTCTTGCGACCGGCGATGAAGCCATCATGGTCTACGGGACCGACGATACCGGCGCGCGCATCCTCGACGCGGCTGAACAACAGGACGGCGCGGCCAAGATGAAGTGGACGACGCCGACGTCGTATTACACCGTGCGCATCCCGAAGGCGATCGACGCCAAATACTGGAACGATCGCTTGTGGGTCAATGCGGAGCTGGCACCGCTCGACTCCAAGGGCAAGGACAATCAGAACTGGGTCGCGGTGATGGACGCTTACGGCGGCAAGTCGCTGCGGGACAGTTTCTCGCAAGCCGGCTACGTCGCCGGACGCATTGCGGTCAACGCCATGATGACGATCAAGAATCCGGACGACATCAACCGCAAGACGGTGACGGCCGCGATTTAAAACATGAAGCCCTATGACACCGACATTCTCTGCATGCCGTGGTATTGGGGCGGCCCGGAGGCGACCGAGCACAACGCCAACCACGTGACGCGCACTGTGACCATCCACGATGGCAAGTGGAAGAATGTGGAAGGTTGCATGCCCGATCCAGACCCGGGTCTTGCGAACATCGAGGCCCTGGAAAAGAAGCTTGGAATAACGATCAAAGACCAGGTTCCGCTCCAATAATCGCGGCGCCATAACCTAAAACTACGTGCAAGTGCCCGAGGATTTTCGTGGTCGTTGTGACCATGAAAATCCTCGGTGCGTTTCGGAGGGCGGTCTGAGATAAGGTGAAACGACAAGTCGGGGCGAGTGCATGATCAAATCGTGGGTGTTTGAGTTTTTTGCCACACCGGACGAGCTGGCCGAGCGTTTTGATCCGGCCGAATCCCAGCGGTTCTTCAACGCTTATCTCGATCTCTGGACCAGTGCGGAGCCGGCCGGCTTCGACGGCATTTTCTTCAGCGAGCACCATTTCGGCGCGAGCTACTCGCCGTCGCCCAATCTTCTGATCGCCAACGTTGCGCTGCGAACCAGAAATATCCGGCTCGGTGTGTTGGGCGTCGTGCCGCCTTACCACTCGCCATGGCAACTGGTCGAAGAAATCGGCATGCTCGATCATTTGACCGGCGGCCGGCTCGAAATCGGCACCGCGGCGGGCATCCCGCAGGAACTGGCCCTGGTCGGGCTTGGCGTCGACGAAGCGCGCGCCCGTTACGATGAGGCCGTGGAGATTCTCGACAAAGCGCTGATGGAGCCGGTCATCTCGCATCACGGAAAGTTCTGGAATTTTGACAATCTGCGGCTGACGCCCCGGACTATTCAGCAGCCGCATCCGCCGAAATGGGTCACCGTGATCAGCGTGTCATCGGCGCGCAAGGCGGCCCGGCGCGGCGCCAAGATATCGACCGCATTCCACCCGCAGAACAAGGTCATCGAGATTTTCGATGCCTATCGCGACGAGGCAGCAAAGGCGGGACGGAAGGTTGGGCCGGACGATCTTTGTATTCGCCGCCAGGTGATCATGGTGCAGGACAAGGAAGCGCTCGCCAAGCGGCGGCAGGCTTTCCACGAATTCATCAAGCTCGATCCGCGCGCCAATTTGCCGGATCGACCTGCGGCGATCGATTCGCCCGCGGTGCACAGTTTCACGATCGGCGAGGATGAATTCATCACCGGCACAGCAGCCGAGATTGCCGAACAGATCATCGCCCAATGCCAAAGCGCTGGCGCCGGTCATTTCGCGGCGCTGTTTGATCGGCTGGCGACGCCGGCGCAGTTGATGGAGTGCTACCGGGATTTCGGCGCGGTCGTCATTCCCAAGCTGCGCAACACAAAAGTCTAGGCGTGGGCCGCCTCTGCTGCGGCGGCCTGGCCAGAGGCCAGATAGGCGCCGTGCAGGATTTCAGGATGGAGCCGCAATTCCTCGCAGCTGCCCGAGAATGCTACGGCGCCGCGTTCCATGACATAGGCGCGCTTGCTCAGGCTTAGCGCCAGCGTCGTGAATTGCTCGATCAGCAGAATGCCGACGCCGCGTTGAGCGATTGTCTGGATGGTCTCGGCGAGCCGGCTGACGATTGACGGTGCTAACCCGAATGACAATTCGTCAATCAGCAGGTAGCGCGGCCGCGAGATCATCGCCTGGGCGATCACCACCATCTGTTTCTGACCGCCGGAAAGAAGCTGCGCGGGTGTCGAGAGGCGGCTTCGCAGCTCCGGAAAGATTTCCAGCGCCGCCTCGATTTCGCGGTCGGCGTCGCGCCGGGTGTGCATCAAGGCCGCGGCGGCGAGATTATCGCGCACGGAGAGGCCGATTAGAACCGGATGGCCTTCGAGCACCAGCGCGACGCCCTGCCGGCGCACTGTATCGGGGGACTGCCCAAGCAATGCGACGCCGCCGCAGGAAATATCGCCGCTTTGCGCCGGCAAGATCCCGGCGATGGTCAGAACGAGAGTGGATTTGCCGGCTCCGTTGGCGCCCAGGAGCGCGGTGATTTCCCCGGGCGGAATGCTGATCGAGACATCGCGCAGCACCGGACGGCCGCCGCGCGCGACAAAGAGATTACGGACTGTCAGTTCCTGCTCTGCCATCGGCCTACTCGCGTCCCAGATAGGCGCGGCGCACGACCGGGTCGTCGAGCACTGCGCGGGTTGGCCCCATAGCAAGGCGCTTGCCGAAATCGAGCACCAGCGTTTCGACGCAGACCGAGGCGATGAGATCGGCGTCGTGGTCAATCAGCACGAGCTGGCAATCGAACGCCGAAGGAATTTCCACCAGCAGGCGGCGGAGCCGTTCGGTTTCGACTTCGTTCAGACCCGCGCCGGGCTCGTCCATCAGGATGACCCTGGGCCGGCCAATCAGGGTCTTGGCGATTTCGACCATGCGGCGTTCGAACAGATTGAGCTGACGGCCGAGCGTGTTGCGCCGCTCGCCGAGACCGGCAAACTCGATCGCCGCATCGACCTCGCGCCGGGCGCTGGCACGGTCGCTGGAAACGTGATCCGCGATCGCCTGAATATTTTCGATCGCCGTCAATTCATCAACCACCAGCTCCTGCTGAAAGGTTCGTCGCAGTCCAATGCCGACGCGGCGGCGGGGCGACAGCGGCAGCAACAAAGTGTCGTTCAACAGGATCGTGCCCAAGACCGGCGTGACGAAGCCGGAGAGTACGTTGACCAAAGTCGTCTTGCCCGCGCCATTGGGGCCGATCAGCCCGCAAATTGGCGCATCGAACTGGGCGTCAAGCGCGTCGAGCGGCGTGATGCCGCCAAATTGCACCGTCAGCGCGTCGATCTTGATCATGGCGCGCGCTGCGCCCGAAATTTGTCGTAGAGGCGTTCGGCCAGGATCGTGAGTTGGCCGCCGAGGCCGAGCGGATCGCGCAAGGCGAACAACAACGCGGCGCCGAACAGCATGAAGCCGACATTGGTGTTGACGTTGAGGTCAATCAGCAGCGCCGGAATGAAGCGCGTCAACAGGCCGCCGAGGAACGCGCCGAGCCAGACGTCGTAGCCGCCCAACAGCGTGCCGATGAAAATCACGATCGAGTTCGTCGTCGGGAACGCCGAAGCATCGAGCTGGCCGAACAGGCCGGCCAACAGCGCGCCGGCGACGCCGGCGACGAAGCCCGAGAGCGCGAATGCCCACGCCTTGTAGAAAACGATCTGCACGCCGGACGCGATCGCCATCTGCTCGCTCTTGCGGATCAGCGCCCAGGCGCGCCCGGGTTTGGTGCGGCGATGCGCCTCGACCAGGAAGATGCAGAGCACGGTCACGGCGGCAACGAACAGAAAGTAGCCGGTGTCGCTGGAAGCAAAAATCGGGCGCGCCATGTTGATACGGTCGTTGCCGCTGGCGCCGACCTGGCCGAGAAATCCGGGCCCGCCGACCGGAAAGCTGATGACGATGGACACAGTTTGAAAGGCGCCCGCGAGCATCAGCGTGACCAGGGCGAGGTAAAGGCCGCGCATGCGCAGCGCCGGCAAGCCCCAGATCATGCCGATCACCGAGGCGCCAACGCCGCCGGCCAGTATGGTCACGAAGAACGGCGGATGAATGGAGTGATAGACCCGCAGGCTCACCCAGCCGCCGACCCCGACCAGCGCCCACTGGCAAAGCGAGACCAGACCGAGTTGCCCGTAAAGCAGAGCGCAGCCGAGCACGGCCATGGTCATGCAATAGGCCTGGGTGAAGTTCGACAGCCAATACCCGCCGCAGGTTGCCGCAATAATTCCGGAGACGACGCCAACCACGACGACGATCGCAGCAGCTCGCGTGCCGGGCGAAATTTCCGGCGGCAAGGCGAAGCGAACGACCTCGCTCTTGCCGCCGTCGACCTTGGCGATGTCGGCCTCGGCGATTTCGGTCATTCGCGCGCTCCCACGCCCTGACCCGCGCCGACGATCATCAGGAAAATCAGGGCGGCGATGTAGGGACCCGCGCTGCGCAAGTTGGCGATCTCGGGCGAGGTCGCGATCAGCAGCGCCTCGATGAGGCCCGCGACAATCCCGCCGATAAAAGCGCCCGGCAGTGACGACAAGCGGGCCATGATCGCGGCGGCGATGGCGGGAATGACCAGAAAGGTCAACGTGCCCGGATCGAGGCGATTGATATTTGCCAACAGGATCCCGGCGATGCCGGCAAACATGCCGTTGACCAGCCAGGCGATGGAATCGATCTGAACGACACGTACACCAATCGCCGCACTGATGTGGCGGTCGCTCGCGAGCGCGCGCATGCCGAGGCCGATGCGCGTCCGGCTCAACACCAAGCCGATACCTGCGGCCATCGCCAGCGACAGACCGAGCGCGATGAGACGTGTCACCGTCAGCCTGACGCCGAACAGCACGACAAAGTCGAAATCGGTCGGCAGGACCAGGCGTCGAGCGACGCCGACGCCCCAATAGAGCGCCATGCCGCCAAACAGAAACAAAGCCAATCCAAGTGTGGCGATCGCGCGCACCACCCGATCACGATGCGCTAAGCGTGGCGCGAACACCCGCCCGTAGCCATAGGCGATGCCGGTCGATACGGCGATGCCGACGACCCAGCCGATCGGTGCCGGAACGCCGTCTTGCGCCAGCTCCCACGCGAGGAATGCGGAGAGCCGCCAAACGCGCCGAACGCGAAATTCAGCGTGCCCGAGGCCCGATAGAGAATCACCAAACCGACGCTCGACAGCGCATAAACGGCGCCGAGCCCGATTCCGGACGCGATGAAAGGCAGCAGATTCATGTCGAATGCCAACCAATGTTCATTGGTGGGACACTCCGCCGCGACGCTTGAACATTTCCCCTGCGGCCGATCCTATAGCCGCTACTGTGCGGTGTCAGCAGCCATTAACACTGCGCCCACTTTTCCGCCGCCCACTCTTTAAGACTGTCGCGCGCCCACTCGTCAAAGGCGGAGGACGGTCTCTCGTCCGACGTCCCGGCCACGCTTATTTGTTCGATTCACGAACACTCGATTTTGTTCGATTCACGAACAATCGATCATCAGTGCCAGTGCAGCTCAACCGCTCCCGTTTTTCTTCTCTCCGGACCGCATCGCTTCGGTGAGCTCGATGCAGCGCGCTTGAACTTCAATGTGCGACCTCATAACCTCTCACCTCAGAATAGACAGAACTCGTCATCGCTCTTTGGCGCCTCAGCCAATCTCTGACTGCGAGCGGCGTCGGGCAACAGGGAGGTCACAATGATCGGCAACGCCCGTTTCGATTTCATCCATTTCATGCACTACACGGCGTTGCCGGAAAATCAGAAAGAATTTCCGTCGCTATGGGTCGACTTTCCCAACAAGTATTTTGATCCCGAGCGCGGGTATGAGCTGTATCAGCGTTACCTGTCGCAGCTCGTGCTTGCGGACAAGCTTGGCTTTGACGCCATCGTCGTCAACGAGCATCACAACACCGCTTACAGCATGATGCCGGCGCCGAATCTGATCGCGGCGACGCTGATCCCGCAGGTCAAGAACGCGAAGATTTGCGTATGGGGGACGCCGCCTAACCTCGAGCATCCCAATCGCCTGGCCGAAGAATACGCGATGCTTGACGTGCTCTCGCAAGGCCGCCTCGAAGTCGCGTTCCCGCTCGGCACCGGCATGGAATACTGGTCAAATTCGGTTAATCCGGCCACCGCGCGCGAACGCCACCGCGAATCCATCGAAATCATTCTGCAGGCTTGGACGCAGGACGGACCAACCAGCTATTACGGCGACTTCTACACCTATCGTTATCTCAATCCGTGGCCGCGCCCGGTGCAGAAACCGCACCCGCCGTGCTACATCGTCGGCACCGGCAGTCCGGAAACCATCGATCTCGCCGCCAGGCTTGGCTTCGGTTACGCCTCGGTGTTCGTCACCAAAACGCGCGCCCGGGAACTCAATGAGGAACTGCGGCGCGGCGCGGCTGAGCACGGGCACCAGATCCGGCCGGAACAGCTGCCGCTGCAGGTGATCACCTATGTCGCCGAAACTGAGGAAAGAGCCAAAGAAGAAGCGGTCGAGCACATCCAGTATTTCTTCGAGGACGCATTGCGCACCACACCGACATTCCTCGCTCCGCCCGGCTATCTCTCGGTCGACCAGCTGAAAAAACGCGCGGCGCTGGCCGACAAGCTTCACGGCGCTTTCAGCTTCGACAACATCAATGAGTCATTCTTCGTTGCCGTCGGCACGGCCGATCAGGTTGTCGAGCGTCTCGAACAATGGGCCGAGCAAATGGGAACCAACCACTTCGTCATGTTTGGCGCGATCGGCAATATGCCGAACTGGAAGGTGGTGAAGAACCTGAGCTTGATTGCGCAGGACGTCATTCCGCGGATGCGGACGCGCACACCGGTGCACCACCGCGTAGCCGCCGAGTAAGGAATGACGCCCATGGCCAATCCCTTCCCCGCGCAGTTCAAGCGCGAAGTTCACACCATCAACGGCGTCAAGACTGTCGTGCTGACTGCCGGCAGCGGCGAGCCGCTGGTGTTTCTGCACGGCGCCGGCATCTGGCACGGCATCAATTTCACCGCGCCGTGGACCGAGAAATTCCGGGTCATCGTACCGTTTCATCCCGGCTTCGGTGAATCCGCTGACGACCCGTCGATCTCGGATATGCACGATTACGTTATGCACTATCTCGACCTGTTCGATACGCTCGGCATCGAGCGGATGCGGCTCGTCGGATTCTCGCTCGGCGGCTGCATGGCCGCGAAGTTTGCCGTCGAGCACGGCCATCGTGTCGAGCGGCTCGTCCTCGTCGGTCCGGCCGGGCTCCGTGACAAGGCGCATCCCGGCCCCGATTTGTTCAAGGTGCCGCCCGATAAAATCCCGGGCATGCTGGTTTCCAATTTCGACGTCATCAAGCCGTATCTGCCGGAGAAGCCCGATCTGGACTTTATGGGTGAGCGCTATCGCGAAGGCGCAACGCTGGCGCGGCTATGGTGGGAGCATCCCTGGGACAAGAAGCTGCCGCGCTACCTGCACCGGCTGACGATGCCGACGCTGTTGGTCTGGGGCGAAGACGATCGTCTCATCCCGGTGCAGCAGTCGCAAATCTGGCGCCGATACATTCCGAAGGCGGACATTCAGATCTTCAAGGGCGCCGGCCACCTGGTGCTCGACGAGAAACGCGAAGCAGTCGACGCGGTGCAGCGCTTCCTGTCCTGAAGTTCAACTCACGCGATCTCAGGCCGCCGGAATGTTCCACTGAAAATTGCGGCCAACGGAGGGTGGTATTCTTTCTGTGCCTGTGATTGTCGGTTCTCGAATGGACTGTTAGGCTAAAGACTAGAGCGGCGGTATGCCGCAAAAAAGCTGGGGGGAATGCACAATGGAAAATCTGAGAGGTTATTTGGTTCCGCTGGCGCGGCTACTGATGTCGGCGCTTTTTATTTGGGCGGGCTACAATAAGCTATTCGTATTCGGTCCCAGCGGGACGGCGCAGTATTTCGCCAGTGTGCACATACCGATTCCCGCAATTTCGGCCTGGGTCGTCATTGTCATCGAGATTATCGGTGGTTTGATGATTCTCATCGGCCTGCAGACCCGTTGGGTCGCGCTGGTGCTCGCGATATTCTGTCTGATCACGGGTTTCGGCGTGCACCTGCCGGTCGGGGATACGCCCAATATGGTCAATTTCTACAAGAACTTGGTGATGGCGGGCGGGTTCCTATACGTGTTCTCCTTCGGCGCCGGTATGTGGAGCGTCGACGGTCCGGGCAAGTAGCGGCGGCAAGACGCCCGATAGACGGGGCGAATTCTTCCGCCCCGTTAACGTTTTGCACGTTCTGCCGTTCGGCGATCCGCAAGACTTGCGGCCTAAATGCTCGTCTGCGGGTGTCGAATACCTTCGGCATGCCGGAGACCTTCGAACTGACATTCGAGCATGCGTGGACGCGCCGCCTCTGCCGCGTGATTTGGCGGACCAAGCTCGGTGTGATGTTGGAGACCGGTGTTTCGCCGGCGTCAGCATGAAGAGAGAATGACAGCGACGCGAGTGCTAAAATTCCGCGACAGCGCGGATCAGCCGCTCAATGTCCTCGGGCCGCGACAGGCGGTGATCGCCGTCCTTGACCAGCGTCAGAACCACGTCGTCGCTCGCCAACCGCGAAACCAGCTCTACCGCATGGTGCCACGGCACGTCCGGGTCTTCGACGCCCTGCAGGATGCGCACCGGGCATCCGGTTTCGATCATGCCGCCCAACAGCAGGTGATTGCGGCCCTCATCGATCAGCTGCCGTGTGACGAGATAGGGCTCGGCCGAATATTCGGATGGCCGCGCCCATACGCCTTTCTCTTCAAGCTCGCGTTTGATCTCGGGGGTAAATCGCTTCCACATCAGCTCTTCGGTGAAATCCACCGCCGGCGCAATCAACACCAGCCCCGCCACCGATGCCGGTCCCGCTTGCGGGCGCTGCCGCAGCGCGCGGACCAACAGCAGCGCCAGCCAGCCGCCCATCGACGATCCGATCAAAATCTGCGGCCCCCGGCAGCAGGCGTCGAATACCCCGAGGGCGTCAGCAAGCCAGCGGCCAATCGTGCCGTCGGTGAAGTCGCCGCCCGATTCGCCATGGCCGGAATAATCGAAGCGGACGCAGGCGCGGCCGGCTCGCTCGGCCCAATGCGCCAGAGCCTCGGCCTTGGTGCCCCTCATGTCGGACTGGTAGCCGGACAGCCAGAACAGTCCGGGCGACTGCCCCGGGCGCTCGCGCACCGCGATGCTGCGGCGCTCGTTTGCCGTTCCAATTTCCAGAAATTTCAGGCTGTTATCGTTCATCACGCTCTACGTAACGTCACTTTGAAGGCGCTCCGGAGTGACCGAACATAATCACGTCACGCACCGGGTCGCCAATGATTCCGCGCGCAATAACGTTGACTTATGACGGGAAACTCCCGATCTTCTGCGCTCGCTGTAACGACTAAAAGGAGAAAAGCACCATTCGTCGACCAATCAGAACCGCGCAGCCTGCCGCTAAGGAAGGTCCGCGCATCAACGAGGAGATCCGCGTCCGCGAGGTCCAGCTCATTGACAAAGATGGCGCCAACCACGGCGTCACGGAAATTAACGCCGCTATCGCCATGGCGCAGGAGGCGGGCCTCGATCTGGTAGAGATCGCGCCGAATTCGTCTCCGCCGGTGTGCAAAATTCTCGATTACGGCAAATACAAATATCAGGCCCAGAAGAAGGCCGCCGAAGCCCGCAAGAAACAAAAGGTCGTCGAGATCAAGGAAATCAAGCTGCGGCCGATGATCGACGATCACGATTATGAAGTGAAGATGCGGTCGATCCAGCGCTTCTTCGAGGAAGGCGACAAGGTTAAGGTCACGCTGCGCTTTCGCGGCCGCGAAATGGCGCATCAGGAACTCGGTTACAAGCTGCTCGACAGGGTCAAGGGCGATACGTCCAAAATCGCCAAGATCGAGCAGGAGCCCCGCTTCGAGGGCCGCCAGGTCGTGATGGTGCTGACGCCGCGCTAAGGCTCGTGGCGGCATTTGCCAATTTCGGCCGCCTCTGCCATAACGCCGGCCTTCCACCGCCCGGCTAATTAGGGCTGCCGTGGCGGCGGAAAGTGCTCATCAGCACACGATCGTTGGATCGTCCGCGCTGCCCCCTCCTGGTCTCGCCTGCGTGCGGGGGAGGCCAGGGAGAGGGGCGCCATCATCAGGAGAGCCAAATGCCCAAGATGAAGACCAAATCGGGCGCCAAAAAGCGCTTCAAGGTGACGGCCGGGGGGAAGGTCCTCTACGCACAGTCCCGCAAACGCCACGGCATGATCAAGCGGACCAAGAAGCAAATCCGCCAGTTGCGTGGCACTAATGTGCTGTTCAAGACCGACGGCGACAACATCAAGAAATACTTTCTGCCGAACGGTTGATCGAGGGCGGCTCGCCGCCATCATCCATTCCAGCGTTTTGCGATTGAGAGGAGATCAGTCATGGCACGCGTCAAACGCGGCGTCACCGGTCATGCCAAGCACAAGAAAGTGCTCAAGGCGGCCAAGGGCTATTACGGCCGGCGCAAGAACACCATCCGCGTCGCCAAACAGGCGGTGGAGAAGGCCAATCAGTACGCCTTCCGCGACCGCAAGCGACGCAAGCGCACCTTTCGCGCCTTGTGGATTCAGCGCCTCAACGCCGCGGTGCGGCCGTTCGGCCTCAACTACAGCCGCTTCATCGCCGGCTTGAGCAAGGCCGGGATCGTGGTCGATCGCAAGGTGCTGTCGGATCTCGCCATCACCGAGCCGGCGGCGTTCGAGGCCATTGTCGGGCAGGCCAAGTCCGCGCTCGCGTAGATGCTCCTCCGTCATGCCCGGCCTCGTGCCGGGCATCCACGTCTTCCTTCGAGGCACAAAAGACGTGGATGGCCGGGACAAGTCCGGCCACGAAGTCTATAGGAAGTGCAACCATGATTGACCGCGCATATGTGCAGCGCATGGCGCGCTATAATCGCTGGCAGAACGAAAACCTGTACGGCGTCGCCGATCGGCTGTCTGAAGAGGAGCGCGGCCGGGAGCGCGGCGCCTTTTTCGGCTCAATCCACAAAACGCTCAACCATCTGCTGTGGGGCGACCAGATTTGGATGAGTCGGCTTGCCAACACTAAGAAACCCGATGCCGGCATCCCTGAATCTGTCGGTCTGTTTGACGACTGGGAAAACTTGAAGTCAGCGCGGGCGAGTTTCGATCAAGCGATTCTCGATTGGGCTGATACGCTTGAACCGACATGGCTTGCGGCCGAACAGAGTTATTTTTCGTTCGCGACCGGCCGCAACGTCACCAAACCCCGCTGGGTGCTGGTGACTCATATGTTCAATCACCAGACCCATCATCGCGGTCAGGTCCACTGCATGCTGACGCAAGCCGGCGGCAGACCGCACGATACCGATCTGCCGGTCATGCCAGAATGACCGCCGCCAGGGCCGACTGACATGTCTGATATCGCCCAGCTTGAGCAACAACTCGTGGCGGAAGTCGCCGCCGTCGGCGATGAAGCCGGGCTTGAAACAGTGCGCGTTGCGGCGCTTGGCAAGAACGGTTCGATTACCGCGCTGTTGAAAACGCTTGGCACGTTGCCGCCCGAGGAGCGAAAGACCAAGGGGCCGCTGATCAACGGTCTCAAAGACCGCGTCAATGCGGCGCTCGCGGCGCGGCGTGAGGCACTTAAGAATGTGACACTCGAGGCGCGGCTCGACACCGAGAGCGTGGACGTAACCCTTCCCGTGCGCGAAGCGCCGGCCGAGATCGGCCGCGTCCATCCGATTACCCAGGTGATCGACGAACTCACTGCGATCTTCGCTGACATGGGCTTTGCCGTCGCCGAAGGGCCGGACATCGAGACGGAGGATTACAATTTCACCCGCCTCAATTTCCCGGAAGACCATCCGGCGCGCGACATGCACGACACGTTCTTTTTCAATCCGAAGCCGGACGGCTCGCGGCTGTTGTTGCGCACGCATACCTCGCCGGTGCAGGTGCGCACTATGCTCACGCAGAAGCCGCCGATCCGCGTCATCATTCCCGGCCGCACCTATCGAAGCGATTCCGATCAGACCCATACGCCGATGTTCCATCAGGTCGAGGGTCTGGTCATCGACAAAGGTTCGCATCTCGGCCACCTGAAGTGGATCCTGGAAGAATTTTGCAAAGCGTTCTTCGAAGTCGACAAGGTCAAGATGCGGTTTCGGCCTTCGTTCTTCCCGTTCACCGAGCCGTCGCTCGAAGTCGACATCCAGTGCCGGCGCGACAAGGGCGAAATTCGCTTCGGCGAAGGCGATGATTGGATGGAGATCCTCGGCTGCGGCATGGTGCATCCGAACGTGATGACCAATTGCGGGCTCGATCCCGACGAATTCCAGGGTTTTGCCTGGGGCATGGGGATCGACCGCATCGCCATGCTCAAATACGGCATGCCGGATTTGCGCGCCTTCTTCGAGGCTGACGTCCGCTGGCTTTCGCACTATGGCTTCCGCCCGCTCGACCTGCCGACCCTGGCAGGGGGATTAAGCTCGTGACTCTGCTGCGCTCGCGCGGAGATACGCGCCGATGATGAAATTCACTTTCGCGTGGCTCAAGGAGCATCTCGACACCGATTTCCCGCTTGGCGAAATCGCTGACAAGCTCACCA
Organism: uncultured Alphaproteobacteria bacterium; assembly: GCA_963759345.1. Taxonomy (GTDB): domain Bacteria; phylum Pseudomonadota; class Alphaproteobacteria; order Rhizobiales; family Xanthobacteraceae; genus BOG-931. The sequence goes on from CAVWYW010000028.1 coordinate 25,912, forward strand.
TGATCGGGCTCGAAGTCGAGCGCATCGAGGATAAGGCAAAGCTGCTCGCGCCGTTCGTTATCGCCCGCGTCGTGGAAGCAAAGCAGCATCCCAACGCCGATCGGCTGCGCGTGTGCATGGTCGATACCGGCAGCGGCGACCCGATTCAGGTCGTGTGCGGCGCGCCGAACGCGCGTGCCGGCATGAAAGGTGTGTTTGTGCCACCGGGCGCGTTCATCCCGGGCAAGGATATGACGCTGCAAGTCGGCACCATTCGCGGCGTCGAAAGCCGCGGCATGCTGGTCTCCGAATTCGAGCTGCAAATCTCCAACAATCACGAGGGCATCATCGAACTGCCTGACGATGCGCCGGTCGGCGCGAACTATGCGCACTGGGCCGGCCTCGACGATCCGGTGATCGAAATCAACCTGACGCCGAACCGTTCCGATTGCACCAGCGTGCACGGCATCGCGCGCGATCTCGCCGCTGCCGACATGGGGAAATTCAAGGATATGGCGGTCAAGCCGGTCAAGGGCGAGTTTCCCTGTCCGGTGAACGTCGCGCTCGAGTTCGGCGCCACGCCGTCGCTGTGTCCCGCATTCGCGCTGCGTCTCGTTCGCGGCGTCAAGAACGGGCCGTCGCCGGATTGGCTGCAGAAGCGGCTGACCGCGATCGGGCTGCGGCCGATCAATGCGCTGGTCGACATCACCAATTTCATCACTTTCGACCGCGGCCGGCCGTTGCACGTGTTCGATGCCGCCACAGTGCGGGGCAATCTTGAAGTCCGCCGCGCCCGCGCCGGCGAGACGCTGCTCGCACTCGACGGCAAGGCCTACACGCTCGACGACTCCGTTTGCGTCATCGCCGATGAGGAGGGCGTCGAGTCGCTGGCCGGAATCATGGGCGGCGAAAAAACCGGCTGCTCTGCGGCGACGACCGATGTGCTGATCGAGTCGGCGCTGTGGGACCCAAGCAACATCGCGCAGACCGGACGCAAGCTCGGCATCAATTCCGATGCCCGCTATCGCTTCGAGCGCGGCGTCGATCCGTCCTTCATGCTCCCGGGACTGGAGCTGGCGACCCACATGGTGCTTGAGCTTTGTGGCGGCTCGCCCTCGGAAGCTATCGTTGCCGGCAGCGCCGAACCGCCGGAGCGCGTCATCGATTTTCCATTGTCCGAGGTCAAACGCCTGGCCGGTCTGACAGTGCCGCTGCTGGAGATGCGCGGCGCGCTCGAGCGTCTGGGCTTTTTCATTGCCGGCCACGGCGACCGGGTGAAGGTCGCGACGCCGTCGTGGCGGCCCGATGTGCAAAACAAAGCGGACGTCGTCGAGGAAGTGGTGCGAATCCTCGGCGTCGACCGCGTGCCGCTGACGCCGTTCGAACGCGGCGACATACCGCGCAAGGCGGTGCTGACGCCAATTCAGCAACGCACGCGCAAGGCCAAACGAGCACTCGCCGCGCGCAACCTCGTTGAGGCAGTGACCTGGTCTTTCATTGGCAAAAAAGAGGCCGAACAGTTCGGCGGCGGCAAGCCGGAACTGTCGCTGGCGAATCCTATCGCGGCCGAACTTTCCGACATGCGGCCGAGCCTCATTCCCGGCCTTGTCGCCGCCGCGCAGAGGAATGCCGACCGCGGCTTTCCCGATGTCGGCCTGTTCGAAGTCGGTCAGGTGTTCCGCGGTGACGCGCTGCAGGATCAATTCACGGCCGCCGCCGGCATCCGCCGCGCCCTTGCCAAACCATCCGGTATCGGCCGCCACTGGACCAAACGCGACGGCGAGGTTGACGCTTTTGACGTCAAAGCTGACGCATTGACGGTGCTCGCCGCGGCCGGAGCGTCGGCGCAGGCGATGCAGGTCGTGCCCAGCGGCCCGGCTTGGTTTCACCCCGGCCGTTCCGGGACCATTCAGATCGGCCCCCAAAACGTGCTCGGTCATTTCGGCGAGTTGCATCCACGCGCGCTTGAAGGCCTCGACGCCGAAGGTCCGCTGGTCGCTTTCGAGGTCATTCTTGAGCGCATCCCAGAGCCCAAGCCGAAAGCAACGCGCGCCAAGCCGGCGATCGAGCTCTCGCCATTCCAGCCGCTCGATCGCGACTTTGCATTCGTGGTAGACCGCGGCGTCAAGGCAGCTGACCTGGTGCGTGCTGCGCAAGCCGCCGATCGCAAGCTGATCGCCGGAGTGAACGTGTTCGACGTTTACGAAGGCCCCGGCATCGATCCCGGCAAAAAATCGATCGCCATTGCCGTCACCATCCAGCCGCGCGACAAGACCATGACCGACGCGGAGATCGAAGCGCTGGCGGCAAAAATCGTCGCCGAGGTCGGCAAGCGCACCGGCGGCGCGCTGCGGGCGTGACGTCAGGGATTGCTCGAAACGCTTGCCTCAAGCCAGAACAAGAAGATCGAGTGGCACTTTGAGCGCATCCGCTATCAGGCGAAGCGCGGCTGCAGTTCCTTTGCGTCGCCCGGTCTCCACGTCCGAGATGTAGCCTTGGCTAAGGTTTGTCTTAAAAGATAGATGCGATTGCGTAACGTCACGCCATTCGCGCATCACCCGAACCGGATTCTCCCCGTTGGCCAAGCGATCGACCACCTGTTTCGGCAGCAACCGAGCGCCCGCCGCGACTTCGCTGCGCGCGCGTGCCACGAGTCGCGTGGTGCCGGCATCTTCGTCCGCCTCAGCCGCCTTGATAACCAGCGCTTCGTACTCTTTCCGCGGAAGGATGGCTACCTCTCCATGTGCGGTCTTCTGAAAACGAACATTCATGACCCTGCCTCAGTCGTAAATCTCTCGGCGGTGTCCGACCGCGACGACTACAATCGAACCGCCTTCTTCATAAAAGATCACCCGCCAGTCACCTATCCTCAAGCGTGAACCCTTGCGGCCCTTGAGCCGCTTCACGTCGCCCTTACCGCTTGTCGCAAACTCCGTAAGACGAGCATCGATCCGCCGACGAATATCCGACTAGAGTTTGACCCATTGCCGGGTGCTAGCAGTCGTGAACGCAATTTGCTTCACAGCGTAATATCGCGCATCGCGATATAGAAATCAATGACCGCTAGTGATAAGGCGACAGTGGCTTTTACGGCGGGAACTGCGCGTGCTTGAAGGCGTGCCTTTCGAGGCTCCTACTGCCGGATAACATGCGGCAAAGCCTGAAATCTTCGTCGCGGTTGCGGTGCTGCGGGGGCCGGCGGCGGCTCTTGGGCGGGACCAAGCCGATGTAAAATCGCGTCGGCTGCGCGCTCCCCCGATTCCCAGGCGCCGCCGACAGTGCCCCACAACGTCTCGTGCACGGCTTCGCCGGCAAACCAGACTGCGTTCTGCACCGGCTCCATCAGAATGCGCCGGGCTCCCTGCCAGCCCGGCGCCGCAGCCGAAAAGGCGCCAAGCGCCAGCGGCTCGTTGTTCCAGCGCGTGGCGTGCGAACGCTTGATGGCCTTCTTCACCTCCGAGCCAAACAGGCCGGCAAGCCAGTCGGCAGCGAAATCGACCATAGCGGCTTCGCCGTGCTCAGCGAGCTCACGGCCGAATGGGCCGGCGACCTCGACCAGGCAAAGCGGCGTGCCGGAGACATTAGCGAGAATCGCAGCGGTGCGGGTGTCGGCCGCTTTTTCGAAAATCAGATCATCGCTTTCGGCATCGAGCGGATTGCCGGCGAGTTCCAACGCAACGTGGTCGTAGCTGCCAAGCGACAGCTTGGCAAAGGCCTCAAGCTGCCGCTTGGAAAGCTCGGGCATGAATTTGATGGCGCCCGACATCATCACATTGGTCGAAACCGTCACGATCGCCGCGTGCGCCGAGATCGTTCCTTTCGGCGTTTCCACCGTAAGCCCGCGCCTGGTATCGATCGCGGTCACGGGAGTCGACAGCCGCACGGAAAGCCCCTCGGCCAGCGAGGCAATGAGTTTGCCAAAACCCTGGCGACAGAATACGTCGGCGTTGCGTTCGGCGGATTTCGCAAAATCCGCCGCAGAGACTTGCGCCAGCTCTTTGCCGCAGCCGAACGGGCCGAGCACGAATTCGACCGAAGGCCGCCAGTCCCCGAGATCGTTCGGCAACACTTGCGCGCACGCGATATCGCCCTTGCGCGCGGCGTCGGCAATGGCGCGGTTGGCTCTTGCTTGTATGGCTAAGAAATCCTCAAGCTCGCCCTCGCGGGCATAACGCCGGCCGACGCGCACCTTCTGGCTCGGCGGCGCGGGATAAAGGTCAATGCCACGGTGCGGCGGCAGCTTTGTCACCGGATTGAGTTCGGGCGTGTGGATCCAGTGGGCGCCGCGGTCGTACGGGACGCCGAAACTGCGAGTTTCGGTGATGCAGCGGCCGCCGACATGGCTGGCAGCTTCGAGCAATACGAACTTTCGTCCAGTGGCGGCGATCCGGCGCGCCGCGGCGATGCCCGCGGCGCCCGCCCCGACAATCACGACGTCGAAATCGACGGCAGCCGGTGTGGGCGCTGAAACCGCCGGTGATGCAAGCGTGGCTGCGGAGGTAGCGAGGAACGAGCGGCGGCTCAGTCGCGGCATGGTTTCCAGATGCTTTCAGTCGTGCAGCGAGAGTGCCCGAACGGCGTGGCGTGCGCAAACGTAGAGACTTCATCAAGCATGCCCGCTTGGTGTGAACTAAATTGCAAGGGCCTGCCGAATAAAATGCTGCCAAAGAACGCTGCGACCAAGGCGCGTCACGCTGGGAGGCCCCGTGAGCTGGATGCTCGATGGAATCGGGCGGGTCATCGTCCGTTATCTGGATCGGCCGGTACACGGCTATGAGCCGTTTACGCCGAGCGATCCGGACGCGTTGCGTCAATCGCTGGAACCCGGCGACGTGCTGCTGGTCGAAGGCAACAATCACATCTCCGGCGTCATCAAATATCTGACCCAATCGACCTGGTCGCATTCGGCTTTATATGTCGGTCCAATCGCCGGATGTGCCGCAGACGACGGCGAACCGCACGTGCTCATCGAAGCCAATGCCGGCGAGGGTGTGGTGTCCGCGCCGCTCTCGAAATATTTTCGTTTTCATACCCGCATTTGCCGGCCGGTCGGCCTTACCGAGGAAGACTGCACGTCGGTATGCGCCTATGCGATTGCCCGCATCGGTTTCGCCTACGATCTGAAGAATATCGTCGACCTGATGCGTTATTTGTTCCCGCTTCCGGTGCCCCAGCGCTGGCGACGGCGATTGATTGCGCTTGGTTCAGGCGACCCGTCGCGGCTCATCTGTTCGGCGCTGATCGCGGAAGCGTTTCGCGCGGTGCATTATCCAATTCTGCCGAAGATCAGACTGACCCGCAGCCGGCAAGCCCTGGCGCAGATTCTGGAGATTCGTCATTCCTCGCTTTATTGCCCGCGCGATTTCGACATTTCGCCCTATTTCAACGTGGTGAAACCGACCATAGCCAGAGGTTTCAATTACAAGGCCCTGCCGTGGGCCGATCTGCCACAAGCAGACGAGCCCGACGCCGCCAAACTTCCCCAGCTGATCGGCGAAGTGCAGGTTCCGCTCGTTCCGCCGGTTACCGCCACGGGCGAGAAAACGACCGTCATGGCGGCCTGAAAGCGACTTAAGGCCACTTGAGCTTGTGAGGCGCGCCCTCTACCTCTGCGCGGCAGTGCGGAGGAGTTCATGCTCAATGACGCCGCCAAGGCGCTCAGCCAGATGGTTTCGCCACCGTTGCGCGCGGTGCTGTGGAAATCGATCGCGCTGGCGCTTGCGCTGATCATTGTTATCGTCGTCGGGCTCGACTGGGCGATCATCCAGCTGGTCGGGGCTCTCAGTGCGTGGGCGCAGAGCGGTCTTGGTTCGCCGGCGCACCTGCCGGTGAACGCGATTGCTTGGCTGCTCTCGATCGCAGCCGCGTTGGGCATCATTGCCGGCAGCGTGCTGCTGATGCCGGCGGTGACCGCGTTTGTCGCGAGCTTCTTTGGCGACGAGATCGCCGCCGAGGTGGAGCGCGCGTCTTATCCGCAGGATCCGCCCGGCGTTGCCTCGCCGCTGCCGCGCGCGATCCTTGAAGGCGGCAAAACAGCGCTGCTTGCCATCGTGGTCTACCTTTGTGCGATAGCGTTTTTGTTATTTGCCGGAGCAGGCGCCGTGATCTTCTTTCTTGCTACGGCTTGGTTGCTCGGCCGCGAATACTTCGAACTCGCCGCCATGCGCTTTTGCCCGCCGGATGAAGCCAAGGCGTTGCGCAAGCGCAATGGCGCGACGGTCTATATGGGCGGGCTATTGATTGCAGCGTTCGTCTCGATCCCGATCGTCAATCTTGCCACCCCGCTGTTCGCCATGGGGCTGATGGTGCACGTACACAAGCGGATAAGCGCGCGCCGGCTCATCGCCCAGCCGGCGCGCTGAACTTGGGTGCAGGCAATCGGCTGCGGGGGTGTCCGCGCAGGCCCGGAAATCGGACCTGCAGACCTTTAAGCGAAATTCGCGGCTCAGCTGTTCGGCGGCGCAGCCGGCGTAGGCAGCGGCTCCAAAGCGGTCAGGCTAGGCTGTTTCGAAGGCCGGGAAGAATCCGCCTTGTTGCCGGTCTTCTGATCCTGCCGCGGATAGAGATCGACCTTGGCGGGCTTCTGTTCCGGCCGGTACTCGGTGGAGGAAAGTCCGCCGGCGATGCTGGCGCCTTGTTCGATCTGCAGGAGGCCGTAACTGATATTGCCGTCAACCCGGCCGGTCGAGCGCAGGATCAATAGGCATTTGACTTCGAGCTTTTCAAACACCTTTCCGGAAATCTCGGCGTTCTCGGCAACGGTAATTCTGCCCTTGATCGCGCCGGTTTCGCCGACCACCAGATTGCCCACGGAGACGTCGCCTTCGAGGCTGCCGCACACCACCAGGGTATCGGGCACTGAAATCTCGCCTTTTATGGTGACGCCTTCGCCGATGTAGAGCCGGTTCGCGTCTGGCATAGTGTGTTCCGTTGACGACATCTGAGGCCCCTTTCCCCGCAACTTTTCACAGGCTAACTGCCTTAATTAAGTATTACTTCACCGCAACCGTTTTGTCATCGTCGGTGTGTAGCCGATCCCACGATTTCGGATCTGGTTTGGTTAACGGCGCCGGCGTCGGCTTAAATTCCTAGGAAAATTCTTCGCCAACGCCCGCGCGCGTCGCGGCTCAGCGCCACACCTCGTCCGCCAGTTGGACCACCATCCGAAGCTTCGCCCATTGCTGATCTTCGGCCAGCACGTTGCCTTCCTCGGTCGAAGCGAAGCCGCATTGCGGCGACAGGCAGAGCTGGTCGAGCGCGACATATTTGGTCGCTTCCTCGATGCGCTGCTTGACGGCTTGCTTGTTTTCCAGTTCGCCGCTCTTGGTGGTGACCAGACCGAGCACGACGATCTTGTTGCCTTTTGGCAAAAACCGCAGTGGCTCGAAGCCGCCGGCGCGCGCGCTGTCGTATTCGAGGAAATAGCCGTCGTATTTCAGTTCGCCAAGCATGATCTCGGCGATCGGCTCGTAACCGCCTTCGGAAATCCAGGTCGAGCGAAAATTGCCGCGGCACACATGGGTCGTGACCACCATGTCGGCCGGCTTGCCTTCCAGCGCTTGGTTGATCACGCGCGCGTAGTCTTGTCGCCAGGCGATCGGCGTTAAGCCCGCGCTCTCGCGCTCGCTTCAGCTCGGCCTGCGAACACAAATAGGCCCAGGCCGTATCGTCGAACTGCAGATAACGACAGCCCGCATCGTAGAACGCGCGGATCGCCTGGCGATAGGTTTTCGCCAGATCATCGAAGATGGCGTCGCGGTCGGCATATTCCTTGGTGAGGATGGCGTCCGGCTCCAGGCGGAAATGCAGAATCGCCGGGCTCGGGATGCACATTTTCGGCGTGACGCGGGTGTGCTCCTTGAGGAACTTGAAGTGCTCCAACATCGGGTGCTTGGAAAAGCCGAGCTTGCCGTTGATGCGTGGCCTGCTGTGCCTGGTCTGTACGCCCTGGAATGGGAGGCCGTGATCCACCTCGTAGATTTCCACGCCGTCGAGCATGCCAAAAAAATCGAAATGCCACCACGAGCGGCGGAACTCGCCGTCGGTCGTGACTTTGAGCCCGACCTCCTCCTGCTTTTTGATGATCTTCTCGATCTCGCGGTCTTCGACCTCCTTGAGCTGAGCCGCGCTGAGCTCGCCCTTTTCCCGTTTCGCGCGCGCTTCTTTCAGCGGTGCGGTGCGCAACAGGCTGCCGACGACGTCGGCGCGAAACGGAGGCTTGGTTCTGGTCATTCGGCATTTCTCCTTGCAACGGTGCGCCAGTACCAAGCGGGGACTGCTTGGTTCGTCAACTCCAAAAAGCGCCGTGCGCATCCGCCGGATGGGCGACTGTCCCAAAGTCGCCATGACGCCGAGGCAAATGTTGATGACGTCGTGAGCAAAAATGGCGGGCGGCGAACGACGCGTGAGGAAGTGGTTCGTCGATTTGCCATTCTCCATTCGCTATTCGCCCTTCCGCCGGGTGTGGCCAAACAGCGCGCCCAAAACCGGTGCGTCCCGTACTCGCGCACGGACCCTACATCTGCTACTTGGAAGCGGCTTGCGCTGGGTGGGCAGGACAAACGGTCGATTGATGCACGAACAGCCGGTCTGGAGCGCGGGATGCTGACGAGATTGCGCGCCTCCGCGCACTCTTCAACGGAAAGGTCAGCTTCAGTCGAATAGGCATAGCGCTCAGCCTCATCATCGTCATTGTCGCCGCCGTCGTGCTCTATCGAATCTTGCGAGATATCGACGTCGACGAACTCGTTGATGCGCTTGAGGCGACCGATTGGCGGACGCTGGGCATTGCCGGCTTGTTCGTCGCCGCCGGCTATCTGACGCTGACCTTCTACGATCTGTTCGCGCTCCGTACGATCGGCCGATCCGAGATACCCTATCGCATCGCGGCGCTCGCCAGCTTCACGAGCTACGCGGTCGGACACAATGTCGGCGCCAGCGTCTTCTCCGGCGGCGCGGTGCGCTACCGCATCTATTCGTCCTGGGGTCTAAGCGTCATCGAAGTTACCAAGATCTGTTTTGTCGCTGGCCTGACCTTCTGGCTTGGCAACGCTACCGTGCTGGGGCTCGGGGTTCTGCATGCGCCACAACAAGCCAGCGACATCGATCAACTACCGATCTGGCTCAATCGCGTGCTAGCGCTCGCGGCGCTTGCGGTGCTGACGGCCTACGTGACGTGGGTTTGGGTAAAACCACGCGTCATCGGCCGCGACGGTTGGCAGGTGACGCTCCCTGGGGGACCGCTGACACTTGTGCAGATCGTGATCGGCATTCTCGATCTCGGATGCTGTGCGATGGCGATGTACTGGCTGGTTCCCGACGAGCCGCATCTCGGCTTCATCCAGGTGGCGGTCATTTTCGTCGCCGCCACTCTCCTCGGCTTTGCCAGCCACGCGCCGGGCGGCCTTGGCGTCTTTGATGCGACTATGATGGTGGCGCTTTGGCAATTCGACAAAGAAGACTTGCTTGCGGGTCTCCTGCTGTTTCGTTTGCTCTACTATATCATTCCATTCATGCTCTCGCTTTTGATCCTCGGAGGGCGTGAAGCCCTGCTGGGTCGTACTGTGCGGCGGCTCGCGCCACCGGTCACAGCGTCGATGCACTCGGTCGCAGGGCTGGTGCAGGAAAAATCGGACGTAACTTGATCCGTCTGGCGGCCGGGCGGCTGCGCGGGGCGGTTTCGATGAGCCTGAATGACGATCGCGTAGCGCTGCAACGGGGAGGATGGCGCCGGCTGCGCCTGATGATCGTCACCGCGGCGGCGGTGTTCGCGGCATTGACGATCCTCGACGCGCTTACGATCGGCTATGCGGTCACCGGTTTCATCATTGTGGCCGTCGCTGCTTTCGTTGCGCTGCGCGCCGGTCAGGAAGCGAGCCCCCTGGCGCGCCCGGTCGCGGTGTCCGAGCGTGCCGGCGATTCGCTCCAGGCCGTTGTCGCCGGCTTGCCTGATCCGGTGATTGCGCTCGACCGCAATGGGCGCGTGCTCACACTCAACGAGCAGGCACGGTCCTTGGCGCCTGCTCTCCGGCAAGGCGAGCCGGTCTCGCTCGCGCTGCGAATGCCCGAACTGATCGAGGCGATCGGCCGCGCCTACGCCACAGGGGAAGAGCAGCGCGTCGAATATTCCGAGCGGGTGCCACTTGACCGCTGGTTCGAGACCATTGTGGTGCCGGTCAAGCGGCAGCCGAACCCGAGTCGGCCTGATCTGGTGCTGATGACTTTCCACGACCTCACGCCGTTGCGGCGTGTCGAGGAGATGCGGGCCGATTTCGTCGCCAATGCCAGCCATGAGCTGCGCACGCCGCTTGCGGCGCTTTCCGGCTTCATCGAAACTCTGCAAGGCTCGGCGCGCGACGATGCCAAGGCGCGAGAGCGTTTTCTCGCCATCATGCAAGAGCAGGCGCGCCGCATGGCGCGGCTCATCGACGATCTGTTGTCGCTATCGCGGATCGAACTCAACGCCTATCGCCGCCCCGATTCGCCGGTCGATTTGGTGCCGATCGTCCGCCAGGTCGTCGACGGCCTCGAACTGCTGGCGCGCGACCGCGGTGTAACCGTCCACATCGAGGCCGCGCGCGCCATGACAGTCCCCGGCGACCGCGACGAGCTGGTCCGCGTGTTCGAGAACCTGGTGGAGAATGCGCTCAAATACGGCGCTGCCGGCAAACGCGTCGACATTACCATCACCCCGCATGAATCCGCGGACGGCGAGCCGGAAGCACAAGTTGCCGTGCGCGATTACGGGCCGGGCATCGCGCCTGAGCATTTGCCGCGGCTGACCGAGCGCTTTTATCGTGTCGATGTCACTGAGAGCCGCGCCCAAGGCGGCACCGGACTCGGTCTGGCGTTGGTCAAACATATCCTCAACCGCCATCGCGGCCGGTTATCGATCGAAAGCACGCTCGGTGCGGGCGCCACTTTCACTGTCCAGCTGCCCACCAGGGTCACTCAGCCGGCCGAACAAATCGCTTGATAGATCAAGCGGTTCGACTGTCATCTAATTGTCATGTTGGCCTCATAGAACCTTGACGTGGTCAGCGTAAGCAATCCGCTGCTGCGGTTCTGTTGGGAACGGACATTTCCTCGCCGCAGCGCGTTGCCGAAGACGTCAAACCAAAGCGAAAAGGTCCCGAACGGGACCGAGGCCGGCGTGGGTCAGCGGCCTGCGTCGCCCAAAAATCCGCTGACAGGAGAGATTTCAGTGAAACACCTCACAGCCATTGCCGTTGCCGGCTTCCTCGCCGCGACGGTCCTACCCGCTGCCGCCGTCGAGATTTCCGGCGCCGGTGCGACCTTCCCCTATCCGATCTACGCCAAATGGGCGGATGCCTACAAGAAAGAGACTGGCGTCGGCCTCAATTATCAATCGATCGGTTCGGGCGGCGGTATCAAACAAATCGAAGCGAAGACCGTCACTTTTGGCGCCACCGATGCGCCGCTGCAAGGGCGCGGAATCTCGACAAGAATGGCCTGGTGCAATTTCCGATGGTGATGGGCGGCGATCGTGCCGGTCGTGAATCTCGAAGGGCATCAAGCCGGGCGAACTGATCACTCGACGGTCCGACGCTCGCGAAAATCTTCCTCGGCGAAGATGAAGAGCTGGGATGATCCGGCGATCAAGAAGTTCAACCCGAACGCCAAGCTTGCCGGCGCAGGCGATCGCCGTCGTTCACCGGTCCGACGGTTCCGGCACCACCTTCAATTTCACTTACTATCTGTGCGCAGGTCAGCCCCGATTGGAAATCGCAGGTCGGCTCCAATACCTCGGTCGAATGGCCGGTTGGCATCGGCGCTAAAGGCAATGAGGGCGTTTCCAACAATGTGGCCCAGACCAAGGGCTCGATCGGCTACGTCGAGTACGCTTACGCGCTGCAGAACAAGATGGTCTACACCGAGCATGGTCAACAAGGACGGCAAGACCGTCGCGCCCACCAGCCGACGCTTTCCAGGCCGCCGCCGCCAATGCGGACTGGAATTCGGTGCCGGGCTTCGGCGTCATCCTGGCCAATCAGCCCGGGCCACGCTCTTGGCCGATGACGGCGGCGACATTCATCCTCATCCCCAAACAGCCGACCGACCCGGTGGCCGCGGCCGAGGCGCTCAAGTTCTTTGCCTGGGCCTATGCCAAGGGCGACAAGATGGCCGAGGAACTCGATTACGTGCCGATGCCGAAGAAAGTTGTCGGCTGAAATCGAGAAAGCATGTGGGCCAAAGAGATCAAGGACGCCGGCGGCAAGCCGCTCCACACGAGCGCATGGTGCATTAGGTCCGACGCAAAACCGGCAAGGCGCCGCGCGGACGTTGCGAGGTGCCTTGTCCTTTATCCACTGGCCGGTCTGCCGCGCGTCTTGTGCGGCGGCCGGTAGATCGTTTGAGTGGGGCGCTCCTGGATTCGGTTGAAGGAGCGCCTCTGAAGATTCTGCCCGGAGGCGATCCTTGGTTGACATAGCGCTGCAGGAAGGAGCGGTCGTGTCCGTTGAGGCGGATGACGCGCGCCAAAGTGCTCGATCGGCTGCGTCTCGGCGATGTCGCATTCCGCCATCTCACGCGCGCTGCGGCTGTCGGGGTGCTTGCTTCTCCTCAGCGGCGTCATCATCTCACTGATCGACGGCTCGTTGCCGGCGCTTCAGGGCTTTCGGCTTTGGCTTCCTGGTCGAGCGAGCGATGGAATCCGGTTACCGAGAAGTTCGGTGCGCTCGCCCCGATCTACGGCACGCTCGTCACCTCGTTCATTGCCATGCTGATTGCGGTCCCGGTGGGCTTGATGATCGCGTTCTTTCTCACCGAACTGTGCCCGCAATGGCTGCGGCGGCCGATCGGCATCGCCATCGAGCTGCTCGCCGGCATCCCTAGCATCATCTACGGAATTTGGGGACTTTTCGTCTTCGCCCCGTTCCTGCAGGAAACGCTGCAGCCGTTCCTGATCAATACGCTCGGCAACGTGCCGGCGATCGCGCCGCTGTTTTCCGGGCCGCCCTACGGCATCGGCATGCTGACCGCGGGACTGATCCTCGCCATCATGGTGCTGCCGTTCGTGACCTCGATCTCGCGCGATGTGTTCGAGGCGGTTCCTCCGGTGCTTAAGGAGGCGGCCTACGGCGTCGGCTGCACCACCTGGGAGGTGGTGCGCTACGTCGTGCTGCCCTATGCCAGGGTTGGGGTTATCGGCGGAGTGATGCTCGGCCTCGGCCGAGCGCTGGGCGAGACCATGGCGGTGACCTTCGTCATCGGCAATGCGCACCGAGATCTCGGCCTCGTTGCTTGCGCCCGGCACCACCATCTCCGCTACCATCGCCAACGAGTTCACCGAAGCGGTCGGCGACCTCTACACGTCCGCGCTGATCGCGCTTGGCTTGATCCTATTCGTCATCACCTTCATCGTGCTCGCCGCAGCGCGTTACATGCTGATGCGCATCGAGCGCCGGATCGGGTGACACCATGTCGGATGTACCCATGTCCGCTCGCTACGCCGCCCGCCATCGCAGCAATGTCATCGCAAGGGTGCTGGCACTGGCGGCGACCGCTATGGGGCTTGGGCTGGCTGGTCGCTGATCCTGGGGTCGCTGCTTTGGCATGGCTTTAGCGGGATTGTCGCTCGCGGTGTTCACGCAAATGACGCCGCCGCCGGGTGCGAGCGGCGGTTTGCTCAATCCGATCGTTGGCAGTCTGATGCTTACCGTGCTGGCGGTCGCGATCGGCACTCCGATCGGCATTCTCGCCGGCACCTATATGGCCGAATATGGCCGCTATGACCGCCTGACCAGCGTGGTGCGCTTCATCAACGATATTCTGCTCAGTGCGCCGTCGATCGTGGTCGGCTTGTTCATCTACGAAGTGATGGTCGCGCCGATGGGCCATTTTTCCGGCTTGGCCGGCGGCGTTGCGCTCGCCGTGCTGGTCATACCGGTGGTGGTGCGCACGACCGAGGACATGCTGACGCTCGTTCCTAACGCGCTGCGCGAGGCGGCGACCTCGATCGGCCTGCCGCGCTCGCTGACGATCACCCGGATCTGCTACCGCGCCGCGCGCGCCGGCATGGTGACGGGCGTGCTGCTGGCGGTCGCCCGCATCAGCGGCGAGACCGCGCCGCTGCTCTTCACCTCGCTCAACAACCAGTTCTGGAGCACGAACCTCAACGCGCCGATCGCGAGCCTGCCGGTGGTGATCTTCCAATTCGCGCTCAGTCCATACAAGGACTGGCAATCGCTGGCCTGGACCGGCGCTCTCATCATCACCTTGGCGGTGTCTGGCGCTGAGCATCACGGCGCGCAGCCTTGTCGCATCGGGTAGACAGTCATGAGCGTTACTGTCAGTCGCCGTTCCCTCCGTTTCTGCCGCGCCGACCGATCGATCGGGCCTCGCCGAAAAAGTTACGATCCGCGATCTCGATTTCTTCTACGGCGACAACAGAGCCCTCAAAGCGATCAGCCTGCCGCTTTATGAGCGCAAAGTCACTGCCTTCATCGGCCCCTCGGGCTGCGGCAAGTCGACGTTGTTGCGCGTGCTCAATCGCATGTACGACCTCTATCCGAACCAGCGCGCGACCGGCGACGTCATGTTCGACGGCACGAATATTCTGTCGCCGAAGCAGGATCTCAATTTGCTGCGGGCGCGCATCGGTATGGTGTTTCAGAAGCCGACGCCGTTTCCGATGACGATCTATGAGAACATCGCCTTCGGCATCAGGCTGTATGAGCGTCTGCCCAAATCCGAGCTCGACGGGCGGGTGGAAACATCGTTGCGGCGCGCCGCGCTCTGGGACGAAGTCAAAGACAAGCTTGGCACCAATGGACTAAGCCTGTCCGGCGGCCAGCAGCAGCGGCTGTGCATCGCGCGCACCGTCGCCGTGCGGCCCGAAGTCATCCTGTTCGATGAGCCCTGCTCGGCGCTCGATCCGATCTCGACGGCCAAGATCGAGGAGCTGATCGACGAGCTGACGGACGATTATACCATCGTCATCGTCACCCATAACATGCAGCAGGCCGCGCGCGTGTCCGAATTCACCGCCTTCATGTATCTGGGGGAACTGATCGAATTCGATTCGACCAGCAAGATGTTCACGGCGCCGCAGGATCAGCGCACCCAAGACTACATAACCGGCCGCTTCGGGTGATCGCCATGACCGACATGAGCCCTCGAGTTGACCATACCGCCAAGGCGTTCGACACCGATCTGCAAGAGATCACGCGCAAGGTCGCCGAGATGGGCGGGCTCGCCGAACACCAGATCGCCGACGCCCTTCAGGCATTGACGGACCGCGATACCGATCTCGCGGAACGCGTCATCACGACGGACCCCACCATCGACGCGATGCAGCATGAGATCGAGGAAAAGGCAATACTCACGATCGCCCGGCGGCAGCCGATGGCGGTCGATCTGCGCGAGATCGTCGGCGCCATGCGCGTCTGCAACGATCTCGAACGAATCGGCGATCACGCCAAGCACGTCGGCCAAACGGGTCGTAGCGCTTGATCTCGACCTCCACCCGCAACGGCTGATCCGCGGCGTGGAGCACATGGCCTCGCTGGTGTTGACCTTGCTCAAGCAGGTGCTCGATGCCTACGCCAGCCGCGATCTGCAAACCGCACTTGCGGTGTGGAACGGCGACGAAGAAGTCGACGCGCTGTGTACGGCGCTGTTCCGCGAGCTGCTTACCTACATGATGGAAGACCCGCGTAACATTACGTTCTGCATGCATCTTATGTTTTGTGCGAAGGACATCGAGCGTATTGGCGATCATGCCACCAACATCGCCGAGACTGTCTATTACATCATCGAGGGCCGCATGATTACCGACCAGCGTCCGAAAGGCGACCCAACAAACTTTAGCGCAGCGATGCTGCAGAAATGACAGGAGGCCCGCAATGGGCGCCAACATTCTGATCGTGGAAGATGAGGAGCCGCTGACCACGTTGTTGCGCTACAACCTCGAGGCCGAAGGCTACGAAGTCGATGCCGTCGCCCGCGGCGACGAAGCCGATACGCGGCTGCGCGAAACCGCGCCCGATCTCATCGTGCTCGACTGGATGCTGCCGGGCCTTTCCGGTATCGAATTGTGCCGACGGCTGCGGACCAGGCCGCAGACCCAATCGCTGCCGATCATCATGCTCACCGCGCGCGGCGAGGAAAGCGAGCGCGTGCGGGGACTTGCTACTGGCGCCGACGATTACATCGTCAAGCCTTTCTCGGTTCCGGAATTATTGGCGCGGATCCGCGCCTTGCTGCGACGGGCAAGCCCCGAGCGGGTCGCAACCGTGCTGGCAATCGGCGATCTTGAACTTGATCGCGAGAAGAAACGCGTGTCGCGCTCAAGCCGTCCGGTCGATCTCGGTCCGACGGAATTCCGCCTGCTCGAGTTTTTGATGGAACGCCCCGGCCGGGTGTTCTCCCGCGAGCAATTGCTTGACGGGGTGTGGGGCAGCGACGTCTACATCGACGAGCGCACGGTCGACGTGCATGTCGGCCGCCTGCGCAAGGCGCTCAACCGCGGCCACGGCGCCGATCCGATCCGCACGGTCCGCGGCGCCGGCTATTCGCTCGACGATCGTTTCGGCAAGGCGGGCTGACGAAGTTCAGCGCGCCGGGCGCCGGTCCCGTCGGCGATCGCTGGCCGGCTGATACGCGACCCGCGAGTGATAGGCGCAATAAGGCAAGCCAGCGATGGTGTTGCCCCCGCAGAAGAAGAAGTCGCTGCTGCCGGGATCGCCGATTGGCCAACGGCAGGTTTGCTCCGTCAGCTCAAGGATGTTCCGCCGCTGGCCGATCGGGATAATATTCTCGATCAGCTCTGGCGTCGCCTCGGCTTCGAGTTCGTAGGCGTGGGCGAGCGCGGTATTGCCGCGGATCGTGCCGCGTCCGATGCGCAGCATATGCGTGGTTGAGCGCGGCTTGCGCGGGCGCGGCGCGGCGCTCGACGCGCTTTTGGCGCGTCCCGACAATCCCAGCCGGTGCACCTTGCCGATTACGGCGTTGCGCGTGATGCCGCCGAGTTCGGCTGCGATTTGGCTCGCCGAAAGACCGTCGGCCCAGAGCTTCTTCAGCAACTCGACCCGCTCATCAGTCCACGACATGCTCAGTCCTCCTCAGGAACGTGGGCTAAGCCCTGGCGGAATCCGCCATCGAGCCAGGCGGCGCTCGCCGCCCAACACGCAACGCTGATCAACGCTTTAGATAAGGTGTCCGCCGCACGAGATGTCGTACTTGACAAGCAACAAGCTACAATATGGCGCGAGTCGGGCGCAAGAGTCGCCCTGCATGCGTCCACATATTCCCGTCCTGATGTGGACGATGTGGGGACAACCGGCGTGACGCGCCCCCGATTTTGCGCTGTTGACCGCCGCGGCAGGCGCAAATAAAATACTCAAATCGTGCCGCCCGGAGAGGCGGCACATTTCGTTTCAGCAGCGCAGAGATTGTTGCTGCGCAGCGTGCGCATAAAGCCGTGACTTCGCATCTGTTGCCAACCTATGCCCGTGCCAACCTTGCCTTCGAGCGGGGCGAGGGCGCTTGGCTGATCGCGACCAACGGCGAACGCTATCTCGATTTTACCTCGGGCGTCGCCGTGAATGCGCTCGGCCATGCGCATCCGCATCTGGTCGCCGCGCTGACCGAGCAGGCGCAGAAGCTGTGGCACGTCTCGAACCTTTATCAGATCCCGGAAGCCGAGCGGGTCGCCGAGCGGTTATGCGATGCAAGCTTTGCCGACGTGGTGTTCTTCTGCAATTCCGGCGCCGAGGCGATGGAATGCTCGATCAAGACCGCGCGCAAATATCAGTCGGCGATCGGGCGGCCGGAGCGCTATCGCATCATCACGTTCGAGGGCGCGTTTCACGGCCGCACCCTGGCGACGCTCGCCGCCGGCGGACAAAAGAAATACCTCGAGGGCTTTGGCCCGGTCGTCGAAGGCTTCGATCAGGTGCCGTTCGGCGATCTTGAAGCGACCAAGCGTGCGATCACCGATGAAACTGCCGCGATATTGATCGAACCGATCATGGGCGAGGGCGGGGTGCGCGTGGTCGAGCCGTCGTTTCTGCGGGCTCTGCGCGAACTCTGCGACCGGAATGGCCTGCTGCTGATGTTCGACGAGGTGCAGACCGGGATGGGTCGCACCGGCGAACTGTTCGCCCATCAGCGCGTCGGCGTTGCGCCCGACATCATGGCGCTCGCCAAGGCGCTCGGCGGCGGGTTTCCGGTCGGCGCGTGTCTCGTGACCACCGAGGCGGCGAAGGGCATGACTGCCGGCACTCACGGTTCCACGTTCGGCGGCAATCCGCTGGCGATGAGTGCCGCCAACGCGGTGCTCGATGTCATGCTCGCGCCGGGCTTCCTTGATGGCGTCCGCCAGAAGGCGCTGCTATTCAAGCAACGGCTCGCCGAAATCAAAGATCGCTATCCGGCGGTCATCGCCGAAGTGCGCGGCGAGGGACTATTGATCGGCTTGCGTGCCGTCGTGCCGGCGGCCGAGCTGGTCGACGCGCTGCGCGCCGAGAAGATGATCGCTGTGTCGGCCGGCGACAATGTCGTGCGGTTGCTGCCGCCGCTCATTATCGCGGAGCCGGAAATCGCCGAGGGTATCGCACGCCTCGACCGCGCCTGCGCACAAATCACCCGTTCGCATCAGGGGGGAGCCAAGGAAGAGGTGGCGCGATGAGCGCGGTGCGCCATTTCCTCGACCTGATCGATGTGCCGGCGGCGGACCTTCGCAAGATGATCGACGTGGCGCGCGCCATGAAGGCGAAACGTCAACGCAATGATCGGCCGCTGGCCGGCAAGACCATGGCGATGATCTTCGAGCGGCCCTCTACGCGCACCCGGGTGTCATTCGAAGTCGCCATGCGCCAACTGGGCGGCGACGCCATCATGCTGACGGCCGAGGAAATGCAGCTCGGCCGCGGCGAAACGCTGGCCGACACCGCGCGGGTGCTGTCGCGCTACGTCGACGCCATCATGATCCGGACGCTCGATCCCGGCGATGTCGAGGAACTCGCGCGCTACGCCACGGTGCCGGTGATCAACGGCCTGACCCGGCGATCGCATCCGTGCCAGGTGCTGGCCGATGTCATGACATTTGAAGAGCATCGCGGCCCGATCCGCGGCCGCAGCGTGGCCTGGACCGGCGACGCCAACAACGTGCTCACCTCGTGGATGCAGGCGGCCGAGCGGTTTGAATTCCGCCTGCGGGTCGCAACGCCGCCGGAACTGGCGCCCAAGAAATCGCTGATCGACTGGGCCAAATCCTCCGGCGCAGCGATCACCATCGGCACCGATCCGGAAGAGGCGGTGAAGGGCGCCGACTGCGTCGTCACCGACACCTGGATTTCCATGGGCGACCGCAATGGCGCGCGCCGCCACAATCTGCTGCGCCCCTATCAGGTCAACGCGCGGCTGATGGCGCGCGCCAAGCCCGACGCCATCTTCATGCACTGCCTGCCCGCGCACCGCGGCGAAGAAGTGACCGACGAAGTCATGGACGGCCCGCACTCAGTGGTGTTCGACGAGGCCGAGAACCGGCTGCATGCGCAAAAGGGCATCCTGACCTGGTGCTTGGCGGATGCGAGGTGAGCAGACAGCGTCCGCCGGGGCTCCCAATTCGGACGCTGTCGCCTATATTTGCTGGCAATGAACAATCCCAACCTGGACATTCCGGTTCGAGCGCCGGCGAAGACCGGCCTCGATGACACGATCCTGCCGTTCGAAGTAAGCGCGCTGGATCTGCGCGGCCGCATTGTGCGGCTTGGGCCGGCGGTCGATGCCATCCTGAGCAACCACGATTATCCCCTGCCGGTCGCAAAGCTGCTCGGCGAAGCCATCGTGCTTACGGTCATGCTTGGCTCAGCCCTGAAAATCGAAGGCCGTTTCATCCTGCAAACCCAGAGCGACGGGCCGGTGCGCATGCTCGTGGTCGATTTCACCTCGCCGAGCAAGGTGCGCGCCTGCGCGCGCTTCGACGCCGATCGTGTTGCCGCGGCGATCGCCGCCGGCAAGGCCAAGCCGGGCCAACTGCTCGGCAAGGGCCACCTCGCCATGACCATCGATCAGGGCCCCGACACTAGCCGTTATCAGGGGCTCGTTCCGCTGGAAGGCAAAGACCTCGAGCACGCCGCGCACGAATATTTTCTGCGTTCGGAACAGATTCCGACCCGCGTGCGGCTCGCAGTTGCTGAGGAATTTCGCGGCGGTGAAAACGGTGCGCGGCGGCGCTGGCGCGCGGGCGGCATATTGCTCCAGTTCCTGCCCAAATCGGTCGAGCGAGCCCGCCAAGCCGATCTCGATCCCGGCGACGCCCCGCCCGGTTCCGAGCCTCATCTTCACGCCGAGGACGACGCCTGGGTCGAAGGCCGTTCGCTCGTTGCTACGGTGGACGATATCGAGTTGATCGATCCAGACCTGTCGAGCGAGCGCCTGGCTTATCGTCTGTTCCACGAGCGGGGCGTGCGCGTGTTTCGGGCCGCGCCGGTTGAGGCGCAATGCTCGTGCTCGCGGCAAAGCGTCGAGAACATGCTGCGCAGCTTCCCGCAGGAAGATCGCGACGACATGGTCGAGGACGGCAAGATCACGGTGACCTGTGAGTTTTGCAGCTCCATGTATGTGTTCCAGCCGCAGGAGGTGGCGGCCGTCACGGCCGGCGCCTGACTCCTGCCTGGCTGGATTCTAGGCGCAATCTAGAGCGCAATCGCTTCAGATTGAATCGATTGGCGCTCTACTATCTTTGCTGGAGCATGATCTTTCCGGAAAACCGGCGTCCACTTTTCCGGATCATGCTCTAAGCAGAGCGCCGGTTGCTGTTTGCCTGGGTGCGCAATCCGGTCAGCAATCGCCGCCACCGCAGTCTCTTGCCGTTTCGGGTCGCGTTCTCACTGACGGCAGTCCCTCGTTCCTGGGCAATGCTGTCGCGGCTGCTCTCGTTTGAGGAGCGCGCCGATGTTATTGTCGCGGACCGGTTGATCGGGAGCGAGGAGAAGTTTGCGTGACATGACCGTTCTCCGTGCTGATGGGCTCGATACCCGTTAGTCGGGGCTGCCCGGAGAAAGGTTCATCGGCTTAGCGAAATTCGGCCAGGGCTCCAATTCGGCTAATCGCCTCAATTAGTTGAGCGTCCGCTTGCTATCGCCGGAATCCAGGGAAAATGGGGGTATCTCGATGTCGAAATGCTCGCCTCCGGCGCCGACCATGCCGTAGGTGCCGGTCATGAAGCCCGATGGCGTCTGCAGCGGTACTCCGCTGGTGTATTCGAACAATTCGCCGGCTTTGAGCACCGGCTCCTCGCCGACGACGCCCGCGCCGCGCACTTCCTGGCGGCGGCCAGTCGCATCGGTGATGCGCCAGTGGCGGGTCTTCAGCTGCACCGTGTCATCGCTGCGATTGGTGATGGCGATCGTATAGGCCCAGAAGAAATAGTTGTTCTCAGGCGAAGACCGGTCGGCGACAAAGCGCGGGGTCACCACGACCTCAATATTGCGGGTGACGGCGCGATACATGGCTTAAATCCCGTTGCCCCCGATCCGGCCGCTGTCGCTGGTTCACGTCCCTGCCAAACGGACAGTGCCGAAGTCCAATGTTGCAATAAACGGGCGCAGGCGCTTTCTCAAGCCGCGGTCTGCACGACCGGGCGGCGGTGCAGTTTCGGTCCAACGAAGAAAGCAGGCAAGGACTTCAGGAAGCAAGGCCACACCGGAAATCGCGCCGATATCCTCGGCGCGCGGATCAGAGTGTGCCACAATTGCGTGCGAAACTTGGAATCGGCACATAGCTAGAGGCCAGCTTTCGCGGAACCGGCCGCGCCGTCGTGCCGCCTACCGCAATCGCCGGCAATAGCAAGCAGACCTCATGGCGACGGCAGCTTCCGCTCAAGCGCTCACCACCGGACGCGACCTGCGGCTCGATCTGTTCCGCGGCATCGCGCTATGGCTGATCTTCCTCGATCATATTCCGGAAAACATCCTGAACTGGTTCACCATCCGCAATTATGGCTTCAGCGACGCCACCGAAATCTTCATCTTCATTTCCGGGTACACCGCTGCGTTCGTTTACGGCCGTACCATGCGCGAACGGGGTTTCCTGTTGTCCAGCGCCCGCATCCTGCGACGCGCCTGGCAGATCTATGTAGCGCATATTTTTCTGTTCACGATCTTCATGGCGGAGATCGCCTACGTCGCGGCGACGTTCGACAATCCGCTCTACGCGGAGGAAATGAAGATCCTCGATTTTCTCAAGCAGCCGGATGTCACGATCTTTCAGGCGCTGTTGTTGAAATTCAAGCCCGTCAACATGGACGTGCTGCCGCTGTACATCGTGCTGCTGCTGTTGTTTCCCCCGATGCTCTATCTGTTGCTGCGACGCCCGAATCTGGCGCTGGCGGGCTCGGCGGTGCTCTATGCGCTGACCTGGAAGCTCGATTTCAACTTGCCCGCTTACCCGAACGGCGTCTGGTTTTTCAATCCGTTTGCCTGGCAGTTGTTGTTCGTGTTTGGCGCCTGGTGCGCGCTCGGCGGAGCACAACGGCTCGCCGGCGTGCTGCGCTCGCCGATCGCGCTAGGCATTGCCATCGCCTATTTGATTTTTGCGTTCTGCATCACGCTGACGTGGCATTTCGAATCGCTCGATCGTTTTGTTCCCACCTTGCTCAAAGACTGGATGTATCCGGTCGACAAGACCAATCTCGACGTGCTGCGCTTTGCGCATTTTCTGGCGCTCGCGGCGGTGACGGTGTACTTCGTTCCCCGCGACTGGTCCGGTCTGAAGTCGCCGATCCTGCAACCCGCCATCCGCTGCGGTCAGCATTCTCTGGAAATCTTCTGTCTCGGCGTGTTCCTCGCCTTCGCCGGCCAATTCATCATTGCTGAATCGTCGGGCGGCCCGCTGCTGCAGACAGCCGTCAGCGCATTAGGCATTTTCATCATGATTGCCACCGCGTACCTGACATCGTGGTACAAGGGGATCGAAGGGAAAGGTTCCACAGCCCGCGTCAAAACTCCTGACGCAGACCTCGCGGGAGGCGAGGCATGACGCTTGTCATCGCCTTTCTGGCTACGATCGCGCTGGTAAATGGCGCCGCTGCGGCGACCGCGGCGGAGCAATGCGACGTGCCCGAATCGCTCATTCCCGCGGAAAGCGAACTGACGCGGGTGGCTAACGAAATCAAAGATCGCCATCGGCTGGATATCAGCGTCGTCGGCTCGGCATCTTCGGCGCTCACCGGTCCGGACGGGGCACGCTTTGCTTATCCGGCGCAGATGGAACAGGCGCTGAAGCAGCGATTGCCGGGCAACGAAATCAAGGTCACCGTACATATCCAGTCCAAGCAAACCACGGCGGATATGGCCAGGGTCCTGCCGACAATCCTCTCGGAGGACAAACCGGCTCTGGTGATCTGGCAGGCCGGGACCGTTGACGCGATGCGCGGCGTCGAGCTGGAGGATTTTCGTACCAGCCTCGACCAGGGCATCGACGCGATCACAGCGGCGAACGCCGACCCTATTATGATGAACATGCAATATAGTCCGCGCACCGAAACCATGTTGAATGTTACCGCCTATGCTGACGTGATGCGCTGGGTGGCCGAACAACGCGACGTTGTGTTGTTTGATCGGTTAGCTATCATGCATTATTGGAGCGATGCGGGGGTATTCGACCTCTATGCCGCAACTACCGGGTATGCTATGGCCCGGCAAGTCCATGCGTGTATTGGCAAGGCCCTGGCGTCGCAGATCATCAATGCAGGTCATCTGGAAGCCGATAAAATGCAGACGACGCGCTGATGGTGTCGCTCGATAAATTGACCGTTGGTCGCATCGTCTGCGCGGGTGCTTGGAGCCTCGCAATGGTGGCGTTTGCGCCGGCGCAGGCGCAGATGCTCGCGACACATCCCGCGGCGGCCGCCTCGTCTCCGGCTCGCTCGACGAGCGGCCTCGCACAGCCCGCTGGCGTACCGCCAACCGCCACGCCTCCGGCAGCATCGACGTTTACTTGCACCACGCCGGCGGAGTTCGCGCGGTTCAGCAATCCGCTCCGCCACGCGGCCCGGCGGATTGCCGCCGGCGAGCCGCTGACCATCGTCGCTGTCGGCTCGTCTTCGACGGCCGGCGCCGGCGCGAGTTCACCGGCCGCAAGCTATCCGAGCCGTCTCGCCGCCGAACTGAAACAACGTTTCCCGGCGCTCGACATCACCGTGCTCAATCGCGGCGTCAACGGCGAAGAAACCGCGCAGATGATAAAGCGGTTCGAGACCGGCGTGATCGCGGCGCATCCCGATCTGGTGCTCTGGCAAGTCGGGACCAATTCCGTGCTGCGCGATCATTCGCTTAAGGCACACTCTGCCATGCTGCAGGACGGCATCGCGCAGCTTACCGCGGCCGGCGCCGATGTTGTGCTGATCGATATGCAGTTTGCGCCGCGCGTGCTGGCCAAGTCCGAGACCCAGGGCATGGAAGATCAGATTGCGCTCGTCGCCAAGGAGGCGAATGTCGATCTGTTCAACCGCTTCGCGGTCATGCGCAACTGGCGCGAAGTTCAGCATATTCCGTTCGACGCCTTTGTCGCGCCGGACGAGCTGCACATGAACGACTGGGGCTATGCCTGCGTGGCAAAGTTGCTCGCCGTCGCGATCACCGAAGCGGCGACCCGTCCGACCGCATCGGCTGCGATGCATGCCGGGCACTAACGCTTTTTACCGCAGCTTCGGCATCACTTCGCCGGCGAACAGTTCCATGTTGCGCCGCGCCAGCGCGTCAGACATGACGCCGAACTGCAGCAGCGTGATGAGAATGTCGAAGCCGGTCTGATCGCGCACGCGTTCGATCTTTTCGCGGACCGTGGCGGCGCTGCCGACAACGACGGTGCCGGCGGCCATGAGGTCTTCGATGGTCTGTTTGCGCGGCCAGGAGCCGAGCGACGACGCGCGCAACTTCATCGTCACCTTGAGCGATGCGTTGGAGGTATAGCCCGGGCGGCAGCAGCATTTCCCACGGCATACGCAGGAAATTGTTGAACAGCGTCTCGATGCCGGCTCTTGCCTCTTCGCGCGCACGCTCGTCGGTGTCGGCAACGTAGATCGGCACTGCCCAGCCGAGCTGGGTCCCGGCTGGCCGTGTAGCCGTGATCCTGCGCAGCCTCGCGATACATGTTGTGATAGCGCACCACTGCGCTCTCGGGGCTGAAAGTGACCATGAACGGATATTTGCGTTCCGGCGCCGATGCCCAGACGACCGTCTCGCGTGAGCCCATCGACGGTATCCAGACCGGCGGATGTGGCGTCTGATACGGACGCGGCCACAGATTGACGTAGCGGAAGCGATAGTGGTCGCCCTCGAACTCGAACGGGCCGGGCGTCGTCCACGCTTTGATGATCAGATCGTGTGCCTCGTGAAAGCGTTCGTGCGAGAACGCCGGATTGACGCCAGTCGCGTGGTACTCCGAACCGATGCCGCGGACGAAACCGGTAATGATGCGGCCCCTCGACAGCACGTCGAGCATCGCGAATTCCTCGGCGATGTTGACCGGGTTGCTGACGAGCGGCAACGCGCGGCCGAGGATGGCGATCTTCACTGTTTTAGTGCGCTGAATAAGCGCGCTGGCGATCAAGTTCGGCGCCGGCATCAAACCGTAGGCGGTCTGATGATGTTCGTTGACGCCGATGGCGTCGAAGCCGAGTTGCTCGGCATAAGCGAGCTGATCGAGATAGGAATCGTACTCGGCTGCGCCTTTCTTCGGGTCGTAGAGGCTGTTGGGCAGCACCACCCATGCCGAACGATGGTCCTTGGCCGCATCGAGATCGAGTGGCCGGTAGGGCATCAGATGAAAGCAAACGAACTTCATTGGCTGCACGCCGGCGAGGAAGGCCAGGACCTTATCGGCGATCAGGTCGGATCGCTCCACGTGCGGGCTGTGGCCGCACGCTTCGATCATCGACACCTGCGCGCCGGGCACGCGCTCGCCCCATAGCGCTGCATAGGCGCTGGGAAGGATTTTATCCTCGCGTCCCCACACGACATGGGTCGGCACCGTGATGCGGTGCAGCCATTTTTCCAGGTCGGGATTGAGCCAGCGCGGCTCCCAGCCGAATTTTACCGCCGCGAGTTTGGTTTGCAGCTCGATGTCGAGCTGTTCTTCATTCGGCGGCGGCGCCTTCAGCAAGGTCTCGGCGAAGCTTTGGTCGTGAAAGCGGTTGTGCGCTGCCTTCCTCGGGCGACCAGATGAAGTTGTCGCCGGGCGGAATGCCTTTGACGCGAATGCCGGCCGGGGCCAGCAGGGTCAGACTGGCGATGCGATTGACGTTGCGCACGGCCGCTTCGGCAGCGGTCCAGCCGCCCAGCGAATGGCCGATCACATGGACCGGCGACGCATAAACCTGATCGAGAAAGTCGAGATAGTACATGGCGAGGTCGGCCACGCTGCGAAGCCATTGCGGATCGTCCGAGGCGCCGAAGCAAGGATGCTCAGGCACTGTCAGCGCGTAGTGCCGCGAGAGGCGCTCAAAGAAAGGCAGCCGCGCCGGCCAGCCGCCGGCACCGTGGAGAAAAAGCAGCGGAGGCCCCGTGCCGGCGCGCCGAACGCGCACGGACACGCCGCGGGTCACCAGGCGATCCGTTTCCTCACCCATGACAGCAAGTCTACACCGCTTCCAGGGCGCCGAGCACGTCCTCGACGATGTCGTCGGGATGTTCGAGGCCGACGGAAACCCGCACTAAGCCGTCGGTGATCCCAAGCTCGGCGCGCTGCGCCGGGGTCAGACGTTGGTGCGTCGTCGTCGCCGGATGGGTGATGAGGCTCTTGGCGTCGCCGAGATTGTTGCTGATGCGGATGAGCTTGAGCGCGTCCTGGAAGCGGAACGCGGCTTTCTTGCCGCCCTTGATGTCGAAGGCAACGAGCGTCGAGCCGCCGCGCATCTGCTTCTGCGCGATCTTGGCCTGCGGATGGTCGGGTCGGCCGGGATAGATCAGCCGCGCGATCTTCGGGTGCTCAGCCAAGGCGACCGCGAGCGTCGCGGCGCTGTCGGTCTGCCGCCGCACCCGCACCGGGAGGGTTTCGAGCCCCTTGAGCAGCACCCAGGCATTGAACGGCGACAGCGACGGGCCGGTTTGGCGCAGCAGCGTGTGAACGTTCTTCTGGATGAAATCTTCCGACGCGAGGATGATGCCGCCAAGACAGCGGCCCTGCCCGTCGATGTGCTTGGTGGCCGAATAGACTACGCAGTCGGCGCCGAGCGCGAGCGGGCTTTGATAGATCGGCGTGGCGAACACGTTGTCGACCACGAGGGTTGCGCCGGCTTCATGAGCAATCTGCGCCACCTCGGCAATGTCGATCACCTCGAGCGTCGGATTGGTCGGCGTCTCGAGAAAGAACGTCCTGGTGTTCGGCCGGACCGCGTCGCGCCACTGGTCGAGATCGGTGCCGTCCACCAGCGTGGAAGCCACCCCGTAGCGCGGCAGATAATCCTCGACGATGTAGCGGCATGAACCGAACAGCGCCTTCGACGCCACCACGTGATCGCCGGCTTTGAGCTGGCCGACCAGCGCCAGCGTCACCGCGGCCATGCCGGTTGCGGTCGCGCGTGCCGCTTCGGCGCCTTCGAACGCCGCCATGCGCTGTTCGAGCATCGCCACCGTGGGATTGGCAAAGCGCGAATACTGGAAGCCGGGCTCTTCGTTCTTGAAGCGGCGTTCGGCCTGGGCGGCGCTGTCGTAGACGTAGCCCTGGGTCAGAAACAGCGCTTCCGACGTCTCGGCGAATTGCGAGCGCATCGTGCCCGCATGCACAAGACGGGTTTCGGGACGGTAGCGATCAGGCGCGGACGCGGTCATACGGCCCTCCTCTTGGCCAAACAAAAACCCGGCCGGGAGGAATGATCCTCAGGCCGGGCTCACGCGTCCCCGGCCTTTTAGCAATTTGTTTTACGTGGCTGCAAGCCGGCCGGCTCAAATGACCACGGGATAAAGTTGCTCATACGCCGCGTCCGTCTTTCCGTCAAGCCGGGCATCGGGTTAGATCGCGCCGCCGCCGAAATGGTGATCGCGTGCCGCTGTCGTTTACGCCTGCAGACAAAGGAATCCTGCCCGACCGCATGATCGCGGCGCTGGCCGAGGCCGGCGGGATTCGTCCGTCGCAGCCGTTCGCTTCGGACCAGATCCAGCCGGCCAGTCTCGATCTGCGGCTTGGAGCCGTGGCCTACCGGGTGCGCGCGAGCTTTCTGCCCGGGCCCGGCACCGCGGTCGCTCGACGGATCGCCGAACTGAAGCTGCACGAATTTCCGCTCGCCAATGGCGCCGTGCTGGAAACCGGTTGCGTCTATATCGTGCCGCTGCATCGAAGCGCTTGCTCTGCCGGCGGATATTGCTGCGTCAACAAATCCGAAGAGTTCGACTGGCCGCCTCGACGTATTCACGCGCGTGATCGCCGACGAAACCCGCGGCTTCGATCGCGTCGAACCCGGCTATCGTGGCCCGCTCTATGCCGAGATCAGCCCGAAGACTTTTCCGGTTCTGGTGCGCGAAGGTTCGCGGCTGTCACAAATCCGCTTTCGCCGCGGTGACGCGGCGCTCAATGCCGAAGCCTTGCGCGCGCTGCACGCGCACGAGCGGCTCGTCGATCGCGCCGAGGCGGTGATGGGCGATGGCGTTGCCGTGAGCGTCGACCTTTCCGGCGGCGGCCCCGCCCAACTCCCCCGCAAGCGGAGGAGCGAAAGCGAGGTGGCGTTGTCGGTTACCGCGCCAAGCGTCATACCGCCGTTATTGAGGTCGAGCGCCGCGCCGCCTATGACGTTGCCGATTTCTGGGAGCCGATCGCCGCGCGCGCCGACGGAAGCCTGATCCTCGATCCCGACGAGTTTTACATCCTGGCTTCGACCGAAGCGGTGCAGGTGCCGCCGGACTATGCCGCTGAAATGGTGCCGTTCGATCCGCTGGTCGGCGAATTCCGCGTGCACTATGCGGGCTTCTTCGATCCCGGCTTCGGTTATGCCGGCGCGGGCGGGCTCGGCGCGCGCGCGGTGCTGGAAGTGCGTTCGCGCGAAGTGCCGTTCATTCTCGAACACGGCCAGATCGTCGGCCGCCTGGTGTACGAGCGAATGCTGGCGCGTCCCGATCGGCTTTACGGCAGCGGCATCGGCTCGAACTATCAGGCGCAGGGCCTCAAACTATCGAAGCACTTCCGCGGCTAGAGGTCGGCAACGAGCCTTACACCGTCGCGGGTTAGGGCAGCCATTGCGCGACCATGGCGAGTTCTGCCGCTGGCTTATGGCAACGACGTGGTGCGCCGCACCCACGACCCTGGCTTCTTCTGGAGTGTTAAGCCGGCACGTGCGAGTTAGCTGCCAACTAAATTCCGGTAAAAAGAAAATCAAGCGCCGCCATGATCCATCGTGACTGAATTGGCTCGGCTTGACGAGACGACTGGGCCTGAGCATGCTTGAATCAACGGCCGCACAATTCGTGCGATCACGATGCCAGTATTCGGTGACCAGCTATTCCTATCGAAAATTGGATGCAGTCGCAATTGCGAACGATGCGCAACTGCTCTCGTACGAGCGGCGGAGCGATCACGCTTCGAGCGCAGTCCCGACGCCGATCGGGCTGCAAGATCACCAAGAAAGCCGATACTGACCGCGCCTGGCAGTGATTCGGATTTTCGACGACATCGAATTGCCGTGGCAATCGCTTGAAACGCGATACCGGAGCCGTCCGACAACAAACCATGCGCGATCGATAATATCGAATTGATAGAGCATCGACCGCTGTTATCTCAAGTTGTCTTCGTCCCACTGACGGGCTGATTGTTCCTGCGGTGCTGACAGGTTTCTGTTGACAGCAACCGGCGCTGTAAAGCATGGCTCAGAAGCTCTGACGAGATCGATACCAGCTTCGCGAGCCGCTGCAGGGCGCTGGCTTCCAGTACCAGGGTCACTCTTTCATTCATGCTCGAAATCCTGAGCCTCGCTCCATAAGTATAGCGAAAATCGCCTATCGGGGCTAGCTGGCGCTTTACTAGCCCGTCCCGCCGACGGTAATGCGGTCCATGCGTAGCGTGGGTTGGCCGACGCCGACGGGCACGCCCTGGCCGTTCTTGCCGCAAGTGCCGACGCCTTCGTCGAGGCTGAGGTCATTGCCGACCATGGAGATGCGATTAAGATCGGTCGGGCCATTGCCGATGAGCATCGCGCCCTTGATCGGCGCGCCGCGCTTGCCGTTGTCGATGCGGTAGGCCTCGGTGCACTCGAATACGTATTTGCCCGAGGTTATGTCGACCTGGCCGCCGCCGAAATGCACCGCGTAGATGCCGTTCTTCACTGACGCGATGATCTCATCGGGATCGCGCGTGCCGGCGAGCATGTAGGTGTTGGTCATGCGCGGCATCGGCACGTGGGCGAAACTCTCGCGCCGTCCGTTCCCGGTCGGCTTCATGTCCATGAGCCGGGCGTTCTGGCGATCCTGCATGTAGCCGACGAGAATGCCGTCCTCGATCAGCACGGTGCGGTTGGTCGGCGTGCCTTCGTCGTCGATCGAGAGCGAGCCGCGGCGCAGCGCCATGGTGCCGTCGTCGACGACGGTGACGCCCTTGGCGGCGACGCGCTGTCCCATCAGGCCGGCGAACGCCGAGGTCTTCTTGCGGTTGAAATCGCCTTCGAGCCCGTGGCCGACCGCTTCGTGCAGCATGACTCCCGGCCAGCCCGGGCCGAGCACCACGTCCATTTCGCCGGCCGGCGCCGGCACGGCTTCGAGATTGATCAGCGCCTGCCGCACCGCATTGTCGGCGGCGTGCTGCCAAGTATCGGTGAGAATAAAGCGCTCATAGCCTTCGCGGCCGCCATAGCCGGAGCTGCCGGTCTCCTGCCGGTCGCCGTCGCCGACCACGACCGAGACGTTGACGCGCACCAGCGGGCGAATGTCGCGATAGGTCTCGCCGTCGGCGCGCACGATCTCTACGGCCTGCCAGGTGGCGCCGACGCTGACCGTCACCTGGCGCACGCGCGGGTCCTTGGCGCGGACATAGGCGTCGATGGTTTCAAGCAGTCGCGCCTTGGTTTCAAAGCTCGGAGTGGCGAGCGGGCTGTCTTCGCCGTAGAGCTTCACGTTGGTCCGCGGCGGCGGCCCGGCATAATTGCCGGAATAGCCGCCTTTGACCGCGCGCACCGCGTCGGCGGCGCGGGCGATCGCGGCCTCAGATATGTCGGAGGCGTGCGCATAGCCGACGGCCTCGTCCTTGACCGCGCGCAGACCGAACCCCTGGGTTGTGTCGTAGGTCGCCTGCTTCAGCCGGCCGTTATCGAACACCAGCATTTCGGCCTGGCGATATTCGAGGAACAACTCGCCGTCGTCGGCGCCTTCAAGGCCGCGCGACATGATCTTGGCAAGCCGCGGCCGATCAAGTCCGGCGCGATCGATCAGCGAGGTGGGGGTAGAAGCCATACAAGTCTCCCACGTTCTTATTGGCTTAGGCGTTTCGCTTCAGAGATAAGCCATGCCGCGTGGTATTGCTACGTACTTGATCGGCGTATCTGGCCGCAGGCGCGCTATGCCGACAGCCGCTCGATGGCGGCGCCGCAGCGTCCGAGCTTCTCTTCGAGCCGTTCGAAACCGCGGTCGAGGTGGTAGACGCGATTGACCACCGTTTCGCCCTCGGCGGCGAGCGCGGCGATGACGAGCGAGACGGAAGCCCGCAGATCGGTGGCCATGACCTGCGCGCCTTTGAGCCGCTCGACGCCCTCGATCGTTGCCCGTTCGCCCGCGAGCTGAATGCGCGCGCCAAGCCGGGCCAGTTCCTGCACATGCATGAAACGGTTTTCGAACACCGTCTCGACAATCTGCGAGGTGCCGCGCGCGCGGGTCATCAGCGCCATCAGTTGCGCCTGCAAGTCGGTGGGGAATTCCGGGAACGGCGCCGTGGTGACGTTGACTGGCGCAAGCCCCGCGCCGTTGCGCGCGACGCGGATGCCCTGATTGGTCGGCGTGACGGTGACGCCGGTTGCCGTCAGCACGTCGAGCGCGGCTTGCAGCAATTCCGGCCGCGCGTTCTGCAACAGCACATCGCCGCCGGCCATGGCGACCGCCATCGCATAGGTGCCGGTCTCGATGCGGTCGGGCAGCACCGCGTGGCGCGCGCCGTTCAGTTTGGTGACGCCCTCGACAATGATGCGCTTGGTGCCGGCGCCGGAAATGCGCGCCCCCATCTTGTTGAGGCAATCGGCGACGTCGACGATCTCCGGCTCGCGCGCGGCGTTCTCGATCACCGACGTGCCGTTGGCGAGCACGGCTGCCATCAATCGCGGTGTGGGTGCCGCCGACGGTGACTTTGGGAAAGACAATCTCGCCGCCCTTAAGCCCGTGCGGCGCCTGCGCCACCACGTAGCCGCCGTCGATTTCGATGTCGGCGCCGAGCCGCGACATCGCCATGATCAGAAGATCGACCGGCCGGGTGCCGATGGCGCAGCCGCCTGGCATGGAGACCCGCGCATGGCCCATGCGCGCGACCAGCGGCGCGATCACCCAGAAGCTCGCGCGCATCTTCGACACCAGCTCGTACGGCGCGGTGGTGTCGACGATACGGGCGGCGGAAATGTGCAGCGTCTGGCCGTTGTCGGCGGTCTCGCCGGAGCGCTTGCCGCTGACCATGACGTCGACGCCGTGATTGCCGAGAATCCGCTGCAGCAGCACGACGTCGGCAAGGCGCGGCACGTTGTCGAGAATGAGCGTGTCCTCGGTGAGGAGGCTCGCGATCATCAGGGGCAGCGTGGCGTTCTTTGCGCCCGAAATCGGGATCGTGCCGTTGAGAGGCTGGCCGCCGACGATACGAATGCGATCCATCATGTCCCCCGCGGTCCGTCCCAGGACCGAACTCGACTGCGACTTATGAACCGCGCGCAACCGAGGCGCAAAGTGCAACGGCAATCACGGTTACTAGGCGCTTTCCGGGCGCCGGTAGCCCACCTAGTCGCGACTTCGATTGCGGCGAAAGTCAGGAACTTTAGATTGCGCGGCGGGTGCTTGCGGCGGACTAACTGCGTCGCCCGTGGTGGGTTCCGCACGGCCGCGCGCCTGCGCCTTGCGCCGCTTGAGGTTTTCGCGCAAAGCCGCGGACAGCCGCGCATTGCGCGCCGCCTGCTGCTCAGCCTTGCCGCGCGAAACCATTACCGCTTCCCTGCTCAGAGGAAATGCTCGACCGCGTGCGGCGCGAACAGGCCGAGTGCGGTGACGGCGATCCCGATAACGCCGAGCACGCCCGCGAACCAGGCGAGCCCGATCACCTCGGTGATCACCGCTGCGGAAGCGAGCACGATGCCGATCTGGAACGCCGCCGAGGCGAGCTCGTAGTGATGATATTTCGCCATGGCGAGGTCGCGCTCCTCCTCCTCGGCCTTGGCGCGAGCCGCGAGCTCTTTGCGGCCCTCCCCCGTTTTCGGGTCGGACTCGTAGCGCGCGGCGGTCGCGCGCCAGGCCTCGACCTGTTTGTCGATCGCGGCCTTGGCGGCCGGATCGGTCAGGGTTGCTCCAAGGAGCGTTGTCTCCTCGGCGGCCGCGTTGACGACCGTTCTGCGGATGTCCTTGGCCTGAAAAAACGCCCATGTGTCGCTCGACTTGACGTTGGCGCTGATCGCTTCGGTCTGCGCGGCTTTGCCGAGCGTTTCGGAGAAGGACAGAAACAGCGCCAATACCGCAATCACCAGGCCGATCTTGCGGTTCGTGTGCGACGCATGTTCGGCATGTATCGCGTGTTCCATCTGTTCCGTTGCTTCCGGCATGTGTCGGCCCCCTGCCGCTTCGACCTCCGGCGATCACCGCGAAGGCGAGGACCCGGCCCTGCATTCCCGCTTCGCGGGAATGAGAAGGACATGCGAATAGCATAAATTGCTCACGCGCGCGGATGGGCGCTGCGATAGGCCGCGATCAGGCGGTCGGCATCGACTTCGGTGTAGATTTGCGTGGTCGCCAGCGAGGCGTGGCCGAGCAGTTCCTGAATGGAGCGCAGGTCGCCGCCGCGGGCGAGGAGGTGAGTGGCGAAGGAATGCCGAAGCGCGTGCGGTGTAGCGGTCTCGGAAGGCCGAGCGCGCCGCGCAGCCGCGCCATCGCCAGCTGCACGACGCGCGGCGACAGCGGGCCGCCTCTGCGCACCAACAAACAGCGGCCCATCCTGCGGCAAATCGTAGGAGCAGAGTTCGAGATAATCGACGATCAGCTTGGCGACCTGGGGCAGGACGGGGACCATGCGCTGCTTGCGGCCCTTGCCGGTCACGGTGAGAGCATCGCCGCTGCCCTCGCCGAAATCGCCGCGTTTAAGGCCCAGCGCCTCGGAGACGCCAAGGCCGCTGCCGTAGAAGAACGCCAGCACGGCAGCGTCGCGGGCGTGGATCCACGGCTCGCGTTCGTCTCCGGCCGCGAGATCGGGGTCGGCCAGGCGCTTGGCAGCAGTGGCGGCGAGCGGCCGCGGCAGGGTCTTGCCGATTTTCGGCGCCCGGACCGCGGTCAGCGCGCCGATCCCGGCCCTTGCTGCTCCGTTCCAGGTAGCGCGCAAAGCCGCGCACGCCGGCGAGCGAACGCATCAGCGAGCGGCTGCCGATGTCGGCCGCGCGGCGTGCAGCCAAAGGCGCGCACGTCGGCGGGCGTCAGAGCAGCGAGGGCTTTCAGCGAGGCGGGCCCGCCGAGATGCTCGGCGAGAAAGTGAGAAACTGCAGCACATCGCGCCGGTAAGCTTCCACCGTCTTCGGCGAGAGAGTGCCGCTCGTCGCCGAGATGCGCGAGCCAGCCTTCGATCTCGGCGGCCACTTTGGGTGTCAAAGAAGTCCATACGACCTCCCCCACATTCTTTCCGCCCCCGCGAAGCGGGGAGGGGGGACCGCCCGAAGGGCGGTGGAGGGGGGCGTCGGCGGACGAGCCAGCTTTGTGGCCAGGCACCCTTCCACTGCGATACGCGCGGTCCCGCTTCCCCGCTTCGCGGGGCAGGATGAGGCGCCACCCTTTCCCCTTCCTAAACCCACTGGGATCGGCAATAACCTGCAGCATGATCCGGCGCGTCGTCGATGTCCTGGTCCCGGTCGCGCTTGACCGGGCCTATTCGTACCGGGTGCCCGAGGCGCTGGAGCTGGCGCCGGGCGACATCGTCAGCGTGCCGCTCGGCGCCCGCGAGGCCACCGCCGTAGTCTGGGCGGAGAACCCGAAGCCCAACCCGCGGCTCGACAATCGCCTCAAGGACGTCGAGGAAAAGCTCGAACTGCCGCCGCTCAAGCCCGAGCTGCGCCACTTCGTCGACTGGACGCCAACTACACCATCGCCCTCGCGCGGCATGGTGCTGCGGATGTGCCTGCGCATGGGCGAGCATCTTGGCGCCGAGCGCGAACGGGTTGGCGTGCGACTTGTTGGCCCTCCTCCGCAGCCCATGACCACGGCCCGCGGCAACGGGTGCTGTCGCTTCTTGCAGACGAAATGCCGCGCAGCAAAGGCGATACCGCCCGCGAAGCCGGGGTCAGCGGCGGCGTAATCGATGGCCTGATCGACGAGGGCACGCTGGAAACGGTGGTGCTGCCGCCGGAACCGGTCTCGGAGCCGCCGATCCCTATTTCGCGCAGCCGGATCTCACCCCGACCAGAGCACGGGGCCGCGGCCGAACTAAAGTCCGCGGTCGCAAGCAGCGACTATTCAGTCACGCTCGTCGACGGCGTCACCGGCTCGGGCAAGACGGAGGTCGATTTCAAGGCGGTGGCGGATGTGATCCGCAGCCGCCGGCAGAGCCTGATCCTGATGCGGAAATCGCGCTGACCGCGCAGTTCCTCGACCGCTTCGCCGCTCGTTTCGGCATGCGTCCGGCGGAATGGCATTCGGAGCTCGCGCCGCGCCGTCGCGCGCGCACCTGGCGGGCGGTCGCCGACGGCGAAGTGTCGGTCGTGGTCGGCGCCCGCTCGGCGTGTTCCTGCCCTATGCCGATCTCGGCCTGATCGTCGTCGATGAGGAGCACGACGCCGCCTACAAGCAGGAGGACGGCGTCCGCTACCACGCCCGCGACATGGCGGTGGTGCGCGGCCACATCGCCCGCATCCCGGTGGTGCTGTCGTCGGCGACGCCGTCGCTGGAGACGAAGTCAATGCCCGGCGCGGCCGCTACCGGCGGCTGGCGCTGCCCGAGCGCTTCGGCGGCCAGCGTATGCCGTCGGTCGAGGCGATCGATCTGCGCCGAGAACGCCCGCCGCCCGGCCGCTTCATCGCGCCGAGCTCGCCGGCGCGGTGCGACCGCGGTCGAGCGCGGCGAGCAGGCGCTGTTCTTCCTCAATCGCCGCGGCTATGCGCCGCTGACCTTGTGCCGCGCCTGCGGCTTCCGCTTCTCCTGCCCGAACTGCGACGCCTGGCTGGTCGACCACCGCTTTCGCCGGCAGCTCGTCTGCCACCATTGCGGGTTCGCCATGCCGCATCCGGCGGAGTGCCCGAAATGCCAGGCGGCGAATTCGTTCGCCGCCATCGGGCCGGGCGTCGAGCGGCTTGAGGAAGAAGTGCGCGAGCTGTTTCCGCAGGCGCGCATCCTCGTGCTCTCCTCCGATCTCGTCGCCACGGTCGAGCGGCTGCGCGAAGAGCTCGACGATGTCGCCGCCGGCCGCTTCGACATCGTCATTGGCACCCAGCTCGTCGCCAAGGGCCATCATTTCCCGATGCTCAATCTCGTCGGCATCATCGACGCCGATCTCGGCCTCAACAACGGCGACCCGCGCGCCGCCGAGCGCACCTTTCAGCTCCTGCATCAGGTGGTCGGCCGCGCCGGCCGCGAAGCCGGCACCGGCCACGGCTATCTGCAGACCCATCAGCCCGAGCACCCGGTGATGCGCGCGCTGATCGCGCAGGACCGCGAAGCGTTCTACTACGCCGAAATCGCGGCGCGCGAACGCGCATTATCCGCCGTTCGGCCGCCTCGCGAGCCTCGTCGTCTCCGGCCCCGACCGGCACGAGACGAAAGGCTTCGCGCGCGCGCTCGCCCGCGCCGCGCCGCGATGCGACGACGTCCGCGTGCTCGGCCCCGCCGAAGCGCCGCTCGCCTTGGTGCGCGGCCGCCATCGCCTGCGCCTGCTGGTCAAAGCGCCGCGCGCCTTCGATCTCTCGGCTTATTTGCGCGAATGGCTTGCCGCTGCGCCGAAGGCGAAGGGTTCGATCAAGCTCGAAATCGACGTCGATCCGCAGAGTTTTTTGTAGAGCGTCATCCGAATCGCCACGAGTTGGCGAGTGCGGAAATCCATAATCACTGCCCTTGGCGGGATGACCCCCGCGGGAATTTTGCCGGTTCTGCGGCCTTTGGAATCCGGGCTCGCGGCTTGCAGCCGTAGAATTCTGCGAATTCCCCACATATTCGGCGATTATGGATTGCTTATTCCCGTAATATGTGCAAAAAGAAATGGTTGAAATTACCGCAATAGGAGCTTTAATAAGTCCGATCAATGTCTCGTCGTCCTAACTGCTCGCGGATTTGAGCGCATTATTTCGGAGGGTGGCTAGCAGATCTTGCGTTTCAAGAAGGACCGCGAAAAACGTCGCGAATTCTCATATTCATCAAAATCGCCATAATGTCCTGGGGCGGGGCTTCAGGCAGCATCACCATGCTTTCTGATAGACCGAATTCGTGACGTCGTACCTTCGCCAGAGCGGCTAGAACGGTATTTAGTGAGGTTCTCGGCATACGCGCGCATCAATTCCGCGATGCGTTTGTCCAGGCCTTCGGCATCCTGTCCGCAACCGCCTCTTGAGGACTTTGGAATGACTGATCCGGCAAATTTAAACTGGCACCCCATGCCCGCAACTCAGCCTCGCGCTGCAAACTCTGGGGAAATCGGTGACGGGAGTGGCATAGGGCCGCTCACCATTGCCGAAGCTAGGGCGGGTTTGGCTTTGGGCCTCGGGGTGCCGGAGAGTGCTATCGAGATTACCGTAAGAGCCTAATGGTACCAGTCCCGCCTTGACAGCGCGTAACTCTAACGAAAGCAAAGGATATCAAATTTGCGTACTCGACGAGTCCGGTGATCGCGGCCAAGGCGACGTGTTCGTAAAGGTCTGGTGTTTTGATGTCTGCTTATGGGCGGCGAAACCACACTGGCAAATTCGACGACATGATTTCGAGCTTTCTTGCAACTCACCCAGAATCGCCCAAGGAGCTGAAGGCAAAGGCGTTAATCAAGGGTGCCGATGGCTGGCGCAAAATCGATCCGACACGCCGAAGAGTTTTCACGCCGTAGTCTGCGGTTTGCAGCAGATTGCGCCAAGAAATCGCCCGACGCTTTTTGTTCGAGAAATTCGGAAAAGATGTCAACGATGGTAAATATGACGTTCGGTAAGACCTCTTTCACGCGCTCCTGACCACCATTTCTGACGACTCTAGTACAGCAAAGGATGCAGCGAGGAATGAAAAACAAGGGGCTAACTTCTTATCCGGTGGCGACGACAAGCGTGAAATGCAAATCTTTCGGATGCACTCTACATGGCGGATGCTTGGATCGAAGCGGTCGTATGAGACGTCAAGAGGAGCCCGGCCAGAGAGCATCGAAAGGCAACCTGATGGTGAACTTTGAACTGATCGTTGACACGGTTTGCAAGATACCAAGTCAAGCACTCCGGTATGCCGCAAGTCACTGATGCGGTAGTCTATGTGTACCGTCGGCATCTAGAAGGGCCGAATTTCAAATCCCCGCGGTGTGGAATGAAAAAGAACTCAAGCCGGGATCATAGACAAATTTGTATGCAGTCGTGATCGGATTATGATCGTTCCGTGCATCGAATTTTACAAAGCCGCATGTCACGAGGATTGGGAGCTGATGACCGGCAGCTAGATGGGCTAACGGACTTGGGCGAATGAAGTAGCGCGTAGGATGGGTAGAGTGAAACGAAACCCATCGTTTCTTTGCCGCGCGTTCGCTGATGGGTTTCGTGAAGGGGGTATGAGGGACGCTGGCTCTACCCATCCTACACACGGCACTGTCACGCCAATTATCGCTTTTTCTTCTTCTTGCTCTTGTCTTCTTCGCAAAAATCGCGTTCCAGTTTTCCCTGTAGGCCGCGGTGACCGGTTTCTGGCCTTCGCCCCGGCTATAGTTCGCAGGTGCCGCGGCGGCCGGCTCGTCGGCTTTGGACTTGGATGCGTCTTCAGCGGCGGGAGTTCTTGGCCTTCTCGGCGGCGTCACTCTTAGCAGCCGTGTCGACCTTTGCAGCCGTGTCGGTCTTTGGGGCCGTGTCAGTCTTTGGAGGTGTCGGCTTTTGGGGCCGTGTTGGTTTTGGCTTTTTTGTTGTCGCTGGCCATTGTCTTTCCTAATGCGGTAAGGGAGCAAGCAAGCGTAACCCGGATCGAGCAGTAGCGAAATCCGGGGCAACTCGCGGCTGTTCGATACCGGCGAATTTCGTATCAGGCGGACGCAGCGTAATCCAGAGAGCAGCATTCAAGCGGCAAAGCCATTCCCGGATTTCGCTTTGCCTCATCAGGGTTACTGTTCGTGCCGTGTGCATAACCCGGGCGCCGAGCGCGTCGCGGGAACGCGTGATTGCGCGCCTCGTGACGCGGCCGCCACCTCCAAGTCCGGGTCAACTCGTGCTAACGAGATCAAATCAGGGGGCGCAATGATGTCTCAACCCATGCCGCCGCTGGCCGCCAACCAGCAGTTTTGCCGCAGCTGCGGCCAGATCATTTCAAGCCTGGCGCCGACTTGTCCGCACTGCGGCGCGCCGACCGGTTCAAGGCCGCCGGACGCCAGTCCCAGGAGCCGCCTCGCCGCGCTGTTGTTGTGCTGGTTTCTCGGGAATATTCGGCGCGCACCGGTTTTATGTCGGTAAGGTCGGCACCGGAATACTCCAACTATTCACGCTGGGCGGGCTGGGCATCTGGACGTTTGTTGATTTCATTATGATCATCGTCGGCGCCTTCAGGGACAAAGAGGGCCGGCGCGTTATCGTTTGGACCGACTGATGCTTGCGCGCGCGGGTCGAAGATCGGCATCCGCGCAAAATCCGACAGCCGGGCCGCGCGCCGCTAACATTCAAAGGCTGCTGATCACGGTGTACGGAGAGATAGACAAACAACGCGCACCCGAGCACCGTCAGGAGGCCGGCGAGCAAAACGTCCGCGCGCTGGCCCGGGCCTGGCAGCGTCTGTTCGCTGTCGATTTCAATCGTGGTCCTGCGAAAGCGCACGATGGCCAAAACCATCATACCGGCGCCGAGGCCGATCAGGATCAGGCCGGAGATATTGCCGACGAGCTGACCGGTCGGCGACAGCGCGCGGCGCGCCATGGTCTGTCCGGCGATCTGCAGGAACAGATCGAACCGTTCGACCAGAAAGCCAAAGGCCATCACCGCGATCGCAGTGCGGACCCAGGCCAGAAAGGTCCGCTCGTTCGCGGCGTGGTCGGTATATCGCTGGATCATTGGTGGTGGTTCCCCGTCGTTCGCGCCGCCGTCCGGACGGCCATTTCGCTTTCATCGACGCAGACTATACTGCTCCGCGTTGCGGCCGGCGCCGCGCACAGGCAGTAGCCGGCACTGATCGAGACATTGTAATTCCATCGGATAACGAAAGGTGTGGCGATGACCTGGGGAATTCCGACCGACATATTTCTCGACATTCACGTTGCTCTCAGCCTGATTGCCCTCGTGCTCGGCTTGATCGTTCTGTACGGGCTGTTGAGCGGCGAAGTGCTCGGGGTGTGGACCGTGTTGTTTCTGTTGGGGCTGATCCTGACCAGCGTCACCGGCTTTCCGTTGCCGCCGTTCGGCCTCGATCCGCCGCGCATGGTCGGCATCCTTTCGCTGGTGCTCGCGATCGCGGTGCTTGCGATCTACGTGTTCCGGCTGCGCGGCGCCTGGCGCTGGATTTATGTCGTTACCGCGATGGCGGCGCTCTATCTCGATGCGTTCGTCGGCGTCATTCAGGCATTCGCCAAGCTGACGTTCCTGCACAGCCTGGCGCCGACCCAGTCGGAGCCGCCGTTTGTGATCGTGCAGGTGATCGTGCTGGTGATTTTTGTTGCGCTCGGCTTTCTGGCGGTGCGCCGGTTTCATCCTGAACGTGCGTGATTAAGGATCAGCGCGATGTATACCAACATCCTGATCGCAACCGATGGTTCGGAACTCGCCGGGAAAGCCGTCCAGCACGGCGTCGCCTTGGCGAAACGGATTGGCGCCAAAGCCACCGGGCTTACGGTGTTGCCGCCTTTTCATATTGTGACGACCGACACGCAGATGATCGAGGACACGCCGGCGGCCTATCAGGCGCGTATGCAGAAGCATGCCGAGCAAACGCTAGCCACCGTCGCCCGGGCAGCGCAAGCGGCCGGTGTTGTTTGCGAGACGGTTCAGGTCGAGCATGAGCATGCCTACCGGGCGATCATCGATATCGCGGAGTTGAAAGGCTGCGATCTGATCGTCATGGCTTCGCACGGCCGCCACGGCGTCTCCGCGCTCATGCTCGGCAGCGAGACGGTCAAAGTGCTCACGCATTGCAAGATACCGGTACTGGTCCACCGATGACCGGCTGGCGTTAATCGCGCTACGTCGCCTCTTTGAGGGCGCGGATCACGTCCTCGCGGGAGATCATCCCGACCAATTGGCGGTCGGGCCCGATAACCGGAAAGCTGCGGCTCTTGAGGCTCACCATCAATTGCAGAACGCGCGTCAACGGCGCCGCCGGTTCGACGTGCACGACGGCTTCGGTCATCATTTCTCCAACCGGCCGCCGCATCAACTCATCGTAATGCGGCACCATCTGACCGGTGGTGAACGCAAAAGCCCGAAGAAAATCGAACTTGGTAACGATCCCGAACATCTTTCCCTGTTCGACGACCGGGAAGGAATTGAAATCGTGTTGCTCGAACAATTTCTCCAGCTCGCGCATGGTCATTTGCCGCGTCACGGTCGTTACCGTACGCGTCATGTATTGCTCGGCCGTGCCTTCGAGAAAGCGATACATAAGCTCAACATGCGAGAATGCGCGAAGGTTGCCGTTGATCTGCGTCAAAACCCCGAAATGACCGCTTGCCATCCGCCGCGCTGAACTGCTGCGTTGCAGTTGTCCGGGCGCGGCACGCAGCCGGTCTTGTTGACATAGATCAATGCTCGAACGGTCGAAAGGAGCGGAGCTTGCCACCAAAGGTGCCGACTGCGCGCGCAATTGTCAGATCAGTAGGGCTTAGCCGATGGACGAGCTTTCAAAAACCGAGTTTTCGAAGCTTCGGCAGGAGATGGCTGATAAGGCGATCTTCGCGCGGGGTGTCCGGTCAGAGCAGGTGCTCAAGGCCATGCGTAGCGTGCCTCGTGAATTTTTCTGCCGGCACAGCTTCGCGAGTTCGCCTACGAAGACACGGCATTGCCGATTGAAGAGGGACAGACAATCTCTCAGCCGTACATCGTCGCGTTTATGGTCGAGGCATTGGTGCTCCGGGGCGGCGAAAAGGTGCTCGAAATCGGCACCGGTTCGGGCTATGCGGCTGCGGTCCTTTCCGAAATCGCCGCCGACGTCTACACCATCGAGCGTCATGGTCCGTTGGCCGAGAAGGCCGCCGCGACGCTGGCCGATCTTGGCTACGATAATGTTCACGTTCTACACGGCGACGGGACCCGCGGTTGGCCGGCACACGCGCCCTATGATGCGATCATCGTTGCCGCCGGCGGTCCGACGATTCCCGAATCTCTAAAAGGCCAACTCAAGATCGGCGGCCGGCTGGTGATCCCGGTAGGTGCGGATCAGCGCGTCCAGGAACTGATACGGGTGACGCGAATTTCCCAGAACGACTATCGCCGCGAAGACCTCGCCGATGTGCGATTTGTTCCGCTGCTCGGCGAGGAAGGGTGGGCTCCCGAGGAGGCGGAGCCGGCCCGCGCTCGCTACGCGCCGCCGACAGGCGCCATCAGTGAAGAAAAGCTGGTCAAGAAGATCGCCGACGCGGCCGAGCCGTTCGCTTCGATCGACACCGTCGATCTCAGCCCGTTGCTTGAACGGATCGGCGACGCGCGTGTCGTCCTGCTCGGCGAGGCGACCCACGGCACTTCGGAATTTTATCGGATGCGCGAACGCATCTCCCGCGAACTCATTGTCAAGAAGGGGTTCCGCTTCATTGCCATCGAGGGCGATTGGCCGGATGCCGCGCGCGTCGATCACTACGTGCGGCATCTCGAATATCCTCCCGCCGAATGGACGGCGTTCGCCCGTTTCCCGACGTGGATGTGGCGCAACAACGAGGTGCGTGATTTCGTCAACTGGCTACGGGAGCACAATAGGGCGGCCAAACCCGAGGCGCGGGTGGCGTTTCACGGCCTCGATCTCTACAGCCTCTATGTGTCGATCCGGGCGGTTCTAAGTTATCTGGATGAGGTCGATCCGGCCGCCGCCCGGATTGCGCGTGAGCGCTACGGCTGCCTGACGCCATGGCAGGGCGATCCGGCGACTTATGGCCATGCCGCATTGATCGGCGCCTATCGGACGTGTGAGCCGAATGTTGTCGGTGCACTCAAGGATCTATTGCAGAAGCGCCTTGCTTATACCGGGCATGATGGCGAACGCTATTTCGACGCAGTACAGAATGCCCGCCTCGTCACCAACGCCGAGCGCTATTATCGCATTATGTACTATGGCTCACGCGCG
Organism: uncultured Alphaproteobacteria bacterium; assembly: GCA_963759345.1. Classification (GTDB taxonomy): domain Bacteria; phylum Pseudomonadota; class Alphaproteobacteria; order Rhizobiales; family Xanthobacteraceae; genus BOG-931. The sequence goes on from CAVWYW010000028.1 coordinate 69,468, forward strand.
TCGTGGAATCTTCGCGACGAGCACATGTTCACGACGCTGAAGAACCTGCTGGCGTTTTACGGCACGGACAGCAAGGCAATCGTGTGGGCGCATAATTCCCACGTCGGCGATGCGGGGGCGACCGAAATGGCCTCGCGCGGCGAGCACAATATCGGTCACTTGTGTCGCCAGGAATTCGGCAGCGGCGCTTATCTGGTCGGCTTTGGCACCAACAGCGGAACCGTCGCGGCGGCATCCGATTGGGACGGGCCGATGGAGCTGAAAAAAGTCCAGCCGGCGCTGCCGAATAGCTATGAGCGATTATGTCACGCCACCGGGCAACCGCGTTTCATGCTGGGTTTGCGCAATCGTGCCGATCTGACTGGTCCGCAAGGCTTGAGCAAGCCGCACCTTGAGCGGGCGATCGGCGTCATCTACCGGCCGGAGACCGAACGCGCCAGTCACTATTTCCAGGCGATCCTGCCGCAGCAATTCGATGAGTACATCTGGTTCGATCAGACCCGCGCGGTCACGCCGTTCGACACCGCGGAGCTGGCGGGATTGCCTGATACCTATCCTTTCGGCGTGTGAGCGTCGCCAGGGAGCGTCGCCGTGACCGTTTGCAAGGACATCGGCTACGTTCTTGACAAGCTGAACTGGATGCGCGCGGAGCGGATATGGCCTAACGGCCTTCGCTACTTATGGACCGATGCGTTCGGCGTCGTGCTGCTGGTTTCGCTCCATGCGGAACTGGGCGAGTCCCGTTTCCTCGACGAGGCCGAGTGGGTGGTGTCCGAGGTCGACCGGGTGCTCGGGCGCCCGCGTGGCATCCGCATTGGCGAAGCGCCCGACCGGGACGGCCAATATTTTCACTATCTGGCGATGTGGCTGTACGCGCTCTCCGTGCTGGCGCGCCAAGTGCCGGCCTATCGAGCCAAAGGCGTCGATCTCGTCCGCCAGATTCATCGCGCCTTTGTAGTGCCGGGCACGGGCGTCGTCTGGAAGATGAAGGAAGATTTGAGCGCGCCTTATCCGGGCTTCGGCTTCGGCGCGCTCGATGCGTTCGACGGCTATGTGTCCTATCGGTGCCTTGATGAGCATGCCTTGGCTCACGAGATCGCCGACATGCGCACGCTCATCGACGCGACCGCGGCGGGGCTGCGCATCACCCAGGACCTTGGCCTCGGCATGATGCTGTGGCTGACCCACTTTTTTCCGTCAGAGGATTGGGCCGTGGCGCAACGGCGCCGCAGCCTCGCCACGCTCGATCTGATGTGGCGCGAAGACGGTTATTTCTGCCGCGAGCCCGATCTTCCTCAGGTCAAGTTCGCCTTCACCAATTACGGTGTTTCGATCGGCCTGCAATCTGCGCAAGCGATGGCCGAACGGGTGCGGCGGCTGAACAGCTTTTTTGACCATTATCGGTCGGGCGACGAGTATGATCGTGAGGCCATCACCCACGTCATGGCCTGCAGCTCGCATTTCCCTGGCTACCTAATCCGTGGATTTCCTAAGTAAAACAAACGTGAGCGCGGCCCCCTCCGGGCCGAGAACGTTATCACTTTTAGGTGTGGCGCTTGCTTATTCCGACGCAGATCAGTGCTGCAATCTTTCAAACGGTCGAATGCCACGCTATATTGAGCCTATGGGTGTGCATGCCATGGTTCAGACCCTTCAAAAAGTTCATTTCATCGACAAGCAATTGCTCGACCGTTTGAATACGGTCGTCGTGCTTGTCCTGGTCGGTAGCGGGTTGGCTGCGTGCGTCATCGGTGCGTTCACCTATGATGTCGGCCGATGGCTTTCGGCCTGGTAAGCCGACCCCGGACTTGACCGCCGTCCTTGGTTGTTCCGGCAGTTCCCAATAGGCGCCACCTTGGTCATCCCGCCGCGCTATTGTCTGGCGGGCGCCGGTTCCGCGTCCGGATCGCGGCTCGCCGAATCAAGCTGCCTTGCGCCCGGCGCCCGTTCGCCGGCACGGAAAGGATGACCTGAAATACCCGCCCGCCACGGCTAACATTCTCGCGTTTCGATCATATATAGAAAACGTCGCTCTGCGGATGACTATTCCAAGGATGCTTCGATGTTTTATTTGGAGATAATCGGATGACAGACGCTGCCGTGGCCGAAGAAGGCGTGATCGCATTTGATTACAGCGCGGAGGCGGAGCTGTTCCCGACCCGAAATCGAAAATCGCGGCGGCAACCAATTGGCTATAAGCGCTTTGCCCGTGCCGCTGACGCCGTCCGCTTCGCGATCGAGGAACTTCCACCTGAATGTCTTCTCGGAGCGCATCTCCAGGTCGACGAAGAACGCTACGACGGTCAGGGAATTCGTCGCCTGTACGAAAGCCTGGACTATCCTTTGGTCCGCCGCGCGGCCTAGCGATGACCGCCCGTTCGCACAGCTCGACCGTCGTCTTCAATCATCCGTTTGAGCTGAAAGGTGTCGATCGGATCTTGCCGCCCGGAGACTATCGAATCGTCACGGACGAAGAACTGATCGAAGAATTATCATTTCCGGTCTACCGCCGCACGGCCACCATGATCTTCGTGCCGGCGGCATCTCACCGTGCTTCCTCAGTCGAAATGGTGACCATTGATCCTCAAGAGCTTCAGACGGCTCAGGAGCGCGACAGAAATCATGACGCTTAGCTTTCCAAATCAAAGCCGCTTTTACGATGCAACGCGGCGTGCCGTGCGTTTTTGGGGGCACGACAGCGCGATGGAGGCATCGTTTTTCGTCAATGCCGATGCGTTGAAGCAGCTTAAGCCCGATATGCAGTTCGAAGAAGTTGGACTTCTCAGCGCCTTCGATTCGAACCGCAAATTGATTTACGCGGCCGCGGCCAAAGTGTACGGGCGGCGGCGCAAAGGATCTTATGACCTGATCGCCGCCGACTTTTGATTACCGGTTCTCGGCTGCTGCCGCCTGTTGCGCGTTGCTCACAAGGGTTGGGTAATTTTCAGCAAGCCATTCGCGATGCTCGCGGACGACGAGCAATAGCTTTTGGTAATCGCGCTGCTTCTTAGTCAGCTTGCTGGAGTCGATTGTATTCGCACAGTCTTGTCGGGGATCAAACACGCCATTTCCTTTTCGAAAAAACGCCTTGGCTAATGCGGCTCTGTCTCGATCGTTCTGTCGGACAACGAGCTGGATATGGGGATGCCGGGCCCGAAAAGCGAGCCCAGGTCAGAGAAATTCGCCCGGTTTTGCGAACAGCGATCGCCGCTAAGAGCGAGCGCTCAATGACAACCTTCGTCCGGCTGCGGCGTTACTTCAACTGATCGGCCACCTTGTCGATCCCGGCCTTGATGCAGGCTTCGTCCTTCTCGCCGCCCGGTGCGCCTGATGCGCCGGCCGCGCCGATGGTTTCGTCGCCGATCTTGATCGGCAGCGCGCCCTGGAAGGCAATGATGTGGCTGAGATGGATAAAGGGCAGCGTCGGTTCGGCTTTGACACGTTCGGCCAGCGCGCCCGAGGGACTGCGCAACGTGCGCGCGGTGTAGGCCTTGCGGAAGCTGTTCTCCATGGTGTGCGGCGGGGTGTTGTCGCCGCGGACCTGCGCGATAACCTCGCCGTTGCGGCCGACCACGGTCACCGACACGCCGTAGCCGTTGGCCTTGCAGGTCTCAATCGCAGTTTGCGCGATGGTCATGGCGATGGCAGCGCTCAGGTCCTTGTGGTTGAGGAGTTGCGCGCCCGCAGGCGCGGCCGACGCGCAGGCGCAGGCCGAGGCGATGGCCGCGAGGCGAAGCCCGGACGATGACATGACGATTCTCCCTGGTGTGGTTCGCCGCTCGTTTGGGGCGATTGCATAGGCTAGATTAGCGCGTTCCCACTGCGCCGTCTGCCGCCCCGCGCTTGACCGAGCCTGGATATCCGGCATCGTGTGACGCATGACGGGCACGATCGAGACAATATTATTATTCTTCGCCGTGCTGGTGGTCGTCGCGATTGTCGCGCGGCGGCTCAATACCGCGCCATCCATTCTCTTGGTCGTCGCCGGCATTGCGATTGCCGTCATCCCCGGTCTGCCGCGGATCGAGCTGGCGCCGGAACTGGTGCTGCTCGGCATCCTGCCGCCGCTGATCTATTCGGCCGGCGTCGCCATGAGCTGGCGCGAATTTCGTTTCAACCTGCGGCCGATCACGCTCTTCGCCTTCGGCTGCGTCATTTTCACGACCTGTGCGGTGGCGGTGGTGGCGCATTTCGTGCTCGGCATGCCGCTCGCTGTCGGCTTCGTGCTCGGCGCTATCGTGGCGCCGCCCGACGCGGTCGCTCCGCTCGCCATCGTCCGCAGTCTCGGCCTGCCGCGCCGGCTCGTCGTCGTGCTCGAGGGCGAAGGCGTTGCCAACGACGCCACGGCGTTGATCCTCTACCGCTTCGCGGTCGCCGCCGTCAGCACCGGCGTGTTCTCGCTCGGCGAAGCCGCCGGCACCTTCGCGCTCATCGTCGTCGGCGAGATCGGCTACGGAATCGGCGTCGGCTGGGTCAGCCTGCGGCTGCGCCGCTGGGCGCGCGATCCGCGGGTCGAGATCACGCTGTCGCTGATGACGCCGTACATCGCATTTCTGGTGCCGGCACAGCTGGGCGGATCGGGGGTGCTTGCCACCATTGCCGCCGGGCTGTTCGTGAGCTGGAACGGGCCGTTGCTCATTCCGGCGGCGACGCGGCTGCAGGGCATCTTCTTCTGGGACCTGCTGGTCTATCTGATCGAAGGATTTGTCTTCCTGGTCACCGGGATGCAGATGCGCACGCTGCTCGACGAGACCGATATGGTCCGGCTGCGCGATCTGCCGTTGACGATATTCATCGTCCTCGCCGTGATTGTGGTGGCGCGATTCGTCTGGGTGTTTCCGGCGACCTATCTGCCGCGCCGGCTGAGCCCGTCGCTGGCGCGCCGCGATCCGTCACCGCCCTGGCAGTGGACCTTCCTGCTCGCGTTCGTCGGCGTACGCGGCGTGGTTTCGCTCGCCGCCGCGCTCGCCATTCCGCTGACGACGCTTGCCGCCGCGTCGTTTCCCGACCGCGATCTCATTCTGTTCGTCACTTTCGGCATCATCGTCATAACGCTGATCGGCCAGGGGGCGGTGCTGCCGAGCGTAGTGCGCTGGCTCGCCTTGCCGCACGACGCCGAAGACGAGCGCCGGCGCGAGCGCGATGCCGAGATTACCGCGCGGCTGGAAGCCCTGAACGTGGCGCAGGGCCGGCTGGATCAGCTCGCGACCGACGGCGAGCTCGCCCCGGAGGTGCTCGCGATCCTGCGGGCGCGGCATGATCATCGCGCCGTGCAGTTGCCGAAGAATGCGGGCGATGGCCGCAAAGCGGTTGCGGCGGCGGCCGAGCTGCGGCTTGAGCTGATCGCCGCCGAGCGCGAATACATCTACCAGCTGCTGCGCGACGGCAAGATCACCGACGAAGCCCGCCGGCACATCGAGCGCGAACTCGACCTGGAAGAGGCTAGTCTCGCATTCAAGACAGAGGGCGGGGCCGAAACGCCGCTATGATCGGCGGCATGTAGGATTGAGCGACCGGCCTCCGCGCGCCTAACCTGACAAATCGCGGAAGCGGCCGAAGCGACGCGATTGACGGGTACGCGACGTCATGGACGGGATGATCGTCTGAGAAAAACATGAATAAGCCCCTGTTGCCACCAGCGTACTTTCTCGCTGGGATTTGCGGGATGCTCGCCCTGCATTTTTTGCTTCCTTTGAGCCAAGTCCTGCTATTCCCTTGGACGCTCGCCGGTATCATCCCGGCAATCATCGGCGCCGCGCTGAATCTGCTGGCTGATCGTGCTTTCAAGCGGCACAGAACAACCGTCAAGCCGTTTGAGGTCCCGACCAGCCTAATGACGGACGGGGTGTTCGCACTTTCACGCAATCCGATGTATTTAGGTATGGTGTTGATCCTTTTTGGACTCGCGCTCTTGCTCGGCACACTCAGTCCCTTCCTGATCGGTGTCGGATTCGCCATATTGGTCGATTACCGATTCATTCGGGTCGAAGAGCGGATGCTAGCCGACCAATTCGGACCGGAGTGGCGAACCTACAGCGCCAGAGTTCGACGCTGGATTTAGGAAGCGTAACCCGGATTGAGGGGAGCGGAATCCAGGGTGGTCGGGCAGGCACGGCCGGGGTTGCTGCCTCAGTGAAACTTCTCACCTCGGGTCAACTTCTCAATGATCGCCTGCATTCGCTTCTCTCTGATTTCTGGCTTCTTTGCCGTCTGGAGCCTGTAAGTGATCGAATACAGATTGGTTTTGTTGAGTGTTTCGAAGAAAGCTTTGGCCTTATTGTTTCGTGCGATTCTCTTTAGGAAATCATCCGGCACTGCAGCGCTGCCAAAGGAATCATAGGCCGCTTCCCAGCGGCCATCCGCCTTGGCGGCGTTTACTTCTCGCAATCCGGCGGGAGCCATTTCGCCGGTCGCGATCAGGCGTTCGGCATGCTGCGTATTGGTCTTGGACCAACCGCTGTTGCGCCGCCGTGGCGTAAATTGCTGCAGCCATGACTGTTTGTCACACGGTCTCTTCTGTCCATCAATCCAGCCAAAACAAAGCGCTTGATCGAGCGCCTGCGCATAGGTCACGGTGGCAGTTCCGGAGTCCTTTTTGTAAATGCGCAACAGGATGCCGTCCGATCGGCGGTGGTTTTTGGAAAGCCACGCCCGGAAGTCACGCGCGGATGCGAAACGCATTATTTTCATCAAAGCAAAGGTACCCCGGATTTCGCTCTGCTCAATCCGCGCTACGACGCCTAATGCGTCTTGACGACGACTTTCGCTTCGCCCGTTTCCGCGGCGCAAATTTCTTGTGCTGCGCGATCGCGAGCGCGCGCGCCGCCCAGACCGCGAGTTCTTCGGGATCGTCGTAAAGCCGCTCCGGCAGCCGCCAATACGACAGCGAAGCGCGGCCGACGCGGCCTTTGCTCTTGGCGCGGGTGTAGACGAACGGCCGGCTGCCTTCGCGCTCGAACTCGGGGATGCTGGTTTCATCGACTTTGAGAAAGATCGCGCCGTCGAATACCAGCCCGAACATCAGACCTTCGGACCAGATGCCGGCGCCGCCGAACATGCGCTTCACCGTCACCGGGCCGAACGGCGAAAACAGTTCGCGGATGAATTCGTGGTCCACGGGGTGAGACTCCGGGCAGCGAAGCCTTCAGCCGGCTTCGGCAAAGAATTGCAGAATAGCGTCGGCGCATTCAACGGGCCACTCGACCGGCGCCCAGTGGCCGGTTTGCGGAAGGTGTACGACTTGTCGCGCGTTGAATCGTTCGGCAAAGTGCGGCGAGATGTACGGGTCCTTGTCGCCCCAGATCACCAGCGTCGGTTTTGCCGCGGTCAGTGCCAGAAAATCGTTTTCCCAGGATTTGAAGCTTGCGGGATCGGCGGCGCGATAAAGCCGCAAGACTTCCTTCTTCATGCGCGGCGTCATCAGCGCCCAGGTCTGATCGATATGCGCATCGCTTATCCGGGCCGATCCTCGCCGCAGCTCCTGCGCAAACATCGGCCGGTTCATCACCGCCATCGACAGTTCGCCAAGCAGCGGCGTGCGCCAGACATGGGCCCAGAAATGCCAGCGGTAGTCGCTGAAGAACACGGTATTGATCGCCACCATGCGGCGCACGCTGCCGGGGTGCTTGACCGCCCAGGCAAACGCAAACGGACCGCCGAAATCGTGCGCGATCAGATCGATCGGCGGCTTGATATCGGCGGCGCGCAAGAATTGCTCGACGAAATCGGCCACGCCGCCGAGGGAAGGCTGGTAGCCGGCCGGCACTTCCGAATGGCCGAAGCCCGGCAGATCCGGCGCAACGCACCGGCAGGATCGCCCGAGGCGCGGCGCCACGCCCTCCCACATGATGCCGCTATCGGGATTGCCGTGGAGCAGCAGCACCGTCCGCCCGTCGCCCCATTCGGTCACATGGATATTGGCGTCGCCGACGCGAACCTCGCGCGTGGTTTGCCCCACGATTGCATCGTTTGTCATCGCTATACTCTGAACGAAGGAGTGAACGCTTTTGCCCGCGAGCGTAGCCCAGGTTGAGCAATCGCGAAATCCGGGGCGACTTTAATGGCAGCAGGCGTTACCAAGCCGTTCTGGGAAATGAAAGACGTAGTTGATATGCTGGAAGCTTGGGAGGTTACGCATTGAGCATGGACATGTTCGGGGGGCGATAGCGCGTTGCTGAGGCATCGATCCCGACGACGGCAGAGACGCTCTCGGCAATGACCATCCTAGGCATAATTGTTTTAACTGGTTTCATCTTTGGCGCGATTCTTGTTCTCGATATTCGGGACAGACGACAAGTCACCCCAATGCCCACATCAAGAGCGCGTAAAAACAAAGGCAAAACAAACAACCAAGTGCAGCGCCAGCGCCCGCAAGAGCTATGGTGGAAAAGACATTGGAAAGCAGTCGTTGCAATCGCTGGCCCGATAGCCGCGACTATCGGTTTTGCGTCTGCTGTCGCGACCTTTTTACCGCATTTAATTGTTGAACCTGGAGGACAGTTTGATCCGTCAAGCCCATACCCGCTCCCCTTTACGATAAGAAACACGGGAGCAATTCCAGTCACAGACGTTCAGGCAACAATCGGTGTTTGCAGAATGCTCTTTAATATGCCGCCGCGCGACCTGCCGGAAAACGAATGCAAGGGGCACCTTAAAGACGAAATCTACATCGGGAATTGGTCGGCCAAACAACTCGCGCCGGATGAAACATACACTCTCCGGCTCGATGAAGCAGGCGGCTTCAGACCGGGGCTTAGATTGAGCGCTGCCGATCTCTCAATAGAAATCCACTTCTATCCGTGGTTTCTCAAAGTTTGGCCGTTTTACCGATACAAGGAATTTCGGTTTCAAACCAAATTGGAGGTGGACGGCAAGTTCTCTTGGAAGGCTCGTCCAGTCGAAAAATAGCTCACGTTCTGTGACCTCGCTCAGTCACCTAAACTGTCCAAAGCTGCCTACCACTACCCATATCGAGTGTCGCGGTTATTGTGACTTTGCTCTTGACAACGGTCACTAGAATAGGTACATGGCGTCATCTCGCTCACCGAGGACGCCTGTCGCGAAGGTATTCCGAGAGGTGGAGCGAGTGCGGTGCCCGCGCGCGGAATGATACACTCCGCACCCGGGCAGCTTCGGGCATCATGCTGACCGGCACTACGACCGGTCCGGGAGGTGCGTTCCCTGGACTGGGACAGGCGGGCGCGGGTAACGCCCGCGTAAGAACGTAAGATCTTCGCTCCCCGGTTGGAGCGAGCTTACCGGATCGAACGTCCTGCCGCGTCCCAGGAAGCCTGGCCTGGAGCTGCGCCCAAGGGCCGAAAGCCCTGACGGTAAGAGCCGTAGTGGAACGCCGATAGGCGAGCGCGTGCCGTTGCACGCGCGCCGCGCCAGCAGATGGTTTGCGTAGACCGCGTAAACTTGTCTGCCATAGGCGCGGAGGTTGGCTGAACACGTCTGTCGGCGTTCCGCTTCCTTTTTTCCTTAGTCGTCGTAGCCCGGATGGAGCGCAGCGTAATCCGGGAGCAGCATTCAAGCTGCGAAGCCGTTCCCGGATTTCGCTTCGCTTCATCCGGGCTACGGTCGTGTCGTATGCAAAACTCGGGCGCATCGGCGTCGCGGGAACAATGCTGCATTTGCTATGCGAACGCAGGACAGAATGAATGCGGAGAAGGCCATGACGAAAATCTATCTCGCCGGTCCGTTGTTCACCCTGGCCGAGCAGGGCTTCAACGTTGAACTCGCGCGATTTCTCGAAAGCGAGGGTTTTGAGGTCTGGCTGCCGCAGGAGCACGAGCCGCGCAGCAAAACCGCCAAATCGATCTTTGAGATGGACGTCGCGGCGCTCGATTGGGCCGACATGGTCGTCGCCTGCATGGACGGTCCCGATCCCGACAGTGGCACCGCCTGGGAATGCGGCTACGCCTACGCCAAAGGCAAGCCGATCGTTTGCTTCCGGACCGATTTCCGCATTTCCGGCGACACCAAGGGAGCGCCGTACAATCTGATGCTGACCGAAAGCGCGACGGCGCGGTTTGAAACTCCGTTTCGAACGAAAACTCCGGAATTCCATCAGCGCGTACTTGCGCACATCAGGAAAGCTTTGCGGCCGCGGCGGCGCAAGCGCCGCCGTGCCTAGCAAGCGTCGCCGCGGTGCCCTGCGCCGGATCGGCTGCCGGCGGTGGGCATGTGCGGGACCGAAGCATCGATGGCACGCAGGTCGGCTCTTGCGGCAAGGCGAACCGAGCGCCGCTATCCCTAGTGGCTTGACTGATGTTCCCGATATGTTCTCATTTGCCTATGACTCGGGGGTGACATCCTTCGCTACCGCTTGGCTTTCGCGCTGAGCCGCGCCGCCAAGATCGTGCGAGGACTGAAACAAGGCCTGACGGAAGCTGAACGCTATGCCGTTGCCGATCACGTCGTCTCCCAACTCAAGGAGAGCGGCGATCCGTGGCGACTGAGCGAGGAGGCCAAGCCCGGAAACGCGCCGACGACATAAACAGAAGCCTCAGCGGCTACGGCTGGGGCTTCGCCTTTCGACTGTGCCGGTACTCAGGCCGTCTTCACCGGGATCGCGCCGATAAAGTCGCGCTTGCCGATGTCGATGCCGCAATGGCGCAGAATCGCGTAAGCGGCGGTGAGGTGGAAATAGAAGTTCGGCAGCACGAAATGATTGAGATAATCGCTGCCCTTCATGCGGCCGGTCACGCCGCCGCCGAGCGGAAACGCGATTTCACGGTCGCCCGAAGCGTCGATCTGCTTTGGGTCAAGGGTTTTCAGATACGCGACGGTCTTGGCAAGGCGCGCTTTAAGCTGATCGATGGTGGTTTCGTTGTCTTCGTAGCTTGGCGGCTCGACGCCGGCGAGCCGGGCGGCGCCGCGGCGCGCCTGATCGGTGACGACCTGCACCTGCCGGGTGAAGTCGAACATGTCCGGCGCGAGGCGCGTGTGCAGAAGGACGGCGGGATCGATCTTCTTGGCAGCCGCGAACGCGGTTGCTTTGTCGAGTATTGCAGACAGCGCGTTGAGCGCGATTTCAAATACCGGGATGGAGGCTTGAGCTAGCGATGACGGCACGGAATGCTCCTTGGGGGTTGTGAAATTTGTGGGACGGAGACGTTTAATGAGGATGTGGTTTGACGCGAATGCTGACGCGAACGCTTATGGGGAACGCCGGCTGCCAGCCGGGCTTTGCTGATAGCGCAGCCGATAATCTTCCACGTCGACAATCATCTTGCCGATCGGCCACAGCGCAAGTCCGGCAAGTTTCAGGTGAGCCCACGCGAACGGGATGCCGATAATGGTCACGGCGAACAAAATCGCGAGGATCAGATGGCCGAGCGCCAGCCACCAGCCGGCGAGAATGAGCCATACGATATTGCCGATGAAGCCGAGCGGCCCGGAGCCGATGTCGCCGGTGCCGAGATACTCGGCGCGCGATACCGCCCGGCGCCCGAAAGGCAAGAGCGTGTAGGACGCGATATTGAACGCCGCGCGCGCCCACGGAATGCCGATGATGGAGACCGCCATGATCGCGGCAGCAAACAGCCAGCCGAACGCCATGCACAGGCCGCCGAGTACGATCCACAGGATGTTAAGCAGGAGAGACAAAGGCGACATGGGAGACTTTCGATACAGTCGTTCGCCCGCTTCACAGATTTGCCGGCACGCCGGCGGTGCATCGGTGATTTAAGTATCCGGGATCGTCTCCGCCAGCCCGGGCGAGTCCGATTGCCGGACCGCGAAAAGTCTATGGTCAACGGACCGGGAGCGACCGCGCAGTCATCGCACCTGAAAGATCAGTTTGCCGCGGAAGTGCCGTCCTTCGCTGAGCCGATGGGCCTCGATGGCTTGCGACAAACGAAACAGTTTCACCTCGGGCGGCCGCACGGCGCCGGCGGCTACCAGGCGTGCGATCTGTTCGAGCGGTTCGCGGCCGCGGGCTACATTGGGCCGCAGCGCGATGACATCGGGCCGTGTCGGCTGTGGCGCTTTCCCGCCGGAAGCGATGAAAGCGGCGCGGCCGCCCGGCCTGAGCACGTCGAACGATTTGATCGCCACCTCGCCGCCGACGGTGTCGAACACGGCGTCACAATTGCTGACCACGCGCGTAAAGTCAGTCGCGTTGTAGTCAATGACTTCGTCGGCGCCGAGGCCGCGCACATAAGCGAGGTTTGCTGCGCTGGTGGTGGTAATCACGCGGGCGCCGAGATGCTTGGCGAGCTGAATGGCGAAGCTCGCGACGCCGCCGGCGCCGCCTTGAATGAGGATGGTCTCGCCGCGCTGGAGCTTCAGCGTGTCTTCGAGGCTTCTGATCGCGGTCAGGCCGGCGAGCGCCAGCGCGGCTGCATCGATGTGCGACAGCGTGGCGGGTTTCTTGGCGATGATCGCGGACTTGATCGCAACCTTTTCGGCATACGCGCCCTCCTTGCCGACGTCGAACACGCCGAACACCGCATCGCCGATCTTCAGATCGTCGACGCCCGGGCCCGTTGCGGCAACCGTGCCGGAAAAATCCCGGCCGAGAATGAGCGGAAAAGTCGCCTGCGAATATTCGCCGGCGCGCACCTTCCAGTCGGCAGCGTTGACGCTCGCCGCGACCACGTCGACGACGACTTCGCCTGGTCCCGCGACCGGGTCGGGCATGTCGCCGTATTGCAAGACTTCGGGGCCGCCAAATTTTTCGATGAAGACTGCTTTCACTGAACTACCTTATGATCGTGGGTTGACTGGCAGCCGGAAACGCGGCGGCGCTACGGCGCGAAACCTTAGTCTCGGATTTCATGCTGCTCAATCCCGGCTAGTCTCGTACAATCATAAGCGCAGGAGGGGTTGCAATGGCGCATGGGCTCTATGTCGACGGCGTGTGGAAGAGCGAATGGTACGACACCTCAACCACCGGCGGCCGCTTCGTGCCGACCGAGCCCGTCTTCCGCAATTGGGTGACGCCGGACGGCCGCGCCGGGCCCTCCGGGGAGGGCGGGTTTGCCGCCGAGCGCGGCCGCTATCACCTCTACGTCTCGCTGGCCTGCCCCTACGCCCACCGCACCGTGATTTTCCGCAAGCTCAAGGAACTCGAGAGCGTGATCTCGATGTCGGTCATCGATCCGGTTATGGGCGAGCAAGGCTGGCAGTTCGGCGAGGGCGCGCTGGCTGACAATGTCAACGGCAAGCACCGGTTGGGCGAGATCTATCTGCTCGCCGATCCGCGTTATACCGGCCGTGTGTCAGTACCGCTGCTGTGGGACAAGGAACGCCGCACCATCGTCAACAACGAATCGCCCGAGATCATCCGCATGCTCAATTCGGCGTTCGCGGCGCTCACCAACGACCGCGCCGATTATTATCCGCAGGAGCTGCGCGGCGAGATCGATCGCATCAATGCGCGGGTCTATAGCGACGTGAATATCGGCGTCTATCGCGCCGGCTTCGCGACCGAGCAGGCGGCGTATGAAGAGGGTTGCCGCACCGTATTCGCTGCGCTCGACTGGATCGAAGGGTTACTGTCGCGGCAACGCTATTTGGTTGGACCGCGACTGACCGAAGCCGACTGGCGGCTGTTCACCACGCTGGTTCGCTTCGATGCCGTCTATTACAGCCACTTCAAATGCAATGTGCGCCGGATCGTGGACTATCCCAATTTGTCGAACTACGTGCGCGATCTCTACCAGACGCCCGGGATAGCCGACACTGTGAATTTGGATCACATCAAGCGGCACTATTACATGAGCATGACCGCGATCAATCCGACGCGCATCGTACCGCTCGGGCCGGCGCTCGACTTCGCGGCGCCGCACGATCGCGGGAGATTCGAACGTCAGGCGTAGGCGCTGGCGGCAATGCCGTGTGGCATTCGCGGCAACGACGCTCGCTCAGACACTAAACGCTGCCGCGGCCTGATTAGATGCCTACGATCGCCTGGCCGCAATTGGGGCTGATGTTCTGACCGGTCACCGCGTCGGCCTCGCGGCTCGCGAGCCACGCAATCGCGTAAGAAATCTCCTCCGGCAGCACCTGGCGTTTCAATGCCATTCCCTCGACGATTTCCTTGAATATTTCGGGAGTGGCATCGGCGCGTGTCATCGGCGTGTCGGTAAAGCCCGGGGAGACGGTGTTGACCGTGATCTTGTAGGGCGCGAACTCGCGGGCCCAAGCGCGCGCCAGAGCCGTAAGCGCGCCTTTGGCGCCGGTGTAATGGCTCATGGCCGGAGAGCCGGTCATGGCGAACGTCGATCCGGTATTGATGATACGCCCGAACTGGCGCTGTTTCATCCCCGGCACAACCGCCTGGACCGCGAAGAATGCGCCCTTCACGTGGGTATCAAACAGGCTGTCGAAGAACGTCTCGTCGATCTGTTCGATCGGCGCCATCATGCCGGTGATGCCGGCGTTGTTGACCAGAACGTCGATCTTGCCGAACTCCGCCTCGGCTGCCGCGACTGCGCTCTTCACCTCGGCGACGACGCGATTGTCGGCTTTGAGGCAAAGCGGAGCGATGCCGTCGCGCTTTAGCTCCGCTTTCGCTTGGTCGAGGTTGTCCTGTTTGAAATCGGTAATGGCCACCTTGGCTCCGCGCGTGCCCAACACCCGCGCGTGCGACAGCCCTAATCCGGTCGTGCCTCCGGTAATGAGAACGGCGTAGCCTGCAAGGCTGTTCGTCATGCGTCCCTCCCGCTTGGGTGTTTAAGGGCTCAATGACTACTCATTTAGAGAAGAGCCGCCAAGCGCGGGCGTGACGTTGCAGACCGGACTTGCCTAAACCGATTGGGCCTGCAATCGGCAGCATGAACGCCGGTGCTTTCCGTTTCAGCCGGTGGCCGCCGAAAGCAATAACTTTTCATCGGCCGGATCGACGATGCCGGCAAGTGGCGTGCCACATTCTTGGCATTCGAGGCGGTAGCTCTCGAACCCGCATTCGTCGATGTGGGGGACGCTGGTCCTAAAGAACGTCAGCGGTGCATTGCATATCGGGCACGCGGCGTGCGCGCTCGGGACGGTGAGGGCTCGGTCCGCAGTTGTAATCGAGCGATGAGCGCTCATCGAGATTGCTTGATGCGCCGAACAGCGGCAATGCAAAAATTCTTATAGCCGACGCGTTGCAAAAGTGCCTGAAATGTACCTGCAGCATTTTATTGCGCCGGTTTATCTTCCGCTAACCGTGTCAAGGGGAACGGCAATTTCCGCGGCACGCCCGGATCGAGGAAATGATCTGCTGGCAACGGCCGGCACTGCACAAATAAATCAGAGCGCGCGCAGCCGCCAATTACCCCGCAAGCTGTGGCGCTTCGCTTACATGCGGGGTCAAGTGTTCTTCCGACGGCGGCAATTCCTCCGTCGCGCTGCGTTCATACAGCATCCGCCGTTCGAAGAACGTCGATCTGAAAAACGGATACCGCTGGTACAGGTCATCCGCGGCGGAGGGATAATAGGAGGTCATGAGGCAGATCGGCTTTGCCAGCCGCGGGTAAGGCCGTGCGTCGCAGATCGGCCGATGGTGGAAAACTCGCCGATAAAACGCCTGGTGTTCCGGCCGTACGGCGGCGAGCAGGTGCTCTGCTCTGAAGTGCACTGCCGCCATCCAACTCAGCCGTACGGTGACATACGGCAATCCGCGATGCAGGCGAGAAAGGCTCTCGTCGGACACGAAGCGAGTTGAATCGATAACGATCTTGCCGGCATCCACCTCAGTTTGCAGAATGTCAGAGAAGGCTTCGAGCGTAGGAAAGTTCGGATGTTCCCGGGAGCCGACATGAATGCGGATCGAACTCGCCAGCTCGCCGTCGAGGTACAGCCCAAAAAGATAGGCATTTTCAGTTTCGTCATATGGATCGGAAAATGTTCGCGTGTGATTCGGCGAAATCGCGCCTTCGCGCAAATAAGCTTCATAGCGAAGGCGAAAGATATTCTCTCTTTGTTCAGGGGTTTCTGCGCGCCGGATGTCCATTCGATCCAGCAGCAGCGCAACGCTATCGGAGAAACCAGTCTCTGAACGTGCGAGTTCCGAAACAGTTGAACGCGCTTGCCAAGAAGTCCCCGTCGTCACCGGAGCCATGAACGCCTCACTATGCGCCTTTCCGGCGCCAGCAAGAAAATAAGTTAACACTTTGTTAATCCGATTACAACTTTTCCGGGCGAATAGGGTTAATCAGCGGAATACCGTCCTTTGTGTGAGACGTGACGAAGCGGTGATAAGAAAAAAGCCCGCTCAGGCGGCGTCGCTGCGAATTGCTGCAGGCCACGATGTAGTTTGCGCAGGGGCCACGTAAAATGCGTAAAGCAACTTCCGCAAATCAGCCGCCGGCATGGGTCGACCGAGCAGGTATCCCTGCACCTCGTCGATGCTGTCCTCGGCGGCGAGCAGTTCAAGTTGTTCCTGCGTCTCCACGCCTTCGACCACCACGCGCAAACCTAACTGCGCGCTCAAGCGTGTCATGCCGCGCAGCAAGGTCACTCTGCGTTCGTCGTCGCCAAGACCCTGCAGGAAGGATTGGTCGATCTTTACTTTGTGAAACGGAAAGCTGTGCAAATAACTGAGACTCGAATAGGCCGTACCGAAATCATCCAACGAGATCTTCACGCCTAACTCGGCAAGTTGATCGAGATCGGCGCGCGTTCTTTTCGTATTCTGCAGCAAAGTCAATTCCGTGATTTCCAGCTCGAGCCGGCCGGGCGGCAGATTAGTGGCGGCAAGCGTCTCCCGAACCAGCGCCGGAACATTGGAACGATCGAACTGAATCGAGGACAGGTTCACCGCCACAGCAATGTCGCCCGGCCAGCGGCGGCACTCCAAACAGGCATTATACAGGACCTGGTTGCCGATCTCGACGATCAGGCCCATTTCCTCGGCAACCGGAATGAATTCCGCAGGTGAAACCATTCCGCGCTCACGATGCGGCCACCGCAGCAGCGCTTCGCAGCCCTCGATGCGCCTGGATTTCAGGTTGAAGATTGGCTGATAGTAGAGCTCGAACGCTTCGCTCTCGGTCGCGCTGCGCAAATCAAATTCGAGAGTTCTGCGCGCCTGGGCGCTAGCTTCCATTTTTGCTTCGAACCAGCGCCAGGTGCCGCGACCGTCGGACTTGGCCTGATAGAGCGCAATGTCGGCGTTGCGCAGAAATTGGTCCGGATCGATGGGGGTTTTTGCCAGCGCAATGCCGATGCTGGCGGTGACGACGACTTTGTGGCCGTCGAGATCGTAAGTGCCAGCCACCGCATTGAGAACGCGGTTCGCCAGCGCTTCGCCTTGCTCAATGGATTTGACCGGAGCCTGCAAAATCACAAACTCGTCGCCGCCAAAGCGCGAGATTACATCGGCATCGCCAATATTTTCCCGCAGGCGGTGAGCGACAGCCTGCAGGAGCATATCGCCTCGCGTATGTCCTAGCGTGTCGTTCACTTGTTTGAACTGATCGAGATCGATAAAGTGAATGGCGCACATGTTGTCGGGCCGCCATTCGGCGAGGGCTTGTTCCATCCGGTCGCGCAGAACATTGCGATTGGGCAGTCCAGTCAGGGCATCAAATCTTGCCAGGTGGTTGATTTTAGCCTCGGCAATCCTTCGTTCGGTGATGTCCTCCACCAGAACCACCATGCCACCGTTTTCCATAGGCTGGACCGTGAATTCGAGCGTTCGCCCATTCAGCATGTCCACTGTAAAGGCAGCATCGTCGCTTCCTGAAAGCCAGGCAGTCAGGCGTTCGGTCAGGCTTTGAGCGTTGAGTTCCGACAATAGGCCCGCGTTGACGACACCTTCGACCAATTCGTGCACGGTCGCGCCTTTCAGCTCGAAATCCGGCGGTAACCCCACTTGCTGATTGAGTTTCTGATTTGCGACCACGACGCAGCGCTTGGAATCGAACATACACAAGCCATGGGGCATGTTGTTTAGTGCAGTATCGAAGCGCGTCGCCAGCAGCGACATGTCGCGCGACACAATTACCGCGTCGAGGAGGGTATGTCGCAGCCTTTCGGCAATGAATTTGATGGCGAGAAAAAACGGAATCAGTAGAACAGCGAGCGCCCAATGATACCAATTGCCGTAAATCAACAGGGCCGCAGTCATCGGCACCCAGGCGCAGAGAACCTGCACGACCACGAAGCGCGAGTTTCCGAAATTTCGTCCAAATACGCCGACCATATAGGCGATGGTCATCGAAAAACTGATGAGATGGGCTAGTTGATCGGAAGTCCGACTGAAGGTGAGATAACACCAGATTCCAAGTAACGCGACGGACGCGGCCGCGCCGGCGACATAGCGGCGCTCCCAACGCCTTGCGACTTCGGCGCTGGTGACGGTTGAGCGGACATATACCGGTGCATCACCAGTCCGCGGGCACAGGCCACCACAACAAACGCAATCGCGCAGTATAAAAGCAGGAGCTCGCCCGTCTTCCAGTATGTAACAAAAACGGATGCGGTCAGACAGAGCGAGCCAACGAACAAAGTGCGCCCGTCTTTGAAAAGCAAATCGACCAGCGGAATATATATTTCCGGCGGCAGCGTTTCGTTCTCGGTTTGACGCGGCGGAAGCTTGGAACGCATGCTTCTTTATACCGTAGACAATCGACACAACTTTAAATCGTGCTAATAAGTATCGCTTAAAGGTATCTCCACCGGGTAAATTTAGACGGCCATATTTTGCGCCGTGCGCTCAAACGTGGCGACCGCCGGATTGACTAAAATTTTTTGAATACGGTTAGGATACAATTATCCATACGGATTCGGGGAAATGCTTGAACATGGCCGATGTCGCTCGACGCCGGCAGAAATGCGGTTGCGGTCGTTTTCGGCGAGGTCTTGTGCTGTTACGGCAAGCTTTGTGAGCATATTCAGCGAATTTTTTCGAAATCGCCGTGACGGCCAAGACCGTTCTTGAAGCGGGTCGCTCCGGCGACGCCGTCCGCGATTAGCGCCTCACGGCCATTGTACCATTCTTGGATCAGCGCCGCGCGCACGCTGAGCCCATGGCTCTTGATGGCCGAACGGCGGTCGGCGCGCACACAGACCTGCGGAAACCGCGCGATCTCCTGCGCTAGCTCTTCCGCCTTCCGCCGGGCGCCGCCTTTCGGCGTGACGTATTCGCACAGCCCGATATCCAGGCATTCTTCCGCCGGAACTTTGCGCCCGGTCAAAATGATCTCAAGCGCGCGCCCCTGGCCGACAATCCGCGGCAACCGTACGGTGCCGCCATCGATCAGCGGTACGCCCCAACGCCGGCAGTAGACGCCGAAATACGACTCTTGCGCCATCACCCGGAAATCGCACCACAGTCCGAGCTCCATCCCGCCGGCGACGGCAGGTCCTTCGATGGCCGCGATGACCGGTTTGTCTAGTTCAAGCCGCGACGGACCGAGCGGTCCGCGCGGAATTTCACCACCATTGCCGCGAGGCCCTGTCGTAGGGATATCGAGTTCACCGAGCGGATAGGCGGCATTCAGTGTGCTGGCATATTTAAGATCCCAGCCGGCGCAAAACGCACCACCGGCGCCATAGAAGACCGCGACGGACGCGTCTTTATCGGCGTCGAATTCGAGAAAGGCCGCCGTCAACGCATCCGCACTCGCCGGGTCCATCGCGTTGCGTGCTTCAGGTCGATCGTGAATGACCGTCCATACCGATCCGCTCTTCTCAACTCTGACTGCCATCTTCGATATCCTCTCCCTGATCAATCTTGCGTCTCGGCTCTTGCGGCGTCGTCTCGGCTGGCTATCGGCTATTGAACATCGGCACCCGCCGCTCGGCCATAGCCTTTACGCCTTCCTTGAAATCTTCGGTTTTGCGAAGGCGTGTTTGTTCGGCGAGTTCGTGTTCAGTGGCTGCACGCACGCGGTCGGCCAAGTCGCCGCGCACGGTGGCGCGCGTCGCGATCAGGCCAAGCGGAGAATTCTCAGCGATCTCGGCGGCAAACGACAGCGCGGCGGTGCGCACCTGATCCTGCGGCACCAGAACGTCCGCAAGCCCCATGGCGTGCGCTTCACCGCCGGGGACACGGCGGCTGGTGTAGAACATCATCGCCGCCTTGGTCGGGCCGATAACGGCGGGCAATGTAACCGTCAGCCCGAAGCCCGGATGAAAACCAAGCCGGGTGAAGTTGGCGCAGAAGCGTGCTTCGGGACAGGTCACGCGAAAATCGCCCACCATCGCCAGACCGAGACCGCCGCCAACCGCTGCACCATGCACTGCGGCGATGATCGGCTTTTTGGTCCGGAACAAGCGGTTGCCTTCGATATAAAGATGCGCGGTGCCAGGTCTCGGCCCGCCCAGCAATTCGCTGCCGTCGCGGTCGTCATTGCCGAAATTCGCTCCGGCGCAAAATGATTTTCCTTGCGCCGCCAGCACCAGCGCGCGGCAATCGGGATCGGCGTCGAGTGCCTCGAAGGTGGTGGCGATTTCCTTAATCAGGGCAACGTCGAAATAATTATTTGGCGGCCGTCTGATCTCGACGAGCGCAACGTGGCCGGATTTTTCCACGCCGATATCCTTGAAGGGACCCATGACATCGTCCTCGCGAATTGCTTACTCGGCCGCGCCGCGGCGTTCGGCCGCCTGGACATTGCGCTTTACGATCAGGGCGTCCACGACGGATACTCCTTCGCCCTCGCCGTGAACGATGACCGGGTTGAGATCGATGGAATCAATCTCGTCGGCATGATCGGCGGCGAAATGCGACATCCGCACCATCAGATCTGCGAGCGCATCAACGTCCGCCGGCGGCAGCCCGCGATAACGCCCGAATACCGCAGCGGCCTTGAGACGGCAGATGAGCGCCCGTGCGCCGGCCGCATCGAGTGGCACAGGGGCGAGCAAGACATCGTCCAGCGCTTCAACCATGACGCCGCCGAGACCGACCATCAGTAGCAAGCCCCAGGTCGGGTCGCGATTGACACCAAGAATGACTTCGCGCCCGGGCGGCGCCATGGGCTGGACCAGCACGCCGTCGATCTGCGCTGTCGGCGCGTAACGTTTGGCCGCGGCGAGCACGCGATCGTAAGCGGTGCGCACCATATTGGCGTCGGCGAGATTCAATGCGAGCGCGCCGGCTTCGGTCTTATGCGGGATATCGGCGGATTGAACCTTGAGCGCAACTGGCCGGCCTACTGCCTGCGCTTTAGCGGCGGCTTCATTGCCGGAGTGCGCTAGTTCGCCCGCGTTTTCGGTTCCAATCCCATACGCTGCAAGGAGTGCGCGTGCCCGATATTCGCTTAGTACCAAAGGCGAAGTCGCAAGCAACGCCGCCACCTTTGCACGCGTGGGCGATGCCGGCGCGACGATGTTAGCCGGCTGCAGCGAACGTTCGCGCAACACGCGGTAGTCCGCCATCGCGCGCATGGTGCGAGCGCAACCGGGCGCGCCGGTGAACAACGGATTGCCTGCTTCGTTCAGGATCTCGATGGTGCGCTCGGCGGGGAGCGTGTAGGTCCACATAAATACCGGCTTCGGGCACTCGCGCGCCAGATCCTTCAGCTTCGGCAGATCAGCTTCGAGGAAAGCCGAACGGCGCGCCGTGATAACCACGACGACACCGTCAACCGAAGGCGACTGAGCGACCAAGCGCGCGAACTGCGCATAGCCGAGTTTCTGCACGCCTTGCGCCGTTAAATCGACCGGGTTCTGCGTGGTGCCATAGGAGGGCACGTAAGCATCAAGCGCGGCGCGGGTCGCATCATCGAGCACCGGCACATCGAGCCCGGCGGCCGCGCACGCGTCGGCCATCCAAATGCCCGCGCCGCCAGAGGCGGTGCAGATGCCGACGCGGCGTCCGGCCGGCATCCGGTCGCCGCAGGCGAGGAAGGCAACTGCCACGTCAAGCATCTCGTCGAAATCGCGCCCTTCGATCAAGCCGTAGCGGTCGAAAATGGCGCGATAGGCGGCCTGCGAGCCGGCGAGCACGGCCGTGTGAGAAGCGGCCGCCCGGCGGCCCGGGTCGGTCTGGCCGATCTTGCCGACGATCAGCGGCTTTCCGGCCTTGAGCGCCTTCTCCGCGACGCGCTTGAATTTCTCCGGTGTCCTCACCGCTTCAATTAGCAACAAGAAAACGTCAGTCTCGCCTTCGTCGAGCATGTAGTCGACGAAATCGGAAATCTCGAGCGCGGCTTCGTTACCAGTGGTGACGATGTAACGGAACCTGATATTGCGCGGTCGCGCGCGATCAAGGAACGCAAAGCCGAGGCCGCCGCTTTGCGAGATCACCGACACCTGACCGCGTCCCAGCGGCCGCGCCGGGGTGAGCGGTCCGGCGCTCTTGTCCGATGCGGGGCTGAAGTTCGCGCACAGGGCGGCGGCGATATTGGCAAAGCCTTCGGAGTTCGGCCCGCTCACCGCCATGTCGTATCGTTGCGCAATCGCGGCGATTTCCCGCTGCATGCGGATGCCGGTTTCGCCTTCCTCGGCAAATCCGGAACTGAGAATGGCGGCGGCTTTGATGCCGGCGCGCCCGCAGCGTTCAAGCTCCGCCGGCACGTAGGCGGCGGGAACGATCAGGATCGCCAAATCGACGATTTCCGGAAGTGCCTCGATCGAAGGATATGCTTTCACGCCCTGCACTTCGGCGGCGCTGCGGCTGATCGGATAAACGGTGCCGGCGAACGGATGACTGCGGATGATCTCGAAGATCCGTCCGCGCAGCCCGTGCGTATCGGACGAAGCGCCGACCACCGCTACCGATTTCGGCCACAGCAATTTCCCGATATCCGGCACCGCGCGTCAGCCTCTCAACGCAAACCGAGCCCGCGCGCGATGATGCCGCGTAGGATTTCGGTGGTGCCGCCCTGAATGGTGAGCTTCGGTGCGATCATGGTCGCGAAGGCGAGCTGATCCTCAAGCGTGGCGCGGTTCAGGATTTCAGGTTCGAGGAACGCCGCGAGCTCGCGTACCCGGCCCGGCAGTTTCTGTTCCCAAACCGTGCCAAGGTCCTTGACGATCGACCCTTCGACCACCGGCTCCTTGCCGGCTTGCAGCATGCCCGCGACCGAGACCGACATGCGCCGCAGCGTATGCAGTTGCGCAACTAAGCGCCCGAGGCCCTCGGCGCTGCGCAAGTCCGGTTCTGGACCGAGCACGCGGATGAGCTCCAACAAAACATAAAAGGTCTCGAGAAAACGCTCCGGTCCGCTCCGCTCGTAAGCGAGTTCGCTGGTTGCCTGCTTCCAGGCGCCGTCGATCTCTCCCATGACGTAGTCGTCGGGAACAAAAACATCATCAAACACGACTTCATTGAAACCGGCCTTGCCCGTCATTTGATTGATCGGGTTCACCTTGATCCCCGGCGTCTTCATATCGACCAAAAACTGGGTCAAGCCGTGCCGGCGGTTTTCTTTGGTCGGCGGCGAAGTGCGAAACAGCGCCAGCATGTAGTCTGCTACCTGCGCGCTGGTCGTCCAGATCTTGCTGCCGTTGATGCGCCACCCGCCGTCGGCCTTGGTTGCCTTGGTCTTGGCGGCGAACAGGTCAGAGCCCGACCCTGGCTCACTCATGCCGATCGAGAAGCACAGTTCGCCGCGGCAAATGCGCGGCAGCACATCGTTCTTGACGTGCTCGGGAGCGTATTTGAGCAGGATCGGGCCGCTTTGCCGGTCGGCGACAAAGTGCAGGTGCGACGGCGCATTGGCGACGCGAAATTCCTCTGTGACCACGTAGCGCTCGAGTTGCGTGCGCTCGTGTCCGCCGTATCGCTTTGGCCAGGTCATGCCGATCCAGCCTTTGGTGCCGACCCGCCGGCTGAAGGCCCGGTTGTAGGAATCGCCGTGCGCGGCTTGATGCGGATCGAATGTGCCGGCTGCAATCTCTTCGGCGAGGAAAGCGCGCACTTCGGCGCGGAGTGTGTCGCATTCCGGCGGCAGGCGAACCGGATCGAACTGCAGGTTCGCGGTCATCGCGACGCCACCATAGGCCAGAATTCATCGGCCCCGCGGCGGGCCACGTGTTTGCCAAGCTCGGCCGCCCAATAGCTTTCATTGCCGAAGTCGTCACGCCAGGACAGCATCCGCAGCGTGAAGCGGTGGAGAACGTGTTCCTGCGTGAAACCGATCGCGCCGAACACCTGGTGCGCGATCGCCGCGCCTTCGGTGGCGGCTTCGGCGGTGCGAATCTTGGCGGACGCCGCTTCAAAGAACACCGCGTCATCGAAAGCGCCCGCTTGCGCGATGGTGTCCGCAGCCGAACCGGCGACCGCGAGCGCAGCGGCCACCTCGCCGGCGAGCCGCGCCAGATTCTGTTGCACGGCCTGAAATTTACCGATCGGGCGTTCGAAAGCGACGCGCTCGCCGGCATGGGAGACGCAGAGCGACAGGATCGCCTCCAGCGCTCCGGCAGTTTCGACGCTGCGGATGGCCGAGCCCATCAGCATCAGAGTGTATTGCGTGAGTCCAGCCGGTGCCGGTGCGCTGGCGATAGGCCCGACGCGATCGAAGGTCACAACATTGGTGGCGTCACCGGCAAGATTGCGGCCTTCACTTAAACGGCAATCTCTGATGCTGATGAGCGCGATCTGGTGCTGCTCGGCGTGGTCGGCAAGCACAGCGATGTATTGCGCATCTTGAGCAAACGGAACACCGAGCGCGCGGCCGCTCATCTTGCCATCGGCATCGATGGTGATGCGGTCATGCGGGCGGCAAGGTGCAAGTGTCATTGGCGCTGCCGGTACCTCGATGCCGGCGTGCGCGAGCAGCCAGCCGGCCGCCAAAGTTTCCGCCAGCGGTACCGAAAGCGCGAAGCGTCCCGCGACCGCAAGAATGGCGAAGCCCTCGGCCAAACCTGCGCCGGAGCCACCTAATTCTTCGGGCACCCAGGCGAGAGGCAGACCTGCTTCACTGAGCGCGCGCCACAGCGGTTCTTTCCACGCGCCGTTAGCCGCTTTGTTGATGGTCTGCGGATCGGCAAGATCGGCGAGAATTCGCGCCGCCGCGTCGGCTACGATATGTTCTCTTTCGTCCGGCACGATTTACTCGAACCCCGGCTTTTGCGCCCGCGAAAAGCCAATTAAGCCGCCCGATGAACGCTTCTGCTATGGTGAGCGTAAGCACCACGCTTGGCAAGTTAGTTCGTTTGCACATCGGCTCCGCAAACTGGACAGGTGACCCGAAATACCGGACGGTATAGCCGTCCAATTGGCAGCGAAGCTGGAGCGCACAGGTGGCGAAGCGCAACGCGACTGTGGCCGTTATAGGTGCCGGTGACTTCATTGGCGCGGCGATCGCCAAAAAGTTTGCCGCCGAAGGTTTCGCAATCTTCGCCGGCCGCCGCAACGCCGACAAGCTGCAGCCGTTGGCCGCGGATGTTCAAGCTGCCGGCGGTGAGATCGTGGCCCGGGGTCTTGATGCCCGCAAGGAGGACGACGTGGCGGCTTTTCTGCGCGCCGCCGACGCGCACGCTCCACTTGAAGTCTGCGTGTTCAACATCGGCGCCAATGTCAACTTCCTGCTGCTGGAGACGACCGAGCGGGTGTTTCGCAAGGTCTGGGAATTGGCCTGTTATGCCGGCTTCCTCAGCGGCCGCGAAGCCGCACGGTTGATGCTGCCGCGCGGCAAGGGTTGCATCTTTTTCACCGGCGCCACGGCAAGCGTGCGGGGCGGCATCGGTTACGCA
Source organism: uncultured Alphaproteobacteria bacterium (assembly GCA_963759345.1). Taxonomy (GTDB): domain Bacteria; phylum Pseudomonadota; class Alphaproteobacteria; order Rhizobiales; family Xanthobacteraceae; genus BOG-931. Next base: position 95,049 of record CAVWYW010000028.1, read on the forward strand.
GCATTCGCGAGCGCCAAGTTCGGGTTGCGCGCGGTTGCGCAAAGCATGGCCCGCGAGCTTGGTCCGCAGAACATCCACGTTGCGCATCTGATCATCGATGCCGGTGTCGATACCGCATTCGTCCGTGATCGGATAAAACAGCGCGGTGGCGCGGAGGCGCTGGAAAATCTGGAGCCCGATCAACTGATGAATCCGGCGTCGGTCGCCGAGGCCTATTGGCAGATCTACCGTCAACCGCGCGACGCCTGGACCTTCGAACTCGACGTGCGGCCTTACCGTGAGGTCTGGTAACATGGCCAAAGTGGAATTTCACTTCGACTTCGGCAGCCCGAACGCCTATCTGGCGCATCAGGTCATTCCGCAAATCCAGGCGCGCACTGGCGCCAAATTCGAATACGTACCGATCCTGCTCGGCGGCGTATTCAAGCTGACCAACAATCGTTCGCCGGCGGAGAAGATGGCCGGCATCAAGAACCGGCTCGAATACGAACGCCTGGAGCTGCAGCGCTTCGTCCGGCGTTATGGCGTTCCGTTTAACTGGAATCCATTCTTTCCGGTCAACACATTGTTGATCATGCGCGGCGCCGTAGCGGCGCAGCTTAACGGCGTCTTTGAGCAGTATGTGAACGAAGTGTTCCGTCATATGTGGGCGGAGCCGAAGAACATGGACGATCCGGCTGTGGTCGGCACAGCGCTCGCAGCATCCGGTTTCGATGCCGCTAGTTTGCTTAAGCGCACCCAGGAGGCCGAGGTGAAGGACCGGCTCCTGAAAAATACCGAAGAGTCAGTTGCGCGCGGCACGTTCGGGTCGCCGACTTTCTTTGTCGGCAACGAAATCTTTTTCGGTAAGGATCGGCTGCGCGACGTTCAAGAAGAGATTGCACGCACCAAATAGCGGGACTGCGAGGGCAAGCCGCCCGGCATCGCCGATATTCGCCTGAATGGAGCCGTGTAAGTGGTAACTCCAGCGAAACCGTCGATCATCGATACGCGGCACGACCAGATGTTTCCGGTTCTGGAAGCCATCGAGATCGAGCGCGTGCGGCGTTTTGGTACGGTGCGATCGTTCGCAACCGGGGAAGCGCTGGAGAAAGCCGGCGAGATTGGTACCGGGTTGATCATTATCCTGGAGGGCCGGATCGAGGCCATCCAGCACAACGTCGCCGGCCACCAAACGCCCATCGTCACGCAAGGGCCCGGCGCGTTCCTCGGCGAACTGGCGCAATTGGCGGGCCGTCCGGCGCTGGTGGATGCCTTTGCGCGCGGGCCGACAAAAGCCCTCATCATTCCGCCGGATCGGCTGCGGGCCTTGTTGATCGCGGAGGCTGAGCTTGGCGAGCGCATTATGCGCGCCCTCATTCTGCGCCGCGTGGGCCTGATTGAGACTGGAGGCGGTGGACCAGTGATTGTCGGTCGCGCCGACAATGGCGACGTGTTGCGGCTAGATAACTTTCTGCGGCGCAACTCGCATCCGCACCAGACGCTCGATCCAGACAGCGACCCGGGAGCAAAAGCGCTGATCGAGCGCTTTCACGTCGACCCGGGACAATTGCCAATCGTTTTGTGCCCACAGGGACAATTGCTGCGCAATCCCACCGACGGCGAGCTGGCGCGGTGTCTGGGCTTGGTTAGTCCGATCGATCAGGATCGGATTTATGACGTAGCCATTGTCGGGGCGGGCCCTGCGGGCCTTGCGGCGTCGGTTTACGCCGGATCGGAAGGCCTTTCGGTTCTCATGCTCGACTGCCGGACCCGAGGCGGCCAAGCGGGCGCCTCCGCGCGGATCGAGAATTATCTCGGCTTTCCGACTGGCATCAGCGGCAACGCCCTGATGGCGCGCGCCTCCAACCAGGCGGCGAAGTTCGGGGTTGAAATGGCTATCCCGGACGAAGTGGCGAGCCTCGAGGCGGCGGACGGTTCTCAGCAGCATTTCGTCCTCAATTTATCCAACAACGAACATGTGCGCGCCCGCGCGGTCGTGATCGCGAGCGGTGCGCGATACCGCCGGCTGGCGCTGCCAAACCTTGAGGCGTTCGAATCGTCGAGCGTGCATTATTGGGCGTCTCCGCTGGAAGGAAAACTTTGCGGCGGACAAGAGGTAGTCTTGGTAGGCGCCGGCAATTCGGCGGGCCAGGCGACCGTTTATCTGGCAAGTCAGGCGGCGAAGGTTTGGCTCGTTGTTCGCGGCGCGGACCTGGAGACGAACATGTCGCGCTATTTGGTCGATCGCATCAGCGGGCTCGCCAACGTCGAAGTGCTGACGCGTACCGAGATCGCCGCGCTGGAAGGCAACGACGGCATGCTGCATGCGGTCCGTTGGCGGCACACGGTTTCGGGCGAGGAAATGCGGCGCGATATCCGTCACCTCTTTCTGTTCATTGGCGCCGAGCCAAACACCGATTGGCTTGCCGGGTCGGGAGTAGCGCTAGACCCACGTGGGTTCGTGCTCACCGGCCCCGACGCCGGCGCCGATCGCAGGCAGCTCGAAACAACGCGCCCCGGCATATTCGCGATCGGCGATGTTCGCTCCGGTTCGGTCAAGCGTGTCGCTGCGGCGGTCGGTGAAGGAGCCCAGGTTATGTCTGCTATCCACCGTTATTTGGCTGCTGCCGGCCAAGCTCCCGGGGTTGCAACGACGCCGGCGGCGGTAGCGACGCACTAAGACAGCCCGTCCGCGCGCAATAACCGGGGAGCGCGTTGACCGAGTACCGCGGGGCAGGAAGCGACATGCCGAACGATGCACAAGCGGTTTGGTTGGCGGCAGGGCTGCGCACGCCGTTTGTCAATGTGGACGGGCCGTTTGCCGGTCGGGATTCTCTGGGCTTGTCGGTGCCGGTGGTCCAGGCAATGGCGCGGCAGGTGAACGGTTCGATCGACTTCGCGGTGTGGGGCTCCGTCGTCGTCAATCTCGCCTATGCCAATTTGGCGCGCGAGGTGTGGCTCGACAGCAAGCTCGATCCCCATGTCCCGACATTCACGACCATCATGCAATGCAGCACCAGCATGGTCGGCGTGTTCGAGGCGGCCGGAATGCTCGGTGAGCACCGCGCAGCTTTGGCGATGGTCGGCGGCGTCGAGAGCATGAGCCGCGTCCAGATCGGACTCGGACAGAATTTGTCCGTTTGGCTCCGCCGCATGTTTCAAGCGCGCAGTGCGGCCGATCGCCTTCGTATCCTTCGCCGCCTGCGCCCGTCCGACATCCGGCTGTTTGTGCCGGAAGTGAAGAACCGGGCGACAGGCCGCAGCATGGGCGAACACACCGAGGATATGGCGAAGGACTGGAACATCAGCCGCCGCGAGCAGGATGAACTTGCGCTCGAAGGTCATCAGCGAGCGATCGCGGCGCAGGATCGTGGCTTCTTTGCCGATTTGATCGTGCCGTTAAATGGAGTGAATAAGGATCACTTTCCGCGCCGGGACACGTCGCTCGAAAAGCTCGCCAAGCTCAAACCGGTATTTGACCGGACCAGCGGACGAGGCACGCTGACGGCCGGCAACAGCTCGCCGCTGACCGATGGCGCTTCCGCCATCTGGGTCGGCACCGAAGAAGGCCTTGCGCGATTGCCGCAACAATTGCCGCGTGCGCGATTGGTGGATTTTGAAATGGCGGCGGTCGATATCTTCACTGAGGGCCTGCTGATGGCGCCGGTCACCGCCATTCCCCGGCTGTTGGCGCGGCGCGGGCTGAAGTTCAACGATATCGCGCTGTGGGAAATCCACGAGGCGTTTTCGGCGCAGGTGCTCTGTCACATCAAAGCGCTCGAGGATAAGAACTTCGTCCGCGCCAAAGCCGGCGTCGAGCATAATTTCGGGAGTTTCCCGCGCGAGCGGATGAACCCGAACGGCGGCAGTGTCGCGCTCGGACATCCGTTCGCGGCGACAGGTGCGAGAATCTTCAGTCAGGCCGTCAAGGAGCTCGCGGCGCTGCCGCAAGGCAGCCGGGCGATTGTCAGCATCTGTTCCGATGGCGGTCTCAGCACAGTGGCGTTGCTTGAGCACTGACTGCTTCGTCAATCCGCAGCGGCGATGGCGTGAAAAAAGGTACCGGTGACGCGACCGCGCCGGCCGCCCGTTTTTTCCAGCCCTCGGCCCTCGCCGTCGGCAATCTCAGCGAAGGGTTCGTCGTCTCCGGCAGCCGTGAGCGAGGCGTAGTGGAATTCATGGCCGCGAACGAGCATTCCGCCTCTCCCGAGAACGCCGTCGGCGAGAAGGCGCGCCGTCCGATAGCCGAGATGGAGTTTGCGCTTGGCGAAGCTGGTGGTGTGGCCGAGCAATCCGGTCATGGCGTGATGCCTGCCGGTCGCATCTTCGAGGCTCTCGCCGAGCACCATGTAGCCGCCGCATTCGCCGTGCACCGGGCGCGTAGCAGCGAACTGTCGTAGTCCCGCAACAAAACGGTTCGCATTGCTGAGCGCTTCGGCGTGCAGCTCCGGATAGCCGCCCGGCAGCCAGCAACTGTCCGCGCTTTGCGACGGAGGCTCATTGGCAAGCGGCGAAAACGGCAGGATATCCGCGCCCGCATTCCGCCACCCGTTGATCACGTGGGGATAGGCGAAAGTGAAAGCGGAATCGCTGGCGAGCGCGATCCGCTGCCCCGGCGGCGGCAGCGCCTGAGCCTGGCGCGAAGCTTCCGCCAACTGCAACGGCGCGGCGCAGGCCATGATGGCGTCGAGATCGAAATGGCGTTCGGCGGTTTCCGCCAGGCGCACGATCAGCGCCGCGAGATCGGGATGCTCGCCGGCCTGAACGAGGCCGAGGTGACGTTCCGGTAGCGCGAGCGCCTTTTCGCGTGTCAGTGCGCCGAGGATCGGAATATCGAGCGCCGTGATTGCGCCCGCGACCAGCGTGCGGTGCCGTTCGCTGGCGACGCGGTTGAGAATTATTCCGGCAATGCGCACGGCTGGATCGTGGGTAACGAAGCCCCGCACCAAAGCCGCCGCCGACTGCGCCTGCCCCTCAACATCGAGCACCAGCACGACCGGCAAACCGAAATGGGCGGCGAGGTCGGCGGTCGCGCCGCGTCTGCCGGGAATACCGGCGCCATCGGCCGCACCATCAAACAAACCCATCACGCCTTCGATCACAAAGATATCCGCGCCTGAAGCCGCTTCTGCGGCGAGCGTGTCTAGCAATCGTTTCGACATCGCCCAGGAATCAAGATTGACGCTCGCACTGCCGCTGACCGCTGCATGGAATGCCGGATCAATGTAGTCGGGTCCGGCTTTTGCCGCGCGTACTTCGATGCTGCGGCGCTTGAGCGCGGCGATCAGCGCGAGCGTCACCGTTGTTTTGCCGGCACCGGAATGCGGCGCGGCGATTATGAGCCCGCGCGCCGTCACCTTTGCTCCTGTCCTTCTCTCGCGGCGACCGGGGCGTCGCCGAGGAGCACTCCGCGCAAGTTCACGATCTCACCAACCACAACGATCGCCGGCGGCTCGAAGTTTTGTTCGCGTACATCGGCGGCAATGTTTTGCAGCGTCGAAACGAGGACTCGCTCGGCTGGTGTCGTCGCCGATGTGATGATGGCCGCAGGCGTCTGGGCAGCAAGCCCGGCTGCCAGCAACGAAGCCGTGATCCGCTGCAGATTGTGCATCACCATGTAGAGCACAATCGGCTGTCCTGTGCGTGCGAGCGGCGCCCAGTCGAAATCCTCGTCGGCGCCGTGACCGGCGGCGAAGATCACCGCCCGATTGACGCCGCGCAGCGTTGCCGGGATCGCTGCCGTGGCGAGAGCCGCAAGGCCCGCTGTGACGCCCGGGATGACCCGGAAGGGAATGCCAGTGGCGGCAAGCGCCATTGCCTCTTCGCCGCCGCGCCCGAAGACGAACGGATCGCCGCCTTTCAGCCGCAGCACCCGCTTCCCGGCGCGCGCGAGCGTGATCAGGCGCAAACTGATATCGGCTTGCGTTGCCGAAGGCTTGCCGCCCCGCTTGCCGGCGAATTCAAGCCGCGCCTGCGGGCCGGCAAGCGCCAGCACCCGCTGATCGACCAGCGCGTCGTGGACCACCACATCGGCCTGCTGCAGGCCGGCGAGTGCGTCGAGCGTGAGCAGGCCCGGGTCGCCCGGTCCCGCACCCGCGAGCCAGACATGCCCCGGCGTAAACACTGGCACGCCGTCGCGCCGCACGGCTAGCGAATCCCAAACCGTCATAACGCGCTCCCGTGGTGACGATCGCGGGATGCAGGACTAAAGGAAGGAGCATGGAGCGGCAGGAACGCCCGTTGCGCCGGGGCTGGACCACCGGCACTTGCGCCGCTGCGGCGGCTAAGGCGGCGTTTGCCGCACTCGTAACGGGCGAATTTCCCGACCCGGTCGAGGTGACGTTGCCGCGCGGCGATCGGCCAAGTTTCGCGTTGGCGATGACGCGGAAGGATCAAACCAGCGCAAGCGCCGGCGTGATCAAGGACGCCGGCGACGATCCGGATGTAACGCACGGTGCGCTCATTGTTGCGACCGTGCGCGCCGGCGCGACCGGCGCGGGAGTGACCTTCCGAGCCGGTGAGGGCGTCGGCACGGTGACGCGGCCGGGCCTTCCACTTCCGCCGGGCGAGCCGGCCATCAACCCGGTGCCGCGCCGCATGATCCGCGACGCTATCGCCGAAGTCGCCGCCGTAGCCGGATGCGCAGCCGACGTCGAGGTCGAGATCGCCGTTCCCGGCGGTGTGGAACTGGCGGCGAAAACGCTCAACGGGCGCCTCGGCATTGTCGGCGGCCTGTCGATCCTCGGCACGACCGGGATCGTCGTGCCTTATTCCTGCTCGGCATGGATTCACTCGATCCATCGCGGCATCGATGTCGCGCGCGCCGCCGGTCTTACGCATATCGCCGGCAGCACCGGCGCCAATTCCGAAGCTGCGGTGCAGAAGCTTTACGGCCTGCCGGACATTGCGCTGATCGACATGGGCGATTTCGTCGGCGGCATGCTGAAATATCTGCGCAACCATCCGGTGGCGCGTGTGACCATCGCCGGCGGCGTCGGCAAGATGACCAAGCTCGCACAGGGCCTCACGGATCTTCACTCCAAGCGCGGTGAAGTCGACCGTGTGCTGTTGGCGAGCTTTGCCGAGGCCGCTGGCGGCTCCGCGCAACTGGGTGCGCGCATAATCGCCGCGAACAATGCTGCCGAAGCTTTTGCGCTGGCGCGGACCGAAGGCATAACGCTTGGCGACGCCGTGGCGCGCGCGGCGCAGGATACCGCTGAACGCGTCGTCGAGGGCCGCGGCATCGCCACCGAGATCGTGTTGTTTGATCGCGACGGTGCGCTGGTGGGTCGGGCGTCGTTCAAGAGCGCTTAGCAAGGCCGTCACGCTGCGCCTCCCCGAAACCGGCGGCGATAATCGGGATCGTAGAGCGCGCTGTCGCGAAAATCATGGGCGGCAATGGCGCGGCCGACAAGAATGAGCGCGGTGCGCTCGATGTGCGCAGCGGCAACTTGCGCGGCGATGTCGGCGAGCGTGCCGCGTAACACATGCTCTGCCGCCGAGCTTGCCTGAACAACAACGGCGGCAGGACAGTCGGCGCCGTAGAACGGTGTCAATTCCTTGACGACGGTCTCAATCGCATGAATGGCGAGATGGATGACCAGCGTCGCGCCGCTTTTCGCAAACGTCGCGAGCTTTTCAGATTCCGGCATCCGTGAAGCGCGGCCGGACACGCGGGTGAGCACTACACTTTGCGCGACTTCCGGTACGGTCAGTTCGCACTCTAGAGCCGCCGCTGCCGCGGCGAATGCCGGCACGCCGGGCGTGAGCGTATAAGAAATGCCGCGACGGTCGAGGCGGCGCAGCTGCTCGGCTAGCGCCGAGTAGATCGAGAGATCGCCGGAATGAAGCCGCGCCACGTCGTGACCGGCGGAGTGGGCGGCGGCGAACTCGGTCTCGATTTCATCGAGCGACATCGGTGCCGTGTCGACGATGCGCGCGCCGGCCGGGCAGAAGCCGAGCAGTTCGCGCGGAACAATCGAGCCGGCATAGAGGCACACCGGGCAGCGGGCAATCAGATCGCGGCCACGCACCGTTATGAGGTCCGCCGCGCCCGGCCCCGCGCCGATGAAATGCACGGTCACGGCGCCGGCTCCGAAGCCGCGAGTGCGCAGGTCGCGGTGCCCATCACCAGGCGGGGGCTGATCAGGCGAGCCGATGGTCCGGCAGCGGCCAGCGCGGCAGCCTCGGCGACTGACGACACGCCGGTGAGCACGCGAACGCGTTCCGACCGCGTTCGCGTGCGCGGCTCGGCCGCCTGCGCGTCAGCATCCGACACCAGCACAACCGACACGCCGAACGTTTTTGCCGCGGCTTGAACGCCGACCTCGGCACTCTTTGCCGCAATGGTGGCGATGCCATCGAGCGCGTCAGCCGCGATATCTGCGTGTGCAAGCGCAGCGCGGATCGCGGCCTCGATGTCGGAGGCGGGCGCGCCCCGCCTGCAGCCAACGCCGGCGACGATCACGGTTTCGTCCAAGCCCATTGGGTGACCGGCATCGCTGCTCGCCAGCCGGATTTTTCGCCGACCGTGCCGGCCCGCGCGATGGCGACGCGAATGAGTTCGCCGCCAAACGCCGCGTGCCGGTCGATGAGCAGCGCTTCGGTAGCGAGCGTGACCGCGTTGATTACCAGGCGCCCTCTGGTTCGCAGCGCTGCAATCGCGGTGTCGAGCAACGCGGGCTCGCTCGCCCCGCCGCCGATAAAAATGGCGTCAGGCGTAGCAAGGTCCCGGAGTGCGGCGGGCGCGGCTGCTTCTACGATTTCGAGTCCCGGCACGCCGAAGGCCGCAGCGTTGCGGCGGATGCGTGCAGCACGGTCAGCGCGCTGTTCGATCGCAATCGCGCGCATCGAAGGGTCGGCGAGCATCCATTCGATCGCCACCGAACCGGCGCCGGCGCCAACATCCCACAACAACTCACCGCGGCGCGGCGCCAGCGATGAGAGCGTTATCGTGCGGATCTCACGCTTGGTGATCTGACCGTCGTGCTCGAAAAGATCGTCCGCAAGGCCCGAAGCGCGCGCGATGACGCGCGCATCCGGCGAAGCTTCGACTTCGATGGCGAGCGTGTTGAGGGCATCGACGGCGTCGAAATCGTACGCCGCCGCCGTCGTAGTGCGAATGCGCTCGCGCGGGCCGCCGAGCGCTTCGAGCACGGTGAGCCGCGACGCGCCGAAGCCCGATTGTGCAAGCAGCCGCGCTAAAGCCGCCGGCCCGTCGCCGCCGGAGGTCAACGCCAGTATGCGGGCGCCAGGCTGCAAATGCGGGCGCACCAGATCGAGCGTGCGTCCGTGTACCGAGAGGAGCACCGTTTCCGGCAACGACCAGCCGAGCCGCGCCGCCGCCAGGCTGAAAGCTGAAGGTGCCGGCACCACGATCATCTCGCGCGCGTCGATGGTTCGCGCCAGAACCGCACCGACGCCGTAATGGAACGGATCGCCGGACGCGAGCACGCAGATCTGCCGGCCGCGATGATGCAGCACTTCCCGGGCGGCGCCATCGAACGGGCTCGGCCATGGCCGCGCGGCGCCGCGGATCAATGGCGCGGCGAGACTGAGATGGCGCCGGCCGCCGAACACGATCTCCGCCGCGCTGATCAATCCGCGCGCCGCCGCGCTCAAGCCGTCGACGCCATCTTCGCCGATGCCGACGATGGACAGCCAGCGCGGTGATGCGGCAGTGTCGCGCGCGATCGCATCAGGCAGCGGCATGAAACGTGTCCTCATTCTCGGCGGCACCACGGAAGCGCGATTGCTGGCGGAGCGGCTGGCAGGCCGGCGCGACCTCGCCGTGACGCTTTCGCTCGCCGGCCGCACTGCCGCGCCGGCGCGTCAGCCGGTGCCGGTCCGTCAGTGGCGGCTTCGGTGGCGCGGCGGGGCTCGCCGATTATCTGGCAAGCGAGCGCGTTGGTTTTTTGATCGATGCCACTCACCCATACGCCAGTGTGATATCCAACAATGCCGTCGAGGCTGCCCGCAGCACCAGCGTTTCGTTGCTGGTGCTGCGGCGACCGCCTTGGGTCGCAACCGCTGGCGACCGATGGACCGAAGTAAGCGACGTAAGTGAGGCCGTCCGCGCGCTTGGCGCAACACCGCGCCGCGTTTTTATTACACTTGGGCGCAACGAACTTGCGCCGCTCAACGACGCCCCGCAGCACTTTTATCTGATCCGCAGCGTCGATCCGGTCGATCCGCCGCTGCCGTTGCCGCAGGTGGCTTACGTGACCGGTCGCGGTCCATTCAGCGACGCCGACGACCGTGCGCTGATGAAAGAGCATCGCATCGAGGCCGTGATCGCCAAGAACAGCGGCGGCAGCGCCACCTACGGCAAGATCGCCGCCGCGCGTGAATTGGGTATCGGTGTAATCATGCTGCGCCGGCCGCAGGCGCTGGCTGCGCTCTCCGTCGAAACGATGCAGGCTGCGCTCGACTGGCTCGATCATGCGCTCACCTCGGCGGCCGCACGCGGCGTATAGACGAGTGGCGCCCGTCCGGTGCGCTGGACTACGCGCGTTGCGCGCGAGCCGACAATGATCAGCGTCGCCATATCCGCGTCGGCCGTATCGGCGGCAGCAAGCGTCGTAACGCTGACGCATTCGTCCGGCCGCCCGACGGCGCGGCCAAAGACAACCGGCGTTGCTCCCGGCAGATGCCGACGCAACCGCTCTATTGCAGAACGGAATTGCCAGGGGCGCGCGCGTGAGATCGGATTGTAAAGCGCCATCACGAAGCCGGCGCCCGCCGCGGCATCGAGCCGCTGCTCGACCAGTTCCCACGGCTTGAGATTGTCAGAGAGCGAGAGCGCACAAAAATCATGCCCCAGGGGCGCGCCAATCCGCGCCGCGACGGCAAGCATCGCGGTGATCCCGGGCACAATCACGAGGTCGAGTGTGCGCCAGCTTTCCGGCCCGGCTTCGATTTCTTCGCAGACCGCGGCCGCCATCGCGAATACGCCGGGGTCGCCGCCGGAAACGATGGCGACACGCGTCCCCGCAGCGGCGTCGCGGAGCGCTGCGACCGCGCGGGCGCGTTCTTCCCGATTGTCGGAGGCGTGGCGGCGTTGCCCAGTGCGCTCCGGCACACGGTCAAGATAGGGCCCGTAGCCATAGAGTGCCTCGGCGGCGGCGAGCGCCGCGTCGGATTCCAGCGTCAGATAGCGCGCGTCGCCTGGTCCCAGGCCCACAACAGCAAGGTGTCCGTTCATCGTCGCTCCTCCCAGCCGGGCACCAGCACGACGGCGAAGTAGGGCGCGTCGTCGTCCTGCTTGTCGCTAAACGGAATGAGCTTCGCGTCCGCCATGGTGCCGCGCTCGACATAAATGGCGCGCGGCAGGCGGCCGCTTGTTGCCAGCGCGCGGCGCAATTTCGGCAAATGGCGCCCGACCTTCATCACCACGGCAGCGTTCGCATCGGCGAGTCGCCGGGCCAGTTCGCTCTCCGGCAAGGTTGCGGGAAGGACGGTGAAAACGTCGTCGCCCTGCGCGATCGGCATTCCCGCCGCGGACCAGCAGCCTGACATGCCCGGTGACGCCGGCAATAATTTCAGTCGGGAAGCGGGGCGAAAGCCGCGTGTGCAGATGCATGTAGGAGCCGTAGAACATCGGATCGCCTTCGTTGATCACGGCGACGACGCAACCGGCTTCAAGATGAGCGGCAATCTTGGCGGCGGCTTCGTCGTAGAAATCGCCGATCGCATCGCGATAGCCGGTGCTGCATTTCGGCAGCTCGGTCGTGATCGGATAGTGGAGCGGCAACTCGATCACGCTGGGGCGCATATGCGCCGCGGCGATGGTGCGCGAATGGCTCGCGTTGCCGGCCTTGGCGAAGTGCGCGATCACATCGGCCTCGGCGAGGGCGCGCGCCGCCCTGAACGTCATCAGCTCGGGATCGCCGGGCCCGACGCCGACGCCCAGGAGCTTCCCAGTGTGGGTTGCCGTGCTCACAGCCCGGCCCTCGCCAGCGCGTTGATGGCGGCGGCGGTCATGGCGCTGCCACCCATGCGCCCGCGCACGGTGAGAAACGGCACCCCGCGCGGGTCATCGGCGAGCGCGTCCTTGGATTCCGCGGCGCCGACAAATCCAACCGGGATGCCGAGGATTGCCGCCGGTTTCGGCGCGCCGGCATCAAGGAGATCGAGTAGGCGAAACAGCGCGGTCGGCGCGTTGCCGATGGCAATGACGGCTCCGGCGAGACGCTCGGTCCATAAATCCAGCGCGGCCGCTGAACGCGTCGTGGCGAGTCTTTGCGCGAGGTCCACGACGCGCGGATCATTCAGCGTGCAGATCACTTCGTTGCGCACAGGCAGGCGCGCGCGGGTAATCCCGCGCCCGACCATCTCGGAGTCGCAGAGGATGGCCGCTTCGCCGGCAAGCGCGGCGCGCGCCGCAGCGACGAGGCCGTTGCCGAACACGATGTGGGGCGCCAATTCCACAACGCCGCAGGCGTGGATCATCCGGACCGCGACGTCGGCTTCGTCGGCCGAAAAGCGCGACAAGTCGGCCTCGGCGCGGATGATGGCAAACGAGCGCTCGTAGATCGCAGTGCCGTCGCGCAAGTAAGCGGAGCGCTCAGACATGGCTATCCTCGGAGGCTGTCGCCCGGAAGTGCCGGTCGACCGCGGCCGAAAGTTCGTTTGTTGCAATCACGGTGAAGGGCGGATCACGCGCCGAACCATTGGCGATGAGCGCGCAACCGTCGGGCGATCCGACAATCGTCAGCGGTGCAGGGCCGGCGCGGGCGCAGCCTTTGGCGCAGCCGGAAATGTGAATCTGGTGCGAGTCGTCGAGATACGGCGCAGCGATTTGAGCGACCAGCGGTGCGAGGGTGCGCGAGGCGATGTGCGCCGACGCACAGATCGGCGCGCCGGCGCAGGCGATGACATGCCGGCGCGGATCGTCGCTGTACACAATGAAGCCAAGACTTTTCGCGGCGGTGACGAAGGCGGGCGCGGCTTTGTTGGTGATCCCGATGACCATCAGTACACGGTCGGCAGCTGCACGTATGCCCTTGGCGCCGGCGACGTCCGCGGCCTCGGCCAAGCGCTCGAGCGTTTTCGAGTCCGCATGGCCGAAGGCAAGGCCAACTCCGACCGCGAGCAATTCGCCCCGCAGGCGATGCGATCCGATTGGATCGCTCCGTCCCGGCATGCGCGCCGGCGCGACATCCTCTTTCAAGAGAGAAGCAAGGGCCGATCGGAATGACGCGTCGCCTTCGGCGGCAAGAATCTCGCGTGCTCGCGCGGTAGGTCCGTGTTGCGCGATGACTTCAAGAAGCTTGACGGCTGCATCGACACCGTGAGCGGGGGCAACTGCGCCAATTTGTGTGGCCGTTGCTTCGTCACCGCCCAGCCCGATGCGAAGCACGGCTCCATCGCCCGTCGCTTGGGCACAGATGCGGACGTCAGTCGACACCTTGCTGAGGTTGAGCGCGCCGCCACCATCCACGATGACCGAGATTTTAGGTGCAAGCTTTGCGGCGAGCGATGTTTGCGTCAGAGTATGACGCAAATCGGCCACGAGTGGACTCGCATCGAAGATTTCTGTCGGGTCGAGCCCGGCAAGCGCGGTGCTCAGAACCAGAATGCCGTCCTCCGCCGCGATACCGAGCGCGGTAATCCCTTCGGCAAAGCGCGACGCGGACGCAGCGTTCAACCCGCGAACCTGGATGCTGCCGCGTCCGGTTACTTCGACAATACCGTTGCCGTGCCGGTGCGCCGCCGCACACAGGTGCTTGAATGCAGAAAGCGGGATCGTGCCGGTCGGCATCAGCCGGACCAGCAATCCGTCGCCGGTCGGCATCGGGGCCGACAACCCGGGACAGGCGCCCCGACGTTGCGAACGATTGAGGGCAAGCGCGGTCATGCTGCCGCCTCCGCGCGCAACGCCGCAAGGCCGGCATCGACGTCGTTGCGCCGTGGGTGCCAAAAGCCACGCCGCCGCGCAGCGTCGAACCGCTCGGCAATCGCGGCGGCGGCTTGCGGGTTTTCGCGTAGCAAAAAAGCATGCACGTCGGGGTCGGCCACGTAGGCGGCGTGCAGGAGATCAAACAACTCGCTGGCAACGGCCTCGGTCGTTTCCGCAAAAGCGACCAGCCGGTCGACTGTTTCGGCAAGCTCAGCGGCGCCGCGCGGGCCATGGCGCATTTGCCCGGCGATAAAGCGCGGATTGATCGCCCGCCCGCGTACGATGCGCGCCAGCGCCGCCGAGAGCGTTCGCGCCCGCGGCCGCTGCGGATCGGTTATATCGAGCATGACCAGATCGACCGTACGGCCGAGCAGCTTTGCCGCCGCGGCAAAGCCGCCGACGAAAGCGACGTCCTCGGCGCCCTCAAGCAGGTCACGCGCCGGATCGTCGCTCGCATGCAAGAGGAGCTCGGCGTCGGCAATGCGCTGCGTGAACGCGCCGGGCGCAACGCTGCCGTCGCCGCCGGCGCCGCCATAGCTGTGCGAAGCCGCTGCGAGGTATGCGGCGCCGATCGCATCGCTGTCGGTACCGCAGCCGAGCAGGTCTTCGACGCCGGAGCCGTAAGTTCCGGGCGCCGTACCGAAGATACGATGCAGCCGCGTTGCGCCGGTGACGCGGCGCGCGGTCGCGAGCGGATTTTCGTCGTCGTCTTCCTCGCGCCAGGCGACCGCTTGCACCGCGGCGTCGATGAGCGCGATTTGCGCGGGAAAGAGATCGCGAAACAGTCCTGAAATGCGCCAGGTGACATCGACGCGAGCGCGCCCGATCGCGGCTGTCGGGAGGACCTCGACTCCCGTGACCCGACCCGTCGCGTGATCCCAGATCGGCCGGCAGCCCATCAGCGCAAAGCCTTGCGCGATTTCTTCGCCGCCGGTGCGCAACGTCGCGCTTCCCCACAGGTCGATGACGACGCTGCGCGGCGGCTCGCCGTGGGTTTGCAGATGCGCGCGGAGAACTTCGTCGGCGGTGAGTTTGCCGAGGTCCATCGCGGTCGGCGTCGGTAGCGTGCGCGGATCGGCGGTGAAAAGATTGCGGCCGGTCGGCAGCACGTCGCGGCGGCCGCGCATCGGCGAACCGGCCGGACCGGCCGCAACGCGGCGACCGTCGAGCGCTGCAAGCAATGCCGTGCGCTCAGCTTCGGCACTCGCTCGCCACAGCGGATCGTCGGTGCCCACGGGCCCGCGGGCGAAAATGTGCAGCCCGTCTTTGATCGCGAGGTCTTTCACATCACACAGCCAGGCGTCGATCCGGCGAAGCGCGTCGTCGGGTGCGGCCGCAGTGTCGACTCCGGCCTCATAAGCCAACCCCGTTCTTTGCGCCGTCTCGACGATCAGCTTTGCCAAACGTTCGCGGCGGCGGCGGTCGAGGCCGTCGGCCTGGGCGTATTCGTCAATCAGGCGCTCAAGTTCGCGTGCATCGCCGGAAAGTCCGCCGGCAACCAGCGGCGGCGGCAGGTGGCCGATGGTGACGCCGGCGATGCGGCGTTTGGCTTGCGCCGCTTCACCCGGATTGCTGACGATGAACGGATAAATCACCGGCAATGCGCCGGTGACGATTTCCGGAAAGCACCCGGCAGTGAGCGCAACCGCCTTGCCGGGCAGCCATTCCAGCGTGCCGTGTGCGCCCATGTGGACGAGCGCATGTACTTTCGCCGCGTGCTGCAGCCACAACCCGAAAGCGACCAGCGCATGACGCGGCGGCAATTGCGGATCGTGATAGTCGGCCCGCCGTTCTGCGGAGCGCCCACGATCGGGTGGCAACGCGACCAGAAGCTTGCCGAACTGCTGCGCGCGGAAATGAAATGCGCCATCGTGAAAATCGGGATCGGCCGCGGGCTCGCCCCAAGTTTCGTCGCAAGCGCGCGGCTACTGTCGGCGGAAGTTTGGAAAGCAGATTTTCATAGTCCGACAACGGCAGAGTCGCGTGCCCCGCGCCATCTGCAAGCACGTCGAGCAGATCACGCGCCGTTTTTGGCGCGTCGCTGAGGCCATAGCCAGCGGCAGCGAGATCATCGATCAGCGCGAGCACGCTCGCCGGCACGTCAAGTCCGACCGCATATCCAGTGCGGCCCGGTGCGCCGCGATAATCCGGCATCAGTACCGCGATCCGCCGATCGGATCGCGGCAGTGCCTGCAATCGGACCAGTGCGGTTATTCGATCCGCAACCATCGCGACCCGGTCGGCTTCGGGTCGGCTTGTGAGTGCGGTGAAGCCAAGTCCCTCGTGCTGGGGCAGCAGATCCTTGAATGCGATGGCCCCGGCGAGCACGCGGCCATCAAGCTCGGGCAGCACGACGTGCATTGCCAGATCGGCGGCGCCGAGACCGCGCGCGCTGTCGCGCCAGGCGGCTCGTTGCGTCGTAGCGCTTACGACTTGGAGCACCGGGACGCCCGCAGCATCGAGCGGTGTCGGCTCGTCTACATTTGCCCCGGCAGCGAATGCCGTCATCGTGACGATGAGCGCGGGATGTAAACGTGCGAAGGCGCTGCGCAGAAACGCGGCGGCTTCGTTGTCCTTCAAGCTCGTGACGACAAGCGGGGCCGGAGCCACGCCGCGGGCCGCAAGCGCCGCGCACAACGCATCGACGGGCGCGGTGTCGTTCGCAAGTAACGCTGCGCGATAGAAAATAATCGGGGCTACCGGCTGACCCGGTTCCAGCGAAGCAACCAGCCGGTCTAGATCAACGGCGCCCTCGCCGGGCAAGTAGCAGGCAAAGCGTGGTACCGGTTTCGGCTCGCGCGCTTTAAGAGATGAGCCAGCGTAGCGGGCGAGGCGGCGCAACAAGGCGCGCAGATTTTCGCGGCCGCCCTCGCGGAAGAATCGCAGCAGCGCGTCGAGCTCATGCGGCGGCAGGGTCGAGGCCGCCGCGAGGCGAGCGTCATCGCGGTCCTCGCCCGGCAATACCGCCAGCGCGATGCGGCGTTCGCGCGCCAGCGCCGATAGCCGCTCGATGCCGTATTTCCACCAATCGATGCCGCCGAGCAGGCGCACGACGATTACCTTGGCGTGCGCGGCGACGCGATCGATCCATAAATCGACTGACATCGGATGGCGAAGATCGCGCAAATGAGCGAGGCGAACGCTCGGTATTGCAGCGCGCTGCGCTTCCCAGGCGGCGGCGAGACCGGCGAGGTCGCTGTCGGCGAAAGACAACACGACGATGTCACCCGGCGACTGGCCGAGGTCCACGGCTTCGACAATCTCGTCGAGGCTGGTCGAAGTCGTGGTGAGCAGATGCATCAATCGACCCCGCTCTTACCCAACAAGCGCCTGGGTTACCGCCGCCCGATCGAGTCCTTTCAATCCGATCACCACAAGCTGGCCCTGGCGCGTCTCGGCAGCGGCCCAGGGCCGGTCGTACTGATGGCTGACGCGCGCTCCCACCGCCTGCACCAGCAGCCGCAGCGGTTTGCCGGTGACTGCGGCAAAACCTTTGACGCGCAGCACATCGAAATTCTCCGCCAACGCGGTAACGCGCGCGGTTAGCGCGGAAGGATCGGCCACCTCGCCGACCGGCACAACAAATGAGTCGAAGTAGTCGTGGTCGTGGTCTTCCTCGTTGTCGTGATGCGTGTGCCGGTTGGCAATGTCGTCCTCGGTACCGACGCCAAGCCCAAGGAGCAGCGACTGATCGACCTTGCCGTCGGCCGCGGCGATCACCTTCACGGTGCGCGGCAGTACGTCGGCGATTGCAGCCTGCGCTCTTTCGAAACCCGCCGTGTCAATAAGGTCGCGTTTGTTGAGGACGACGAGATCGGCGCAGGCAATCTGATCCTCGAAAACTTCCTCGATCGGATCGTCGTGCGACAGCGCACTATCGGCCGCGCGTTGCTGCGCGAGGGCGTTGAGATCGTTCGCGACGCGGCCTTCAGCGAGCGCCGCCCCATCGACCACGACGACGACGCCGTCGACGGTAACGCGGTTTTTGATCGCGGGCCAATCGAACGCTTGCACGAGCGGCTTTGGCAGCGCGAGGCCTGAAGTTTCGATGACGATGTGCTCGATACCCTCGCGCGCCAGGATGGCGTCGAGCGCGGGGACGAATTCATCGGCGACGGTGCAGCACAGGCAGCCGTTGGCGAGTTCGACGATGTTCTCCTCGGGGCAGGCGGCATTGCCGCAACCTTTGAGAATGTTGCCGTCGATGCCGACATCGCCGAACTCGTTGACGATGACCGCAAGTCGGCGGCCCTGCGCGTTGGCCATCACGTGGCGAATGAGCGTGGTCTTGCCGGCGCCAAGAAAGCCGGTGACGATGGTGCAGGGAATGCGGGCGAGGGGGCTGCTCATAGATCGGCCTCTTGAAAATCCAGTGGCGGAACGCGCGCCATCAAGCCGCGCTTGAGTGGTGCCGGCCGCCCGCGCCACGGCAGAATGCCATCTGCGGCGCTGGCAAGGAGACGCGCGCCTTCAATGAGTGCTCCTGCGCATGTCACATCGAGACCGCCGAAGACGTAGGTCCACGATCCGTTGCAGCGCAGCGCTGCGGTTGGACCGCGGGAACAGTTGGCGAGGCAGCGCATCGGACGAACTTCGACGTCCGTTCCGGCGGCCGCTTGAGCGGTCGCCGTTGCGAGAAGTGCGCCCGGCCGCACCGGGCTGTCGGGTTCGCCCACCGGCCTGCAGGTTACGCATACGTAGACGATCGGTGCAGCGGACGGCGCCGGTTTGGTCGCCAAAGTCTCGTTGGCGGAGGTTGCCATCGCTTCCACCTAAACACGCTCGACCAGCGGCCGGTCTAGTCCTTGCCAGCGATACAGCAGGTAAGAGATCGCCCAGCTCGCGAGGAAAATGCCGACGACGAGATAACCGAAATTGGCGATGCCGTTGTTGAGATCGCCGATCATCTCCCAGAACGCGCCCGCGAGGCCGAGTTTGCCGGCGATCAGTCCGAGAGCCTCGACGCCGCCTATCAGCAGAGCAACAACAACGGAAATGGCGGTAATGGTGAGGTTGTACCAAATCTTGCGAATCGGATTGAGAAACGCCCAGCCATAAGCGCCGACCATCAGCACGCTGTCGGTTGTGTCGAACAGCGTCATTCCGGCGGCGAACAGTGCCGGAAAAATCATGATCGTGCCCAAGGTCATGCCGCCCGAGGCCTGGCTCGCTGCGACGGTGAACAGGCTGATTTCGGTTGCGGTGTCGAAACCGAGGCCAAACAGAAAGCCGACCGGAAACATCTGCCAGCTGCGCGTGATCATGCGGAACAACGGCCGGAAGATGCGGGCGAGGAAACCGCGGCCGGAGAGGAGAAGGTTTAGTTCATCGTCGGCGACGGGCTCGCCACGGCGCGCGCGGCGAAAACTGGCCCAGACGCCGCGCAGGACGACGAGATTGATGACGGCGATAGCAAGCAGAAAAAACGCCGAGGCCCCCGTGCCGATGATGCTGCCGATCAATTTGAATTCGTGGAAATGACTGCGTAGCGCGAACGCTGCGGTCGCGATGGCGGCGACCGCGAGCGCAACGACCAGCGAATGCCCAAGCGAAAAGAACAACCCGACCGAGACCGGCCGTTTGCCCTCCTGCATCAGTTTGCGCACCACGTTATCGATCGCCGCAATGTGGTCGGCATCGACAGCGTGGCGGAGACCAAGCACGTAAGCGAGGACGGCGGTGCCGAGCAGCGTCGGCCGGTCGGCCAGTGCGACGACCGCCCACGTCCAGGTGAGCGCGTTGCCTGCCAGGAGGAAAGCGTAGATCGCGCCAATCTTGGCGCGCTGATCGGATGAGGCGTCGTCAACCGCCGTTTTTAGGAAGGTGAGCAAGACAAAGAGTCCTCGCATGACCAGCCGCCGGCGCGAGCGAGGACCAAAAGACTTTCGTCTTTCAGATCATCCACCGATACACCCCGACCGGCGTTTGTCGCGTCGACTCACTCGACGGCAGGTCTCCTGGCTCGCGGATCGGCGCCTCACCCTGCCTTCCCGGCGGCAAGATGGCCGCCAGTGGCTTATCCGGATGAGACTACCCGCTTACAGTTGCGGGGGCAGCTGTGGATTGGGAACTTGCGTCCCGCACCGCATTCCCTGTTCGCTCTCTGACGAGAGACCGTCGATGGGACAGTTAGGGGTCGAGCCCATGGCTTTGTCAATGGCGTGTGGTTCCGCCATGCTGTCCTCGTCGCAAATCGCTGCTTGGATCGGAAAACCGAACTAAGAAAATAAGGGCCTGCCGTGAATATCGTGTCAATTTCCCGGGATAGCGTTCGATGAACGTGCCGCTGACATTTGTGCTCGGCGGCGCCCGCTCCGGTAAGAGCCGCTATGCCGAGCGCGTTATCGCCGCCTTGCCGCCCCCGTTGGCGTATATAGCAACGGCGGAGGCAGGTGATGAGGAAATGGCCGTGCGTATCAAAGCCCACCGCGAGCGCCGCGGCGCGGCGTGGCGTACGATCGAAGAGCCGCTTGATCTGGCCTTGGCGCTGTCCGCGTGCTCGACAATCCCAGCGCTAGTGGATTGCCTGACGCTTTGGCTGTCGAACCTTATGCTCGCGGATGCAGATATCGAGCAGGAGATGCGAGGACTGGAAACATCATTGGCATCGAGGGCGGCGCCGACTGTGCTGGTCGCGAATGAAGTAGGCTCCGGCATCGTGCCCGAATATCCGCTCGGCCGGCGCTTTCGTGACTTACAAGGCGTCCTCAACCAGCGCATCGCGGCGCGCGCGGATCGCGTCGTCCTCATGGTCGCGGGCTTGCCGCTCGCGGTCAAAGGAACTTTGGAAACGACCTCATGACGCAAGCGATCGATAAGGCTGAGGCGGAACGCCATCGCGCCAAAATGGCAAAGCGCAAGGCAGTGCAGGATGCCGAAGTCGCCGGCAAGACGGTCGAGAAGGGTTTGCTGATCGTGCACACCGGCGCCGGCAAGGGAAAATCGACCGCGGCGTTTGGGCTGGCTTTGCGCATGCTCGGTCGTAGTCAGCGCGTCGGCGTGGTGCAGTTCATCAAAGGCGCCTGGCATACCGCCGAACGCGACGCACTGGCGAAGTTCGGCGATCAATTGGTTTGGCATACCATGGGCGAAGGGTTTACCTGGGAAACGCAGGATCGCGCACGCGATGTCATGGCGGCCGAACGGGCCTGGTCGAAGGCGCGCGAACTTATGGCTGATCCGAGCTTTGGACTTGTTATCCTCGACGAACTCAACATTGCGCTACGTTACGACTACCTGAACCTCGATGGCGTCGTCGCTGTCCTTGCCGGTCGTCGCGACGGTTTGCACGTGGTTGTGACCGGGCGGAACGCGAAACCTGAGCTTTTAGCCGCGGCTGACCTCGTCACCGAGATGACGCTGGTCAAGCATCATTTCGCCGCCGGTGTGAAGGCACAGCCTGGCATCGAGTTCTGAAAACATGCCGGCGCTCGCGCTCATGTTTCAGGGCACGGGCTCGGACGTCGGCAAGTCGTTGATTGTCGCCGGGCTGGCGCGGGCGTTCACGCTTCGTGGTCTCGCGGTTCGTCCCTTCAAGCCGCAGAACATGTCGAACAACGCTGCCGTCGCTGCCGATGGCGGCGAGATCGGGCGCGCTCAGGCGCTACAGGCGCGCGCAGCGCGCACGCCGCCGAGTGTTCACATGAATCCAGTCCTGCTCAAGCCGCAGAGCGAAATTGGTGCGCAGATCGTGGTGCAGGGCCGTGTTTATGGCAGCGCAAAAGCTGCCGCCTACCAACATATGAAGCGCGATCTTTTGCCGTACGTGCTCGACAGCTTTGAAAAGCTGCGGCGTGAGGCCGATGTCGTGCTGGTAGAAGGCGCCGGCAGTGCTTCAGAAGTGAACCTGCGTTCAAACGACATCGCCAATATGGGATTTGCGGTCGCCGCCAAAGTTCCCGTCGTACTTATCGGCGACATCGACCGCGGTGGCGTGATCGCGAGCATTGTCGGCACCAAGGCGGTTCTCGCGCCGGAGGATGCGGCGCTGGTCCGCGGATTCATCGCCAACAAATTTCGCGGCGATCCGGCGCTGTTTTCCGCGGGAATGGAGCGGATCGCGCAGGCGACCGGATGGGAAGCTCTCGGGCTCGTGCCGTACTTTGCCGCCGCTCGCGCGCTGCCAGCAGAAGATGCGCTGGCGCTTGAGCAACACCGGCCGTTGAAACCCCGAGCGCGGGTGCGCATCGCCGTCCCGATCCTGACGCACATCGCCAATTTCGACGATCTCGATCCGCTCGATGCCGAGCCGGAGGTCGATCTCCTGCGGGTGCGTCCGGGCACGGCACTTCCTGGCGACGCAGATCTCATTGTCCTGCCTGGCTCGAAGGCGACGATCGCCGATTTGGCGGCGCTACGCGCAGCCGGCTTCGATATCGACATTGCCGCGCATCGGCGGCGCGGCGGAATGATTCTCGGCCTTTGCGGCGGCTACCAAATGCTCGGGCGCAGCATCGCCGACCCGGATGGAATTGAGGGTCCACCGGCAACGGTCGAAGGCCTTGGATTCGTTGACGTCGTAACGACGCTGTCGGCAGAGAAACGCCTTGAGCCGGTGCGCGGCGCGACCAACGATGGCGCGCCTTTTGCCGGTTACGAGATGCACATGGGCGTGACGGAAGGCCCCGATCTCGCACGGCCATTCGCGCGGCTGGAGGACGGATCCGCAGAGGGCGCCGTTTCAGCGGACGGTCGGGTGATCGGTACTTACGTGCACGGCTTGTTTGCCGACGATCGCCAGCGTGCGGCGTGGCTTGCCCGTTTCCGCGGCACCGCGAGCGTCACGTATGACGCACTCGTCGACGCGACGCTCGACGATCTTGCCGCGCACCTGGCTACGCATCTTGATCTCGATCGCCTGCTTACCCTGGCAAAATAAGCAGAGCCGCGATGACGGCTAGAAGTGCGATCAGAATGGCATCGGCGCAATGAAATAGCGCGAGCGCGCGGCGAATGTCGGCGGCATTGGCGTCGCGACGCCCGTCACCCATCACGGCATCGTTGATGAGCGCGCCGCTATAGCTGCGCGGTCCGGCAAGCGAGAGGCCAAGCGCTCCCGCCATCGCCGCCTCGGGATAGCCGGCGTTTGGCGAGCGGTGGCGCGCGGCATCGCGGCGCACGGCCCGCCACGCTCCAGCCGCGTCGGCGTCCTTTATCAACGCAGCCGCAGCGACGAGAACCAGCGCGGAAAACCGCGATGCCGGCAGGTTGACAAGATCGTCGAGCCGCGCGGCGGCCCAGCCGAAGGCCTCGTGGCGCGGCGTACGGTGGCCGATCATGCTGTCGGCGGTGTTGATTGCCTTGTAGAGTGCGGCGCCAGGAAGCCCGGCTATGACCATCCAGATGATCGGCGCGACGACCGCATCGGAAAAGTTTTCAGCGAGGCTCTCGATTGCCGCGCGGGCGACGCCGGCGGCGTCAAGTTGTGCCGTGTCTCGGCCAACGATGCGCGACACAGCGATGCGGCCGGCGGCAGTGCCGTCCTTCTCAAGCGCGATTGCGACATCCGCCACGTGCCCGTTAAGACTGCGTTGTGCGACGAGACTGCTGGCGATGAAACCAGCGGCAATAATCCCGAGCGGCAGCCGCAACAGCTCATGCTGGATCACCAGAGCGACCGTGCCGACGATCACGATCAGGATCAGGACGGCAACGATGCCTCCCGTGCGGCGTTCACCTTTGCTGCCCGCATCGCGATTGAGCCAAGTGTCAAGCGCGTCGACCAGGCGGCCGATCCATGTGACCGGATGGCCGATCGCCTTTACCAAAGCATCCGGGTAGCCGAAACACAGCTCGACCAGCATGGCGATGAGAGCCAGCGCGACAGACATGATCCCTTACGGCGGCGATGACGAACCGCTGCTGCACGGCGGCGATCTTGACGCCGCCCGGCGCCTATTCCCGGGCGCCCCCGAACCATTCATCGACCTTTCGACTGGGATCAATCCCAATCCTTATCCGTTGCCCCGCTTTCCGACGGATCTGTTTGTCCGCTTACCGCAACCGGCTGCCGCCTCTCTCCTCGTAGAGACTGCCGCCCGAGCCTATGGCGCTCCGACTGCGGCGCATGTCGTGTCCGCACCCGGGACGCAGATTTTGCTGCCTCTGGTCGCTGGGTTAGTACGGCCCGGGCGCGCCGCCATTCTCACGCCTACCTACAGCGAGCATTTGCGCGCCGCGACCCTTGCCGGGCACAACGTTAAAATGGTGCGCCGCATCAACGAGTGCGGCGATGCCACGCTCGTTATTGTCGGCAACCCCAACAATCCAGATGGCAGACTTCTGCCGCGGGCGACATTGCTTACGCTCGCACAAGACCTGCGCCGGCGCCGCGGCGTGCTGGTGATTGACGAGGCCTTTATGGATGTCGGGCCGCCCGGCGCGAGCCTTGCCGCCGACGTGCCGTGCGGGAATGTTGTTGTGCTGCGATCCTTCGGCAAATTCTTCGGTCTTGCCGGGATCAGGCTCGGCTTTGCGCTCGCCGCACCGGCGCTGGCCGAGCGTCTTCAGGCCTCGCTCGGACCTTGGGCCGTTTCGGGGCCAGCACTCGCCGTCGGCGCGAAGGCGCTGGCCGACACGGATTGGATTGGGCGGACGCGCAAACGTCTGGATAAGGCGGCAAAGCGACTCGACGTACTTCTCACGCCGTCCGGTCTCACAATCGTCGGCGGGACAAGCTTATTCCGGCTCACGCACGCTCCGGCCGCGAGCGCATTGTTTCGCCATCTGGGACGCGCTGGCATTTTTGTGCGTGCCTTCCCCGAAGATCCAAACTGGCTCCGCTTCGGTTTGCCGGCTAATGCGGGGCAGTGGCAGAGGCTGAACGCGGCGATGGCTTCCTTCCGTGACCACTGACACCGTTATGCCAGAAAGAGCGAGCGTGTTTGATGACGCTTTCCGGGCGCGGCTGCGCGATCTTCTGGTCTGGCGCCGGGACGTCCGGCGCTTTCGGCGTGACCCGCTGCCGAGCGGTACGCTCGACGCGCTGATTGAGTTGGCGTGCCTCGCTCCTTCGGTCGGACTTAGTCAGCCTTGGCGTTTCGTCATTGTCGATGACGCCAATACCCGGGCAGCGATCCGAGCGAATTTTGCGAGATGCAACGCCGAGGCACTTGATGCACAGGATCGCGAACGCGCGGGACGCTATGCGCGGCTCAAGCTCGCCGGCATGGAGGAAGCGCCGTGCCACCTGGCGGTCTTTGCCGATCGCTCAACCGATCAGGGGCACGGCCTCGGACGCAAGACCATGCCGGAGATGATTGAATATTCCGCCGTGACCGCGGTGCACACAATCTGGCTTGTGGCACGGGCTCAAGGCATTGGCATGGGTTGGGTCTCGATCCTCGATCCGGCAATCGTCGCAAAATTGCTTCGTGTTCCCGCAGAGTGGAAGTTCATCGGCTACTTCTGTCTCGGCTACCCGGAACTCGACGACACAATCCCGGATCTCCAGCAGATGGGGTGGGAAGAGCGAAGGCTGCCGGCATCGGTCATCATTAAACGTTAAGAGACCAGCGACGCCCCGCCGGGATCTGCGCCTGTACCAAAACAGGGCAGTTTCTCTGGCATTTCGCTTGCTCACTCTTGCTCGACACTTGGCACCTGTTCGGTCCCGAACACATCCGCTGCCAAGGATCGCATGGAGAGAGCGGTGTTAACCAGTCGTCCCGCAGAAGCGTCTTTGGCGTCACGGCCGGCCGCGCAAGTCGGCACTGCGATCGTGCTTTCGCTCGTCACACTAACCGCCGCCTATGCCGGCGATGTCGGCGACCACAGCTGCGTCGGGACCGCGAGGAGCTTCAACTGCGTCGACAACTGGGCAACGTCAGGCGATCCTTATGTCCGGATCGTGCCCAGCGCTGTCAGTGAGGCGGAAAAGGCGCAAACGATGGAGCGCGATCAAAGGTGGCTTGCCCGCTGCCGCCCCCTCGTCCAGCGCGATAGCTTGGGCGTCGCGCGTTACTATTATGCTTCGCCGGGCTGTGAATTTGGGATCGGCTCGGATTGAGTAACAAAGCGGCTCCTTCAAACTGCCGCTTTCACATTCCTCCAGCTCGAAGCATCAGCGATCGGTGTCTGCCGCTCTCGTGTTTCGCGGATGCGGTCGCATCACAGATTTTGGCGCTAGTTCCGGCAGATATTTGGCGACGATCGTGGGATCGAGTGCCTTAGCCGCACTGTCTGGCAGCCGATACCAAACCTCATCGCGTCCGAGTAACGGTATGCCGAGATAGCCGCGCACGGTCAGCGTTTGGCTGTCCGGGCTCAACGTCATCATGGCATGATAGATATTGCCGTCGCGCGGGTCGAGAATATTCCCATTTTGATACTTCAAGCCGACCCGCTGCATGTCTCGGATAATCGGCAGCCCAAGCAACGATGCATTCTTGCGGTCGTCCTGGCAATGCGTGCAGAGCGGCGGCGTCGGGCCATCGGTCGGCAGTGGAAACAACCTGGCGGCGATGCCCTCATAGGAGGCGCCATTTTCGAAGAACAGGAACCATATGACCGGCTTGCCGGTTTCAGCGTCGGTCTTCTGCCAAAGCCCAGCGACCGTCGGCTCTGCTGCGATCAAGGGTTGGGTCGCGGCCAAGAGCGCGACCACGCCGGCAATCGCCAGCCGTGTTAATCGCACTGACAAATGCCTTCTCCATTCGTTGATCGGCCCGAATCAAAATCGTTGCCGTTGATGGCGGCGAACCCTTGGTTCGACAATGCGGTGATTTGACGACGTCACGGCTGCGGAACCCGAAATTATGCCAGCTCCGACACGATCAACGCTCGCCGGGCAGGCAAGTTTTCACACGCAAGCGAGAAATGAGGCTCCGCCAAATCCATGTATATTATTTCATTTTCTCGCTTGCAACGGTGCCGTAGCGTTTCGATGATTGGCGGGGATGCCCTCGGATCAAATCGGGCAGTCGGGGATTCAAACGTTCATGCCACGACCCGTCACGATGTCGCGCTCCAGCCTCGCACTCGACAATTTGCGAGCGGTCGTCATCCTCATCGTGCTCGGGTTCCATTCGGTGCTGGCTTACGTCCAATCGATACCAGCCACAACGGCGGGATTTGATGATCCGCCCTACCAATGGCGCTCGTTTCCGATTTTGGACAGCCACCGCTGGTTCGGGTTCGATTTGTTCTGCGCATGGCAGGACGTCTATCTGATGTCGCTGATGTTCCTGCTCTCGGGCCTGTTCGTTTGGCCGAGCCTTTCGCGCAAACGCAATTGGCGATTCGTTCGCGACCGTCTGCTCAGGCTCGGTGTTCCCTATGCCTTTGGTATCATCGTCCTGGTCCCGATCTCTATTTACCCGGTGTATCTGGTCTCGGCTGCAAACCCGACCGTACTCGACTACTTGCACCATTATTTGGCGCTGCCGTTCGCGCATAACGGACAGCTTTGGTTCCTCTGGCAACTGCTCGCCCTGAATGTCATCGCCGTCGCCATTAATTGGATTGCACCCGCCGCGTTTCCGGCTTTGGGCCGCTGGGCCGCCGCGGCGGGAAAGCGTCCTGGCTTTTTCTTTGCCGTGCTCCTCGCCGTCACGACAGTAGGGTATGTTCCGCTGGCGCTAGTCTTCACGCCTTGGCAGTGGACGGATACGGGCGTCTTCGCGCTGCAACTCTCCCGGCCTTTGTTGTACGCCACCTACTTCTTTACCGGGCTCGCGATCGGGGTCGAGGGTATCGATTGCGGCCTCGTCGCCGCGGATGGCGCGCTCCCTCGGCGCTGGGCGTGGTGGCTGATGGCGGCTCTCGGTTCACTCGTCCTGTGGATGGCCGCGACCTCCTTGACGCTGGACGGTCCGGCGCCCGCCGTTATTCGGATTACGGCGGGCCTGTGTTTTGTCTTGGCCGACGCCTGCGGCTGCTTTTTCTTTCTTGCCGCCAGCCTGCGCTTTGGCACCAGGCGTTCGCCGATGCTCGCAAGCCTTTCGGTCAATGCCTATAGCCTTTATCTGCTCCATTACGTCTTCGACGTTTGGCTGCAATATGTGCTGCTGCCATTGGCCCTGTTTGCCATCCTCAAGGGAGCGATTGTGTTCAGCGGCACGGTGACGCTGAGCTGGATAACGACGCTGGTGGTTCAACGCACGTCGATTGGCGCGCGCCTTATCGGCTCGACGCTGCCGGCTGCGACTGTGTTGCAGTCGCCGCTGTCGTCTCCTCCCGGTCTCTACGCCCGGCTCCGGCACTTCGTTTCACAGTGGGGGCCGGCTTGATTGAGCTCAGAAGCCGATAGAAGTGGCGCGAATTATTGCAGCGCCCTCCGTGCGGCCTCGCTGATCGCGGCAAGGCCGTCATCGACATCGCCCGTAATGTGCGCGTGCAACGCTCGGCGGCCGCGATCGACGAGTACCCGGAAATCGCCCCGGGCCTGAGCGGCTTCGATCACGCCGAAACTCGCCTTACGTCCCGGAATGTCGACATCGGGATTGGGTTCGCCGGTGATTTCGAGGAAGACGCCGGAATTCGGCCCGCCCTTGTAGGCCTGTCCGGTCGAGTGCAGAAAGCGCGGCCCGAATTGCAGCGCGGTTGCCACGCGTTTATGGTCGCGCACCGCTACGCGCAGGCGTTGCAGCGATTGCGTTCGTGATGCGGTGGCGTCCAGGTAAGTCAGCAGCGCGAAATAATCGCCGTCGGCAAGCCGCGCTAAATGCGCCTTGAGCCAACTTTCCAGAGTGGAGTTCGCTCCCTCCCGGCGCAACGCCTGAGCATTGTGTTCATCGGTGTACAGCACGATGCCGTTCTCCACGCACACTGGCGGCTCCGATGGGAGTGAGCCGGTCTTCTCGAACGCGTCGGTCATGGCGCGGGTCGCGACCTTGCTCGCTTCAACATCGGGCTGGTCGAACGGATTGATGCCGAGGACCGCGCCGGCGACGGCTGTGGCAATTTCAAGACGGAAGAATTCCTGTCCGAGGTTTTGGGGGGAGGCGACCCCGATGCGCACTACCGGATGTCCAGCGCGTTCAAGTGCATGCACGATGTTTTCTTGAATGGAATTCGGCGTGCCGGCGTCATGGATAAACACAAACAGGCGATGCGAGTCATAAAGGGAGGTGTCGCCGAGCGGTTCGCCGGCGAGGGGGATGATGCCCTTGCCATTCTTGCCGGTCAATTCGGCGATCAATTGCTCGGCCCATGCGCCGAACGAGGCGAGTGACGGCGAGGCTATGATCGTAAGCTTGTCGCGCCCATGCAGTGCGAGAACACCCATGGTCAGTCCGAGCGTGACGCCCGGATTTTGCGCAGACGGCACGTCCGGTCCGCAAGCCCGCGCCATGACGCGCGCTGCATCAACAAACGCTTGCACGTCGTGGCCGCTCGCCGCCAGCGGCACCATGCCGAAATTGGAGAGCACCGAATAGCGACCGCCAATGCTGGGCGCGCCGAGGAAAACTTTGCGGAAGCCGCGATCCGCGGCGGTCTTTTGCAACCGGCTGCCGGGATCGGTGATGGCGGCAAAATGTCGGCCGGCAGTGTTGCCCAGCGCTGCTGATGCTTTAGCGAAGAAATAATCCATCAGCACGCTGGTTTCGAGCGTCGTGCCAGACTTGCTGGAAACCAGAAACAGCGTGTGCGCGAGATCAATACAGCTCTCGAAACGCTGCACCTGATGCGGATCGGTGGAGTCCAAGACATGCAGCTTCGGGTAGTGCGGCGCCGATCCCAAGCTTTCCGCCAGCACCTCCGGGCCGAGGCTCGATCCGCCCATGCCCAACAGCAGCACGTCGGCAAAGTTTTCCGCACGGAGCTGCCCCGCAAATTCCCCTAGAGCGTTGGCGTCTGGAGATTTGTTGCCGAGGATGTCGAGCCAACCGAGCCATTCGCTCTCATCCCGGCCCGTCCATAGCGTGCTGTCCGCATTCCAGAGGCGGCGCGAATTGTGGCTCGCAAGCCAGGCTTCCTGCGCTTTGGCCACCTCGCGCACAAGGTCCTCGGGCAACGTTATCGTTTGTTCGTTCAATATCTCGCCCAAAGGCCCCTCGATCGGTGTTGAGATGGATTTATGGCGAAATTCGTCTCGTCGCCGCAACCGTTTTCGAAGGCGCTTTCCGGTTGGGCATCGCCCGTGGCCATAGAGGCCCGGGCGATGCCGTCAGTGTATGCGCTTCTTGTTTTTACTTCACCGGCGCCGGCGCGGCGTCGGTGAATCCGGCCACGGTCTTGATCCGGCCGTCCGGCGCTAGCGAGGCGAAATCCGTGCCTCCCAGATAGAGCGGCGCCTCATTTGTTCCGCCGGCTTTCCAGGAAAAGCGCACGAAATTGTTGTGCGCTTCGATCCCGCCGATGAGGTTGAGGCGATAGCCGGGGAATTGCGCCTGCGCAGTGGCGAGCATGGCGTCGATGGCGCCATGGCCTGTGCCGTGACGATGCGCATCGATATAGCTGCCGTCATCGGCCCAAGTCTGGGCAACGAGATCGCGGCGGCGCTTCGGGTCGCGCTCGTTCCACGCGGCGATATAGCGGACGACGGTTTCGTTGACGTTGGTCATGAGATTTCTCCTCGCGTTCAAACATCGGCCTTGATGGCCGTGCGCCCAATGTCGCTGCGGGGAAGCGGCAAAGCGATTACGCGGCGGGTAAAGAAAAGCACCCTAATTCGCACGGCCTGAGGCCGCTGCCATCCGCCGCACCGTCTCGGTCGTGTCGTCATCGGCGGGGAAGAATAGTTCCAGCACCAGTTCCGACAACATAACGTCAACAGCGGTGCCAAAAACGGTTGTCATGCTGAGGAAGCACAGGATGTCGCCGGCGACTTTGATCTTAAACGGTACGGCGATTTCGTTTTCAAGCTGCCTCGTTTGAATCGGACCCGCACCACCCGCAGGATAGCCGCTCACCTCGCGGAGAAGGTCTATCAGCGCCGCGTCGGCGGTAAGTTCAACTTGGCGGCGCAGCCGATACAGAAGGTGTGCGCGCCATTCGGCGAGATTGACAATGTGCGGCGCGAGCCCGTTCGGATGCAATGACAGTCGCATGGCGTTGACCGGTGGCTGCAGCAGGTCGGGCGCGACGCCGTCGTACAACTCCGGCAATGCTGCGTTGCTGGCGACGATGCGCCATTGCCGGTCGAGCGCGAAGGCCGGATAGGGCTGCTGCTTGTCCAGTATGAGGTCGATAGCGGCGCGCGCAGGGGCCAGCGCTGGGTCCGCCAGCGGACGCTCGGGGAAAATCGGCGCGTACCCCGCTGCCACTAAGAGCACATTGCGCTCGCGGACCGGTACCTCGAGCTGCTCCGAAAGGTGCAGCAGCATCTCGCGGCTCGGGTGCGATCGGCCGGTTTCCACAAAGCTCAAATGCCTGGTCGAGATCCCGGCGTCGCAGGCGAGATCAAGCTGGCTCAGCCACCGGCGCTGCCGCCATTGGCGCAACAATCCGCCTACCGGTTGCGTTCGATTGAGCATGCCGCAAACCTAAGCGGGACCATGGCCGAGTTCAAATTACCTCGCGGGTAATGAGCGTAATAATGTTTGAATGACTTCGCGCCAGTGTTATGTGATCGCGTCAAGCTCGCGGCTTGGAATGGGGATCGAAGCCGCGATTTTCATGACGATCCTGTGACGGCCTCCCAACTGAAGCGGGCAACGTGGCTATGCGACTGACCGTGCCAATTTCCGTCGGTGGGTGGCCCCGTATGTTCACCCGTTGGGACGTGCTGGCCGTCCTTTTGATCATCGGGCTATTGGTATTTCTCGCCGAGGCGAGCCGGCACCTGTTTCAACCGTTAGCCGAATTGCGATTAAAGCCGGTCTCGCTCGATCCCGCCAACCTGCCCGAATACGCCGCGCGCACGACGCTTCGCATGTTCATCGCGATGGCTTTGTCGCTTCTGTTTACTTTCACCTATGCGACGCTCGCGGCCAAGAACAAGCAGGCCGAGCGGTTGCTGGTCCCGCTGCTCGACATCCTCCAGTCAGTGCCGATCCTCGGCTTCATCTCGATTACTGTCGTGTTCTTTATGGCGCTCGCGCCGGGTCGCGTCCTCGGCGCCGAATTCGCGGCCATCTTCGCGATTTTCACCAGCCAAGCCTGGAACATGGCGTTCAGCTTCTACCAATCGCTGCGCACGGTGCCGACCGAACTCGTTGAGGCGTCGCGCAACTTCGGGCTCAGTCCCTGGATGAGGTTCTGGCGGGTCGATGTGCCATTCGCGACCCCACAGCTCATCTGGAACATGATGCTGTCGATGTCCGGAAGCTGGTTCTTTGTCGTTGCTTCCGAGGCGATCAGCGTCGGTAACACGACGATCACGCTGCCGGGTGTCGGCTCCTACATCGCGCTCGCCATCGAGCATCGGGATCTCGCGGCGGTTGGCTATGCAATCCTGACCATGCTCATCGTGATCTTGATCTACGACCAGGTGTTGTTCCGGCCGCTGGTGGCTTGGGCGGACCGCTTCCGCTTCGAACAGGAGCCAGGCGCGCCGCTGCCGCATTCGTGGGTGCTCACTGTCCTGCGTCGCTCCCGGCTGGTCGACCGGCTCATGCGGCCATTCGCTTCCGTGTGGCGGCGCCTGCTGCTCGCGCGTTGGTCCAAAGGCGCCGCGCCGGTGATGCGCGAACCGCAGAAACAGCACGGCTGGGTCACCTTCCAATGGGCCGCGATCGTGACAGCTCTCGCAGCGGTCGCTCTTTGGCAGGTCGGACGGTTTGTCGTTCAAGACATCACGCCGTCGGACGTCGCAACGACGCTGCTTCTTGGGCTCGCGACTTTGACCCGCATTGTGGTCCTGATCGCCGTCGCCACAGTGATCTGGGTTCCGGTGGGCGTATGGGTCGGCACACGGCCGCATCTCGCCAACATCGTTCAGCCGGTGGCGCAGTTTCTCGCCGCTTTTCCGGCAAATCTGCTGTTTCCCATTGCGGTTTCGGCGATCGTCGCATTCCGGCTCAACCCGGACATTTGGTTGAGCCCGCTGATGATTCTGGGCACACAATGGTACATCCTGTTCAACGTCGTTGCCGGAGCAATGGCGATCCCGGCCGAGTTGCGCGCCGCCGGCGCCAATTTTCATGTCCGTGGTTGGCTGTGGTGGCGGCGGATCGCGCTTCCTGCCGTTCTTCCTTACTACGTGACTGGCGCCATCACCGCGTCCGGCGGATCGTGGAATGCGAGCATCGTCGCCGAGGTAGCGAGTTGGGGGAACGATCGTCTCGTAGCGCAGGGCCTCGGTGCTTATATTGCGCAACAGACCGAAGCGGGCGACTTTCATCGCATTGTGCTCGGCATCGCCGTCATGAGCTTGTTCGTCGTTCTGATCAATCGCACGTTCTGGCGCCCGCTCTATCTCTACGCGGAACGCAAGTTCCGGCTTGGTTGAGGCCAACATGGACACCGCGCTTCTCGACATTCATGAACTGCGTCAAACCTTCCCGCGCGCGGACGGCGGCGAGCTTCTGGTACTCGACGGGATCGAACTGCAGCTGACGCAGGGACAGATCGTCGGCCTGCTCGGCCGTACCGGATCGGGCAAGTCGACATTGCTGCGCTCAATCGCCGGCCTGATGCCGCCGTCGGCTGGCAGCATCACCTATCTCGGTCAGCCGGTGGTTGCGCCGGCGCCCGGCATCGCCATGGTGTTCCAGTCTTTCGCGCTGTTCCCCTGGCTCACCGTTCTGGAAAACGTTCAGCTCGGCCTCGAGGCGCTCGGGCTTCCCGAAGTCGAAATCAGAAAGCGCGCGCTCGCGGCTATCGATCTCATCGGGCTCGATGGCTACGAATCCGCCTATCCGCGCGAGTTGTCCGGCGGCATGCGCCAGCGTGTCGGTTTTGCCCGCGCGCTTGTCGTCCATCCCAATATCCTCCTCATGGATGAACCGTTCTCGGCGCTCGATGTGCTTACCGCGGAAACGCTGCGCACCGACTTCCTCGAGCTTTGGGGCGACGGCAAGCTGCCGATCAAGGGCGTCATTCTGGTCACCCACAACATCGAAGAAGCGGTGCTGATGTGCGACCGCATTCTGTTGTTCTCCTCGAATCCGGGGCGGATCATTCGCGAAATCGCCGTCGACCTCAAGCAACCGCGCAATCGCCTCGATCCTCAGCTTCCGCGATCTGGTCGAGAAAATTTATGTCGCGATGACCGCGCGCACGCAGACGCCGCCGCGAATTGAAACAACGCCGGGGACGGTAGCTGCAAGCATCGACACAATTCTTCCGCGGGTTTCCGCCAATCTCCTGTCCGGTCTGTTGGAAGCGCTGGCCGCCGAACCTTTCAACGGCAAAGCCGACTTGCCGGTTCTCGCCGACGAATTGCATATGGAAGGCGACGATCTTTTTCCCGTCTCGGACGCGCTGCAGATGATGCACCTCGTGGAGGTCGAGGGCGGCGACATCAAGCTCACGGACGTCGGCAAGCAATTCGTGGACGCGGACACCGACGAGCGCAAGAAAATCTTCCAGCGCCAGCTGCTGACCTATGTGCCGCTTGCCGCCCACATCCGGCGCATACTGCAGGAGCGTGCCCATCACGGAGCACCGAAAAGCCGTTTCTTCGACGAGCTGGAAGACCACATGAGCACCGAGGACGCGGAAGAGACTTTGCGCTCGGTCACCGCCTGGGCCCGCTACGCCGAAGCGTTCGCCTATGACGACGATACCCAGACCTTCAGCCTGGAAAACCCGACATAACCGACGTCGGCCGCTACGCTGCACTGCGCCGCGCCTTCACCGCGATCGATAGCAAGGCGCGCTCGCCGATAGTGTCGGCGAGCGCCGCCGTCTTTCGCGAGGCCAGCACGGCGGCGGCGAGTTCCGCCATGGCATTGGCGAGCCGCGCCGCGGTCCACTGCTTGAGTGCCGCTTCGACCAGGTTTTTGCGGGTAAAATGCAGCGGCGGCTGCAAGCGATCGAGCGAGAACGGCGCGCCCTCTTCGATCATCGTGCGCCATCGGTGCAGTTGCGCAAGTTGGCGCTGGGCGGCGAAAAAGATCGAGCCGACCGGAGTGCCGGCGGTGCGGACCTTCGACAGCTGCGCCTCCAGATCGGCCGGCCGGCCGGCAAACGCCGCATCGATGAGTTCGTCGAGCGCCAGTTCCGAGGCGTCGGAGACCACCGCAATCACATCGCTGACGCCGACTTCGGTGCGGCCGCGGGCATAGAGCGCAAGCTTGCGGATCTCGTTGCGCGAGGCCACCCGGTCGCCGCCAAGAAGCGGAATGAGCATGGCGCGGGCCTCCGGCTTCAGCACGAGGTCGGCGGCGCGCATTTCGGCATCGATCAGCCGTCCCAGCTCCTTCTCACCGTCGGTGTAGCAGGGCAACGCCGCGGCATTCTTGGCGCGCTCGACGACGGCCCGCAACGGCGCGGTGCGGCGCAGGTCGCCAGCCTCGATCACCACGCGGCATTCACTCGCCGGCAAGGCGAGCAGCGCCTCGACGGCCGGCGCAATGTTGCGGCTCCCGGCCTTCACCCAGACCGCCCGCCGCCCGCCGAACAGCGGGATCGTCTGCGCCTCTTCCACCAACCGGCCCGGATTGGCGGTGAGTTCTTCGCCGTCAAGACGGACCAGCGAGAACGGATCGTTCGGATCGTCGACCGAAGCTTTGACGATGGCGTTGACCCGCTCGCTGACCAGGCCGGCGTCCGGGCCGAAGACGAGTATCACCGGCCGCGCCGGATCGAGGCGGGCGATGAAGCCATCAACTTCGGAATTTTTGACGGCAACCATGCTCGCGGCAGCCCTTAGGTCAGGCTCGACACAGGTCAAATGGCTATTCGCTTTTCGCGGCGAAAGCGCGACGCGAGCGCAAAACTACGACAAAGGCCAATCTGGATTCCCGCTTTCGCGGAAGCAGCGGAGCAAGTTTACGTCCCGGCGACGAAGTACGAAGCCAGCCTGTTGCGGATAGCCCCGGCGGCTACCGTAACCGCGCGGTCCTCGGCATCGCGGCGTGCGCGCTGCGAGGCGAAGCGTTGTTGCGAGCCGGGAATGTCGTAGTCGACGTGCATGGTGGTCGTGTCGGTGACCACGGTCTTGCCGGTCGCGATCTCAGTCAGCTGGAAGGTCGCGGTGACGACTTCGATCGCCGCATCCGGTCGGCCGCTGGTGGGATTGATCACGGCGACGAATTGCGAACTTGAGACGTCCACATTGAGCCGATAGATCGGCGGGGCGCCGTTGCCGCCGTTATGCAGGTCGTACGACAGCGCATTGTACATCCCGACCGCGATGCGTTCGGTCGGTGTGCCTTTCGGGGCTTTGATCGGCGGAATTTCGACCGCGGCGAATTTGTCCTGCACCCCTTCGCCGCCGACCGACGGGTGGCTCTTGTAAAGCGGCTCGAAACAGCCCGCGGTAAGGCCGGCGGCGGCGAGCACCACAACGAGCCGGACCGACCGGCGCCAGTTCACCAAATGCTCACGCCACCACATTGACGATCCGTTGCGGCACCACGATCACCTTCTTAGGCGCCTTGCCGTCAAGCGCCTTTTGTACCGCCTCGAGCGCGAGAACGGCAGCCTCGATGTCGGCGTTCGCGGCATCGCGCGCCACCGTCACGTCGGCGCGCTTTTTGCCGTTGATCTGCACCGGCAGCGTCAGCGTGTGCTCGATCAAGAGGTCGCGCTCGACCTGCGGCCACGCCGCCTCCGCGACCAGCGTATCATGGCCGAGCATGGCCCAGCATTCCTCGGCGAGGTGCGGCATCATCGGATGAAACAGTTGCACAAGAACATTAACTGCTTCGCGCATGGCCCAGCGAAAGTCCGGTCCGAGGTCGGAAGCGGCCCCCTCGATTTCCCCAATTATCGCACTGATCCCATTAGCAAATTCGTAGATGTGCGCCACACAAACATTGAAGTGTAGCTTTTCAATGTCATCGGTCACCCGGGCCAGCGCCCGGTGGGTCGCCTTACGCAGCGTCACGGCCGCGGGTGAGAATTGGCTTGGCCGTTCGGGAGGAGCCGTCGCCGCAATCTCGGCCGCTTCGCCGACCAGCCGCCACAGCCGCTGCATGAAGCGCCAGGCGCCCTGCACGCCGCGCTCGGTCCATTCCACGTCGCGCTCCGGCGGCGAATCCGAAAGCATGAACCAGCGCGCGACGTCGGCGCCGTATTCTTTGATGATGTCGTCGGGATCGACGGTGTTCCTTTTCGACTTCGACATTTTCTCAATCGGGCCGATCTCAATCGGCTCGCCGGTCGAGGTCAGTGTCGCTTGCCGCACGTCACCCAGGGTTTCGATCTTGATGTCTGCGGGCGCCACCCATTCGCCATCCGCTCGGCGATAAGTCTCGTGCACGACCATGCCTTGGGTGAACAGGCCGGCGAACGGTTCGTCGAGGCCGACGTGCCCGGTCTTCCTCATCGCGCGGGTGAAGAAGCGGCTGTACAGCAGATGCAGGATCGCGTGCTCGATGCCGCCGATATATTGGTCAACCGGCATCCAGGCGTCGGCCACCTTGCGGTCGGTCGGCGCGGTCGTGATCCACGGATCGGTGAAGCGGATGAAATACCAGGACGAGTCGACGAACGTGTCCATGGTGTCGGTCTCGCGCGTCGCCGGCGCGCCGCATTGCGGGCACTTCACGTGCTTCCAGGTCGGGTGCCGGTCGAGCGGATTGCCGGGCCGGTCGAACGTCACGTCCTCCGGCAGGGTGATCGGCAGGCTTTGTTCAGGCGCCGGCAGCACACCGCAAGACTTCGCAGTGGATCACCGGGATCGGGCAACCCCAGTAGCGCTGGCGTGAAATGCCCCAATCGCGCAGGCGGAAATTGACCTGCCGCTGCGCGACCGGACGATTGCCGGAAGCTTTCATTTTCCAGCCGCCGCGCCACTTCCTCTTTCGCTTCGGCGATCGTCATGCCGTCGAGGAAGCGCGAGTTGATCATGCGGCCGTCGCCGTCATAGGCGGTGTCGGTGATGACGAACGTCTTCGGGTCGACGCTCGGGCGGGCAGACGACCGGGGTGTTTCCGAGCCCGTATTTGTTGACGAAATCGAGGTCGCGCTGGTCGTGCGCCGGGCAGCCGAAAATCGCGCCGGTGCCGTATTCCATCAAAATGAAATTGGCGACATAGACCGGCAGCGTCCACGATGGATCAAACGGGTGCGCCGCCCTGATGCCGGTGTCGAAGCCCATCTTCTCGGCGGTTTCGATGTCCGCCTCTGCGGTGCTGTGGTGCCGGCACTCTTCGATGAAGGCGGCCAGCTTTGGATTATGCTTCGCCGCCGCCGCGGCCAGCGGATGATCCGGCGCCACCGCCATGAATTTGGCGCCGAACAAAGTGTCGGGCCGCGTGGTGAAGACTTCCAGTTCGTTGGTGTCGCGCGGCGCGGTTGCCGGATCGAGCGCGAACCGGACCAACAATCCTTCCGAGCGGCCGATCCAGTTCTTCTGCATCAGCCGGACTTTTTCCGGCCAGCGGTCGAGCGTATCGAGCGCGTCGAGCAAATCCTGCGAATAATCCGTGATCTTGAAGAACCATTGCGTCAGCTCGCGCTGCTCGACAATGGCGCCGGAGCGCCAGCCGCGGCCGTCGATCACCTGCTCGTTGGCGAGCACGGTCTGGTCGACCGGGTCCCAGTTCACTTTCGACTTTCGGCGCTCGACCAGGCCGGCGCGCAGGAAATCGAGAAACATTTTCTGCTGATGCTTGTAGTACGCCGGATCGCAGGTCGCGATCTCGCGGCTCCAGTCGAGCGACAGCCCCATCGACTTGAGCTGCGCCTTCATGGTGGCAATGTTGTCGTAGGTCCACGCCTTGGGATGGATCTTGCGCTCGGCGGCGGCGTTCTCGGCCGGCAGCCCGAAGGCGTCCCAGCCCATCGGATGCAGCACGGCAAAGCCCATCGCCCGTTTCACCCGCGCCACCACGTCGCCCATGGTGTAGTTGCGGACGTGCCCCATGTGGATGCGCCCCGACGGATAGGGGAACATCTCCAGCACGTAGTATTTCGGCTTGGCGTGCTCGTTCGGCGTGGCGAAGATGCCGCGTTCGTCCCAAACCCTCTGCCAGCGGGCCTCCGCTTCGGCGGCGTTGTAACGTTCGATGGCCATTGGAATCGCAGTCGTTTCCGGCGTTATTGAAGTCGCGCGACGTGACACGAAAGCGCGCGGCCGGTCAACGCCGGATTAATTTCAAGCTTCGACCGCCGGAATATGGGCTATGAAGTCATTCCCAATCTTGAGGCCGCGCCCGCCGTCCTTGCGCGTTTGCGCCGCACCGATCATATCAAGCCCGCCAATATTTCCCTCCCGATCAATCAATGACGCTTCGAGGCGAGCTCACGGTATGGCCAGCGAACAGGCGCGCACGACGATCACTCTCCTCGACGACTCGACGCGTCCGAAGGCTCCCAAAATCGAGGGCGTCACGCCGGCGCAACGGCGGCTCGGCAAACGTCTGGCTTTGATCCACGCTCATCACCTCGAGCAGATCGACCAGGTGCGCTGGGTGATGGAGCAGGTCGAAGCCGGCGAACAAAGTGCGGCAACGCTCGTAGACGCGATTTCCTCCATGCAGATGACCAACAATTACCGGCTGTTCGGCAACCTTTGCGGCCGCGAGTGTCAGATGCTGACGCTGCATCACACCATCGAAGACCACCACATGTTTCCCGCGCTTCGTCACGGCAGCGACGGGCTTAAGAAAGTCGTCGACCGGTTGAGCCAGGAGCATTTGATCATCCATCAGCTGTTGGAAGCGCTGGAAGATGGCGCCAGAAACACCGTGACGCAGCCCGACCGCGAAACGTTTTCGGAACTCAAGGCGGCGTTCGTCGCCCTTGAGCGCTTCGTGCGCTCCCACTTCGGCTACGAACAAGAAGAACTCGAAGAAGCGCTCGGCTATTACGACGTACCGCTGTAGCTATTCATCCTGCCCCGCGAAGCGGGGAAGGGGGACCGCGCTGCGCGGCAGCGCGGTGGAAGGGGCGTCGGCCGCGTCGCCAGCCTAGGCGCTGCAGACCCCCTCCACCATGCTTCGCATGGTCCCCCTCCCCGCTTCGTTTCACTACGCGGGGGCGGAAAAGCAAACACCTTCCCGCGACGCGATCTGCGCCCGAGTTTTGCTGAACGACACCGTAGGGTGGCGCAAAGGCGCCAACGGGTCCGGCCCGAAGTGGCCGGCCCGATGACAAGCTCCGCGCCGTGCCCACGCTGTGCTTCCCTCTAGGCTTCACCGCGTGGGTTTCGCTTCGCTCTACCCACCCTACAAAGCGCAATGACGACCAAGAAAAAAGGAAGCGGAACGCCGACAGACGTGTTCAGCCAACCTCCGCATCTCGCGATGCGGCGCGCGTCCAGCGGGACGCGCTCGCCTATCGGCGTTCCACTACGGCTCTTACCGTCAGGGCTTTCGGCCCTTGGGCGCAACTCCAGGCCAGGCTTCCTGGGACGCGGCAGGACGTTCGATCCGGTACGGTCGCCCCAACCGGGGAGCGAAGATCTCGCGCTCTTACGCGGGCGTTACCCGCGCCCGCCTGTCCCAGTCCAGGGAACGCACCTCCCGGACCGGTCGTAGTGCCGGTCAGCATGATGCCCGAAGCTGCCCGGGTGCGGAGTGTATCGTTCCGCGCGCGGGCACCGCACTCGCTCCACCTCTCGGAATACCTTCGCGACAGGCGTCCTTGGCGAGCGAGATTCGTTGCGTGTAACATAAAGAGTGACGCCTTGTCAAGCGCGTAGTCTCTCGACTGGGGACTGCGCCGGGGGAGGATCAAGCGAAAGAATGCCATCCGATATAGATCATGATGGCGAGCGCGATCGCGCCGCCGATGAAGACTTTGACCAGATCGGTCCCGCTCGATGGAGCGATGCCAGCCGTGACCAGGTACACGCGTCCGAGTATTTCAGCGCCAATAAAAGCAATGCTCAATACTGCGCCCCACTTCTTTCTGGTTATCAGCAGCGATAAGCCGCCCAGACAATAGAACGCACCGATGGCGGCGGTTGAGAACGCCGGCTCCATGCTTCGAGAAAGGATGCCCAGAAAATTTCCAGTCACGCCGACTATAATTTCGCCGATTCCGGCGATGATCGCGAAGATCGCAACGATGATAATTCCTATGGGACGTTTGTTCATAACGGTGATCTAGGCGGCATTTGAAAAGGAAGCTTGTCACAAGTCGGTCATGGATGCAGTCGATGCCACAAGATATTTCTTGCGAGGTCCTCGGGTTGGTGGTGATTGCTAGCGTAAGCGTGATGATGGGTGGCGCATGTTTCCAGTTCCAAAGCAGGTATTTCTCACCCGCGGCATCGGCGTTCACCGGCACCTGCTCAACGCATTTGAATATGCGCTGCGCGATGCGGATATCGAGCAGCAGAACCTCGTCACCGTCTCCTCAATTCTGCCGCCGGGATGTGAACTCATCACGCCCGCCGCCGGGATTGCCACTTTGAGCCCCGGCGAGATCACGTTCTGCGTCATGGCGCGCGCCGAAACCAACGAGCCGGGCCGCCGGATCGCCGCCGGAATCGGTCTGGCTCGGCCGAAGGATCCGGCTCATTACGGTTACATCTCGGAGCATCATTGCTTCGGCATGACCGAGGCGGAGATTAGGGATTACGTCGAGGATCTCGCGGCGACCATGCTGGCCTCCACGCTCGGCGTCGAGTTCGATCCGAGCGCGGCCTGGGATGAGCGCAAACGCGTTTATGAAATGAGCAATCTCATCGTCGACAGTCTTTCGGTGACGGCGGCAGCCGAAGGGGCTCCCAACGGCGACTGGACCTGCGCCGTTGCCGCCGCCGTGTTCCGTTTTGCGATTGCGGCGCGGCCATGACCGGGGTGGCGACCTACTCGGTTGCGCCGACATTTCTCGGCACCAGTCACCGCGATCGCGCGTCCCCGATCTGCATTGCCGGAATTCCTCTCGACCTCGGGACGACCAACCGCAGCGGCGCGCGCTTCGGACCGGGCGCCATGCGGCAAGCGAGCCGGATGCTGGTGGATGGCGAGCATCCGCAGCACCGGGTCGATGCAACCAAGCTGCCACTGGCCGACATCGGCGACTTTGCGATCGCACTCGGAGACCTTGTGGCCAGCCTGGCGCTGATCGAGGAGCAGGCGCGCGAGATCGAACACCTCGTTGCCTTAGGAGGCGATCACAGCATCACCCTTCCGCTACTGCGTGCGTCGGCAAAAAGGCGGGGCCCGTCCGCGCTGGTTCACTTCGATGCGCACGTCGATACCTGGCCCGATAGTTTCGGGCAGACTTACGGACACGGCTCGGTGTTCTACCACGCAATCGAGGAGGGCCTGATCGATCCGCGCCGAATGGTTCAGATCGGCATCCGGTCTCCGGTATCACGCGAGGTTCGTGACTGGACGGCGGCGCGCGGCGTGGTGACGATCAGCGCGCAGGATGTTCACGAGTCGGATCCCGCTGCCATTGCCGCACGCATTGGCGAGATCATCGGCGATGCGCCGGTCTATCTGAGCGTGGATATCGACGTGCTCGACCCTGCCTTCGCGCCCGGTACCGGAACGCCGGAGATCGGCGGCCTCGCCAGCTGGCAAGTACAGGCGATGGTGCGGCGGCTAACGCAGCTTCGATTTGTCGGTATGGACGTGGTTGAAGTCGCGCCAGCTTACGATGTCGCGGAAATCACGGCTCTGGCCGGCGCCACGTTGGCCTGGGAATATCTCTGCCTGCTGGGCCTGCGCAGCTGAGGCCGTCGTGGCGACCGTCGCGCCTCAAGCCACCTTCGCCGCCGGCGTCGCGTCGTGGCCGAGCAAGCCGATCAGCCGCACGCGAATCAGCTGCTCCGCTTCGGCCATGATGCGGTCAATCAACTCGGCGACGGTCGGGATGTCGTCGATCAGCCCGGCGACCATGCCGCAGCTCCAGGCGCCCGCGTCCATGTCGCCCTCCATCAAAATCCGGGGATAGACCCCGGCGACCTGCTCCTGAATATCGGTGAAGGTCAGCGCCGAGCCCTTCTCGCGTTCGAGCTCGACGATGCGATCGACGGCGGCGTTTTTCAGGACGCGTTCGGTGTTGCGCAGCGCCCGCATGATCAGCCGCGTGTCGAGCTCGGAGGCGGCGACGATCGCCTGCTTGACGTGGTCGTGAACCGGCGCCTCTTTGGTAGCAATAAACCGCGTGCCCATGTTCATGCCGGCCGCGCCCATCGCCAGCGCCGCGACCAGGCTGCGCGCATCCGCCATGCCGCCCGAGGCCACGAATGGAATTTTTAGTTCGTCGGCGGCGCGCGGGAGCAGAATCATATTGGGCACGTCGTCTTCGCCGGGATGGCCGCCGCATTCGAAGCCGTCGACGCTGACCGCATCGCAGCCGATCCGCTCGGCTTTGAGCGAATGGCGCACCGAGGTGCATTTGTGGATGATCTTGATGCCGGCCGCCTTCAACGGCGGCAGATATTGTTCCGGGCTTCGTCCCGCGGTCTCGACGATCTTGACGCCGCCTTCGACAATGGCGGCGATGTATTCCGGATAAGGCGGCGACTTGAGCGCCGGCAGGAAGGTGAGGTTCACGCCGAACGGCTTTTCGGTCATGTCGCGGCAGCGCGCGATTTCACGCGCCAGCAGTTCCGGCGTCTTCTGCGTCAGGCCGGTGATGATGCCAAGGCCGCCGGCATTCGATACTGCGGAAGCGAGCTCGGCAAAGCCAACATAATGCATCCCGCCCTGGATGATGGGATGGCGGATGCCGAACATTTCGGTAATGGCCGTTTTCAAGTGAACCTCCAGTTCCCCGTTACCCTGAGGCGCGAGCCAACGGGTCCGACCCGAAGTGGTCGGCCCGATGATAAACTCCGCGAGCCTCGAAGGGCGACGGCCGAGGCGCTGAGGCTGGCATCCTTCGAGGGCCGCCACGCGGCCACCTCAGGATGATGGAAAGGCACGCCGCGACGAGTATGTAGCCAGTATTTTCGCACAGCGAAATCGGGGTACGCTTGTTCGCCCGAAGGACCCAAACAGAATGCCTGAAGCATCCGATCCTCGGCTCTACCACGGCCACGTCGCCCGTAATCGCGGGCCGATCCTCGACGTGCTCAAACGGGTGCTGCCGCCGTCGGGGCTCGTGATCGAAATCGCCAGCGGCAGCGGCGAGCACGCCGTCTTCTTCGCCAAGGCGCTGCCCGGCATTTCTTGGCAGCCGACCGACATTGACGCAGCCGCACTTGCAAGCATCGCCGCGCATCGCGCCGGCGCCGGCGTGGCCAATCTGCTGGCGCCGATGCGCCTCGATACCACGGTGGAGCCGTGGCCGGTCGCCCGCGCCGATGCGATCGTGTGCAACAACATGATTCATATTTCACCGTGGGCGGTGACCGAAGCTTTGATGCGCGGCGCCGCGCGCATTTTGCCGGCCGGTGGCGTTCTCTTTCTCTAT
The DNA here is from genome assembly GCA_963759345.1 of uncultured Alphaproteobacteria bacterium. GTDB lineage: Bacteria > Pseudomonadota > Alphaproteobacteria > Rhizobiales > Xanthobacteraceae > BOG-931. The sequence continues at coordinate 139,249 of CAVWYW010000028.1, forward strand.
GGCCCTTACAAGATCGACGGCCGCCACACTGCGCCGAGTAATGAAGAGTTTGATACTTCGCTGCGCGCGCGAAATCCCGAATGGGGCATTCGCGATCTTGCCGACGTGACCGCTCTCGCTGCGCGTCACGGCCTTACGCTGGCGGAAACCATGCCGATGCCTGCCAATAATCTCAGCGTGATCGTTCGGCGCGGCGCGTAATAACGCAGGAGAGTGCGTGGCGTCGAGCTCTGGCAATATCGCAACGGCAAGCTCGCGCTCTGGGGAGCCGCCTTGAACGTCTGGGAAGCCGGCGCCGATAACGCGGCGATGTTTTTGTAGTCGTTACAGCCAGAGTTGACCGCCGCGCCCTCCCGTCGGTCATAATCCAGTCAGGTCAGTCTATTAAGCCGCAACGAGCAATCGTGTGCCCCGACCAATTGGCAGCGGAGGATTTCAGCCATGACTGCTTTAGGCGAAAGTTTCTCTGGCGCCGAGCTTAAGCCCTCGCGCCGCGACGTCGTGAAATATGGAACCGCCGCAGCGCTCTCTGCTGCGATCGTTCCGCTCGGCCGAGCCTTTGCCGCGGACAGCGGCACCGTCTCGGGCGTCGTCTACGAAAACCGCTCCGGCGATGTTCATCGCCAGGCAAGCGATTCGGGTATTGCCGGCGTTCTGGTCTCGAACGGCCGCGATGTCGTCAAGACCGACGCGGATGGACGCTACACGCTTCCACTCGAGGACGGGAGTGTCATCTTCGTTATCAAACCGAGTGGCTACGCCGTGCCGGTCGATGCGGACATGCTGCCGCGTTTTTATTACATTCATCAGCCGGCTGGCGCGCCGCAAAATCTTAATCTGCGATATCGCGGCATCGATCCGACTGGGCCGCTGCCGGATTCTCTCGATTTCCCGTTGCGCAAGGTCGACGAGCCGCAAAAATTTGACGTCATTGTCTTTACCGATCCACAGCCGGAGAGCCAGGTCGAGGTCAATTTCATCCGCGATGACGTGGTCAACGTCCTGATCGGCGCCAAGGCGGCATTCGGCATGACCACCGGCGACATCATGTTCGACGATTTGTCGCTTTATCCGCGCTTGAACCGCATCATCGGCCAGATCGGACTGCCGTGGTATAACATCGGCGGCAATCACGATCTGAATTACGAAGCGCCAGGCGCAAAATATTCGCGCGAGACATTCAAGCGGACCTACGGCCCGAACTATTACGCGTTCGAATATGGCGGCGCGTTGTTCCTGATGCTCGATAATGTCAACTATCTCGGGTTCGATGCGGGAAAGCCGCGCGGCGGCGGCAAATTCGAAGGTCGTTTCGACCAGCGGCAGCTGACTTTCATCGCCAACGTGCTCAAGGAATTTCCGGCCGATAAACTGGTCGTGGCCTGCATGCACATTCCATTGCAGAATTATCTCGACGGCGCCGATCCGGCGACGAACACTGTCAATCGCGCCGACTTTTTGAAGCTGCTCGCCGGACGCCCAAATACCTTAAGTTTGTCGGGGCACACCCACACCACCGAGCATCATTATTTCGGTGCCGGGGACGGCTTTGCCGGGCCGTCGCCGCACCACCACCATGTGATGACGGCGGTATCAGGCTCGTGGTGGAGCGGGCCATACGATCATCGCGGCATTGCGGTCGCCGACAGCCGCGACGGCAGTCCGAACGGCTTTCACATTCTGTCGATCGACGGGCGAAGCGTTACGACACGGTTCCAACCGGCCAACGAGCCCCATGCGCGGCAAATGCGGATCGTTCTCGATGCTGAATTTCACCGCGACCGGAGGGAGCTTTACAGCGAATTCCGCATGGGCGAACTGCTCGGCTCGCCGATCCCGCAGGACAGCGCGTTTGCGACGAACGTCGTCGTCAATTTCTTCGACGGCGGTCCGCGCACGTCCGTCGAGTATCGCGTCGGCGAGCGCGCGGCGGTCACGATGCAGCGCGTGGCACGGCCAGACCCGTTCGTCGAGGAAGTGTTCGCCCGCAATGAGGCGACCAAGAAACCTTGGGTGAAGGCCGAGCCGTCGTCGCATATCTGGTCGGCGCGGCTGCCCGGGGACCTTGAAGCCGGCACCCACTGCATTGCGGTTCGGGTGGTCGACGAATACGGCCGCGAGCACCGCGACCATCTGGTGATTGAATTGACAGCAGGCGAGGGAACGACCAGGGCGCGGCCGGGATAAACTGCGGGCACCTTACGTCGCGGGCGCTCGAACGCGGAAAGGCGCGCAGCCCTTGATGTGGATCAATCCGGCGCGGATCGGCGCGCTACAAAGTTTAAAAATGTTTTGCTTTGCGGATCGGGTCTACGGGCTCGCCGTCGTGGGCGTTGTTGTCTTCATGGGCTTCTATGGGTCGACCGCGCCGGCACAGCCGGCTTCGGCGACTGGCACGTTGCTCCGCCCTGCCGCACAGCTCGATCAGTTGGTCGCGCCGATCGCGCTTTACCCCGATCCGCTGATCGCACAGATCTTGATGGCCGCGACCTACCCGGCCGAGGTCGTCGAGGCGGATCGCTGGCTGCAGAACCCCGCCAACGCAGCGCTTAATCGCGACGCATTGACGGCGGCGTTGCAGCAACAGCCCTGGGATCCGAGCGTAAAATCACTGGTTTCGTTTCCGCAACTCCTGCACATGATGGACGCTAACCTGCAATGGGTAGAGCAGCTCGGCGACGCGTTTCTCGCCCAGCCAGCTGACGTCATGGATGCGGTTCAAGCACTGCGCCAGCGTGCGCAAGCCGCCGGCGCGCTCGTCTCGACGCCGCAGCTGATGGTTTCGACCGATGATCGGCAGATCATGATCGAATCGGCGAACGCGGAAATCGTGTATGTCCCGGTCTATAATCCTTGGTGCATCTACGGCGCTTGGCCCGATCCCGATTACCCGCCGTTCTATTTCGGAACCTGGGCCGGAGCTTGCGTGCCGTCTGATTCCACTATCGCCTTTGATGTCGGTATCAATCCGCTTTTTGGCTTTTGGGCCTGGGCGGCTTTCGACTGGCGACATCACTTGATAAGGATCGATCGCGAGCGCTTCCAGCGCTTCCGCACTGGTCATGAGCCGCCGGGAGGAATCTGGCGGCACGATCCCACTCATCGCCTCGGCGTACCCTATCGGGATCCGATAACCGCGGGCCGGTTTAGCGGGCAGGCCAACGCTCCGCGGCGTGAGTCGCGCGGATACGCTCCCCTGCCGGCGCGGGTGGGTCAGCCCGTACCCCAGCGTCAGCTGCCGCATGCCTTCGAATCCTTCGGCAGCGGCGCGCAGGTACGCGGGGAAGCGGCGCGCGGACTGTCAAGCCGCATGGCGCCCGCACTGCCCCCTGCGATGCCAAGCTTTCATGCCGCACCGGCGATGCCGAGCTTCCATGGCGCACCAGCGATGCCAAGCTTCCATGGCGGCGGCCGCCGATAAGGTGATGCGATGACGGTCAGGGAAGCGGTGTCGAGATATATGGCCAACAGGTTCTCGATGGGACTGCGGCTCCGCGGGATCGCGATGGGTCTTGCGGCGATCGTCGCGGCCTCCGGAACGCCCGCAGCCGCGGTGCAAAAAACTTTCACAACGCCGGCAGCGGCAGTCGATGCGCTGATTGCCGCGAACCGCGGCAATCATATCGGCGAACTTCACCCTATCCTCGGGCCGGGCAGTGCGAAGTTGATCCATTCCGGCGATCCCGTCGCCGATCGGAGCGCGAGAGCGCGCTTCGTTGCTGCCTACGATGCCGCACACAGGCTGGAGCCGGACGGTGACAACAAGGCCATCCTGACTGTCGGCGCCGACGAATGGCCACTGCCAATCCCGATCATCCGCAAGCATGGCCGTTGGCGCTTCGACGCCAAAGTTGGTGCGGAAGAGATTCTGAACCGGCGCATTGGCCGCAACGAACTCATGGTCATCGACGTATGCCGCGCCTACGTCGCCGCCCAGCGCGAATATGCCGCGAAGAAATTAGGGCCTGGTGGCTCCGCCGATTACGCCCAACACTTTATGAGCAAAGTCGGGGAGCGTGATGGACTGTATTGGCCGGCGAAACCGGGTGAGGAAGAAAGTCCATTGGGCCCACTCATCGCCCAGGCACGAGCCGCCGGTTATCGGCCGGGTACGCCGCATCTAAAGCCGCGCGCCTTTTATGGCTATTATTTCCGGATTCTCACCCGGCAAGGGCAGAACGCGCCCGGCGGCGCCAAGGACTATATCGCCACCGATCGCATGACGGGCGGCTTCGCATTGATCGCCTATCCGGCCACCTATGGCGATTCCGGCATCATGACCTTCATCGTCAACCAGGACGGCACTGTTTATCAAAGAAATCTCGGCCCCGACACGGAGCGCATCGCACCTCAGATCACTGAGTACGATCCGGACGAGGGCTGGCAAGCGAGCAAGCCATAACGGCAACCGGGAATTACGCCGCGATCAGGCCGCCGGCGGCGCCCAACAGGCCGAGGTGGTAATCGGCGTCGCCGAACGTGGTGTCGATCGTGGTGACGCGCTTGAAGTAGTGGCCGACCTTGGCTTCCATGGTCATGCCGATGCCGCCGTGCAGCTGGATCGCCGCTTGGCCGACGGCGCGTCCGGAGCGTCCGATCTGCACCTTCGCCGCCGAAATCGCCGCCCGCCGCTCGCGCGGGTCGTCCTCCGACGCCATCATGGTCGCGAGCATCGCCATGCTGCGCGCCTGTTCGACATCGACCACCATTTCCGCGGCGCGATGTTGCAGCGCCTGGAAGCTGCCGATGGTGACGCCGAACTGCTTGCGCGTCTTCAGATATTCGACCGTGGTTTCCTGCATCGCCGACATGGCGCCAACCGCTTCGGCGCAAAGTGCCGCCATCGCGATGTCGGCGATCCGCTCGATCAGCGGGAAGGCCGCGCCGGGCTCGCCAATCGCCGCGCTTGCGTCGACCCGCACACCGCCCAGCGTCACCTCGGCGGCGCGCAACCCATCGACCGTGCCATAGCCGCGCACGGCGACGCCGTTCGCTGTGGCATCGACCAGAAAGAGCCCCACGCCATCGCGGTCGCGCTGGCCGCCTGAGAGTCGCGCCGACACGATGAATTTTTCCGCGCTATCGCCGTGCAGCACCAAACTTTTGGCGCCGTCGAGCACATAGCCTGAGCCGTCGCGGCGGGCGGTCGCGGCGATGTCGGCGAGATCGTACCGCGCCTGCCGTTCGGTGTGAGCGAAGGCAAGTCCAAGTTCGCCGCCGGCGATCTTCGGCAACAGGTCGGCGCGCATCGCGTCCGTGCCGCCGAGCCGGATCAAGCCGCCGGCGAGAACGACGGTTGCGAGATAGGGCTCGAGCGCCAGCGCCCGGCCGATCTGCTCCATCACGATCATGGTCTCGACCGGCCCGCCGCCGGAGCCGCCGTGTTCTTCGTCGAACGGCAGCCCGAGCAGGCCAAGCTCGGCATAGCGCTTCCACATGCCGAGACTCCAGCCGCGCGGCTCCTGCATGTAGCGCCTGCGTGCTTCGAACGCGTAATGATCTGCGAACAGCCGCTCGACGCTATGGCGCAAGATCTGCTGCTCTTCGGTCAGCGCGAAATCCATTTCAGTTTTCCGCGTCCTCTTATTTTGCCCTCTCCCCTCGCGGGAGAGGGCTCCTCTGCGCAGTAACAAAAAGAATGGGTGAGGGGGGTCGGCAGCTACCCCTCACCCAACCGTGATTGCTCAAAGCGCCGCGCTGCCCTCTCCCGCAGGGGGAGAGGGCACACACCGGCCTCTGTGATAGCGAGCATCACAACCCCAAAATCGCCTTGGCGATGATGTTCTTCTGAATCTCGTTCGAGCCGCCGTAGATCGTGGTCTTGCGGGTATTGAAATATTGCGGCGCCAGCGGACCGGCCCAGTCGGGACCGATTGGCGGCTCGTTCCAGCGCTCGCTCTCGTCGTGCGGGGTCTGATAGGGCAGCGCGTAGGGGCCGACGACTTCGAGCAGCAATTCGGTGATGCTCTGCTGAATTTCCGAGCCCTTGATCTTGAGAATGGACGAGGCGGGGTCGGGCTTGTTGCTTTTGCCGCGGGCAGCGACTACGCGCAGCTCGGTCATTTCCAGGGCCTTGAGTTCGACTTCGACGGCCGTGATCTTGGCGCGGAAGCGCTCGTCGGCCATCAGCGGCTTGCCGCCCGCTTGTTCGAGGCCGGCGAGCTCTTTCAGGCGGCGGATGCGCGCCTTGGAAGCGCCGACCCGCGCGATGCCGGTGCGCTCATTGCCGAGCAGGAATTTGGCGTAGTCCCAGCCCTTGTTCTCCTGGCCGACCAGATTCTCGGCGGGCACTTTCACGTCGTCGAAGAAGACTTCGTTGACTTCGCTGCCGCCGTCGATGGTCTGGATCGGGCGCACGGTGATGCCCGGCGTCTTCATGTCGATCATCAGGAAGGAAATGCCTTCCTGTTTCTTGACGGCAGGGTCGGTGCGCACCAAACAGAAAATCCAGTCGGCATATTGCGCCAGCGTCGTCCAGGTTTTCTGCCCGTTGACGACATAGTGGCCGTCGACGCGCTTCGCCGAGGTCTTCAACGAGGCAAGATCGGAGCCCGAGCCAGGTTCGGAGAAGCCCTGGCACCACCAATCGTCGAGATTGGCGATGCGCGGCAGGAACTTTTTCTTCTGCTCGTCGTTGCCGAAGGCGATCAGTACAGGGCCCAGCATGTTGACGCCGAACGGCAGCGGCTCGGGCGCCGGCGCCTGCTGCATCTCGTCGCGGAACAGATAAATCTCGACCGGCCCCCAGCCGGTGCCGCCCCATTCTTTCGGCCAATGCGGCACCGCCCAGCCTTTGGCGTTGAGGATGCGCTGCCAGTCGACGAGATCGTCCTTGCTGAGCCGTCGTCCCTCGATCAGCTTGTTGCGGATCGCGGCCGGCAGCTTTTCTTTCATGAACGAGCGCACCTTGTCGCGGAACGCGGTCTCTTCCGGCGTGAAGCGAAGGTCCATGATGCGCTCCTAACGGAATACTGCATCTAATTGATCTCGAACAAACCGGCGGCGCCCATGCCGCCGCCGATGCACATGGTAACGATCGCGAGCTTGGCGCCGCGGCGCTTGCCTTCGATCAAGGCGTGGCCGGTCATGCGCGCGCCGCTCATGCCGTAAGGATGACCGATGGCGATAGCGCCGCCGTCAACGTTGAGCCGATCCTGCGGAATGCCGAGGCGGTCGCGGCAATAGAGCACCTGGCTCGCGAACGCTTCGTTGAGCTCCCACAAATCGATATCGCCGACCTTCAGTCCCTGACGATTGAGCAGTTTCGGCACCGCGAAGACCGGCCCGATGCCCATCTCGTCCGGCTCGCAGCCGGCGACGGCGAAGCCGCGGAACGTGCCGAGCGGTTTCAGCCCGCGCTGTTCGGCAAGCTTCGCGTCCATCACCACGCAGGCCGACGCGCCATCGGAAAGCTGGCTGGCGTTGCCGGCGGTGATCCACTTGCCCTCGCGCACCGGCTTGAGCGCGGTCAATCCTTCGAGCGTGGTGTCGGGGCGATTGCCTTCGTCGCTCTTGAGCGTGACCGGTTCGAAGCTCTCGGCCTTGGTGTCTTTGTCGACGATCTTTTTGGTGGTCGGCAGCGGCACGATCTCGCCGTCGAAGCGCTTCGCCTGCTGCGCCGTTGCGGTGCGGCGCTGGCTCTCAAGCGCGTAGGCGTCCTGCGCTTCGCGGCTGACCTTGATAACGCTCCGCCACGTTGTCGGCGGTGTCGATCATCGGCATGTAGATCGCGGGCTTGTGCTCCTGTATCCACTCGCTGGGCGCCTGCAAGCTTTTGCCATCCTGCACGAGACTGATGCTCTCGAGGCCGCCGGCGGCGATCACCGAAGCTTCGCCGGCAATGACCCGCTGCGCCGCAAGCGCAATCGCTTGCAGGCCCGAACTGCAAAAGCGGTTCACGGTCATGCCGGAAACGGTGACCGGCAAACCGGCGCGGATCGCGGCCTGGCGCGCGATGTTGCCGCCGGTGGCGCGCTCGGGCAGCGCGCAGCCGAGAATGACGTCCTCGACCTCGCCCGGCTCGACGCCGGCGCGCTCCACGGCGTGGCGGACGACGTGGCCGCCGAGGTCGGCGCCATGCGTCATGTTAAATGCGCCGCGATAGGCTTTGCCGATCGGCGTGCGGGCGGTGGAAACAATGACGGCGTCGGGCATCGGCGGCCTCCCGTGGAGCGTTTGATTGGACCGGCAGTGCCGCGACTGGCCTTGGTCTTTGCGCTTCTTTGCAGGAGGAAGGATTGCCCGGTCAAGCCCAAGGGTGCGGTACCTCTATCTGGCCGCAAGTTTGCTGAAATATACTGGCTGGACCAAACCGGGAGTTGCTGGCGGTGTTCGAGAAAGACCGAAAGGTTCAAAATTGTTTAGCGTGCACGAGCTGCAGAGGCCGATGGCTCGGCGCAGCGCTCGCGCTCGCCGCTGCAGCTTTCGCAGCTGAAACGGCGTGCGCCGCCGAGCCGATCAAGATCGGCCTTGGCATGGCGTTGTCAGGTCAGCTTGCCGCCAACGGCAAGGCCGCTCTCGTCGGCATGAAAGTCTGGGAAGCGGATGTCAACGCCAGCGGCGGTCTGCTCGGCCGCTATCCGTACGCAGACGCCAAAAAATGGTCGCGCCAAGCGCGAGAAAGTGAGTCACTTCATGACTGACCAGGCATTCCACGCGAGGCTCGAACGCCTGCTCGACCGCACCGAAATTTTCGATCTGGTGCGGTTCGAGCGACTGTGCCGCGACCAGCGCGACTTCCCCGGCATGCTCGGGTGCTATGTACCGAACGCGCCGGTGCGCACCACTTGGTTCGACGGCACGGTCGAGGAATTCGCCGAGGCCTCGCGCAAGAAGATGACGTCCGGCAGCCAGGCCAAGCACTGGATCATGCCGGCGCGGCTCGAGATCAAAGACGGCCGTGCGCTGGTCGAAAGTCCGGCGTCGATCTTCGACCGATTGACCTTCGACGGCATCGAGTTCGATACTTTTCAGTATTGCCGGTTCGTCTCGCGCGTCATCAAAACCGCCGGCGGTTGGAAGCTCGGTTCGTTTGAGGGCATCTATCAGCGCGATCAGATGCAGACGGTGGATCCGCGCCAGCCGCTGCCGGTGGACTGGGACATCATCAAGTCGCTGCGGCCGTCCTACAAGTTCATCGGCTACACCCAGGTCAAGCGCGGCTACAAGGTGAACCCGGAATTGCTCGGCGATGATCGGCCCGATCTCCTGGAAGCGTTTTATGCGCGCGAGCAGAAGTGGCTGGAGACCGGCAAGTAATCATTGGCGCCATGCGAGGCGGCTATTTCGTTTTGCGCCTTATTCGTCCCGCAAAAGCCGAGCAGAAAGCCCGGCTGATAAATCACCAACGACTTGATGGAGGCCGCGATGGCCGTACCGACAGGCGCTGCAACGCTGGCCGCGACGGCTGGTCTGTTTCGATCTCTGGCTGCCGGCGTAATTGGCGCAGCGGTTATTTTTGTCGGGGTCATGCCAGCGCAGGCGCAGCAGCCGCCACCGCGGCCGGAGGCCCGGGTGATCGTGAATGGCGAAGGTAGCGTCACGGTGCAGCCCGATTACGCCCAGATCGCGGCCGGCGTAACCACCAAGGCAAAGACCGTCAAAGAAGCCACTGACGCCAACACGAAACTGATGGCCACTATTACCGCTGCGTTGCGGGATTCGGGAATTGCACAAAAGGATATTCAGACCTCGCGTTTTTCAGTTCAGCCGGTTTATGCGCCGCCGCAACCGAATACCGAACCGAAGCTTTCGGGCTTCAGTGTCTCCAACCAGCTCAGCATCACCATCCGCCAAATCGCAACGGTCGGCACAATTCTCGACCGGGTGATTGCCGCCGGGGCGACCGATGTTGGCGGCGTGGAATTTCTGCATTCCGATCTGTCAAAGGCGCTCGATCAGGCGCGCGAGGCTGCAGTCGCCGACGCACGGCGTAAGGCCGAACTCTATGCGCACGCCGCAGGCCTGGAGCTTGGACGCGTCGTGTGGATCACGGAAGATCCCAGTTATGCTCCACCGGGTCAGATGAAGGCTATGCGCGCCGCCGGCGGATTGGCGGCAGCGGTGCCGATTGCCGCTGGCGAGGACACATTACGCAGTCCAGATCACCGTTGGTTTCGGTACCGGCCTCTGATGAGTTCGCTCGGGTGGGCGCGCCGGCACAAGCGCGCTCCATGCCGGATATACCGCGTGATACCGTAACACACGTGAGCCTGGGCGCGCTTTGAAGTGCTGCTATGCAAATGCGTCTGCATTGTTTTGTTCATGAGTCAATGAACTCAGTGCGGTCTTGGCGCCGCCGGTTGGTTTGATAGAAAATCGTTCTGATTTTCTGCGGATTAGCGCGCAATATTTTTGCTGGCTCTGCCGCGACAATCGCATGCTGTGTTTGTCGAGCGCGACGCATCGCTGCGCTCCTGATCGCAACACTTGTCATTCTTGTGCGTCGCACCATGTACGCCTTCCGATCGCCGGGTCGGCTCACATTGGAGGGCATCGATGTCGTTACTGTTTTCACCAACTAAGCTTGGTCCGCTCACGTTGCAGAATCGTCTGGTGATGTCGCCCCTCACCCGCAATCGGGCGACCGGCAACGTACCCAACGATCTGATGGTGGAATATTACGGCCAGCGCGCATCCGCCGGCCTGATCATCACCGAAGGTACTTCGCCCTCGCCGAACGGACTGGGCTATCCGCGAATTCCCGGCGCCTTTTCCGCCGCGCAGACGGCAGGCTGGAAGAAGCGTGACGGACGCCGTTCACGCCAAGGGTGCAAAGATATTCCTGCAATTGATGCACACCGGGCGGATCGGGCATCCGGCTAATCTGCCGGCTGGCGCCAGCGTCGTTGCGCCGTCGGCGGTCGCCGCGGCTGGCGAAATCTACACCGATGCGGAAGGCATGAAGCCGCACGCCACGCCGAAGGCGATGAGCGAAGCGGACATCAAGACTGCCATCGGCGAATACGTACAGGCGGCGAAGAACGCTGTGGCGGCCGGATTCGACGGCGTCGAGCTGCACGGAGCCAATGGTTATCTGATCGAGCAATTCATCCGCCCGAATTCCAATCAGCGCAAAGACGCTTACGGCGGTTCGATTGAGAACCGCGCGCGGTTCGTGCTTGAGGTCGCCAAGGCGGTGATCGCGGCGATCGGCAAAGATAAAGTCGGCATCCGGCTGTCGCCGTACGGCGCCTTCAACGACATGCCGCCCTATCCGGAGATGGAAGCGGACTACGCCTATCTCGCGCGGCAGCTCAATGCGCTGGGCTTGGCTTATGTGCATCTCGTCGATCATTCGTCGATGGGCGCTCCGGCCGTGCCGCAGTCGATCAAGGACACGTTCCGCAAGGAGTTCAAAGGCGCGCTCATTCTCTCCGGCGGCTACGACGCTGCGCGGGCGGAAGCCGATCTCGCCGCCGGCAAAGCCGATCTGATTGCGTTCGGGCGGCCGTTCCTGGCAAATCCGGATCTCATTGAGCGCTGGCAGTCCGGCGCGCCGCTCAATGCGCCGGATCCCAACACGTTCTACACGCCCGGACCGAAGGGCTACACCGATTATCCGGTACTGGCGAAACAACCGGAGCCGGTGTAAGCGCGATTGAAATCGCTCGCCGAGATGGCCCTCCCCCGCAAACGGGGGAGGGCGCACGCGGGCTGGCTTGCGACGACGCTTATTTCTTTCCTAGCACCGAAATATCCGACGGGTCGGTGTACGCAGGATGCTTCCAGCCGTCCTCGTCGTAATCGGCCATGCATTGCTCGACCAGCCCGATCATCCCCTTAAGCGCGCCGCTTCCTTGCGACTTGCTGGAGCTGAAAGACACGGATCAGCTCGTGGCTGCCGGAATAGTTCATTTCGTACAGCTCGTGGCGGGCGCCGAACTCGGTGCCGATGGCGTCCCACAGGAGCTTCATGGTCTTGATGCGCTCCTTGTAGTCGATCCCGTTCGAGCCGCGCACGTAGCGCGCCAGATATTTGTCGATGTCGGGGTTTTTGAAATCGCGCGCGTGGGAGGGAAGATAAATCAGCCCGGACGCGATCACCTTTTCGACGATGTTGCGCACCGCGGGATAGGCTTCGGTCATGAACAACCGATACGTCGCCCCGGCGCGCACGTTTGGCAGCACGGCGCCGTCGACCCAGGGATCGGGGTTACACGCCATGGCATCAGTGAGCGACCAGAACAGATTGCGCCAGCCGATCACTTCGCCGATCTGCGCCTGCACACCGCGAAACGTCTCGACGCCGGTCGTGCGCGCGGCCTTGTAGAGCAGGCCGGCGATGAAATCGAGCTTTACCGCCAGCCGCGTGCAGCCCTGGAAAGTGAAGCCGTTGAAGAATCCCGATTGCGGATAGAAGTTCTTCAGCCGCTCGACGTCGCGATGAACGAATACGTTCTCCCACGGGATGAACGCGTTGTCGAAAACGAAAATGGCGTCGTTCTCATCGAACCGCGACGTCAGCGGGTAATCCCAGGGTGAGCCGGTAGCGGCGGCGGCCATTTCATACGACGGCCGGCAGATCAGCTTGATGCCCGGCGTGTTCATCGGCGCGATGAACATCACCACCATGCTCGGGTCGGTGATCTCGACGCTCATGTTCTGGCCGAGAAAGTTGTAATGGGTGAGCGCCGAATTGGTGGCGACGACCTTGGCGCCGGACACGTAAACGCCGGCGTCGGTCTCTTTCTGGATGGTGATGTAGACGTCCTTGACCTGCTCGATCGGCTTGTTGCGGTCGATCGGCGGATTGACCAGGGCGTGATTGAGAAACAGCACCGCCTCCTGGCCGCGCTTGTGCCAGGCGCGCGCGTTGTCGGCGAACTTGCCGTAGAACTCCGCGTTGGCGCCGAGGGTATTGAGAAAGGCGGCTTTGTAGTCGGGACTGCGCCCGAGCCAGCCATAGGTGATCCGCGCCCAGGCGGCGATGGCATCGCGCTGTGCGATAACTTCCTCGCGCGAGCGCGCCGCCTTGAAGAATTTGTGGGTGTAGCCGCCCGAGCCGGTATCGGTCGGTGCGGTCAGTATTTCCTTGGACTGCTTGTCGTGCAGGGCGTCGTAAAGCAGCGCGACCGAAGCGGCGGCATTCCGGAACGCGGGATGCGTCGTGACGTCTTTGACCCGCTCGCCGTAGATATAGACCTCGCGGCCGTCGCGGAGCGACTCCAAAAATTCCGCTCCCGTAAAGGGACGTTTTTTACCTGCGACGATCGCTTCGGGATGCTCCGGCATTCACTGCTCCATTCTCGTTCTTTAACGATACTCAACCTGCCGCTCGCGCCGGATCGCCCAGAGCGTAAGCGCGCCGACAATTACGACGGCTAGCGGCGCTCCGGCCAGACCCGCCTTCGCATAGCTGATGGCGCCGAAAACGGCACCCAGCACAAAACCTATGGCAATGGCGAGAACGATGAGCAACCGCGAACGCACCGCGGCGAATTCGCGCTCATTTTCGAGATCATTCGGGTCCCGCGCGCGCCGGCGCCAGGCCAGCAGCAGCGCGGTGGTTTCGACGCCGAGTTGGGTCATATTGCCGGTCATCACGTTGGTCTGCGGGACGCCGCGCATCAGGAGCCGCACGATGACGCTCTGCGTGCCCATCGCCATGGCTCCGAACAGGCCGGCGAAGATGCCGCGCCAGTCCTGGACGCTGGTGATCGGAGGACCAATCAAAAGCAAGACCGTGAAGGCGGCGAGCAGCGCCGTCTCGAACGCGAGCATCCATGGCAGCGGCGCGCGGCCCTGATCGCGGACCCATGCGATCAATCCCGCCGTCAGCGCTGCCGCAAACAGGAAGGCTACAATTGCCAGCACCTTGCCGGTGATGCCGAGGTCATGGGTGACGAGCTCGGCGCCGGCGGTCACGAAGCTGCCGGTGACCTGCGCGACGAACAATCCAAACAGGGCCAGGAACGTGTAGATGTCGACATAGCCGGCGACGAAGGCCAGCAGTGCCGGCACCAGACGCGGCAGCGGAACCTCGCGGGCCGCTCCGGCTTCCGTCATTGGCAAGCTCTGCTGCGCAAGCCGGGCATCTTTCCGGTCAGACCGATTTCGTCCGTTCGAGTCTCGCCGCCGCGGATTTCATGCTTAACTGTAAATCGGAGTTGCTCCGATGCAAATCAGCCACTTCCATTATCTGCCGCTCACGCCCAGCTTTTTCTCAATTCTGGTCGGCCTTTTCGTGGTCTTGTTCGTCGTTCTTTTGGTGCTGCGTGCGCTGCGCCACGCCTATCTCAGCCTTGGGATCAGTTCCTCGACCGCCATGCTGCTGCTGTTCGGCTCGCTGATCGGCAGCTATTTCAACATCCCGATCGCGGTGCTGCCGCACGAACAGCGTCGTGTCGGATCGGGTCATCGATTTTTTCGGCATGCAATATAACGTGCCGGTCGTCGAGGACTGGGCCGGAACGGTGATCGCGGTCAATGTCGGCGGCGCCGTCATTCCGACGCTGATGTCGATCTATCTGCTTGCGGTCCGGGGGTTGTGGATCAACGGTGCGATCGCGACCGCCGCCGTCGCGCTGGCGCTGCACTGGCTTGCCAATCCCGTGCCCGGAATCGGGATTGCGGTGCCGGTGTTCTGGCCGGCGCTGATCACCGCGGTCGTCGCGCTGGTGCTGTCGCGCGAGAACGCCGCGCCGCTGGCTTACATCGCCGGCAGCCTGGGCACGCTCATCGGCGCCGACCTTACCAATCTCGACAAGGTGCGCGGGCTCGGCGCTCCGGTTGCCTCCATCGGCGGCGCCGGTACTTTTGACGGCATTTTCCTCACCGGGATTCTCGCCGTGCTGCTGGCGAGTCTTGTTCCGACAAGCGGCCGGTGGCGCAGCCGTGGGGATGATCGACGCATCCTGGCCGTGCCAATATCAAGCCAGAGCTCGGCGGCGGATCGGATGATAAGCTTAAGCGCTGCTGGGGGCTCGCGGGGACATATTAGCTTGGAAGTCTAAGCACCAAACAAGGGGAGCAGAGTGTCGTGCCGTGGTATTATTATCTCGCCCATTTCTTCGCCGGAGCATTCTTTGCCAACGGCGTGCCGCATTTTGTGCAGGGCATCTGCGGCAACAAATTCCAAACTCCGTTCGCGTCGCCGCGGGGCGTGGGTGAATCCTCGGCGATCGTCAACGTGATCTGGGGCTTTTTCAACTTCGTCGTTGCTGCCTTTTTGATACGCTACTTCTTCGCGGCCCCGCCCCGCCCGGTTGGCATTGCGATCGCGACCGGGCTCGGCATTTTCGCGATGGCGTTGTGGCTCGCCGGCTATTTCGGCAAGGTGCGCAACAGCGCGCCCCATCCGTGAGGAATCGCATGTATTTCCGTTCCGCTCATCTGTTCGCGGTCGTTGCCTTCGGCCTGTTCGGTGACGCTGCGACCGCTCAGGAGGCGAGCGACATGAAGCTCGAGGACGTCGGCTTCGTCATGCGCCCGGCAAACACGCCGCAACAGCTCGAACGTTTGCGACTATTGCCGCCGCGCACATTCGTCGCGCGCAGCAAGCGGTGGCAGGCATTACTACATCTACGCCGATCCCGACTATTGCCAGTGTGTTTTCCTCGGCGGTGAAATGGCGATGCAAAACTACCGGGATCTGGCGACGCCATCGCCGCCCCCCATGCCCACGGGGCCGGCAATGGCGGCCCGGTAGCGGGGCCGCACGATCCTCCCGCTCGCGCCCGATATCGACCTTACGATCGGCACCGGCGATATTCTCGATTATTCGTATTGACGAGGTTCCTCCGCATGCCCGAGAAAATTGCCGGTGCGCCGGCGCACCAAAGTGATCCGCGGTCGATCGCGGCCTATCATGCTCATATCTATTACGATCCGAAAGAGACCCGCGATCGGGCGGAGCGTTTGCGTCAGCGGGTCGCCATGGAATTTCCAGGCGCCAAGCTTGGCCGCTGGCATGACGAGCTGGTCGGGCCGCATACCCAATCGATGTATCAGATCGCGTTTCCGGCCGATCTCGTCGGGTCTTTCCTGCCGTGGCTGATGCTCAACCGCGACGGCTTGACGGTCCTTGCTTCATCCCGAAACCGGCGACGACTACACCGATCATACCGCGCATGCCTGCTGGTTCGGCGCGGTGTTGCCGCTGCGGGTCGAGGTGCTGCGAAAGGGCGGCGAAAAAAAGCGCGCCAAAAATCAGTGAGCCGTTCAACGTGCGGCGTTCAACAACTCAAACGCGAAACTTGTGGAACCTGAAGCGATCGGATTAGTTGTTTACATATTGAGGAAATCAACCTGGAGATATCCATGCGAAAGATATTAGCTGCGTTGACCTTTGCCGCCGGCATGGGTGTCGTTTGTTGCCAGAGCGCCGGCGCCGCGCCGGCAAGCGGAACGGCGGTGCAGGACGCCGCGGCCGCCGCCTCGCCGCTACAGCAGGCTCAATACGCGAGCGCCAGAACCCGCCACGGCGATCGTGAAGTGCTACCGCGACTCTCGTCATTGGCCCGTATCGCTGCCACTACTATCCTGCGCCGCTCTGATAATCTGCGGCGCGATCGCCAAGCAGTCTTCCCAAGCCTGTCCCGGACCTGATCCGGGGCAGCTTCGTATCGAGCTAAGTATAAAAGCAACGCGCGCTTGCAAACCGGAGCGGAGCGCGTTGTGGTCTAGGCGCTGTCCTCGACGTCGGTTTCCGGCCGATCGTCGCCACGGGCAAGTTCAGAGTGCCACTTGCCGTTCTCGTCCTCATACTCGATGGCCTCGGTTCGCCCCGGGGCGCGTTGCTCGGCGGCGGCGCGGCGCGCTGCATCGAGCGCCTCCGCATGCGTCGGAAAACTCTCCGAGAAGACGCCGTCGACCGTGTAGGCCCAGCCGTCTTCGTGGCGAACGACTTTGTAGGTGACATGGACCATCGGGTTGGCTCTTCGGTTGGCTGTGAGCAGCATCTGCCATCGGCGTGATAGCAAAGCCCGTTGGCCAAGTGAAGTTCCAGCGCCGGCGCGCGCCCGCCGGCCAAAATGCGCAGTCGCGAGATCGATAGGGTGGCGAGTAGCGCAATTTTTTCTCCCTCTCCACGGCGGAGAGGGAGAAATAGGCTTGGAGCAAAGCTCCTCGGTACAATACTTAATATTCTTGGGCGCTTAATTTCGGCACGCGCCGCCGCCACTACTTCCAGCCGGCTTCTTTGTCGCACGCCGTACGCTCGGCGACGTGCGTTTTCTCCCATTGGGTGATCGACTGGGTTTCGTTGTCGCTCATCTTGTTGTTCATGCAGGTGCAGTATTTGCGCACAACGTCATCGGCTGCACCGCCCTTGTTGTCCGCCAAGCACTGATTGATCCACTTGACATCGTCGGCGGTCGCCGCGTTGGCTTGCCCCAAGGTAAATGCGGATCCTGCGAATGCGCAGCCGGCGGCAATCAGCACTGCTGCAGTAAGTTTCATGGGTCGTTTCCTCAGCGTTATACCGCCGCCCAGGATGAGCGGCGGCGGGCCGTACTAATAGCTCAGCGCCCACCCATGGCAAGGTATGAAATGCAGCGTCGTTAAACGCTGTGACGGTCGGATGGCTAAACTGATGAGTTCAAGCCCGCTCGATTCGTGCCGCATAGCAGCCCGGCGCAGCGAAGTGGACGTGCAGATAGGCGGCGCGGGGTTCCGCGAACAGGCGCGCA
>CAVWYW010000029.1:0-18529 GCA_963759345.1 uncultured Alphaproteobacteria bacterium
TCTACAAACTTCAACTATCCACAGCGCAGCGCGTTGACCTGGATCAACGGCAAAAAAAGCCTAGCCGACAATACGAAAATGCATGGCGCCCGCTTGCCGTTGATCTAGGTCAAAGCCTCGCCAGGCAGCCGTCCTAGCCTCGCAAAAGAGAATTCCTGCAATGAAGAGGAGGGTCGCATGTTAGCCGCGCCCGAAAGTCGAAAAACCTGGTCGCCGATCGATGCTATTTCACAGTGGTGGCGAAACTTGACCGGAGGGGATTCCGTGTTGCGATGCTGCGCGGACGAAGAGATTGCGCGCATGGCGCAGGATGCAGGCGTTTCCGCTGCCGAATTCCGCAAACTCTCGCAGTTGGGTCCTGAGGGGGCCGACTTATTGCTGCGCCGCATGGAAGCTCTCGACCTTGATCCAAAGGAGGTCGGCGCGACCGAACGGCGCACACTGCAGGATCTGCAACGGGTCTGTGCGATGTGCGAAAGCCATAGACGATGCGTGCGCGACCTCGCACGCGATGCCGAAAATCCCGTGTGGGAGGATTACTGCCCGAACGCCGAGACGCTCAATGCGCTGAACAAGATGCCGTGGGCATCGCGGCGTGAGTGGTAAATCCCACCCTACCCTGTCGCTTCAGCCGCGCCGTCCGTTGTTGACCAGTGCGGTTCTGTCTAGAACCTGCAAATATACCGCTGCTATGCGCGGCTAAGTCCTATTGACGCGCCAAACCCGGCAGGAAAGATACTGGACTGACCGGTCGCCGGCCCCCTCGGCCGGACGCCCTCGATTGCATTGCCCGCCCCGCCCCTATTCTTGAAGGCTGTACCCCCATCAGAAGGAAAGACACCATGATGCTGAGGACGCTCGTAACCGCCGCCCTACTCACCGCCGTGTCAATCGGCGCGGGATTTGCCCAGGACGTCGAAAAGGGCGCCAACGCCTTCAAGAAATGTCTGCCCTGCCACGCCATCGGCCCTGGCGCCACTAATAAGGTCGGGCCCGAGCTCAACGGCCTCGACGGGCGGCACTCCGGCGAGGCACCGAACTTCAACTACAGCAGCGCCAACAAGAATTCCGGCATCGTCTGGGGCGAGGCGACCTTCAAGGAATACATCAAGGATCCCAGAGCGAAGATTCCCGGCACCAAGATGATTTTTGCCGGCATCAAGAACGAGCAGGAGGTCAACGACCTGTGGGCCTACCTCAAACAGTTCGATGCCCAGGGGAACATAAAAAAGTAGCCGAACACGCGGGCTCTTGATCTCGCGCAAATCTGTTGTGTCATTTATGTCATTTATATTGAATGTGATCCGCTACGCCGCGCGCCTGAGGAGATGCCCCCAATGATCAAAGACATCATCGTCAATCTGACTGTCGGCGACCGGCCAGGCCCGGCCGGCGAGTACGCGATCTCGGTCGCCGCTGCGTTCGAGGCTCACCTCTCCGCCATCGCTTTTGTCTACGATCCGATCATCCCGGTGTCCGGCGCTGGCTACATCCCCGCCGACGTGATTGAGATGCAGGAGCGGGAGAACACCGCCGCGAGCAAGGCCGCATTGGACCGCTTTACCGCCGCGAGCACGCGCGCCGGGATCACCGCCGAGCCGCTCACGCTCAGCGCCAGCCTCGCTGGCGTTGGCGAGCAGTTCAGCCATCTCGCGCGGCGTTTCGATTTGGCGATTGTCGGCCAAGCCGAGCCCGACCGGAGCGCCGTTGAAGAGGTGATCGCTGAAGCCACTTTGTTCGAGTCCGGCCGGCCGTTGATTATCGTACCCTATATTCAGAAGGATCCGCTCAAGCTCGACCGCGTCATGGTGTGCTGGGACGGCAGCCGCGCGGCCACCCGGGCCATTGCCGACGCCATGCCGTTACTCAAGAAAGCCGGCCAAGTCGAAATCGTCATTGTCAGCAACGAACGCGGCAAGCAGGATGAAATCGAAGGCGCCGATATGGCGCAACACCTTGCGCGGCACGGGCTCAAAGTTGAGGTCAAGCGCACGGTGCTTGGCGACATCGATGTCGCCGACGTGATCCTCTCGCACGCCGCCGATGCTGGCGCCGATTTCATCGTCATGGGCGGCTACGGCCACTCGCGGTTGCGCGAATTTGTGCTCGGTGGCGTGACACGGAGCATTTTCCAGTCGATGACCGCTCCGGTGCTGATGTCGCACTAGCAGCAGAGCTCGCCGCGCTGCGGCGCGGCAAAATACCCCTGCCCAAAATATACTCGCCCGCGTCGTTGACGCGCGAATAGTGGGCGTGTCACGTTTTCATCGACCCTCGTCACATCCGACGGGCTCTCGCTTCCCCGAGGCGGGCCGGTCGGGATGCGGCGCTAAAAACGCGTCAGAAAATCAGCGAAGGCAGGGCACAGGAGGATTAGGTCCCGATGGCGGTTCGATCTGCATGACCGAAAACTCGCCGCCGTTGCCGGCTACCCCGCAAAATGGCGCATCTCCGCATTTGCTGGAGATCGCAGACGTAACCATGCGTTTCGGCGGCATCGTCGCGCTCGAGGCCGTGACCTTCTCGGTCGATAAAGGCCGCATCGTCGGCCTGATCGGCCCAAACGGCGCCGGCAAGACCACACTCTTCAATTGCTTGAGCCGGCTTTATCGGCAGGGCCGCGGCGATATCCGGCTGAACGGACAATCGTTGCGCCGCTGCGCGCCGTCCGACATTGCCGCACTCGGCGTCGGGCGCACGTTTCAGGCGCCCATGCTGTTTGCCTCAATGTCCGTATTCGACAACGTAAAAGTCGGCTCGCACGCGCGAGGCCGCAACGGTCCGCTGACCGACGCGCTGACGCTGCCATCCACACGCAGCGAGGAACACAAGTTCGACGAAACCGCGCACGAAATGCTGGCGTTCGTCGGCCTCGAGAAGCTGGCGCACCGGTCGGCGGCGAACCTTTCGTTGGGCGCACGCAAGCGTGTGGAGCTGGCTCGCGCCCTTGCCGCCCGTCCGGTCCTGCTTCTGCTCGATGAGCCGGCCGGCGGACTTAATCACGAAGAAGTGGCGGAGCTCGGCACCTTGATCCGTTCCATCCGCGACAAGCTCGGGATCACCGTGCTTCTGGTCGAGCATCACATGGGCTTGGTGATGAGCCTTTCGGATCAGGTGATAGTGCTGAACTTTGGTCGCGTAATCGCCGATGGCCCGCCGGAAGACGTGCGCTGCAATCCGGCGGTCACCGAGGCCTATCTGGGAACGCGACACTGATGGCGCCGATCCTGGAGCTGCGCACGGTCAAGGCTTTTTACGGCCAGTCCGAAGTCGTGCACGGCATCGATCTCGCGGTCCAGGAAGGCGGCATGACCGTGCTCCTCGGCGCCAACGGCGCCGGCAAAACCACCACGCTTCGTGCCATTTGCGGCATGGTGCGCAGCGAAGGCGAAATCATCTTCGCCGGAAAGCGTGTCGATCGCCGTTCCACCGAAGCGATTGCCAGTCTTGGCGTCGCCCAGGTGCCTGAAGGTCGCGGAACGTTCATCGGCCTGACGGTCGAAGAGAACCTGCGCCTTGGCGGCTATACGCGCAGCCGGCAGCAGCAAGAGAACATCCAGCGTATGTACGGATATTTCCCAATTCTCGCGCAGCGCCGGAGGCAACAGGCGGGCGCGCTTTCCGGCGGTGAGCAGCAGATGCTCGCCATCGCCCGCGCTTTGATGATGGCGCCGCGGCTCCTGGTGCTTGACGAACCTTCGTTCGGGCTTGCCCCGCGAATTGTCGAAGATATTTTCGCGATTGTCGAACGGATCAGGCGCGAGGAACGCGTCAGCGTGTTGCTGGTCGAGCAGAATGCAAGCCTCGCGCTTGAGCTCGCCGACCACGCCTATCTGATCGAGACCGGCTACGTCGTTGCGTCCGGCACCGCGAAATCGCTCGCCGACGATCCTCAAATCCGCCGCTCCTATCTCGGTTACTGACGGGCCCGCGATGCATCAGCTTTTGCAGCAGATCTTCTCGGGCCTCGCCGCCGGCGCGATCTACGCCAGCGTGGCGTTGGCGCTGGTGATGATCTACCGCGCGACTGACCTGGTGAACTTTGCTCAGGGCGAGATGGCGATGTTCTCGACTTACATCGCCTGGACGCTGGTCAATGCCGGCCTCCCGTTCTGGCTTGCCTTCATCATTACCCTGGTTGTTTCGTTCATCGGCGGCATGGTGATCGAGCGGGTTGTCATCCGGCCGGTCGAAAACGCGCCCGTGCTCGCCGCGGTGGTAGTGACCATCGGGCTATTGCTGATCTTTAATTCCGTTGCCGGCTGGATCTACAGCTACACCGTCCAGGACTTCCCCAGTCCGTTCCCGGACCGGCCGGTGTTCGGCGCGCTCATGACCACGCGGGACCTTGGCGTGATTGCCGTGACGCTGTTCATGCTCGTTTTGTTGTTTGCATTCTTCCGCTTCACCTCGACCGGACTGGCGATGCGCGCCGCCGCGCAAAATCCGGAATCGGCGCGGCTGTGCGGCATCCCGGTCGGACGCATGCTGGCAATCGGCTGGGGCCTGGCGGCTGCGATCGGTGCGACCGCCGGCATCATGGTGGCGCCGGTCCTGTTCCTCGACCCCAACATGATGGGCGGCGTGCTGATCTACGCGTTCGCCGGTGCTCTCCTTGGCGGCATTACCAGCCCGGTGGGCGCCGTAGCCGGCGGGCTGATTGTCGGCGTCACCGAGAATCTGGTCGGCACCTATCTGATCGCCAGCCAGCTCAAACTGACGGTAGCGTTCGCGCTCATCATCCTCGTGCTGGTGTTCCGGCCGAACGGCCTGTTCGGCACCGCGATTGTGCGGCGGGTGTGAGCATGGACAAAAGCGTCATCGTCCTGGCTCCCGATGTGCTTGGCGGCGACCGCTACGCCGGGCTGACCGCCGGCGCGTGGCGCTGGATCGCCGCGCTGGTGGCGATCGCGTTTGCCGCCGCGCTGCCTTTCGGCATGAGCAAATATCACGTGTTCGAGCTGACGATGGTGATGATCTACGCGATCGCCGTGCTCGGTCTCAACATCCTCACCGGCTACAACGGCCAGATCTCGCTCGGCCACGGCGGCTTTTTTGCTGCGGGCGCGTACACCGCCGCCATCCTGATGCATCGCTATGGCGTCCCCTACTGGGCGACGCTGCCGCCGGCGGCGTTGATCTGCTTCGTGCTCGGCGTGCTGTTCGGGCTGCCGGCGCTACGCTTCGAGGGTCCCTATCTGGCGTTGGTGACGCTGGCGATGGCGCTGGCGACGCCGCAATTGCTCAAATATTTCGACACCTGGACCGGCGGCCAGCAGGGCATCAACCTAGCCAAACCGATACCGCCGCCGGGACTCGGCATCGATCGCGATCGCTGGCTGTATTTCATCGTCCTAGTCGTGCTGCTGATCGCGATGCGGATTGCAGCCAACATACTGCATGGGCGGACGGGCCGGGCCTTTGTTGCGATCCGTGACCATCCGATCGCGGCAGCCGCCATGGGCATCGACACGGCACGCTACAAGACGCTGGCGTTTGGCACCTCGACGCTGTTCACCGGCGTGGCGGGTGCCCTCTCCGCCATTGTCATCGGCTACGTCTCGCCCGAGGGTTACAGCCTGTTTTTGTCGATTTCGTTCCTGGTCGGCTCCGCGGTCGGCGGCATTGCCACCATCGGCGGCGCGATTGTCGGCGGCTTCTTCATCCAGTTCGTGCCTAACCTCGCCAACGACATCTCCGATGCGGCACCGTGGGCGATTTACGGATTGGCGATGTTGTTGTTCATGTATCTGATGCCGCGCGGGGTCGTCGGCTCGCTGGGGCCGCTGATCAACCGCGCGATCCAGAAAATTGCGCCCCATCGCGCGGCCAGCGATAACAGCGCGGAAGAGTAAAGGGGGAGAACGTTATAAGGGCGCAGCCGGCGAGAATCTTACACGCGAGAACGTGATGAAGCAGGCGGCCAGCATGCTCGATTTGAAGCTGCCTATGCAGCTCCCTGGCATTACGCTCTCGACCGGCCCGGGGAACTATGCTCCGATGAACCAGATGCAATCGGAGAGAGTTCGACGGCAGTTCCTGAAAGCTGTTCGGCGAGGTGATCTCCGGCGAATAAAGCCTGATCGCGAGAGAGCCCAGGCAAATACAAGGGACGATATCATGACATTTAAGCAGATCGTCACGATCGGCCTTGCAACGGCCAGCCTCATTGTCGCAAGCAGTCTTGCTTTCTCTGCCGGCCAATATGGCCCCGGCGCAAGCGACACCGAGATCAAGATCGGCAACACGATGCCGTACAGCGGCCCGGCTTCCGCCTACGGCGCGATCGGCAAGTCAGAGACCGCATACTTCAACATGCTCAATGAGCAGGGCGGCATTAATGGCCGCAAGATCAACTACATCAGCCGCGACGATGGCTACAGTCCGCCGAAGACCGTCGAGCAGGTGCGCCAGCTGGTCGAACAAGACCAGGTACTATTTCTGTTCAACACGCTCGGCACGCCGCCCAATACCGCGATCCGGGGTTACCTGAACGACAGCAAGGTGCCGCAGCTGTTAGTCGCCACCGGCGCCGACAAATGGAACGACCCCAAGCACTTTCCTTGGACCATGGGGTGGCAGCCGAGCTATCGCATCGAAGCGCGCATCTATGCCCGCTACATCCTCAAGAACCTGCCGAACGCCAAGATCGCTGTGCTCTATCAGAACGACGATTTCGGCAAGGACTACCTGATCGGCCTGCAAGAAGGTCTCGGAGACAAAGCCGGCAAAATGATTGTCGCCACCAAGACCTACGAGACCACCGACCCGACGGTCGATTCGCAAATCGTGGCTTTGCAGGGGAGCGGCGCCGACGTTCTCTTGACGGCGGCGATTCCGAAATTCGCCGCCCAGGCGATCCGCAAGGTTTACGACATCGGCTGGAAGCCGACCCACTTTATGACCAACGTATCGAGTTCCGTCGGGGCGGTTTTCAAGCCTGCCGGACCGGAGAAGGGCGTCGGCATCGTCTCGGCCGGTTATCTCAAAGATCCCACCGATCCGCAGTGGCAGGATGCGCCTGACTTCAAGGAATGGCTCGCGTGGATGAAAAAATACAACGCCGGTGGCAATCTAGCCGACGGAAATAATGTGACCGGGTATGCAGTGGCCTCCACGCTCGTGCCGATTCTCAAGGCAAGCGGTAACAATCTCACCCGCGACAACATCATGAAACAGGCCGCCAGCCTCCACGATTTGAAAGTGCCGATGCTGCTGCCGGGCATCACCGTCTCGACCGGACCGGACGACTTTGCGCCGATCAAGCAAATGCAGCTGATGAAATTTAACGGTGAGACCTGGAAGTTGTTTGGCGAAGTAATCTCCGGGTCGGGCAGTTAAGACGCGATTCATAAAAACCCGAAAAACCGAACTGCAGCAGAGGAAACCTCCATGACCAACAGACAGACCTTATTGGCGAGCCTGGCAGCGGCCAGTTTCGCTCTGGCAAGCGGCCTCGCTTTGGCCGCCGGCCAATACGGACCGGGCGCCAGCAACACCGAGATCAAGATCGGGACGACGATGCCCTATAGCGGCCCGGCTTCAGCCTACGGCACCATCGGCAAGGTGGAGACAGCCTACTCCGCCATGCTCAACGAGCGGGGCGGCGTCAACGGCCGCAAGATCAACTTCATCAGCCGCGACGACGCCTACAGCCCGCCGAAGACCGTCGAGCTGGTGCGGCAATTGGTCGAGCAAGACCAAGTATTGCTGACGTTCAACATACTCGGCACGCCGCCCAATACGGCGGTGCAGGGCTATTTGAATGACAACAAGGTACCGCAATTGTTCGTCGCCACCGGCGCCGACAAGTGGAACGATCCGAAGAAGTTTCCTTGGACGATGGGCTGGCAGCCGAGCTATCGGATCGAGGCGCGGATCTATGGCCGTTACATCCTCAAGAACCTGCCCAACGCCAAGATCGCGGTGCTTTATCAGAACGATGATTTCGGCAAGGATTACCTGGTCGGCTTGCGCCAGGCCCTCGGCGACAAAGCCGACAAGATGATCGTCGCTCACCAGACCTACGAGACCACCGATCCGACCGTCAATTCGCAAATCGTGTCGTTGCAGGGAACCGGTGCCGATACCCTGCTGGTGGCGGCAATTCCGAAATTCGCCGCCCAAGCTATCCGCAAAGTCTCTGACATCGGCTGGAAACCAGCATTCTTTATGACCAACGTATCGGCCTCGGTCGGATCGGTGATGAAGCCCGCGGGCCTCGACAAGTCCCAGGGCATCATCACGGGCGGCTATCTCAAAGATCCCAATGATCCGCAGTGGCAGAGCTCGACGGAGTACAAGGATTGGCTTGCGTTCATGAAGAAATACTATCCAGGCGGCAGCCTCGCCGACGTCAACAACGTCTACGGTTACTCGGCGGCGCAGACCCTGGTAGAGGTGCTCAAGGCGAGCGGTGACAACCTCACCCGCGAGAACATCATGAAACAGGCGGCCAGTATCCACGATCTGAAACTGCCGATGCTGCTGCCCGGCATCGCCATCTCGACCAGCGCCACCGATTTCGCTCCGATCAGGCAGATGCAACTGCAAAAATTCGAAGGTGAAACCTGGAAGTTGTTCGGCGAAGTGATCTCGGGTTCCGGCAGCTGACGAGCCGTAGCTTGCGACCAACAAATGGCCGACCGACGACGGCCGGCCATTTGGTCTAGCCGACCAGGACATAGCGGCGTCAGCCAGCCGGCATCGCCGTCTGCACGACGAGGCCGCGCGCGCGCGCGTCAGCAACGCCGAGCGCGCGTAAACCGACCAGCGTAAGCGACTGCACAACGTCGCGCTCGTGGCCGGAGGGATTCGGTGCGAGCGGGCCGATCAGGCCTTCGACGAGAAGGCCGGTCAGCGCCGCTGCCGCCAAAGCCGTATCCTGGTCTGGTAAGTGGCGCACAGCCGTTGTCGCCGCGATCCGGGCAGCGAACTCAGCAGCGAGGGCCTTGCGAAAGGCAATGCGGACGGCATCGACTTCGGCGTCAATCGGTTCGGCGATCGCCGCGAACAACAACCGGCGATCGCGCAAGGCGCGGGCGGCAAAAGTCATGATCGCTGCGGCAAGCGCCGACAGCGGACCGGGCGCGCCGGCGGCCGCGCGCTGCAACGCTCCGATCTCGCGCTCGGTGATCTCCGTGAGCAGGGCCGTAACAAGATCAGTCTTGGCGGGGAAGTAGCGATACACCGTTCCCGTCGCGATCCCGGCGCGGGCAGCGACGGCCGCGATCTGCACCGCCGCCATGCCGCTTTCGCTCGCCAGAATTCGCGCCGCAGCGATGATGGCGTCACGGCGCGCGGCTAGACGGCGATTGACATTCTCGGTCCGGCGATAAGGCATAAAGCTTGCGCTCGGCGATCGCGGAAACGCGACTCACTAATAAATGAATCATTATTCAATACAATCGGAAATGCGCTGAATGACCGAATTTTCGCACGGCGGTGTCTGAGAACCGTCAAATGTGCTATGGACGAGCGCCCGCCTCGGAACTTTTCCCCCGTTCTAAGATTTTTCAGCCGTGCCCCTCTTCTTCTTTCAAATCACTCACGGCCCTGAGCGATTCCCGCAAGCGGAGCTGGACCTGCTCGATCCGGATGCCGCACGGGAACAGGCTACTATCACCGCGGGAGAGATGTTGCGCGATATGCGCGGTCGGTTTCTCCCTGGGACGGAGTGGCGGCTGGACGTTGCCGACCATTCCCAAAAGACCTTCTTTCGTCTGCGGATCATCGCCGAGGCATTCTCTTAGCTCAGCGGTTCTTCTCCGCCAGCGACTTGGCGCGAATTTTGGCGAGCGTCGTCACCGGCGTGATCGCTTCAGGGTCGATGGCAAGCCGGATGATGGCGGGCTTGCCGGACGCTTGTGCTTCCTTGAACGCCGCCGGAAAATCTGCCGTACGTTCGACGCCGATGCCGAAGCCGCCGAAGGCGCGGGCATAGGCGGCAAAGTCCGGATTGCGTAACTCGGTAGCAATGATGCGGCCGGGATATTCGCGCTCCTGGTGCATGCGGATGGTGCCGTAGATGCCGTTGTCGGCGATCACGACGATAAACGGCAGTCCGTACTGCACGGCGGTCGCGAATTCCTGCCCGTTCATCAGGAAATCGCCGTCGCCGGCGATGCAAACAATCTGACGCTCCGGATAAAGCCGCTTCATCGCCACCGCGGCCGGCACCCCGTAACCCATTGAGCCCGAGGTCGGCGCGACGTGCTGGCCGAAACGCCGGAAGCGGAAGAAGCGATGGATCCAGGCGGCGTAATTGCCGGCGCCATTGCACAGCATGGCATCGGCGGGAAGATTGTCGCGCAGCCACACCATGATGGCGCCGAGATTGACGCCCCCCGGCTGCTCGGTCGGTTTCTCCGTCCAGGAAAGATAATCGGAGTGCGCCGCGTCCGCCTGTCCCCGCAACGTCCCTTCCCTACCCTCCCCCGCATGCGGGGGAGGGTAGGGAGGGGGCACTTCGAGATGCTCGAGTGCCGCGGCAAATGCCGTTGGCGTCGCGTGGATCGGCAGATGCGGACTATAGACGCGGCCGAGTTCTTCGGCGCCCGGATGGACGTGCACGAACGTCATCTGCGGCCGTGGAATGTTGAACAGTGTGTAGCTCTGCGACGGTAATTCACCCATCCGCCCGCCGATCAGGGCGACAAGGTCGGCGGATTTGATGCGCTCGACCAGCTTCGGGTTCGGACCGATGCCGAGATCGCCAGCGTAGCAGGAATGGAGCGCATCGAAGAGGTGCAGGCGACGGAATGTCGTGCACACCGGCAGCGCATATTTTTGCGCGAAGTGCGCGACGCGGTTCGAGGCTTCCTGCGACCAGCGGCTGCCGCCGAGAATAAGGATCGGCGTGCGCGCCGCGGCGAGCAACTCCGCGAACTTCGCCATTTCGGCCGCGCCCGGAGAGGTCTCGATCGGCGTAAAGGGCGGAGCGTCACCGACGGCGATGCGCTCGGTGAGCATATCTTCGGGCAAGCTTACGACCACCGGACCCGGCCGTCCGTTAGCGGCGGCGTGGAACGCGCGTGATACGATTTCCGGCACCCGCGCCGGATCGTCGATCTCGGTCGCCCATTTAGTCATCGAGCCGAACACGGCGCGGTAGTCTAGTTCCTGAAACGCTTCGCGCTCGGTCATGTCGCGCGCCACCTGGCCGACGAACACCACAAGCGGTGTCGAATCCTGCCGGGCGATGTGGATACCGGGCGAGGCGTTGGTGGCGCCGGGTCCGCGGGTGACGAAACAAACGCCCGGGCGGCCGGTCGCCTTGCCGACCGCCTCCGCCATCATCGCGGCGCCACCCTCCTGCCGGCATACGGTAACGGCAATATCGCTGTCGTGAAACGCGTCGATCGCGGCCAGATAGCTTTCGCCCGGCACGCAGAACACATGCTCGACGCCGTGAATGCGCAGCTGATCGACCAAAACCTCGGCGGCTGTACGATTGTTGTCCTTACCGCGCATTGGTTTCTCCGCGATGGGGCGCAGCCGATTCGCCACGCCGGGCGTTGTAAACTTTGATTGCCGTGACGGGTGGCGGTAGTCCAGTCCTTTGGCGACGCGTGAAAGTCCCCTTAGCATACCGGCGAACGGTTTGAACCGCATGAGCGATACAGCGAACAGTCAGGAGGCGGTGTTCGCCTTCCTCGCCGATCCGGCAACCCACGGCGGCGCGAAAGTGCACCGCATCGATACCCATGCGGCGGCAGTGTTTCTCGCCGGCGATCGCGCGCTCAAGGTCAAGCGCGCCGTGCGCTTTCCGTTTCTCGACTATTCCACGCTGGATAAGCGCAAAGCCGCCTGCGAAGCCGAGCTGTCGGTGAACGCCCCCTACGCGCCGGAAGTCTATCGTGGCGTCGTGCCGATCACCCGGGAAGCAAATGGAGAGTTCGCCATCGGCGGCGCGGGCACGCCGGTCGAATGGGCGGTCGAGATGCAGCGCTTTGACGAGCAGCGCACGCTCGATCACCTGGCCGGGGAGATCGACGAAGCATTGGCGGATGCGCTCGGCCGCGCAGTCGCCGCAGCCCACGCCAAGGCTCCCGTCGTAAACGCGGCACCGTGGATCGCCGCGCTCGGCGGCTACATCGACGAGCATGTCGAAGCCTTCCGGCAATATCCGGAAATTTTTCCCCCCGCCGAAAGCGAAACGCTGGCGCGATTAAGCCGCGCCGCCTACCAACGTATTGTACCGCTACTGCACGAGCGCAGCCGCCGCGGTTTCGTACGGCGCATTCACGGCGACCTTCATCTCGGCAATATCGTGCTCATCGACGGCAAGCCGGTGCTGTTCGACGCCATCGAATTCAGCGACATCATTGCCTCAGGCGACGTCTTTTACGACCTCGCATTTCTGCTCATGGACCTCCTGGAGCGCGGGCTCGCGTTCGCCGCCAATGTGGTGCTCAACCGATACCTCACACAGACGCGGCGGATCGAAGACCTCGAGGCCCTTTCGACACTCCCCTTCTTCCTGTCGATGCGGGCTGCGATCCGCGCCAGGGTGACGGCGGCGCGCTTGGAGCGAGCGAAAGCATCGGAGCAAGCCTCCGTCGCCCGCGCAGCGCGGGTGTATTTTGATTTCGCACGGCAGGCGATTGCGCCGCCGGCCGCGAAATTCGTCGCCGTCGGCGGCCTGTCCGGCACCGGAAAGACGATGCTCGCGCGAGCGTTGGCGCCGGAATTAAAGCCGATGCCCGGCGCCGTCATCGCGCGCTCGGACGTGGAGCGCAAAGCGCTGTTCGGCGTCGATGAGACCGAAAAACTGCCGGCAGAAAGTTACACTGATCAAGTGACGGTTCGCGTCTATGCGACGCTCACCGACAATGCGCGTCGCATTCTTGCCGCCGGGCATTCGGTGATTGTCGACGCGGTGTTCGCGCAACCGCAGGAGCGGGCAGCGTTAGCCGAATCGGCAAAATCGGCGGGATTTCGTCTGTACGGACTGTTCCTTACGGCCGACCTCAAGACCCGCCTCGCCCGCGTCGGCACGCGTGCACACGATGCGTCCGATGCTGACGCCAAGATCGCCCAGGCGCAGGAAAGCTACGATCTCGGCCCGCTCGGATGGACCGCGGTGGATGCCTCCGGAACGCCCGAAAACACCCTGGTGCGGGCAAAAGCCGCGCTCGCAAGTGATTGATTGACTGACGCCCGCCCCCGCCAATATAAGCGCGGTGAAACCGGGTTTGGAAAGGCGCAACGATGGCGGGCGGTGCAGCGACGGCGACAGGTATTGAACACCCGGAAGAACCCTCGCGCCGCGACTTCCTTTACATCGCCACCGGCACCGTCGCCGCGGTCGGCGGCGTCGCGGTCCTGGTCCCGCTTATCGCCCAGATGAATCCGGACGCTTCGACGCTTGCCGCCGGTGGGCCCGTCGACCTCGATATTTCGAAAATCGAGCCCGGCCAGCAGGTAGTGGTCCGCTGGCGCGAACGGCCGATCTTCGTGTTCCACCGCACGCCTGAGCAGATCAAAATACTGCAGGACCCCAAACTGGTGTCGCAGCTGTCCGACCCGAACTCGCAGCAAATCCAGCAGGCGCCATACGCGGCCAATTGGCATCGCTCGATCAAGCCGGAATACGGGATCCTGGTCGGTATTTGTACCCATCTCGGCTGCATCCCGATGTTCTATCCGCAACCGAGCGCCTCCACGCCGGTCACCGGCTGGCTGGGCGGTTATTTCTGTCCCTGTCACGGCTCCAAGTACGATCCGGCCGGACGGGTCTATAGCGGGGTGCCGGCACCCTATAATCTGCCGGTGCCGCCGTATACGTTCGTCAGCGATACAACGATCAGAATTGGCGAGAATCCAAGCGGCTCCGCCTGGGATTTCGGCTCGATCCGCCAGCTCTAAGCGCATTTGATGCGCGTCATCAGGGGATGAAACTCAGGCTGCCATTGCGACTCGGGCTCTTTCGCCTGTCGCTGCTGGCGATCGTCGTCGGCATCATCACCGGCTTTGGCGCGGTGCTGTTTCGGGCACTGATCGGAATTATCCACAACGTCGCCTTTCTCGGCTTGTTCGCGATCGACTACGACGCGAGCGTATTCACGCCGCCGGGACCCTGGGGCGCCTTCATCATTATTGTCCCGGTCATCGGCGGCCTGATCGTCACTTTTCTGATCACCAATTTTGCCCCGGAAGCCCGCGGTCACGGCGTGCCCGAGGTGATGGACGCCATCTACTACAAAGAGGGCGTGATCCGCCCGGTCGTCGCGGTGATCAAGTCGCTCGCCTCGGCGCTGTCGATCGGCACCGGCGCCGCGGTCGGCCGTGAAGGACCGATTATCCAGATCGGCTCCGCCATCGGCTCAACGCTCGGGCAAATGATCCGCATGGCGCCGTGGCAGCGCATTACGCTTGTCGCCGCCGGTGCCGGCGCTGGCATTGCCGCGACCTTCAACACCCCGATTGGCGGAGTGATGTTCGCCATCGAGTTGATGATGCCGGAATTGAGCGCGCGCACCTTTCTCCCAGTCGCGCTCGCCACCGGCACCGCCACGTTCATCGGCCGCATCTTCTTTGGCATCCATCCCGCCTTCGCAATCCC
Source organism: uncultured Alphaproteobacteria bacterium (assembly GCA_963759345.1). Lineage (GTDB taxonomy): Bacteria > Pseudomonadota > Alphaproteobacteria > Rhizobiales > Xanthobacteraceae > BOG-931. Next base: position 14,567 of record CAVWYW010000029.1, read on the forward strand.
CAACGCCCTGCTCGCATCACAGGCACCCGCGTCGCTTCTGGCATTGTTGCTCTATGCGCTGCTCGGCGCGATCATCGGGCTCGCCGCCACCGGCTTTATCCGCGGCCTGAGCCTCGCCGAGGACATTTTCGAGCGCATCGGCAATCCGTATTTGCGCAACGTCGCCGGCATGCTGATGATCGGCGTTCTGATCTATGTTCTGTTTCGCACCGCCGGGCATTACTATGTCCAGGGCGTCGGCTATTCCACCATCCAGGCGGTGCTGTCAGGCGGTCTCGCGCTGCCGTGGCTGCTGTTATTGCTGTTTGCTGCCAAGCTCGTCGCAACTTCGGTAAGTCTTGGCGCGGGCGCCTCGGGCGGCATTTTCTCGCCCTCGCTGTTCATAGGCGCGACCATCGGCGGCGCCTTCGGCCTTGTGGTCAACGCGGTAGCGCCAGTCGAGAGTTTCGGCATCACGACCTGCGCGATCATCGGCATGGCTGCGATGGTTGGCGGCGGCACCGGCGCGGCCATGACCGCCGTCACCATGATTTTCGAGATGACCCGCGACTACGATCTGGTGATGCCGAGCATCATCGCGGTTGCGCTAGCGATCGGCGTCCGGCGCCTGCTCTCCCAGGAAAACATCTACACCATCAAGCTCGTCGGCCGCGGCCATTTCGTGCCGAAGGCACTGCATGCCAACATGTTTCTGGTGCGCCGCGCCGGCGAGGTAATGGAGAAAGACGTAACGATCCTCGCCGCCGACGCCGACTTCGATGCCTTCCTCCGCCAGCACGCCACCGGCGGCGGGTTCAAGCACGTGGTGGTGACGCGGGGCAATCACATCGCCGGCGTCGTGCGGGTCAATATCGGGCTCCGTCGCGGCGTCGAAGATGCCTATAGCGGGGTTCACTTCGGCGACGTCGCGCAGCGCAATTTCACCATCGCGCGCGAAGCCGACATCATGTTCGACGTGGTCCAGCGGATGGGGCGCCATGACGCCGCCATGGCTGTCGTCGTCAAAGGGTGCGGTCGCGGACGCCCTTCTGAAATCATCGGCATCATCTCGAAAGAGCACATCGCCGATTCCGTCGCCGAAAGCATCAAGCCGTTCGCTTGATCCATACCGCGGCAAGCTTTGCTACGCAGACGAAACCTGCATCAGTTGCGGCAACGTCGTCCGTGCCGGCAGCGACATCAGCAATTCGAAGTAGCTCGCCGCAGGCTGCTCGCGCCGGAACCGGGTCAGACGCTGGGCAAAATCGCTGCGGCATTTTCTTGAAGAGAAGCGCCGTCGCTCGAGGGAGCTTCGCTGTGGGGACACCAGGCCAAGAGCCGGTGCGCTGTTGAGATTTGCGTAATTCATGACACCTGCCTCGCGCGTTTTTCGAGAGAGAGAATGGCCAGCTTTTCGTGTCCGGCGAAGCACTGCACGTCGCAATAGAGCAAGCGGGTTTGGGTTTCTCGCACGTAGCCTTGTTCGATTGGCTCGCAGCACAGCGCACAGTAAGCATCCGTGCGCGGGACCCGGTCGTTGACCAGAACGAATTTGGTGCGGCTTGGAAATCGTGTCGGGCCTGAGGACATTACCTGGGTGCTCATTTGAGACTCCATCGGTTCGCCGTTATCGGTCTGTCGCTCGGGCCTGCGGAAAGGTTCATCGGGCCGCCAAATGCGGCGCAAAAGGCGCCGGGATGCTCCATCCCGGGACCGCGGAAGCTTGGTCGCGGGTTTTGGCCCGGCGTCCCGAAAAGCCGCTAGATCCAGCAGCTAAACGCCTGGACCCCGCCGGTTTCGCAAGCGTTCCCGCCCCGCACAGCGCGCTTCAAGCGCCTCCGCACGCGACCTGCGTGGGGCTGCAAGGCGCCACTTAACAAACCTGCGGGGTTTTGAAATTAGTCCTGAGCGCGCAATCGCGGCAGCTACGTCCTCAGGCCTTTTGCTCTGCGGCTAACAGCAGCGCGTCGTCCAGACGATCATTGCCCCAGAACATCTCGGTGCCGACGAAGAAAGTCGGAGCACCGACGATTCCGCGGCGACGCGCCTCGTCGGTTTGTTCCCGCAAGCGGGTTTTCGCGAAATTGGTTTGGGCCTGTTCCAGAATTTCAGCGGCCGGAAGACCAACCTCCGTCAGTATCGGAGTGAGGCGCTCGGCTTTGTTGATGTCCTCGTCATGCACAAAGTTTAGCTCCATCACCTGGCGACAGAAGGCGCCGATCCAGGGCTCCTGCGCTCCGAGCAGCGCCACGCGCGCAGGCAACACGCTTTGTCGGGGAAATCCGCTGGGTTTGGTCCATCGCAGCCCGTACTTGCGGCACTGACGCACCATGTCCTGCCACATGTGTGCGCCCTTCTCTTTTTGCAGCAGGAAGGGGGAAGTCTCGAAGCCCAAGGCGCGAAAGATCGGCCCCAGCAAAAATGGTTTCCAGACGATACCGACGCCGTAGCGCCGCGCCGCGTCCTCGATACGCATGACGCTCAGGTAGCTATAGTTACTCGCAAATTCGAACCAGAACTCGATTTCGGCCGGCCGTCCGGAAATCATCGTGGTGCCCGTCATTGTCGCCTGATGAGCCGCCGCGTGGCGGCTTGAAAGTCAGTCGATCGGACCATGCATAGTCCCGCGCCGGTTCGTTCCAGCTATAGCCGCATTCGTCGCACGCGTAACGCAGGCACGCCCGGCCCATTCGTCGATGCGGGCCAACCGGTCGCCGTGACATTCCGCATCTTGAGCAAATCATTGCAACCTTCAAGTCGGGTGCAAATTCCCCACACTGATCTGAACTCCGTTACTGTCGACGGATCGCAAACGGCGGCACAAACGAGAAAAACTGTTCGTTGAATTAGTAATTTTCATTCGGCCGGCCGACCCGCCGTCCGCGCTCACCGGAGGCGGCGTCAGCGGCCGCGCATAGCACGCGGGCTAGAGCCCCCGGTCCTGCGCCGCTCGGTGCCGGCGCCGAGTTCGGACAACAGCCATTGCCTGAATAATTTGACCTCGGGCTTCTGAAAGTCGGTCTGCGCCGTAACCAGCCAGTAGCTGGCGCCGCTCGGAATCGACCGGCCGCCCAGCGGAACCAGCCGGCCGGTTTCGATATCGTCGTCGACCAGCGGCCGCCGGCCCAAGACCACGCCGAGGCCGCGCACGGCGGCATCGAACGCCATCTGCACAGTGTCGACGCGAAGTCCGCCATCGATCGACGATGGCGCCTCTAGCTCGTTGGTCCGAAACCAGTGCTGCCAGTCGGTCGGCACCGAGGTGACATGGATCAGCGGCGCGTGCGCCAATAGCTTCGCATCTGAACCGCCGAACTGCTCCTTTAGCCCCGGACTGCAAACCGGCAGCAATGTTTCGACCGCCAGCAAGGTCCAGTTCGGCGCCGGCTTCTTGGTCGTTGAGAACCGGATCGCGATATCAAAATCGTCGAGCGTGAGATCGACTGGGCGAAGTGAGGTATCGATTGTCACCCGAATATCGGGATGCTGGGCGGCAAATTTCTCGAGACGCGGCAGCAGGATCTTGTTGGCGAAGGTCGGCGCGCTGCTCAGCGACAGCGTTCCGGTCGCTTTGCGGCCCGGCAGCTGTTCGGTGGCCTTGGCGATCAGGCTCAGCGCCTGATTGACCAGCGGCGCATAAATTTCGCCGGCACCGGTCAGCCGCAAGCCGCGCGACTGGCGATGGAACAGCTCGACGCCGAGCCAGTTTTCCAGCGTCTGGATGCCGTGACTGACGGCGCTGGCGGTCAGATTGAGTTCGTCGGCCGCCTTGCGGAAACTCTTGTGACGCGCGGCGGCCTCGAACACCCGCAGCGAACTCAATGGTGGAAGCCGGAAGGCCATGCCGCTCGACCCGATCCAAATAGCTTCCGGATTATAAAATGGCTGTGATGGCCGGCCAAATGCCCGCCTCGCCGCGTCCGACTAAGCAAAGTAGAGATAGCAAGCAGCCGATATGCAGCGCCGCACAAGTGCTCTTCGGTA
>CAVWYW010000030.1:0-92880 GCA_963759345.1 uncultured Alphaproteobacteria bacterium
CCGGCGTGCGCGGGAACGGGATCGCGTCGCGCACATTCGAAAGCCCGGTGACGTAGGCGAGCGTGCGCTCGAAGCCCAGGCCGAAGCCGGCGTGGGGGACGGTGCCGTAGCGGCGCAGATCGCGGTACCAGCCGTAATGTTCCTTGTCGATTGCCCGCTCGGTCATGCGGGCGTCGAGCACGTCGAGCCGCTCCTCGCGCTGGCTGCCGCCGATGATCTCGCCGATGCCCGGCGCCAGCACATCCATGGCCGCGACGGTTTTGCCGTCGTCGTTGACCCGCATGTAGAACGCCTTGATGTCCTTCGGATAGTTCATCACGACGACGGGCTTCTTGGCGTATGTCTCGGTCAGATAGCGCTCGTGCTCGGATTGCAGGTCGATGCCCCACTTTACGGGGAACTCGAATTTCTCTTTCTTTTCCTGCGCCCGCTCCAGCACCGCGATCGCCTCGCTGTAGTCCATCCGCACGAATTCGGACGTGACGATGCCGGAGAGCTTCGCCACCAGGCCCTTCTCGATCCGCTCGTCGAAAAAGGCGAGGTCGTCCGGCCGTTCCTTCAGCAGCGTCTCGAAGGTGAATTTCAGCAGTCGCTCCGCCAGCGTCGCATCGTCGGAAAGATCGGCGAAGGCGATTTCCGGCTCGATCATCCAGAATTCCGCCAGATGCCGGCTGGTGTTGGAGTTCTCGGCGCGGAACGTCGGCCCGAACGTGTAGACCTTGGTGAGCGCGAGGCAGTAGGCCTCGACGTTGAGCTGGCCCGACACCGTCAGGAACGCCTCGCGGCCGAAGAAATCCTTGGCGTAATCGATCCCGCCCTGCGGCGTGCGCGGCAGGTTGGCGAGATCGAGCGTCGACACCCGGAACAGCGACCCCGCCCCCTCCGCGTCGGACGACGTGATGATCGGCGTGTTGACCCAGAAGAAGCCGTTATCGTCGAAGAAGCGGTGGATCGCCTGCGCCAGCGTGTGCCGCACCCGCGTCGCCGCGCCGATCACGTTGGTGCGCGGCCGCAGATGGGCGACTTCGCGCAGGTACTCCATGGTGTGGTGTTTCGGCGAGATCGGATAGGTGTCGGGGTCGTCGACCCAGCCGATCACCTCGACCGCGCTCGCCTGCATCTCGAACGGCTGGCCTTTGGCCGGCGACGGCACGATCGTCCCGGTCGCCGCCACAGCGCAGCCGGCGGTGAGTTTCAGGATCTCATCGGCGTAATTCGGCAGCGTGTTAGGCGCGACTACCTGCAACGGATGGAATGCCGAGCCATCGGAGAGGTGCACGAAGGAAATGCCGGCCTTGGAATCGCGGCGGGTGCGCACCCAGCCTTTGACCGTGACCGGCGCATCTTGCGGCGCCTGCCCGGCGAGGATTGCGCGCACGTCGAACACGTTCTTGTTCATCGGCGGGAGAGTTATCATAGTCGCCGGTTACCGCAAACCGAACGACAGCAGCGGGCAGGGCCGATGCGGCAGATGATATTGGTCGGCTTCCTGCAGGCGCAGAACTGCACCAACATCGCCAGTTCCTGGCGGCATCCGGCCTCGCGCACCAATTCATGGTCGCCGGATTTTTATCGCCACATCGGCCACGTGCTGGAGGAGGGGAAGTTTCATCTCGGCTTCTTCGATGACCGCCTGTCGATGCCGGACATGTATGGGCGCAATCACGCGCATACTGTCCAACACGGCATTCGTTGCGTGAAGCTCGATGCGGTGACGGTACTGACCGTAATGGGCATGGCGACCGAGCGGCTTGGGCTTGGCGCGACCTATTCGACCACCTACTACGAGCCGTTCCATGTGGCGCGGGTGTTCGCCACGCTTGATCTGATGACGCAGGGGCGCGCGGCCTGGAACGTCGTCACCTCGCTCAATGACGGCGAAGCGAGGAACATGGGCCGCGACGAGGTGCTTGATCACGACCTGCGCTACGACCGCGCCGACGAATTCATGGAGATCGTGCACGGGCATTGGGACGCCTGGGAGGACGACGCTATCGTCCAGGACAAGGTGACCGGCTTGTTCGCCAGGCCGGAGAAGGTCCATCGCCTCGACTATCAGGGCCGCTACTTCCGCTCCCGCGGCGTGTTCACGGTCCCGCGCTCGGCGCAGGGCCATCCCGTCATTATTCAGGCCGGTGCGAGCGGTCGGGGCCGGCGCTTCGGTGCGCGCTGGGGCGAAATCATCTTCGTGGTTTATCCGAACATCGAAATCGGCAAGCGCGACTATGCAGAGTTCAAGGCCGAGGTGGCGCGGTGCGGGCGTGAGCCGGAGTACGTCAAGGCGGCGCAGCTGATCAACACCGTGGCGGCCGCGACCAAAGCCGAGGCCGAGGACAAATGGGCCGAGATCGACAAGCTGCCGCTCGAGATCGACGCGCTGTCGCTCCTGTCGGAAGGGCTCAACTTCGATTTTGCAACGAAGGGCATGGACGAGGCTTTTACCGACGGGGAATTGGCAGCCATGTCCGGCATCCAGGGCATCCGCGACGGCGTGCTGCGCACCAGCGGGAAGAAAAATCCGACGGTGCGGGATTTCATCCATTTCAGCGGACGCGGGCGCGTGCACAACCCGATCGTCGGCGGCCCGAAAGAGGTGGCCGACCAGCTGGAGCAATGGTTCGCGGCGCCTGCCTGCGACGGCTTTGTCCTCTCGGCCACCCACGTCCCGGGCGCCTACGAGGACTTCGTGCGCTTCGTCGTGCCCGAGCTGCAACGCCGCGGCCTGTTCCGCAAAGAGTTTGCCGGGGCAACGTTGCGCGAGAATTTGGGGCTGCCGGTCCCGGCGGTGGGCGCATGGCGCTCACGGTATCAGCGATGAAAGGGCAGCACATACGGTACCCCGATTTCCTGACGCAATAGCGCTAACCAGTGTATAGCCATGGCGCAGCGGGCGCTGTGAAAAGTCGACAAGGAGTTACGATGCGAAAGTGTCTTTGTAAATCTCTTTGGCTTTTTCTCGCGCTGTTGCTTGGCGGTCTCATGACCGCGCCGGCGTATGCCGCCGACGAGCCGGATCTGATCTTCAAGCGCTCGACCGTGTTCAAGTTCCTCACGCCGAACGACAAGCTTGCGACTTATGGCCTCGACGATCCCGACGTCGAAGGCGTCGCCTGCCATTTCACCGTTCCCGAGAAGGGTGGCGTCAAGGGCTGGATCGGCGTCGCCGAACAGGTCTCGGATATTTCGCTGTCGTGCCGGCAGATCGGCCCGATCCGCTTCAAGGCCAAGTTCGAACAGGGCGAGGACATATTCCGCAAACGCCGTTCGCTGTTCTTCAAGAAGATGCAGATCGTGCGCGGCTGCGACACCAAGCGCAACGTGCTGGTCTACATGGTCTACTCCGACCGCCTGATCGAAGGCTCGCCGAAGAATTCCACGTCGTCGGTGCCGATCATGCCGTGGGGCCAGGACGACCAGATCCAGAAGTGCGCGGACTTCGTCGAGAAATAGCTTCCTGTTATTTCGCTCCCGTCAGCGTCTGCAGCTCCAGTTTGTCGGCTTTGTCGTAATCGGCCTGGGCCCGTTTGGTGTCGCCTTTGGCGTCGTAGACGATGCCGCGTTTGCGGTAGGCGCCGCCGTCTTTCGGATTAAGCTCGATCGCCTTGTTGAAGTCGGCGAGCGCCCAATCGAGGTTGCCCTTGAGCTGAAAGATGGTGCCGCGGTTGAAGTAGTCTTCGGCGTCCTTCGGATTAAGCTCGACGGCCTTGTCGTAATCCCGCAACGCCCCATCGAGGTCGCCCTTGGCCTGATAGACCAGCCCGCGGCCGTTGTAGGCACGAGGATCCTTCGGGTCGAGTTCGATAGCTTTGCCGGTGTCGGCTAGCGCCTGGTCGAAATCGCCCTTGTCCCAGTTCAACAGGCCACGGCTGTTATAGGCAAATGACAGTTTCGGATTGAGCTCGATCGCCTTGTTGTAGTCGGCGAGCGCCCGCTCGAGGTCGCCCTTTTGCTTATAGGCGTTGCCGCGGATGACGTAGGCGTCGGCATCGGTCGGGATGATATCGATCGCTTTGCTGTAGTCGGCAAGCGCCAGGTCGAACTTGCCCCTGGCCAGATAAATGCCGGCGCGGTCGTTGAAGGCACCGGCATTTTGCGGATCGAGCTCGACGGCCTTGGTGAAATCGGCGAGCGCCTGATCGGATTCGCCCTTGGCTCCATGGGCGATGCCGCGGCCGTCGTAAGCGAGGAAATTTTTCGGATCGAGTTCGATCGATCGGGTATAGTCCGAAATCGCCAGGTCGATTTCGCCCTTGGCCCGATAGACATCGCCGCGGGCATCGTAGGTGAAGGATTTGTTCGGATCGAGCGCGATGGCTTTGGTGTAATCGGCGAGCGCCAGGTCGAAGTCGCCCTTGCGCTTGTAGACACTGCCGCGGCCATCGAATGACCGATAATCTTTTGGGCTAAGCTCGATCGCCTTGTTGTAATCTGCGAGTGCCAAGTCCAGCTTGTCCTCGATGTAATATTGCAGGCCGCGTACGTTATACAGCGGGCCATTATCGGGATTGAGCCGAATGGCGGTGGTGTAGTCGGCGATAGCCGCCTCTCGTTCCTGTTTGGCCGTATAAACATTGCCGCGATTCCAGAACGCCATCGCGTAATTCGGATTAAGTCTAATGGCCTGGTCGAAGTCGGCGATGGCGTGGTCAAAGTTCCGCTTTAAGCCATATGCGAAGCCGCGGTTATTGAAGGCAACCGCATAGCCGGGATTTAAACTTATCGCCTGGTCGTAATCGCCGATGGCATGGTCGAGGTCGCCTTTGACCAGGTAGGCGGTGCCGCGGCTGTTGAAGATCGCGGCCAGGTCCGTTCCGCTGAATTTTGCCGAGTTGATCGCATCGGTACAGCCGGCGATCTGTTCGTCCCATGGGATGCCGCCTCTGCCGGTGCACTTCCAGTCGTCCGTCGTTTGCGCGCGGGCGGGTTCGCACAGCGCCGCCGTCAGTGCAACGGTCGTTAAAAGCATCGCGGCGGCCGCAAACCCGTGCCGTTTCTTTGGTCTCATAATCCGCCTCTGCGCTTCGCTCCGGCGACAGGAAATATACCTTACTATTCCGTCGTGTGGTGGCGATGGTCAGTGACGGAAATCACGCAGTTCAGCTTAATACTGGCGGGCTGCCTATCCGCCCGCTAATACGGCCGAGCAGTGACGTGCGAACCGGCGGGGTAGCTGGAGAAGAGCCGGGCCGTACTCGAGGTCGTGCGGCTACGCGCGCGTCGGCCAGTGCCGCTCGTGGAACCAGTTGCGATACGACGTCATCTTCGCGCGCTGCGCCGCAGGCGCATGGCGCTTGCAGGTCGATGCCTCTTCGCTCGTTTGCGCCGCGCCCCACCGCAATTCAACGCAGTCATTGAGGTTGTACGCCATCTCCAGATCCGCGGAGCGGTCGATCACATCCTTGAGCGAGAGCGTCCACTGCGAACCGTCGCTGCGCGTATAGGAGAATTTGCGCGTCGAGAGTTCTGAAGCGAGCACGCGCTGCAGTTCGGCTTTCACGTCCGCCGCGCTTTTGCCGAACGGAATGGCGTAGCGCTCGGGGCGCCGGGTAACGCGGTCCGGGTAGCCGCGCACGACGTCAATGGCGATCAGCAGACGAAAATCGCGTGCCGGCGTTGCGAAATCTTCCCAGGCGCCGGTGGTCGCGAAGATCGACGGGCCGTCCGGCATGCTCGCATCGCCGTGGCCGCTACTCTGATACTTCCGGCCGTTTTCGACTGAGCCGACGCGGGTCTTCACCTGCTCCTCGAGCGAGGCGATGGCGTCGTCCATCGCGCGCACCGGATCGAGCGGCTCGGGCGACATCACGTCATCCATGCGGTCGTAAAAGTCCTCGACCGCGAGCTGGGACTGTTGCAGGGAAAAATCGCCGTAGTCCGGATTTTTCGCGATTTCGGCGTTGGTCAGCCGCCGCAGGCCGCCGCTCTGTTCGCGCATGATCGGCCGGAAACGCTTGAAGCCGGGGCTGCCGAGCGTAGGCTCATGCGCGAACAGAAAATTGCCGCGCCAAAAACGCTTGCGCGCCACCGTTCCATCGGGCTCGCCATCGACGGCGAGGAAAACGCCGGGCGCACCGCCAGACTGCGCCACGCGACGCACCAGCACCATCACGTGCCCGTACGGATCGGCGTAGACGGTGCCCGGCCGCAGCGTCTCTTGGGTGAGCGGTACGGTATAAAAATCAGTGTTGTCGTCGTTGGCGAGCGTCCGCACCGATCCGGATTGAACGACGTCGCCGACGGTGTGCAAATAACGCCCGAACGTCTGGGCGAGCCCGAATTGCTTCGGCGGCTCGCGTCTCGGCCGGCCGTCGCCGAAGTCGTAGTCGGCGCAACCTCGGCCGGCTCTTTTCCCGCCGCCGGCGCGCCTGCGCTCTGAATGCTCACCCAAGCATAGCACTTCGGCGGTTTGCCGCCGCCGCCGCGCGAGCACGTTGAGTAGCCAAACGGCAGACCCATCTTGAAGGCGAAATAGGCGCGCAAAAAATACACCAGGTCGGCGCAGTCGGGACGCAGCACCATGGCCACTTCGTCTTCGCGCAGGCCCAAATGGTTGAACAGAAGATTGCGCGATCGATCGCGTAGGACTTCGTGCAGCGCCTTCCACGACGGCGCCGCGTCAAGCGGCGCGTCGAACAGCTTCTCGATCCACGCCGAATACAAATTTTCCGTCGCGCGATTCCACGAATTGCGCACCGGCCACACGCTTCCCGAGGTCGCGCGCGGCCGCGGCGGCGCGCCGTCGCTCACAGCGATTTCGCGCGTAACCGTGCCGCACCCTGCTGGCGCGCGGTCGCGCGTAAGCTGCGCGCGCCACGTACCCCCGGCGGGCGACGCGACCTCGGCAAACCAAAAATACGGCGGCCCGCCGTGGCGTTCGCGCGATTTGGCCGCGACGCTGCCGTCGGGCGCGATCAGCGACAGCTCGCCATCGGCTGGTTTCTCAACGGTGACGAGGACCCGCAAAGGGGCGCCGCGCCACGGTGCGATCGGGGATGACAGGACCGCGAGGTCGGCGTCTTGGCAGTTGCCTTCGGCCCGCGATGCCGTTGTCGAGGAACACGAAAAATGCGCCCGCGATCAGCGACAACGCCGTCGCAGCGGCGGCAAACTGGCGTGCTGGATTCAATTGAGCCCTGTTCCCGGTGACCGCAACGAGACCATATTGCGAAAGGTTTGACTGAATGATGGCAGGTCGCCAAGTGAATTATACCCAATTCGAGCCGGTCAGTCAGCGGGTTAGACTGCGATTTTGCCGATGCGCGGCAGTTCGCCAAGACCGCTGAGGTCAGAGATGGATCAAAATCATCACTTTGAGAGGTGATCGTAAACGTGCTCGGCGTCTTGGCTACGGGGTCACCTAAGCGGCCGACGCTTTCGCGTCCGCCGGCAAAGACTTCTCTCGCACCTCGGGGCCGGTGACCCCCTCCCGCGCCAAATACGCTTCCAGCGCCGACGCGGCGCGATAGAGCAGCCGCTCATCGAAATTGCGTCCGGTCAGCATCAGGCCGACCGGCAGTCCGTCGATCCAGCCGCAGGGCATGCTCATCGACGGATGCCCGGTGGCGTTAAACGGTGCGGTGTTGATGGTGACGCCGAAAGCGGTGGCGACTGCCTCTTCACGCGGTGCATCCGCGGCCGGCCGCCGCGGTGGCGGGAACGGCACCGTCGGCGAAGCAAGAATATCGACGCGCTTCAGCGCCTCGTTGTAGTGCTCCGCAAGGAGCCGCGCCAAATTCTGCGCGCGGCCGTAATAACGGCCGCTGTAGGCGGTGAACATGTAGTGGCCGAGCAGCGCGGCGAGCTTGACGGTGTCGGGCAAGAGATCGGCCTGATGGCGCCACATCGCCTGATGCTGCATGGCCGAGGGCAGATAGACACCCTTAGGGCCGAAGCCGGAGCCGTTGCCATGAAACATGGTCATGAGACAGCCTTCGGCCGCCAACGGCATCCAGATCGCGCCGGCATAGCGATGCAGCGGTACGGACACCACTTCAACTTCAGCACCGAGTTTTTTAAAGCCCGCGATTGCCGCGCGCACCGCCGCATCGGTCCGCTTGTCGGATTGCGGCAACCCGAACGTTTCTTCGAGTATGCCGACGCGCAATCCCTTTGCGCCGGTGCCGAGGTCGGCGGTATAGCGGTCGACCTTGATATTGTTTTGCCGGCTGTCGAGTCCGTCGGGACCGGCGATGACTTCGAGCAGCAAGGCGTTGTCGGCAACGTTGCGCGTGATCGGCCCGAGATGGTCGAGCGAATATTCCATGCCCAGATTGCCGGTGCAGGGCACAAGGCCGAACGTCGCCTTCATGCCCACCGCTCCGCAAAACGATGCGGGCTGGCGTACCGATCCTCCTTGATCGGTGCCGAGCGCCATGTCGACTACGCCGCCGCCGACCAGTGCGCCCGATCCCGAGGAAGATCCGCCCGACGTGAAACCGGGCCGATGCGGATTATCGACCGGCCCGCGCGCGTTGGTGTGGCTGCCGCCGGAATAACAATAGTCCTCATTGGCGGACTTGCCGACGATGGTGCCGCCGGCATCGAGTATTCGCGTGACGACCGTGGCGTCGACTTCCGGTGTGTAACCCTCGAAGATCGCCGAGCCGTTCATCATCGGTACGCCGGCGACACAGGTGCAATCCTTCACGACAATGCGCTTGCCGAATAGCGGCCCGCTGGCGGCGCCGGGAATTTCGGTGATCCGCGCAAAGGCGCCGAACGGATTATCCTCGGCCGCGGGGATGGTGCCGGGCAGGCGGGCGTAACGCGGTTGCGGCAGTGCGTCCGGCAGGCGATCAAGCGCCGCATAGGCATCGAGCGCGCCGCGCATCATCTCCCGGAACATTGCGATATCCGCAGGGTCGAAATGAAAGCCGAGATCCGCGGCGATCTTGCCGAGCTCCGTTGACGATGGACCAGCGATAGGCATTCGCCCTCCTTCAAGATTGAGCGCCAAATTTCAATTTTCAAATCTAACCGACGCTGCGATTTAGCAAAGGCGTATTTGTCTGCAATCGACGGTGGCAGGTACGTTCTTGATCGATGCGTTTTTTTGAATTTCGTGGGAGGATTTGGAGGGCAGCGCCGGCGTGAGCACGAACGCAACGCTTGCGTCAGTTCAGCCGCAGCTCGGTGACATGACGCGGGTCGGGTGTCAGCTCACCGCGCTCGACGCGCTTGACAATCTCGGTGAGCGCCGCATTGGCCCGGCACGGCAGTCCGACCTTCTCGCCCTCGCGCACAATGCGCCCATTGAGAAACTCGATCTCGGTGCGCCGGCCCTTCTGCATGTCCTGGCCCATCGACGGCCGCTGCCCGGCCACGGTGCGGGCGGCGTCTTTCAATCGCTGCGCGTCGCAGGCTTGAAGTTGCGGTTTCGTCGCCTTCGCCCGCGCGGGCGATGGTTTCGGGCGGCATGCGGAGGATGTCCTCAAGCTGATAGCCGAGCGCCTGGCCGACCCGGATCGCTTCACTGCCGAGGCGCGTCGAGAAGCGGCGGATCGGATCGCTCTTCAACATCTCCGCATCGTCGAGACCAGTACAGGCGCTCAAGCCGTTGCCCATGGCGTTGGCGACCAGCTTCGACCAGCGTTCGCCCCACAGATTGGCGGTTACCTTGGCGCTGTCGGCGTGGCCGACCAGCCGGCAGACTTCCTCGGCGCGCGGCGTGACGCGGCCATGCACTTCGCCGGCGCGAAATACGGTGTGCGTCGCGCCGCGCTTGCCGGCGCCGCGCGTGACCAGACCGGGCTCCGGCAGATTGACCATGATGCTGCTGGCGATGCAGCCGACCGTCTTGCCCCAGCCGACGACGCCGGCAATGGTCTCTTCGTTGATGCAGTTCTGCAGCGACACCACGTAACCGTCCGGCGCCAGATATTGCCGGATCAGCGTCGCCGCCCAAGCGGTGTCGTACGACTTCATGCAGACGAAGGCGATGTCGATCGGCTTTTCTTTGGCTAGCTGCTGCACGTCGGTCACGTGCAGGGCGCGTACCGCCACTTTGAATTCCGGCACGTCCATGGCGTGGATCACGCGCAAGCCGTGTTTGCGCATCTCGTCGACGTGAGCCGGCCACGGGTCGATGAAAGTCACGTCTTCGCCGGCCTGCACCATGTGGGCGCCGGTATAGCCGCCGACTGCGCCTGCTCCGACAATCGCAATCTTGCGGCCCATGCTTTCCTCCCGGCGTCCGAGATGTCGTTAGCGTAGCGCGCTGTGCGCGTTTCTCACAACGATCGGGCGGCGTATTTTTGGTAAGGCATTCAGCTTGTCGCGAAGTCGCGCAGCCCCGCCTGCTTGACCAGCGGCAACGTCACGTCGCGGAATTCGCGCATGCCGGCCTCAAAACGCGGCCACGACAACAATACGCCGTCGAGGCCCATGCGCGAGAGCGACGCAAGTCCGTCGACGATTTGCTCCTTGGTGCCGATCAGCGGATAGCCGCCCCAGCCGGCGACGAACAACTCGGCGATGGCGCGCTTGCGTTCCGGCGAATAGCTGCGCTCGTTGATCTCGGCCGACATGGCGTCGACCACGTTGCCGGCGGCGGCCCAGTCGCCTTTCTCATGCACGTAATAATCGTAAAATCTCTTGGCTTCCTTTTCCGTCTCGGCCTGCACGATGGTGGCGAGCGTCCAGACGCGGACGGTGCGGCCATATTCCTCGCGCGCCAGCCGGTGATAGCCGGCGACATGGGCGTTTCAACGCCTCGAAATCGTCGTTGCGCAGGATCGTATAGACCAGGTCGCAGTTCTTCACCGCGAAGTGGCGGCCGCGCTCTGATGAGCCGGCGTTCATGATCGCCGGATAGGGCTTCTGAATTGGCTTCGGCTTCAGGTAGCCCTTGTTGATGCGGTAGAAGCGGCCGTCGTGGTCGAAGTCGTCGTCCTCCGTCCACAGCCGCTTGACGATGTCGAGCCATTCCTGGGCGCGAGCGTAACGGTCCTCATGCCGCGTCAGCGCGAGGTCGAACATTTCCATTTCCGGCCCGTTCCAGCCGCACACCACATTGAGCGTAAAGCGCCCATTGGCGATGTGATCGATTGCGGCGCATTGCTTGGCGGCAACAATCGGATGATTGAGCGCCACGTGCGAGGTGGAGACCACGCCGGTCTTCGACGTCGATGCCGCAATACCGGCGGCCCAGGTGTAGGCTTCGAAGCCCGGTCCCTGCGGATCGTGCGCGCCGCCAAAGCCGCGCCAGCGCGCCACCGGCACGAGCGCCTCGAACTCCATTTCATCGGCAAGTTTGGCGAGCGCGACGGTGTTCGGCCAGGTGATCTCCAGCCGGCCTTCGAGGCCGGACATGACGCAGCCGGAGTCGAGGTTGGTCTGGAAGGTGCCTAATTTCAGCTTGCGCGTGCTGAACGCGGGATTGGTATCAAGTCGGTTCTGCTGCATGCCGTCGACTCTTCCCGCGCAACGTTAAATCCGCGAACGTTCCCAGGCTAGGGCGACAACCGCCGCCATGAGGACCTGAATGGCAACGATAGCGGCCACGCAGCCGGTCCAGCCGGTAGCTTGCCAGACAAATCCGATCAGGAAAGCGCCGGCGCTGCCGCCGATATAGAATGTCGAAGCATAAAGGCCGGCGGCCGACGAGCGTCCCTCCTTGGCAGTGGTGATCACGTAGCCGGTCGACACCGCCTGGCACACCATGCCGCAAATCGCGCAGATCGTAAGCCCGACAATCACCACGCTGACCGGCGGCGCCAAGAGGAGCAGGGCGCCGCAGATCCAGATAGCGATGATGCCAAGGATAAAGCGGCGGCGGCCGAACAGGATGATCGCGCGCCCAACCCAGGGCACGGCGATGCTGCCGCCGAGATAGGTGGCGAACAACGCGCCGAGCAGCGTCGGCGTGAAGAAGTACGGCGGCCCGGCGAGATGAAAGCTGATGTAGGTGAATGTGGCGATGAAGTTGAACAGCACGCCGAAGCCGACGGCGTAGATCGCCAGCAAGCGCGGATTGCGCAGATGGGCGAGCATCTGCTGTACCGAACGCAGGAATCCGCCCGACCGTACAAAGCTCCGCTCGCGCGGCAGCGCCAGCGTGACGATCAGGCCGCCGGCGAGCGTCAACAAAGCCACCGCCGCAAAGGAGGCGCGCCAGCCGACCAGGTCGGCGATCACGCCAGTAAAGAACCGGCCGCAGAAGCCGCCGACACTCGAGCCGGAAATAAACAATCCGGCAACGCGCGGCACGTCGGCAGGCGGCCATTCGTCGCCAACATAGGCGACGGCGACGGTGAAGATCGGAGGCAGCAGCAGACCCTGCACGAACCGCAGGATCACGAGCTGCGGAACGCTCGAAGCGAAGGTCATGATCAGCGTCGGCACCACGACTGCGAATGCGGCGGCGGTGATCAGGCGCTTGCGGCCGAGAACATCGGCGAGCGCACCGGTGAATGGCGCGGTCAGCGCGATCGCCAAGGTGCTCGCGGTCATCAGCGCGCTAATCTCGCCCGCGCCGACGCCGAATTCATGCGACAGTTCGGGCAACAGCGCCTGGGGCGAGTAGAGATTGACAAAGGCGGTAAAGCCGGCCGCGGCAATGGCCAGCGCACGAACATCGAAAGCCATGATGCATTATGGGCAAGGCGGAAAGCGAAAGCATCCCTCCTTACCGAAGAGCACTTGTGCGGCGTTGCACACATCGGGCTGTTTTAGTGGCCGTTTGGCCCGCTGCGTCTCCTGGGTAATTTCCTACGGCATCACGTTGGCACGGGAGTTCACAACTAATCTTGCGACCGACGCGGGAGGGCGTTGTTGTAGCGAGGCAAAGCCGATGCCATGAACGTTGTCGCGACTCCGCCACTGACGCCTGCGGCTGGGGGCGGCGAGGAGCGTCCTCGCCAAAATCGGGGACGCAGTTTTTGCGGCCAACGCATTTGCTCTTGAGTGTCACGCACTTGTGAGCGACGACATAATGCATGTTTGTCATGCGTCGCCGGCAACCAAATTTCACGTGACGTGACGCGCCAATTAGGTTTGATTTTGAATAAGGGGCTAACGCTTTTTGTTGTTCAGAAAGCGCGATGAGAAATTTGGAATACGTGCCATGAGAATGCCTGAACTGACGAACTCGTCTGTTAAATTAAGCCAGCTTAAATTAACTCCAGCGCCTCCTTGCGGACACGGCGTGGACCGATGCGCGCGTAAGATGCGCGCTTAATCGGACGGCGCAAGCCCCGATCCCAACCAAAGCGTCGTTCGTTGCTGCGGCGGCTGAGATCGTCTCGCCCGAAACTCTGGGGCGAATTCGAGCAATCAAATCTCAATTCGAGACTGATATGAACAGAAGAGAACGCCGGGCTGCATTTGTGCGCGCCAAAGCGGTGCCGGGTTCCGGGCCGGCCGAGATGGCCGACCTCGTCGCCGAAGCGACCTTGGCCTACCAGCAGGGCCAGCTCGCCCGAGCCGAGGTCATCTGTAAGCGCCTTCAGGCTCGTGCTCCCGCACACACCGCCAATCTCAACGTTCTCGGGCTCGTCTATCAGGCTTCCGGCCGTCACCGGCTTGCGATCAAGACGTTTGCCGCAGCCATTGCGGCGGACGATCTCGACGCCGCCTGTCATTACAATATTGCCAGCTCTTATCAGGTCCTGGAGGAGCGGGAGGCCGCCGCCGCGCATTTCAAGAAGGCCATCGTCCTCGGCCTCAGCGGCAGGGACGTCGAACAGTTCCTCATGAACAATGCTGCTGTCATCGCCTGCATGTCGCGGATGACGGGAAGCGGACATGCCTTCGGACGATGAACTGCGGTTTGATCGCGATATTGCCGAGCTTGCCAATGATATTTTTCTGCAGAGCGCCTTGGCAACGACAATTATCCGAGGCCCGCAGCTTGAAGAGTTTCTGACCAATCTACGCGCCACGCTCCTTGGCGTTGCCGCCGCCGGTGCCGAGGCCGATGATAGCGTGACGAGCCTGTTTTGCGCCCTGGCGCAACAATGCTTTCTCAACGAGTACGTCTACGCGCGGAGTGATGAGGAGGAGCGTCAAGCTGGCGAATTGCGCGATGCACTGCTGCTAAAGCTTTCGGCCGGGGAGGCGATCCCACCGCTCTTACTTGCCGCAGTCGGCGCTTATTTTCCGCTTCATTCGTTTCCCGCGCTTAGCGATCTCCTCGACCGTACGTGGCCGCAATACGCCGCCGATCTGCTACGGCAGCAGGTGCGCGAGCCGCTCGAAGAAGCGGAAGATCGCCGCGCGATTGCGGCACTTACACCGGTCGATGACGAAGTCTCGATGCGCGTCATGCAGCAATACGAGGAAAACCCATATCCGCGCTGGACCGTAAATCCGCTCGCCGCGCTTGCCGGCTCAGATGGTGCCGGGATCAGTCAGGCAGGGGAGGGTCGTCCGCGGCGAGAAATTCTCATTGCCGGGTGCGGTACCGGGGAGCACCCGTTCGATATCGCGCAAAAATCTCCAGACGCCCATATTTTCGCCATAGACCTCAGCAGGACGAAGTCTCGCTTATGCGCAGCGCAAGACGCGCGAGCACGGCCTCCATAACATCGAATACGCGCAAGCTGATATTTTGCAGTTGGGTACGATCGGCCGCACCTTCGACCGGATCGAAGCCGCAGGCGTATTGCATCATCTGGCAGATCCGTGGGCCGGATGGCGCATATTGCTGTCGCTCCTGGCGGCGAACGGCGTTATGCGGGTCGGCCTCTATAGCGAGGCAGCGCGGCGTTCAATCGTTGAAGCGCGGGCACTCATCGCCGAGCGAGGCTATCAGGCGACTGCGGAGGGGATTCGCGCGTTCCGCCAAGCCTTGATCCGCGCCAGGGAAGAGCGGCGCTGGGAGACTATTATCACCACCGTCGACTTCTACAGTATGAGCGGCTGCCGCGACATGCTGTTCAATATCATGGAGCACAGATTTACGATCCCTGAAATCGCGGCGTTCTTGGATGAGCAGCAGCTGTCGTTTCTCGGCTTCGAACTCGATCCGAGGACTATCGAGCAATTCCAGCAACAATTTCCCGGGGCCGAAGCGGTCCTGGACCTCAAGCACTGGCACAGCTTCGAACAGGCCAATCCGCTGACGTTTCGCAATATGTACCAGTTTTCGATCCGCAAAAATCACGGAGCAGCGCTCGCATAACGAATTATAATGTCGAGGCTGACATGCTGAATCGGGCGATGGCGTGGCCTCATGGCCTTCCGGCTTCCACCATTGAGTTCGTTGCGAGTGTTCGAGGCTGCCGCGCGTCACAAAAGCTTCCGCAAGGCGGCCGACGAACTCAATCTGACCGCCAGCGCCGTCAGTCACGGCATCCAGACGCTGGAAAACTGGCTCGGCGTTGAGCTGTTCCATCGCCAGTCGCGAGGCTTGCGGCTGACCGGTGCCGGCGAAATTTATGCGCCCCTGGTCAATCAGGCGCTGAGCCTGATCGCCAAGGCCACCGAACAGCTGCCCGGCCGCAAAGCGACCGGAACGCTGTCGCTGAGCAGCGCGCCGACCTTCGCCAACAAGATCCTGCTGCCGCGTCTCGAGAAATTTGCCGCCCAGCATCCCGATATTCGGGTGACGATCGATACCTCGCTTCGCCCGGTCGATCTCACGCTCGACGATTTTGACATCGCGATCCGGTTCTCAACCACCAAGAAGCCGGCGCCGAACTGGACCTTGCTGGCGGTCGAAACATTGCTGCCGGTTTGCAGCCCGGGGCTGAAGGAGCAGTTCGGCGGTTCAGATGCGAAGCTATTGGCGCACGCGCCGCTGATCCATGTCACCTCGGTGCCGACCGACTGGCAGCACTGGTTTAGGACCAGCGAACTCGAGGCGCCATCGTCGATCGATGGCGGGCTTCGTGTCGACACCGTGCAGATGGCGTTCGATGCCGCCGTGCGCGGCCTCGGCGTAGTCCTGGGCCGGCGGCCTCTGGTCGACGACGATATCGAAACCGGCCGGCTGGTTCCGCTGGGCGGCCGGTCAATTCCGAGCGGCGCCAGCTACTGGCTGGTTACGGCGCAGACCGACTTTCAGAAGCCCGAGGTCAAATTATTCAGGCAATGGCTGTTGTCCGAACTCGGCGCCGGCACCGGGCGGCGTAGGACCGCGGGTTCTGGCTCGCGTGCTATGCGCGGCCGCTGACGCCGCTTTCCCGGTGAGCGTGGACGGCGGGTCGGCGGCTGAATGAAAATTACTAATTCAGCGAACAGTTTTTCTCGTTTGTGCCGCCGTTTACGATCCGTCGATAGTAACGGATTCCAGATCGGTGTCGGGAGTTTGCGCCCAAGTCGAAGGCTGCAATGATTTGCTCAAGATGCGGAACGTCACGGCGACCGGTTGGCCCGCACCGACGAGTAGATGGTTGGGGCCGAGCGTGCCTGCGTTACACGTGCGACGAATGCGGCTATAGCTGGAACGAACTGGCGCCGGAGGACTCATGGTCTGATCGACTGACTTTCACGCCATCAGGCGGCGGCTCTTCAGGCGCCAAGGACGGGCACCACGATGATTTCCAGACCGCCGGCCGAAATCGAGTTCTGGTTCGAATTTGCGAGCAACTATAGCTACCTCAGCGTCATGCGCATTGAGGATGCGGCCCAGCTGCACGGCGTCCGCATCGCCTGGAAACCGTTTTTGCTGGGGCCGATCTTTCGCGCTTTGGGCTTCGAGACGTCCCCCTTCCTGCTGCAAAGAGAGAAGGGCGCATACGTGTGGCAGGACATGGTGCGTCAATGCCGCAAGTACGGACTGCGATGGACGAAACCCAGCGGATTTCCCCGACTAAGCGTGTTGCCCGCGCGCGTGGCGCTGCTGGGAGCGAACGAGCCCTGGATCGGCGCCTTCTGCCGTCAGGTGATGGAGCTGAACTTTGCGGATGATGAGGACATCAACAAACCCGAGCGCCTCACCCCGATACTGACGGAGCTTGGTCTTCCGGCTGCTGAAATTCTGGAACAGGCCCAAACCGATTTCGCAAAAAACCGCTTGCGCGAACAGACCGACGAGGCGCGTCGGCGCGGAATCTTTCGGCGCTCCGACATTCTTCGCCGGCACCGAGATGTTCTGGGGTAACGATCGGCTGGACGACGCGCTGTTGTTGGCCGCAGAGCAAAACGCATGAGGCCGTGGCTGCCCCGATTGCGCGCTCGGGACTAATTTCAAAACCTGGCAAGCTTGCGACCAAGCTTCCGCAGTCCGGGGATGGAGCATCCCGGGTACCTTTTGCGCCGCATTTGGCGGTCCGATGAACCTTTCCACCAGCCAGAGCGACGAACGGATAACGGCGAACCGATGGAGTCGCAAATGAGCACCTAGGTAATGTCCTCAGGCCCGACACGATTTCCCAGCCGCGCCAAGTTCGTTCTGGTCAACGACCGGGTCCCGCGCACGGATGCTTACTGTGCGCTGTGCTGCGAGCCAATCGAACAAGGCTACGTCCGTGAAACCCAAACCCGCTTGCTCTATTGCGACGTGCAGTGCTTCGCCGGACACGAAAAACTGGCCATGCTTTCTCTCGAAAAACGCGCGAGGCGGGTGTCATGAATTACGCAAATCTCAACAGCGCACCGGCTCTTGGCCGGGTGTCACAGCGAAGCTCTTTCGAACGACGGCGCTTCTCTTCAAGAAAATGCCACAGCGATTTTGCCCACCATCTGACCCGGTTCCGGCGCGAGCAGCCTGCGGCGAGCTACTTCGAATTGCTGATGTCGCTGCCGGCGCGGACGACGTTGCCGCAACTGATGCAGGTTTCGTCTTCGTAGTGAAACTCGCCGGCGGTGTTGATCAAGCGAACGGCTTGATGCTGTCGGCGACGGAATTGGCGATGTGCTCCTTGGAGATGATGCCGACGATCTCGGACGGGCGCCCGCGGCCGCGGCCTTTGATCACCACCGCCATGGCGGCGTCGTGGCGCGCCATGCGCTGGACGACGTCGAACATGATGTCGGCTTCGCGCGCGATGGTGAAATTGCGCTGCGCGACGTCGCCGAAGTGCACGCCGCTATAGGCTGCTTCGACGCCGCGCCGCAGCCCGTGTTGACGCGCACGACGCCGGCGATGTGGTTGCCGCGCGTCACCACCACGTGCCTGAAGCCGCGCGCCGGTGGCGTGCTGGCGCAGGAAGGCGTCGAAGTCGGCATCGGCCGGCGAGGATCGTCACGTCCTTCTCCATCACCTCGCCGGCGCGGCGGACCAGGAACATGTTGGCGTGCAGCGCCTTCGGCACGAAATGGCCGCGGCCGACCAGCTTGATGGTGTAGATGTTTTCCTGCGACAGCAGGCGGCGGACGCCGATCGCTAGCGCCACCGCGATGATGCTCGGCATCACCAGGTCGTAGTCGCGCGTCATCTCGAAAATCATGGTGACGGCGGTCATGGCGGCGCCGGTGCCGCCGCCGACCATCGCCGCCATGCCGACGATGGCGCAGGTGGTGACGCCGAAGCCTTCCACCGGGATGAACGGCGTTGACCAGAAGCGCCGAACGCGCCGCCGATCGTCGCGCCCATGAACAGCGACGGCGAAAAAATGCCGCCGGAGGCGCCGGAGCCGAGGCTCACCGAGGTGGCGGCGAGCTTGGCGACAAACAACAATAGCAGCAGCGCCGGGCAATGCTGAGGTTGCCGGTGAGGATCGCCTGGATGGTGGAGTAGCCGACGCCCTCGACGTAATAGTGCCCGGCGGTGCGGAACAGCGCGTAGATCAGCACGCCGATGATCAGCATGCCGACGACGTTGCGCAGATAGGGATTGGCGATGCGCTCGAAGACATCCTCGGCGAAGCTGAGGCCGCGGACAAAGCCGGCCGCGGCAAGCCCGATGAAGCGCGCCGAGCAGCGCGTAGAGCAGCAGCGCCGCGCAGCGTGGCCGGGCGCCTGCGACGCCAGCAGCGCGTCCGGAATGGCGAAGGCCGGATGAGATGCCGAAGAAGATGCGGCCGATGAAGGTCGCGGTGCCGGTGGCGAGCGCGACCGGCAGGAACGTGCGCGCGCTCAATTCCGGCATCATCAGCTCGATGGCGAACATCACGCCGCCGATCGGCGTGTTGAAGGTGGCGGCGATGCCGGCGCCGGCGCCGGCGGCGACCAGCGTGATGCGCTGCCACGGCGCCATGCGGACGATCTGGCCGAGCGTCGAGCCGAGCGCGGCGCCGATCTGGATGATCGGCCCTTCGCGGCCGACCGCGGCGCCGGTGCCGATCGAAAGCGCCGAGGCCAGCGATTTGATCACTGCGACGACCGGCCGGATCATGCCGTCTTTGTAATAGATCGCGTCCATGACTTCCGGCACGCCGTGGCCGCGCGCTTCCGGCGCAAAATTCGTGATCAGGAAGGTGACGATCAGGCCGCCGATCACCGGGACCAGAATGATGAGCGCGCCCCACGGGCCGGGCGGCGTGAACACGCTGGCGTCGTAGTCGATCGAGAACGAGCCGAGAAAGGCGATGTTATGGATGAGGCCGATCAGGGCGCGGAAAGCGACCGCGCCGAATCCGGTGATGATGCCGACGATGATCGCCAAGCAGCGACAGTCGCAACAGCCCGAGCCGCAGTGGCCGCCTGAGTTTCATTGCCCAGCGATAACGTACGCAGGCCGCGCGCTTCAGAGCTGGCGGATCGAGCCGAAATCCCAAGCCGAACCGCTCGGATTTTCGCCGACTCTGATCGTCGTATCGCTGACGAAGGTGTAGGGCGGCACCGGCAGATTGTAAGGCGCCGGCACGCCGCTATAGACCCGGCCCGCCGGATCGTATTTGGAGCCATGGCAGGGACAGAAATAGCCGCCCAGCCAGCCGGCGACCGGCGTCGAGGCGCTCGGCTGCGGATAGAACATCGGGATGCAGCCGAGATGGGTGCAGATGCCGACCAGGATGCCGTATTCCGGCTTGATCGAGCGATGCCAGTTGGTCGCGTAGGGCGCCTGCTGCATCTGCTGGGAATTCGGGTCGGACAGCTGCGACGTCAGTTTGGGGTCCTGCAGCGTCTTGAACTGTCTCTGGCGTGCGGTGGAACACGAAGATCGGACGTTCGCGCCAGCGGACCACGACCTGCTGGCCCGGCTCGACTTGCTGACATCGAGGTCGACCGGCCCGCCGGCGGCAAGCGTCGAGGCGTCCGGATTCATCTGGGCGACCAGCGGGACCAGGGCCGCGACGGCGCCGACCGCGGCGACGGTGCCGGTGGCGATATAAAGGAAGTCGCGGCGCGACGGTGCTTCCGGGTGTTCAATGCCTGTCGCTGTCGTCGTCGATGCACTGCTCGCCATCGTCGCGCCTTTCTCAAGCCCCGGTTTCACCGCGCTTATATTGGCGCAGGCGGGCGTCAGTCAATCAATCACTTGCCAGCGCGGCTTTTGCGCGCGCCAGGGTGTTTTCGGGCGTTCCGGAGGCATCCACCGCGGTCCATCCGAGCGGACCGAGGTCGTAGCGCTCCTGCGCCTGGGCGATCTTGGCGTCGGCATCGGACGCATCGTGCGCGCGCGCGCCGACGCGGGCGAGGCGGGTCTTGAGGTCGGCCGTGAGGAACAGTCCGTGCAGGCGGAAATCCCGCCGAGTTTGCCGCTTCGGCTAACGCGGCCCGCTCCTGCGGCTTGCGCGAACACCGCGTCGACAATCACCGAATGCCCGGCGGCGAAAATGCGACGCGCCTTGTCGGCAAGCGTTGCGTAGACGCGGACTGTCACTTCGTCGGTGTAGGCACTTGCCGGCAGCTTCTCGGTCTCGTCGACGCCGAACAGCGCTTTGCGCTCGACGTCCGAGCGCACGATGACCGCGCCGGGCATCGGCTTTAATTCCGGCGCCAAGCGCCCGCGCGAGCTTGCGTCTTTCCCGTGCCGGACAGCCCGCCGACGGCGACGAATTTCGGGGCCGGCGGCGTGATCGCCTGCCGCGCGAAATCGAAATAGGCCCGCGCCGAGCGCGCGATAGCGGCTTGCTCGGCGCCTTCGCGCGCTCCAGCCGCGCCGCGGTGACCTTGGCGCGGATCGCTGCGCGCATCGACAGGAAGAACGGCAGCGTCGCAAGCGCGTCGAGGTCTTCGATCCGGCGGGTCTGCGTGAGGTAGCGGTTGAGCACGACATTCGGCGGCGAACGCGAGCCCGCGCTCCAGGAGGTCCATCAGCAGAAAGGCGAGGTCGTAAAAGACATCGCCTGAAGCGATGATGTCGCTGAACTCGATGGCGTCGAACAGCACCGGCTTGCCGTCGATCAGCACGATGTTGCCGAGATGAAGGTCGCCGTGAATGCGGCGGACGAAACCGCGGCGGCTGCGCTCGCGCAGCAGCGGGACAATGCGCTGATAGGCGGCGCGGCTTAGGCGCGCCAGCGCGTCGCTTTCGGCGGCGGGAAAGATTTCCGGATATTGCCGGAAGGCTTCGACATGTTCGTCGATATAGCCGCCGAGCGCGGCGATCCACGGCGCCGCGTCTACGACGGGCGCCTTGGCGTGGGCTGCGGCGACGGCGCGGCCGAGCGCATCGGCCAATGCTTCGTCGATTTCGCCGGCGAGGTGATCGAGCGTGCGCCGTCTCGTCGAAGCGCTGCATCTCGACCGCCCACTCGACCGGCGTGCCCGGGCCGCCGATGGCGAACTCTGCCGTTCGCTTCCCGGGTGATCGGCACGACGCCGCGATAGATTTCCGGCGCATAGGGCGCGTTGACCGACAGCTCGGCTTCGCAGGCGGCTTTGCGCTTATCCAGCGTCGAATAGTCGAGAAACGGAAAGCGCACGGCGCGCTTGACCTTGAGCGCGCGGTCGCCGGCGAGAAACACCGACGCCGCATGGGTGTCGATGCGCTGCACTTTCGCGCCGCCGTGGGTCGCCGGATCGGCGAGAAAGGCGAACACCGCCTCCTGACTGTTCGCTTCGTCGCTCATGCGGCCGAAACCCGTTCGCGGTATGCTAGGGACGTTGCGCGCCGCCAAAAGACTGGACTACCGGCTGCCGGTCGCGGCAATCAAAGTTTACAACGCCCAGCGCGGCGAATCGGCTGCGCCCGATCGCGGAGAAACCGATGCGCGGTAAGGACAATAATGCGTACCGCCGCCGAGGTTCTGGTCGATCAGCTGCGCATTCACGGCGTCGAGCATGTGTTCTGCGTGCCGGGCGAGAGCTATCTCGCCGCGATCGACGCGTTTCACGACAGCGATCTCGCCGTCACCGTGTGCCGGCAGGAGGGCGGCGCGGCGATGATGGCGGAGGCGGTCGGCAAGGCGACCGGCCGTCCGGGCGTTTGTTTCGTCACCCGCGGGCCGGGCGCCACCAACGCCTCGCCCGGCATCCACATCGCCCGCCAGGATTCGACGCCGCTGGTCATGTTCGTCGGCCAGGTCGCGCGCGAGATGACGCGAGCGCGAGGCGTTTCAGGAACTCGACTACCGCGCCGTGTTCGGCTCGATGACCAAATGGGCGACCGAGATCGACGATCCGGCGCGCGTGCCGGAAATCGTCTCGCGCGCGTTCCACACCGCCGCTAACGGACGGCCGGGTCCGGTGGTCGTGAGCTTGCCGGAGGACATGCTGACCGAGCGCATCGCCGTCGAGACGCGCCGCCGTTTACGCCGATCGAAACCTCGCCGGGCGCGACCGAGATGGCGAAGTTCGGCGCAGCTGCTCGGCGCGGCGCGCGCGCCGATCTTGATCCTCGGCGGCAGCCGCTGGTCGCAGGAAGCCTCGGACCGCGTCGCGCGCTTCGCGCAAAAATATGCGCTGCCGGTGTGCACGACGTTCCGCCGCCTGCACCTCTTCGATGCGCTGCATCCTTGCTACGCCGGCGATCTCGGCATCGGTCCCAATCCCAAGCTCGTCGACCGCATCAAGGCCGCCGACCTCGTGGTTCTGATCGGCGGGCGGATGGGTGAATTGCCGTCGCAGAGCTACACATTGTTCGATATTCCGCGGCCGCAGATGACGTTCGTCCACGTCCATCCGGGCGCCGAAGAGCTCGGCCGCGTCTACAGTCCGCATCTGCCGATCCATGCCACGCCGACGGCGTTTGCGGCGGCGCTCGAGCATCTCGAGGTCTCGGGCGCGTTGCGCGGCCAGGCCGAGGCCGCGCATGCCGATTATCTCGCCTGGACGGAGAAGCCGACCGAGCAGCCGGGCGCGGTCAATCTCGGCGCGGTCATGGTGTGGCTGCGCGACAACCTTCCCGCCGACGCCATCCTGTGCAACGGCGCCGGCAATTATGCGGCCTGGATCCATCGCTTCTTTCGCTTCCGGCGTTTCGGCCAGCACGTCGCGCCGACCTCGGGCTCGATGGGTTACGGCGTTCCGGCCGCGGTGGCGATGAAGCGGCTTTATCCCGAGCGTCCGGTTATCTGTATCGCCGGCGACGGCGATTTCCTGATGAACGGGCAGGAGTTCGCGACCGCCGTGCAGTACGGCCTGCCGCTTATCGTCGTGATTGCCGACAACGGCATCTACGGCACCATCCGCATGCACCAGGAGCGCGAATATCCCGGCCGCATCATCGCCACCGAGTTGCGCAATCCGGATTTGCCGCCTATGCCCGCGCCTTCGGCGGCTTCGGCGTCAGCGTCGAGCGCACGGCGGATTTCCCGGCGGCATTCAAGGAGGCGCAGGCGTCCGGCAAGCCCGCGATCATCCGGCTTGCCGATCGATCCGGAGGCGATCACGCCGGTCACGACGCTCGCGAAGATTCGCGCCAAGTCGCTGGCGGGGAGGGGCGGGTAATCGTCCGTCATCGCGGCGGCGCAAGGGACGAATTCCCGCCATCGGAGTTCATCCTTTGCTATAGTGCAGGCGCGATTCCCCTTCCGCGGTGCGCCATGCCTTACCGCCGCACAGAGAACGTTGCTCGCCGTTTGGCCGCACGCCGCGACGCCATCATTGCCGCGGCGCGCAAGCGGCGAGCGAAGGCGGCATGGCGGCGGTACAGATCGCGGCGGTCGCTGCCCGCGCCGGCATCGCGGCGGGAACGGTCTATCGCTACTTCCCGGCCAAGACCGATCTGATTGCGGCATTGCTCACGGAGATTGACGAGCGGGAGATCGGCGCGTTGCGCGTGCCGCTGCCGCCGCGCCCGGGCCGCTGTCCGCGCTCTCTGCCGCGATCATGAGTTTTGCGGCGCGCGCCTTGCGCGACCGCCGGCTCGCTGTTCGCGGCGATCGCCGAACCGATCGATGCCGAGATCGACTGCCGTACGGCTGCCTTTCGCAAATCGCTCGCGGCCGAATTCGCTCTGCGGATCGCCGCAGCCAGGGCTGGCGGCCACTTACCCGAGCAGGATGCGGCGTTGGCCGCAGCGGCACTGACCGGGTTGCTTGTCGAAGGGCTGATCGGTCCGCTGGCGCCCGATGCGTCCGGCCGCGAGCGCGACGTCGTGCAGTCGCTCACGCTCGTTGCTTTGCGCGCGCTCGGGGTGGCCGATGCGCGCGCCCGCGGCCTCGTCGTGCAAACGAAAATGCCGACCGACGCAAAATGAGTGGCGCCACATAGCTAAGAAGCGGCCGGCGTGCCGGCCGCTCGCCTTCGCAACATGGACCTGTCAGCTGCCGGATCCTCCCGAAATCACCTCGCCAAACAGTTCCCAAGTGCTGCCGTCGAATTTTTCCAACTGCATCTGCTTGATCGGGGCGTAATCGGTCGGGCTGGTCGAGATGGTAATGCCGGGCAGCCCCATCGGCCCCACCAGACCGTGAATGCTGGCCGCCTGCTTCATCACGTTCTCACGGGTGAGATTGTTGCCGCAAGCCTTGAGCACGGCGACCATGACGTACGCCACCCCATATCCATAAACGTTGTTGGCGTCGGCGACGTTGCGCTGATGGATTGTATTTCTTCATCCACGCCAGCCATTCCTTGAAGTCGGGCGCGTCTTTCCACTGCGGATCGGTCGGATCTTTGCCGTAGGCGGCCGAGATGATGCCTATGCCCTTCTCAGGTCCAGCCGGCCGAAACACCGCGCCGACCGAGCTCGATACGTTGGTCATAAAGTGCGTCGGCTTCCAGCCGATGTCGTAGACCTTGCGGATCGCCTGGGCGGCGAATTTGGGAATGGCTGCCGTCAGCAGAACATCGGCGCCGCTGCCCTGCAGCGACACGAGTTGCGAATCCACGGTCGGATCGCTGGTCTCATAGGTCTTGGTGGCGATGATCATTTTGGCCGCCTTGTCGCCCAGCGCTTCCTGCAGGCCGATCAGGTAATCCTTGCCGAAATCGTCGTTCTGATAAAGCACGGCGATCTTGGCGTTCGGTATGTTCTTGAGGATGTAGCGGCCATAGATGCGCGCCTCGATCCGGTAGCTCGGCTGGTAGCCCATGGTCCAGGGAAAGTGCTTGGGGTCGTTCCATTTGTCGGCGCCGGTGGCGACGAACAGCTGCGGCACCTTGTTGTCGTTCAGGTAACCCCGGATCGCGGTATTGGGCGGCGTGCCGAGCGTGTTGAACAGAAAAGCACCTGGTCTTGCTCGACCAGCTGGCGCACCTGCTCGACGGTCTTCGGCGGACTGTAGCCGTCGTCGCGGCTGATGAAGTTGATCTTGCGGCCATTGATGCCGCCCTGCTCATTGATCATGTTGAAGTAGGCGGCCTCCGACTTGCCGATGACGCCGTAGGCCGAAGCCGGGCCGCTGTACGGCATCGTGTTGCCGATCTTGATCTCGGTGTCGCTGGCGCCGGGTCCGTATTGGCCCGCGGCCAAAGCGAGCCGCTTGCGAGAACGAGGCTGGCCGCCGCAAGCGCCAGCATGATGGTCCGCTTCAATGTCATGATTTCCTCCCTTTGCAGTCTTCGTCACTTTATTCCAAATTCGGCCGGCGCATTTGAATTTGCCGCACCGACCGTACGAGCCAAGATTCGAGCGTACCGACGACGCCGCGCGGCATGGCGTACATGAACAGCAACATCGCCACCCCGTAAATCGCCCCCGGCGCCGCATCGGAAATGTCGTTGGCGAGATTGGGCACGAACTGGATGAAGAAGCCGCCGACAATCGCGCCGCCGATGGTCGCAATGCCGCCGACCGCGGAGCCGACCAGAGAACGAAAGCGACAAAAACAGGTGTAACTCTCGGGCGAGACGAAGCCGATGACAATGGCGGAAAGTGCTCCAGCCACGCCGGTGAACAGCGTCGATGGTGCCAAAGGCAAGCGTCTTATAGCGGGCCGTGTCGATGCCCATGGCGGCTGCCGCGATCGGATGGTCACGGATCGCAACCAAGGCCCGGCCGGTCCGCCCATGCAGCATGTTGGCGGCGATCCGGATCGCCATCAGCAGCACGACTAGGACGATGAAATAGAGCCAGCGATCGCGATCGATGCGAGTCCCGGCGGCGGTACGGCTTGGCTAGGTTGATGCCCTGCTGGCCGCCGGTCCAGGTGTCGAAATATTTGAGCAATTGCGGCGTCGCCAGCGCCATCGCCAGCGTCACCAGCGCCAGATAGGGACCCTCGAAGCGCAGCGCCGGCAAGCCGAACAGCACGCCGAGCACGAAGCAGATCAACGCCGCCGGCGGCAGCGTCGCCCAGTAGGGGACGCCATAGCGATGCATCAGGATGGCGGCCGTGTAGGCGCCGGCAGCGAAAAAAGCCGCCGTGGCCGAGCGAGATCTGGCCGTTATAGCCGGTGAGGATGTTGAGACCGAGCACGGCGATCGCGTAGATCATCACCATCGTCAGCTCGAACACATGATATTTGCTCATGCCGAAAGGCAGCGCGACGGCAAACGCGATCGCCGCCAGCGCGGCGATCCAGCGCCAAGCATCGGCGGTCAGCCCGGCGTAGCGGTCGCCGACAAGCCGTCGGGAGCCAGGACGATGACGCTTTTGTCCATGCTCACACCCGCCGCACGATCGCGGTGCCAAACAGGCCGTTCGGCCGGAACACCAGCACAAGGATGATCAAGGCGAACGCTACCGTCAGCTTGAGCTGGCTGGGATCAGATAGGTGCCGACCAGATTCTCGGTGACGCCGACGATCAGCCCGCCGGCCACGGCGCCCACCGGGCTGGTAATGCCGCCAAGGAGCGCGCCGGCGAAAGCGTAGATCAGCACGCCGCCCATCATGTTGGGATCGAGGAACAGGACCGGCGCCACCATGATGCCGGCGGTCGCACCGATCGCCGCGGCCAGGCCCCAGCCGATTGCCAGCATGCGTCCGACCGGGATGCCGCACAGCCGCGCCAATTCCGGATTTTGCGCGGCGGCGCGCATCGCCAGTCCGGTCGGGGTGAAGCGGAAGAATGCAAACAGCAGAACGAGCATGAACAGCGTCACGCCGATCACGCCCAGGTCCCGCGTGGTAATGAGCGCGCCGAACACCGGCCGGTCCGGGAACGGGCTGGGGAAATCCTGGACGGTGTAGCTGTAGATCCAGCCGGCGAGCGAATTGAAGATCAGCAATAGCCCGATCGTCACGACGACTGCGGCGAGCACGGGAGCGTTTTCGACCGGCCGGATGAGAACCCGCTCGATCACCATGCCGCCGATGAACGAAACGACCAGGGTAATGATGAAGGCAAGCCAGAACGGGAGGCCGGCATTGACCAGCGTCCAGGCGATGTAAGTCGAGAACATCGCCATCTCGCCCTGAGCAAAGTTCACCAGGTCAGTCGCGCGGTAGATCATCACCAGCGCCAACGCCACGCTGGCGTAGATCGCGCCGGCGGCGAGGCCCGAGAAGATCTGCTGCAAAAGCTGATGCATCGCGGGCCCGTCAGTAACCGAGATAGGAGCGGCGGATTTGCGGATCGTCGGCGAGCGATTTCGCGGTGCCGGAGGCAACGACGTAGCCGGTCTCGATCAGATAGGCGTGGTCGGCAAGCTCAAGCGCGAGGCTTGCATTCTGCTCGACCAGCAACACGCTGACGCGTTCCTCGCGCCTGATCCGTTCGACAATCGCGAAAATATCTTCGACAATTCGCGGGGCAAGCCCGAACGAAGGTTCGTCAAGCACCAGGAGCCGCGGCGCCATCATCAAAGCGCGGGCGATGGCGAGCATCTGCTGCTCGCCGCCGGAAAGCGCGCCCGCCTGTTGCCTCCGGCGCTGCGCGAGAATTGGGAAATATCCGTACATACGCTGGATGTTCTCCTGCTGCTGCCGGCTGCGCGTATAGCCGCCAAGGCGCAGGTTCTCCTCGACCGTCAGGCCGATGAACGTTCCACGACCTTCAGGCACCTGGGCGACGCCAAGACGTTGCGATCGCTTCGGTCGTGCGGCGATCGACACGCTTTCCGGCGAAGATGATTTCGCCTTCGCTGCGCACCATGCCGCAAATGGCACGAAGCGTGGTGGTTTTGCCGGCGCCGTTGGCGCCGAGGAGCACGGTCATGCCGCCTTCCTGGACCGCGAGATCGATGCCGTGCACGACTTCGGACTGGCCGTAAAAAGCCTTGACCGTGCGCAGCTCCAGGATCGGCGCCATCAGTGTCGCGTTCCCAGATAGGCCTCGGTGACCGCCGGATTGCAGCGCACGTCTTCCGGCGGGCCATCGGCGATTACGCGACCAAAGTTCAGCACTATCACCTGATCCGAAAGGCTCATCACCAGGCCCATGTGATGCTCGACCAGGAGCACGGTGATCCCGAGCTTGTCGCGGATGGAACGGATCAGGGTGCCGAGCTCCGCCACTTCTTCGTGATTAAGTCCGCCGGCCGGCTCATCGAGCAGAAGCAGGACCGGACGGGCGGCAAGGGCGCGAGCCAGCTCCACACGCTTGCGTGCGCCCAACGAAAGGTTCGCCGCCGACCGGTGCGCCAGCTTCTCGAGGCCGACGAACGCCAGCATTTCGTGCGCGGTTTCGTCGAACTTGTGTCCTCGCTGCGTGTGGATGGCAGCGTCAGCGCGTCGGTCAGCGGACCGTTGCGGCCTCGCGCGTGCGAGCCGACTTTTACGTTGTCGAGTACGGACATCGAGGCAAACAGCATCGGCGCCTGAAACGTGCGCCCGACGCCGAGTGCGGCAATGTCGGACGGCGCGCAGCGGCGCAACGATTGCCCATTCAATCTGATATCGCCGCGGCCCTGCCGATAAAGCCGGCTCAGGCAATTGAAGAGTGTGGTCTTGCCGGCGCCGTTTGGGCCGATCAGGCCGACGATGCGGCCTTTATCGACCGAGAAGGTGACGGCTTCGAGCGCGACGATGCCACCGAAGCGCATAGTTACGTCGGCGATCTCCAGCAAATGCGGAGATGCGCCATTTTGCGGGGTAGCCGGCAGCGGCGGCGAGTTTTCGGTCATGCAGATCGAGCCGCCATCGGGACCTAATCCTCCTGTGCCCTGCCTTCGCTGATTTTCTGACGCGTGTTTTAGCGCCGCATCCCGACCGGCCCGCCTCTGGGGAAGCGAAAGCCCGTCGGGTGTGACGAGGGTCGATGAAAACGTGACACGCCCACTATTCGCGCGTCAACGACGCGGGCGAGTATATTTTGGGCAGGGGTATTTTGCCGCGCCGCAGCGCGGCGAGCACGCTGCTAGTGCGACATCAGCACCGGAGCGGTCATCGACTGGAAAATGCTCCGCGTCACGCCGCCGAGCACGAATTCGCGCAACCGCGAGTGGCCGTAGCCGCCCATGACGATAAAATCGGCGCTGGCATCGGCGGCGTGCGAGAGGATCACGTCGGCGACATCGATGTCGCCAAGGACCGTGCGCTTGACCTCGACTTTGAGCCCGTGCCGCGCAAGGTGTTGCGCCATATCGGCGCCTTCGATTTCGTCCTGCTTGCCGCGTTCGTTGCCACAATGACGATTTCGACTTGGCCGGCTTTCTTGAGTAACGGCATGGCGTCGGCAATGGCGCGGGTGGCCGCGCGGCTGCCGTCCCAGCACACCATGACGCGATCGAGCTTGAGCGGATCCTTCTGAATATAGGGTACGATGATCAACGGCCGGCCGGACTCGAACAAAGTGGCTTCAGCGATCACCTCTTCGACAGCGCTCCGCTCGGGCTCGGCTTGGCCGACAATCGCCAAATCGAAGCGCCGCGCGAGATGGCTGAACTGGTCGCCAACGCCAGCGAGGCTGGCGCTCAGCGTGAGCGGCTCAGCGGTAATCCCGGCGCGCGTGCTCGCCGCGGTAAAGCCGTCGAGTGCGGCCTTGCTCGCGGCGGTGTTCTCCCGCTCCTGCATCTCGATCACGTCGGCGGGGATGTAGCCCGCGCCCGACACCGGAACGATCGGATCGTAGACGAAAGCGATGGCGGAGAGGTGGGCCTCGAATGCCGCGGCGACCGAGATCGCGTAATCGCCGGCCGGGCCTGGCCGGTCGCCGACAGTCAGATTGACGATGATGTCTTTGATCATTGGGGGCATCTCCTCAGGCGCGCGGCGTAAGCGGATCACATTCAATATAAATGACATAAATGACACAACAGATTTGCGCGAGATCAAGAGCCCGCGTGTTCGGCTACTTTTTTATGTTCCCCTGGGCATCGAACTGTTTGAGGTAGGCCCACAGGTCGTTGACCTCCTGCTCGTTCTTGATGCCGGCAAAAATCATCTTGGTGCCGGGAATCTTTGCTCTGGGATCCTTGATGTATTCCTTGAAGGTCGCCTCGCCCCAGACGATGCCGGAATTCTTGTTGGCGCTGCTGTAGTTGAAGTTCGGTGCCTCGCCGGAATGCCGCCCGTCGATGCCGTTGAGCTCGGGCCCGACTTTATTAGTGGCGCCAGGGCCGATGGCGTGGCAGGGCAGACATTTCTTGAAGGTGTTGGCGCCCTTTTCGACGTCCTGGGCAAATCCCGCGCCGATTGACACGGCGGTGAGTAGGGCGGCGGTCACGAGCGTCCTCAGCATCATGGTGATCTTTCCTTCTGATGGGGGTGCAGCCTTCAAGAATAGGGGCGGGGCGGGCAATGCAATCGAGGGCGTCCGGCCGAGGGGGCCGGCGACCGGTCAGTCCAGTATCTTTCCTGCCGGGTTTGGCGCGTCAATAGGACTTAGCCGCGCATAGCAGCGGTATATTTGCAGGTTCTGACAGAACCGCACTGGTCAACAACGGACGGCGCGGCTGAAGCGACAGGGTAGGGTGGGATTTACCACTCACGCCGCGATGCCCACGGCATCTTGTTCAGCGCATTGAGCGTCTCGGCGTTCGGGCAGTAATCCTCCCACACGGGATTTTCGGCATCGCGTGCGAGGTCGCGCACGCATCGTCTATGGCTTTCGCACATCGCACAGACCCGTTGCAGATCCTGCAGTGTGCGCCGTTCGGTCGCGCCGACCTCCTTTGGATCAAGGTCGAGAGCTTCCATGCGGCGCAGCAATAAGTCGGCCCCCTCAGGACCCAACTGCGAGAGTTTGCGGAATTCGGCAGCGGAAACGCCTGCATCCTGCGCCATGCGCGCAATCTCTTCGTCCGCGCAGCATCGCAACACGGAAATCCCCTCCGGTCAAGTTTCGCCACCACTGTGAAATAGCATCGATCGGCGACCAGGTTTTTCGACTTTCGGGCGCGGCTAACATGCGACCCTCCTCTTCATTGCAGGAATTCTCTTTTGCGAGGCTAGGACGGCTGCCTGGCGAGGCTTTGACCTAGATCAACGGCAAGCGGGCGCCATGCATTTTCGTATTGTCGGCTAGGCTTTTTTTGCCGTTGATCCAGGTCAACGCGCTGCGCTGTGGATAGTTGAAGTTTGTAGACTAAAGGCGGAGGCTGAACCATGTGCGTTGGACCAGATTACGCGCCTGTCAAAGCCGATTCGAATCGCGACGAAACTGCAGAGCTGCCACGCCAGTTTTACGACTCGAGCCTGTTGTTTTCCTGCATGGACGTGCTCCAGGTCGACCGGCGCGATATCGCGGCAGAGGATCCGCTGCTGTTCCGCGAGCTGCAGGGCAGATGCTCGCTATGCCGTCACAAACGAGAGTGCGTGCAGGATCTTGCGCATCCATTCGACCATGACCAATGGGAACGGTGGCAAGAGTTCTGTCCGAATTCGGCAGTGCTTACGACAATCGGCGCAATACAGAACTGCGGGTACGCTGCGCAGCATCTCAAGATGCCGGAGTCGTCGTCAGAAATCGGTTGAGCCTTGCCGCTAGTCTCGCGGCAGCTACTTGACGAAGCTGAGGTACGACGCCAGCGCCTCGATCTGGTCGCGGGAAAGCCTGCTCGCAATACGTGGCATCGGCGGCCGGGCGGTCGCATGGTAGCCCTCGCCCCATTGTTGCAGCCGCCGTTTCAGATAGGTGTAGGCCAGACCTCCCAAGCGAGGAATTTCCGCGACGCCCTGAGCGTTCGGTCCGTGACAGGCGACGCAGGCGGCAATGTTCGCGTCCGGAAGCCCCTGTTGATAGATGGTTCTTCCGAACGCGGTGAGTTCGTGGTCGCCGTCGTTGGCGGCGTCGGCGGGGAGCGAAGAAAAATAAATTGCCAGCTCGCGCACGGACTGAGGACTGAGGCTTGCAGCCGCGCCCCACATATACTGTTTCGAAAACGGATTATTCCGCGCATGGGTGCGGAAGTTTGCCAGCTGATTCTCCATGTAGAGGACGCGCTGCCCGGCCAATCGCGGCGCCGGCGTATAACCTTTCGCCGAGGAGCCGTGGCACCAGGTGCAATTGCGGATCGCGAGGCTCTCGGCGCGCGCCCATAATACGGAAGCGGCAACGCAGACGATTGCCAGGGCCGCCGTCTTTAGCGGGATGTGTCTCATCGTCCGAATTCCACGCTTCCTGCTTCCATCAGAGGCGTTCTTCAATTAGAGGGCGTCACTTCAGGTAACTGAGATAAGCGGCGACCGCTTCGACTTCCGACTTGGTCAGGCTGTGCGCGACCGGCGCCATGATGAATGAGGTGTCCGGATGCGCCGGGAGCTGTCCGCGTTCCTTGCCCCAGTTGGTCAATTCCTTGACCAGATAGGGGTAGAGCTGCCCAGCCAAGCGCGGAATTTGATCGCGGCCGGTCGCATCCGGACCGTGGCAGGCGGCGCAAGCGGCGACATTGGCGTCGGGGACGCCGCCCTCGAAGATTTTTCGTCCCTCGGCCACGCGTTGCTTTGGCGCACCGCCGAGGGGCGGGGGGGTTAACGACCGAAAATGGGTCGCGAGCGCGTTGATCATCGCAGGGCTCAGAACGTGCGCAACGTTAGCCATGATGCTATTGGGCCGTCGGCGTTCGACGAATGCCCGCAACTGGTTCTCGATGTAGTCCGTTTGCTGTCCGGCCAGCCGCGGGATCGGATAAAATCCGCGATAGCCCTGTCCCGAAGGGCCGTGGCAGTCCTGGCAATACTGCAGTTTTGCCTCGAACCCGCCCTTGGCAGCAGCGGGTCTGTCGATGCTGTCGGCGCGTCCGGGCGCCGAGAAAGCCAGCGCCAGGATCGCAGCTTGCAGCGGCAATTGCAGGCCAACGCGGCTGAACATCCGGCGTGCGCGATCCCGACGGCAAACGCGGCCATCACGGACACCCGGATGTGTTTTCATCAGCTTCATGATCCCGACCAAAAAGTCACTCCAGATAGCTGACGTAAGCCGCGACGGCTTCGATCTGCTGTTTGTTCAAGCCGTGCGCGATCGGCTCCATGATCGCCGACGCATCCGGATTGGACGGATTCTGACCGCGTTCTTTGCTCCAGTTGGTCAATTTGTTGAAGATGTAGTCGTTGAGCTGGCCCGCCAGGCGCGGAAATTGTCCGTCGCCTTTGGCCTCCGGACCGTGACAGGAAGCGCAGGCCGGAACGTCGCCAGAGGGAATTCCGTCCTGATAGATTTTCTTGCCGGTCTCTATCAGGTCCTTCGGCGCCCCGCCGAGCGGCTTGGGATTGAAGTCATGAAAGTTCGCTGCGAGCGACGCCAGCATTGCCGGGCTGAGGACGTGTGCGACGTTGAACATGATGACGTTGGTTCGCCGGCGCTCGATAAAAGCCTGCAGCTGGTTCTCGAAGTACTCGGGTTGCTGCCCGGCGAGCCGCGGGATCGGGTAGTATCCCCGAAAGCCCTGGCCGGATGGTCCGTGGCAGACTTGGCAGTACGCCATTTTGGCCTGCAACTCCTGCTTCGGAACTTCCGCTTTCGTGTCTTCCGCACGAGCTGCGGTGACGAATACCGTTGCGACGATCGTCGACAGCAACGCCAGTTGTAGGCCAACGTTCTTAGCCGAGCGGCATCCGCGCCGTTCGGCGTGAGACTTTGTGGGAGCAGGGCAGAACCTTGCGTTCATCGCTGCCTCACCACCGCAACGGGGCGCCCGGCCCGGTGACAACATGAAAATTTAGACCGAGTTTGACGGTCTGAATGTTCTGGGTGATGTCCTCGGGACCGATGTTGCCGGTGTTCGGGTCGATCAAGGTGACGCTGCGGCGGCCGAAACCGTAGTAATCGTATTCGAGCCTGAGCGACCATTCCTTCAAGAACGCCCACTCGACGCCGATGCCCGCGGTCCAGCCGATACGATTCTCGGTTCCTCCGAGATCGTAAGGAACGCCGCCGAATGTTCCAGCCGCAGTGTATTGGTCGCTCGCCCATGCGGCGCCACCCTTCGCATAAACGAGCCAGCGATCCCACGCGTAGCCGACGCGCCCGGTTACGCTGGTCAGTAAGTCCGTCGTCTCCTTGAAGTTCGCGCTGTCGCCGGCGATGCCGAGCGGCTGCGCAACGCCGATGTTGCCGCCGATATTTCCGCCGGCAGCCGCACCCTCAATGCCGGCAACCCAATTCGGCGCGAATTGATAATCGCATCCGAATTGTCCGCCGAGCATGTAACCGCTGATGTTGAGATTGGCGGAAGAGAATCCGGTAATGGGAGAAAGCACGCCGGCGCTGTCGTTGAGATTCTTTTGGCCCCAGCCGCCGCCGGCTTGACCGCCGCCGTAGCAGCTCGACCATGAGAAAGGCGGCGGCAAATCGGGCGGTGGCAGCGCAAGATCGGCAGCAAACGCCGAGACGCTCAACAGCGAAAGCGCAGCGCCTCCCAGCAGTGTTGCCTTCATCGAACGTCCCCAAACCATCGCGCAGACCCGCTACATTGCCACCCACGCATAGAGGAACAGCGTGTCGTTGGCGCTGGCGCCGGCAGTCGTTCCGTTGAACTCGTTGTAATACGTGTATTGCAGGCCAAGACGCAGGTTGAACCACGGCCATCCCACCGCCTGGCTGCTTATGAACGGGATATAGGCGATCTCGGCGATCCAGCCGTTGCTGTTCGGACTGCCGCCATACAGAATCGCGTCAGGGCTGCCCCAGCTGGTGAAGTATTGGCCGGTGAGCACGATCCGATTGTCGTTGCCATAGGCGAGCGAGGCATAAGCCCGCGCTTCGTTTAGGTTGTTGACCTGATTGCCGGCGAGCCCGTTGGCAAAGCTCGCATTCAGATTTTGATATTCATGAATGAAGGTGCCGCGCACTGTCACCCAATAATTGTCGCCCTGAAATTGGTACTGCGTATCAAAGCCGATATCGGTGTAGTTGTCGGTCTGCGAGAATGTCGAGGTCGTGGTGGTGCCGGCCATGGTCCATGGATGGACGCCGGCATACATGCCGAACGTGCCGAACTCGAGCCAATGATTGCCCCAGTGCGGCTCGTAGGCGATGCGCCAGTAGGGAGCCGCGTCGAATAGCCCAGGGGCGTCGAACGGATCGGTCCCAAGATCGTTCTGAGCGCCGGGACTTAGCGTGGTGTAGACCGATGCTTCAAGGTAGAGCGCATCATTGATGAACGTGTACGCGCCAATACTCGCGACGTGCGCGGCAAAGGCGCCGTCGAGGATTGTGGTCGGTCCGAAATCCGCTGCCTAACGTCGAGATTGCATAGGGAAACGCCCAGGCCGGAGTCGTATTCCAGGGATCCTGGACGGTTGGATTGTTGTTCGCCGTGAGTTCCGTAGATGACGTTGATGCCGCTGATCCGCGTCGAATCGGCAAAACGGATGTCGGTATTGTCCCACGTCCAGGTGTGTCCAAACGGATCGGTGCCGAAGCCTCCGGGCGGTGGGGCGTTGTAAGTCACTTGCTGGAACGCGCCGATATGATCGGTGATGGCGCCGCCCCAGAAAAAGCTCACCGGCGAAACCACGATATTGTTGTTGCCGTTGTACGGCGCGGTCGGCGGCGGCAGTGCTGCTTGCGTGTTGGTGAAGCCCGCGATCGCCATCATCGAGATCGGCGGCACCCAAGTTTTTTGATTATTGGCGGTATTGTCGGTCGGAAACAGGGTCGTGCGGTATTGGCCGCCGCCGAGCGTATAAGCTCCGATCTTGAAGCGCCGGCCGTAAGGGGTGAGTCCGGCGAAGTCGGTGTGGCAGGTGCCGCAAGGCTGCCCGGTCTGCCGGGCGTAGCTGGGCAGCGCCTCGGCGGGTGGCGCGTATCCGATGGTGAAGAAAGCCGCAAGCAGCACCGCCGCAGCCGCGGACACAAGCCCGCAATGCCACAGGGCAAAAGCAAAGCGACCTAAATTCCCCCTCATCCAAATCATCCCAACCCACTCCGCGCACCCGTACACGGAGGCAGCCTCAGTCGTCGGGGGTCCAAATTTCAGGCTAGAAAAAAATCGGTGTGCCGACAATCTCAAATTGAACATCCGCCGACCTTTGCCGGTATTGGTGCTTTTCAGGCAACATCACGTACTGGCATCGGCACCAATCCGAGCCGCTTGCCGCCACAGGCCATCGTTTTCCCGCTATAATGAGGGAATAGTAGCGAAGTCGGCGGAGAAATCCCCATGCCTGTAACGATGCCCGAATCAGATGGCGCAGTGCTTGCCCGCCGCGCGGCGATTGTCGCTGCGCTTAAGCGAATCGTGCCGGGTGAGGGCGTCATCGAATTCGGAACAGGCGATGCGGCCGTACGAAAGCGACGGGCTCACTGCCTATCGGGCGCTCCCCATGGCGGTCGTGCTTCCGGATACGACGGAGCAGGTTTCCGCCGTGCTCGCCTATTGCCACAGCGAAGGCATCAAGGTTGTGCCGCGCGGGGCAGGGACCTCGCTCTCGGGCGGGGCGCTGCCGCTCGGCGACGGCGTTCTTCTCGGAATGGCCAAGTTCAATCGCATCCGCGCCATCGATTTCGACAATCGCGTCGCCGTCGTCGAGCCCGGCGTGACCAACCTTGCGGTCTCGCAAGCGGTGGAAAGCGCCGGCTTCTACTACGCGCCCGATCCATCGTCTCAGATCGCCTGCACCATCGGCGGCAACGTGGCGGAGAATTCCGGCGGCGTGCATTGCCTCAAATACGGGGTCACCACCAACAACGTGCTCGGCTGCGAGCTGGTGTTGATCACCGGCGAGGTGGTGCGGCTCGGCGGCAGTCATCTCGATGCCGCCGGCTACGATCTTCTCGGCATCGTTACCGGCTCAGAGGGGCTCCTTGGCGTCGTCACCGAGGTCACGGTCCGCCTGCTCAAAAAGCCGGAAACGGCGCGCGCCGCGCTGATCGGTTTTGACGCGTCCGAGGACGGCGGCGAATGTGTCGCGCGCATCATCGGCGCCGGCATCATCCCGGGCGGCATGGAGATGATGGACCGGCCCGCGATCCGCGCCGCGGAGGACTTCGTTCATGCCGGCTATCCGCTCGATGTCGAGGCGCTCCTGATCGTTGAACTCGACGGCCCGCGCGCCGAGGTCGATCATCTCCTCGACCGTGTCCAGGAGATTGCCCGGGAATGCCGCGCTGTGACCTGCCGCATTTCCAATTCCGAGGAGGAGCGGCTCCTGTTCTGGGCCGGACGCAAGGCGGCGTTTCCCGCAGTCGGCCGCATCTCGCCGGATTACTATTGCATGGACGGCACTATTCCGCGCGCGCAACTGCCGCTGGTGCTGCACCGCATGAAGGAATTGTCGGCGAAATATGATTTGCGCGTCGCCAATGTCTTTCACGCCGGCGACGGCAATTTGCATCCGCTGATCCTCTACGACGCCAACAAGCCGGGCGAGCTGGAGCGGGCCGAAGAATTTGGCGCCGACATTCTGCGGCTGTGCGTCGAGGTCGGCGGCGTGCTGACCGGCGAGCATGGCGTCGGCGTCGAGAAGCGCGACCTGATGACCGTGATGTTTTCCGAGACCGATCTCAATCATCAGCAGCGGGTCAAATGCGCATTCGACGACAAAAGCCTGCTCAATCCGGGAAAGGTATTTCCGACGCTGCACCGCTGCGCCGAACTTGGCCGCATGCATGTGCACGCCGGCCGCGTCGCGTTCCCCGATTTGCCGCGGTTCTAGAATCCCCGCCGTCGGTTCAACTCAATAGAGTATCGACGGCAGGTAAGCGCCCGACGGTTCGTTGTAGAGGCCGATCGTCATCAGGGTCATCTGCTGAACAAGCTGGAGATTGTTGTTCAGGCACCAGGTGAACAGCGCATGATTGCGCGTTGGTACTAATATTCCGGGTCCGGCGATAGTCTCTGTCGCACCGATCAGAGCCATCATGTCCTCATTGGTCTCGGCGACGGCGTGGGCGAAAAATCCGATTGCGGTTGCGTACCCGGTTACGCGGCCGAGATGTTCGACCACGGTTGCGGTCTTCTCCCGAACGGCATCCTCTATCTCGCCGGCGCGATCATGGCCGTGAATCGCATTGCACAATTGGTTGCAGGCCTCGACGTCATCCTCGTCCGCGCTGCGTACATCATAGCCCGTTAGCTTGATCTTTGGCGGCGAACCGGTCACGAGCGACAGTGGTTCGCGGGTACGAAATCCGAGCTTGGTGTAGAGGCAAAGAGTTTGATTGTTGTAACCAGCCTGGACCAGCCGGATGCCGGCAAATCCCCGCTCGCGGCCGCGGTCAAGCACCTCCGCCATCAAACGGCGACCAACGCCTTTTTGCTGGACTTTCGGGTCGACCGAGATAGGCCCAACCCCGGCTATCTCAGAGCGCTCGTCGAGAAAATTGCTGCCGGCGATCCGGCCATCAAGCTCAGCTACGGTCGCGTAAAAGTTGGGGTGTGCAAGGAGGAAAGACATCAGCCCCGAGGCGATTTCCGGCGATGGAAAATCCTGCGGAAAACAATGCCGGTCGGCAAGGCTTTTGAAGGCTTCAAAGCAGATTCGACCGCACTCAATCGCATCCGCCGCCGATCCGCGGCGCAGTTCAACACCCATCCGCCCCTCCTAAGATATCGACGACGCAAAATTCTCGTGTTCCAACCCGGAAATCTTAGCGAATCAGGACTTTGAGGAAAATGGGCCGGGATCGGAGGGCCTATCGCCATCGGGTGGGGAGAGATGATACGGCAAGTATCTCATGACCGAAAATCTCAAACCGCGTGATGCGGCGGAGGTCGAGCAGGCGGTGCAATGGGCGCTCGCCGGCGGCAAGGCGCTCGAAATCGTCGGCCGCGGCTCCAAGCGCGTGATCGGGCGCGCCGCGCAATGGGATGCGACGCTTGATCTTTCGGGTCTTTCCGGCGTGACGCTCTATGAACCGGCGGAGTTGGTGCTTTCCGCGAAGGCCGGCACGCAGCTTGCCGAAATCGAGGCGCTGGTCGATGCGAGCAAGCAGGAGCTTGCCTTCGAGCCTATGGACTACGGACCGCTGCTCGGCACAGCGGCCGGCGGCGGCACGGTCGGCGGTGCGCTCTCGGCAAATTTGTCCGGCCCGCGACGCATCAAAGCCGGCGCCGCCCGCGACCATTTCCTCGGCTTCAGCGCCGTGTCAGGGCGCGGCGAGACGTTCAAATCCGGCGGTCGGGTGGTGAAGAACGTCACCGGCTACGACCTCTGCAAGCTCCTCGCCGGTTCCTGGGGCACGCTCGCGGCCATGACCGATGTAACGATCAAGACGCTGCCGCGCGCAGAGACCGAGGAGACGCTCTTGGTGCTCGGCCTCGACGACGCCGCGGCTGGAAAAGCCATGTTGGCAGCCGCGGGCTCGTCCGCCGACGTCTCGGCAGCCGCGCACGTGCCGGTGTCGGTCGCGGGACGCATTTCGGAAATCACGGCAGGCGGCCGTGCAGCGACCGCATTCCGGCTTGAAGGCGTTGCACCGTCGGTCGCGCACCGCAAAGCCCTGCTGGAAAAGCTGATGGCTCCGTTCGGCAGTCTGAGCACGCTCGGCAATACCACCTCACGCGCGTTCTGGCGCGCGATCCGCGATGTCGAGCCATTTGTGGCGGCCGGCCCCGCCGGTGAGCGCATCGTCTGGCGCATATCGACTGCGCCGTCGCGTGGCGCCGAGGTCGGACGCGTTCTCACGGAACAGCTGTCGGCAGACGTCCTCTATGATTGGGGCGGCGGACTGATCTGGGCGGCGTTGCCGCCGGTGGACGATGCCGCCGCGGGACGGGTGCGCGGGATCGTCGCGGCGGCCGGCGGACATGCGACGCTCATTCGCGCGCCGGCCGCGGTGCGCGCCGCGGTCGATGTGTTCACCCCGGAGACGGCGGCACTCTCGGCATTGACCAAGCGGCTCCACGACAGCTTCGATCCGCGTGGCGTGCTCAATTCTGGGCGCATGTGGGCGGGAGTGTAATCATGCAGACCTCGTTCACCGTCGCGCAGCTTGCCGATCCGGACGTCGCGGAATTGGAGAAAATCCTGCGCGCCTGCGTCCATTGCGGCTTTTGCACCGCCACCTGCCCGACTTATGTGCTTGACGGCAACGAGCTCGATTCGCCGCGCGGGCGCATCTACCTCATCAAGGACATGCTGGAGAATGACCGGCCGGCGACGGCCGAGGTCACGCTGCATATTGATCGCTGCCTGTCCTGCCTTGCCTGCATGACGACCTGTCCGTCGGGGGTCCACTACATGCACTTGGTGGATCATGCCCGCGCTCACATCGAGCGCACCTACGACCGGCCGCTCGGCGATCGGCTGCTGCGGATGATGCTAGCGCGGCTGATGCCGTATCCAGGGCGGTTCCGGTTGGCGCTCGCCGCTGCCTTGCTC
The DNA here is from genome assembly GCA_963759345.1 of uncultured Alphaproteobacteria bacterium. Taxonomy (GTDB): domain Bacteria; phylum Pseudomonadota; class Alphaproteobacteria; order Rhizobiales; family Xanthobacteraceae; genus BOG-931. Next base: position 40,747 of record CAVWYW010000030.1, read on the forward strand.
GGCAAGCCATTCGCCGGACTTGCCGAAGCGATCGGGCTTAATCGTCTCGCTGCGATGCTTCGACTGGCGCCCTGGCGTCCGCCGCATGAGCCGTTGGCGCCACGCACCTATCCCGCGGTGGGGCCGGAGAGGAAGGGCCGCGTGGCGCTGCTTGCCGGTTGCGTCAATGACCTCTTGGCGCCGCAAATCAACGCCGCGGCGATTCGCGTGCTGACGCGGCTGGGCATCGAAGTGGTGGTGGCGGAGGGTGCCGGCTGCTGCGGCTCACTGGTCCATCATATGGGCCGCGAGGACGAGGCCTTGGCGCAGGCGCGGGGCAATATCGACGCCTGGATAGCGGCGGGTAGCATCGATGCAATCGTGATCACGACGTCCGGCTGCGGCACCACGGTCAAGGATTATGGCTTCATGCTGCGCAGCGATCCGGCCTACGCCGAGCAGGCGCGGGAAGTGGCCGCTCTCGCCAGGGACATCAGTGAATATCTCGCTGCACAACCGCTCCCGGCAGATCAAAGTGCCGCCGGCCTCGTCGTGGCCTACCACTCGGCTTGTTCACTGCAGCACGGCCAACGCATTACGCGCCAGCCGAAGGACCTGTTGCTCAAGCTTGGCTTTGCGGTGAAGGATGTGCCGGACGGCCACCTGTGTTGCGGATCGGCGGGAACGTACAATATTTTGCAGCCGGATATCGCAAGAAGGTTGCGCGAGCGCAAAGTCGGGACTATCGAGAGATTGCGACCTGATGTTATCGCAGCAGGGAATATCGGCTGCATGACGCAGATCGCTGCGGGCACCAAGCTTCCGGCTGTCCACACAATCGAGTTGATTGATTGGGCTACCGGCGGGCCTTGTCCGCCTGCGCTTTTGGAGCATCGGCAGCGTTAGTCGATGCATCGGTCTGCGGCCGCGGGCTGACGGGGGCTCGGTCGTTGTTGTGGCGTGAACCCGGTCTCCCACGGGGGCCGATGGGATAATTGTTCCTAGCTTAGATCGGGAGGACGATCATGGCGAAGAAGTCGAAGGCAGAAGAAGAAATCCGGGAAGAAAAAGGCCGCTCCGGCGCGCAAAAAAAGGAAGACAGTAAAGAAGGCAATGAAATCGGCTGCGAAGAAGGCACCGAAGAAAGTGGCGAAGAAGGCCGCTCCCAAGCGAAAAGCGCCGGCTAAGAAGCCGGCTCCGGCGCCAATGCCGGCGGCGGAGCCAGCTCCGGCCCCATCTTGGCCGCCTCCGCTCGGGGGCTCTGGTTTCGGCGACAACACCTAGGACTATCTCGGCCTCAATGGGAGCATGGAACGCGGGCCGCGCTGATTGCGCGGGCCGCGTTTCCATATCTGCCGTCGCACCCGCTTTAGCGCTGATAGCGTCCGACCCGCATTGCGTCGCAAAGGCAGGGCCCATAGCATTGGTGGACCACTATCTAGCGAGCAATCGCCGGCGCCGAGCTGAATGTCAGCGGCGCGGTCAAGTGGGAGGTGCGCGATGGCGACTTACAACATCCTGATCATGGGCGCCTCCTATGGCTCGCTATTGGCCTCGAAGCTTCTATTCGGCGGCCATACCATCAAGCTCGTGTGCCTTCCCGCAGAGGCCGACCTCATCAATGCCGAAGGGTTTCGGGTGCGCCTGCCGGTGCGCGGGCGCAAAGCGCCGGTCGAGCTCGAACTCGCGGAAGCTCCCGGGCAAGGTGAGCGCCTGCGGCACATCCGGTGTCAATCCGAAGGACTACGATCTCGTCGGGCTGGCGATGCAGGAGCCGCAATACCGTTCGCCGGGGGTGCGCGAACTCCTTGACGCTGTGGCGCGGGCGAAGGTGCCGTGCATGTCGATCATGAATATGCCGCCGCTCGCCTACCTGCGCCGCATCCCGGGCCTCGATGCCGCTTCGCTCAAGGCCGCCTATACCGATCCTAGCGTCTGGGACAATTTTGACCCGGCGTGCATCACACTGTGCAGCCCGGACCCGCAGGCGATCAGGCCCCCCGAGGAAAACGTCAACGTCCTGCAGGTGACGCTGCCGACCAACTTCAAGGTCGCGCGCTTTCCTTCCGAACGGCCTACCGCAATTCTCACCCAGTTGCAGGACGAGCTCGAGGCTATCCGGTTCGACACGCCGGAAGGAAGGACCGAACTGCCCGTCAAACTGCGAGTTTATGATTCGATTTTCGTGCCGTTGGCCAAGTGGGCGATGTTGCTCGCCGGCAATTATCGCTGCGTCACCAAGGACGGCATGCGCACCGCGCAAGAGGCGGTGCACAGCGACATCGAGACCTCGCGCTCGGTCTACAATTTTGTCGCCGATCTCTGCGTCAAGCTCGGCGCCGATCCCGCCGACATGGTGCAGTTCGAGAAATACGCCGCCGCAGCGCAGTCACTGACCCGACCTGCCTCCGCCGCCCGCGCTTTGCAGAATGGCGCGCCAAACATCGAGCGCGCCGACAAGCTGGTGCAGCTGATCGCGGCGCAGAAAGGCCTGCATCATCCGGCGATCGATGCGCAGGTCGCGCTGGTGGACGCGCGGCTTGAGGCGAATCGCAAGAAGGCTGCGGCGTAGCGAGCCAAAGCCCGGCTACTTGACCTCGACATCCTCCCAGAAGCCGAAACGGCCGCCGACCTTCGCCATCTGCGGCTGCGGTTTTTCGTACGACCAGGCCGCGCGACTATGCCGCTTGCCGTCGATCACTACATCGTAGAATTGGACGCCATGAGGACAAGCCAGGTCGTCCTTGGTCTTTTCGACTTTTTCCAGCCAGTCCATGCGCACCGCGGTACTCGGAAAATACTCGTAGCCGTGGGCCGAAACGATGTCGTTACTTTCGGCCACGACGTGGCCATTGACGCTTGCCTTCATGATTGCCGTCTCCGTTTCGCTAGGACTTCGATCCACTATCTATTCATTCCGCGGCCGAGACCAATGGCACCTCGCGCAATTGCGAGAAGCCGTCATCCGGCACCACCTCGACACGACGGCGGTGAAAAACGTTGAGCGTTGAGCGGTGACCGATGGAAACCACGGTCGTGCCTTTGAGCCGCTCTTGCAGCAACCGGTACAACACCGCCTCGGCGGTTTCATCGAGCGCCGCCGTCGCTTCGTCGAGGAATAGATAATCCGGCGCGGCCAGTAGCGCGCGCGCGATCGCAAGCCGCTGCTGCTCGCCTTGCGACAGGATATGGTTCCAGTGGTCTTCTTCGCCGAGCCGCGCGACCAATTCCGGAAGCCCGACGGCGGCCAGGGCCTCGGCAATTTTGGCGTCGCTGAAATCGCCCGCCGCAGCCGGATAGGAGACAGACGTCGAAAGCATCGCCACCGGGAAATACGGCCGCTGCGGCAGCAGCATCACCTTCGCTCCCTCCGGCACCGTCACGCGGCCCGACCCAAACGGCCAAATCCCGGCGATGGCGCGGAACAATGTCGATTTACCTGCGCCAGATGGGCCGGTGATGAGGACACGCTCACCAGGCGGAAACGCAACGTGCTCGGCGGCGATAATCGGCTCGCCATCGGGCAGGCGCACATTGAGGCGGTCGGCGGTGAACACGGCGCCATCGCCGCGCGGCACGACTTCGATCGCAGGCGGCGTCACCGCGGCAGCGCGGCCCGCCGCAATCGCATCCTCGAACCCGGTCAGGCGTGCGATCACCGAACGGTATTCCGCGAGTTCGATGTAGATGTTGATGAAGTAGGACAGGGCATTCTGGACACTGTTGAAGGCCGATGCGGTCTGCATCAGGCCGCCAAGCTGCATGGCGCCTGAGAAGTAGGCCGGGCTTACGACCAGATAAGGAAAGATCAGCGCTACCTGCGTGTAACCTTGCGTAAAGTAGGTCAGTTGCTTCTGCCGGCGCATGATCGCGATCCAGTTGGTGAACACTTGCCCGAAGCGATTGAGGTGGCGCTCCCGCTCGGCGGTCTCGCCGCGGAGCGAGGCGATCTGCTCTGCGTTCTCGCGCGTACGCACCAGATTGAACCGGAAATCGGCCTCGACCCGCTGCCGCTGAAAATTGAGTGGAGTGAGCGGCCACCCGATCAGGTGCGTCAGCACGCTGCCGACGATCGCGTAAATAAGCGCGGCCCAGACCAGATATCCGGGGATCGTTAACCCGGTGCCGTACAATTCGAGCGGCGCCTCCTCTGACAGAGTCCACAAAATGACGATAAAGGCGGAGAGCGTACCCAAGGCGTTGAGCAGCCGGCTGCCGATCGAGAGCGTACTCTCGACAAACATTCGCAGATCTTCGGCGATGCGCTGATCCGGATTGTCGGCGGCGTCGCCAAGAAGCTGCATGCGGTAGTGATTGGCGGCATCAAGCCATTGCCGCAGATAGTTTTCCGTCATCCAGCGCCGCCAGCGGATTTGCAGCCACTGGCCGAGGTAGACCTGATAAACCGCGATCAGGGTATTGGCGGCCGCGATCACGCAGAAAAACAGGATGGCGCTGACGAAGGCGCTCCAGTCGCGATCCTGCAGTGTGTTGTAGAAGCGGTTGTACAAAAGATTGAGGATGACCTGGAGCGCCACAAGCGCAAGCTCCATCCCAACCACCGCGAAGAGCAAAAGGCAGCCCGCCTTGCGGTCATCGGACCGGAAGTACGGAAGGGACAGCCGCCAGATCGTGGCGATTGTCGAAACGAGGCTTCTCACTAGGACCTCCGGTGATTAGCGGCCTTAGACTTAAATTCAGCACCGCGCGATCAATATCGCGTTGCAATAAAGAACCGCCGGGTAGCTCCCTCATTTCAAAATTTTGCCTCCGGCATGCAGCTGCCGCTTGCAAATATTGGAATCGGAATATTAGTGTGCCCGGGGGCGTGACAAAAAATCTCGTTCGTTTGATGTCCTTACGGCGTAGCATGACGACCCTGGGGCATCGCGCTGATACATCAAAACGATAGGCGCCGACGCAAGGCGCTATTGGGGGGGACCGTCGATGTTTACGCAAATCCTGGATCCGACTGGGAATCTGTTCGTGACCTGGCTGGTCGCGCTGGTTCCGGTTCTGCTGTTGCTGTTCCTGCTTGCCGGGCTGCGGATGTCCGCCTGGCTTGCCGTGCTGATCGGTTCGATTGTCACCTTTCTGCTCGGGCTCTGGGTCTGGAAGATGCCGCTGGCCGACGGGGTGCGCGCCTATCTCTACGGTTCGGCCACCGGCATATGGAATGTCGACTGGATCACTTTTTGGGGAGTGATGCTGTTCAATACCCTGGTCACGACCGGATCATTCGACCGGCTGCGGCGCTGGCTGGTCCAGCAGGGAACCCGCGATGTGCGCGTGCAGACCATCCTGTTTGCCTGGGCATTTGGCGCATTGCTCGAAGGTCTTGTCGGCTTCGGTTATCCGTGGGCCTTCGTTGCTCCGATCCTGATCGCGATCGGAATACCTGATCTCGACGCCATCCGGGTGGCGGCGATCGCCAACAACGCGCCGGTTTCCTACGGCGCCTTGGGAGCGCCGATCATCGCGCTTGCCACGGTGACCGCCGGCACCCTTGGCATGACGTTCGTCGAGCTGTTGCCGATCTACTCGGCTTCGGTCGGCAAGATCGTTGCCATTCTTGCGCTGCTGCCTCCGTGGATTCTGCTCTATCTGGTGTCGGGCAGCAAAGGCATGTGGTCGGCTTGGCCGCTCGCGATCATCGGTTCGCTTGGCTACATCGCCGGGCAATTGCCGACCGCGGTTTATCTGGGGCCGTATTTGCCGGACGTGATTGGTTCGATCGTCTGCTTTGGCGTCCTCCTGCTCCTGCTGAGGGTCTGGCGTCCGGCGCAGGTTCTCAGCTACGGCGGCGCACCCGTGACCGGCGACACGCAGGCGGAGGCGCACGGTCTGTCTGCCGGCGCCGTCGGAATGGCTTGGTTGCCGATTGCAATCCTGATCGTGGTCGTTGTCGCCTGGACCGGACCTTGGTCGAAGCTGCCGTCGATCGTTGCGCTCCATCGCGATGTTAGCGCCACGTCCGGCTTGCCCGGCGGGGCTCCGATCCGCGCCATTTTTAACTGGACGCCGTTTGTCGGCGGTTCGGCGATCTTGGCGTCCTGGATCATCACGGTGATTGTGCTGCGTGTCAGCTTCGCGCAGATCGGCGCGATCTTCGCCAAGACCTGGTCGCAGATGTGGGGCGCCTGTCTCGTTGGCGTCTTCATCTTCGGTCTAGCCTATGTGTTCAACTACTCGGGCATGGCGGGATCGCTGGCGAGCGCCTTCTCCAAGCTCGGCGTCGCCTTCATCATCGTCGCGCCGCTCCTTGGCTTCATCGGCGTGGCACTGTCGGGCAGTAATACCTCGACCAACGCTATGTTCGGCGCATTCCAGGCGCTGGTCGGGAAGTTGCTTGGCTTTCCCTTGCTGCTGCTGCCGACGTTGAACTCGGTCGGTGCCGAGATCGGCAAGCCGATCGCGCCGCAGACCGCAAGCGTCGGGGTCTCGACCAGCCGGTTTGTCCGTAACGAAGGCGAGGTGATCCGGCACAATTTCGGCTGGACCATCGTGCTCTTGGTCTATCTCGTCATCATCGGCGTCGCTTGCTATCTGTTCTTCCCGAATATCGCGGCGCTACCGCACTAAAACGTCCCAAAGAACGAGTGGCGAATAGCAAAGGGGTATGAAGTTTGCTATTCGCTCATTCTCCATTCGTCGCGCGCTATTCTCCATCTTTCACTTAAATATCCGGGAAGAAAAAAATGCTTCGTCTGCGCCGGCGTCTCGCTTGCCGCGCCGTCTTGACGATTTTAGCGGTTCAGTTCGATCCGGCGCTCGCCGCCGAGGGTGAGTTCCCGTTCGACCGCGAGCTCATGCTCGATGTAGCGCCGATACCGGGATCCAAGCGCATCCCGATCCTCGAAATCGCTGAAAACGGTGCTGCTTCGATCCAGTTGTGGTGCACCGACGTGCGCGGTCAGGCCAACGTCGCCGCCAATTCAATCGCCATTGTCACCGGCGATGCTCCGCCCACGCACTGCGCACCCGAGCGCCAGGCCGGCGATGATAGCCTCCTGGCTGCGCTGGCGCAGGTGACTGGCTGGCGGCGCCGCGGCGACGTCATTGAGTTCTTCGGCGCCACGACGCTGCGGTTTCGCTTGATCAGCAACTGAGCCGTAGGCCGTCCCGCTCGCTCCTGCGCACTCAGGTAATCCAGTCAGGGTCCCCGCTGTTACGGAGACAAGCGGATTGCACACCGATCATGCCTTGTTGCCGCGCGTCATGATGAAGTGGAAATGCAAGGCGTTGTCTTCGAACACCTCGCCGATCATCGCTTCATATTCGGCGCGGAGTTGAGCAAGCTTGGCCGGCTCGTCCTGCAGCATCTGGACGATCTTCGTCAGCATGCCGAGGGTAGCCTCTTGCCCAATGCGGAAGTGCTCGGGGCTCAGCGTCGGCACGATCATAGTGTCCCGCTCAAACACGAGGTTATTCACCTGCGCACCGAGCCTCTCGCGAATAATATTTGGGTCGCCCCACAGCGGCGGCGATGCCGGCGGATCGAGTCCTGGCGGAGGCGCTGGCATATAACGCGCAAAAAATGGAAACTGGCGCGCTATGAAAAGCTCCGGCGGCCAGGTCGAGAAGGCTATACGGCCGCCGGCCTTAAGCACGCGCAGCATCTCGCGAACCGCGACGGCTGGACGAGGAGCAAACATGTGACCGTATTGGCTGAGAACGACATCGAACGAAGCATCCGGATAAGGCAGAGCCTCGACGTCTCCCTCACGGAAATGTACATCAACGTGTGCGGTCGCCGCATTCCGGATGGCATGGTCAAGTAGCGCTGGCGACAAATCGAGCCCGCACACCTTCGCGCCCCGGCGCGCTGCGGTGATGGCGACGACGCCAGTTCCGCAGCCAACATCGAGCACTCTCTGTCCTTGAGCCACCTGCGCGAATTTCACCAACTTCGCCGCCGGCACGGCTGTCAAATTTTCCCAGGGCGCAAACGTGGCCCAGGCTTCGCGCTGGGCCGCTTTGAACTTTGCGAACGGATCGGCAGCATTCATCATCATTTCCTCCTAAGCGCGATAATCAAACTACAAGCAAGCCGGAAGGTAGAAAAGAAAAAGGGCGCGGCTCGCACCGCGCCCTTTCGTCGATCGATGGCGATGGGAAGTTTTAGAAACCCATTCCGCCCATGCCGCCCATACCGCCGCCGGGTGGCATTGCCGGCATGGCCGGCTGATCCTTCGGCGTTTCGGCGACCATAGCTTCGGTGGTAACCAGAAGGCCGGCAATGGAGGCCGCATCCTGCAGCGCCGCGCGCACCACCTTGGCCGGGTCGACAATGCCCTTCTCGACCATGTCGACGTATTCCTCGCGCTGCGCGTCAAAGCCAAATGTCTCGGACTTGTCTTCGAGGATCTTGTTGACCACGATCGAGCCCTCGAACCCGGAATTCTCGGCGATTTGGCGGAGCGGCGTCTCCAGGGCCTTGAGCACGATATTGATGCCGGCCTGGACGTCGGGATTGTCGTTGTGCAGTTTGCCGACTGACTTCTTGGCGCGAAGAAGGGCAACGCCGCCGCCGGGCACGACGCCTTCCTCGACTGCGGCGCGGGTGGCGTTAAGCGCATCCTCGACGCGATCCTTCTTCTCCTTGACCTCGACTTCGGTGGCGCCGCCGACGCGGATCACCGCAACGCCGCCGGCGAGCTTGGCAAGCCGCTCCTGCAGCTTTTCGCGATCGTAGTCGGAGGTGGTCTCCTCGATCTGCGCCTTGATCTGCGCCACGCGCCCTTCGATGTCCTTCTTCTTGCCGGCGCCGTCGATGATCGTGGTCTTCTCTTTCTCGATCACGACCTTTTTGGCGCGGCCGAGCATCGCCACCGTCACGGTTTCGAGCTTGATGCCAAGGTCCTCGGAAATCAGCTGGCCGCCGGTCAGGACGGCGATGTCTTCCAACATGGCCTTACGGCGATCGCCAAACCCCGGAGCCTTCACTGCCGCGACCTTCAGGCCGCCGCGCAGCTTGTTGACCACCAGCGTCGCCAGCGCTTCACCCTCGACGTCTTCGGCGATGATAAGAAGCGGCTTGCCCGACTGCACCACGGCTTCGAGCACGGGGAGGAGTTGCTGCAATCCGGGCAGCTTCTTCTCGTGGAGGAGCACGTAAGCGTCCTCGAGTTCCGCGAGCATCTTTTCGGCGTTGGTGATGAAGTACGGCGAAAGGTAGCCGCGGTCGAACTGCATGCCCTCGACGATCTCAACGTCGGTCTCGAGGGCCTTCGCCTCCTCGACCGTGATCACGCCTTCGTTGCCGACTTTCTGCATCGCCTCGGCAATCATCTTGCCGATGGTTGCGTCGCCGTTTGAGGAGATGGTGCCGACCTGAGCAACTTCCGACGACGAGCCAACCTTCTTCGAGCGCTTTTTGATGTCGGCGACGACGGCGCTAACGGCGAGATCAATGCCGCGTTTAAGGTCCATCGGGTTCATCCCGGCAGCCACGGACTTGACGCCTTCCTTGACGATCGCGGCAGCAAGTACCGTCGCGGTCGTGGTGCCGTCGCCGGCCTGGTCGTTGGTTTTCTGCGCCACTTCGCGCACCATCTGGGCGCCCATGTTCTCGAACTTGTCTTCGAGCTCGATTTCCTTGGCGACCGTGACGCCGTCCTTGGTGATGCGGGGAGCGCCGAAGCTCTTCTCGATCACGACGTTGCGGCCCTTGGGGCCGAGCGTCACCTTCACGGCGTTGGCGAGCGTCTCAACGCCGTGCAGCATGCGGTCGCGGGCGTCGCCGGAAAATCGTACGTCTTTCGCAGCCATTTTTGTTCTCTCCTTGAGATTTGTGTTTTGACCGTCACCTCTTGAAGGGCCGCGCGAAGCGCGGCCGCGTCGGGGTGACGCAATCAGATCAGGCGATCACGCCCATGATGTCGGACTCCTTCATGATCAGGAGTTCGTCGCCTTCGAGCTTGACCTCGGTGCCCGACCATTTGCCGAACAGCACGCGGTCGCCGGCTTTGAGGTCCATGGTGATGAGCTTGCCGTTCTCGTCGCGGCCGCCGGGACCAACGGCCACGACTTCGCCCTCTTGCGGCTTCTCCTTGGCGGTGTCCGGAATGATGATGCCGCCTTTTGACTTTTCCTCGGCCTGAATACGCTTGACGACCACGCGGTCGTGCAGAGGACGGAATTTGAGCTTTGCCATGATCACCTCATTGCCGCTCGGCGAGCGGGTTCCCGTTAATGAGAAACTATATGGATTGCAAAGACTTAGCACTCATGAAAGACGAGTGCCAAGAATACACCGGGGAGATAAGGCTTGGCGACGAAGCTGTCAAGACGCCGCCGCGGAGGCGAGCGTGCCGTTCCGAATGTTCGCGGCCGGACAAAGTGCGGCGAACCGCGAAGGTCTGGCTCTTGCCGCAAAAACTCGTCACCATACCGGCTAAATGCTTGGTCAAGACGGGGGCCGCGGCCGGCATTGTTGTTTGCGTTAGCGGCGTGACAGTGTGGGGTTTTAGAGGAGGGGCTTAATGGGCGCGGCGCTCAGTGGATTGCGTTTGTTTGTTGGTGCCGCGTTGTGCGCGGCTGTGCTTTCGGCCTGCGCCACCAATCCGTTTTCCTCTCCCGAGCCCGCTCCGGCAATGGCACCGCCGCCGGTTGCTGAAATTCCGGCCTCGATCCGGGCCGAGGAACTCGTCGGTCGGTGGGGTTACGGCGCCTATCATAACGACGCCGATCGGGTGCGGACGGAAGCCGCCGCCCGCGCCCAGTGCGGCCAGCCGGTGGTGATCAACCGCGGTCCGAACGGCGGCGTGATGATGTACCTTGCCGACAGTGCCCAATTGCAGGAACTCAGCCTCAAGGGCAGCGCGAGCGGCAAGAACTATATCGGCCCGCCGGGGCCCCCCGGCGGGCCGCAGGATCGCGAGATCGTCGCGTTCGATGGCCGCAGCATCGTGATGCGCTGGATGAATCCCGAAGTTGCCACCCGCTATGGCGTAGGCGTTTACGTGCGCTGCGGACCGGAAGGCGTAGCCCGTTCCAAGCGGTCGCCTGCAGTCCACTAAGGCAACGCCGTCACGCGGATTTAACGTCGCGGCCGGCGAACAACGAATCGACCTGGCTTTGCGAGACGTGGCCGGGATCGTCGTCGAGGCGCGGGCCATGCATCGGCGGCGCACCATCGCGGGTAAGCTCGTCGAGCGTGCGGGTGATCTGCTGTTCGATGCGTTCGAGCGACGCCATCACCTTGGCAACGCGCTGGCCGGACAGATCCTGAAAATTGCAGGCCTCGAAGATCGCGATCACGCGGTCGCGAATGTCTTGGGCGAGTCCTTGTTCGCTGTCGTCCTTGAGCGCGGCCGACAGATTGTTCGCCGCCTGATCGATTTCTTCGGCTGCGGCGAGAATTTTTTGCGTCGCCTGTTCGCCGCCTCGCATCACCGCTTCCAGCTCGTTGGCGATGCGCGTCGCGGGAGCTCCGGGCGGACGCGACCCGTTCGAGCCCGCCTGCTCGGGCGCGGCGCCGGTGATGGTTGAACGAATGAGCTGAAGCTTCGCGGCGAGCCGGTCGACTTCATGGCGCGGCAACGCGCGTGATCCGGAAGGTTGGGGTGATGGGTCCGTTAGCATCGCGCGCAGCCTGCCAAGCTCGCGCATGATCTCGGCGAGGCCCGGCGCCGGTGCGTCGTCTACCTGCGCAAGGCGCTGCGGTGCAGCCGTCTCTTCGATGCGGAAAACCTTGCGCGGCGCGGCCATAATCACCGACCAATTTCGCGCGCGACATTAGCGGCCGACGCTTAATGTCACGTTCACGTGGGCCAGTTGTTGGGATCGAAGCCAACGCTAATCCAAGTGGCGCGCGATTTACGCAAAATAAACCATAACTTGCTGAACAATGTACGAATAAGCGGCCGCCAAACGCGGGCGCCAAAAAAATTAACCTAACAGTCGGTGTTTGCGCCTGTACTCGTCGCGGCGGTGCGTGAGTTGTTCGGCCTGCTGGCCGGACTGAAATCCGAGTACAGGGTGCGGCATGCGACGTATGTCTGTTTTTGCGTGGATGGTGATTGCTGTCTCAGCCGCAGGCGCGGCGCTGCTATTGACCGCATCCGAGGCCCGCGCGCAAGCCCAGCTCCTCGATCCCGGCTGGCAGATCTATTCCGGAAACCAGAATAGTGGTGTCAGTAGCGGCTTCATTGCCCACACCTTCGGCGACGCGTCGGGGCAGTACACCTATCAGCCGGCGCCAAGGTATCGGGCGCCAACTTCCGCCGCGCCCAGGTATTCAGCCCCCGTGTATTCGGCGCCGGCTTACTACCAGCCGGCACCCGGACAGCGGCGGGCCAATCAATCCGCGCCGCAATACTATGCGGTTGCGCCGTCACCGCTGCCTCGTGGCTACCAGCAGCCAACGCCGCAATACTACGCCGTCGCACCCGCGCAGCGAGCCGGCGTCTATCAGCAGCCACAACCGCAACCGAATTACGCGGCTGCCGCTCAACAGCCCGGCGCCTATCAGCCGCCAGCCACGCAATATTATGCACCCGCTCCAGCGCAGCAGGGACGTGGCTTGCAACCTTCGCCGGTCTATTACCAGCAGCCGACGGCCGCGCCACCCCCGGGCGCTTATCAGCCGATGCCGCAGCCGGCGGCAAATCAGCCGCAATACAACCAGCCGCCGCAGTACAATCAGCTGCCGCCATTCCTGTCGCAATTGTTCGCGCGCAGTGATTGGTCGCCGGCCTATGCGCCCTCCAGCAGTGGCGACATGGCGCAGCCGATCACCGTCGATCCGAAATACGATCGTCGGGTCGTTGACCATCCGACTAGCCAGCCGCGGGGCACGATCATCATCGATACCCCGCACTACTTTCTCTACCTGGTGCTCGATGGCGGGAAAGCGTTGCGCTACGGCATCGGCGTCGGCCGCCCGGGCTTCGCCTGGGCTGGGATCAAGGAAGTTTCGGCGATGCGCGAATGGCCGGACTGGCGGCCGCCGGACGACATGCTCAAGCGGCGGCCCGACCTGCCGCGCTTCATGCCCGGAGGGCCGGAAAATCCGCTCGGCGCGCGCGCGATCTATCTCGGCTCGACGCTCTATCGCATCCATGGCTCCAACGAGCCGTGGACGATCGGTACCCAGGTGTCGTCGGGCTGCATCCGCTTGCGCAACGAGGATGTCATCGACCTCTACAACCGCGTGAAGGTCGGCACCAAGGTCATCGTGATCTGATCGAGCAGCGCGAATTTGTTTTCCGTCATCCTGAGGTGGCCGCGGAGCGGCCCTCGAAGGATGCGGCCGAAGCGCCATGGCTGTCGTCCTTCGAGGCTCGCGGAGTTCATCATCGGGCCGACCACTTCGGGTCGGACCCGTTGGCTCGCACCTCAGGATGACGGTGAACTAGATCGGTGCGGCTACTCCGCCGCAGTGCGCGTGTCGCTTGCGGGCTGTTTTTCTTCCTCGTGCAGCTTCATAGCGTGCTCGGCCACGAAGTACACCGGCCGGCCTTTCAGCTCGTAGAGGATTTTGCCGATATATTCGCCGACCACACCGAGCATGATCAGTTGCACGCCGCCGAGCACCATGACGCCGACAAATAGCGACGGATAGCCGGGCACTTTCTGGCCATAAACCATGGTCTCGTAGACGATCTGTGCGCCGTAGAGAAACGCGATCAGCGCGAGAATAAGACCGAGGAGGGTAGCGACCCGCAGCGGCGCTACCGAGAACGCGGTCAACCCGTCGATCGATAAGCCGATCAGAGAGCGCAGATTCCAGGTCGTGCGGCCGTCGGTGCGTGCGTCCGGCTCATAATCGATCCGGATCTGGCGAAAGCCGATCCAGCTCGACAAGCCCTTAAAGAAGCGGTTGCGCTCGGGAAGTTGCCGCAGCGCGTCGGCTGCGCGCGGCGATAGCAGCCGAAAGTCGCCGGCGTCCTCGGGGATCTTGGTGCGGGCGCCCCAATTGAGCAGCACGTAAAAACTCTTCACCAAAAGGCGCCGGGCCACCAACTCCTTGGCGCGATGGGCTTTGGCGGTAAAGACGACGTCGTAGCCGTCATCGAGCCAGCGGCTGACCAGGGTCTCGATCAACGCCGGCGGATGCTGGCCGTCGCCGTCGATGAAGATCACGGCGCCGAGCCGCGCGTGATCGAGGCCGGCGAGCAGCGCCGCCTCTTTGCCGAAGTTGCGTGACAGCGAGACAACCTGGACGTCGAGCGCGCTCGCCGGCAGCGTTCGCGCAATCGTCAGCGTATCGTCGCGGCTGCCGTCGTCGACATAGATCACTTCACAGGCAAGTCCGCGGTTGGCGCCAAGAGACCGCGCAATCTCGACCAGCCTGGTGTGCAGGCGCGCAAGCGAGGCCGCTTCGTTGTGCAGTGGAACAACGATCGAAAGTCCGCGGCCAGCACCGCGCGCTCCGTCCGCCGATCTTGGTTCGGTTATCGCGTTAACCACCTGGGCCCTTCCTTGCGCGGCCGATGTATAGCGTAATCGCGTGCTGCTGTCGTCGCGGGCGTAGCGCCGTAGGCGCCGCGTCGGCCCCGCTGGCGGATCGCGCCGGACGTGGTATGCGAAGGCCGGAATGACCCAAATTCCCCGCTACGACCGGGCGCGCGCCAAGCTTCTCGCCAGTTGGCAGAACCGCGCGCTTGGTTTCAAGGCGATCGCCTTCGGCCTGGTCGGCGTGATCAACACCGCCGTCGACTATGGCGTGTTTCTCCTGGCGCGAGCCGGCCTAAACGATTGGCTGACTGCATTGGCCAGCTTTGATTCGCTGTCGGCTTTCTGCCGCTGCGGCAGCGCCGCGACGCTGTTGTTGATCGCGGCGAACACCATCTCCTGGATCGTCGCCGTCACCGGCTCTTACATCATGAACTCGTCGATTACGTTCGCTGCCGAATCCGGCCGCAAGCTGAAGTGGAGCGCCTACTTTGCGTTCGTTCTCTCCGGCGTCGCCGGATGGCTTGCGAACACTGCGACGCTTCTGGTCGCGGCCGAAGTTCTGCTGCTGCCAGTTTGGCTCGCTAAGGCGGTCGCAATCCTGGCAAGCTTCGTGGTCAATTTCTCGCTCTCGCATTTCGTCGTGTTTCGGGTGCGCGCGAAGCCCGCGAGTGAGGCGCAACGGGACGTTTGAGCTAAATCGCGGCGCCGTTGTTGTGCCCTCTCCCCTTGCGGGAGAGGGCATCGCAGAGGTTCAACAAAAATGGTTGGGTGAGGGGTTGGCGGCCCGACCCCTCACCGGTCATTGCCAGTTGAGTCGCAGAGGAGCCCTCTCCCGCAGGGGGAGAGGGCAATATATCCGCGTCCCGGATATGTTCCGAGCGCTACTTGCGGTTTTTTCTCGCGCGCTGTTCTGAGAGAAATTCCCTCATGGCGATGACGGGCTCCTCGCTGCGGTAAGCTTCGACGAAGGCCTCGATGCCCGCCTGCACCGCGGCCGCAAGCGGCAGGTCTTCCCATCGCCGGATCAACCGCTTCTGTAGCCGGACCGCGCGGGGCTCAGACGTCAGGAGTTTGCCGATCCAGTTCTCGACCGCGTCATCGAGCGCCGCGGCGGGAACGACGTGCTCGACCAGCCGCCACGCCTGCGCCTGTGCGGCCGTGAAGGTTTCGCCGAGCAGCATGATCTCGCGTGCTCGTCCCCAGCCGACCAGCGTCGGCAGGAGCGCGGCCTCGATGACCGACGGAATGCCGAGCTTGACCTCCTGCATGCCGAACAAAGCCGCCTCCGACGCAATGCGCACGTCGCAGGCCGCCGCCATTTCGAGCCCGCCGCCGAAGCAGTAGCCGTTAATGCGCGCGATCACCGGCACCGGAAGATTGCGGATCGCCTCGCAGCATTGGTGCAGCCGGGTGATGAATGCTTTCGCCTGCGCGGCGTCTTTGATGCCGGCCATTTCGTTGATGTCGGCGCCGACAATGAACGATTTCGGCCCCGCGCCGGTCAGCACCACCGCGCGCAAGCGCGCGTCCGCGGCAAGCTCCGTCATCGTCGCGACGAACGCGTCCATCAGCAGGCTGTTCATTGCGTTGAGATGGCGCGCGTTGTTGATGGTCAGATAAGCAACAACGCCCCGCTCGCGTTCGTCGCGGCGCAGCAGAATCGGCTTCTCGGCGGCGCTGTCCAAGCGGGCTTACTCCTTGACCGCCTCAGCCCGGCGGTCGATGCTCACCATGTCCGCGTGGCGGGAGCATCGACATGGCCGAAGGTCCGATCGACTTCTGGTTCACCATGGGCAGCACATATTCTTATTTGAGCGTGATGCGGCTTGCAGACGTCGAGCGGTCTTCCGGCATCGCGTTTCGCTGGCGGCCGTTTCATCTGCTTCTGATTCTGCAAGAGATGAAGCATATTCCGTTCGCCGACAAGCCCGCGAAATCCCGCTATATGTGGCGCGACATCGAACGCCGCGCGGCAATGCACGGTTTGCCAGCCAAGCTGCCCGCGCCTTACCCGGCCAAACAATCGGTCGCGGCCAATCTCGTCGCCATTGTCGGCATGCGCGAGGGCTGGGGCGCCGACTTCGTGCGCGCGGCGTATCGGCGATGGTTCCAGGCCGGCGAGGAGACCGGCAGCGAACCCAATCTGTCATCAAGTCTGCGCGACATCGGGCATGTGTTTGTTTATTTGGACGGCGTGCTGTGGCCGGCGCGTTTCATATCAAGCTCGGTCGTCAGCCGTGCATAGAGCAAATTGTCGCGCGAATAGACGTATTCGAGCGCGGCAACCGACACGGCCTCGGCGCCGTGTTCACGCAGGAAGCTCGCCAGTCCGTGCACGTGCTTCGGCGGGCAGTGTAGCGTCAGCATGCCCGAGGACGTCGGGCCGCCGAACGGCGCGGCGACGCCGAATTTCTCGCGCGCGGTCTTGAGCATCATGTCGTTCAACCCGGCAAAGCGCGTGCGCACTTCGCGATAGGCGTGCGCCCGCTTTTGCGCGTCGATCTGGTCGAGGAGGAGGCGCGCGGTTTCGCGATGCGCGGTCTCCCATTGTGCCGCGCGTGCGGCGACCAAGTTCGCCTGTGAGCGCAGGATGATGCCGTCCTCGATCACTTTGAGCCCGTTGGCGACGAGCGTCGAGCCGGTGGTGGTGATGTCGACGATCAGTTCGGCGGTGCCGGCTGCCGGTGCGCCTTCGGTCGCGCCCGAGCTTTCCACGATGCGGTAGTCGACCACGCCGTGTTCGGCAAAGAAGCCGCGCGTCAGATTGGCGTATTTGGTCGCGAGCCGCATCTTGCGCTCGTGCTTGAGCCGGAACGCGGTTGCGACGTCGTCAAGATCGGCCATGCTGCGGACGTCGATCCAGGCCTGTGGCACGGCGACGGCGACATTGGCGAAGCCGAAGCCGAGCTGATCGACAAACACGACCTCGCGATCGGCGTCGGGGATCATCTCGCGCACCAAATCTTCGCCAGTGATGCCGAGATGCACGGCGCCTTGGGCGAGCTGCGCGGTGATCTCGGCCGCGGACAGATAAGCGATTTCCGCGCCGTCGAAGCCGGCAATGGCGCCGCGATACTCGCGCGCACCGCGGGGCTTGACGAGTTCAAGCCCCGAACTTGCGAAAAAGTTTTCGGTGTTCTGCTGCAGGCGTCCCTTGGACGGCACCGCGAGGATGAGCGGCGCGCTCATGCGGGACCTCCACAGGCGGCGAGTTCTTCGACGGAGGCGGCAAAACCTACGGCGGGAATCGCTTCGCGCGCGCCCAATCGCGTCAGGAGTTCATCGTAGCGGCCGCCAGCAATCAACGGACCCTTGGCGTGGGAATCGTGCAATTCGAAGACGAAGCCGGTGTAGTAATCGAAACCGCGGCCGAACGCGGTGGAGAAATGTATGGTGCCGACGTCGACGCCTTGGGCGGCAAGAAAGCCGGTGCGAGTCTCGAACAGATCGATCGCGGGCCCAAGCGCGAGGTTGGCGTCGGCGGCGAGTGCGCGCAGTTCAGCGGCTGCCTCGTCCGGAATGCCGCGCACCGCAAGAAAGCGTTCGATCAGCGCGCGGGTCTCGCGCGGCAGCCGCGTTCCAGTGCCGTGTGCCGATTGTTCGAGAAATCGGTCTGCGATCTCACCGACCGAGCGGCCGCCCACCGCGGCAATGCCGGCGATCGAAAGAAGGTCGGTGATGAGGTTGTGCGCCGCCTTGGGATCGGAGCCGGCAAGTGCTGCGAGCACGCCCTGATATTCCGGCGGCCGGTTCGCGGCGGTGAGTGCAAGTTGATCAAGATCGTGCGCCAGCGACCATTTGCTGTTGAAGTCTTTCAACAGGCGGCGCTTCCACGCCGGCGCAAGATCGAGCGCGGCGACGAAAGCCATAAACATACCAACATCGCCGATGCGAATCTCCGGTGCGCCCAGTCCATAGAGCGTGGTCGCTTCGAGCCCCAGCGTCAGCATTTCCGCATCGGCCGCCGCCTTGTCGTGGCGGCCGAAGGATTCGATCCCGGCCTGAACGAACTCGGCCGGCAATCCTTCGCGGTGGCGAAACACCGAGCCGTGGTAGCAGAAGCCCGCCGGCTTGCCGGCCGAGGGCGATTGGAGATAGGCACGCGACACTGGAATGGTGAGGTCGGGCCGCAGGCACAATTCGCGGCCGTGCGGATCGCTGGTGAGGTACATGCGGCGGCGGATGTCCTCGCCGGAAAGGTCGAGGAACGGCTCCGCCGGCTGCAATACCGGCGGCTCGATCGGGGTGTAGCCGGCCCGCACATAGGAGGCGACGAGCCGCTGCGCGCGCTGGTCCGGTCCGTTGGTTGCCAAGCCCGACATGTCAGCCACATTCACGCCGGCGTATGGTTAACCGATCCACGTACGCGCGACGATAGGGTCAATGCGGCGGCCCCTTAGCATGGCAGTGGTCGCTATTCGATGAAGATCGGTTCGTGCCGTTAACTCAGGGCTTTCCGGACGCACCCCGCACGGCGGCGATGATCGCTGGGACGGCGCTAGGGTCTGTGGTCAGCTCCGTATGACTGAGCCCGGGAACGACGGTCACCGGGATTTCCGGCTTGATCGCGTCCAAAGTGGGCGCGAACTTTTCGGCATCAAAAAGCTCGTCTTTCTCCCCGACCACGACGGCGAGCGGGATTTGCGCATTGCGCACGTCTTCGGCGTAATCGCGCGTGCCAAACGCCCGCATCAAGAGCCACGAATAATGACCGACGAGGATGTCAGTCCGCGCCGGATCGATGGCGAGGAGGAGCGTGGTCAAATGATCGAAGGCATGAATCCCAACGCGGTCGAGTAACAGCAGCGCATAGATGCGTGGAAGCAAGGGCCGGGCGTATTTCTGGTCTTGTCGATAGGTCGGTGCAAAAGGTCCAAGCATCGGCGACAGCATCACCGTGCGCACGAACATTTTTCCGAGCGGACCTGCCGCGATATGGAGCGCAAAACCGCCGCCGGACGAGAAGCCCATCAGGACGAGCTTCGCGTTCGGGTGCTTGGCGCGCACCGCGGCGACGAAGTCGGCCATGTCGTCGTCGAGTTGGCCCGCATAGTCGATGTCGCCGCGCGTGCCGGTATCGCCGTGGCCACGAATGTCGGGCGCGTAGACCGGAATGCCCGCGGCGCCGAGCGCTTTGCCAAGCGGATGAATGCTCGCGCTCTGCGCCGAGGAGCCGTGGATGGCAATGACAACGAGTTCGGCGTCGGGCGCGGGGTTGGCCGGCCAGACGCGGTACGCAATCGGCGAGCCGTGGCTCGCTTGAAGTTTTTCCGGCTGCGGCAGATCGCTGAAATCGACCTTGCGGAACGGCGCGCCGAGCGAAGCGAGCAAGTGCGGAGGATCGCTGGTACCGAATGCGAGCATGCCGGCGAGCGCCGCGACGATCGCGACGAGAAGCGCGCAGACGAAAATGATAACTATCTTGACGGCGCGGTTCATCGCTCGGCCGTGAGCCCGTGCCGCTCCAGCACCGCGCGCACGGCCTCGACGAGTTCGGCTTCCGGCACGGATTGTTGCGCCAGCGCTTGCATCTGCAAATGTTCCTCGCGGCCTTTTTCAAGTTTTGCCAATTCGGCGCCGACGATCAAATCCTTGATGGTGACCTCGCCCTTGGCCTTCTCATCGCCGCCCTGAATGACGACGCACGGTGAGTTGCGCTTGTCGGCGTATTTGAGCTGGTTGCCGAGATTGCGGGGATTGCCAAGATAAAGCTCGGCGCGAATGTTTGCCGCGCGCAGTTTCGCGACCATGTTCTGATAGTCGGTGAGGCGATCCTTGTCGAACACGGTGACGACTACCGGACCGGGCTCCGGTTTGTTCTCCAGCTTACTAATCATGTTCAGTAGCGTCTGCAAACGGGACACGCCAATGGAGAATCCTGTTGCCGGCACCGGCTCGCCGCGGAAGCGCGACACCAGTCCATCGTATCGCCCGCCGCCGCCGACCGAGCCGAGGCTTATCGGGCGTTCATCATCGTCGTGGGCGAAAACTTCAGCTTCGAAAACCGCACCAGTGTAATATTCCAGTCCACGCACTACCGTGAGATCAATAATCATTTGCGGCATTTTCGGTTTTTCAAAGGCGAATGCGTATCGGTTCGACATTTTGACGACCTCTACGTATCCACCCGCTTGAAAAAGCGATTCAATTTCCGCGAGTTCATTGAGTCCTGCTGCTAAAGTCTCGTTTATATCGAAAAGACTTGCTGCAAAGTGCAGTAATTCCATTCCAAAGCTATAGTCGAACCTTTTCCGACCTGGGTTTAAGAGTTTTAGGCCGTCCAATTTCTGTGGAGACACGCCAGTTTTACCAAGGAGGATTGCTGGCTCCCATTCCTCAAAAGGCACAATAAAGGGATTAGGGAATCCACCGTCGGTGCGCGGTAAGTCGCCTCGTTGAAAGGCGTCATACATGTCGTTGAATTGCAGCAGCTGAATTAGTGGAGCGCTTTGTTCTTCGTTAAGTCCAGCTCCCTTCGTAAAATCGCCACTAGCGTCCTTGCGACCCGCGCCAAGAAGCTGGCGAACCCCGTCCATGCCCAGTCGATCAAATTTGTCGATGGCTCTTAGAACGATAAGTCGGCGACCAAAATTCGCATCTCCTCCGAGCCCCACCGCCTCCATCACGCCGTCAAGAATCTTTCTGTTGCTTAGTTTCACGATGTAAGCGCCGAGGGGGATGTCTAATTTATCCATCGTATCCGCCGCCATCATGCACATCTCGGCGTCGGCTGCCGGCGAGCCTGAGCCGACAGTGTCTGCATCGAACTGCATGAACTGGCGGAAGCGGCCGGGGCCGGGCTTCTCGTTGCGGAACACCCAGCCGAAGCGATAGCTCCGATACGGCTTCGGCAGCGCGTCGAAATTTTCCGCGACGTAGCGCGCCAGCGGTGCGGTGAGGTCGTAGCGCAGCGACAGCCATTGCTCGTCGTCGTCCTGAAACGAGAACACGCCCTCGTTCGGCCGGTCCTGGTCGGGCAGAAATTTGCCGAGCGCATCGGTGTATTCGATCGCCGGAGTCTCGACCGGCTCGAAGCCGTAGCGCTCGTAGACCACGCGGATCTTTTCGATCATCGCGCGAGTAGCGGCGATCTCTGCCGGCCCGCGGTCCGCAAGCCCGCGCGGCAGGCGAGCCTTGAGCTTGTTGTTTTCTTTGCGCTTCTCGGCCATCCGCCGGCCTGATCTCATGGGGTAAAAGGGGACGCGTGGTTGGTACCAGCGGCGGGGCAGGGCGGCAAGGATCGGCTTGAAGCGCTCACTTTCCAGACCGGCCATTGACGGCCTAGCCAATCCAAACTCGAACGGTTACGTATTGGCGAGCCATTTTTTGACGGGGATGCGTGATGATTTCGCGACGGAACGCAATTGCGGTGGCGATCGCCACTCTTGTCGGGGCAACAGGGACGGCGTGGGCCGCTGGTTCGACTCTGGTCGGTCAGTTCGACACCGACAATGACGGCACCGTTGACCTCGCCGAAGCCAAGAAGGCCGCGTCCGATCTGTTCGACAAACTCGATACCGGCAAGAAAGGCGCGCTCGACCTCAAGCAATTGAAAGGCCGGCTCAGCCGCAAGGAATTCGCGGCCGCTGATGTCGACAAGGATGGCACGCTCAGCAAGGAAGAATATCTGGCCGTCGTCGAGCAGCGATTCAAAGCCGCGGATGCGAAGCATGATGGCAAGCTCGTCACCTGGGAGTTTCACACTCACAAGGGTGCCGGATTGACCCGGCTGTTGCGTTAGCGCCCCGCTTTTGCCACAGAACTGCAACGAAATCAGGACGCGGGGAGTCCACAGGACAGGCAGTCATGGCAAACGTCAGCGCATTGACGCGTCAGACCAACGATCTTGATGCCTACTGGATTCCGTTCACGCCGAATCGGGCGTTCAAGCGCGCGCCGCGGCTCCTCGTCCGCGCCAAGGAGCTGCATTATTTCACGCCTGACGGCCGCGCCGTATTCGACGGACTTGCCGGGCTGTGGTGCACCAATGCCGGCCACAACCGCGACCCGATCGTCGCCGCGATTTCAAATCAGGCGGCGGAACTGGACTACGCGGCGGCGTTCCACTTCGCGCATCCCAAATCGTTCGAGCTGGCGAGCCGGATCGCAGCGCTGGCGCCGGCCGATCTCAACCGGGTCTTTTTCTGCAATTCGGGCTCGGAGGCGATCGATACCGCGCTCAAGATCGCGCTCGCCTACCACAATGTGAGCGGCGAAGGTGCGCGGACGCGCCTGATCGGCCGCGAGCGCGGCTATCATGGCGTCGGCTTCGGCGGCATTTCGGTCGGCGGCATTGTCAACAACCGCAAATTCTTCGGCACGCTGCTTGCCGGCGTCGACCACCTGCCGGCGACCTACAGCCGCGAGCATCAAGCCTTTACCAAAGGCGAGCCGGAATGGGGCGCGCATCTCGCCGACGAGCTTGAACACATTGTGGCGTTGCACGGCGCTTCGACCATCGCCGCTGTGATCGTCGAGCCGATGGCTGGATCGACCGGTGTGCTGCCGCCGCCAAAGGGTTATCTGCAGCGGCTGCGGGCGATCTGCGACCGGCACGGCATCTTGCTGATCTTCGACGAGGTGATCACCGGCTTCGGCCGGCTCGGTCACGCGTTCGCCGCGGAACGCTACGGCGTCACGCCGGACCTGCTGTGCTTCGCCAAAGGCGTCACGTCCGGCACCGTGCCGATGGGTGGCGTAATCGCGCGCGAGAGCATCTACGACGCGTTCATGCGCGGGCCCGAGCACACCATCGAATTGTTCCACGGCTACACCTATTCGGCGCACCCGCTCGCCTGCGCCGCGGGCCTGGCGACGCTCGATCTCTACCGTGACGAAAATCTGTTCGATCGCGCCAAGCGGCTCGAGCCGGTCTATGCCGACGCGGCGATGACGCTGAAAGGACTGCCGAACGTCCTCGACGTCCGCACCGTCGGGCTTGCCGCCGGAATAGATCTGGCCGCGCGGCCGGATGCCGTCGGCGAACGCGGATACGAAGCGATGGAGCGCGCATTCCACGACGAGGACCTCGTGATCCGCATCACCGGCGACACGCTCGCGATCGCCCCGCCGCTCATCGTGACCGAGGCGCATATCGCCGAGCTGTTTGAGAAGGCCGCGCGGGTCATCCGAGCGGTGGCGTAAGCCTACCCCCCTGCGATCGGAGCCGAGGCCATGGCGTGCCTCTGCCCCCAAAGTTGCCCCCTCGTCGTTATGCGGATAGAGGCGCCGCGTCGCGACGGTTCGAATGGCTGCCTTAGGATTTTGCCCTTTCCACTGGCGAGGACACGATGCGCTGGCTCCAAGGCTTTGAGGCCCACCGCCGATCGATCGCAAAGGCGGCCACTTGGCGAATGATGGCTTCGATCGACACCTTTGTGATCAGCTTCCTCGTAACCGGCCGGGTGGGAATTGCCGGATCCATTGCCGGCATCGAAATGCTGACCAAGATCGCCTTTTATTATCTGCATGAGCGAATTTGGGCGGCGGTTCGATGGGGCCGACGCTAGCGACGCTCCTTCAAACCCCGCGCCGTCCCCTTGACGCAATAAAACCAGGCTTGCGGCGGTGCAGGGCTTGTGGACACTGGTGGCGCCCGGATGCGAATCGATCTCCGGGTCTAGCGCGCGCGGGGTCATTGAATGGTGCGCATCAGCGCCATTTTCATCGCCGGCTGCATGGTCCTCATCGCCGCCTCGCTGGGCGCTGTGCTGTTCCTTCGCTTTGGGCTCAGCCTCGCCAATTCAGCGCTCGCGGCGGTGGGCCTTCTGACCGTGCTCGCGGTCTATAATGTCGTCGCCGGGCGGAAGCAGGATCGCGCCGAGGTAAGCGATCAGGTTTCCAGCATCGCGCGCGGGTCGAGCGATCTTGCGCGCCAGCTCGCGGAGTTCGACCGCCGGCTCGGTTTTATGGAGAGCAAGATCGAGACGGTGCTCGAGCGGGCGCTTTCAAGCGCGCGCCCGCTCGCCAACGAAATCGAAGAACTTTCGCGGCTGGTCAACCAGCTGGCCGACACCGCGGCCCAGCACGACGCCGCGCTCTCAGCGCTGCGCGACAACGACCACGCCGTGCCGCAGCATGCCGCCGCCGAGTTGCCGCCGACGGCGAAGGAGGGCACGGCCGCCAAGCCCGGCGATGCGGCGGAGTCGGTGCCGCCAATTGGACGGCCGATTCCGGCGTTCAGCGGCCTCGACCGCGACGGCATCATCGCCGCCATTCGCGACGGCATCGACGCGCAGCGTATTGATCTGCATCTGCAGCCTATCGTGACCCTGCCGCAGCGCAAGGTTCGCTATTACGAGGCGGTGTCACGGCTCAATACCGGCAACGGCGAGACCGTCGCCGCCGAGGATTTTCTGCCCTATGCCGAAGCGGGTTCGCTGCTGCCGAAGCTCGACAGCCTCTCGGTGTTGCGCTGCGTGCAGGTGGTCAGGCGTCTCTTGCTCAAGAACCGCGACATCGGCCTGTTCTGCAATCTTTCGCTTGCGACGCTGACCGATGCGGGGTTTGCCCAACTGCTGGAATTTCTTGAGGCCAACCGCGCGATTGCACCATCGCTGGTGTTCGAATTCACCCACGCCGCGGTGCGCTCCATGGGACCGATCGAGCACGAGAGCCTCGCCGCGCTCGCCGAGCGCGGATTTCGGTTTTCCATGGATAATCTTACCGATCTTCGCCTTGAGCCGCGCGAACTGACCGAGCGCGGCTTCCGCTTCATCAAGGCGTCGGCAGCGCTATTGCTAAACCGCGCCACCAACAGCACCACCAATATCCATCCGGCGGATTTTTCCGACCTGCTCGGCCGCTTCGGCATCGATCTGATCGCCGACCGCATCGAGACCGAATCTACCGTGGTCGATCTGTTGGACTACGATGTCCGGTTTGGGCAGGGCTTTTTGTTTTCGCCGCCGCGCCCGGTGCGTCCGGAGGCGTTGCAGGGTGCCGCCGGCGACGCCGGCAAGGGCGGGCCGGCTCGGATGGCAGCCGCGGCTCCGACCGCAGCCGCGCCTGCCGCACAAGGCGGCCTTGCCAAACTTGCCCGCACCGGCAGCGGTAACTGAGCGGCGAAACCTCCTTGCCTGAAATCATCGAGCGATTTGCACCGCTGGCGCGCGGCTACGACGTTCTGCTGTGCGACGTTTGGGGCGTGGTGCACAACGGCGTTGCCGCCTTCGCGCCGGCTTGCGAAGCGCTGAGGCGGTTTCGCGCCGAACGCGGCACGGTCATCCTCATCACCAACGCGCCGCGGCCGGGCGCTTCAGTGCAGCGCATTCTCGACCGTCTCAACGTGCCGCGCGATGCCTACGACGCGATCACAAGCTCGGGCGACGTCACCCGCGGCATCGTCGAGAACCGGTTACGCGAACGCGTCTTCCATCTCGGGCCGCAACGCGACCTGTCGATCTTTGCCGGGCTCGATGTCGCCTTCGCGCCGGTCGAAGACGCCGACTACGTCGTTTGCTCCGGCCTGTTCGACGACACCCGCGAGACGCCGGACAGCTACCGCGATCTCCTTGCGGCGATGCGCGCCCGCTCGCTGTTCATGGTCTGCGCCAATCCCGACATTGTCGTAGAGCGCGGCGATGAACTGGTCTACTGCGCCGGCGCCTTGGCCGATGCCTACGCAGCGCTGGGCGGCGAAGTGCTCTATTGCGGCAAGCCGCACGTTCCGATCTACGAGGCGGCGCTCGGCAAGGCCGCGGCTTTTCGCGGCGGTGAGGTGCCGCCGCTCAATCGGGTGTTGGCGATCGGCGATTCGGTCAGAACCGACCTGAAAGGCGCCGCCGGTTTTGGCGTCGATTGTCTGTTTGTCGTTTCCGGCATCCACGCCGAGGCTCTGGGTGGACGCGAAGCGCCGGACCTTTCGGGCTTGAACACGATTTTCGACACAGCCGGCGTAGCGCCGAAAGCGGTTACGCGCGCACTGGCGTGGTAGCCGCCGTTGCGAGGAGCAACGCGACCAAACAATCTGGGACTTCGGAAGTAAGGCTTGATTGCCTTGCGTTGTTAGCAATGACGAGAGCTACCGAACTGAAACGACGTCCGGCGGAGCCTCGGGGAAAACCGCCTCGATCTTAGCCTTCAGCGTTTGCGCGTTGAACGGCTTGACGATGTAATTGTTCACGCCCGCCTTTCGCGCCGCGATCACGTTCTCGGTCTTCGATTCGGCCGTGACCATGATGAAAGGCGTGTCGCTCAAGTCGGGATCGGCGCGAACTTGGCGCAGCAGGTCAAAGCCGGTCATCGGCTCCATATTCCAATCGGAAATCACCAGGCCGTAGCGTTTGGTGTGCATCTTGGCGATCGCCGCAACGCCGTCGCTGGCATCATCGACATCGGCGAAGCCGAGCTGACGCAACAGATTGCGGATAATACGGACCATAGTGGCGTAGTCGTCGACCACGAGCACGGGCATTGTCGGATCGAGAGCCATTGCTCTGCTCCTTGGCGCGGCCTCTGCAAGGAGAGAAGTTGGTCGGCTCCTCAAAACGAGGTGACGCTGCCCCCAAAAGCGCTCCTTCAAAGCGCGGTGATTTAGCATCG
This sequence comes from uncultured Alphaproteobacteria bacterium, assembly GCA_963759345.1. Lineage (GTDB taxonomy): Bacteria > Pseudomonadota > Alphaproteobacteria > Rhizobiales > Xanthobacteraceae > BOG-931. Next base: position 67,672 of record CAVWYW010000030.1, read on the forward strand.
CTGGTTGAACATCGGGTTAACCGTGACGGTCTTGACTTGGGCTTGCCGCGGCGGCACCTACGGGCCCCACAGCTTTTCTTAACCATTGCAGGCCGATGGCCCCGAAACGCTTCCTCGTCGTGCGCGATGCAGCGCTCGATGGCGCGCTCCGCGGCGCCGTCCTCGCCATGGGCAATTTCGATGGCGTCCACCGCGGCCACCAGGCCGTGATCGCGGCGGCGATCGCGCGCGCCCGGGGCCTTGGCCAGCCGGCAGGGGTCCTGACCTTCGAGCCGCATCCGCGCGACTTCTTCAATCCGGGCGAGCCGCTGTTCCGGCTGACCGACGAGGCCGCCAAATTGCGGCTGCTTGCTGCGAACGGCCTCGATGGCACGGTGGTGCTGACGTTCGGCGCCGCGCTGGCGAGCTTGACCGCGGAGGATTTCGTCGCCCGGATTCTGGTCGAGCGGTTCGCCGTCAGCGGCGTCGTCATCGGCTTTAATTTCCACTTCGGCAAAAACCGCACCGGCTCGCCGGACTTTTTGGCGGCGCAGGGCCGTAAGTACGGCTTTGCCGTCGACGTCGTGGCGCCGTTCGAACTCGATGGGCGCCCGGTTTCCTCCGGACCGATTCGGGACGCGCTCGCGGCGGCGCGCCTCGACGACGCGGCTGCACTGCTCGGTTTTCCGTGGTTTGTGTCCGGCGAGGTGCGGCACGGCGACAAGCGCGGGCGCGAGCTCGGTTTCCCGACCGCGAACTTAAGTCTCGACGCCGCCTGCGGGCTGCGCCATGGCGTTTACGCGGTGCGGGTCGGGCTCGGCGACCGCTGTTATGACGGTGTGGCGAACTTCGGCCGGCGCCCGATGTTCGACAGCGGCGTGGTTCTGCTCGAAGTCTTTTTGTTTGATTTTGCCGGCGATCTTTATGGCCGGCGGATCGACGTCGCCTTTATCGAATGGATCCGCGAGGAAGCGGCATTTGGTTCGGTGGACGAGCTGGTGCGCGCCATGAATGACGATGCCGCCAAAGCGCGGGCGGCGCTCAAGCGCGCCGGCGATGTATTTCCGCCAATTTGAGCAAAAGAACTAGCTGGCGTCGTCGGATTTCTGTTCGCCGCGCTCGCGCAGCCATTGCGCCGCTACGAAAGCGAGCAGCGCCACCGGGATGATGCGTTGCCAGCCGAGCGTGCGGCCGGCTTGCAGCGCGGCGCCGAGAATTTTCGGATCGAGCAGCCACGACGATGTGCTTTGCGCCCGCGCGGCGCGTTCGAGGATCGCGCGCTCCCTGGCGCGGCGCCGCGCTATTGCCGCAACGAGCGCTCCGATCAGCGCGACCAAAATGAAGAAGCCCGCTATCGCCAGCGCAGCGTAGATCGAGCCCAATTGCAGCGTCAGCCAGTCGTAGGCGGCGACGCACAAAAACGCGAACGCGGTGAGCGCCGCCAGCAGGATGATCGTCAGCCAAACGAAGAAGCCAGCCGGTCAATCCGCTCCGCGCCCGCAGCGCAAGCGCGATGTCGTGCATCCAGTTCTTGAGCATCAAGACCTCAGCGCCGCCAGGTCGCCCCGAACAGGAATGCGATGCCGGCGACGATGGCGAGCGTGGTGTACGGCCGGGTCTTGATCGATTCGTCGATCGCGTCGACGAAATGGCCGGAGACTTCGCGCACGGCGCTCGCCGCCTCGCGGCCCTTGTCCTCCGCCTCGGCGACGGCGTCGTCGATGCCCGCTTTGGCGCGACGCCATGCGGCGCTGCCGGGGCCGGCGACGATGCCGGCAATTTGGTCGGCAAGCCTGGCGAAATCGTCGCGCAGCGCCTGGAAATCGGCTTCCAGATTGCCCGTAGCAGCGGACGCAGCCTTGCGGGCTTCGCGTATGGCCTCTTTAGCCGTCTCGCCAGCGTTATTCGCCGCCGTCGACGCGGTGCTCATGGCTGCTCTCCGTGCACTGAAACGGGCCGATTGCCGTGCCTATGATATAGGCGGCGGAAAACCCCATTCAATCAGTAAATTTCGCTCCGCGCCGGAACCAAAGGGTGAATCCGCTCGCGCTGCAAAACGGCCCTTTGCGCGGTGCCGGTGGCTTGTTAGAAGGCGCGCCATGAATGAGCAGCCGGCGAAAGCGCGCGATTATAGCGAGACGCTCTTCCTGCCCAAGACCGATTTTCCCATGCGCGCCGGCCTGCCGCAGAAAGAGCCGGAGCTGCTGGCGCGCTGGCGGGACCTCGATCTCTATGGCCGGCTGCGCGCTGCGGCCAAGGGCCGGCCGCGCTTCGTCCTGCACGACGGCCCGCCCTACGCCAACGGCAACATCCACATTGGGCATGCGCTCAACAAGATTCTGAAGGACGTGGTGACCAGAAGCCAGCAGATGCTCGGCTTCAATTCCAACTACGTGCCAGGCTGGGATTGTCACGGTCTGCCGATCGAATGGAAGATCGAGGAGGAGAACTACCGCGCCAAGGGTAAGCCGAAGCCGGATTTGGCGAATCCGGCCGCGCTGGTGGAATTCCGCCAGGAGTGTCGGCGTTTCGCCGAGCACTGGATCAAGGTGCAGAGCGAGGAATTCCAGCGCCTCGGCGTCGTCGGCGATTGGGCGCATCCCTACACCACAATGGACGCATTCGCCGAGGCGCAGATCGCCCGCGAGATCATGAAATTCGCGGCCAACGGCACGCTTTATCGCGGCAGTAAGCCGGTGATGTGGTCGGTGGTTGAGAAGACCGCACTCGCCGAAGCCGAGGTCGAGTACGAGGATTACACGTCGGATACGGTGTGGGTGAAGTTTCCGATCGCCAGCACAGCAAGCGGATTTCCCATCCTAGGAACCGGCGACGCCCCCGAAGCAGCCGCGCACGCAATGCACGCCTGGCGCGGCGCATCGGTCATCGTCTGGACGACTACGCCTTGGACGATCCCTGGAAACCGAGCAATCAGTTTTTCATCTAATATCGAGATACGGCTTGTATGAGGTTGCTGATGCACCAGAAGGAAACTGGGCGAAAGTCGGAGACAAGTATGTGCTGGCTGAAAAGCTTGCACTGGACGTTTTACGTCAGGCAAGAGTGACCGCCTTCAAACAAATCTTAAGTTTGCCGCCCGCCGCCATTGACAGAATTGCTTGTTGGCATCCACTCCGGGGATTCGGAGGGGACTACGACTTCCTAGTTCCAATGCTTGAAGGCGATCACGTGACCGACGACACCGGCACTGGCTTTGTTCACACAGCGCCCGGTCATGGTCGCGAAGACTTTGACGTGTGGATTGAGAATAAGAGCCTTCTGGAAGCAGCCAACATAAACACGACGATTCCCTACACGGTAGACGCCGACGGCCGCTTCACCGAGCAGGCGCCGGGTTTTACCGGCAAGCGCGTGCTCACCGACAAAGGCGAGAAGGGCGACGCCAACGAGGCGGTGATCAAAGCCTTGATCGAAGCCGGCATGCTGCTTGCGCGCGGCCGGCTCAAGCATCAATACCCGCACTCGTGGCGCTCCAAGAAGCCGGTGATCTTCCGCAATACGCCGCAATGGTTCATTGCGATGGATCAGCCGATCGCACTGTTGAGCGGCACCGCGCGCCATGGCGCGACGCTTCGTCAGCTGGCGGAGCAGGCGATCAAAGCCACCCGCTGGGTGCCGGAGCAGGGCGCGAACCGTATCGCCGGTATGATCGAAAGCCGTCCTGACTGGGTGATCTCGCGCCAGCGCGCCTGGGGGGTGCCGATCGCGGTCTTCATCAAGGAGCAGCCGGACGGCTCGGTTGAGATCCTCAACGACCCCGAGGTCAATGTCCGCATCATCGAAGCATTCGAGCAGGAAGGCGCCGACGCCTGGTACGCGCCGGGCGCGCGCGAGCGCTTCCTCGGCAAGCTCGGCAACGAAGGCTGGCAGAAAGTCGACGATATCCTCGACGTCTGGTTCGACTCCGGTTCGACGCACGCGTTCGTGCTGGAAGACACCGAATACTTCCCGGCACTCGCCCATGTTCGGCGCAAAGCCGACGGCGGCGACGAGGTGGTGATGTATCTGGAAGGCTCCGACCAGCACCGCGGCTGGTTTCAGTCATCGCTGCTTGAATCCTGCGGCACCCGCGGCCGCGCGCCGTTCGACATCGTCGTAACTCACGGCTTCACCCTCGACGAGCACGGCCACAAAATGTCGAAGTCGCTCGGCAATGTGGTGGCGCCGCAGGACGTCATCAAGCAATCGGGCGCCGATATCCTGCGCTTGTGGACCTGCGCGACCGACTACTGGGACGACCAGCGGATCGGTCCGGAAACTCTCAAAACCACTGTCGACACTTACCGGAAGCTCCGCAACACTGTGCGCTGGATGCTTGGCAATCTCGCCCATTTTGAAATTGCCGATCGGGTTGCAGTCGTGCACATGCCTGAACTTGAGCGACTGATGCTGCATCGACTAGCCGAGGTCGATCCGCTCGTTCGGAGCGCTTACGCCGATTTCGACTACAAGCGGATTTTTGCTGCGCTGAACACATTGATGACCATCGATCTGTCGGCGTTCTATTTCGATATTCGCAAGGATGCGCTCTATTGCGATCCGTATTCCTCGGTCACGCGCAAAGCCTGCCTCACTGTGCTCGACCATCTGTTTCGCTGCACGGTGACCTGGCTCGCGCCGATCCTGTGTTTTACTGCCGAAGAAGCGTGGCTCGCACGCGATCCGTCGGGCACGTCTGTCCATCTCCAGCTATTTCCCGAGGTGCCGGCCGAGTGGCGTGATGAAGCGTTGGCTGAAAAATGGCGCAAGGTTCGCCAGGTGCGCCGGGTCGTGACTGGGGCGCTCGAGATCGAACGCGCGCACAAACGCATCGGCTCTTCGCTCGAGGCGCATCCGCTCGTGCATGTCTCCGATCCCGATCTTTTCTCGGCGGTGGTCGATGTCGACCTCGCCGAGGTCTGCATCACTTCGGGTCTGGCGCTGGTCGAAGGCGATGGCCCGGCTGAGGCGTTCCGGCTGGCCGATGTGTCGGGGGTCGCCGTCGTCCCCGAATTGGCCGCAGGGCGCAAATGCGCCCGGTCGTGGAAGATTTCCCCGGCCGTCGGTCTCGATCCGCAATATCCCGACGTGACGCCCCGCGATGCGCAAGCACTGCGCGAGTGGGACGATATGCGCAAAGCTGCGGAGTAGGGGGCAGCATGGCCGAGGCGGCGCAAGGAAAAGCCGACCGCGCCATCGCCTGGGGGCCGCTGAGCGCATTCGGCCTGACCATTGCCGTTGTTACCGGCATCCTCGACCAAGCATCCAAGCTGTGGCTTTTGGATGTGTTCGGCCTTGCCGACCGCACCCGCATGGCTCTCACGCCATTTCTCGACCTCATCGTCATCTGGAATACCGGCATCAGCTACGGGCTCTTCCAGCGAGAAGGGTTCTCGGCGCTGTGGGCGCTGCTCGCCTTCAAAGTTGCGGCGGTGGTATTACTATGGGTTTGGCTAGCGCGGGCGTCCTCGCGGCTGACGGCCGCGGCGCTTGGTCTCATCATCGGTGGGGCGCTCGGCAACGCCATCGACCGGCTGCATTGGCCCGGCGTCATGGATTTTGTCCTATTTCACATCGAGACAGCCAGCTGGCGCTTTAACTGGTACGTCTTTAACCTTGCCGATCTGGCCATCGTAGCAGGCGTGGTCGCTCTGCTGTACGATTCGCTGTGGGCAAGGGGCGCCGTAAAAGCGCCCTGATCCCGGATAAAAGGTCTTATGAGTTTAGGCCATGCTCCAGCGTACCGCCGTCTTGGGTAAGGGCATGGGTGAAGGCATGAATCAGGTTCAAAGTCGCAGCCGCAATGCTGGGCGCAGGCCGCGTAGGCGCGCGGGCCTTCTGCGCGCCGCAATAGGGGCCGCTTTGGCCGGTGTCGTCGCGAGTTCCGGCGCGTCCGCGGTTTATGCCCAGACTAGTGGCAGCGATGGGAGCGTCCTTGACAAGATGATGCAGACCGTCGGCATCAAGCGTCAGCCCGATGCCGAGTCCGCCATCAACTACACCGAGCGATCACCGCTTGTAGTGCCGCCCACCCGTGACCTGCCTCCGCCGGCGGCGGCGGCAGTGCCGACGCCGGACTGGCCGACCGACCGGGCTAAGCGGCACAAGAACAGCAAAGCCAAGGAGGCGATCGTTCCCGAGACGGCCGTTCAAACCCCAAATCCGCCGGTCGAGAAGAAGCCTTGGTACAATCCAATGGGTTGGTTCAACAAAGAAGAATACGCCAACTTTGCCGGCGAACCGGTGCGTAGGGATCTTACCGATCCGCCTGCCGGATACCGGGTTCCGTCGCCGGAGCAGCCTTACGGCATCGGTCCTGATAAGAAGCCGGGCAAAGCGGCGGCGTCCGCAAGCGACTTCAACCTGGGCTCGGCTACCCCGCCGGCGAGCGGGACTGGACACTAACTGCGAGTGTGCGCTGACCGACGATGCCGGTTTGTTGGCATCGTTCCGGGTCCGTTTCCGCTTCTTTGCCGAGATCACGTTCACTGCTTGTTGCGGTGCTGATAGTGGGGCATGACCCAACCAATTGGAGACGACTCGTGCCGAAAGCTCTGCTGCTCACGTTGGCGTTGATGACGGCCTTGCCGCTCACCGCGAACGCCGACCCCGGACCCAAAGTCGAACACTTCACGCTCAGCAACGGGCTAGAGGTCGTGGTCATTCCGGATCATCGCGCGCCCGTCGTCACCCATATGATCTGGTATAAAGTTGGCGCCGCCGACGAAACCCCCGGAAATTCCGGCCTCGCCCATTTCCTCGAACACCTGATGTTCAAGGGCACCGCGGAGAACCCCGGCAACCGGTTCTCGCTTGCGGTAGCCGCGATCGGCGGCCAGGAGAATGCCTTCACCTCCGACGACTACACCGGCTTCTTTCAGCGCGTCCCGCGCGAGCACCTGAAGGAAATGATGGCGTTTGAGGCCGACCGCATTACCGGCCTTGTGCTCACCGATGACGTGGTGCGTCCCGAGCTCAACGTGGTGCTCGAGGAGCAGAACATGCGGGTAGCGAACAATCCCAACAGCCGCCTGTCCGAGCAAATGGACGCTGCGCTCTATCTCAATCATCCTTACGGCCGTCCGGTCATCGGCTGGCGGCCGGAAATCGAAAAATTGACTCGTGACGATGCGCTGGCCTTCTACCGGCGCTTCTACACGCCGAATAACGCGATCGTCGTCATCGCCGGCGACGTCACTGCCGACGAGGTCAAGGCCGACGCCGAGGCGACTTACGGCAAAATTTCTCCGCGCGCCGAGATCGGGCCGCGCCACCGGCCGATGGAGCCGACACAGGAAGCGCCGCGCACCGTTACGCTCGCCGACCAGAAGGTAGAGCAGCCGAGCGTCAGCCGTGTTTATCTGGTGCCATCGCGGATCACGGCAAAGCCAGGCGAGAGCCAGGCCCTCGAAGTTTTGGCCCACGCGCTCGGTGGCGGCGCCAACGGCCGCCTGTACAAGACGCTCGTCGTCGAGCAAAACCTCGCGCTCAATGCCGGCGCCTATTACTCGAGCACTGCGCTCGACTACGGAAAGTTCGGCGTCTATGGCGTGCCGGCGCCGGGGAAGACGGTGCAGGATGTTGAAACGGCGATCGACAAGATCATCGCTGACGTCAGCGAGCACGGCGTTACCGCCGACGAACTTGCTCTCGCCAAGAACCGGCTGATCGCCGACGCCGTCTATGCGCAGGACAACCAGGCGACACTGGCGCGCTGGTACGGTGCGGCGCTGGCGACCGGCGAAACCGTCGATATGGTCCGCAATTGGCCGGAAGAAATTCGCGCGGTGACCGCCGAGGCCGTGCGTGATGCGGCCCGCGCCTGGTGTAACCGTCGCGCGTCGGTCACCGGCTATCTGGTCGGCAGCTTTCCGGCGAAGGAGAAGCATTCGTGAACGCCATCATTTCACTTCGCCTGCCGCAACGCTTTGCCATCGCGATTGCCGCGCTCGTTGCCTTCGCCGCGCCGGCCGGCGCCACCACCATCGAGCGGGTGGTAAGTCCCGGCGGCATCGAAGCCTGGCTCGTGCACGAGCCCGCGGTTCCGATGATTGCCGTCGATTTCGCTTTCGCCGGCGGCGCCACGCAGGACCCAGCCGGCAAGGCAGGCACTGCCAACCTGGTCTCTTCTTTGCTCGACGACGGCGTCGGCCCCTACGACTCGAAGGCATTTCACGAACGCCTGGAGCGCAAGGCGATCGAGTTGAATTACGAGGCGGAGCGCGACACGCTGCGCGGCTCGCTGCGCACGCTGACGGAGAATCGCGACGAGGCGTTCGAAGCGCTGCGGCTTGGATTGACGGCGGCGCGTTTCGACCCCACCGACGTCGAACTGAACCGCGCGCAGATCATGTCGACGCTGCGGCGCGCCACGACCAACCCGACGGAAATCGCAAGTCGGAGCTGGTGGCACGCTGCCTTTGCCGACCATCCTTACGGCCGCCCGGTCGCCGGCACGCTTGAATCGGTGCCGACGATTACCGTCGACGACCTTAGAGACTATACGCGGCGGGTTCTGGCCCGCGGCAATCTGAAAATCGCCGTGGTCGGAGATATCGACGCTGAGGCGGTCAAAGCGATGCTTGATCGCGTTTTCGGGTCGCTTCCAGCGCAACCGGATCTCAAGCCGGTGGCCAACGTCGCCCCCCAGGGCCTGGGACGGCGGATTGTGATCAAGCTCGACGTGCCGCAGGCCGTAGTGACTTTCGGCGGTCCCGGCATCGCCCGCAAGGATCCGGATTTCATGGCCGCCTATATCGTCAATCACATTCTCGGCGGCGGCTCATTCTCATCGCGGCTTTACCAGGAAGTGCGGGAGAAGCGAGGGCTTGCCTATTCGGTGTATGACAGCCTGGTCTGGCTCAATCACAGCGCCTTGTTCCTCGGCGGCACCGCCACGCGCGCCGATCGTACCGGCGAAACCCTCGACCTCATCCAGAAGGAAATCCGCCGCTTGGCCGAGGATGGCCCGACGGCGGACGAACTCGCCAAGGCCAAGGCCTATCTCAATGGCTCGTTCGCGCTCAATCTCGACACGTCGAGCAAGATTGCGGCTCTGCTCGTGCAGTTGCAGCGTGACGGTCTCGGCATCGACTATTTCTCCCGCCGACCTGAGATGATCAATGCGGTAACGCTGGATGACGCGCGGCGCGTGGCCAAGCGGCTGCTCGACGCCGGACTCCTCGTGACCGTAGTGGGCCGGCCCGAGGGGGTCGCCTCGACCGGCGCCGTTGACGCGCCTACAGCTCAGTAAGACTCCGCAGCCCACGCGGCGTCCCGGAGCCTGAGATAGGCGACGCATGTTCGGCTTAGCGCGGGCGCGGATTTCGCTGACGCTTAATCCGCGCTACGCTTTGCGGCCATGATACGCGTCAACGCCCAGATCAGTCTCGCCGAGCACGAAATTGAAGAAAGCTTTGTCCGCGCTTCAGGGCCTGGCGGGCAGAATGTCAACAAGCTGTCGACCGCCGTGCAGCTTCGCTTCGATGTGCGCGGGTCGCCGTCGTTGCCGGTGCAGGTGAAGGAGCGGCTCGAGCGATTGGCCGGAACGCGGCTCACCCGTGACGGCGTGCTGGTGATTACCGCGCAAAGCCATCGCACCCAGGCGCGCAATCGCGCTGACGCGCTTGATCGCCTCCTTGAGCTTATCCGCCATGCGGCAATCGCGCCGCGGGCGCGGCGGCCGACCAGGCCCACAAAGGCGTCGCGCGAGCGCCGCATCGAGACAAAAAAGCGCCACGCTGGGCTTAAGCGTCTGCGCCGCGTCAAGCCGTCGCTCGACTGACTATGGTGCACCAGCCGCCACGTCGAGATCGACCTGACTGCCAGCGGGAGTGAACAAAGATAAGGCGTTAAATTTAATCAGCTTCTTTTTTAATCGCGTTGCGCCGGAAAGCTTCCGGGCGATTTTGCGGCCGCCCGAGTTAATTTTGCGATAGGTGAATCATTTTTGCGACCCGCAAATCAACTTTGTCGCCGCGTTGATCAAATATCTGTATTGCTCCGGCGAACGCTTGCGAAGCAGGCGCGGTGCTCTTAGTTCCGTTAAGGGAAATGCCTGCTTGACGAACGGCTCAGCGAAGGCCGGCTTCAGAGCGAAGTGTAAATCCGCGTAAATCCGGAGGGCTTATGAAAGCGGTGGCGGACGAAATGTCGCCGGCTGCTTGAACGTTGTTGGCAATGCAGGAGACGTTATGAATTATACCCCCTCTCCGGAACTTATGATTAAAGGCGCAACACGCATGCTCCCGTTCGAGCGCGTTGCGCTGGTGTTGCAGGGCGGCGGCGCGCTGGGCGCATATCAGGCCGGCGTTTACCAAGCGATCCATGAAGCCAGGATCGACGTGCATTGGTTGTGCGGCACGTCGATCGGCGCCATCAACGGCGCCTTGATCGCAGGCAATCCGCCCGAGAAGCGGGTTGAGCGGTTGCGCGAGTTTTGGGAAACGGTGACCAAACCGCCGCTGCGGATTCCCAATGTGCCGTGGTTTACCGAATTGCCCTGGAACGGCAACGGTCACGCGCGTTTCTGGACCAACAAGATCAGCGCTTTCGCGACCATGGTCCACGGAGCGCCGGGTTTCTTTTCGCCACGGCCGTTTCCGCCGGTGAATTCCACGGCCGATAGTCCGGAGATGGTGAGCTATTACGACATCTCGCCGCTGAAGGAGACGCTCGCGCGCCTGGTCGACTTTGATCGCATCAACGCCGACCCGGAGCCGATGCGATTTACCGCTCTCGCCACCAACGTCCGCACCGGCGTGCCGGCCTACTTCGACAATCGCGAGCAAAAGATCACCGCCGCCCATATCCTGGCGAGTTCTTCACTGCCGCCGAGCTTCCCGCCTACGGAAATCGACGGCGAATATTACTGGGACGGCGGCGTGGTCTCGAACTCGCCGATGCAGTTCGTGATCGACAATCGCGGCGGTCATACTGCGCTGGTTTTCCAGGTTGACCTTTGGGACGCGAGTGGGGAGCCGCCGATGGATATTCCGTCGGCCAACCTGCGGGCAATGGAAATCCACAGCGCGAGCCGCATCAACGTTTCGCTGGAGCAGTACAAAAAGATGCAGAAATTCCGCCACGCGCTGCGGCGATTTTTGGACCAGCTCCCCGAGCAATGCCAGAATGACCCGGAAGTGCAATTCCTGTCCGAACAAGCGCGGGTGAAAGTCGCGACCATCGTGCAATTGAAGTATCAGTCGAACAAATTCGAGACTGCCGGGAAGATGTTCGAGTTTTCCCGGCTGGCGATGGAGGAGCACTGGCAGGCGGGATACGAAGACACCCGGGTCGCGCTGGTTGAACCCGGCGTTCTCGAGTTGCCGCACGTTTCGGAAGCGGCGCGCATCTTCGATGTGCACCACGGCTGGGCGACGTAAAGCGCCGTATCGTCCGGCACCGCCGGTATGACCGGTATGGCGAGTGGTGGGCGCAGCAGCCACTGGCTGCTCGCCATCGCCCGGTAGCTCAGGCTAGACTCGAACGCCGCAAAACCGAGTTGCCGATGCCTGTCCGCCAGCTTTCTGAAGCCGTTATCAACCGCATCGCCGCCGGCGAAGTGGTGGAACGGCCGGCGAGTGTGGTGAAGGAGCTGGTTGAAAACACCCTCGATGCCGGCGCCCGACGCATCGATGTGCTGACCGACGGCGGCGGCCGGCGGCTCATTGCCGTCATTGACGACGGCGACGGCATGACGGGTGCCGATCTTGTCCTGGCGGTGGAGCGTCATGCCACGTCGAAACTTGCCGACGACGATCTGGTGTCGATCAGCACGCTAGGCTTTCGCGGCGAGGCGCTGCCGTCGATCGGTGCGGTGGCAAGGCTTTCGGTCACCTCGCGCCATCGCGCCGAGCCGCACGCCTGGTCGATCGAAGTCGATGCCGGGGTAAAGTCCGGGCTCAAACCGGCTGCACTGGGGGAGGGGACGCGCGTTGAGGTGCGCGATCTGTTTTACGCCACGCCGGCGCGGCTGAAATTTCTTAAGCTTGATCGCACCGAGGCTGAGGCCGTGCGCGACGTGGTGCGCCGGCTCGCCATGAGCCGGCCCGATGTCGCCTTCACCATCGCGGGCGAAGAACGCTCGCCGGTTACGTTCGCGGCCGCGCTCCCTGGCTCGACCGGCCGCCTGACGCGGCTCGGCGACATCCTCGGCGCGGATTTTCGCGCTAATGCCGTCGAGATAGCTGCCGAACGCGAGGGCATTCGGGTCGAAGGCTATGCAGCGCTGCCGACGCTTACGCGCGCCAATGCGCTCGGCCAATATCTGTTCGTCAATGGGCGGCCGGTGCGCGACAAGCTTCTCCTCGGCGCCGTGCGTGCAGCCTATGCCGATTATCTGCCGCGCGATCGCCATCCGATCGTGGCGTTGTTTGTCGAGCTTCCGGCGCGCGAGGTCGACGTCAACGTGCACCCGGCGAAAGCGGAAGTGCGCTTTCGCAATGCCGGCCTGGTTCGCGCCTTGATCGTGCACGCGCTGAAGGCGGCACTCGCCCGTGACGCTACGCGCGCGGCGACGACCGGCGGCAGTGCAACCATTGCCGCATTTCGTCCGCGGCGGGAAAGTTCGCGCCCGGCATGGACGCTGTCGCGCGGCGGCGGTTTCGCTGAAGCCGCGCAAGCCGCATTCGAGGTCGGTATGCCGGAAGCCGATCTCGGCACCGGGCTCGATCCGCACCTCTCCACTGAAGCCGCAACCGGTTTAGCCGATGCGTTCGATCACCCGCTCGGTGCCGCGCGTGCGCAGGTGCACGAGACATACATCGTGGCGCAAACCCGCGACGGTCTCGTCATCGTCGATCAGCACGCCGCCCACGAACGCATCGTCTACGAAAACCTCAAAGCTGCGATCGCCAAGGTCGGCGTGGCGCGGCAGATCCTGCTGATCCCCGATGTCGTCGAACTCGACGAGGCGGATGTGGAGAGGCTGCTCGCCCACGCGCTAGAGCTTGCGCGATACGGCCTCGTGATCGAGTCGTTCGGGCCGGGCGCGGTTGCGCTGCGTGAAACGCCGGCACTCCTTGGCGAGGTCGACGGCGGCGGCCTGCTGCGCGATCTGGCCGATCATATCGGCGAATGGGATGAGACCTTGCCGTTGGAGCGCCGCCTGATGCACGTCGCCGCGACCATGGCTTGTCACGGCTCAGTTCGCGCCGGGCGCAGGCTCAAGCCGCAGGAGATGAATGCCCTGCTGCGCGAGATGGAAGTGACGCCGAATTCCGGACAATGCAATCACGGCCGTCCGACTTATGTCGAACTGAAGCTCACCGACATCGAGCGGCTGTTCGGGCGAAGGTAAAAGTTCTTAGGCCGGCCGCAGAAAGGTGAACTCGGTGTCGTCGTAGTCCCGCCGTTCCAGTTCAGTGAACCCTTCAGGTGCGCCGAACTTCGCCTTTTTCGCCTCTTCAACGACAATCAGCGCCTCGGGCGCAAACCAGCGCCCGCGCGCGCCGAGGCGAGCGACTTTTCGGCGAGTCCTTGCCCGTAGGGCGGATCGAGGAAGGCGAGCGAGAACGGCTCGACCGGATGCGCAGGGCCGAGCTTGGTCGCGTCGCGCCGGAAGATCCGCGATACGCCGCCGAGACCGAGCGTGGTTGTGTTCTCGCGCAGCAGCGCGCGAGCCTCCGGCCCTTCGTCGACGAACAGGGCGAACGCCGCGCCGCGCGATAACGCCTCAATGCCGAGCGCGCCGGTGCCGGCGAAGAGGTCGAGCACGCGCGCGCCGGTGACGGGGTCGCCGTAGCTGTGGATGAGGATGTTGAACAGCGATTCGCGGAGCCGGTCCGCCGTCGGCCGGATAGCCGCGGATTTCGGACCGGCGAGCGTGCGCCCGCGCAGGCGTCCGCCGACGACTCGCATCAGCGGGGCCGTGGCCGCCGGGGCCGCGCGCCGGAGGCGCGGTCCGGCGCACGTCGGCGGCGATGGTCCTGCCTGGCTGACCGTTCTGCCAGCTCTTCCACGGGGCGCGGCTGGCCGAAGCGTTCGACGTGAACGGTGCGGCCCTTGCGGTCGTTGAGAACTTCGGCACGCACGGGTCCCGGATGTCGCTCGCGCGCCTCTGACATATCGCGGCGTGTTCCGTGGTATTTTCGTTTCAATTTTTTTGCCGGACGATTCTTGTTCGTGTGCGCGCCATGAATGGGAGCTGGATTTACCTTGTTTTGCCTTCGATAGCCCGGCACCGCGCGCTTCTTCTCTTCTGTCCTTTTTGTCGAAGGCAGGACGTACCCCGTGGATCCGCCGAGACCGGGCTGGAAAAATCCGCGCCCGAGAGCCCGACGACTTGTTCTCCCAGCTGTTCGCGCAACGTGCGGGTCGGCACCTCTTCGACCGCGCCTTCGGCGAGGCCGGCAAGCTGGAACGGCCCAAATGAAATACGGATCAATCGGGCGACCGTCAGCCCGAGGTGACCGAGCACATTGCGCACCTCGCGGTTTTTGCCTTCGCGGATCGCGAACGTGAGCCACAGGTTGGAGCCCTGTACGCGCTCCAGCATTGCTTCGATCGCGCCGTAGCGAATGCCGTCGATGGTCACGCCAGCGCGCAGCTCGTCGAGCTTTCCTTGCGTCACCGACCCGTGCGCCCGGACGCGATAGCAGCGCTGCCACCCGGTCGCCGGCAATTCCAGCACCCGCGCCAGCGCGCCGTCATTGGTGAGGAGGATCAGGCCCTCGGTGTTGAAGTCGAGCCGGCCGACGCTGATCAGGCGCGGCAGGTGCTTCGGCAGATGCTGAAAAATGGTCGGCCGGCCGCGCGGGTCGGTGTGCGCGGTTAAAAGCCCGCGCGGCTTGTGATAGAGAAACAGCCGGGTGCGCTCGCGGTCGGCAACGGTTCGCCATCGACGGCGACGCGGTCGCCGGCAGCGACATTGAGCGCCGGCGAGCCGATCACTTTGCCGTTGACGGCAACGCGTCCCGCGGCGATCCATTCCTCGGCCTCGCGGCGCGAAGTGAGCCCAGCGCGGGCGATCACCTTGGCGATGCGTTCGCCGGCTTTGTCGGCAAGTCATGTTTTTATCTTCGTCATGCCCGGCCTTGTGCCGGGCATCCACGACTTTATACACCTGAACGAACAAAGACGTGGATGGCCGGGACAAGCCCGGCCATGACAAATGACATCGTTTATGGACATGGCGCTCACCGAAGCGCGCGCCGCGGGCAAGCGCGGCGAAGTCCCGGTCGGCTGCGTCATCGTGCGCGACGGCGCGGTCATTGCGCGCGCCGGCAATCGCACTATCGGCAACCATGACCCGACGGCCCATGCCGAGATCGTCGCCATCCGCGACGCGTCGGCGGCCCTCGGCTCCGAGCGGCTCACCGATTGCGACCTCTATGTCACGCTCGAGCCCTGCACGATGTGCGCCGGCGCGGTCGCCTTCGCACGCATCCGCCGGCTCTATTATGGCGCTGCCGATCCAAAAGGCGGCGCGGTCGACAACGGCGTGAAATTCTTCGCTTCGGCCGCCTGCCACCATCGCCCCGAGGTTTATGGCGGGCTGGCGGAAGCGGAAACGTCGGCGCTGCTCAAAAGCTTTTTTCAGGAACGACGGTAGGGCTGGGCGCGCTGGGCGCGCGGCAGACGTCTCGCGTTCAGGAGGAACCAGACGTCGCCAATCAAGCCGCCGGGTCAGCTTAAAACCCTTTGCCGATCAAATCGATCATTATAAATTCGCGAGTGGCGAGCGATCGGTTAAAAGGTAAAAGGTCAAGGGAGTGCAGTGCAATTGGAAGAGGCTACGACCGTTGCAGTCATCGGGGCAGGTCCCGCAGGATTGGCGGTGGGCGCGTGCCTGAGCAAGGCCGGCCTCGACTTCGTGAATCCTTGAAAAAGAGCACCAAATCGGTTCGTCTTGGCGCCGGCATTACGCGCGACTGCACCTGCATACCGGGAAGCAATACTCCTCGTTGCCGTTCCTGCCATTTCCCGCAAGCTATCCCCGCTATGCGCCTAGAGATCTGATGATCCGCTATTTGGAGAGCTATGCGGCGCATTTCGATTTGCGGCCACGGTTCGCCGAAACCGTGCGCTCGGTGCGTCGAGACGCGAATGCCTGGGTCATCGAAAGCACCTTGGGGTCCGTTCGCGCCCCATTTGTCGTGATCGCGTCCGGCTACAATGCCGAGCGGCTAAGCCCGTCCTTTGTCGGGATGGAAACCTTTAAAGGCAAAGTCATCCACAGCGCGGACTACATCGACGCCCAGCCGTTCGCCGGCCAATCCGTCTTGGCGATCGGAATGGGAAATACCGGCGCCGAGATTGGACTTGATCTGGCGGAAGGCGGCGCGCGGCCAAGCATTTCGTTGCGCAACGGGGTTCACATCGTTCCGCGCGAGCTTTTCGGCATTCCAATTCAGATTGTGGGAATGCTTGCGACAGGTCTGCTTCCCGCCGGTCTGAACGATTGGTTTTTTTCCCCCAATACTCGACTTTGCACTTGGCAACCTTTCGAAGCACGGGGTCAGGCGGCCTGACCAAGGAATTTTGCAACAGTGCACCAGCTCCGGAGCGGTTCAGCGATCGACGTCGGCACGGTACACAAAATTTTCGAAGAAGCGATCAAGATCGCGCCCGGCGTATCTGCGATTACGCATGACGGCGCAATCTTCCAAGACGGCAGCAGTGGTAAATACGACGCTATCATCTTCGCGACGGGGTATCGACCTAACTACCAATGCTTTCTCGAAACCAATGAAATCAAACCATTGAAAGGTAAGCTAAACAAAGAGAATTCATCGATTTATTTTGTCGGATTCCGCATTTCCATTACTGGACTGCTGCGGGACATCTCCAAGGAGGCCATAGCCGTTGCCGACAGTATTTCCAGCCAGCACAACGCGGCGCCAGCGTTCGGACAAACGCCGGGTTCTGCCAACGTCGCGCACTAACCGGCTGGCAGTTAGCCCAAAGCTGATGCAGCGCCGGCGCTTCGCCGGAGGAATTGCACCGGCGGGCTTACGCCGGCGACTTTCAGCCGACGGAGCCGGTCGATATTCGTATCCCGCTGGACCAGGCATCGAAACCTTCGAGCTTTAAGGGCGCATTCTGACGCGACCAAGCTTGCAATCCGAACAAATCAAGGGTGGCGCAGAAGTGAAAGGAGCCCGGACCTCTCCTTAACCATCGAGACGAAATCGCTCGACATCACGACGAAAGCCGTGCTGTTTGTTCCGCGCCGGCCTACGTGATCATCTGCACGCGCTTCGGTTCGAGGCCGGGTTCTGTCTGACGCGACACGGCTGCTGGCGCAAAAACCGGTAAGTTGTGCCGCCGATCACATGACACACGGCGGACTTGCTCTATCGTACTTCCGGCGCTTGTTCCCCGCTATGAGCTAAGGATGCACGCTAACCGCGAGGGCTGGGCCAGCGAGCGATAGGCACATCGGACTTCGACGATTTAACCTTCGGGAGAAAACCCAATGTTACGGAAGCTCACTCTCATTGTCGCGGTGGCAGCGGCGATCGCAATCCCGGCCGACGCGATGGCTAAAGGACATGGCGGCGGCGGACATGGCGGAGGACATGGCGGCGGAGGACACGGTGGCGGCCACGCCGCGCACGGTCATGCCGGCGGCCACGCTGTAGCACACGGCGGACACGGCGGAACTCACGTCAGAGTATCAGTACATGCCGGCGTCGGGGTACATGGCGGCGTCGGCGTACACGGCGGAGCCAGGGTGGGCGTCCGCGGCGGAGCTCGCGTCGGTGGCCGCTACTACGGCGGCGTCTGGTACGGCACCGGACGGCGTTGGTACGGCGGCCGCTGGTGGGCTTACGGCGTCGGCAGTTGCTGGCGGACCTCTCCCATCGGCTACGTTTGGGTATGTGGTTGAGAACCAAATCTATGAAGGGGCGGTTTCAAATTGCGCCGCAAGAAAAACCGCCCCTTAATTGAATAAGCCGGGAATAAAGGAGCCCGCGCCGGGCTCCGCGCCTGCTGGAAGCATTGCAATATGTCAGCAGGGTTCGGCCGGGCGTCCGATTGAGTGGCGCTCGCGGTTTACCACAATGCCGCGTTATTGATCGTGGCTCGGCTGATACGCAAGGCCTGGCGGCGCTATCACCCTCAGATTGAAGCGCCGTCGTGCCATTTGACAGGCGTCATCTCCCGGCAAACAAGCTTTGCAAACGTCTGGCCTCACGGTGTAGATCGCGCACGCCGTCGAGACGCCGACCTTCCCCATAAGTGCTGCACAGCGATTGCCGCTGCATTGCATGCGTCCTTGTTCGTTATCGACATAACCGGGAGGGATGCGGTCAAGATAGGCGTCACTTTCCGTCGAGAACCGCGGCCACTCTGCAGAAAACGAACAGCACGCACCACAAGCCCGACAGTCCGCGGCGGCGCGTTCGGCTGAGCGCGCCGATAAAAGGCTCACTTGACCTTGAGCCTGACCGCTGACTCTTTCCCCCGATTGCTCTCGATCTCGTATTCGACGGTCTGTCCCTCGTTGAGAGAACGCAGGCCGGCCTGCTCAACGGCCGAAATGTGGACGAACACGTCCTTGCCGCCACCACCGCCTGAGGGCTGAATAAACCCATACCCCTTCGTCGGATTGAACCATTTCACGGTACCTGTAGCCATTTCAGTCTCCAATGTTGACGGCGCACAATATAGACAGCGGCCTTGCGGGACAAGGATCGCGATCGATTTACTCGGCGGGGCGCCGCCGGTGCAGTCTGCTTGCCGTGGCTCACGCTGCGAGCAACGCGCCGAGTCGCTCTTTGACTTCCTCCTTCACAGCCTCAGAAGCCCGCAGGATTGCGGTCGCCTGATAGAAATCCAGCGTACGAAAGATCGCGACGTTCGGCCGGATCACCAAGTCGGGCGCGCCTTGCGCCAGCTTTCCGGCGATGATGGCGCTGCCCATGATGTTGAGCGTAACGATCACGCTCTCCCAGGCGCCGGGGATATCGCCGCGCTCGGTCGGCGGTGCTGTCAGCACGTCGACGGCGACGATGCAATCGGCGCTGCCGCGCAATCGATCGAAGGGCAGGGGATTGGTGGTGCCGCCGTCGATGAGGACGCAGCCGTTAATGGCGACTGGGCGTAATAGTCCGGGAATTGCGATTGAGGCAGCGAGCGCCGGACGGAGCGGCCCCGCGGTCAGCGATACTTCCTGGCGGCGATGCAGATCGGTGGTCGTCACTGCGAGCGGGACTTTCAGCTCGGAAAATTCGGCCGGGATCGCTTCGGGCAGAAACTGCGCGCAGAATTTCTCGGCGTCGATCTGGGTCGCCTGGCCGAACGCGCCGGCGAACAAATCGGCGAGCGAACCGGCGCGCGCCGCAATCAGCCGGCGCGTGGTTTCGCTCGGATCGTGCGCGAAACGGATGACATGGTGGCGGATGTCTCTGCCGCGCATGCCGGCCGCATAAGCGGCGCCGATCAGCGCGCCGATCGAGGTGCCGGCAATCGCCACCGGCTTCACGCCCATGTCGTCGAGCGCTTCGATTACCGCGATGTGGGCGAGCCCGCGCGCGCCGCCGCCACCGAGCGCGAGGGCGAAGGTCTTCATCCGCGTTGCCGTCAGGCCCCGGCCTGGAGGGCGAATTCCCAGGCCTTGCCGGCCAGCGGACGAACAAGACCGGCCTTGGCGGCGGCGAACGCGCTGGTCGCGGTGCCGTCACGGACGCGGCCGACAATGCCTTGCAGGATCGCGGCGATACGAAAGAAATTGTACGCCGAATAGGTCGCCAGATACGGCCGCGGGTCGAGACCGGTGCGCTTCACATAGGCGTCGACGTATTCTCCCAGCGATGGGATACCGAGCGTCGCCAAATCGAAGCCGACCAGTGAGCCGGTGCCGGCTTCGGATTGCGGCATGTGCCACTGCATCAGGTGATAGGAAAAATCCGCGAGCGGGTCGCCGAGCGTCGACAGTTCCCAGTCGAGGACGGCCATCACTTTCGGTGCGTTCGGCGCCAAAATCATATTGTCCAGGCGATAGTCGCCGTGTACCAGCCGCGACGGCTGTGGCGGCGGCAGGTTGGCCGGCAGCCAGACCATCAGCCGCTCCATGTCTTCGATTTTCTCCGTCTCCGAGGCGCGGTACTGCTTCGACCAGCGCTCGATCTGGCGCGCCACGTAGTTCTCGCCGCGGCCGTAATCGGAAAGCCCGATCGCCGCCGGATCGAAATTGTGCAGCTGCGCCAGCGTCGCGTTCATGGCGTCATAGACTTGCGCGCGCTCGGCCGGATTGGATGAGGGCATTTCCGGTTCCCAGAACACCCGGCCCTCGACATGCGACATGACGAAGAACGCTGTGCCGATGACAGTTTCGTCCGCGCAATAAACGACCGGTTCGGCGACCGGAAAACCCTGCGGATAAAGCGCGCTGATGACGCGAAATTCGCGATCGACCGCATGGGCCGATGGCAACAGCTTGCCCGGCGGTTTGCGGCGCAGCACGTAGCGCCGCTGCGGCGTCTCGACGAGATAAGTCGGGTTCGACTGGCCGCCTTTGAACTGCGACAGCGTGACCGGGCCGGCAAATCCTTTCACATGATCGCGCAGATACGCTTCGAGCCGCCCGACGTCGAAGCGCAGTCGCTCGGAGACTTCCTTGGTCCCGGAAAAAGTACTCTGACGATCGGTGGCGTTCATGCGTTCCCGTTATCTCTAATCGTCGGCCAATGCCAGCGTCTTTGTCCTCGTTATGTTTCCCTCTCAATCGCGCGCCAGCCGATGTCGTGCCGATAAAAGCCCTCAGGCCAGCGGATGCGGGAGACTGCCTCGTAGGCGCGGTCCCGGGCCTCGCGAACGTCCTTACCGAGCGCCGAGACGTTGAGCACCCGTCCGCCATTGGCGAGAATTTTTCCGCCCTCCGCCTTGGTGCCGGCGTGGAAGATCTCTACGCCTTCGACCGCGGCGGCGTCGTCGAGACCGGCGATGACCGACCCTTTATTATAAGAACCGGGGTAGCCGCGCGCGGCCATCACAACGGTGAGCGCGGCGTCTGGATACCAGCGCAGGTCGACCGACTTCAGCATGCCGTCACGGCTGGCGAGCAGGGCGGACACAAGGTCCGACATCAGGCGCGGCATCAGCACCTGGCATTCCGGGTCGCCGAAACGCACGTTGTATTCGATCAGCTTTGGTCCATCGGCCGTCAGCATCAAGCCGGCGTAGAGCACGCCCTTGTGTGGCGCGCCCAAGGCTCGCATCGCGCGCAATGTCGGGAACACGATTTCGTCCATCACGCGCGCGGTCGTCGCCGCGTCGATGATCGGCGCCGGCGAGTAGGCACCCATGCCGCCAGTATTCGGCCCCTTGTCGCCATCGAAGGCGCGCTTGTGATCTTGCGCAGAGGCGAGCGGCAGTGCTGTCGTGCCGTCGCACAGTGCGAAGAACGACGCTTCTTCGCCATGCAGAAATTCCTCAATGACAAGTTCGGCGCCGGCTTCACCGAGACTGCCGCCGAAAATCATGTCGATCGCCGCCTCCGCTTCCGCCAAGGTTTCCGAAACGATCACGCCTTTGCCGGCGGCGAGTCCGTCGGCCTTGACGACAATCGGCGCGCCGCGGCTGCGGGCGTAGGCCCTGGCCGGCGCGGCCGCGCGAAAGCGCTCGTAGGCTGCAGTTGGAATTCCGTTGGCGCGACAGAGATCCTTGGTAAAGCCTTTGGACCCTTCGAGTTGTGCCGCCGCGCGGCTCGGCCCAAAGGCTTTGATTCCTGCCGCTTCCAGATCGTCGACGATGCCGGCGCAAAGCGGCGTCTCCGGTCCGACGACAACGAGATCGATGCCATTTGAACGGCAGAACCCGATCACCGCCGAGTGATCGGCGACGTCGAGCGCGACGCACTCCGCCTCGCGCGCGATTCCGGCGTTACCGGGAGCACAGAACAGCCGGTCGGTGAGCGGGCTTGCCGCCATCTTCCAGGCCAGCGCATGCTCGCGTCCACCGGAGCCGAGAAGCAAAATGTTCATATGTTCCAAAGATAAGTTGCCGCCGCCCCTGTAGCATGGGAGCGCATTGACGCAAGATCACGCCGGAGGTTGTCCAAGGGTCTTGACCCCACCGGCGACGCGCAGCACTAACAATCGCGATGAACGAACCACGGCTCAATTTGCCGGAACTGACCGTCTCCGAGCTCTCGGCCGCGCTCAAGCGCACGATCGAAGAGTCGTACGGCTACGTGCGCGTCCGCGGCGAGCTTGGCAAAGTCAGCTATCACGGCAACGGCCACGTTTACTTCGATCTCAAAGACGATCGCGCCAGCATCGCCGGCGTGATCTGGCGGACCACTGCCGCCCGCATCAAGCTCAAGCTTGAAGCCGGTCTTGAGGTGGTGATCACCGGGCGGCTCACCACCTACCCCGGCCGTTCGCAGTACCAGATCGTGGTCGAGACGCTGGAGCCGGCCGGCCTCGGCGCGCTGATGGCGCTGCTTGAGGAGCGCAAACGGCGATTGACCGCCGAGGGATTGTTTGACGAGGCGCGCAAGCAGCTGCTGCCGTATCTTCCGGCTGTCATCGGCGTCATCACCTCGCCGAGCGGCGCGGTTATTCGCGACATTCTGCATCGGCTGGCCGACCGCTTTCCGCGCCGCGTGCTGGTTTGGCCCGTAAAGGTGCAGGGCGACGGCTCCGCGACCGAGGTGGCAGCCGCCATCGCCGGATTTAACGCGCTGCCGGAACGCGGACACACGCCGCGGCCTGATCTGATCATTGTCGCCCGCGGCGGCGGTTCGCTGGAAGACCTGTGGTCGTTCAACGAAGAAATCGTGGTGCGCGCGGCGGCGGCAAGCTTCATCCCGCTGATCTCCGCGGTCGGCCATGAGACCGATGTCACGCTGATCGATTTTGCCGCCGACCGGCGGGCACCGACGCCGACCGCCGCCGCCGAAATGGCGGTGCCGGTACGCGCGGAGTTGCTGATCGACGTCGAGAACCTCGAGCGGCGCGCGCTGACCGCATGGTTGCGAAATCAGGAAGCGCGCCGCAACTCGGTGCGATCGGCGGCGCGCGCGCTGCCCGATGCGGACGAAGTGCTAGCGGTTCCGAAGCAGCGGCTCGATCACGCCGCCGCCGGGCTGGTGCGGGCGTTGCGGGCCAATGCGCACATCCATCGCGTCAGCTTCTCGCGCACCAGCGGCAGGCTCAGTGCGCACCTGTTGCGGATGCAGGTCGAGCGCTGCCGCGATCGTTACGCCGCTGCCGCATCGCGGCTGCGGGCAAGTGTTGCGGCGAATGTAACGGCGCACCGCATGCGCATTGCGCGCGAAGGCGAGCGGGTCGGTGCGCTGGCCGAGCGCGCCGGGCGCGCCATGGACAATCTGCTCGACGCGCGCTGGGCGCGGTGCGAACGCGATGCCCAGTTGCTGGCGGCGTTTTCCTATCGCGGCGTGCTCGCGCGCGGCTTTGCGCTGGTGCGCGATCGAGGCGGCCGGCCGCTGCGCACCGCTGCGGCAGTTTCGACCGGCATGCAGATGGACATCGAGTTTTCCGATGGCCGCGTCGGCGCCCGCGCCGAGGTCGTGCAGACCTCGACCGCGCCGCGCCTCGAACCGCCGCGCCGGCGACGCCGCCGCGACGATCCCGGGCAGGGCAATCTTTTCAGCTAGAAGATTTGTTTCGAGGCTGCGGCCACTGTTCATCGGGCGGTAATGCGTGTCGGCATTTGAAATCGGGTGGGTTTCGTTTGGCCGGCGGAATGACTATCTTGCCGTTTATTCCGGCGGCAGAACGAAGGCCGTCCGACGGAGGTCCGTTTGCTCAATCGCACCGATCGCCAGTCGCCGATGCCTGGCGAGGCCGAGGTCAAATATCTGGATGGCGATTTCCGCGTCGTGCGGCCGGGTGCGTTCGTCCGTTGCGCCGTGACCGGTGCGGCAATTCCGCTCGAAGAACTCAGATATTGGAGCGTCGATCTCCAGGAGGCGTACGCCACGCCGGAGGCGGTGCTGCAGCGCCACAGCGCCGCGTATGCGCACAAGCAGTAAGCTGACCTAGCGCCGCGGCAAAACGTCCAACACCATTCGCTGAAATTGTTGTTGTTCGCCGATCACAAGCCGCACCGGCAGCGCGCTGGCGCGAGCGGTGAGCGAGGCGAGGTTGGTATCACCGGTAAGCCGTGCAAAATCTTTTTCGGTGGTGACTAGGATCAAGTTTCCGGCGTCGGCGCGCGCGATCAATGTTTGCGCTTCCGTGGCCGTGTAGCGATGGTGATCCGGAAAACTTGCGCGCTCGGCGATGGCAATGCCGCCTTCGGTAAGCGTGGTGAAAAACTTGTCCGGATCGGCGATGCCGGCGAAGGCCAATACCTTGCGCCCTTGAAGTGCTGCGAGCGTGTCGCGGTCCGGCTCGAGACGGCCGTGGAACAGCGCAATGTTGTGACGGGATATGCACTGCATCACAGTGTCGGGAGCGGGATCAGAGCCGACGACAACGACGGCCTGCGCGCGTGCAATCTGCACCTCAAGCGGCGCTCGCAACGGGCCCGCAGGAATGATGCGGCCGTTGCCAATGCCGCGCCGGCTGTCGACCAGCAGGATCGAAAGCTCCTTGGCGAGCGCCGGGTTTTGAAACCCATCGTCCATGACAATAACGGTCGCACCCGCGCGCCGTGCGGTTCTAGCGCCCTCCAGGCGGTCACGGGCGACGATGGTGGGTGCAAGCCGCGCCAAGAGAAGCGGTTCGTCGCCGACTGCGGCGGCTGTATAGGCTGCTGGATCGACCAGCACCGGGCCGGCCAGCTGCCCGCCATACCCGCGAGTCAAAAAAAACGGATGGTGGTGCGCGGCGAGCAAAAGGCGACCGACCGCGAGTGCGGCCGGCGTCTTGCCCGACCCGCCGACCGTCAGGTTGCCGAGGCAGATGACCGGCACACCGACGCTCCGTCCCGGCGACTGCATCCGCCGTGCCGCGACGGCACCGTAGAGCGCCGCGAGCGGACGGAGCAGGGCTCCGCCGCCGGGCTGCCACCAAAAGGCCGGCTCACGCATCCAAGCCGGATCCCGAAAAATCCTGGCGCCGCATGATCATCAAATCCGCCAGACTAAGAAGCCTGTTGTTCGAGCCGAAGCTGCATCAAATAAGGCTCGAGGGCGATCAGCGTCCGGTCGAGTGCGCCGCTGAGCTTGCCGACCGTCACCAGCGCGGCATCAGCCACCGCCTTGCGGGTCGCAGGGTGCGCGAGCCAATCGGCGAGACACGCCGTCAGCCCTTCCTCGTCGGCAATGCGCTCGGCGCCGTGGGCCGCATCGAGCGTGGCGTAGATCTCATC
>CAVWYW010000031.1:0-58562 GCA_963759345.1 uncultured Alphaproteobacteria bacterium
GTTCTCATTGGCCTGCAAGGTGTGGCACAAGCGATCCGCGCCGCGCTCGTGCTCGCGGCGCCTTCCGCGCCGTTACCACTAACCGCCCCCGCCCGCGGGGCAGGTTAGCGGCGAGGTCGAGCCAATGGGCGAGGCGCTCGCCATCGCGATGGTGGTCGCGGTCTGTGCGGTGCTGCTGTTCGGCTATCCGGTGGCGCTCACGCTCGGCGGTGTGTCGCTCCTCTTCGCTAGCATCGGTGCCGCCGCAGGGGCGATGGACCTCTCGCTGCTCGGCGCGCTGCCGCAGCGCATCTTCGGCATCATGAATAATGATGTTCTGCTGGCGATCCCGCTGTTTGTGTTCATGGGGGTGACGCTGGAGCGCTCGCATATTGCCGAGGAGCTTCTGGAAACCATGGGCCGTCTGTTCGGCTCCTTGCCGGGTGGGCTAGGCATCGCCGTTACCATCGTCGGCGTGCTGTTGGCGGCAGCCAAGGGGATCGTCGGCGCGACCACGGTGACGATGGGACTGATCGTGCTGCCGACCATGCTGCGCCACGGCTACGACAAGGCGCTCGCCGCGGGCACCGTCGCCGCCACCGCAACGTTGGCGCAGATCTTTCCGCCGGCGACCGTGCTGATCCTGCTCGGCGACCAGCTCAGCAACTCGTATCAGGCTGCGCAATTGGCGAAGGGCGATTTCGCGCCGCAGACGATTTCGGTGGCCGATCTGTTCGCTGGCGCTATCATTCCGGGCTTTGCGCTGGTCCTGCTCTACATTCTTTATCTGATCGCTGTTGCGATCTTTTTCCCGAAACGCTCGCCCGCGATCGTACCGGACAAAGCCGCCCCGCACGGTTTCGCCCTGGCGCGCCGGCTTGTCGCGGTTTTGATCGCGCCGCTTTTGCTCATCCTCGCCGTGCTCGGCTCCATTCTCGGCGGCATCGCGACGCCGACCGAAGCGGCCTCGGTCGGCGCGGTCGGCGCCATGCTGCTCGCTGCGCGCAAATCCGGCGCGGGAGGCCTGCTGCGGTCGGTGATGGTGCGCACGACCGAAATCACCAGCATGATTTTTTTGATCCTGATCGGCGCGACGCTGTTCAGCCTAGTGTTCCGCGGTCTCGGCGGAGACGTGCTGGTCGAACGCGCGCTGACCAATTTGCCGGGCGGCACCGGCGGCGCGACGCTTGCCGTCATGGCCGCACTTTTCGTGCTCGGCTTTGTGATGGATGCCTTCGAGATCATCTTCGTGGTGGTGCCGATCGTGGCGCCGGTGCTGCTCAAAATGCCGGGCATCGATCCGGTCTGGCTGGGCATCATGATGGCGGTGAATTTGCAGACGTCCTACATGCATCCGCCGCTCGGGCCGACCTTGTTTTATCTGCGCGGCGTGGCGCCGCCGGAGGTGACGACGCGCGACATCTACGTCGGTATCATTCCCTACGTGGTCATCCAGCTCGCCATGCTGGTGGCGCTGTGGTTTCTGCCTGGGCTCGCGACGCTGCTGCCGCACAAGCTCTATGGTGGGTGAACCTGCGCCCAGCTCCAGCCGCAGCGTTAATGCAGCGTAAACTCTAGCCGCCGCTCGCGCGCGACACCCGCCGATGCGTGTGGCACTATGGCGCGCATCATGGGTGGGACGAGTCTCATTTCCGCATTGCTCGCGGCTCAGGTCGGCCAAATGCAGCTCGCCACGGCCGCATTGCTGGCACAGTCGAATCCGGACAGTGGATCGTCGGTCGCGCAATTGGTCGAAGCCGCGCAGCAGAATTTCAATCCGCTCGCCAACGTCGCGACCGGCCTGGGAACAAACCTCGACGTCAGTGCGTGACGGTGTTGTCGAAGACGAGTGTCTCGCCGATAGCCAGAAATTTCCGGGATTTCGCCGACGCTCACTTTGGGGTGCCGAGTACCGCGCTCACAAGCTTAACGCCATCTGCGCTCGCCCATTCGGCGGGGCCCGCCATTTCTCCGATCTCGCAGCCCGAACGGTCGATGATCAGCGTCGTCGGCATGCCGAAGGCCTTGCCGGCACTTTTCAGATCCTGAAACACTTTCGCGCTCTGATCGGAATAGTAGCCCAGGTGCTTGACGCCGGTCTCTTTCAGGAAATTAAGCGGCTTCTCGGCATCGCGGGTATCGATGTTGACGGCGACGACCTCAAAGCCCGGGCCGCCGAGATCGGCCTGCAACGCGTCGAGCGCCGGCATCTCCTTGCGGCACGGCACGCACCAGGTCGCCCAGAGATTGAGGAGCACGGTGCGGCCGCGCCAATCCGCAAGGGTTCGTTCGTGGCCTTCCGCGTCCTTGAACGTCAGATCGGGGACACGAAACGGCGTGCGCGCCACCGCGAGCGCCGCGACTTCGCCATGCGCCAGCGGCGCGATCCGGCCTGCGATCTTAACCGCGGGCTCACACGCCGCCGCCGCCGGATTGCTTCGCAGGCGTTCCATCCCGTATACCCCCGCCAGGACGGCGAGGATGACGATCGCCGCCACGACGGCAAGCCCCCGGTAACGGCGCCCAATAGCGATGCGGCGGGGCGGATCGCTCGGACATTTAAGAAGACCTCGGCGGACGCATGATGAGCAACAAGATGTGGGGTGGACGGTTCGGTTCGGATCCCGATCCCCTCATGGAGGAGATCAACGCCTCGATTGATGTCGACCGCCACCTCTACCGGCAGGACATCGCCGCAAGCAAGGCCCATGCGGCAATGTTGGCCAAAACCGGCATTATCACCGCGCAGGATGCAAAGCGGATCGCTCACGGTCTAGACACGATCCTGTCAGAGATCGAGGCCGGCAAATTCAAGTTCAAGCGCGCGCTCGAGGACATTCATATGAATGTCGAGAGCCGGCTCGGCGAATTGGTCGGACCGGCCGCCGGGCGGCTGCATACGGCGCGCTCGCGCAACGACCAGGTCGCGACCGACTTCCGGCTGTTCGTGCGCGATGCAATCGACGGCATCGATGCCGCGCTCGCCGCCTATCAGCGCGCGCTGGCCGAGAAGGCGCTCGAACATGCGGCGACCGTGATGCCGGGTTTCACGCATCTGCAGATCGCGCAGCCGGTGACCTTCGGCCATCACCTCCTCGCCTATGTCGAGATGGCGGCGCGCGACCGCGGCCGCTTTGCCGATGCGCGGACGCGGCTCAACGAAAGCCCGCTCGGCGCCGCCGCGCTTGCCGGCACGTCGTTTCCGATCGATCGCTCAATGACGGCGAAGGCACTCGGCTTTTCGCGCCCGACGGCGAATTCGCTCGACGCCGTCGCCGATCGCGATTTCGTGCTTGAGACATTGTCGGCGTGCGCGATTACCGCGGTGCATCTGTCGCGGTTTGCGGAAGAGATCGTGCTGTGGTCGTCGCCGCTGGTCGGTCTCGTCCAACTCTCGGACAAATTCACCACCGGCTCGTCGATCATGCCGCAGAAGCGCAATCCCGACGCAGCGGAACTCGTCCGCGCCCGGGCCGGCCGCATCGTCGGCGCGCTCACGGCGCTGCTGATGGTCATGAAGGGGCTGCCGCTCGCCTATCAGAAGGACATGCAGGAGGACAAGGAGGGCGCGATCGATGCGCTCGAGGCGCTTGTTCTTTCGATCAACGCCATGACCGGCATGGTGCGCGACATGAAGCCCGACGTGGCGCGCATGCGGCAAGCGGCCGGCGAAGGTTTTGCCACCGCCACCGATCTTGCCGACTGGCTGACGCGAACGCTCAAGCTGCCGTTTCGCGAGGCTCACCACATGACCGGCCAGATCGTGGCCAAAGCGGCCGCGTCGGGCGTCTCGCTGGAGAAATTGCCGCTCGCCGCCATGCAGGCGATCGAGCCTCGCATCACCAAAGCGGTCTTTGGCGTACTTTCGGTCGACGCTTCGGTGAAAAGCCGGAAAGTCTATGGCGGCACCGCGCCGAACAATGTCCGCGCCCAGGCCAAGCGCTGGCTTAAGCGGCTCAAAGCTAAGGGCTAATTGCGGCGGCTACAGCGATAAACGCGGTGGCAAGGTGTTGTTGCCAAAATCTCGCCGCGGCGGTGCGATCTGCTATCCTGCACCGTCTGACGCGGGCCTCTGGGGGAGCGTTTTTTGGTCCTTGATCGTTTGAGTGTTGCTTTGGCGCTTCCCGTGCTCGTGGCGGCGGCGCTGACGCTCGCCGCTTGCGGACGCAATGGACCGCCGTTGCCCCCGCCGGGTTCTACACCGGCGCCGACCACCGAGGCGACGCCGCCGGCCGGGCCTTCGCCGACCGGCACTTCGGGCGGGACTGGCCCGACGGCACAGCAAACCGCGCAGAAAAACGGCTTCGACACCTCGGGCAATCCGGTCGCTCCGCCCGGTCAGAAGAAGTCGTTCCTGCTCGACCCTCTCCTGCAATAGCTGCCCGACACGCAGCTTTCTTTACTTCGTTTTGGTCGCGACAAACACGTGAGAGCCCGCTGGGCTGGCATTTTCCGGCTCATGCTCTAAACACACGCCATGCATCACTTCGACTATCGCAACGGCGTGCTGCACGCCGAGGCCGTCGATATTAACGTGCTGGCGGAAGCCGTCGGCACGCCGTTCTATTGCTATTCGACCGCGACGCTGGAGCGGCACTATCGCGTATTCGCCGGCGCCTTCGCCGATGTCGATGCGCTCATTTGCTACGCGATGAAGGCGAATTCCAATCAAGCCGTAATCGCGACGCTGGCGCGGCTTGGCGCTGGCGCCGACGTGGTCTCCGGGGGCGAACTGTTGCGCGCCCGCGCCGCGGGCATTCCGCCGGACAAGATCATGTTCTCCGGCGTCGGCAAGACCGCGCATGAGCTTGCGCTCGCGGTCGAGCAGCGCATCCTCTGCGTCAATGTCGAATCCGAAGCGGAGCTGGAACTCCTCGCCGAAATCGCCGCCAGCAAAGGCCGTCCCACCGACATTTCAATCCGCGTCAATCCCGATGTCGATCCCCGGACGCACGCCAAGATCGCGACCGGCAAGGCCGAGAACAAATTCGGCATTCCGATCAGCCGCGCGCGCGACGTCTACGCCCGCGCCGCCAGGCTCGAAGGCGTGCGCGTCGCCGGCGTCGACATGCATATCGGCAGCCAGATCGTCGAACTCGATCCGTTCAACGATGCCTTCGCGCTGCTGGCGGATTTCGTGCGGCAATTGCGCGCCGACGGCCACGTTATCAGACACGTCGACCTCGGCGGCGGGCTTGGGTATTCCTTACCGCGAGGACAATGAGCCGCCGCCCGATCCCGACGCTTACGCGGCCGTCGTCAAGCGCGCGACGCGCGACCTCGGCTGCCAGCTGATCTTCGAACCCGGCCGCCTCATCGTCGGCAACGCCGGCATCCTGGTCACGCGCGTGCTCTATGTGAAGCGCGGCGAGGCGAAGACCTTTGTTATCGTCGACGCCGGCATGAACGATCTGGTGCGGCCGACTCTTTATGACGCGCACCACGATATCCGGCCGGTCCGGGAGCCGGTTGTCGGCGCACCGAGAATCATCGCCGATGTAGTCGGCCCGGTCTGCGAATTAGGCGATTTTCTCGCGCTTGACCGCTCCATGGCCGAGCCGAAGCCCAGCGATCTCCTCGCCGTCATGACCGCCGGCGCCTACGGCGCGGTCGAGGCGGGAACTTACAATACCCGCGCCCTGGTCCCGGAAGTCCTTGTCAAAGCTGGCGAATGGGCCTTGGTCCGGCCCCGCGTCGGTGCCGAGGAATTGATTGCGCTCGATCGACTGCCGGCGTGGCTGTGAGCTGGCTCTAATTTTGCTTGTGATATTTTGCATGGCACGGCTTCCTGCCGGTCGGGGCGCCTTGAACCCGCCCTCTTGCTAACGTGTTGTGATGCGGAGTTTTCTCCGCGGAGACTTAGGTGACGGATACACCTTCGAGCCAACCTCTGCCGTCGCATCGGAGCACAGAGCCGGTAGCCCGATCGCAACTCGCCAGCGCATTGCGGCGCGCCCGCTGGACGATTTTCTGGGAGCGGCTGTGGCCGGCGCTGGCGACGCTGGCGACGGTCATCGGTCTGTTCCTGACGGTTTCGTGGCTTGGCCTCTGGCTCTGGCTGCCGCCGCTCGGCCGCGCCGCCGGCATGGTCGTGTTCGCGCTGCTCGCGCTGGCGGCGCTCGTTCCGTTCGCCCGCCTTCGCATACCCGCGGCTGCCGACGCTCTGAGCCGGCTCGATCGCCGGAGCGGGCTGCGTCATCGCCCGGCGACGACGATTGCCGATGAACTCGTTGTCACCCCGCAAGACCCTTACTCGCTGGCGCTGTGGCGCGCGCACGTCGAGCGCACGCTCGCCGCGGCCCGTGCCTTCAAGGCGGGCTGGCCTTCGCCGCGCATCGCCGCGCGCGATCCGTTATGCTCTGCGGGGCCTGGTGCTCGTCGCCGTCATCGCGACCTTCATCGCTGCCGGCGGCGAACACTGGAAACGTGTCGCTGCGGCATTCGACTGGCAGGGCGTGGTGTTGCCGGCGAATTTCCGCGTCGACGCCTGGGTGACGCCGCCCGGCTATACCGGCAAACCGCCGATCATTCTTGCCGGCATACATCCGGGCGAGCCGGCACGGCAGATGAGTGAGACTGGTGAGTTGGTCTCCGTTCCGGCCGGCAGTGCGCTCATCGTTCGTGCGACCGGCAAGCTCAATCTCGAGGTTTCCAGCAATGGCGGCGTCACTCCCGACCAGGAGGACGTCCATGCGGCCGCGGGCGCGCAGGAATATCGGTTCAAGATTGCGGGGACCGGCACGGCGACGCTCCGCGGCGCGGGTGACGACCTGACGTGGGCGTTCAACGCCATTCCCGACAAGCCGCCGACCATTGCGCTCGCCAAGGATCCGGAGCAGCAAAATCGCGGCTCGCTGCTGTTGTCCTATCGGCTCGAAGACGACTACGGCGTAACCGAGGCGCAGGCGACTTTCGTGCGCAAAGGTGGCGACGACCGACGGCGCAGCGCGGCCGCTCTACGGGCCGCCCGATTTCGCGCTGGTGCTGCCGCAGGCGCGCACCAAGAGCGGTGTCGGTCAGACCATCAAGGATCTGACGGATCATCCGTGGGCCGGCGCCGAAGTTGTGATGACGCTCGTTGCCCGCGACGAAGGCGGCAACGAGGGCAGGAGCGAGCCGTTTACCTTCCGCCTGCCCGAGCGCGTCTTTGCCAAGCCGCTGGCGCGGGCTCTGGTCGAGCAGCGCCGCAATCTCGCGCTCGATGCCGGGGCGCGTCCGCAGGTCACCACGGCGCTCGATGCGCTTGCCATGGCGCCGGAGAAGTTCACGCCCGATGCCGGAATTTATCTCGGGCTCCGCTCGATCTTCTGGTCGCTGGTGCGCGCCAAGACCGATGACGACCTGCGCGACGTGGCGGCGCGGTTGTGGCAGATGGCGGTCGGGATCGAGGACGGCGACGTTTCCGACGCCCAGGCCGGTCTGCGCAACGCCGAGGAGGCGCTGCGCCAGGCGCTGGAGCGCGGCGCCAGCGATCAGGAAATCAAGCAGCTGATGGATCAGTTGCGCGCCGCCATGGATCGCTATTTGCAGGCGATGCAGGAGCAACTGAAAAACAAGCAGCAGCTCTCCCGCCCGCTCGACCGCAATGCCCGCACGCTGCGCTCGCAGGACCTCAAGAGCATGCTCGACCGGCTCGAGAACCTGGCCCGCAACGGCGCCAAGGATGCCGCGCGTCAGCTGTTGCAGCAGCTCGAGCAGATGATGGAAAATCTGCAGATGGCGACGCCGGACATGAACGGCGACGACCTCGGTGACATGATGTCCGAGCTCGACGACCTCGGCGACATGATTCATCAGCAGCAAGAATTGCGCGACCGCACCTATCGTCAGGGCCAGGATCAGCGCCGCCAAAACGGCCAGCGGGGTCAGCAAGGCAAGCAGGGCCAGCCGGGACAGCAAGGCCAGTCGATGGACGAGCTGCGGCAGAACCAGCAGGCCTTGCGTGACCGCCTGAACAAGCTGCTGCAAGACCTCAAGAACCGGGGCCGCGGCCAGAATCAGCAGGGCCAACAAGGCCAACAAGGTCAGGGCCAGAACGGCATGGATCAGCTCGGCCGCGCCGGCGAAGCGATGGGCGAAGCCGAGGGCGACCTCGGCGACGGCAATGCCGAAGGCGCCGTCGACTTGCAGGGCCGCGCGCTTGAGGCGCTGCGCAAAGGTGCGCAGGGGCTGGCGCAATCGATGCAGCAGCAAATGGGCCAGGGGCCAGGTCCGGGCCAGAACGGTCGCCTCGGACTACCGCGGGCGCAACGCGACACTGACCCGCTCGGCCGGCCACTGCGCGGGCGCGACTACGGCGACGATGTCACCGTGAAAGTGCCGGGCGAAATCGACGTACAGCGCGCCCGCCGCATCATCGAGGAATTACGCCGCCGCTTCGGCGACATCCTGCGCCCGCAGGAGGAGCTCGATTACATCGAGCGGCTGCTGAAGGATTACTGAGCGCAAATTGATTGCGGGACCTGGCGCCATCGGCTGCGGCCGCCGCAATTGCCTGCGCAATTGTTAATTTCTTCCAACTGAATGTTAACGGTTCCTTGCTAACGATCGCCGCGTCGCCCAGGTCATGCTCCCGGCGGCGCAGAGGTTCTTGTGGCATCGATCGGTTCCGAGCAAGCGCCGCGTTCGGTTTGGCGCTCGTCCTGGCGTATTTCCTCGCGCATTCGCTGGCGTAGCTCCTGGCGCCTGTCGTCTTCGGTTCCGTGGGGCGAGGAAATCAATGCGGCGGTCGCGCGGGGCTACGCGCTCTTTGCCGACGGCAGCGACTCCTCGCTGGTGCGGCGCCTTGCCGGTGCCGCGTTCATCATTCGCGTGGCCAGCGCGGCGATCGCGTTTATCTCGCAGATCCTGCTCGCGCGCTGGATGGGTGCGTTCGAATTCGGCGTCTACATCTACGCTTGGACTTGGGTGTTGTTGATCGGCGGCATGGCCGATCTTGGATTAGCCTCGGCTGCTCAGCGCCTGATCCCCGAATATACCGAACACAAGAAATTCGCGCTGCTGCGCGGATTTCTCAGCGGCAGCCGGTGGATGGCGCTGCTCATCTCAAGCGGCGTCGCGGGCGCGGGTGCGGTTGCCGTCAGGCTGCTGTCGCCGCATCTCGATCCGGCAACTATCGTTCCGCTTTATCTGTCCTGTCCGATGGTGGCGATGTTCGCACTCTGGCAGGTGCAGGGCGGCATTGCGCGCTCGTATAACTGGGTCAATCTCGGACTTTCGCCGGTCTACGTGCTGCGTCAGCTCATGCTGCTTGTGCTGATGGGTCTGGCCTACGCGTTCGGCTTGCCGACGGACGCCGTGACCGCGACGATCGTCGGCGTCATTACGCTCTTGAGCGTCGGTGCCGGGCAACTCGCCATTCTCAATCGCAGACTTGCCGGAGTGGTTGAGAGCGGACCGTGCGCTTATGAACTCCGCGCTTGGCTCGCTGTTTCAACACCGATTTTTGTCGTCGAGGCGTTCTATCTCCTGCTCAGCTATTCCGACGTCATCATCCTTCAGCAGTTTCGTCCGGCGAACGAGGTCGCGATCTACTATGCCGCGGTCAAGACGCTCGCTTTGGTTGCTTTCATCTACTACTCGGTGGCGCAGACAATCGCCCACAAGTTCGCCGAATACCACGTCACCGGCGAGCACCAGCGGCTCACCGCGTTTCTGAAGCAGTCGGTGCGGTTGACGTTCTGGCCGTCACTTGCCGCGATTATTTTCTTGCTGATATTCGGGCGGCCGCTGCTGCGCTTGTACGGCGCGGACTTTGTGTCCGGCTATTATCTGATGTTCATTATCGCCATCGGCCTGTTGGCGCGGGCTTCGGTCGGTCCCGCCGAACGCCTCCTCAACATGCTCGGCGAGCGGCGCTCCTGCGCGCTGGTCTACGGACTTTCGTTCGCACTCGATCTGGTGTTGTGCGTCGTGCTCATTCCCCGGATCGGGCTCGCCGGCGCCGCGATAGCAAGCTCAGTCGCGCTGGTGTTCGAATCCGCCGGTCTGTTCGCGATCGCTAAATATCGCTTAGGGTTCCACTGCTTTGTCTTCGGCGGCCCAAAGAACACTTAGGGCGCGGCTATGACGATCAGAGCCGCGGCCGATCTGACGCCCGCTGTCACGCTCGAAGACGCCGCAGGCGCGATCGCCAAGGCGCGCCGCGCTACACTTGCCGATCGCTGCGCTGCCGATTCCTTTACGGTTGAGTGGCGTGCGCTGACCGAGCTTGCGCCCATCGTCGCCGAATGGCGCGAACTCGCCGCACACGCGCTCGAGCCGAACGTCTTTTACGAGCCCGCTTTCCTGCTTGCGGCGGTGCCGGTTTTTGGGCGTGACGCCGGCGCAGTGCTGGTGTGGTCAGGCACGGACTCGCGGCGGCTTCTCGGTTTGTTTCCAGGCCGGATAGTAAAGCGTCGTTATGGTCTTAAACTGCCGATCCTGCTCGGCTTGACCCACCCCTATGGCCCGCTTGGCGTGCCGCTTGTCGAACGCGAAGCGGCCGAACCGGTCATCGCCGCTTTCTTTGCTCATCTCGTGAACTCAGCGACGTTGCCGGGATTGGTATTGCTGCCCTTCCTGCCGGAGAGCGGTCCCTTCGCCGCGGCGCTTGCTCCAATGCTGCGGCGTGCGCAGATGCGAGTCGCCGACTTCAATCGTCACCAGCGGGCGCTGCTGGCGCCCGGGGGCGAGCGGTCGCTTTACGTCGAGCGCGCGATAGGCCGGCACCAGCAAAAGGAACTCCGGCGCCGGTGGCGACGCTTGGCCGAGACCGGCGCTGTCTTGATCACTACCGCCACTGGGCCCGCTGCCGTCGGCAGAGCGCTCGACGATTTTTTAGCGCTCGAAGCGGGCGGCTGGAAGGGCAGAGCGGGTACCGCTACGGCCGATCACGAGCTTCTTCGGCGCTTTATCGTCGCGGCGGTTTGCGACCTCGCCGCGGAAGGCAAAGCCGCGATCAACCGCATCCTGATCGATGGGCGCGCGATTGCCGCGACTATCGTCCTGCGTAGCGGGCGCTGCGCCTGGTTCTGGAAAATCGCCTACGACGAGGCCTTTGCCCGCTATTCGCCTGGCGTCATGCTGACGGTGGAACTTACGCGCGAACTTCTCGACGATGTGAAAGTCACCTGCGCCGACTCTTGTGCGACGGCTAACCACGCGATGATTGATCGTCTGTGGCGCGAGCGGCTGCCGCTCTGCGACCGCTTGATCGCGGCCCGGCCGCACCCGCCGTTTGCGCTGGCGCAAGGTCTGGAGGGACTACGAGCAGCCGCCATCGCGGGGGCCAAGAACATTCGCGGCCGCTTCCGCTCTTAGCTGGGGACGAGGGGACTGGCGCGGAATTGAGCACGGTCCGTTAACCCTAAAAAAATGCCTCACCGAATAGTCTCGCGCCGTCGATCCTGACGGGCTGGTCATGCTTTTCGGTCACACTCTGACTAAAATTTCCGTCAATGGGGGCTCCTCATCTCGGCGGGCGCTGATCGGACTTGCGCTTGGGATTGCGGGTGTCGCCTTCGATCGGCCTTGACGGAATTTCCCAAGCGCTGAACGCCAGCCCGGCTGCGGGCGTCGTCGTCATTTCCGCGCTGTGCGCGCTCGCGGCGTTGGGGATCGGCGCTCTGGTGGCGCTCGCAGCAGAGCGCCGGCGAACTATGCTGGCGAGAATTGCACTCAACAACATGACTCAGGGCTTGTGCATGTTCGATGATGCAGCCCGGCTCGTCCTCTGTAATACGCCTTACATCGACATGCACCTTTTCGCCGCGACCAATTGCGCGCCGGCATGCCGCTGCGCGAAATGCTTCTGATACGGCACGAAAAGGGCACTTTCGCGGTGATCCCGACCAATACGTCGGAGGAATGCCTCCGCAGGCCGCCGAGGGCCACAGCCAAAAGCGCACGATTAAGTTCAGAGACGGGCGCAGTATCGCGCTGGTCATGCCAGCCATTGCCGAACGGCGGGTGGGTGACGACGCATACCAATGTCACCGAACAGTTCGTTGCCGAGGAAGAGCGCGACTCGCTGCGCCGGCGCGAGCAAGGACGCCTTACAGCGGAGGCGCAGATCGCCTCGTTTCGCGGCAGGGTCGAAAAAGTCATGCGGACCGTCGGGCAAAGCGCAGCCGCGATGAAAGCGGCGGCCCAAAATTTACTGGTGACATCAGACCATACGCTGCAACGCGCCGAAGGCGCAGTGCGCGGATCCAATGCGGCGTCGGCAAATGTCGAGACCGCCGCCGCTGCCGCCGAAGAGCTGTCTGCTTCGATCAAGGAGATCAGCCGCCAGCTCGCGCAGGCCAACGAGGTGGTGCGCGGCGCCGCCGCCGACGCCACCGCTACCAATGACGATATCGCGGCGCTGGCGCGGGTCGCGCAACGGATCGGCGACGTCGTTAAGCTTATTCAGGACATCGCCGAGCAGACCAATCTTCTGGCGCTCAATGCTACGATCGAGGCGGCGCGTGCCGGCGAAGCCGGACGCGGCTTTGCGGTCGTCGCTTCGGAAGTGAAGTCGCTTGCGGTACAAACGGCGAAAGCGACCAAAGAAATCGCCAACGAGATTTCGTCGATCCAGAGTTCGACCGGCGAGGCGGTCGCAGCCATTCGCACCATCACGCAGCGGATGCAGGACATCAACTCCCATAGCTCGGAGGTCGCGGGCGCCATCGCGCAGCAGGAATTGGCGACCGGGGAGATTTCGCACAATGTCGCCAGCGCCGCCGACGGCGCCAAAGCCGTGGTGGCGGCGCTGGGCGACGTCGCGAGCGGCGTCACACAGACACGCAGTTCGGCACAAACCGTGCTGGCGGCGTCGGAAGAGGTCGAGAACGCGACGGTCAAGCTGCGCGGCGAGGTCGAAGACTTCCTGCGCACCGTCGCCGCTTAGCGCCAAGCCCCCAAAGCAAGTCCCCCAAAGTCGTGCCGCGCGAAACGGCGAACGGTTTGGCCGGCCCGCTTTACGCTCTTGCTGGCTTTGCCGCCAAATACCTGCCGCGCGGGGCAATGACCTATTCGGCAGAATGGCCTCCGAGGCCCTGTCTTTCACTGCTCCGGGGTTCAGATTTAGCACCCGTTAAGGCTCACGCGCGAATGTGCGCTTGATCGGCATTTTCGAACAAAATCCCAAACATTTCACCTGATGCTGACCGCGAGTTTTGCCTGCCTTTGGCGGCCGCTGCCGGAGTCCTCGACGTGACGCTTCTGCCGACGCTTGGGCGAACGATGCCGCGATGGCAAATCGTCCTTGCCGGCGCATGCTTGCTGACGATCG
Organism: uncultured Alphaproteobacteria bacterium; assembly: GCA_963759345.1. GTDB lineage: Bacteria > Pseudomonadota > Alphaproteobacteria > Rhizobiales > Xanthobacteraceae > BOG-931. The sequence goes on from CAVWYW010000031.1 coordinate 13,238, forward strand.
CGGCGATTGTGCTTGCCAACGTGGTGATCGTGGCAAGGCTGCGCGAATCGGCGCTCGACCAGGTAAAGCACCTGCTGGAGCGGCGGAGTTCTACGCTCGCTGCGCAAGCCAATCTCTCGCTGCAGTCGGTCTCGCTGGTGCTCAAGGCGGTGACTGACCGCCTTGCGCCCGGCCAGATCGCAGACGCCGAGACGTTCCGCCGTCGCGTTGCCGCACTCAACATTCAGCAGATGCTGGCGCAACAGATCACCGGCCTTCCGCAAATCGAAGCGCTCGGCCTCGTCGACGTTGACGGCAACGTCATCAATGCGTCGCGGTCCGTTGCCTGCTCAATTTAACGTCGCCGATCGCGACTATTTCGTCGCGTTCAAGGACAATCCGGCCCTCGAACGGTTCGTGAGCGCGCCTACGGCAAACCGCAACAGCGGCGTCGCGGGGATCGTACTGGCTCTGCGCGTGCACGGCGCTGACGGAACGACCGTCGGGCTACTGTGTGCGTTTATCAAGCTCGAATTCTTTGAAAACTATTGGCATTCAGTCATCGACAGTTCGGAGAACGAAAGCTCAATCTCGCTCAATCGGCTTGACGGAACTGTCTTGGCAAGATTCCCGGGCGCCAATGCCATCGGCAAAAAGTTTCCGAACGGCATACAGACCTGGCTGCGTGAAGCCAGTGCCGTCGTGGTGCGGAAACGTCGGCTCGATCGACAAGCAAGATGCGCATTGAGGCCGCGCACGTGCTCGATGATTATCCGCTGTTCATCCTGGCGACGCAAAGCGAGGACGCGGCCCTGCACGGTTGGCGCCGCACCGCTGAGATCGCGGCCGCGGAAACGGCCGTGCTGCATTCTGATCGTGCTGATCGCCGGCTACGGGATTGGGCGCTGGTGGTCGGAGCACCAGCACCGCATGCAAGCGCAGGCCGGCAAGGTCGCGGCGGAGCTTGCCCGGACCAAGGCCGAGGCCGCGCTCGAGATCTTGCGGGCGGGTGAGCGGCAGACAGCACGACTCAATGCCGCGATCGAGAACATGTCGCACGGCCTCTTGATGTTCGATGCGCAGGAACGCCTGGTCGTGTTCAACAACCGTTTCCTGCAAATGCATGGGCTCTCCGCCGACACGGTCAAGCCGGGCTGCAGTTTAATCGAGCTGCTCCAACACCGATCTGCCACCGGCTTGCTCGCCGAGGAGCCGGAGCGCTACCGGGCCGAGATATTGGAACAGCTTGCCGCGGGCCGCACCGTTAGCCATGTGATGAAGACGACAGACGGGCGGGAAATCGCCGTCGTCAACCGGCCAATGTCCGACGGCGGCTGGGTAACCACGCACGAAGACGTCACCGAGCGCCGGCAGTCGGAGGCGAGGATCGCGCACATGGCGCATCACGATGCACTGACCGGTTTGGCCAATCGCGCGGCGTTGATGGAGGGGTCGAGGATGCGTGCGATCGTTGCCGCCGGTCGGGAGAGGAATTCAGTGTCCTGATGTTGGACCTCGACTGGTTCAAGCAGGTCAACGATACATTTGGTCATCCCGCCGGCGACGAATTGCTTAGGCAAGTTGGCGTGCGACTCAAAGCGGCGCTGCGGAAGAACGACATCTTAGCGCGGCTTGGCGGCGATGAATTCGCCATCATACAAGTGAACGACATCGATCAGGGCGATGCCGCTGAGACGCTCGCGGGCCGCATCATTGAGCTTCTTGCGGAGCCGTTTTCCGTCAGCGGGAACGTTGTCAATATTGGTGCGAGCATCGGCATAGCGCTGGCGCCGGAGCATGGCTTTTACGCGCGACGACTTGCTGAAGATGGCCGATCTTGCGCTCTACCACGCAAAATCGCTGGGCCGAAACCGCTATGCGATGTTCGAGCCGGTGCTTGGCCAGGCGGTGGTGGAAAAGCACAATCTCGACAACGAACTGCGCCGCGCGCTCGCGCAGAGGCGAATTCGAACTCCACTTTCAGCCCATCGTCGATACCAAGACACTGAAAATGTGCAGCGCCGAAGCTCTAATCCGCTGGCGTCATCCAGAAAAAGGGTTGATCGCGCCCGACCAGTTCATTCCGTTTCGCGGAAGAAACCGGCTTGATCCTCAAGATCGGCGAATGGGTTTTGCAAACAGCCTGCAACGAAGCGGTGAAGTGGCCGCCGTCCATGAAAGTGGCGGTCAATCTTTCAGCCGTGCAGCTGCGCAGCGCTTCTCTGCTCGATCAGATCATGTGCGTGCTCGCCGAGACCGGTTTGCCGCCGGAACGGTTGGAACTCGAAGTTACGGAAACGGCTTTGATCGAATACGGACCGAAGCCCCGGTCTTTCTGAAGAAACTGAAAAACCTGGGTATCACCGTAGCGCTGGACGATTTCGGCACGGGATATTCATCGCTCAGCCAACTGACGATGTTCCCATTCGACAAAATCAAAATCGACAAGTCGTTCACCAAGAACATGACCAATCGTGCCGACTGTGCTGCGATCATCTCGGCGGTTTTGGCGCTGGCGCAGAGCCTCGACATCCATACGACTGCGGAAGGCGTCGAAAAGGAGGAGCAGCTTCGCATTCTGGCGCTGGCCGGCGTCACGACCATCCAGGGATTTTTGATCCACCGGCCGTGTCCGGCGTCCGAGCTCAACTTCGAAACGTCGCCTGTGGCGGGAGCGGTCCAGTATGCCGCGTAACCTTGCCTTGCCGAATACGGTCGATGCGGACAATCGCTCGCAGCGGCGAGCCCGCGATGCCGGCGCGACGCCATCGCAATCGCTGATCGATGAACTCGAAGAGGCAATCGCAAGACAGGACCTGCATCGCCGCGCGGCCGTGATGCGGCGGCTTACGGATTTCTTTATCGTCGACAGCGCCGGCCTGTCGGAAGAGCACATCGCCATGTTCGACGATGTGATGAGCAGGCTGATTGTTGCGATTGACAGATCGGCGCGGGCGGAATTTGGCGACATGCTGGCGAGGTATCCGCATGCGCCGCGAAAGACGTCGCGTATTTTAGCTCTCGACGATGAGATTGCAGTAGCAGCCCCCATTCTTACTCATTCCGACGGTCTCAATGAAGAAACTTTGATCGAGACCGCAAGAACCAAAAGTCAGGATCATCTGTTCGCCATCTCGCTGCGTCAGTCGATTGGCGAGGCAGTGACCGACGTACTGGTCGAGCGCGGTGACAGTAAGGTCGTGGTCAGCACTGCAGGCAACCCCGGCGCGAAGTTTTCGGAATTCGGCTGCACGACGCTTGCCACGCGATCGCGGGACGATAGCGAACTTGCACTGCGCGTCTGGTCGCGATCCGACATTCCGCGACAGCACTTGTTGAGCCTGTTTTCAACGGCCAGCGAGGAGGTGCAAAAACAGCTTGAAGCCGCCGATCGGAAAAATGCTCAGCTTTGCCGATCCATCGATTGCGCAGGCCAAGAACGAAATCCAGACGCAGATGCGGGAAAGCTCGGCAAGCTATGCAACGGCGCAAGCGTTCGTCGGGTCTCTGCACCAGTCCGGCGATCTCACGGAACAGCGCTTGCGGGCGTTTGCCCAGCAGGGCAAATTTGATGAACTCACTGTCGCCCTCGCATTGATGTGTGACTTGCCGGTCGGTCACATCGAACGCGCAATTATACACAATGAGGCGGATCATCTCATCGTCCTAGCAAAAGCAATCGGTTTATCGTGGGAAACGACGAAAGCCATTTTGTCGATGCAGTCGCCGACCAGGAATCCGATCGCGGCCAAGCTCGAGACGCATTGCGCAAGCTTCACCAAGCTGCAACCAAAATCGGCAATATCCGCGATGCAGTTTTACCGCTTGCGCGCTCGGGCAGAAGCGCAGCCGGAAGCGCACTGAGAAAAGCTCGTCACTTCCTCAGATTTGCAGCAATGGCGAAGTCGGTCGTTTTCTTCACTTCGGCCTCGATAAAGCGGGCGAGTTCGCCGGGCGTGCCGCCATCGTCGTGCCGATGCCGGACGAGCCGAAGACGATCTGGTTCGGCTTCTGCTTTGCGAGCGCGATCAGCTGGCGGAGATTGTCGACGCCGAGCGAAGGATGCGCCACCAGGATATTCGGCACCGAGGCGACGCGGATGATCGGCGCAAAATCCTTCTGCACATCGTAGGCGGGATCGATGGTGATCGCGGCGTGGTCGGTCTGGGCGCTGGTCGCCATCAACAGCGTGTGGCCGTCGTTATTGGCGTGGGCGACATAGGTGGCGGCGAGATTGCTGCTCGCGCCCGGCCTATTCTCGACCACGAATTGCTGGCCGAGTGCATCGGTGAACTTCTGTGCGAGAGGGCGAGCGGCGTCTCGCCCGCCGCCCTGGCGATCAGACAGGCGAGAAGCCTGTTCGGATTCATGTTCGTCGACTTCCGTTTTGCTATCACCGCCCCACCGCGTAACCCTGCATGCCGCGCGCATTGGCGGCGGCGCGGCGGCGCGGGCCGTCGCGCGTGGTGGCGGTGAGCCGGCCTTCCGACCAGTCGGGACCGACCTCGACGATATGTCCGCGGCGCCTAAGCTCGGCGACGGTTTCGCGCGACACACGGCCTTCTACCACCAGCACGCCGGGCCGTGCCTGGCGTGGCCAGAACGACGAGGGGAAATGGTCGGAATGCCACGCTGGCGCGTCAATCGCCTGCTGCAAGTTGAAGCCGGCATGGACGTGGCGCAGGAAGAATTGGGGAATCCATTGATCCTGCGCATCGCCGCCGGGCGTGCCCCAGGCGAGGTACGGTTCACCGTCGCGCAACGCGAGCGTCGGCGTCAGCGTGGTACGCGGCCGCTTGCCGGGCGCGAGCGCGGCCGGATGGCCCTCCTCAAGCCAGAACATCTGCGCCCGCGTGCCAAGGCAGAAGCCAAGCTCGGGAATGACTGGCGAGGATTGTAGCCAGCCGCCGGACGGCGTCGCCGACACCATGTTGCCGGCCTGATCGATGATGTCGAAATGCACGGTGTCGCCGCGGGTGCCGCCGAGCCGGCCCACCGTTGGTTCGCCGCCGCCGAGCTGGCCGACAGTCGGTTCGCCGGCGCCTGCGGCGGGTGGTTGGCGCTCGCGGAATAGCTTGACCACGGCGCCGTATCCTTCGATCGATCCCGGCCGCAATTCCAGTGAGGCGGTGTCGCTTACCAGCTTGCGCCGCGCTGCATTGTAGGCATCGGACAACAGCGTTGCGGTCGGCACCTCGACGAAATCCGGATCGCCGTAGAACGCCTCGCGATCGGCGTAGGCGAGCTTCGCGCACTCGACTTGCAGGTGGATGAAATCAGCTCCCGTCGGGTCGAGTCCGTCGAGATCGAAGCCTCTGAGCAGCGCCAGCTGCTGCAGCATCACCGGACCCTGTCCCCAAGGTCCGGTCTTGCACACAGTGTAGCGGCCATAGTCGTAAGTCAGCGGCGCTTCGAGGGGCGGTGTCCAGCGCGCCATGTCGTCGCCGGTAAGCACTCCGCGATGCCGCGCACCGCTGGTGTCCATGATCTCTTGGGTGCGGCAGAAACGGTCGATGGCGTCGGCGACGAAGCCCTGCGACCAGGATTTGCGCGCCCGCTCAATCTGAGCAACTCGATCGCCACCGCCGCTTTCGGCTTCCTTGAGGATCCGCAGATACGTTTCCGCAAGCGGCTTGTTGACGAATAGCGCGCCAGTCGGCGGCACCGAGCCGCCGGGCAGATAGACCGCCGCCGAAGTCGGCCAATACTCGCGAAACATGTCGGCGACCGTGGCAATGGTAGCGCTGGCCCGCTCGACCAGCGGATGACCGTTCTGCGCATAGCTGATCGCCGGCGACAGCACCTCGCGCAGTGTCGCGGTGCCGTAGTCGCGCAACATCAACATCCAGGTTTCGAATGTTCCGGGCACGACGGCAGCAAGAAGCCCGGTGCCGGGTACGAGATCGAGGCCTTCGCGGCGATAATGCGCGATAGTTGCTTTTGCCGGTGCCGGTCCTTGCCCGCAGATCACTTCCGGCTTGCCGCGCTGGACGTCGAAAACGATCAGCGGCGCATCGCCGCCGGGACCGTTGAGATGAGGTTCGACTACTTGCAGCGTAAACGCTGTCGCGGCGGCGGCATCAAAAGCGTTGCCGCCTTTTTCGAGCATCGCCATGCCGACGGCAGTGGCGATCCAGTGCGTCGAGGCGACAACGCCAAACGTGCCCTCGATTTCCGGGCGGGTCGTGAATGGCTGCGGGTTGATGTTGCTCATGCGGGCGAAACTATCACGCCGCCCGCATCATGCCACGTGGTTGAGGGCCTAGCTTGAGCTAGGTGTCGCCGGAACGAATTTGAGCGCGACGCCGTTCATGCAGTAGCGCAGTCCCGTGGGTTTCGGACCGTCGTTGAAGACGTGGCCGAGATGGCCGCCGCAGCGGTGACACGAGACCGCAGTGCGCAGCATGCCGAACGAATGATCCTTGGTTTCGATGACAGCGTTGTCGAGCGGGGCCCAGAAACTCGGCCAGCCGGTGCCGCTTTCGAATTTGGTCTTTGACGAGTAGAGCGGTAAGTCGCAGCCGGCGCAGGCGAACGTGCCGGCGCGATGTTCATTCAGGAGCGCACTGGTGAAGGGTCGCTCGGTGCCCTCGTGACGCAGCACCTGGTAGGCCTCGGGCGAGAGAATCTTGCGCCACTCTTCGTCGGTATGAGTGACTTCGAAGCTCGCCGCCGCCGTGGCGGCACGAGGCCGCAGCAACCGGCCGAATGCCAGCACTGCGATTGCGGCCGTGCCAGCAAAGAGCGTTTGTCGGCGCGTGAGCATCATTAATATCCTCCTGAAGCCACGCCGGCTTATACGCCAGGTTGCCGCGACCGTCACGCACGGGTGCGGTAACGGCGGGGGCAATATTTGGTGAAGTGCCGCGCTGGCGCGATGACGGGGCGGGGAGTGCTCAAATCCTTCGGCTGTCATAGGCCCAATGCAGCAGGGCTTGGCGCTGCCTGGGCCGGCAGGTGACATCGCCCGGCTCGCAGTTTCGTTCAATCTGCCGGATGTGACGCCGGATCGCCTTCCAGCGCCTGATCTGCCGGGCGTCCTCGTCCGGGATGCGGCGTCCCATGTAATAGCGGCAGTACCATTGAAACCAGCCCCGTGGGTCGTCCGGATAGAGCCATCCCTTCTTGCGCCATACCGAAAGCGGCTGGCTTGCGTCGACGCCGTAAAAGTTCAGCGCGGGATCGCTGTGCTTGCCGGCTAGCTTTGCGCGTGCGAACCAACTGCGCGGAAACTCGCGGGCGCAGTCCGTCATGTACTTGCCGCCGAACACGCCGAGCCGCAGCATTTCCGCCGGTGTCAATTGAGGACGAAATTCGGGATCGAAATTGCGTCCGGTCGGAGCGGAAAGGGCGTAACGGTAGCCCTTCTGCATCTTGTCATTGACCGTCACGATTTTCTTCTTGTTGTTTTTCGTCTTCCTGTTCTTCGTCGCCATCATCGCCGCCGGTGAGCGCGAAGCTCAATCATCTCAAAACATGAGCAAAAAAAGAACCGGGCCCTTGCGGGCCCGGTCTAGGGTCGTCGGCGTGGGGGCGCCAACGATCGCCCTTCAGAGGGGAAGGCTGCATGTTAGCGGTCGCCGGTCTGGGGAGGATCCACTGCGACCGCGTCCTACAGCACAACGATATATGCGATGTCGTGTCGGCACCGCACAACGCGATGGAGGGCATGTCAGCCATGCGCTGCCGGCAACATGGTCACAATTTTCGCGCGATCAATCGCGATGTGCTTGGTTGCATCGGCTCGCGGCGACGCGAACAAACCGCTTAGAAGTTCCAGCGTTGCGCGTTGGCTACGAGAAAGTCGCGGAACGCCTGTACGCGCGCGACCGTCTTGAGTTCTTCGGGATAAACGAAGTAGGCGTCGAGCGCGATCGGATCGGCGTCGGAGAACAGTTGCACCAGCCCGCCATCGCCTTCGACCAGATAGTCCGGCAGCATGGCAATGCCGATGCCGCGCTGGCAGGCGCGCAGGATCCCGAGAATATTGTTGACGACGAGGTGCGGCGTGCGCGGCCCCTGGCCGTTGCGCGCCACCTCGGTGAGGTAAAGCGAGCGTTGCAAGTATTGCGGCACATTGCCGCCAAGCATCAGGATGCGGTGGTTGTCGAGATCTTCGAAGGCCCGCGGCGTGCCGTAGCGCTTGAGGTATTCAGGCGAAGCGTAGACGTGGAAGTGGACCGCAAACAGCTTGCGCTGAATGAGATCCGGCTGGGTCGGCTGGCGCAGACGGATGGCGACGTCGGCCTCGCGCATGGCGAGATCGAGCTCCTCTTCGGTAGTCAACAGCGTGATGTGGACTTCCGGATAAAGTTCGGCGAACTCGCCAAGGCGGGGCGTGAGCCAATGCACGCCGAGGCCCGGCGTCGTCGTCACCCGCAGGTCGCCGTTCGGCCGTTCCTTGCTGTCCGTCAGTTTGGCGCGCGCCGCTTCGAGCTTCATGAACACGTCATGGGCGGTGCGGAACAGCAAGTCGCCCTGCTCGGTCAGGATCAATCCGCGGGCGTGACGGTGAAACAGCGAGACGGCGAGCTCCTGCTCCAGCGCGCTCACCTGACGCGACACCGCCGACTGGGAGAGCCCGAGCTGTTCGCCGGCATGGGTGAAGCTGCCCGCTTCGGCTGCGGCATGAAATACTTTGAGCTTATCCCAATCCATGTCGTGCTTTCTGATCTCTCCCCAAACGAGAGAGGTGAAAAATCATTCCGCCGCGATACGCGGTTCGGCTTCGCCGTGTGCGGCGAGAAATTTCTCGGCTTCGAGCGCGGCCATGCAGCCGAGGCCTGCCGCCGTAACGGCCTGCCGGTACACTTCGTCGGCGACGTCGCCGGCGGCGAACAGGCCCGGCACCGAAGTCGCCGTCGAATGCGGCGCGGTCTTGATGTAGCCCGAAGGCTTCATTTCCACTTGGCCGGCTACCAATGCGGTCGCCGGACTATGGCCGATGGCGATAAAGATGCCGTCCACCGGCCGCTCCGCAAGCTCGCTAGTCTTAAGGTTGTGCAGTACCGCCGCTTTGACCTTCAGCGGATTCTCTTCACCGACGACATCGGCGAGCACGGTATTCCACAGCACCGAGATTTTTGGATTCTGGTACAGGCGTTCCTGCAGAATCCGCTCGGCGCGGAAACTGTCGCGCCGGTGTACGACCGTGACCTTGTTGGCGAAATTGGTAAGAAACAGCGCCTCCTCGACCGCGGTGTTGCCGCCGCCGATCACCAGCACTTCCTTGCCGCGATAAAAGAAGCCATCGCAGGTGGCGCAGGCGGAGACACCGTAGCCGCGAAACTTCTGCTCCGACGGCAAATCGAGCCAGCGTGCCTGGGCGCCGGTTGCCAGCACAAGCGAGTCGGCGAAATAAACGTCGCCGGAATCGCATTCGATCCGGAATGGACGCTTGGCGAGGTCAACCTTGTTGACGTGGTCGGGGATGAGCTTGGCGCCGACGTGGGCTGCCTGCTTCTGCATTTGCTCCATGAGCCAGGGGCCCTGGATCACGTCGGCGAAGCCCGGGTAGTTCTCGACGTCGGTGGTCGTCGTCAGTTGGCCGCCGGTCTCGATGCCTTGAATCAGGATCGGATCGAGCATGGCACGGGCGGCATAGATGGCGGCCGTATAGCCAGCCGGCCCGGAGCCGATGATGACGACTTTGGCGTGAGTGGTCATGCTCACCGGCTCATCCGTCTATTGAGGCAGACGTTTGCAACGATCTGCCCAAAGCCCCGCGAAGTCGGCGGTTGGTTGGTGGTCGAATTGGCCGAAGCCGAACCCAAATCGCGGGGTTCGCAGCCACCCGTAGCGAATTTAGGGATTTTGAGGAGCTATGCAAGCCACGCAACCCGTCACCCATAAAAACGTGCGGGCTTGTAAAGAGCAAGGGTAAATCAGAGGAATAAGCGGCCTGTAAAACCAATACGGGAATACAGCCTCACTTCCACTCGACCTTGACGATCTCGTAGGCCTTGGCGCCGCCGGGGGTGACCACCTCGACCTGGACACCCTTCTTCTTGCCGACCAGCGCGCGGGCGAGCGGCGAGGTGATGGAAATCCTGCCCTTCTTGGCGTCCGCCTCGGGCTCGCCGACGAGCTGCCACACCGCCTTCTTGTCGGTGTCTTCGTCGATCAGGGTCACCGTCGCGCCGAATGTGATTGTGTCGCCGGAAAGCTTCGACACGTCGATAATCTCGGCGCGCGCGAGCTTGTCTTCGAGCTCGGCGATCCGGCCTTCGTTGAGCGACTGCGATTCTTTGGCGGCGTGATACTCGGCGTTTTCTGAAAGGTCGCCGTGCGTCCGCGCGTCGGTAATCTGCTGGATGATGCGGGGGCGCTCCACCTGCTGGCAGTGCTTGAGTTCCGTCTCAAGCGCAGCATAGCCCGCCGCGGTCATCGGAATCTTATCCATCGTCTCAATCTCCATAGGTCATAGAGACAAAATTCAAGCCGCGGACCGGAGCGTCGTCCGGCCTCGCGACCAAAAGCCTGTCTCTACTGCCGGCGCTCGCGCTGGTCCGCTGCTGGATCAGGGGGCGGCCGCAAAATAATTTTGCAGCGCACATACTTCGAGGTCGCCCCCGAGATAGGCCTTGATACCCTGCGCTGCGGCGACGGCCCCTGAGAGAGTGGTGTAGTACGGCACTTTATGCAAGAGGGCTGCGCGCCGCAGCGAGCGGCTGTCGGCGAGGGCGGTTGCCCCCTCAGTGGTGTTGAAAACCAGCTGGACCTCGCCGTTTTTGATGGCGTCGACGATATGGGGGCGGCCTTCGGCCACCTTATTGACCTTCACCGCGGCAACGCCCTCACCCGCGAGATAGCGTTGCGTTCCCGAGGTCGCCAATACCTTAAAGCCGAGCCCGCCGAGCAGGCGGATGGTTTCGAGAATGCGGGGCTTGTCTGCATCCCTAACCGACACGAACACGGTGCCTTTTCTCGGCAGCCGGGCCCCGCCGCCGAGCTGGCTTTTGACAAAGGCGACGTTGTAATCGCGGTCGATGCCCATGACTTCACCGGTCGACTTCATCTCCGGGCCAAGCACGGTATCGACCCGGTCGCCGAACCGGGCGAACGGAAATACCGCCTCCTTCACGCCGATATGGCGGGCGGCGGCAAATTCAAAGCTTTGCGGTTTCAGCTTAAAGCTCGCCAGCGTCTCACCCGCCATGATGCGCGCCGCGATCTTGGCCGCCGGCACGCCGGTGACCTTGGCGACGAAGGGCACCGTGCGAGAGGCGCGCGGATTGACCTCGAGTACGTAAATATCGCCGTCCTTGATGGCATACTGTACGTTCATCAGGCCGCCGACCTTTAACGCCAGAGCGAGAGCGCGCGTTTGTCGGTCGAGCTCGCCGATCGCGGCAGCCGAAAGATTGTGCGGGGGCAGCGAGCAGGCCGAATCCCCGGAATGGATGCCGGCTTCCTCGATGTGTTCCATAATGCCGGCGATGTAGCTGTCGCGGCCGTCGGCGAGGCAATCGACATCGACTTCGACGGCGTCCGTCAGATAACGGTCAATCAGCAGCGGCCGTTTGTCCGACACCGCGAGCTCGGACGGCCGATCGAGATCGGCGGCAAGCCGCGCGACGTAACGGTCGAGTTGGTTGCCGTCGTGAACAATCTCCATGGCGCGGCCGCCAAGCACGTAGGACGGACGGATAACGATCGGATAGCCGATCTCGTCGGCAATCGCGCGCGCCTTCTCGGGGCTCGTTGCAATGCCGCTTTTCGGCTGCCGCAACCCCAACCGGTCAAGCAATTGTTTGAAGCGGTCGCGGTCTTCGGCGAGGTCGATGGCGTCGGGCGAGGTGCCAAGGATCGGCACGTGTGCCTGCTCCAGCGGCTCGGCGAGCTTGAGCGGTGTCTGGCCGCCGAATTGCACGATGACTCCGTGCAGCGTGCCGTTGCCGCGCTCGGTATCGATGATCTCGATGACGTCCTCGGCGGTGAGCGGCTCGAAATAAAGCCGGTCCGAGGTGTCGTAGTCGGTCGACACCGTTTCCGGATTGCAGTTGACCATGATGGTCTCGTAGCCGACTTCCTTCAGCGCGAAGGCGGCATGACAACAGCAATAGTCGAACTCGATACCCTGACCGATGCGGTTCGGACCGCCACCGAGGATGACAACCTTCTTTTTGTCGCTGGGCGCCGCCTCGTCGCTGGCGAGACCGGCGAAGGGCTGTTCGTAGGTCGAATACATGTACGCCGTGGGTGAGGCGAATTCGGCCGCGCAGGTGTCGATGCGCTTGAATGCCGGACGAACGCCAAGCGCCCGGCGGTGCTCGGAAACTTGATCGGTTGAAAGCCCGACCAGCCGGCCCAGCCGGGCGTCGGAAAATCCCATGGCCTTAAGCCGGCGCAACACGCTTGCCGTCGCCGGCAGGCCCTTTAAGCGAATCTCAGCTTCGGCATCGATGATGCTGCGGATTTGCGCGAGGAACCACGGATCGATGTGGCAGGCGGTGTGAATCTCGGCGTCGCTCATGCCGAGCCGCATGGCCTGCGCAACTTTCAGGAGGCCGTCCGGCGACGGTGTGCCGAGCGCGGCACGGATCGCATTCTTGTCGTCGCCCTGGCCGAGGCCGGGGATGGCAATCTCATCAAGGCCGGTCAGTCCAGTCTCGAGCGAGCGCAGCGCCTTTTGCAGACTTTCGGCGAAGGTGCGGCCGATCGCCATCGCTTCGCCGACCGATTTCATCGACGTGGTGAGCACCGGTTCGGCGCCGGGGAATTTCTCGAAGGCAAACCGCGGCACTTTGGTGACGACATAGTCGATGGTCGGCTCGAACGACGCCGGCGTCGCCCCGCCGGTGATGTCATTTTCGATCTCATCGAGCGTGTAGCCGACGGCGAGCTTGGCGGCGACTTTGGCAATCGGGAAGCCGGTAGCCTTCGATGCCAGCGCCGAAGAGCGCGACACCCGAGGGTTCATCTCGATGACGACGAGCCGGCCGTCCTCGGGATTGACCGCGAACTGAACATTGGAGCCGCCAGTCTCGACGCCGATCTCGCGCAACACCGCAATCGAGGCGTCGCGCATGATCTGATATTCCTTGTCGGTCAGCGTCAGCGCCGGCGCGACGGTGATCGAGTTGCCGGTATGTATGCCCATCGGATCGACGTTCTCAATCGAGCAGACGATAATGCAATTGTCGTTCCGGTCGCGAACGACTTCCATCTCGTACTCTTTCCAGCCAAGCACGGATTCCTCGATCAGCACCTCCGAGGTCGGCGACGCATCGATGCCGCGCTCGACGATCTCGATGAACTCGGCCTTGTTGTAGGCGATGCCGCCGCCCGTGCCGCCGAGCGTGAACGACGGCCGGATGATGGCGGGGAGTCCGATATCCTCCAGCGCTTCGAGCGCGCCGATCAAGGTCTTGATCTGATGCGAACGCGGCGTTGCAAGGCCGATCTTCGTCATCGCCTCGCGAAACAGCTTCCGGTCTTCGGCTTTATCGATGGCGTCGGCCGTGGCGCCGACCATGGTGACGTCGAACTTTTCCAGGACGCCCATACGGCGGAGCGACAGCGCCGTGTTGAGAGCAGTTTGCCCACCCATGGTCGGAAGCAGCGCAAAACCGCCGGGAACGGCATAACGCTCTTTGGCGACGATCTTGGCGACGATCTCCGGCGTGATCGGCTCGATATATGTCGCATCCGCCAGATCCGGATCGGTCATGATGGTCGCCGGATTGGAATTGACCAGGACGATCCGGTAGCCCTCAGCCTTGAGCGTCTTGCAGGCTTGCGTGCCCGAATAGTCGAATTCGCAAGCCTGGCCGATCACAATCGGTCCCGCGCCGATGATCAGGATCGAGGAAATGTCGGTCCGCTTGGGCATGGCTTCCGTGTCTGAGGGCACAAAAAAAGGGCGCGCTTGGTGCGCGTCCTTGGCCCAGGCGCCGGAGCTTAAGCCCGCGCGCGGGCGCTCCTTAGACCAGAAACACCGGGCAGGGAAGAGGTTTCGGCATGTCCGGGCCGCGTGACAGACGTTCGTGGCGATATTTGCGCGATTTTAGTTGCTCGGAGCTGTGGAACCTGGACGTATCGATCCGGATCGACGGGTTGCGATGCGGCCACGTCTGGCCGTTTGGCGCACGCGGCATATGATCAAGGCCGACAGCGTCGGCGCCGCCAAGCAACGCGAGTTGTCATCTCGCTTGCGATCATTCCTTTGCCTGTTCGGCGTCCTGTTTGCCCGCGGGCTTGCCGTTCGTCACCGCCGAGACTGCTTGGTAGGCATCCGCCAGTCCGGCGCCAAAGTCCGATCGCTGGCCGGCCGATCCGAGCGGCTTGGCGGTAGACATGATGATCGAGCGGACTTCGTTGGGCGTGAGCGAAGGTTTTTCTTCGAGCAGCATCGCCGCGATCCCGCTTACATGCGCCGCGGCGACCGAGGTGCCCGTGGTGATCTGATATGAGTTACCGGGCGCCAGTGCCAGAATCTCCACGCCCGGAGCAGCAACCGCGATGTACGAGCCGCGGTTCGCCATCTTGAACAGGCCGTCATTGCTGTCAGTCGCGGTCACGGCGATGACGTCGGGATCAGCTGCCGGATAAAGCGGTGCGGAGTTGGGTCCGGCGTTTCCGGCTGCCGCTACCAGCACGATGCCTTTGTCGTATGCGGCCGTGAGCATCCGGTGCAAATCAGGGTCGGCGGGGCCGGCAAAGCTCATATTGATGACGCGAGCGCCATTGTCCGCGGCCCACTGCAGGCTTTTGTAGATCGCAAAGGAGGTGCCCTTGGCCTCGCCCGCGGTGTTGTCAAAGGCGCGCGCCGCCAATAGATGCGGGCCTAAAGCGATGCCGGACAGTTTCCCATGCGCGGCGATGGCGCCTGCCATGGCAGTGCCATGCGGGTGCGGCTTGGCATCTCCACCGAGCGGATCGAAGCTTTTTGTGATTGCTCCATTCAGATCCGGATGTTTCACGTCAATTTCGGAGTTGATCAAGGCAATTGGAATGTCTTTCCCGGTTGCGACTTGATGCGCGCGTTCGATGTGCAGCTTGCCGAGGGCGTATTGGGCCGAATCACGGCCGCGGGTTTTTGTCGCCGCGGTTGTGGCGTCTGCCTGCAGCGTGAAAAGGTAATTGGGCTGGGCTCTGGCAACGACGCGCTGGTCTTCGATCGTACCGATCGTATCCGGAACTGAGCGTCGACCGTTGATGTGCCAACGGTAAATGGTGGTGCCGATCAACGGGAAGCTTTGGGAATCGAGCCGGGTCAGATTGTATCGGCGCGCGAGCTGATCGATCGATTGCGGCGTCGCGGTCGACGAAAACTCGGCGATGACTTCATCTGGTACATAGCGCCGCTCGTTTCGCGGCGGCACGCCGCTGCTGGCCACATTGGCTCCGCCACCCGCGCCACCGCTGCCGCCACCTCCTGTGCCGCCACCGGCTCCTGCGCCGCTACCGGCACCGCCGCCGCCAAGACCAACAGGCCCCGGCGGAACGTTCGGCAGCTGCGAGCCGGGAATGCGGCCACCACCGCGCGGCGTGTCAGATGTGCTCGAGCCGGCATTAGCGACCGTCCCCGACCCGGTCCCGGTACTCGAAATGGTCGTGGTGCCTGGGGCGTTCGATGTGGAATTGCCGTTGGTCCTCGGCGTGCTTCCGGCCCTTGAGCCGTTGTTGGCGGTTGAAGTGTTTCCAGTGGAGCTGCCATTACTGGTCGAAGCGTTGCCGGTCGTGGTCGTGGTTTTCGAGCCGGTATTGGCCGTCGATGTGTTCGAGGTGGAAGTGTTGACTGTCCCCGGCGTACGGGTTGTTCGTGAGCCGGTATGGCTGCCGAACCTGTTCACGGTGGAATAGTTGCCACTTCCCTGCGTGTTCGTCGTGCTCGTGCCGGCATTAGTAGTCGACGTATTCGAGGTCGAAGTGTTGCCGGTCGTGGTTCTCGAGCCGGCATTGGTGCCGAACTTGTTCGAGGTCGAAGTGGTGCCGTTGCTCTGAGTGGTCGTGGTTTTCGAGCCCGAGTAGCTGCCAGATTTGTTTGAGTTGGAATTGCGGCTGACGGCGCGTTTGTTGGACGTATCATGTCCGGTCCGCGAGGAAGACTGGTTCATTCTCCGCGTCATCTCGTGGTGCGATCCGCCGCCGCGCATGCCGCCGAACGATCTGCCGCCGCCCCACCCAAAGCCGCGCGCTGCCGCCGGGTCAGACTCGCCAACGAAGCCAACCGCCAAAACAAACCCAAACAGCAAAAGCGCCAAGACTGCTCGGAACGTTATTGAATTGCTTCGCATGGCAACCTCCCGATTCGGCGGCGCCTACCGGACGCTTGGGTCGGCAACGCCTTGATCGCAGGATCTGACGCCGAACCGTGGCCGACGATTACTCGGTGACGGCGATGAAGCCGACGACCTTGTTCTCTTGCAGCGTCTTGATGAGGCGGTCGAGGTCCGTCTTCGGGAGCTTGGCCGCCGCGATGCGCACGCGGTATAGTCCGCCCGCGGACGGACCGCCCGCAACACTTAAGTTGTTGGTTTCCAAGAACTGAGTGATTTCAGCGGCGCTGGCCTGCGGCTGGAATTGGATCAGCGCATAGTCGCCTTGGAACGCCGTCGGCACCCCAATACCGCCCTCGCCGGAGACACTCGTCGGTGCCGAGGCCGTCGCGTAGCCGGCCGGGCCCTTCTCGTTGAGCATGATGCCGGTGATCAATCCGGCCTGCAGCACGATGGCGAGTGCCGCTGCGCTCGCCGACCAGGCCAGCGTACGCGGTGAAAGGCTGGCGAAAAACTCCCCGATGCGGGCGCCGAGATTCAGTGACACCGCCGGGCTCCGCGCCGGTTCGGCATCGATTTTGGCGAACAGCGCCTCCATGGCACGGGCCGATGGCGCACCCAGTGTCTCGTTGAGGTGGATCGTCTCACCGAGCTCCTCGCGCACCAGCTCGTAATGCCGGGCAAGCTCGGGGTCTTCGGCAAGTGCTGCTTCGACGCGCTTCATGTCGCGATGATCCAGCGTTCCCGCCGCATGCCAGGGCAGCAGGTCTTCGATCTCGCTGCGTTCGGTCTCGTTTGCCGTGTTCATGGCCAACCTCGATCTATGCCTCGCTCCTTGAGGAGCTCCGATAACTTCTTGCGTGCGTAGAACATGCGGGTTTTGACGGTTGCCTCCGGAATGCCGACGATGGCCGCGACCTCTTCCACCGATTTCTCGTGGTAGTAGACGAGATCGATGACTTCGCGGTGCTCATTCGACAATTCGTTCAGGCATTCCCGCATTGCCGCTCCTTTGTCCTTCTTTGCCAGCGCAGTCTCCGGATCGTCGGAATGATCCTCGATGGCGCTGGCAGTCTCCTCGTCCAGTTCCTCTTCCGGCCGCCGTCGCAGCACCGAGAGCGCCTTGAAGCGCGCAATGCTCAACAACCAGGTCGAGACCGCTGAGCGTCCCTCGAATTTTCCGGCTTGGCGCCAGACGTCGAGAAACACGTCACTGATCAAGTCCTCCGCCGTTGCCTCGTTGCGCACCAGCCGCAGCACGAACCGGTAAACTCCGACGTGGTGGCGCGCGAACAGCACCTGCATGGCGAGCCGGTCGCCATTGGCGATCCTTCCGATCAGAACCGCATCCGAAGTCGTTTGCATCGGCATGGCTACATCGGCACGGCTATCGGCTCATGACGTTGGTCGTTTGGACCGGGGAGCTGGTTCAACTGGAATTGAAGAAAATTTGCGCGGCCCGGTCGGCCACCGGGACGCCCGCCGCCAGTCTCCCTTTTCGGGCCGATTTGGGCAAGCGGATGCCTCGGCGACGGGCATTCCCGTATTTTTGGACTGAATTCCCGACGGCCGGTGCTGCGGGGCTGCCTGAACAGGGCTGCCTCAACCTATGAGCAGGGCGGCTGGGTATCGCGCTAATGTGATATTAAAGGGAAATGTTCGAACGAGCGTTCCCGATTTAAAGGAATTCTTCGATGAACCGACACTTTAAAGCTGTTGGCTTACTTCTCATCGTTGCCTTGACCTTTGTGACCGTTAATTTGGCCGAGGCAAGGCGCATGATCCCTGATGACAATCTGGCATATCCCGTCCTGGTCATTCTGAAAAATAAAAGCGGAGCGACGCTGGGTTTTGGCTCAGGTGTCTATTTTGGTACCGCCAATGCCGAGTATTTGGTGACGGCAAAGCATGTGATTAAGTCGGGGCTGCCCAATGAAAAAACCCGCCAAGCGGAAGTGCCGGATCTGGTGCTTGAACTGGTGTCGTACTCAAACGATCTGCCGACCCCGCAGCGGATTCTGCTGAGGGTGGATTTCAAAATGCTGCTGGATAGAGGCGATGTGAAGCCGCACAAAACCAGAGACGTTGCCGTCGTCAAGCTTGGGACCCTAAAAGAGGCGCAGGATCATTCCCTGATGACGTTCTTCGCGCCTGGCGTCACAAAAGTTGAATTTGCCGATAGCGGTTTGGTCACTGCAGCGATGGTAGCGGTGCGAAAATTCGATGAAGTTCTGGTCGGAAATGATGCTATTTTGTATGGATATCCGGCGTCGCTCGGCCTGCCTGAAAGTCCGCAATTTGATCCGCTTCGACCGCTCCTCAGGCGGGCGCTCATAGCCGGAAAGGACCCGCAAAGGCATTCTCTAATCATTGACGGCCCGGTGTACCGGGGCAACAGCGGAGGCCCGGTGTTCGAAATCGATCCAGAGCCTCCTGATACATATTTTCATCTTGTGGGGATCATGATTGAGTTCATCCCTCTGACCGAGAGAGCGCCGGACTTCACAATGCTTCTTAATTCCGGATATTCCATCGCTGAGCCGATGGATTTTGTGCTCGAATTGATCCAATAGACCTCGGCAACGGTACGGTCCCTTTGCGGGCCGCTCGGCCGCCGTTTTTGCCGTTTCAATTCGAGCCGCGATATTTATGACGTGAACGTCGCTAATAACGGGTCGGCGGTCGCTAGTATTGCGGCTCGCCGGACGACCCTCGCCATTCGGCTCATCGGGTTCTCTCAAGCGGCCATGAACCTTTTTCCGCCGGCTCCGACCAATGGGTATCGCAATTCTTAACCCCTTGGAGAACGGCTATGTCTCGCACTCTTATCCTCACTCTCGCAGCCGCGGTTACGATCGCGGTTGCCTCGTTTGCATCTAGCGCATCTTACGCCCGTGGCGGCGGTGGCGGCGGCCACGGCGGCGGTGGCGGTCACGTCGGTGGCGGTCACGTCGGTGGCGGCCACATCGGTGGTGGCGGGCATGTCGGCCGAGGCGGCCGGGGCGGCGGCGGACGTATCGCACGCGGCGGCGATCACCCCGGCCACGGTTATCCCGGTCACGGTTATCCTGGTCGTGGTTACCCCAGCCGTTGGGCCGGCCATCCGGGCGGACACTGGATTTTCCGCGGCGGTCGCTGGATCGTTGTCGACCCAGTGGTGGGCGGACTTCCCGACGGCGACGCGGCGCCTGTGTCCGCGGCTACTCCCGGCCCCGGCTCGTGTACTTGCCTGACCAAGACCTACACGCAGGATGGTCTGGTTGTGTTCGCGGATGTCTGCACCAAAGAAGCGGCCAGCGCGCGAGTTGGTGGTGGCGCTACGTCCGACGCTACCCCCACACCGCCGGCCAACGCCCAGTCCAACGACACCGCGCCTGACTCGCCGGCTGCCGACGCGACCCAGGCGCCGACCACGCCGAATTACGCCGGCATGACCTACCAAGACTACTTGGCGGCGAACTCGCAGGCTGCAACGCAGAGGAACTAAAGACGACGGCAATCAGCCCAACGTCTAGGATCAAATAAGGGCCGCCCGCGAGCAATCGCAGGCGGCCCCAAATTTGTTGCGCGGTTACGAGCCTGAGGGCCGCGAGCCAGTGCGCGTCAAACGATCGCCAGCGTCACATCGTCAAATTTCCAGCTGCCCGCTGGATCCGCACCGCCGGTTCCACAATAGGCTCGAGGACTGCGATCATGGTTTCCAGCCGCCCAATCACATCACGCGAGAACGGCCCGACATGCGCGTATAAGGCCATCTGGCCGAGGATCGACCGGATCGAAGTTGGATTGGCCGAAAGGCATTGCATCAGCGTGCGGCGGAACATATCGCGCGGTGCCGGCATATTGGCGAGAATCCGGCGCGTCACCTCGAGACCGCCATCCCGGCTCTGCGCATACTCCGCGCGCGTTTGCTGCTTGCGGCCGGAATTGTCGAGCAGCGCCGCCAGGCGCTGAAGACGGCCAGCAAACGCGGCCGGATCGTAAACGCGCTGCAGGATGCTGACGTAGTCGCCGAGGATCTCCTGCCGCGGCCGCAGCGTCTCGAAGTTGAGCCCCATCGTGCACTGGTCGGCGCTTTTGATATCCTCGCGCTCGTGATCCGGATGCAGGCGGCCCTCCTTTTCGAGTCGGCGCGTGAGCTGCGTGTTCGGCAACGCGTAAAGCAGGCCCACCATGCAGACCGGAATTGCTGCTTCCTCGATCAGCTCGACCATTGCGTCCGCCATCGATTGCGACTCGCTGTCGAAGCCGACGATGAAGCCCGCCGTCACGAACAGGCCGGCCGCGTAAAGCTTGTGGATGCTGTCGGGAATGCTGCGGCGCGTGTTCTGCTTCTTGCGCATCGCAACCAGCGTCGCCGGGTCCGGACTCTCGATGCCGACGAACACCCCGATGAAGTTGGCTTGGGTCATCAGTTTCAGGAATTCGGGATCGTCGGCGAGGTTGAGCGAGGCTTCAGTCGTGAACTCGAACGGGTAGTCATGCGCTTCGAGCCACTTGGCGAGCTCCGGAAGGAACGCCTTGACGGCCTTCTTGTTGCCGATGAGGTTATCGTCCACGAAGTCGACGTGGCCGCGATAGCCCAGCCGGTACAGCTCATCGAGCTCGGCGAGCATCTGCGCGTTGGTCTTGGCGCGCGGCACGCGCCCATAAAGCTCGATGATGTCGCAGAACTCGCAGGTGAACGGGCAGCCGCGCGAGAACTGCACGCCAATGTGGAGATAGTCGTCGAATTTCAAGAGATCGAAGCGAGGGATCGGCGTCTTGGTGACGTCGACCTGAAATTTCTCTGCCTCGAAGACGCCTTCGCGCGCGCCCGCTTCCCAGGCTTCGACAAATTTGTCGATAACCCCTTCGGCTTCGCCGAGGATTTGAAAGTCCGCGGTCTGATAAAGATGCGGTGACGACGTGACCCCGGGGCCACCGACGACGACAGGCTTGCCGCGCGCGCCGCAGAGATCGACAATGTCGAGCATATCGTTCTGTTGCGGCAGCATGCCGCCGGTCAAGACCAAGTCGGCCCATTCAAGGTCGTCGTCGGTTAATTCCTCGGTGTTACGGTTGACCAGCCGGATCGACCAGGTACGCGGCAATAGCGCCGCGAGCGTGATCATGCCGAGCGGCGGCGCTGGATATTTGGCGCCGAACATTGCCGCGGTTTTTCTGAAATTCCAGAACGTGTCCCCGTCAAACCGGGGATAGATCAAAAGCGCGTTGCAGGCTTTCGCATCTGGCAGGCGCCCTTCCGGGCCGCTTGTACTCATACTCTGCACCCGGAGGCCCCCCGCTCATCCGAGAATCCCGGATGAACTTCCGCGGCTGGCGGGACAGTGGCGGTTTTCACATCACTGCGCAAGACAAACATGTGGCCCTCGGCGCCAAGCCGAACACACGTTTTGCGGGCGCTTAAGGAATTGATCGGACCGAAGTATTCGTCGGCGTTTTAAAACCAGGCCGGATGCTGCGGTTTTCTTCTGAAACTCGTCTATAACCGGGCAATGGATCAAACATTCGACATTGTGATCCGCCGCGCCCGGCTTCGCGGCCATGGCGACCGGCTGGCGGAAATCGGCATCAAGGACGGTCGCATTGTCACTATCGGCGAACGTCTCGGCGGCAAAGGCGGGACGGAGATCGACGCCGGCGGCAACCTCGTGACCGAATCATTCGTCAATCCCCACCTGCATCTGTGCAAGGTCTGGACCTTGCCGATGATGGAGGAGGAGGCGCTCAAGTCCTATCAGGGCGAGACGATGGGCAAGGCGATGGCCGGCATCGAGCTCGCCAGCAAGATCAAAGAGAAATACGCGGAGTCTTGGATCGTCGAAAACGCCCGCCGCGCCGTGGCGCTGGCGGCGCTCTACGGCAACCTGCACATTCGCGCTTTTGCCGACGTTGATCGCAAGGCGCGTCTCGAAGGCGTCAAGGCACTTATCCGGGTCCGCGACGAATTCCGCGGCATTGTCGATCTGCAAATCGTCGCGTTCGCCCAGGACGGCATCGTGCGCGAGCCGGGCGCGCTCGCGTTGATGCAGAAGGCCATGGCGCTCGGCGCCGATGTGGTCGGCGGCATTCCGTGGGTCGAGCTTACCGACGCCGATGCCGCAAGCCATGTGAAAGCCTGCTTCGATGTCGCGCAAAAGTTCGACAAGGATGTCTCCATGCTCCTTGACGATGCCGGCGATCCCGGTTTGCGCACGCTGGAAATGATGGCGGTGGAAACGATCGCGCGAGGCTGGCACGGCCGCGCGCTTGCGCACCATTGCCGCGCGATGAGCCTTTATCCGATGCCCTATGTGCAGCGGGTTGCGCGGCTTTTGCAAGCGGCGTGCATTGCCGTGGTGACTGACCCGCACACCGGGCCGCTGCACGCGCGCGTCAAGGAATTGCTGGCCGACAACGTCCTCGTATGCCTTGGCCAGGACGATATTTCCGACGCCTACTACGCCTTCGGCCGCAACAACATGCTCGAAGTCGCGTTTCTCGCCTCGCATCTGTTATGGATGATGACGCGGCAGGATGTCGAAAAGCTGTACGACATGGTCACGGTGGATGCCGCTGCGGCAATCAATCTGACCGGATTCCGGTTGATCGAGGGAGCGGCGGCCAACCTCGTCGTGCTCAATCAACCCGACGTCATCGAGGCGCTACGTTTTCACGAACCGCCCGCGCATATCATCAGCAGCGGGGCCCTGGTCGATCAAGCGCATGCGCGCGCTTGCATCGGTCAAACAGTAAACGCCGCCAAGCAAGGCTGGCGGCGACCGGCCTTGCCTTATTGTTTGTTAGCCTGTCGTGGTCTCGGGAACGGCTTAATCAAATGCGAAAATACGCTTCCAGTCGTTCTTCATGCTGATGACCGTCCAGCCGTCCTTCCTGGCTTCGTTGTACAGCGTCTGCGTGAAGGTACCGACCTTACTGTCGGGAAGCCCGTTCGCAGGGCCGTAGGCATATTCACGCTGCGCGTCGTCGTGCAGCACGAGCATCATCAGCCGCGCGCCTTCGCCGGCACCGGTATATTCCAGCATCTGCCGGTCGCCGACCGAGTTGCCAAAGGCCGCGCGCGGTTGACGGCCGATCATCAGATGAATGCCCTGAGGCTTGCCGGCATTGTCGTCGTTCAAGAGCAACTTGGGCTCCTTGGTCAGGAGCGGCTTGCCGTCTTTGGTGTAGCCAAACTTTGTCCCGCCCATTGATCCGACCACCTGCTCCGGCGGGATGCCGTAGACCCGTTGCGCGTAGACCCGCACGAAATCCTGACCACCGCCGGTGACGATATAGGTCTTGTAACCGCTGTCGCGCATGAATTGCAGGACTTCCTGCATCGGCTGATAGGTGAGGTCGGTATAGAGACGATTCCAGCGTGGGTGTTTTGCGGTGTCGAGCCATTTTGCGACGTCAGCCACGAACATATCCACCGACATCCCGGTCAGCGTCGCAGCGAGGATTTCTTCAAGGGCGGGAAGCGACAGCGCCGCAATCGCGGCTTTGTCGCCGGACAGCACGGTTTTGAACGGTTCTCGATGTTTGAGTTCCGGCTTTTGAGACGACCACCGCCGGCACCCGGTCCAGACAGTAGACAACCTGAGCATATATCGGCTTCTCGACCCAGAGTGTGCCGTCCTGGTCAAAACAAGCAATACGATCTTCCGCCGCAACAAATTTAGGGCTCGACTGATCCGTCGTTGCCTGCACGAAATCGATGATCGCCTGTTTCGCCGGACCGTCTGCCCACGACGCCAGCGGTGCGAGCGGATGCGTTTTGTGCCCGCACCGGCGTTGAAAAGAGTGAGCCCGCTGCGGGCAGTAAGGCCAGACCGGCAACAAGAGCGCGGCGGTCTATTCTTGGCAACAAGTCGTCCGACTTCATCGCCATTCTCCAACGTGGTGCGTTTTGCAATCCTGTTTCAGAGCGTCAGCGTGAGCGCCTTGAGTTCTTTCCGTGCCGTACCGAAGGTGCCGAGCTGATAGACCGACGCGCCGGCCGGCGAGAACGTGAACGACGGGAATGGTTCCGCCAGGATCTTGTTCAAATATCTTTCCGTTCCGACACCGATCGTCACATGCGGATTGAACCGCTTGCCCGCGGCGATCTCGACGAAGTGGGCGACGTATTTGATCAGCGATTTTTGAATGTCGCGTCCATCTACTTCGCTGAAGAAGGCAGCCGGAGTGCCGGTCCTGACGGTGTAGGGTTTGACGGCCGCGATGAGTTCATCTTGCAGCCGATGCAAGGCTTCGGTCGGTTCGGCAGCAATTACCTGAGGCCGAACGGGGATCGGGGATATAGTAATACTTGAACGCCTTCAGCGTCCATGCCGTGGGTTTTTCCTTGACCATAATCGCATTCGCCACCGCAAATATCTTGTCGAGGTCGTCGGTGCGGACAAACTGCTGCAGGATACTGACGTGCGGGTGGTGCGTCTCATCCAGCGCGAAGCCTTTGGGGAAAGACTTAAGCAGACGGGCGTTGGCGTCTTTGGCGTGCGCAACCATCGTCGCGTCGGGTTCGAGTGCGATGTCGATTGCCGTCACCGGATTTTGTTGCGCGAAGGCTCCTTCGGGTAAACGCCAGTGCCGGCGCTGCCGACATGCCCGCAACCAGCGTGCGACGATTTATGCCGAATGACGTTGTCTTCCGTTTCATTGCGCCACCTCTCCCTAATCCGCGGCCACGCTCGTGAAAGTCAGGCGGGCCATCGATAGGCCCACGATAAGCGAAATCCATAAATCTTAAAATTGCCCATAGCGGCCTCCCGACTATCGGCGCTTTGCTTTACGACCGCAGGCGGAGGATACCGAGCTGTGTTGCTCCACTCATTGCGCTGCCACTTGCGTGGTCGCTCGTCGTTTTGCGCAATATGGCGAGCCGATCATCTCGCGTGCATTCCTGCAACTGCCGGTGGACGGTTTTCGCCCGGCAAACCAAATTGCAACAGGCGTCGGGTCTGATGGCGTCGCGGACCTCGACGGCGTTGCCGCTACAGGCTCAGCGCGGATGCGCGTAGTAGGTGCGGCGCTCCTGATTGTGTCCGATATTGGCTGGGGCACGTTCCGCGGTGAAGCCGAAGGCGTTGAGCTTCTCGATCAGGGCGGCCTGCGCATAGCGGGTCAGCCCGAGCTGCGAACGCAGCCGCCAGTAATCCGACAACAGCGTGCGCGTCAGCCCCCACAGCGCAGCAAAGAAAAATCCGTTGGCCTGGCCGAACCGCAGCAGCGTAAAGGCATCAGTTGCCGCCGCGGTCTGCGGTTGGATGACATCGCTGACCACGAGCAGGCCGTCAGATTTCAAAATGCGATGAAACAAAGCGAACAGCATGCCGGCACCGGTCGGCGTCACGTATTGCACGACCGAGTGCATGACGATGAGGTCGAGCGAATGTTCGGGCAGTCGCGCAATCTCGTGCGGCGCGACGACCCGGATTTTCGGATTATCGGCAAATCGCTTTTCGAGGCCGGCGCGCACGGTGGTTGCGGCTTCGCACAAAACGAGCTCGCCGCAGGCGTCAGCCACGATGTCGGCGTGCAGCGCCTCGCCCGAGCCGTAATCCAGCACCCGCGCGTCGGGTGCGGGCACTAGCGCCGCAATTTCCTTGGCGATCAGCCGATAGTGCACATCCTTGTGACGGGCACTGACGTAAATGAAGTGTGGATTATCCCAGAACGAAAGCCAGTCAGTGATCATGCCGCCACAGCGTCATCAGCGGACCTTCGGCTCCGAACACCGGATCAGTCTCGGGCTGCGGCACCTTCCGGATCGAGGCGAGCGCCTCAGTACGATCCGCCTTGCTGCCGCGACAAAGGTTGTATTTGCCGCTCGGCGGATACGCTCCGATAACCACAAGGTCCGGGCTCTGGGTCAGACGCTGGTGCCCGGTGCCGGCCGGCAAAATGACGACATCGCCGGTCACGATATCGATCTCCCGGCCCTTATCGCCGCCGAACCGCACCTTGGCGCGGCCGCGGGCGACCGCCATCGCCTCGTGGATCATCGAATGATAGTGAACGTACGGGTAAACCCCGTTGCGCCACATATCGCCCCAGCCGTTTTCAGTGAAGGTCTTCTCGATGATTTCTTCCGGGTCCGGCGAGCCAACGAGGTCGATTCCGGCGCGATAGAGCACAAAAGGCAGGGCCGGATTGTTTGGAATCGTGCCGTCATCCTTGAAAGTGTGGGTGATCGGCGCGATGCGCTGGGTGACGTTCGACATTGCAATTTCGTCTCGCCGGCGGGCGGTTGGCACAGTCTTACCCGATATGGGGTTGAAATTGTCTAACCCAAAAGCCGGTTCTGGCCTCGGCGCCCCTCTCAGTGCCCTTTGAACGACCGCATCTGGGCGGCAAACCGCTTGAAAAGGCCATGGCTGTCGCGCGGGCCGGGCGAGGCCTCAGGGTGGTATTGAACCGAAAATACCGGCTTGTCTTTGAACGCCAGCCCGCAATTGGAGCCGTCGAATAGCGAGACGTGCGTTTCCACGGTCTGCGGCGGCAGCGTCGTGCCGTCCACCGCAAAGCCATGGTTCATCGAGGTGATCTCGACCTTGCCGGTCGCCAGATCTTTAACCGGGTGGTTCGCGCCATGATGGCCCTGGTGCATCTTTACGGTCTTGGCGCCGACCGCGAGCCCCAGCATCTGGTGGCCCAGGCAGATACCGAAGACCGGCTTTTGCTCGATGAGGGTGCGGATCACCGGCACCGCATATTCGCCGGTGGCGGCCGGATCGCCGGGGCCGTTCGAGAGGAAAATGCCGTCCGGCTTTAGCGCCAGAATATCGGCGGCCGACGTTTGTGCCGGCACAACCGTCACCTTGCAGCTATTGCCGGCGAGCTGGCGCAGGATGTTGCGCTTGATGCCGTAGTCGATGGCGACGACGTGGAATTCCGGCTCGCCCATCTCGCCGTAGCCCTCGCCCCAGACCCACGGCGTCTCCTGCCAGGTGAAGCGCTGGGCGGTCGTGACCATCGGCACGAGGTCCATGCCGACCAGCCCCGGCCATTGCCGCGCTTCGCGCTTGAGCACGTCCGGATCGAAGCGGCCGGACGGCTCGTGCGCGATCGCAGCGTTCGGCATGCCGTTCTTGCGAATGAATGCGGTCAGCGCGCGGGTGTCGACGCCGCCAAGTCCGATGACGCCGCGGCTCTTGAGCCAGGCGTCGAGATGGCGCGTGGCGCGGTAATTGGACGGCGCGGTGATGGCGGAGTGCAGAATGACGCCGCGCGCGCCGGGCGTGGCGGCGAGGTTGACGGTCTCGATATCCTCGTCGTTGGTGCCGACATTACCGATGTGCGGAAAGGTGAAGGTGATGATCTGACCGGCATAGGACGGATCGGTCAGAATTTCCTCGTAACCGGTCATCGCAGTGTTGAAGCAGACTTCGCCGACGGCGTGGCCGGTCGCGCCGAAGCCGAAGCCCTCCAGCACGGTGCCGTCGGCGAGCACCAACAGCGCCGTCGGAGCAGGTTCCGACCAGCCGGAAGCGTCTTGTTCGGGTGTCATGAGCGGCCTACATAGCCGCAGGCCGGTGTGGCGTCAAAGAGGTCGGCGTGGATTGGCTTACCGCATTCGGCCTGTTCGCAGTCACCGCGATGCCGATCTTCTACGCCCTTGAGGATCGCGGGCCTGTCTTCATTCTGGCGTTCGCCTGTGCTTGTGCCTTGGGATCGATCTATGGATTTATGCAGGGCGCCTGGCCGTTCGGAGCGGTCGAGGCGGTATGGGCGGTAATCGCGGTGCGGCGGTGGTGGATGCGGGCTTACCGGGTGTCCGCGCAATAAGGTCCAAAGTGAGGTCGATGTGCTTCGCGACGATATCAACAATGCGCTGAAAGACGCGATGAAGGCCGGCGATAAGCGCCGGGTTTCGACGCTGCGTCTGATCAATGCCGAAATATTGAAACGCGAGACCAGCGCCGCGGAGCGGCTCACGCTCTCCGATGCCGAGATTCTCGACGTCATGGGCAAAATGATCAAGCAGCGCCAGGAATTGCTCGACATTTACGAGAAGGCCGGACGTGCCGAACTCGCCGCCCAGGAGCGCGAGGAAATCGAGATCATCGCGGCGTATCTGCCCAAGCAATTGTCGGACATCGAAGCCGGCGAGGCGATCTCCTCCCTGATCAAGGAACTGGAGGCGGCGACGCTCAAGGACATGGGCCGCACCATGTCGGCGCTCAAGGAGCGTTTTTCCGGGCAAATGGATTTCGGCAAGGCGAGCGCGATGGTGAAGAAACTGCTCGCGGGGTAGCTTCGTCAGCTGTGGATAACCGGGACAAGCGCCAAGGGCGCTCGTGCCGCGGTCTGTCGCCCCCTATTTAGCCTGCATCCGCGCTACCCTCCCGAATCACCATGCGATTCTCGCCGCAATTCCTCGATGAGCTGCGCGCGCGGCTTCCGGTCTCGGAAGTCGTGGGCCGCCGCGTGAAGCTGCGCAAGGCGGGACGCGAATTTAAGGGTCTGTCGCCGTTCAACAAGGAGAAGACGCCATCGTTCTTCGTCAATGACCAGAAGGCGATGTGGTTTGACTTCTCCTCCGGCAAGAACGGCAACATTTTCGATTTCATCATGCAGACGGAGGGCGTGAGCTTCCCGGAAGCGGTCGAGCGTCTGGCCGGGCAGGCAGGCGTTCCGATGCCCGTGATGACCCAGGAGGCACAGGCGCACGAGGAGCGGAGAAAGACGCTCCACGACATCGTCGAACTGGCGGCAAAATTCTTCGAGGCGAACTTGGCGTCGCGCCAGGGGGCGCGCGGTCGCGGCTATCTTGCCGATCGCGGCATCACCTCGGCGACGCAGCTGAAGTTCCGGCTCGGCTACGCGTCTGCCGAGCAGTACGCGCTCAAGGAGCATCTCGGCGCGGCGAAGGTCTCGGTAGAGGACATGGTGGAGGCGGGGCTGCTCGTTGCCGGCGATGACATTCCGGTGCCTTACGACCGCTTCCGCGACCGGGTGATGTTTCCCATCAGCGACTGGCGCGGCCGGGTGATCGCGTTCGGCGGCCGCGCGCTCGAAAAGGAAGTCGCGGCGAAGTACCTCAACTCGCCCGAAACGCCGCTCTTTCACAAGGGCGCCACGCTTTACAACATCGCCGCCGCGCGCAAAGCCGCTCACGAAGGCGGGCGCGTCATTGCGGTCGAGGGTTATATCGACGTTATCGCCATGGTGACCGCTGGCTTCGAGGCGACTGTAGCGCCGCTCGGCACTGCGCTTACCGCCGATCAGCTCGGTCTGCTGTGGCGGATGGCCGATGAGCCGACCCTGTGCTTCGACGGTGACGATGCCGGCCGGCGTGCGGCCTATCGCGCGCTCGACGTCGCCTTGCCGCTCATCAAGCCGGGCAAGAGTCTGAAACTCGCGGCATTGCCGGACGGGCAGGACCCGGACGATCTGGCGCGCTCGGGCGGCCGCGAAGCCATCGAGGATGTGCTTTCCGCAGCGCGACCGCTCGCCGACATGTTGTGGGCGCGCGAGACCGAAGCTGGGCCGTTCACGACGCCCGAGCGCCGCGCTGCCTTCGAAGCGCGCCTCACTGAGGTCACCAATACCGTCGCGGACGAGACGGTGCGCCGGTATTACCGGGCCGACTTCGCTGCGCGCCTGCGGGCACTCTTTGCTCCCGCGGAAGCGACCAGTCGCCGGCGCAATTGGGATGAACGAGGACGCCGCGGGGCGCCCGGACCGCGGCCGATGTCGCACCGTGGCGCCTTCGGCCGCGACGAGGCCTACGTGGTGACAAGTCCCCATCTTGCGGCCGGTCCGCTCCATCGCGGCCATCGCACCGCTATACCGCGCCGGGAGGCGCTGATCCTGCAAGCCGCGCTCAACCATCCCTGGCTCATGCACGACCGCCTGGAGGAGTTCGCCGAGACCGAATTCCGCCACGCCGACGCAAAGAAGCTCAAGGCCGCGCTGATCGATGTGCTGGCCCATCAATTCGGTCACGATGCCGGCCCGGAATCGGGACACGGATCGAGCCAGGAATTGGGCCGAGAGCCCGATCAACAGGCCGGGGAGGCCAACCTCTACGTGGAAGTCGACCGTGTGGAACTCGTCGCCGAGCTTAGCCGCCGCGGCTTTGCCGACCTGATGGGCCGGATCGAGCGGACCATTACCACGCCTTCGGTTTGGGGCGCCCGGGAGGACGCCGCGGCCGACGATGTTTTGCTGACCTGGAAGCAGCTTCTTGCCTTGCATCGGCAGTGGCATTCCCTAACTAGGGAACTTAAGGACGCGGAATTGGCGCTCGGTCAGGACAACAGCGAGGCAAATTACGCGCGTCTGCGCGACGTCAAGTCCCGGCTTTCCACCCTCGATGGAACCGAGGCTTTGATCGAAGGTTTCGGCGACCAATCCGGCCGTCCCACGCGTTCGTTCTAGGCTCGTTGCTAGTGCTGGACGCCCCGGCGGCGAGGTACTAAGGAGGTCGCTCGCGCGATAGGTAGGGTTAGCCGGAGCTTAACGGAGTTCCGCGAAGACTGAAGGCCTCGATTCGGGCGGCGCCCGCTACCGGCGCTGCCCTTTTTGGCCGTCCGCCCGAGGGCTTTGCGCATTAGCCTTCGGCACAAGGGAAGGACCCGTCTACCGGCGTGGCGCATGACCATAGGGTAGGGGGCGTTATTTGGGGCAAAGGCGCGAGGCCGCGTTGGTACGGACAGGCGTTGGTGGAGATAGACATGGCAGCAACTAAGAGCGCGGGCACCAAGACGGTCGCGAGCAAAATCAAGGCCGTCCCGCAAAAAGAAGGGGAGACGCCGGAAAAAGAGGCGTCCGAGACCCCCGATGCCCCGCTGCCGCTCCTCGATCTCTCTGACGCCGCCGTCAAGAAGATGATCAAGCAGGCCAAGAAGCGCGGCTATGTCACCTATGAGCAGCTCAATTCGGTCATGCCTTCGGAGGAAGTCACCTCCGAGCAGATCGAGGACGTACTGGCGATGATGAGTGAGATGGGAATTAACGTCGTCGAGACGGAAGAAGCCGAAGCAGAGGAAGAAGGCGAAACCCGCGAGGAACCCGAAGAGGAGGAGAGCGAGTCCGGCGAACTGGTCGAGGTCACGCCGAAGACGCCGGCCAAGTCCGAAGCCAAGGAACCGGCCGAGCGCACCGACGATCCGGTGCGAATGTATCTGCGCGAAATGGGCTCGGTTGAACTGCTTTCGCGCGAGGGCGAGATTGCGATCGCCAAACGCATCGAGGCCGGCCGTGAAGCGATGATTGCCGGGCTGTGCGAAAGCCCGCTGACCTTCCAGGCCGTCATCATTTGGCGCGACGAACTCAACGAGGGCAAGGTTTTCCTCCGCGACATCATCGATCTCGAAGCGACCTACGCCGGTCCGGACGCCAAGAACGTAGCCGCCGCGCCGCCCGGCGACGGTTCCGTGGCCGCACCGCCCGGGGCGCCAGGCTTTGCGCCGCACGCGTCCCAGCCGCCGCAGGCAGTGGCGCCGCCTTCAGCGCCGCCCGCCGCGACGCCGTTCAAGCCGCAGGTTGTGAACGGTAACGGCAGCGACGGCGAGGAAAGTCTCGAAGCCGCCATCAGCGAAGCCGAGATGGACGAGGACGATCTGGAAAACTCCATGTCGCTCGCTGCCATCGAGGCCGAACTTAAGCCGAAAGTGCTGGAGATCTTCGACAACATCGCCGACAGTTTCAAGCGGCTGCGCCGCCTGCAAGACCTCGACATCCAGAACAAGCTCAAGAACGAGACGTTGTCGCCGGCGCAGGAACGCAAGTCGAAGAAGCTCAAGGAAGAGATCATCCAGGAGGTCAAGTCGCTGCGGCTCAGCCAGGCGCGCATCGATGCGCTGGTCGAGCAGCTCTACGACATCAACAAGCGCCTCGTCGGCCACGAGGGCCGGCTGATGCGGCTGTCCGAAAGCCACGGCGTCATCCGCGAGGACTTCCTCAAGAATTACCAGGGCTCGGAGCTTGATCCGCGCTGGCTCAACCGGGTCTCGAAACTCTCCGCTAAGGGCTGGAAGAATTTTGTCGCCCGCGACAAGGACCGCATCAAGGAATTGCGCACGCACATTCACACACTCGCCACCGAGACCGGGCTGGAAATCCCTGAATTCCGCAAGCTCGTGCACATGGTGCAGAAGGGCGAGCGCGAGGCGCGCCAGGCGAAGAAGGAGATGGTGGAGGCAAATCTGCGCCTCGTCATTTCCATCGCCAAGAAATACACCAATCGCGGCCTGCAATTCCTCGACCTGATCCAGGAAGGCAATATCGGCCTGATGAAGGCGGTCGACAAATTCGAGTATCGCCGCGGCTACAAGTTCTCGACCTACGCGACCTGGTGGATCCGGCAGGCGATCACGCGCTCGATTGCCGATCAGGCGCGCACCATCCGCATTCCCGTGCACATGATCGAGACCATCAACAAGATCGTGCGCACCTCGCGCCAGATGCTCAACGAGATCGGCCGCGAGCCGACGCCGGAGGAATTGGCGGAAAAGCTCGGCATGCCGCTTGAGAAGGTGCGCAAGGTTCTCAAGATCGCCAAGGAGCCGCTGTCGCTCGAAACCCCGATCGGCGATGAGGAAGACTCCCACCTCGGCGATTTCATCGAGGACAAGAACGCGATCCTGCCGATCGACGCCGCCATCCAGTCGAACCTGCGCGAGACCACGACGCGGGTGCTCGCCTCGCTCACGCCGCGCGAAGAGCGCGTGCTGCGCATGCGCTTCGGCATCGGCATGAACACCGACCATACCCTCGAAGAAGTTGGCCAGCAGTTCTCGGTCACCCGCGAACGCATCCGCCAGATCGAGGCCAAGGCGTTGCGCAAGCTGAAGCATCCATCGCGATCGCGGAAACTGCGAAGCTTTTTGGACAACTGACCCAGCATCCCTGCGCAGCGGGGGAGGGGGATCGCGCTGTTCCGCGCTGGAGGGGGCGTCTCCGTCGCGTTTGCTGTGAGCCGGCGAGGGGATGAGCGATGCCGACCATTTCGTGGTTTTACGGCATCGCTATCCGGATGTACTTCTTCGATCATCCCCCGCCGCACTTTGAGGCCATCTACAACGGCACGAGGCGAATGTCTCCATCGAGACCGGCGAGGTCGTTGACGGCTATCTGCCAACGGCGGCTGCGCGATTGGTCAAGCAATGGACGCTTGCGCGCCAGGTGGAATTGAGAGCGAATTGGGACCGCGCTCGTGCTAAAATGCCGCTGGAGCGGATAGCAGGTCTCGATGCTGACTAAAATCACGAGATTTGAAAAGGTTGGGGGCTTCCGGCTGCGTGTTCATTTCGGTGACGGCAGCATGGGCGAGCACGATTTCGGCTCCATTGTCAATGAAACGGGGCCTATGATTGCACCGTTGCGGGGCGCATCGTATTTCGAGCGCGTGTTTCTTGAATTCGGTGCGCTCACGTGGCCGAACGGCTTCGACATTGCCCCGCAATGGTTGCGCCGCGAGATGGAAAAGGCCGGCGAGTTGCGCCGCGAGGCGGCGGAGTAGCGGCTGTATTTACTGCTCGCACTCGCGATCCGGTGAAGCGTTGCTGCGGCTTCCCTGGAATCGCGCGACAAGCCGGACCCAGACGTGTAAAACGCGCGCCGGGACGAAAATGAGGTGGGGGATGCACGCGCGCTTTAGTATTGTCCGCTTTATCGCTGCCGGGTTTGCGCTTCTCCTCACAGCACTTGCCGCGCCGGCGTTCGCCGCGCAGTGCGGCGGAAATTACGCAAGCTTCCTCGCCCAGATGGAGCGCGATGCGCAGGCGGCGGGCGTGAGCCCGCAGGTCATCGGCACCGCGTTTGCCGGACTCGAGCCCGACCAGTCCGTGCTTTCCTTCGACCGCCGCCAGCGCGGCATGTTCCACTCGAAGAGTTTCGAGGAGTACGCGCGCACGCGCGTCATCCCGGCGCGCATCAGCCGCGCGCAGCGGCTGATGCAACGGCATGCCGAACTCTTGTCGCGCATTGAGCGCCAGTTCGGCGTGCCGCGCGAACTGATCATGGCGATCTGGACCATGGAGACCGACAACGGCACCGGCGACATGGGCAAGCTGCCGGTGATCCGTACGATCTCGACGCTCGCCTGGGATTGCCGGCGCAGCGCACTGTTCCAGAGCGAATTGATCGCGGCGCTCAAGATCGTGCAGCGCGGCGATCTGCCGCTGCACGACCTGATCGGCGCCTACGCTGGCGAGATCGGCCAGACCCAGTTTCTGCCGTCGTCCTACATCAAATACGGTGTCGACTACGACCGTGACGGCCGCGTCGATCTGCGCCACTCGGTGCCGGACGTGCTCGCCTCCACGGCCAATCTTCTGCGCGTCAATGGCTGGCAAGGTGGGCAACCGTATCGCGAAGGCACCGCGAATTTTGAGGCGATGCGCGAGTGGAATCACTCCGAGGTTTATCGCAAGACGCTGGTGCTGTTCGCGGAGCAACTGGGCGGCCATCCCTGACGCGCGAACTGCGGTCGCGATTCTGAGCCTAGCTTGCGAAGCCCGCAGGCGGGGATGAACCCCGCCCGGTGGTTACGAAACGCGGCCGCGACCGTGCTAGACTGAGGGCCATGAGCAGGACTGCCATGAGCGGGACTCGCATCTTCTCTCGCGGCGCCGCGCTCGCCATTGCGGCGCTGGCGCTCTGCTTCAGCGCCTCCGGTGCTTTCGCCTTTTCCGCGTCCTTTAAATGGTGCTCCGGCTCGCCGCGCTTTGAGCTCAAGGACGTGCCGGCAGGTACGGCGAAACTCAACTTCGCCATGACCGACCTTGACGTGCCGAGTTTTCGCCACGGCGGCGGCACGGTCGTCTATGGCGGCCACGCGACGGTACCGTGCGGAGCCTTTGCAGCCACCTTCCTCGGTCCGTCGCCACCGCGCGGCCAGGTCCACACCTACGAGTTCACCGTGAAGGCACTCGGCGCTGATGGCGCGGTGCGGGCGACAACGACGGCGCGCCGAAAATTTCCGGAGCGGTAGGGCTGTCGGGCGTCAAAGCGCCGACGCGCTTGCGTCGCTGTGTTCGCGATCCAAATTTCCGCTTTGTTGGCCGCCAGGGGTGACGCCCTGTGGGGGACGACGATCTCGCGGCGAAATAAAGAGCTCTAGCTAGCCCGCCCACGCGAACTTCGGCGCGCCGGCATCGACCTGGGGTTCGCCGACGACGCAATTCCTGCCGGCCGACTTGGCGAGATAGAGTCGCCGGTCGGCGCATTCGAACAGGCCATCGTAATCGGAGGCGTCGTCAGCGCAGGTCGCAAGCCCGATGCTGACGGTGACGAGCGGGGCGGCGGCCTCGGCATCCATGTGGCTGGCGACGTCGCGGCGGATCCTTTCGCCGAGCGTTAAGGCCGCGGTCCGCGTCAGACCCGGCACGATGACGACAAATTCCTCGCCGCCATAACGGAACACGGTGTCGTTGGCGCCGACTGTCGCCATCACGATGCGCGCGATGCGTAGCAGCACCACGTCGCCGGCGGCATGGCCGAAACGGTCGTTGAAGCTCTTGAAGTGATCGATGTCGACAATGAGAAGGCTCGCCGGTTTTCCGGTCAGCACCGCCTCCTCGATGTGCTTGCGGCCCAGATGTTCCAGACGGCCGCGATCGAGCGCGCCGGTCAACGCATCGCGGCCCGACCGCGCCACCAGGTCTTCGTAGCGTTCCCGGTAGGTGAGAAGATCGAACACGTCGGTCAGGCGCCGCGCGCGGATGTCGCGGCGGCGTGGCAGTTCGAGCCAGAGCAGATAGGCGGTGCCCAGGCAGGCATAGATAGCGACCGCCGCCATCTTGGAAGCCCAGCCGCCGAACAGAACCGAGAGCGGCGCGCCGGTGAGATAATGCAAGCCGGCAAAGAACGCCGCCTGATCGAAGCTCAGTACCAGCGCGCCGGTCAACGCCAAGCGGATCAGCAGATAACGGCGGCTCAGCGCGCGCAGACGCTCATATAGCAGAATCATCATCACGCAGTCGGCGAAGAGGATCAGCGTTCCCCACACCATCAGCGCGCCCATTTGGTCGAGGAAGCCGAAATCGGAGTGATGCTCGGCGGCAAACGCGCTTACGCCGTGAATTCGCATCAGCGCGGCGAGCGCGAGAAGAAGCACGTTGCCGATGAGAAGACCGTAGATCGGCTGCCGCACCACCACGGCGTCCTCGCGGATGTAAACGAGCAGCAGCAGCATGAGCTTGCCGCTGAACATCACCGTCGAGCCGGGCGAAGCAACGATGCCGAACGGCAGCGGGACATACATCACGCTCGCGAGGTAGGTTTCGAGGAAGTGCATTACGCCGAGCGCGCAGAAGAAGGCTCCGATGCCGAGGCGGTGGCGCGCCCGGAACAGGCCGGCCAGCACGGCGAAATAGACGATCGCCTCGGCGACCATGAGCAGCGCGTTGCCCATCGTCGGCGAAAGCTGGAGCAGAACGGTAGACGCGGCTTCGGACATTACCAACGGTCCCCGGAGCGTGCCGTAAACGGCGTTACGCGCATGCCCCCCGAGAGAAGGCGTAACAGGGAGGAGTTAACCGCCGGCAAAAAACGTCGACACAGCGGGAAGGAACTCCGGCGCGATGGAACCGCAAGCCGCTTAGGTCTCCAAACTTTCCCCGTTGCAGGCGTCGCCGCCGACCCGCCGGAAAGACTGCCGTCCCGGTGTTTCCTCGCTCCAGACCGCGCAGGCTAAGCGATTGCGCCACATCCGGCCGAACGCGTCCTCGTAGCGGGTGTGGCCGTAGAAGATCTGGCCTTCCTGCTTGCTCGGCAGTTTGAAAGGGCAAGCGCGCTGTGGATTTCTGTCGCGCGGGATAGCACGCGCGACAGAATGTTAACCGCCCTCTGATCGGGCCACCCGATGCGCCACCGTAATGCTAGGCGGCGACAGCCGATTTGTTCGACTTCGCTTGAATGAATGCCAGCAGGTCGGCATTAATCGTTTCCGCCCGCGTGGCCGGCATACCGTGCGGAAAATCCTTGTAGGTCTTCAGCGTCCCGTTTTTCAGCAGCTTCGCCGACAGCGGAGCAGAAGCAACGTGGGGCACGATCTGATCGTCTTCGCTGTGCATCACCAGCACTGGCACTGTGATCTTCTTGAGGTCCTCGGTGAAATCGGTCTGTGAGAAGGCGACGATGCCGTCGTAATGCGCCTTGGCGCCGCCCACCGCGACTATCTCGGCGACGAGTTGCCATTCTGGACCAAATACGGCGACCGCGACCATCTGGTCATACCGTTTTCGTTCGAGACGAACGACAACCGTTTCGACCAGAACAACGGCTTCAGTGCCGCCGACGAGTTCGCCAAATACTTAAGCGACTGCTTCGATCTCCTTTACGAAGAAGGCGCGGACGCGCCGAAGATGATGAGCATCTCGATGCACGATCGGCTGATCGGCCGGCCCGCCAAGGCGGTCGGTTTGATCAAGTTCCTCGAACATGCTCGCAAGTACGATCGCGTCTGGTTCTGTACCGGCAAGGATATCGCGGAGCATTGGCGCCGCACGCACCCGCCACGCGATTAAGAGAACTCGTGGCTACCGTGATCGCAGCTCCGCGACAGCGCCCGATCGCGACATCAGATCCTTCGCGTCAGCCGGCGCGGCGCTCGGAGAACTCGCGCTCTCGCTTCTTCTCGCCCGAACGCGTGATGCTTTTGATCTTGGCAGGCGGACGGCCGGATTTTTCGGCGATCTCGCGGTCCTGCTCGATCAGGAAGCCATGCGCGGGCTTGTCGCCGTCGATGCCGCCGGTTAGCGCGCGCGGTACTTTGCGGTTTGAGCGTTGGGTGCCGTCTTCGTAGACGACATCGAACATGACGAATTCGGAGTTGAGTTCCGGCTTTCTCGGCATGGCTTTTTTCTCGCTTTGTTGGTTTTGTATCGCCGGTTTACGCGAAAACGCCGGCGCCATTATGACGCCGGCGTTTGTTATTTGGTATTGAATTAGGCCGATTGAAGATTGGCGGCCGCGGACTTGCCGCTGCGGCGGTCGGCCTGGATGTCGAAGGAAACCTTCTGACCTTCGACGAGCGAGCGCATACCGGCCTGCTCGACGGCGGAGATGTGAACGAACACATCCGGGCCGCCAGCGTCCTGGACGATGAAGCCGTAACCCTTCTGGGCGTTGAAAAACTTGACGGTACCTGTAGCCATGATGGCCTCCATTGAAAACGCAAAACGCGTTTTTGCGGCCTTGCAAACAATTCGCAAGGTCCAAATCCGGATTTCGCGTGGTCTTGGGAAAGGCCGTCTTGAGCTAAAGGCTCAAATCGGCGAGACGGCAAGGCAGGCTAAATCTCGAACGGCGCGTATATAGAGACGCTTTGCCGATTTGGCAATCGAGAACCCCCTTCGCCCCTCCGTTAGTTAACGGCGCATGCACGGCGCCCAGGGTGTTCCTGCGCCACGACATAGCCTCGCCCCGTCCCCTTTGCCGCCCAATTCCGTCGTGACAACCCGGCCGTCGCAATCAGCTTGGAGCAGGCGAATGCTGAAATCGGTCGCGTATTCTGTAACATTTTCCGCACTCATTTTTGCCGCGCTGGCGCAGCCGGCCTCGGCGAGCTGGGTGTCTGCCGATGGTTTTAATCAATATTCCGCGCGGGCGTCTTCGGCGCCGCGCCATGCTGAACGTCAAATGTATAATCAAGCCGCGGTTCAAATCCCCGGCCGCGTCCCGGAGCAGGCTTCAGCCTACGAGTCGATGATCGCCCAGCATGCCAGCGCCAACGGCGTGCCGCCTTCGCTCATCCATCGCGTCATCATGCGCGAGAGCCGGTACAATCCGCGCGCCGTCAGCGCCGGCAATTACGGGCTGATGCAGATCCGCCTCGGCACCGCGCGCGCCATGGGTTACGCCGGCTCGGCCACCGGCCTGCTCGATGCCGAAACCAACATGACCTATGCCGTGCGCTATCTCGCCGGCGCCTATCGCGCCGCCGGCGGCAACGAGACGCGTGCGGTCGCCTTCTATGCACGCGGGTATTACGCGCGCGGCAATTAAGTCGGCGCGCGTGCGCTTGACGGCACCATCACCATTTGCGCGTAGGGACCGGGCGGAAAAACCGCCCGGCCTTCCTTCGCGCATCTGTTGTTATTTGCTTCCGTCGTTCTAGGATTGCCCGCCACGGCATTTCGCCGTCACTTAACAGCATCGTTTTTCGACGGAGCGGCGGTTCGGCTTGCTGCTTGACGTTGCGTCTTGATTATCAGTCGCGCAAAATTGGTATATCCTTGGATGCGTCGGAGTCAGGCGATGTCGTTCCTCAGGGCGTTATTCGGCGGGCGTGATGCCGCCAAGGCGGAAAAGCCGTCGGACCCGGTAGAGTATAAAGGCTTCATCATCCGCGCCGCGCCGTTCAAGAGCGAAGGCCAATATCAGACGGCGGGTGTGATCGAGCGCGAAATTGGCGGTGTACGCCGGGAGCACCGTTTCGTCCGCGCCGACGCCTTTGCCTCCTACGACGATGCGGTGACCTTCACGCTAGGCAAAGCGCGGCAGATGATCGATTTGCAGGGAGAACGACTGTTTGGGCAGCCGCCGGCTTAAGCCGCCTCGTCGGGATCAACAGGTCGGTAGCTTGGCGCCGCTGCCCCGCAGCAGCCCCCGAAATTTGCGGGCGTCGGCGTGGCACTGGCTCTTTTTTCGGCCGTCTGAGCACCCATATTTCGTGACAGCGGATCGCCGACAGGGGTCCGCTGGCAAAGCGGCCCTTATGCAGATCGTGTTGATCTGGATCAGGAAACCGCCGAACCCGAGCGCTACACCCAATGACGACGTTTCTGCCGGAAGGGCGTTCGGGATAGGCCGAGTGGGACAACATGAATTTCGACAAGTACACCGACCGTAGTCGCGGCTTTATTCAGTCTGCCCAGTCGCTCGCGACGCGCGAGGGACACCAGCAGGTTGCGCCCGAGCATCTCCTCAAGGTGCTGCTCGACGACCCCGAAGGGCTGGCCGCGAGCCTCATCGACCGCTCAGGCGGCAATTCCAGACAAGCTCTTTCCGCTGTCGAAGCAGCGCTCGCCAAGCGCCCCAAAGTTTCCGGCGGCGGCGCCGGCCAAGTCTATCTTGATCCAGCTTTAGCGCGCGTCTTCGAAACCGCCGAGAAGGCTGGCGAGAAGGCCGGAGACAGCTTCGTCACCGTGGAGCGGCTTTTGCTCGCGCTCGCGCTGGAGAAGGGGAGCGAGGCCGGCAAGATTCTCGCCAGTGCCGGCGTCACGCCGCAAAACCTCAATGCCGCGATCGAAGCGCTGCGCAAGGGCCGCACCGCCAACTCAGCCTCGGCTGAAAACGCCTACGAGGCGCTGAAGAAGTATGCGCGCGATCTCACCCAGGCTGCCCGCGATGGCAAGCTTGATCCGGTCATAGGGCGCGACGAGGAAATCCGCAGAACCATTCAGGTGCTGTCGCGGCGGACCAAGAATAATCCGGTGCTGATCGGCGAACCGGGTGTCGGCAAGACCGCGATTGTCGAGGGGCTGGCGCTTCGCATCGTCAATGGCGACGTGCCCGAAGGTCTCCACGACAAGAAATTGCTCGCGCTCGATCTCGGCGCGCTCATCGCCGGCGCCAAATATCGTGGTGAATTCGAGGAACGCCTCAAGGCCGTGCTGCAGGAAGTGACTTCCGCTGCCGGCGCTTACATCCTTTTCATCGATGAAATGCACACGCTCATCGGCGCGGGCAAGGCCGACGGTGCCATGGACGCCTCGAACCTGCTCAAGCCGGCGTTGGCGCGCGGCGAACTGCACTGCATCGGCGCCACGACGCTCGACGAATACAAAAAGCACGTCGAGAAGGACGCGGCGTTGGCTCGCCGCTTCCAGCCGATCTACGTCGACGAGCCGACGGTCGAGGACACCATCTCGATCCTGCGCGGCCTCAAGGACAAATACGAGGCTCATCACGGCGTGCGCATCACCGACGGCGCGCTGGTCGCGGCGGCAACGCTATCACATCGCTACATCACCAACCGCTTTCTGCCCGACAAGGCGATCGACCTCGTCGACGAGGCGGCGGCGCGGCTGAAAATGCAGGTCGATTCCAAGCCTGAAGAACTCGAACTCGATCGATCGCGAGATCATCAGGCTCAAGATCGAACAGGAAGCGCTGAAGAAAGAGCACGATCCCGGTTCGCGCTCCCGGCTCAGCGGGCTTGAGACCGAGCTTGTAGCGCTAGAGAAAAAATCCGCCGATCTCACCGCGCGATGGAAGTCGGAGAAGGAGAAACTCTCCGACGCGCAGAAGCTCAAGAACGAGCTTGATCAGTTGCGCGTCGAACTCGCCAACGCGCAGCGCCGCGGCGAATACCAGCGCGCCGGCGAGATTTCCTACGGCCGCATTCCCGAGATCGAAAAACGGCTCAAGGCCATGGAGGGCAGCGAAGGCCGCGGCGCGATGGTCGAGGAAGCGGTCACCGCCAATCACATCGCGCAGGTGGTGTCGCGCTGGACCGGGATACCGGTCGACCGCATGCTCGAAGGCGAGAAAGAAAAACTGCTCCGTATGGAGGAGCAGATCGGCAAGCGTGTGGTCGGCCAGGCCGATGCGGTCAAGGCCGTGTCCACGGCGGTACGCCGCGCCCGCGCCGGCCTGCAGGATCCGAACCGGCCGATCGGTTCGTTCATGTTCTTGGGTCCGACCGGCGTCGGCAAAACCGAACTGACCAAGGCGCTCGCTGAATTTCTGTTCGACGATGAGACAGCGCTTCTTCGCATCGACATGTCCGAATACATGGAAAAGCACTCGGTTGCGCGTTTGATTGGCGCGCCACCCGGTTATGTCGGTTACGAGGAAGGCGGCGCGCTGACTGAAGCCGTGCGCCGCCGGCCCTATCAGGTTGTGCTGTTCGATGAGATCGAGAAAGCCCATCCGGATGTGTTCAACGTGTTGCTGCAGGTGCTCGACGATGGCCGTCTGACCGACGGCCAGGGCCACACTGTCGACTTCCGCAATACCTTGATCGTGATGACGTCGAACCTCGGCGCCGAGCTTCTGGTCAACCAGCCCGAAGGCCAGGATACGGATGTCGTGCGCGATCAGGTGATGGCGATTGTGCGCTCAAGCTTCCGCCCGGAATTTCTCAACCGCGTGGACGAGATCATTCTGTTCCACAGGCTGCAGAAGTCGGAAATGTCGCGCATCGTCGATATTCAGATGACGCGACTGGCAAAGCTGCTCGAGGACCGCAAGATCACCATCAAGCTCGAGCCCGCAGCGCGCGATTGGCTCGCCCAAAAGGGCTGGGATCCTGCCTACGGAGCGCGCCCGCTCAAGCGCATGATCCAGAAATACGTGCAGGACCCGTTGGCGGAGATGATCCTCTCCGGACGCATCAAGGATGGCGAAAAGGTCGTCATCGGCGCCGGCAAGCAAGGGCTCAAGTTCAACGGCGAGGTCGTCGCAGCAGCGGCTTAAGCGACGCCGGGAAGACAGGCCCGTGTCCTCAACGATGAGGTTGCAGCGGTGTCGCGTTTGATTGGTTGATGCGCTCGCGCACGTGTTCGACGAAGTAGCGGGCCTGTCCTTTGGGCAGGCCCGTAACCGTCAGTGGATTGAGTCCACCCGAGCTTTCGATACTGATCGAGTCCCAAAAAAAGCCGCGCGTGTGCGCGACTTCGGCAATGTGCGACAGGGGCAGATGTTCGTCAGTGCGCCGCCAGGGCGTGAGCCAGAATTCGACGATGTTGGTGGAAATGCCAACGTGGTCGGCGACTATATAGGCAGGAAACAACAGCCGCGTGAGCCTGCCACCAAAGAACGCCCACCAGCGGCTCGAATGGACTTCGATGCGGTCGTCGGGGGCCGCGCCGTGAGTCACGAGAATCCCTTAGCGCTAGCGCGCTTGCGCGACGCGCCCGGGCACGTGCGCCATCAGTGCATCGAGCTGTTCGCGGCTTTTCTCAAACATGGAGAGTGCAACGCCTTCCAGCACGCGCCCGCGCGGCAGCTTGACGGTCATGGGATTGACGAAGCGGTCATTAATCAGGATTTCGAAATGGACGTGAGCGCCGGTTGAAAGTCCGGTGGAACCAATAAAGCCGATGATCTGGCCCTGCCGTACATGGCTGCCGACGTCGAGACCGCGCGCGAAGGCGGTCATATGGCCATAGGCGGTCTGATAGCCGT
Organism: uncultured Alphaproteobacteria bacterium; assembly: GCA_963759345.1. GTDB lineage: Bacteria > Pseudomonadota > Alphaproteobacteria > Rhizobiales > Xanthobacteraceae > BOG-931. The sequence continues at coordinate 56,515 of CAVWYW010000031.1, forward strand.
TGGCGTGGCGAATACGAACATATTTGCCGTAGCCACCCTTTAGCCCGATCTCGTCGATAACGCCGTTGCCGGCGGCAAAAATCGGGGTGCCGAAGGGCGCCGCCCAATCCACGCCGGTGTGCGACTTCATGTAGTGAAGCAGCGGATGATTACGTTCACCGAAGCCCGATCGCATGATGCCAATCGGGACCGGTTTGCGCACCAGAAATTTTTTGGCGCTCTTGCCGGTCTCGTCATAGTAGTCGTAGGTGCCGTCATCCGCGGTTTGATAGTGGTAGTATTTCTTGGTCTCGCCGCCGACCGTCAGCGACACGTAGCGAACTTCGTTCCTGCCCTCGTTGGCCTCATCATCGGCGTAGAGGACGTCGAACGAATCGCCCGGCATCACCTTGCGCTGGAAATCCACATCGTAGGAGTAGATGCGAACCAGTTCTTCGATAATGGGACGCGGAATGTTGTTGCGTAGCGCCGTTTCATAAATGCTCTGATAGAGCCGTACCCCGCTGCCGTCGTCGTGCCGCTATCGTCTTGGTTTGCCTCGGTCACGTCGGCGTTGATGTTTCCGATGTCGGCCGGGACATAGGTGCCGTGGTCGGACAGAGCCACTGCCGCCTCGATGGCGCTGTCGCCGGCAATGATGACGCGGAGCGGCTGCATGTGACCGAGGCCGGCTGCGGCATTGAGCACGCGCAGCTTCTGGCCCTCCTTCAATCCGCCCTCGCGGGCGCGCGCCCCCAGCACCGCTATGACACCTTTGATGTCCTCGGGTGTAGCGCCGAGTTCGCGCAAAATCGACCCGACGGTCTCACCCTTTTTCACGACGACGGTATGTTCGCTCCAGTCGCTGCCGCCATTCGTCTTCGGCAGGAAGGTGATGTTCTCCGGTACGACGCGCGCCTCGAAACCGACATACGGGTCGGTGTCGCCCTCAGCGGCGTAACTGAGCTTGAGGCCCGCCATCGCGCTCGGGTCGGCGTTGGCAAGCGCCGTCGAGTTCGCCGCTTTGTTCGCAACCAGCCGCACGCGCGTGAGGATCTCATCGGGCGGCAACAATGTCGAAGCTTTCACCCTTGGCAGGAGCGAATTGAGATCACAAACCCCCGGCGTCACCTTGCCTTTTGATCCGATCGAAACGAGATCGCAGGTGACGAACGAAACCTCAGCGTCCGGTTCAGCCGCCGCTGCCGGCGCGTCGTCTGCGTTAGCCACCCCGTCGGCAAGCAGCTTTTGCGGATTGAACGGTGGAATGTTGGCTGAAAGCTCCGACACCGTCAGCGAAAGATTGCCCGACACGCGGACAAATGACCGCGAACGAACCAGTTCGCGGTCGCGGACGCGCGTGCTCGTTGGCACGCGCAGTATCTGCCGCACAACGCTGGGCTCACTGATGGCTGCGAGCCGATCGGTCTTGTGAATTCCGCTCAAGCGGTTGCCAATGCCGGCGATCGCTCCGCGTAACGCCGTCTCAACCCGTTCTGGCGCCGAAGCGAAATTGGTCTCGCCGCCTAGAGAAGCAAAAACGGCGCCTCCCATCAGGGCGGCGCCGCACAATCCGGTCAGGATTGCACCACTGAACCACTGCAGCGAGAGCCGGCGCCGGTCGACGAGACCGCCGGTGCCGCCGTCTGCCGATAGCGGCGGCTCGTTGCCAAGATCAAGCTCGGCCTCGAACCTCCGATTTGCGCCGCGCAGCCTAGCTTGGTCCAAGACCACCGTCCCCTGCACTCGCGATCGTACCTGGCGCGAAACCGGCGACGCCAAGTTCGGAAACTAGTCCGGCAACAAGACCCCAAACTTCCAGTTACGGAGAAAACCTGGATTGACGCAACAAAATCCGAGAGCGCAGTGCTCGACCGCCGGCTCAGTCAATCTGACCCGACCGTCAAGGTCAAAGCATTCTGCGATTGGCGTTCCCCCGCGCACGGCTATATCCGCTTCGATTGTGCAAGAACGGCCGAGGAATATGGCCGCAGTGCGGCGCATTATGCGTCGGACCTCGGCAAAAACGCTGCTGGGAGACGCAGGTAGACAAATTCGGCGGGTCGGAC
>CAVWYW010000032.1:0-28903 GCA_963759345.1 uncultured Alphaproteobacteria bacterium
CCGCGCACCTTGCCGATGGTGACCGTGTGGCCGGTAAGGCTGCGGGCCGCAGTCACGCCGAGCGCGACAATTGTCGTCGGCTTTACCAGGCTGCGCTCGAAGTCGAGCCAGATTTTGCAACGCTCTATCTCGTAATTGTCGGGGCGTTTGTGCAGCCTGCGTTTGCCGCGCATTTCATGCTTGAAATGCTTGACTGCGTTGGTGACGAAGGTCTGCTCCCGCGCGATGCCAGCGTCTTGCAGCGCCTGGTCAAGAAGCCGGCCAGCCGGTCCGACGAATGGCTTGCCAGCGAGATCTTCTTTGTCGCCCGGTTGTTCGCCCACCAGCATGAAGGCAGCGTGGTTCGGGCCCTCGCCGGGAACCGCCTGGGTCGTGTCGCGGTAAAGTGGACAGCGCGTGCAGCCTTGTTCGGCCACAGCGAGCTCGCGGAGCGATTTGATGACCTCTTGCATGTCTGCCTTCGTGTTTTCGCCTTGTCGATCAAAATGGGATTGTCACTCCCACCCTCGGTATCACCGTAACGATCCAGCCCAGCACCAGGTTTCCTGTCTCGTCGGGGCGAATCGGCGGATCCTCGCTCTTCGCGCTCGACGGCAGCAGCCGAAGCGCATGCATCATCAAAAACATACAGACGCCCCAGCTTGAGACCCACCGCGAATAGTCATACGCGACAACGAAGATCGCAACGTAGCCGAGCGATATGCCGGCCAACCACGCGACTGAAACGGTCCGCAAAAATGGCGTCGGCAATGCGACGATCACGGTTTTGATGTAACGCGCAATCGGCCAATGCAGGGCGATCAACACCGCATAGACTGGCAGCCGGATCATGGTGATTTCAGAGTGATCCCAGGTGGACTTAATCTCCTGAGGGATGGTTGAGTACCACATCCAAGCGTTCTGCGGATCGAGCGGAACCGACGCGCGGGCGCTCACGTAAGCAAAAAACGTTTGCCGCGGAACAGACATGCTGCCGAAAAAGGCGGTTACGATGAACACGCCCGATACCAGAGAAATGAGAACCAGGCCGTAAATGACCTTGCCGGTCGAAAGACCATTCAACACCCCGTAGCGCACGAACACGATGAAGCCGATCGTTGTCACATACAGAAGAAAATGGAGATTGTGTATCAGGATCAAGCCGATGCAACCGGCCGTGACGATCAGCGGATAAAACGCGCCGACCGGGATCAGCAGAGCGACCAGCGCCCAAAGGCAGCCAAATATATCAAAGTGCCCAAGTGAGATCGCGAAATTCTTGAGGAAGAAGGGCGAGCCGAACACGAAAACAAACAGCGCAAAATTCTTCTGATTAAACCCATAGATTTTCCGGAAAACCGCAACGAACAATATCAGTGTGGCAATCCAGGCGGCGACGGCAATGGCGTGGAGATACCAGAACGGAACAACATCCGTGAGCCCCGAGACGATCGTCCCAACGAGGGCGCGCCTGGTGAAGCCGAAATGATACGTCACCAACAACTGCATGTAGGACGCTAAACGCGGCGAATTGACAAAAATGGTGTAAAGAATTCCGCTGATCGCGATGATGAAATCGATCGCGAGCATCCACCGCCACGGTTCGTTCGGGGATTTGTGTCGGAGCTTCACGAAACGGACTTATCCCCATTCGGGGGCAGCCCGCTACTATCTCTGCAACATTGCATCGAAAAGACGCAGTTGTTCTGCAATGTCCCGTCTTGTCTAACTTGGAAGCGGTCACAAGCAGAAATAATTGCCGTGTCGCTACCTGCGCTGATGTTCTCGGAGAGAGTTTCTTTCAGTACATCAGACACGATGCCAATGCTGTCCGAAGGCGCTTATTCGCCGAGTGCCGTTGAGGATAGACATAAAGGTATCTTTATGTCTTTAGTGCCGCGCGCTGGAGCCCGGCTGTAGCATCAGCCCAGCGGCCATTTCCCGGAACACTTTGAAATTACTATAGAATCCGCCAAAGGAGCATCATGAGCACCTCGACCAAGACCAAAGCTTCGCCTGCCGATTACGTCGTCAAGGACATCAGCCTCGCCGAATGGGGCCAAAAGGAACTCTCCATCGCCGAGACCGAAATGCCCGGCCTGATGGCGACTCGCGAGGAGTATGGTCCGGAGCAGCCGCTGCGCGGTGCGCGGATCGCCGGCTCGCTACATATGACCATTCAGACTGCTGTGCTGATCGATACGCTCAAGGCGCTCGGCGCCGACGTGCGTTGGGCCTCCTGCAACATCTACTCGACTCAGGACCACGCAGCCGCGGCCGTCGCTGCGGGCGGCACGCCGGTATTCGCGGTCAAAGGCGAATCTCTGCACGATTATTGGGAATACACCCACCGCATCTTCGAATGGTCCGACGGCGGCGCCCCGAACATGATCCTCGACGACGGCGGCGATGCGACGCTGCTCATGCATCTCGGCTCACAGGCGGAAATGACCCCGACCGTCCTGCATCATCCGAACAATGAGGAAGAAGAGGTTCTGTTCGCTGCGATCAAGGAGCGGCTGGTCAAGAAGCCGGGCTGGTACAGCAAGACCGCCAAGGAAATTCGCGGCGTGACCGAAGAAACCACGACCGGGGTGCATCGCCTCTATCAGATGGAGAGGGAAGGCAAGCTTCTTTTCCCTGCCATCAACGTCAACGACAGCGTCACCAAATCGAAGTTCGATAATCTCTACGGCTGCCGAGAGTTGCTGGTCGACGGCATCCGCCGCGGCACCGATGTGATGATGGCGGGCAAGGTGGCGATGGTCGCCGGCTTCGGCGACGTCGGGAAGGGCTCGGCGGCGTCGCTACGTCAAGCTGGCTGCCGGGTTCTGGTCTCCGAGATCGATCCGATCTGCGCGCTGCAGGCGGCGATGGAAGGCTACGAGGTGGTGACGATGGAGGAGGCCGCACCGCGCGCTGACATCTTCTGCACCGCGACCGGCAACGTCGATGTCATCACCATCGACCACATGCGCAAGATGAAGCACCGCGCCATCGTCTGTAATATCGGCCACTTCGACAGCGAGATTCAGGTTGCTGCGCTGAAGAACTTGAAATGGCAAAACATCAAGCCGCAAGTTGACGAGATCGAGTTCCCCGACGGCAAGCGCATCATTCTTTTGTCGGAAGGCCGCCTAGTCAACCTAGGCAACGCCATGGGTCATCCGAGCTTCGTGATGTCGTCGTCGTTCACCAACCAGACGCTGGCGCAGATCGAGTTGTGGACCAATCCCGGCAAATATCAAAAGAAGGTCTACACGCTGCCGAAGCAACTCGACGAGAAAGTCGCGCGGCTGCATCTCGACAAGATCGGGGTGAAGCTCACCCAGCTGTCGCAAAAGCAGTCGACCTATATCGGTATCCCGGTCGCCGGTCCTTTCAAGACCGATCACTACCGTTATTGAGATTGCTCCGTGGTGCGCGCCGGCGCGGTAGCCGGCGGCACCACGGTGATTTCAAAATTCATCGGCTCGCCCGAGACGCCCAGAAAGCTGCGCGTAACCATGGCGTTTGCCGAGTGTCCGCCGGCGGCCGCAAATTCCGCACCGACCCTTCGGCACGGCGCATCGGTGCTGAGGCAAACCACCACAAGTCCGTCGGTGCCGATTGCAGCGCGGCCTTCCGCCGACAATGGGTCGACCATCAGAAGATTGGCCTCTGGCAAATAGAACGGCAGCCCCGCAGTGATTTTCGGGGAGCCCCAGAATAGACGCACGGGCTGGCCTGCCAGGCGATCCGCGAGCCGCGCAACTTCGCGGAAATGGGCTCGATATTGGTCATCAGCCCGCGTCAGCCTGGCGTAAGCGACCACCGGCGACACAACGATAGCCGCCAAAGTTACCGCCAGCGCCACGAGGCCGGCGCGCGCCACCGCGCGTTCATCAACAATGATATCGCGCGAAGCGTAGAGGATGACTGGCAGGAGAGCCCAGTTCGGATAGGTCCAGTCTGCGGTCAACCTGTAGGGAACGGCTAAATTGACCAATGCCGGCGACACGAGCGGAACCAAGAATAACAACAATGCCTGCCGGCGGTCGTCGTCGCGCGGCCAGATCATTTCAACGAGCGCCGCCCTGCTTGGCCGAAGCGCAACGAGAAAAATAATCGGCACGATGGCGTAGGCGACGCAGTTGACGAGGTAGCGCGCCGACCGCAGCAGCGCCGCCCCGAATGACTGACTGACCACGACGGTGTCGCGCATGAAGGTGTAACTGGTGCCGCCGCGCTCGCTCACGAACCACCAGACGTGAGGCGCAATGACGATTGCAGCCCCGAGCGCCATGACGTAGGGCGCGGGCGAGCGCCAGAAGCGTCGCGTCCCCGGGCCGACAACTGAGGCAACCGCCATGCCGGCAACCAGAAACAGCGCCCAGTACTTGCCGAAAACGGTAAGGCTGGCGAATGCGCCGGCAAGGAAAGCATCGAGAATGCCCAGGCCGCGCCGAGCCCGCAGGTAAAACAACAGCGCCGCCGCCCAGAACGGAATCATGACGGTGTTGGCGTTCAGGATCGCGGTCTTGATGTCGTAGAGCGGAATCAGAACCAGCGCGACGAGCCCCAACAGAGCGCGGTTCTTGTCGAGATGATCGCGCAACAAACGCCAGGTGACGCCGAGACCAATCGCAACGACCAGCACATTCAAAAGATCCGCTGCCCAGTCCTGGCGCGGAAAGATCGCAAACCACAGCATGAACAGCCAGGCCGTCATCGGCGGATGCTTGTAGCCGAAGGCGAAGTGGTGCGCCCAAAGCGCGGCTTCGCTCCAATCGGGATGCAAATCCACCGACGCCAACGAGACGACGTCAAAGACCATCCACAGCACGACAAAGGCAGCAAGCGCCGAAAGAACAATGGTGCCTTCGCCATGTCCCGCGACAAAACGGCGGCCCGGTTGGCTGAGCCGGTCGACGAAACCTGTGAACCCCGAGGATGTCCGGCCGGTGAGATCACGCCTGACGGTCGACATAATTACTCTCGACGAGCAGCCATTGTCGGCCGATCTAAGAAAGGCGAAACCATGCCTCCGCAACGTGCAAAAGCTACTAGCGTGGGCCCGCGGATAGAGCAATAAAGGCGCGGAAATCGGAGGCCAGCGGAATTGTCTCAATCGGCGGCAAGCGAGTTTCCTGCGGGAAGCGTGGCGAGCGCTGCGCGAGTTGAAGAGGCTGCGACTGCGCGCCCGGCGCCTGAACTCAGCATCGTTGTGCCGACTTTCAATGAGCGGGCCAATATCCCGATCCTGGTCGAGCGGCTCGCGCGCCTTCTCGTCTCCTGCGACTGGGAGGTCGTGTTCGTTGACGACAATTCTCCCGATGGCACCGCTGCGGCCGCGCGCGCCATAGGCGAAACCGATAGCCGGGTGCGCTGCATCCGCCGCATCGGCCGCCGCGGTCTCGCCGGCGCCTGCCTCGAAGGCATGCTCTCAAGCCAGGCGCGCTACGTCGCCGTCATCGATGCCGACCTGCAGCACGATGAAAGCCGCCTCGTCGGCATGCTCGATTGTCTGCGCAGTGGCCGCGCCGATCTCGCCGTCGCCAGCCGTTACCTCTATGGCGGCTCCGCCGCGGGCCTTTCGAAGCAGCGCTCCCGTGTCAGCCGCTGGTCGAACACGCTGGTGCGGCTCCTGCTCGGGATCGATCTCACCGATCCGATGAGCGGCCATTTCATGATCCGGCGCGATGTGTTCGAAACGCTCGCCCCTGGCCTCTCTTCGCAGGGCTTCAAGATCCTGCTCGACATTCTGGCGACCGGCCGTGGCCGCCTGCGTACCGTCGAGCTGCCGTCCACGTTTCGCGAGCGTCAGCACGGTGAGAGCAAACTCGACTCGAAGATCGCGCTGGATTTCGCAGCGCTGGTGACGGCGAAGCTGACCAAAGATGCCATCTCTGCACGCTTCATCTTATTCTGCCTCGTCGGGCTGACGGGCATTGCGGTGCACCTGATCCTGTTGAGCACCTTTCTCGCCGCCGCGCTGTCATTCGGTGCGGCGCAAGCGCTTGCCACTGTCGGCGCCATCGCCTGGAATTTCGTCCTCAACAATCTGTTCACTTATCGCGACCAGCGGCTCACCGGCTGGCGCTTCGTCACGGGACTGATCTGGTTCCAGGTGATTTGCGCCATCGGCGCGATCTCCAACGTCGGCATCGCCACCTGGATCTACGACTACGACAGCGTGTGGTGGATCGCGGGCCTCGGCGGAGCCGTGATCGGGACCGTGTGGAATTTCGTGGTCAGCGCCGCCTTCGTCTGGCGCCAGCGGTAGTCTTCCCTTTGCCCGTAGCCCGCATGGAGCGAAGCGTAATGCGGGAACGATTGTACAGCCCGAACCGATCCCGGATTACGCTGCGCTCAATCCGGGCTACATAGCTGCGGCTTGCCGCTGTGGAACGCGAGTGTTATCTGCGCCGCATGACTGCAGTGCCCATTGAAAACATCCGCAATTTCGCGATCATCGCCCATATCGACCATGGCAAATCGACGCTGGCCGACCGGCTGATCCAGCTCACCGGCGGGCTCGAAGCGCGCGAAATGGTCGAGCAGGTGCTCGAATTCGATGGATATCGAGCGCGAGCGCGGAATCACCATCAAGGCACAAACCGTGCGGCTCAATTACCGCGCCCGCGACGGCAAAAATTACGTGCTCAACCTGATCGACACGCCCGGCCACGTCGATTTCGCCTACGAGGTCAACCGCTCGCTCGCCGCCTGCGAAGGCTCGCTGCTCGTGGTCGATGCAAGCCAGGGCGTCGAGGCGCAGACGCTAGCCAACGTCTATCAGGCGATCGACAACAACCACGAGATCGTGCCGGTGCTCAACAAGGTCGATCTGCCGGCCGCCGAGCCCGACAAGGTCAAGCAGCAGATCGAGGACGTGATCGGTCTCGACGCCTCCGACGCAATTCTCATCTCAGCCAAGACCGGGCTGAACGTCCCGGAGGTGCTGGAGGCGATCGTGCATCGCCTGCCGCCGCCCAAGGGCGATGCCTCAGCCCCACTCAAGGCGCTGCTCGTCGACAGCTGGTATGACGCCTATCTCGGCGTGGTCGTGCTGTTCCGCGTCGTCGACGGCGTGCTGAAGAAGGGCCGGCGCATCCACATGATGGGGACCGGCGCCTCCTACGAGGTCGATCGCGTCGGCGTGTTCACGCCCAAACGTGTCGAGCGCGACGAACTGGGACCGGGCGAAATCGGCTTCCTCACTGCCTCGATCAAGGAGGTGGCCGACACCCGGGTCGGAGACACAATCACTGACGAGCGCCGGCCGGTCGCTGCGCCGCTGCCCGGCTTCCGCCCGGCCATTCCCGTCGTGTTTTGCGGATTGTTCCCTGTCGATGCCGCCGACTTCGAGGCGCTCCGCGCCGCCATGGGCCGACTTCGGCTCAACGACGCGAGTTTTTCCTACGAGATGGAAACCTCAGCCGCCCTCGGCTTCGGCTTCCGCTGCGGCTTTCTCGGGCTGCTCCATCTCGAGATCATCCAGGAGCGGCTTGAGCGCGAGTTCAATCTCAGCCTGATCGCGACCGCGCCGTCGGTGATCTACAAGATCAAATTGCGGAACGGCCAGCAGCTTGAGATTCACAACCCGGTCGACATGCCGGATCCGAACCACATCGAAGAAATGCAGGAGCCATGGATCGAGGCGACCATTTTGACGCCCGACGAATATCTCGGCTCGGTGCTCAAGCTCTGCCAAGATCGCCGCGGCGAGCAAAAAGAGCTGACCTATGTCGGCAACCGCGCCCTAGTGAAGTACAACCTGCCGCTCAACGAGGTGGTGTTTGACTTTTACGACCGCCTGAAATCGGTCTCGCGCGGCTATGCCTCGTTCGACTACCACCTCACCGACTACAAACCGGCCGATCTGGTGAAGCTGCAAATGCTGGTCAACGGCGAGCCGGTGGACGCGCTGGCGATGCTGGTGCACCGGACGCGTGCCGAGCAGCGCGGCCGCGCCATGGCGGAGAAGCTGAAAGAACTCATCCCGCCGCACATGTTCCAGGTACCGATCCAGGCCGCGATCGGCGGCAAGATCATCGCCCGCGAGACTGTGCGCGCCTTCAGAAAAGACGTGACGGCGAAATGCTACGGCGGCGACGTGACCCGCAAGCGCAAGCTTTTGGAGAAGCAAAAAGAAGGCAAGAAGCGCATGCGCCAGTTCGGCAAGGTCGACATCCCGCAAGAGGCGTTCATTGCCGCGCTCAAGGTGGATGTGTAAGGGGTGGTTATCGCTGAAGTATCGCAAATAAAAAAGCGATGCCGCTAATTGAGGCGCCTATAGGTAATCGCGATCCCCGTAATGAGCGTCCATTTCGCGCCTGAAAACCTCGGTCGCAGGGATGATCTCCACGTTGCCGGGGATGAAACCGTCGTCAGTTACCGATTGAGCCATCACCCATCCGCCTCGGCCACGGGCTTCATATGCCCCGCTCTTTTCCTCCCATGCTGCCCACCATTGCTGGAATGTTAGTGTGAAAGGAATCCCGCGGCGTCTAGCGTTGCTCTTTTGCTGGGAATAGCGTTCTCGCGGTGTAGCCATTTCGCCCTCCATCATCCGCAATGGAAAATGTAATTAGGACAATCGGAAATTCAATTAGGACATAAAGCTCGGAATCAGGACGGCGCCATCGTCCGAAGGTGACGCCAATGGTCACTCTCGGAACTGATCAATCCTCGTATAGCCACAGTCGCCAATATCGCGACCTTGTCATTGACACGGTGACGACGCTGTGCTAAAGGCAAAACATCTCGCTCATCTTGAAGGGTCGTGTTCTCGAGGCACACCTGAACACGGAGCGAGTGCGGTGCTTCCGCGCGGTTTTGCAATCCGCGCCGGAGCGGCTTTGGGCATCATCCGGCCGGCACTATGACCGGTCTGGGAGGTGCGTTCCCTGGACTGGGACAGGCGGGCGCGGGTAACGCCCGTGGAACAGCGCAAGGTCTTCGCTCCCCGGTTGGAGCGAGCTTACCGGATCGAGCGTCCTGCCAAGTCCCAGGAAGCCTGGCCTGGAGCTGAGCGTTGGCGTTCGCTCGCTGACGCAAGAGCCGCGGTGGAACACCGACAGGCGAGCGCACCCGACGGTGCGCGCCGCATCGCGAGATGCGGAGGTTGGACACACGTTTGTCGGCGTTCCGCTTCCCTTTTTTCCTTGGTCGTCACTGCGAGTTTGTAGCCCGGATCAAGCGCAGCGTAATCCGGGGAGAGCATTCAAGCTGCTACGCCGTTCCCGGATTTCGCTTCGCTTCATCCGGGCTACGGGTTGTTTTTCGCAAACCTCGGACGCATCTGCGTCGCGAGAACGCTTTTCTATGTCGTCATTGCCGGACTTGAGCCGGCAATCGATGCGGACGCCGGGCTTGCTGAGATTCGCCGCACTTTCTATGTCGCCGCACCTCAGCATCGACCACCGGGTCAAGCCCGGTGGTGACTAAGGTAGTGGCTTCGCGCTTCGCAGGGCAGGATAACGCCCGGCCTATTGCGCGACAGTCGTGCTGCCGCGCATTCTCGTGATCAAAAGGAGTTCTTGGAGTGCTGAACCTCGCCGATGCGCTGACCAGCCACGCGCGCAACATTCCCGATCGCGAGGCCATCGTCGAAAGCGGAACGTCGCTCGGCTACGGTGCGCTGTTCGAGCGCGTGCTCAAGATCGCGACATACTTTTCGGCGAAGGCGCTGCCGCCGCATGCGATCATCGGCGTCGCTTTGCGCGATACCGGCCAGCATTTGAGCATTCTCTACGGTCTCGCGCGCGCCGGGTTCGTCATCTTGCCGATCGACTGCCGGTGGACCGCGGTCGAGAAGGAGCGCGTTGCGCGGCATTTCCACGCCGATCTCGTACTGTGCGAGAGCGACGATGCGCTGGCGCCGGATATCGCCACGGAAATCGTCGACGACGAATGGCTCGCAAAAGTCGAGAAGCTGCAGGCGACGCGCAGCTTTCACTCGAGCGGCGACACGCCGTTGCTGCTGTCGCTCTCGTCGGGCACCACCGGACGGCCGAAAGGCCCGTTGATTGCACACAAGCACTTTTTCCGGCGGTTCATGACGCATTGGATCAATCTTGGCCTGAACGGGCGTCACCGTTTCATGTCGGCGACGCCACTCTATTTCGGCGGCGGACGCACTTTCGCGATGTCCATGCTGTTTAGCGGCGGAACGGTGATCATGCATCCGCCGCCGTATCAGCCGCACGATCTGATTGCCGCAGTCGAGCATTCCGGTGCAACCAGCCTGTTTCTGGTGCCGACGACCTTGCGGCGCCTGCTGGAGCAGAGCGACGCCGATCTCGCTCCGGTGCGGAAGCTTCACTTGCTGATTTCAAGCGGCGCCCCGCTGACGCCCTCGGAGCGGCGCGACATCAGACAACGGCTGTGCGGGAACTTCCTGGAATACTATGCATCGACGGAAGGCGGCGGCATATCGCTGCTGTGTCCCGAAGACCACGCTCAATACCTCGACTCGGTCGGTCGCCCGATATTTTCCGTCGAAGTTGAAGTCGTTGACGATGCCGGCAAGTCGTTGCCGCCCGGTGTGGTCGGGCGGCTCCGCTACCGCGGTCCGGGCGTCGCCGAAGGTTATTACCGGGATGAAGAAGCCTCACGCGAGGCGTTTCGCGACGGCTGGTATTATCCGGGTGACCTCGCCGCGCTGAACGAACGCGGCTACGTTTTTTTGCGCGGCCGCAGCAAGGACATGATCCTGCGCGGCGGTGTCAACATTTATCCGGCTGAAATCGAAGCGACGCTGATGCTTCATCCGGCGGTCGCCGAGGCGGCGGTGTTTGCCGTTCCATCGGTGGAGTTTGGCGAAGAGGTCGCGGCGTTCGTGCAATTGCGCATTACGGTCGACGTGGCAGAGCTGCGGCAATGGTGCGAGGGCAAGCTCGCGCCCTACAAGCGGCCGAAAATCTTAACCCTGGTCGAGACGATGCCGCGCAACAGTGCCGGCAAGGTCAGCAAGAGCGAACTATTGGCTATGTTGCCCGCGGAGGCCTGATGGGCACGCTCGCAAAGGGCACTGCGCTGCTGCTGGTCGATTTGCAAAATTCCTTTTGCGATGCCGCGGGCGCCATGGCGAAGCAAGGACGCCCGATCGCGGCAATGCAGGAAGCAGCGCGGTGCTGTGCTCGCCTGGCTGACACGGCGCATCGCGCCGGGGTTCCGGTCATCTGGACCCGTATGCAGTTCCGTGCGGACTATGCCGACGGCGGCCGGCTCACCCACGACATGCGCCCTAATCTGGCGAAGATCGGAGCGCTCCAGGCCGGAACATTCGACGCGGCGCTGACCAGTGGGCTTGGCTACGCTCCCGGCGACACCGTCATCGAAAAAGCGCGCTATTCCGCGCTGTATGGCACCTCGATCGAGGTATCGCTACGCGCCATGAAAATCGATTGTATTGTCGTCGGCGGCGTGACCACCTCGATGTGCGTGGAATCGACGGTCCGCGATCTCGGCCAGCGCGATTACGAGGTGATTGTTGCGCGCGAAGCCTGTGGCGATTTCGATCAAGCCCGGCATAATGCTTCGCTGGAAGCAATGGCCTTCGGTTTCGCGGCGGTCGAGAGCCTGGCCGAATGCCTGCATCGACTCGAAGCGCAACTGACCTCTTGAGGAAGCATGACTTTGTCGCAATCTCCGATTTCGCCGATTGACCGGCGGCGGCTCTTGAAGCGCACCGCCGGTCTGGGAATGGCGCTGGCCGCAATTCCGGTTAGGCCAAGAAACGCCGTAGCGGCAGAAAAAATCGTCTATCTCACGCCGTTCGGCTTCCTCATGGGTTTTGCCGAGGCCATGTACGCGCAGACCGGCGGCTTCTTCGCCAAACACGGCCTTGACGTCGAGATCCGCGGCGGGCGTGGCTCGGCCATGGCGGTCCAGCAGATCGCCGCCGGCAACGTGCTGATATCGCGCACCGGCGGCACCGACATGATCAAGGCGGTGGCGAAGGACCCGAACATTATCGCCTTCGGCGAAGTTTTTCAGCGCGACATCTTTTTTGTCATCAGCGCCGCGGACAAACCGCTGACCGAGCCGCAACAATTCGCCGGCAAGACCATCGGCGTCGTCTCCGTCGGCGGCGCCACCGAGAACATTCTCAATATGATGCTGGCGAAAGAAGGCATTGCCGGCGACAGCGTCAAACGCGAGCCGGCCGGCGAAGGCCCCGGCCCATTCGAGCTCATCGGTCAGGGACGCATCGACGCTTACATAGCGACCTACTCGACCGTGGCGCAGTTGAAAGCCGACAAAAGGCCGTTCGTTGCCTGGAGCGTCGATAAAGTCGCGCCTTCGCCGGGGCAGATTTATATCGCTTCGAAGAAATCGATCGCTGAGCGGCCCGAGGTGTTGGCGAATTTCCTGCGCGGCGTCTACGACGCGCTCGGTGTTATGACCACGGCGAAAGAGCTGAAACCGATCATCGAATCGATGGATGGGTCATACCAGGTCGTCGAGCGCAACAAGCCGGACGGCGGCGAACGCATTCTGGCGTTGACGATCGATGCCTTTCGGCCGGTCTATCGGGACAAATTCGCTTCGGACCCCACCGGCTGGACGTCAGCTTACGATTTGATGGTCAAAGCCAAGATCATCGAGCCGATGCCCAATGCATCGTTCTACACCGACGCCATTCGCCGGGTGGCATTTGGCTAAGTGGGAAAGATGATTTTCGGAACGAGGCCACGGCCGCGCTTACTGCACGACAATGGTGGCGTTTCGCATTCCTTCTCTTTGAATCAAACTGTAAAGCACGGCCGCGTTATTTGGATGCAGGCGGATACAGCCGTGGGAGGCGGGTCCGCCAAGCCGCGCAATATCGTAGCTGCCATGAATGGCAAAGCCGCCGTAGAAAAAGATGGAGTGCGGCATCGGTGAGTTGTAATAGACGCGTGAAAACCAGCGTGCGGCCATCCATTGTGGATGGAAGACACCGGCCGGCGTGCCATAGCCTGGCCCCATATAGAGGTAGGCGCCGTCTGCGCTGACCTGCATGGTTTGACTGGCACGATCGACCCGCACCAGCACCTCGGCTTGCGCGCCTTGTGCAGTAACTACGAAAACGACTGACAGAACCGCGATGGCGGCAATAACGCAACGCACAGCAAGCAGCCCTTTCGCGCCTGCAATTATGGTGGCACCGCGCGGCGCCTGTAAAGCGATAAGCGCGAATGGGGCGGATGCGACAACAACGGCCCGGAGATTTTATCGAAGATGCATACGTTCGATTTCTTAAGCATCGGGCATTCGAACATTCCCGTAGACCGCTTCGTGACCATGCTGCGCGGAGCCGGCGTGAATGCCGTCGTAGACGTGCGGTCAATGCCGAGTTCGCGCCGATTTCCGTGGTTCTCGAAAACGAACCTGGAGGCACGTCTGGCGCGCGATGGCATCGCCTATACGGCGATGGGTGACTGGCTCGGCGGCCGACCGCGTTACGACAGACTCTTTCGCGACGGCATCGCCGACTACGAGGCGATGGCGATGGAGCCGCAATATCAGGCCGGCATCGATCGGTTGATCGATGCCGCAGCCCAGTCGCGGGTTTGCCTGATGTGCGCAGAGCGCGAGCCGCTCGATTGCCACCGCTGCCTGCTCGTCGCGCGCAGCCTCACCGAGCGCGGATGTCCTGTCGGCCACATCCTCCACGACGGTAGTATCGAGTCTCATGCGGAGACCGAACAGCGGTTGTTGGCCTGGCACGGGAACGAGTGCGACCTGTTCGCGTCTGGACAACGCGAGCTAATGGCAGCAGCGTATCGGCACCGGGCGCGCAGCGTCGCGTTCCGGCTGAAAGTTCCGGCCCAGCATGCCGCCGCGGAGAATGGATGATGCGCATTTCGCCTCGCCTTGCTCTGGTACTTTTGCTCGCTGCCGCCTGCCCGGCGCTGGCGCAGGATCCCGGCACGCTGGAGAAGAAGCCGCTGCCGCCGCTTGAACATCCCAATTCGCCGACGACGCCGGCACGAGAGCTGTTCGGGCGCGAGACCACACCGGTTCCGCTCGCCGCGCGCTCGATCGGTGGATACGCCAAGGGCTGCCTCGCCGGCGCTGTGGCACTGCCGATCAACGGCCCGACGTGGCAAGTGATGCGGCTGTCGCGCAACCGCAATTGGGGGCATCCGCGGCTGATCGCTTTCCTCGAGCGGCTCGCGCAAAATGCCAAGAAGATCGGCTGGAACGGGCTACTGGTCGGCGACATTTCACAGCCGCGCGGCGGCCCGATGCTGACGGGCCATGCCAGCCATCAGGTCGGCCTCGACGCCGACATCTGGTTGACGCCGATGCCCGACCGCACGCTGTCAAACGAAGAGCGCGAATTCATGTCCGCCACCGAGGTCGTCCGCCCTGACCGGCTCGACGTCGATCCGAAGGTCTGGACGCACGCCCACACCGAGCTGATCCGCAACGCGGCGGAGGATCCCGCCGTGGAGCGCATCTTCGTCAATGCGGCAATCAAAAAGGCGCTGTGCCGCGAGGCGGGGTCGGATCGCGGCTGGCTGGCGAAGGTGCGGCCGTGGTGGGGACATGATTATCACTTCCATATTCGCATCTATTGTCCGGCCGACAGCCCAGGTTGCGAACCGCAACCGCCGCCCGGTGCGGAGGACGGCTGCGGGCACGAACTTGATCACTGGTTCTCGGAAGCGAACCTGCATCCGCAAATCTCCACCGAGCCGTCAAAGCCCAGGCACCAGCTGACGATGGCAAACTTGCCGGCAGCGTGCCGCCAAGTACTGATCGCGCCCTGACATCGCCGTGCTCGAAATTTCCGGGGCTCTGCTTCCCCGGTATCTGTGCTTGGACTTTTTAAAACAGGGCCGGACCAAACAGCCTGCGTTGGGCGATACTTCCGATCATGGCCAGTACGAAGCCGGATACGACGATCACCGCAGTAAAACTTAGAACTTTCCGCTCCGGTGTTTTGATCAGCTGCGGCAGGCCCGTCCAAAGGATATACGCACCGTAAAAGCCGGTGAGTCCAAGGAAGCGCAGGCCCGGCGCCAACAGGAAAATCCCGGCAAGCCAGACCGGCGTATAGGCGTAGACCGCGAGCTTGAAGGAGCTGTCGAAATCAGCACGGCCGCTAAACATGGGCGCCAGCACGCGGATGAGAAGCCCCAGCGCGAGCACCGTGGCGCACGTCACGACGTAACCGAACACCGCGCCGAACAATCCATCCATGATCGATGCACGCACCAGGCCAATCCCAGGGACGACGGCGCCGACGACACACGCGCCAATGAAACCGAAAACCGCCGGGATGAGCGCGAGCACAGCGACGTAGCTCGACAACAGATATGCCGCGTCGCCGGACTCCTTTTCGATCCGCGTCCACTCGGCGGAGGGATCGCTGAGTATCGCTTTCGCGCGCAAGGCCGTGTTCAAGCGTGTAGCCCTTTGGCGGCGGCGCGGATCAACGCCGCGCCCTTCTCCGCGATCATCATGGTCGGCGCGTTGGTGTTGCCCGATGTAATCGTCGGCATGACGGACGCATCGACGACGCGCAGCCGCTCAACCCCGGCTACGCGCAGTTCGCCGTCGACCACCATCATTGGGTCGGTGGCGAGGCCCATCTTCGCGGTCCCAACCGGATGAAAGATGGTGGTGCCGATATCGCCCGCGGCTTTCATGAGCGCCTGCTCATCGTCGTCCCGCACCGAAACGCCGGGCAGATATTCGGCCGGATGGAATGGCGCCAGCGCCGGCTGCGCCACGATGCGCCGCGTCACGCGGATGGACTCCACGGCGATACGGCGATCCTGATCGGTCGATAGATAATTCGGCTTGATCGCCGGTGCGTCGACCGGATTGCGCGAACGCAACCGGATATGTCCGCGGCTGGTCGGCTGCAAATTCGCGACGCTGGCGGTGAAGGCAGGAAAGGTGTGCAACGGCTCGCCGAAACGATCGAGCGACAAGGGTTGGATGTGATATTGCAGATTGGCGCGCGCCTGATCGGAATCGGAGCGGGTGAACAGCCCGAGTTGCGAGGGCGCCATGGTCAGCGGGCCGCGACGAAACAGAACGTATTCGGCGAGCATGCCGACAAGGCCCAACGGCGCGTGATAGCGTTCGTTGAGGGTGCGGATTCCGTCGACCTTGTAGATGAGCCGAAGCTGCAGATGATCCTGCAGGTTCGCACCCACGCCCGGCCGATCAGCCACCACCGCAATGCCGTGTTCGGCAAGATGCTGCGCCGGCCCCACACCGGACAGCAGCATGATCTGCGTCGAGCCAATCGAGCCGGCAGCGAGGATCACTTCAGCCGCGGCACCGCGCCATCCGCGCTTCGCCGCTCTGTCGCCAGCGCACACCCGCAGCGCGCCTGCCGTCGAACACGATGCCTTCGACCAAACATCCGGTTTCCAGCCGCAGGTTCGGGCGATGCAGCACCGGTTTGAGAAAGGCGGTCGCCGCCGACCAGCGCCGGCCGCGTTTCTGATTGACGTGAAAGGCACAGGAGCCTTCGTTGTCGCCGGTGTTGAAGTCCGGAACGGACTTGATGTTGGCCTGTTCGGCGGCGGCGCGGAAGGCATCGAGCACATCCCAGCGCACCCGCGGCTCCTGGACCGGCAACTCGCCGCCGCTCCCATGCAGATCGCTTTCGCCAAGGAAATGATCCTCGTGCCGCTTGAAAAAAGGCAGCACATCGTCCCAGCCCCAGCCGGTGAGCCCGAGCTGGCGCCAATGATCGTAGTCGGCCGCCTGCCCGCGCATATAGACCATGGCGTTGATGGCGGACGAGCCGCCGATCACCTTGCCGCGCGGATAGCTGAGGCTGCGGCCGTTGAGACCTTCTTCCGGCTCGGTCTTGAAGCACCAGTCCGAACGCGGATTGCCGATTGCAAACAAGTAGCCGACAGGGATGTGAAACCAGATCCAGTTATCGCGACCGCCGGCTTCGAGCACGAGCACGCGACTTGCCGGGTCGGCCGACAGCCGGTTCGCAAGCAGGCAACCCGCCGATCCCGCGCCGACGATGATGTAATCGTATTCGCCGTCGATCGCCTTTGCTTCGGCCATTTCGCACTCCACGCAATCGCCGGCAGCATCACGAGCGGTTGGCCACCGAGACGCGCTCGCTGCGCAGCTTGATGAAGAGGATATAGGCGCACTGGAAGAAACATAGAATATTGACCAGCACCAACGCCGGCGCGTTGATCAAACTGCCGTAGCCGACCCAGACCATCATTGATGCCATCGCCGCTATTAGCCAGGCAGCGGAAATGTCGTTTGCCGAACGCGTCCGCCACGTCCGCGCGACCTGAGGCATCAGCGAAACCGTCGATAATATTGTACCGACCGTGCCTAAAATGCCGACCCACAGCTCTTGCATCAGCCTCTCCTCGAATCCTGCTCAATCATAGCATGATGCGCGCTGCTTTTCCGGCGCCGGCGCAGCTTGTCCGCGCGTCAGCCAGAGCCTATGCTGCCGGCGCGATGAGCGGCGCGCTGGGCGCGCGCCGCACGAGCCTGGAACGGCGGTTCCCCTAAGGCGGTCGTATCGATCTCGAGTTGGCGCGGTCAGTAATGACCGGCGCAAGACCGAAGGCACCGGAGAACCGCCGTGCAGATACGAAAGCATATACTGGGGACGTTTGCTGCTGCAATTGTCACGGCTGCCATGTCGCTGCCTGCGCTGCCGCAGGAAAAATCAATCGTCGTGTTCGCAGCCGCCTCGATGAAGAACGCGCTCGACGAGGTCGACGCGGCGTTTACCAAGAAAGACGGCATCAAGGTCGTGGCCAGCTATGCCGCCAGCTCGGCTTTGATGAAACAGATCGAGCAAGGCGCGCCAGCCGATGTATTTCTGTCCGCCGACGTCGATTGGATGGACTACGGCGCCAAAAAGAAGCTGATAAAGGACGACACGCGTTTCAATCTGCTTGGCAATCAGCTTGTCCTGATCGCGCCGAAAGATTCTAAAATCGACAACGTGACCATTGGCCCGGGCTTCAATCTCGCTGCACTTGCCGGCAGCGGGCGGATTGCGGTCGGCGATGTCCGCGCCGTGCCTGCCGGTCTTTATGCCAAAGCGGCTCTGGAGAAGCTCGGCGCCTGGGCAGCAGTTGAGCCGAAATTGGCGATGGCTGAAAATGTGCGTGCCGCGCTCGTCCTGGTCGCGCGCGGCGAAGCACCGCTTGGTATCGTGTACGAGACTGACGCCAAGATCGAGCATGGGGTGAAAATCGTCGGCGTATTTCCCGAAGACTCTCATCCCCCCATCATTTATCCGGTGGCGATGACGGCGACTGCAAAGCCAGAGGGCGCGACATACCTGGCGTTCCTGCGTGCGCAAGCGGCGAAATCGATTTTCGAACGCTATGGCTTCAGTTTTTTGGTAAAGCCGGCATCGTGATAAAACACTGGTCCGTCGTTGCCGGATAGTCGGGTGCTTGGCCTCTCCCCCGCCGAATGGACTGCGATCGAGCTGTCGCTGCGCATCGCGATTGTCGCGACCGCTTGCGCGCTCCCGTTCGGTATCGCGATTGGCTGGCTGCTGGCGCGGAAAGAGTTCTGGGGCAAGACGTTGCTCGACGGCCTCGTTTACTTGCCGCTCGTGCTGCCGCCGGTCGTCACCGGTTATTTGTTGCTGATATCGTTCGGCCGCCGAGGACCGATCGGCGCATTCCTTGCCGACTACTTCGGCATCGTCTTTTCGTTCCGCTGGACCGGCGCAGCGCTGTCCTGCGGCGTCATGGGCTTTCCGCTGATGGTGCGCCCTATCAGGCTCGCGCTCGAGACGATCGACCGCCGGCTTGAGGACGCCGCTGCAACGCTCGGGGCCAATCGCGCGCTTGTGTTCCTCACGGTGACGTTGCCGCTGGCTTTGCCGGGCGTGATCGCGGGCGTGGTCCTCTGCTTCGCCAGGGCTCTGGGAGAATTCGGCGCCACCATCACGTTCGTCTCCAACATTCCAGGCGAGACGCAGACGATTTCCGCGGCGATTTACACCTTATTGCAAATCCCCGACGGCGACGCGGCCGCAGGGCGGTTGGTACTGATCGCGATTGTCATCGCACTCGCTGCTATCATCGCTTCGGAATGGTTCGCCCGCCGAGCCGGCATGCGCTTCCAGGGGGAATGATCGTGCTGGCCGTGAACGTCGAAAAGCAGCTCGGCAGTTTCACAATCGCCGCGCGCTTCGAGGCCGAGGCCGGCGTCACCGCGATATTCGGTCCATCGGGTGCGGGAAAGACGACGATCGTCAACATGATCGCCGGCCTGCTTACAGCCGATCGCGGCTCGATCAGCTTCGACGGTACGTTGCTTTTCGATTCCACCACCGGAATTAACGTGCCGCCGCATCGGCGCGGCATCGGCTATGTGTTCCAGGAGGGCCGCCTGTTTCCGCATCTGAGCGTTCGTCAAAACCTCGACTACGGGCGGCGGATGAGCGGCCACCCGCAGGACGCGGACCAGTTTCACCGCATTATGACTTTGCTCGATATCAGCGGCTTGCTCGATCGCCGGCCGCGCCTATTGTCCGGTGGCGAGCGCCAGCGCGTCGCGGTCGGTCGCGCTCTGCTGATGCGCCCACGGCTGCTCTTGTTCGACGAGCCGCTGGCCTCGCTCGATGCCGGGCACAAGCGCGAAATCCTTCCCTACCTTGTTCGGCTTCGCGACGACTCCGGCGTGCCGATGGTATATGTCAGCCACACCGCGCCGGAAGTCCGGCGGATTGCGACCAAGGTGGTGCTGATCGACGCCGGCCGCGTGGTGGCCACAGGCGGGCTTGAGCTTCTCAAGGATGCCGACGCGCACGAGCTGGAATGAGCTTCGCGCTTGGCGAAGCCTGCCCTGACAATTCATACACTGTCGCGCGCCCCAGCAACCGATTATGTTCGCGTGAGTCGTGACTGCGGATCGCCGATGACGAACGGTTTTTGGCGCGAAAGAATTGGACGCTGCGCCGTGCCCGCCGATCCTCATCGGTGCCGCGCCTGAATGGAACTCGCTCCTCCGCCGGTCAAACATGCAAAGGCGCTGGGCGTTGCGTGCGGCACGGGCGCGGCCTTGTGCTGGGCGCTCGGTTTCGTCGCTGCCCGTCATGGCATCGATGTCGGCGTCTCGCCCCTCGTCCTCGCGCTACACCGTTATGTATGGCCGGGGCTGGTGCTGCTTCCTTTCCTCGCCCGCAGGGGCCTGCGCGATCTAGGCGGGTTGGGATGGAGCCGCGGATTCGCGCTCGCGGTCTTTGGCGGGCTGCCACTCGCGCTGCTCAGCTATCTCGGTTATTTGTTTGTTCCGCTCGGCCACGGCGGCATCATACAGCCGTCCTGTGCGGCGCTCGGCGGAATGACGCTGGCGCGCGTGGTGTTGAAAGAGCCGTTGCCGGCAAGGCGCGTTGTCGGCGCCCTCGTCATTGTTCTCGGCCTCGTGGTGATTGGCGCCGAAGCGCTTCGGACCATAGGCGCGCACGGCGTCGGTGGCGATCTTCTGTTTGTTGCGGCCGGGTGTTTCTTCGCCACCTTCGGCATGCTGGTGCGGCGGTGGCGGATTGCGGCGATGCAAGCGGCGGCTATCACCAGCGTCCTGTCACTCGTCGGCCTGCCGATCCTGCTGTTTAGCTTCGATAACATGATTGCCGCCGGTTTCCGCGAAAATCTGCTGCAAGCCGTCGTCCAGGGCGCGCTGACCGGAGCGGGCGCGACCTATCTGTTCACCCGCGCGGTGGTGTTGCTCGGCGTCTCGCGCGCGGCGCTTTTTCCCTCGCTGGTTTCGCCATTCGTGCTGCTGATCGGATTTGTCGCGCTCGGTATCGTTCCGAGCATTTCGCAGCTCGTCGGACTGGTGATCGTCGTGGTCGGCTTCCGGCTGACGCAGCGTGGCTGAAGTTACGCAACCTTGCGGGTTTGCAGAAACTCGCCCACGCGATTGAGCGCGCGCAAAATATTTTCGGTCGAATTGGCGTACGATATCCGCATGTAGCCTTCGCCGAGCACACCGAAATCCGGCCCGCCGATCAACGCGACGCCGGAATCTTCAAGAAGCGCGGTGGCGAGCGCCTTCGCCTTCCACCCGGTGCGCTTGATGTTCGGGAACGCGTAGAATGCGCCCTTCGGGGTCGCACAGGAAATGCCCGGCAGCCGATTGAGACCGTCGACCACCACCTTTCGCCGCTTGTCGAACTCGGCGATCATTTTCGCTACTTCGTCCTGCGGACCAGTCAGCGCCGCGAGCCCCGCGTATTGCGTAGCCGCATTGACACAGGAGTGCAGGTTGACCGCGAGTTTGCGCGCATAATCATAAAGCTTACCCGGCCAGACCGCGTAGCCGAGCCGCCAGCCGGTCATAGCGTAGGTCTTTGACCAACCGTTCAGCAGGATGAGCCGGTCGCGGATCGACGGATATTGCAGCAGACAGACATGCGTCTCGCCGTCGTAAAGCATATGATCGTAGATTTCATCCGACATCAGTGCGACGTCGGGATAGCGCTCCAATCCGGCGACGAGCTTGTCGACCTCCGCCTTTGGCGTCACGCCGCCGGTCGGATTGGCCGGCGAGTTGAGGATGATCAGCCTGGTCTGCGGCGTGATCAGACTGAGGGTTTCTTCGGCGGAGAAGGCGAAATTATTTTTCTCGCGGATCGGCACCGGCACCGGCCGCGCGCCGGTGAACTCGATCATCGAGCGATAGATCGGAAACCCCGGGTCCGGATAAAGGATGTCGGCGCCCGGCTCGCCGAACATCAAAATCGACATGAACATGGTCGGCTTGCCGCCGGGAAAGATCATCACCGCGTCCGGCGACACGCTGACTTTGAATCTCTTGTGCAAATCGGCGGCGACCGCCTCGCGCAGCGGCAAAATGCCGACCGCGGGCGTGTAGCCGTGCTTGCCGTCGCGCAGCGCCTTGACCGCCGCTTCGACAATGAAATCCGGCGTTCGGAAATCCGGCTGGCCGATACCGAGATTGATGATGTCGCGGCCTTGTGCCGCAAGCTGAGTGGCGCGCGCGAGAACGGCGAAGGCGTTCTCCTCGCCGATACGATCGAAGGCGGCTACGGTCTTCAACATGGCCGGAACTTTGAACCTCAATTGCGCGGCAAACGCAAACACGGTTTCGCGATGCTGCGCCGCAATATGAGCGGGGCGGAATGACTGGGCTGCATTGCCCCGCCGCGGGTTCGCGCCAACGACAATTCGGACTATCTATGGATAGCGGGTGAGAAGCTCTGGAGACGGCGATGGCGAAGAGCAACGGTTCCAACGGTTCGCAGCGGCGGCGCCTGCGCTCGCAATTGTGGTTCGACAATCCCGATGACCCGGGGATGACTGCGATCTATCTCGAGCGCTATCTCAACTTCGGCCTGACGCTTGCCGAATTGACGTCCGGCAGACCGATCATCGGTATCGCGCAATCCGGTTCGGATCTCAGTCCCTGCAACCGTCATCACCTCGAATTGGCACAGCGCGTCCGCGCCGGCATCCGCGACGCCGGCGGCGTTCCGCTGGAGTTTCCCACCCACCCGATTCAGGAAACCGGCAAGCGGCCGACCGCGGCGCTTGATCGCAATCTTGCCTATCTCAGTCTCGTCGAGGTGCTGTTCGGTTATCCGCTCGACGGCGTAGTGCTGATGACGGGATGCGACAAGACCACGCCGGCTTGTTTGATGGCGGCGGCGACGGTCAATACGCCAGCGATCGTACTCTCCGGCGGCCCGATGCTCGACGGCTACTACAAGGGCAAGCTCGCCGGCTCGGGCACCGCGGTCTGGCAGGCGCGTGAAGACGTCGCGGCCGGCAGGATCACCTACAAGGAATTTATCGAATTCGTCGCCTCGTCGGCGCCGTCGATCGGTCACTGCAATACCATGGGAACGGCTTCAACAATGAACGCCATGGCCGAGGCACTGGGTATGTCGCTGCCCGGCTGCGCCGCGATCCCGGCGCCGTATCGCGAGCGCGGGCAAATGGCTTATGCGACGGGCGTGCGCGCCGTTGAAATCGTCAACGAGGATGTCAAACCATCGGACATCCTGACACGCGCCGCGTTCGAAAACGCCATCGTTGCCTGCTCGGCAATCGGCGGCTCAACCAACGCGCCGATTCATCTCAACGCCATCGCCAAGCATATCGGCGTTCCGCTCTCGATCGGCGACTGGGAGAAGATCGGCTTCGATGTGCCGCTCCTCGTCAACATGCAGCCGGCCGGGGAGTATCTCGGAGAGGAATATTATCGCGCCGGCGGATTGCCGGCGGTGATGCATGAACTGCTTGATGCCGGACGGCTCCACGGCGACGCGCTGACCATCAACGGCAAGACCGTCGCCGACAATATCGCTCGCGCGAAGGCGACCAATCCCGCCGTCATCCGGCCGTACAAAGAACCGTTGAAGGTAGAAGCCGGCTTCCGCGTCCTGCACGGCAATCTCTTCGATTCCGCGATCATGAAGACGAGCGTGATCTCAGACGAGTTTCGCAAGCGTTATCTCAGCGATCCGAAAGACCCCGACGCGTTCGAAGGCCCAGCCGTCGTATTCGACGGACCGGAGGATTATCACCGGCGCATCGAGGATCCTGCTCTTGGAATTGACGAACACACCATTCTGTTCATGCGCGGCGCCGGGCCGATCGGCTATCCGGGCTCGGCCGAGGTCGTCAACATGCAGCCGCCGGCGGCGCTGATCAAATGCGGCATCACTTCGCTTCCCTGTGTCGGCGACGGCCGCCAGTCTGGCACTTCGGGTTCACCGTCGATCCTCAATGCTTCGCCCGAAGCCGCAGTCGGCGGCGGCCTGGCGCTGCTCAAGACCGGGGATCGAGTGCGTATCGATCTAAAAAAAGGCACCGCCGACATGCTGATATCGGCCGAGGAACTGGCGGAGCGTCGCGCAGCGCTGAAGAAAGATGGCGGCTATCACTACCCGCCGAGCCAGACGCCGTGGCAGGAAATCCAACGCGAGATGGTCGATCAGCTGAGCGAGGGAATGGTGCTCGAACCGGCCGTCAGATTTCAGCGCGTCGCACAGAAATTCATACCACGAAATAACCACTGACCGAAGCTTGCTTTCCACATGCTGGGTGCAATATGAGCAGTCCCCGTCCGACTATTGCCGACAAGCGCAAGACTTTTAGGAAGCTGCACGAAGCCGGTTGCTTCGTCATTCCCAATCCCTGGAACATCGGCACCGCCCGCTATCTGCAGGGGCTGGGCTTCGAGGCGCTCGCCACCACGAGCGCCGGTCACGCGCACTCGCTGGGCTACCCGGACGGCGCGCAAAGCCGCGACGCGGTGCTCGCACACTATCGCGAGCTGGTTGAGGCGACGGACGTGCCCCTCAATGCCGATTTTGAGAACGGCTTCGCCGATAATCCCGATGGCGTGGCAGAGAGCGTGACGCGGTGCATCGCAACTGGCGTAGCGGGTCTGTCGATTGAGGACTTCGCCTAAGAGTGATACCCCACTGTACGACTTCAACCTGTCGGTGGCGCGCGTCAAAGCCGCACGAGCTGCGGTCGACCACGCTGGCGGCGATGTCATCTTCACCGCACGCGCCGAGAATTTCATTCGCGGCGTGCCCGATCTCGATGACGCTATCAAGCGGCTCGAGGCCTATGCCGCGGCGGGAGCAGACTGCCTCTACGCACCGGGAATCAAGACGCGCGAGCAGATCGAAGCCGTGGTGAAAGCGGTGGCGCCGAAGCCGGTGAACTTCCTCGGCGGCGGCGCCTTCGGCTTCACAGTGAGCGACCTTGCGGCGATGGGCGTACGCCGGATCAGCGTCGGCGGCTCGCTCGCGCGCGTGGCAATGCACGCGTTCATCCGCACTGCGACCGAAATCGCCAATGACGGCAAGTTCGACGGCTTTGCCGGGCTCGTCACCAATGCCGAGCTGAACAAATTCTTCAGCGAGGACCACCGAAAATTGTCATGACCGGCGAACTGCCGCGAGGCGGCGACGCCGATGGTTTTGAACGTAACACTGGTTGGCGCGTTGGCCCCGCGAATTCTACCGCGGCCGCTCCAACAGAATGTGAGATGTGAGCATGAGCAACAGACTGCAAGGCAAAGTCGCCCTGGTCACAGCCGCGGGCCAAGGCATCGGTCGCGCGATTGCGGAAAGGTTTGCCACCGAAGGCGCGAAGTTGATCGCGACCGATCTCGACGCGGGCAAGCTCTCCGGATTGAACGGCAAGCTGCACAAGCTCGATGTCCGCTCGCAGAGCGACATCGAGGCTTTCGGCAGGGAGGTTTCCCGTGAGTTCGGCCCGCTCGACATTCTGGTCAATTGTGCCGGCTACGTGCACCAGGGCACAGTGCTCGACTGCACCGACAAGGACTGGGATTTCTCGTTCGATCTGAACGTCAAATCCATGCACCGGATGCTCAAGACATTCTTGCCCGGCATGTTGGAGAAGAAGTCGGGCTCGATCGTCAACATCGCGTCGGCGGTTTCCTCGATCAGGGGCGTTCCCAACCGCTACGTCTATGGCGCGACCAAGGCCGCGGTGATCGGGCTGACCAAAGCCGTCGCCGCCGATTTCATCAGGCAAGGCATCCGCTGCAACGCCGTTTGTCCGGGCACGATCGAATCGCCGTCGCTCGGCGAACGCATCACGGCGGTTTCGCAGGAGACCGGGAAGTCGCTCGACGCCGTGCGGCAGGACTTCGTCGCCCGCCAGCCGATGGGCCGGCTCGGTACGCCCGAAGAGGTCGCCAACCTCGCCCTCTTCCTCGCCAGCGATGAGGCGAGCTACATTACCGGGCAGGCGCATCTCGTCGACGGCGGCATGGCGCTGTAACCGTTTCAGCTCGTAGCGCAATGCATATTCTCATCACCGGCGCCGCAGGGATGATCGGGCGCAAGCTAACGGCGCGCCTGGTCGCCGACTGCGCGCTTAACGGCCGGACGATCGAGAAAATTACCCTTCTCGACGTCAACGCACCGCAGCGGCCGGAGAAATTCACCGCGAGCGTCGAAACAATCGGCGCCGACATCGCCGATCCGGCTATCGGACGCGCGGCGGTCGCCGGCCGGCCCGACGTCGTTTTCCATCTTGCCGCGATCGTATCCGGCGAGGCCGAGCTCGACTTCGAGAAAGGCATGCACGTCAATTTCGACGGCTCGCGCTCGCTGCTCGAAGCCATCCGCACGTCTAGCGACGATTATCGGCCGCGTGTCGTGTTCTCTTCGTCTATCGCGGTCTTTGGCGCGCCGTTCCCGGAAGCAATCCCGGACGATTTCGCGCTCACGCCGCTGACGTCCTACGGGTCGCAGAAGGCCATGGTCGAGGCAATGCTCGCCGATTACACGCGGCGCGGTTTTGTCGACGGCGTCGGCATCAGGCTGCCGAACATCGTGGTCCGGCCGGGTAAGCCCAACAAGGCGGCCTCGGGCTTCTTTTCGTCTATCATCCGCGAGCCGCTCAATGGCGAGGAGGTGTCGCTTCCGGTCGATGACGGCGTCCGCAGCTGGCACGCCAGCCCGCGCGCTGCTGTCGGCTTTCTGATCCACGCTGCCGGCCTCGACAATAAAGCGCTCGGGCCCCGCGTTAATCTCACCATGCCTGGCTTCTGCTGCACCGTCGCCGATCAAATCGCGGCGCTGCGGCGGGTCGCCGGCGATAAGGTGGTCGTCTCGCATCCGCCATGAACCGGACCCGCTGATCACGCGCATCGTTGCGGGCTGGCCCAGTCGCTTCGATACCCGGCGCGCCAACGCACTCGGCTTCAAGGCGGAGTCATCCTTCGACGAAATCATTCGCGCCCACATCGACGACGAGTTGGGCGGCCGGATCGCAGCCTGATGTTGCACAGAAGGCTCTTCCACGGCGCGTAGCCGATGGCTTAAGTGCGGCATGCAATTCGTCTCGACGCTGATTCCGGCAACGCTTGCCCGCCGCTACAAACGCTTTCTCGCCGACGTGGTGCTTGAATCAGGCGAGTTGATAACCGTTCACGTCGCCAATCCGGGCGCCATGACCGGCCTCAACCGGCCACTGTCCCGAGTGTGGCTGTCCGACTCTGGCAATCCGTTGCGCAAGCTGCCGCTGAGCTGGGAACTCATCGAGACCGATCTCGGCAGCGGACCGGAACTCGTCGGCGTCAACACCGGACATCCGCATCAGCTCGTTGCCGAGGCGCTTGAGGCCGGTCTCATTCCTGAATTGCGCGACTATCCGACGATCCGCCGGGAAGTGAAATACGGCGAGGCGTCGCGAATCGATTTTTTGCTCGAAAGCCCAGCCCGGCCGTCGTGTTACCTCGAGATCAAGAATGTCCATCTGATGCGCACGCGGGGGCTGGCTGAATTCCCGGACAGCGTCACTCAACGCGGCGCCAAGCATCTCCGCGAGCTTGCCGCAGTACGGAGAACCGGCGCTCGCGCGGTGATGCTGTTCGTTATCCAGATACCCTCGGCGGACCGCTTCGTCGTCGCCCGCGACATCGACCCGGCCTATGCGAACGCTTTCGACCAAGCGCGCACACGCGGCGTCGAGATGCTGGCGTGGCGCTGCAAGGTCGGCCTCGACGGAATCGAGATTGTGGCGCCCGTTCCGATTGTGGAGGGCTGAAGGCAGTCAGCCCGCCGGCCGGCGGTTGCTTGCGTTGGCCGCGCGCATGCCTACATTCCAGGTCAAACAGCGGCTTGCGGCCGCTTTCATCGCGGCCTAAAGCTCCATAACCATGACCTACGTCGACGCGACCGTCGCGCCGCTGCGCAAAACAGGACAGATCAAGATCCATGGCCCCGCGGCCTTCGAGGGCATGCGGAAAGCGGGCCGGCTCGCGGCCGAATGCCTGGACATGCTGGCCGGCGAAATCGGACCCGGCGTTACCACCGAGCACATCGACGAACTGGTCTACGAATTCGGCATGGATCACCACGCGGCGCCCGCGACTTTGATGTATCGCGGTTACCGGAAGTCGACCTGCACGTCCGTCAATCACGTGGTCTGCCACGGCATTCCTTCGGAAAAGCCGCTCCGCGAAGGCGATATCGTCAATGTCGACGTGACGCTCATTCTCGACGGCTGGCATGGCGATTCCAGCCGCATGTATGCCATTGGCGAAATCCCGCGCCGCGCCGAGCGGCTGATCGAAATAACCTACGAGGCCATGATGCGCGGCATTGCCGTGATCAAGCCAGGCGCCGCCACGGGCGACATCGGCTACGCCATCCAGACTTTCGTCGAAGCGCAGCACATGAGCGTAGTGCGCGATTTCTGCGGCCATGGTCTCGGCCGCCTGTTTCACGACGAGCCGAACATCGTGCACGTCGGCCGGCCCGGCGAAGGCATCGTGCTGCGGCCCGGCATGTTCTTCACGGTCGAGCCGATGATCAATCTCGGCCGACCGCATGTGAAGGTACTGTCCGACGGCTGGACGGCGGTTACTCGCGACCGCTCGCTCTCGGCCCAGTTCGAGCATTCTGTCGGCGTGACGGAGACAGGCGTCGAGGTCTTTACCCTCTCGCCGAAGGGCTACACCAAGCCGCCCTACCGGGCGTAAGGCGCGGCAGCTTCTCAACGGACTTCGCAACCCGATTGCAAAATAACGCAATCCGGTCATGCTTGGAGCCGCGGTCTGTGGCGGATGGCTGGACCATGGACCCTGGAGTTGCGTTCAGTTCCGATGCTGGAAAAAAAGCGCGAGCGTGAACGCGGCCTCGCCGAGGCGCCGCCGCATTATTATGGGCACCGCGAACGGCTGCGAGAGCGGTTTCGCGAAGCCGGCGCGGAGGCGCTGTCGGACTACGAGCTGCTGGAATTGGTACTGTTCCGCGCGCTGCCACGGCGCGACGTCAAGCCGCTTGCCAAGGAGCTGATCGCGACCTTCGGCTCGTTCGCGGAGGCGATCTCGGCGCCGGTCGCCCGGCTGAGCGGCGTCAAGGGGCTCGGCGATGCCGCGATCACGGAACTAAAGCTCGTCCAGGCAGCGGCAAGCCGGCTGGCTCGTGGGGAGGTCAAAAAGC
>CAVWYW010000033.1:0-67820 GCA_963759345.1 uncultured Alphaproteobacteria bacterium
ACCAGCGACCAACCGGTTAACAGCCGGTTGCTCTACCACTGAGCTACCGGGGAACGAAGCGGTGCTCGCGAAGCGAACGTGGCTATAACAAAGCCGTGGCGGCTTTGAAAGCACAAGACCGAAGAATCCGATACGTCCGCCTCCGCGAACGAGGATCGCCTTCTTTTTTGCCTTGGCTGGTATGGCGAGCCGTAGCTTGCGCGGCTTGGCACGTCCGCCTTCGCCACGCTTCGGCGCTCCAGCCTTCACCCGCTGCGCGAGCGAAGGCTGGAGGCCACGCCCGGAATTGAACCGGGGTAAACGGTTTTGCAGACCGCTGCGTAACCACTC
Source organism: uncultured Alphaproteobacteria bacterium (assembly GCA_963759345.1). Classification (GTDB taxonomy): domain Bacteria; phylum Pseudomonadota; class Alphaproteobacteria; order Rhizobiales; family Xanthobacteraceae; genus BOG-931. The sequence goes on from CAVWYW010000033.1 coordinate 331, forward strand.
CGCCACGTGGCCTTAAGGCGGAGATACCTAAATGGCCGCAGCCGATTAGGCAATGGCTACATCGTTGCAGCTGCAGGCGAGCAGTAACTTCCGCGTGCTCGCCAGTTCGGCGTCGCGTGCTCAAAACAGCCCGAAATGACGACCAGAGTTTTTCGGTGGCGGCACGGTTTTCCCGGATTTCACCTCGATCCAATGGGCGTTCGGATGGTGCGCGGGCCAGCCATTGCAGTGCCCGATCTCGTGCTGGCGGATCAAGGCAATCGCGCGTTGGTCCTTCTCATTATTCGGAAACACGATATGGCACACGCCCTTGCTCACCCACGAGCAGGCGGGCGCGGGGCCATGGCACAGGAAAAAGATTTGCAGTTGCGACAGCCGCTGCTCGATCACATGACCATGGAACGCGTGGTCGTATTGCGGCGGTGGTTCGGGCAGCATGATCATGCGATCTGACTTTCGTCTTCGTCCGCTAATTGGGTCTTGCAGGTCGCGCTTTGATGCCACCGCTGGTCCGTCAGTCGCTGATGCCACATTATAAAGCATAAGGCGTGTAGAGGAGGGCCGCCACGCGGACAATGTCGCGGTGGAACTGGTAACAGAGATGGCTATTGGGCATTCGTGCGCGAGGCGAGCGCACTTGCATTTTGCTATACCGTGCCGCACAACGCCCCGAATGTTAACGCGGGAACCCGGCACATGTTTGATACCGTTGCCGCGCGCCGGCTGATGGTGGACGGGCAACTCCGCACCGCCGACGTCACCGATGCCGCCTTGCTCGACGCGATGCTGACCGTGGCGCGGGAGCGCTTCCTGCCACCATCAATGGCGGGTCTCGCCTATCTCGACGCCGACATTCAGATTGCCCCTGGCCGCGCGTTGCTCAAGCCGATGGTGCTGGCGAAGCTCATCCAGGCCGCGCGTATCGCGCCGGACGATCGCGTCCTCGATGTCGGTTGCGGAACAGGCTATTCCACGGCGTTACTCGTGCGCCTTGCCTCGGCGGTTGTCGCGCTGGAGGAGGACGCCGATTTGGCGAATAAGGCGAAGGAAGCACTTGCCGCCGTCGGTGCAACCCGGGCTGAGGTCGTCGTCGGGCCACTAATTGCCGGATGGCCTGTCGGTGCGCCTTACGACGTCATTCTGCTCAATGGCGCCGCGGAAGTCTTGCCCGACGCCTTGGGACGCCAGCTAAAGCCCGGAGGCCGCCTCGTCGGCGTTTGTGGCCACCCGCCAGCCGCGAAGGGCACCATTAATCACATGATTGAGGGTCACCTCGTCGGTCGCCCTATTTTTGATGCTGCCGCCCGGCAGCTCCCGGGCTTCGTTTTGCCGCCCGCCTTCGTTTTTTAGGTGTTTCTACGCGAAATGCGCGCAGCTGGAACGCGTTAGCCGCAGTCATACCCTGTGGCGCATATGTGCCAACTCCCAGAAATTTGCGTATAAATTCAATTGCGGGGGTTTCACGATATTCGCAGCCCGCATAATGTTAGAGTTTGCTTTTGGCGTCGGCCGGCTCGGTTGGCCGCGGGATGGCATCGTTTTGGGGCGATGCGGGAAGGGCGAGGGCGGCGCGCGTCTCATGTGGGTACGGGCGTACATTTCGGCCGTTGCCAGCCTTCTGGGCGCTGCCATCATTGGCTGCTCGGGAGCAAGCGCCGATACGCTCGAATGGGCGCTGGTGCAGGCCTATCAGAACAACCCGTCGCTCAATTCCCAACGCGCCGCGTTGCGCGTCATCGACGAGAACGTGCCGCAGGCTTTGTCGGGGTATCGCCCGAAGCTCAGTCTCACCGGCAACGGCGGATATAATTATACCAACTCGACGCAGCTGTTCCCGGTCGGCGGCGTACCCACGAAGATCCTCTTCGGTGAGACATTCTACTCGCGCACCTTCGGGGCCACGGCGAGCCAGACGCTCTTTAACGGCTTTCAGACTGCCAATAAGACCCGCCAGGCAGAAAGCCAGGTCGACGCCGCGCGCGAGACGCTGCGCGTGACCGAGCAACAAGTGCTGCTCGATGCTGCGACCGCCTACATGAACTTGCTGCGCGATGGCGCGATCCTTGAGCTCAACCAGAGCAACGTCCAGGTTCTCACCGAGCAGCTCAAACAGACGCGCGACCGCTTCAACGTCGGCGAGGTGACGCGTACCGATGTCGCGCAAGCCGAATCACGGTTGGCCGCCGGACGTTCGGCACTGTTAGGCGCCCAGTCGAATTATGTGACCTCGCAAGCGAATTATCGGCGGGTGATCGGCGTCGATCCGGGCAAGCTCGCGCCGGGTACGTCGGTTGACCGGCTGTCGCCGCACACACTGCCTAAAGCGATCGCCCAGGGCCAGGCTTTAAATCCGTCCGTCCTCGCGGCGATGTACGGCGTCGACGTCGCCGAGCTTGCGGTCAAGATCAGCGAGGGCGCGCTCTATCCGAACCTCGCGGTCGCGGCGAGTGCGTCATATGGCGTGCAGCCGGCCTTCGAAACCAACAAGGAAACCCAAGCCTCGGTGTTGGGGCAGCTGACAATCCCGATCTACCAAGGGGGTGCCGAGTACTCCACCATCCGCCAATCCAAGGAGACGCTGGGGCAACAGCGGCTTAGTCTTGATACCAATCGCGATCAGGCGCGGGCGACCGTGGTGCAGAGCTGGGGGCAGCTCGACGCCGCCAAGGCGCAAATCGAATCGACCACGGCACAGGTCAACGCCGCCGAGATCGCGCTCAACGGCGTCCGCGAAGAAGCGCGCGTCGGCCAGCGCACCACGCTGGACGTGCTCAATGCGCAGCAGGAGCTGGTCAACGCGCGTGTCGCCTTTGTAACCGCGCAACATGATCGCGTGGTTGCCTCATATACCTTGCTCGCTGCCGTAGGCACCCTCTCGATGCAGAAGCTTGGTCTTGCCGTCGTGATCTACGATCCGATGGTGCATTACCAGCAAGTCCGCGACGCCTGGATCGGCGTCCGAACCCCCGATGGCAAGTAAGACGGAATCCGCAGCCTGCCGGGCGATAGTCTGTTGACAGACCGGATTTGCCTTCGATTTTCGCTATGACATACTTACTGTTGGCGTTGCATAGTTGCACTTCGTGATTCGCGGTCGGCACGCTCGCTGGCGTCTTTGGCTGGCTGAAGGCGTTGCGGCGGGGACATGCAAGGAAGAAGGCGAGGATGCGCGCATGACGCAGCCAGCGAAAGTGCAAGAACCGTCAATGGAGGAAATTCTCGCCTCCATTCGTCGTATTATCGCCGATGATGATGCAAGCAAAGCGCCGCAACGGGCCCCTGAGCCGCCGAAGGCGGCTCCCCGGGCTGCAGCGCCGCCGCCACCTCCGCCACCTCCGCCCGAGCCCGAGCCGATCGAACCCGAAGTCGAGGCTCCCGAGCCAGTCGATGAAGTGGCGGAGCAGGATCAGAACGTCGACATTCTCGATCTGACCGAATCGATGGAAGCGCCGAGTTTCAGCAACGAGCCGGAGCCGGCTCCCGAGCCAAGTCAACCGCCGCCGCAGTTTCGCAAGATCGAAGGTTTCTCCGACGTAAGCTTCGACGAATCGGAGCAAAAACCGGCCCCGGCGCGCGAACGGTCGGGCGACAACGGACAGTTGCTGTCGAGCGCGACCAGCGCTGCGGTCGATTCCGCCTTCAACACGCTGGCGCACACCGTGTTGGTGCAGAATGCGCGGACGCTTGAGGATCTGGTGCGCGAAATGCTGCGGCCGATGCTCAAGACTTGGCTCGACGATAATCTCCCCAGCATGGTGGAGCGGCTGGTCAGGGCCGAGATCGAGCGCGTCGCGCGCGGGCGCGCCAGTTAATTTTCTGCTTCCGATTGCCGGATCTCAAGCGCCCTTGAGCGCGGCGGCAAGCATTTGCGCGTGCTGAGCAAGCGCGCTCGCCTCCTCCTTGAAGCTCGCCGGCGGCTTGAGCGCTATGCCGATTTTGCGCGGGATGACGTGGACGTGCAGGTGAAAGACCACCTGTCCGCCAGCCGGCTCATTGAATTGCTGGATGGTGATGCCGTCCGCGGCGAAAGCCGCTACTGCGGCGCGCGCAATCGTTTGCGTCGTCTTGATCAGATAGGCGAGGTCGTTCGGATCGACGTCGAGAATGTTCCGCGCCGACGCCTTCGGGATCACCAGCGTGTGGCCCGGCGCCCGCGGCATGATGTCGAGAAAAGCGAATGCCCTTGCGTCCTCGTAGACCTTGTGCGCAGGCAACTCGCCGCGGAGGATTTTGGCGAAGACGTTGTTCTGATCGTAGCTTTCCATCGTGCCTCTGCTCCCCCCCTTGATTCCGCAAACCGATACCCGGTTCTCGGCAGGATCCGGTTCTCGACAGAATCATGGGCAGCAAGACTTGCGCTGCCCGTCAATCCGCCTCGACTGCAAGATTCTGGCGGAAGGGCCCGGTTGCCGCAAGCTCGGCGCCGGCGGCAGCAACATAGGCGCGCTCGCGCTTGAGGTAGTCGGCAATGGCACGGCGCAGCGCCGGATCGGCAATGAAATGCGCCGAGTAGGTGGTGGCGGGCATGTAGCCGCGTGCGATCTTGTGTTCACCCTGCGCGCCGGCTTCGACGCGGGCGAGCTTGTGCACAATCGCATATTCGATCGCCTGATAGTAACACAGCTCGAAATGCAGGAATGGATGGTGCTCGATCGCCCCCCAGTGGCGGCCGAACAACGTGTGCGAGCCGATAAAATTGATCGCACCAGCGATCCAGCGTCCATTGCGCTTGGCCATTACCAAAAGGATGCGATCGCGCATCGTTTCGCCGACAAGAGAAAAGAACGGCCGGGTCAAATAGGGCCGGCCCCATTTGCGCGAACCGGTCTCAATGTAGAACGTGAAGAAATTGTCCCAAACGTCTTCGGTGAGGTCGCGGCCGGTCAACCAGTGCACGCTGACGCCGTTTGCAATCGCATCCGCGCGCTCACGGCGGATGGTCTTGCGCTTGCGTGACGATAGCGCGCCGAGGAAATCGTCAAAGCTCTGATAGCCGGGATTGTCCCAATGAAACTGCTGGTCAGTCCGCTGAAGGAATCCAAGCTCCCCAAGGAAACGGAATTCCGGTTCGGTCGCAAAGGTCACATGGACGCCAGAGGCGCCGTCGATATCGCACAACTTGACCAGACCTCCCGCAAGCACGCGGCGGATCTCGTCGGCGTGCGGACCCGGCCGCACCAGTAACCGGCGTCCAGTCGCTGGTGTAAACGGAACCGCGACCTGCAATTTCGGGTAGTAGTTGCCGCCGGCGTGCGCGTAGGCCTCGGCCCAGCCGTAGTCGAACACATATTCGCCGCGCGAGTGGCTCTTGAGGTAACAGGGTGCGGCGGCGATGAGTTCGCCGGCAGCGGTCTTGACCAACACGTGTTGAACCCGCCAGCCGGAATTGCCGCCAACCGATTTTGAGGTCTCAAGCGCAGCAAGAAAATGGTGTGACAGGAAAGGGTTAGATTGGATTTCCTGATCCAACAGCGGAGTTGACCGGCCGATTTTCTCACAAACTGGATTAAGCGGCGGATTGGCGCAGGCGTCCCAGGCTCCGGGTTCAACCTCCGCAATGGTGTTTACAGCGATGACCTGCAACTCGCCCGCATTTTCTCGCGGATGTTCTTGCTGGGTCTGTTTGTCGTTGCTCATGGCCGAAAGCCTTCGAAAATGATCTGATCGGCAAAGTGGGCGACGCGCTGTCGTTCGCTCTCTGACCGCACCACCCACGCCATCACCGGCAGGCACAAAATGTGCCGCGCGAAGCTAACCGCAAATGCCGGCAGATTATCGGCAGCATAGGCCACGAACTGCGGCCGCGCGGTCAAGGCCGGCACCAGGGATCCCATGCCATAGCGCAACCCCGGCGGCATCTGATCCCAATAGGGATGAGGCCGGTATTTTGCCGCAACAATGCCGCGCGGCAGGCGAGGGGCCTTTTGCCGCAGTACGCTGAGCTGTTGGGGATCGAACGACATTGGCGCAACCGGTCCGCGATACCCGGCAAGGATCGCCGCGACCCGGGCCGGAAGCATCGGATCGCCATCGAATTCGGCTTTTCAGCTCAAGCAGCATGGTGACGCGGCCGGCGACCAGGTCGCAGAGGTCGCCGAGCGTCATCATGTGCTCGTCGCTGCCGCGGAATGAGATACGCTTGAGTTCAGCGGCGGTCTGCGCGTCGAGCCGCCCTTCGCCGTCAGTCACGCGGCCGAGTGCCGCATCATGATGCACCATCGCCTCGCCGTCGGCGCTGATCTGCAGGTCGACCTCGATGCCATAGTTGTTCGCAATCGCCGCTCGAGCCGCGCCAGCGGTATTCTCGATCAGGCCGCTTGCCGCATCGTGCAGCCCGCGATGGGCGATCGGTCGTGCGGTAAGCCAGTCGATAGGTTGTGCCAACGTCAGGACACTTCGAAGAGCGCCTCTACTTCCATCGCCGCGTTCTGCGGCAAAGCCGCGACGCCGATGGTCGAGCGCGAATGCCTGCCCTTGTCGCCAAAGACCGCGACCATCAGGTCGGACGCGCCGTTCATGACTTTCGGACCTTCGACGAAGTCAGGCGTGGAATTCACAAAGCCGCCAAGCCGCACCACCCGCACTACTTTGTCGAGATCGCCAAGTGCAACTTTGACATGGGCGAGCACATTGACCGCGCAGGCCCGCGCGGCTTTCTGGCCGTCCTCGATCGAGACGTCGGCGCCGAGTTTTCCTTTGGCGACGAGCTTGCCGCCCTCGTGGCAAATCTGGCCGGAGATCGACAACAGATTGCCGGTGCACACGAACGGCACGTAGTTGGCCACGGGAGCCGCTGGCTCGGTCAGCACGATGCCGAGTTCGTTTAATTTTTTCTCAACTGCACCGGCCATTTTGCCGTCCTCCAAATCGCGCTAAGGGCAGGGTTTATTCGCTTATTGGAGCCTCGCATGCAAGGGAGGCGGTGACGGCGTCGGTCCAGAGTTGCGGAGGGTAACCAAGCCCCTTATCTTCGCTGCCATCCGTAAGACAAAGACGATGCGTCTAATTGGGGAACCGGTAGGGGCGGGGGACCAGGAATTGAGCAACACGGGAGATTCATTGCTGTGGCTCACGCCTTCGCGTCGCGCAATATCGTTCTGGCCTGCACATTAATATTGGTCGCGCCGGTATCCGGCAGCTACGCAGAAGAGGGCCCGGTCAAGTTGGTGCCACACCGGGCGATCTACGATCTCTCGCTCGGCAAGACCCGCGGCAATTCCCAGGTCGTCGGCGTGCGCGGCCGCATTGTTTATGATTTCGACGGCAATTCATGCGAGGGTTACTCATTAAAATTCCGCCAAGTGTCGGAGCTCGAACTCCGGCGAGGGCAAGGTGTCCACCAGCGACCTTCGTTCCACGACTTGGGAAGGCGGCGACGCCAAGCGCTTCAAATTCGCGTCGGAGAATTTCCTCAACGACAGCCTGGTCGACGCGGTCGATGGCAAGGCCGAGCATGGCGCCAACGCAACGGCCGTCAATCTCGCCAAGCCCGCGCAAAAGATGCTCGATATCGATACCGGGGCGGTGTTTCCGACCGAACACATGGTTCGCGTGATCGCGGCGGCGCGCGCCGGCAAGACCATTCTCGAGTTTCCGGTTTTTGACGGATCGGATACCGGGGAGAAGGTCTACGACACGCTCACAGTGATCGGCGGCAAGCTTTCGGCCGACGAGCGCAAGCACAACGACGCCGCCGACGATGCCACCAAGCTTGGCTCGATGCCGCGCTGGCCTGTGACGATCAGCTATTTCGACAAGGGCGCGGCAAAAAAAAACACCGATCAGACACCGGTTTATACAATCGGCTTCGAGCTCTACGAGAACGGCATCTCGCGCGCCTTGACGCTCGACTACAACGACTTTGTCGTTAACGGCAAACTGACCTCGCTGGAAATCAAAGACGCAAAACCGTGCCCGTAATGTAGCGGCTTCTCGCACGGCGAGAGGCCTCGCAAAACCGAGTGCTTGACAAGATTACGGTGTAAATTTACATTGTATATCATGCCTCGCAACCTTTCGAGCGCGGAGATCAAAGCGTTTCGCGACCGGCTTTGCGTCGTTGCCGAACGGCTCTTTGCAGAGCGCGGGGCGCAGGCGGTGACGATGCGGGAACTGGCACGCGAACTCGAGGTCAGCGCCATGACGCCGTACCGCTATTTTCAGGACAAAGATGAAATCCTGGCCGCAGTGCGCGCCGCCGCCTTTGACCGCTTCGCGACCGCGCTCGAACGGGCCGCCGCGATCAAGGGCAGTGCGCCGGCGCGAGCCAATGCCGTGGGACGCGCTTATCTCGATTTCGCGTTCAGTCAGCCGAACGCCTACAAGCTGATGTTCGACGTGAACCAGCCCGAAGCCGAGCGCTTTCCGGATCTGGTCCGCGCCGGGCGGCGTGCCCGGCAGACCATGGCCTTTTACGTCAAGGACTTGGTTGCCGAAGGATATCTCGCCGGCGATCCCGAGACATTGGGCAAGATTTTCTGGGCCATGGTGCATGGCCTCGTCATGCTGCACCTGACGGGTAGGCTCGATCCCAAGCCCGATTTTGCCACCCTTCACCAGACCGCAATGCGGATGTTGGCGCAAGGCGCCGGCGCTTCCGGCGCCTTCGTTCAACGAGCCAAGAGGAGAGCGTCATGAGCCAGCCATTTCCCGCCCAGCCTTTCTTTTCCGGAAACTATGCGCCGGTGTCGTTCGAAGCTGATGCGCCGGATCTTCCGGTGCGCGGCGAGCTGCCGAAGGACCTTGCCGGCACCCTTTGTCGCAACGGCCCAAATCCGCAATTTGCGCCGCGCGATCCCAATCATCACTGGTTCATCGGCGACGGCATGATCCACGCGTTTCACATCGCCGACGGCCGGGTGTCCTATCGCAATCGCTGGGTTCGCACTCCGAAGTGGGAACTGGAACACACCGCGCACAAATCGCTGTTCGGCAGTTGGGGCAATCCGGCAACCACCGATCCGTCGGCCCAGGGCAAGGACGGCGGTGTCGCCAACACCAACATCGTCTGGCATGGCGGCAAGCTGTTCGCATTGGAAGAAGCGCACCGGCCGTTCGCGCTCGATCCGGAGACTCTGGCCGCGCAAGGCTATTGGGACTTTGGCGGCATCTTCACCGGCGCGCGCTTCACCGCGCATCCGAAGATCGATCCCGAGACCGGCGAAATGGTGTTCTTCGCCTATTCGGCCGGTGGGTTTTTCTCGCCGACGCTCGCCTACGGCGTCATCGACAAGTCCGGCAAGCTGATGCGCTTCGACACGTTCGAGGCGCCCTACGCCAGCATGGTGCACGACTTCATGGTGACCCGGAACTATGTGCTGTTCCCAGTCCTGCCGCTCACCGGCAGCATGCAGCGCGCCATGTCCGGCAAACCGGCATACGCCTGGGAAGCCGACAAGCGCTCCTATGTCGGCGTGATGAAGCGCAACGCCGATGTCTCATCGGTGCGCTGGTTCGAATGCGACCCATGTTACGTTTTCCATCCGATGAATGCCTATGAGGATGGCGACAAGATCGTCGGCGACGTCATGCAATACGACGCGGCGCCGCTGTTTCCCGACCCGAACGGCCGCCCGGGCGATCCAGCCAAGGCGATCGCGCATCTGACGCGTTGGACCTTCGATCCCACGTCAAATTCCAACGGCTTTAAGCGCGAGCAGATCGACGATCTGGCCGGCGAGTTTCCACGGTTCGACGAGCGCTTCGCCGGTCTCGACTATCGCCACGGTTACTTCGCGGCGAGCAGCGACCGCAAGGCGCTCGACGCTTTCAACATGTTGACGCGTATCGATTTCAAGACCGATAAGCGGACGGCCTATCAATTGCCCAAGGGGGATTTCGTGTCCGAGCCGATCTTTGTTCCGCGCGAGGCCGCATCTCCAGAGGGCGACGGTTATTTGCTGGCCACGGTTTATCGGGGAGCGGGTAAGCGGAGCGATCTCGCAGTTTTCGATGCGGCGGAGCTGGAACGCGGGCCAATTGCGGTCGCGGAATTGTCTCATCGCGTGCCGTTCGGCTTTCACGGCAATTGGCGGCCTGCAGCTTAAGTTCGATCAGTCGTCGGGCGCGCCAGCCGGCCGCGCGACGCAGTCTCAGCGTTTCTCAGGAGGCTCGAACGCGAGCCCCCTGACCACGGCGTCCTCGCCGAAGCGGGCGCGGACTCGATCGACGGCGTGCTCGGCCTCCGCAGCGCGGCCGTCGACGAAATCGGCGGGGTCTGCCTCATCGGCGCCGGTGAGCGCGCTCACGCCGACGCCGAGCAGACGGTATTTCGTGCCGTCGCTTTCGCGTTTGAGCAGCGGGCGCGCGGCGGCGAAGATTTTGGCCGCAAGCTGCGTCGAGGCGTCGAACGAATGCGCCCGGGTGCGAATTTTAAAGTCCGCGGTTTTGAGCTTTAGCGTCACGGTGGCGCCAGCCAACGCTTTTTCCTTCAAGCGTGCCGATACCTCTTCTGTCTGTGCCCACAGGATGCGCTCAAGCGCGCGGTAGTCGGAGATATCGCGATCGAACGTTGTCTCCGATGAGACGCTTTTGGTTTCGCGATCGGCGCTGACTTTTCGTTCGTCGATGCCGCGTGCGAGCCGCGCCAACCGGCGGCCTTCATCGCCATAGCGCCGTGCCATCTCGGCTTCGCTCGTGCGCTGCAAATCGGCAATGCAACGAAAGCCGTCGCGGGCAAGCCGTGCGGCGCTTACTTTGCCGACTCCGAAGATGAAGCTAACGGGTTTCGGCGCCAGGAATTTTTGCGCTTCGCCGGCACCCAGCACCGCAAATCCACGCGGCTTATCGAGATCGGACGCGATCTTGGCCAAAAACTTGTTACACGCGAGCCCGATCGAGACGGTGATCGCGAGTTTTTTCTCGACCTCGAGCGCAAAGCGGGCCAACACCTTGGCCGGCGGCAGCCCGTGCAGCCGCTCGGTGCCGGATAGATCGAGGAACGCCTCGTCGATCGACAACGGCTCGACCAGCGGGGTTAACCCAAACATCAGCTGGCGGACCTCCCGGCCGGCGCGTGAGTACTTTTCCATATTCGGGCGGATGACGCGGGCATGCGGGCAGAGCCGTAGCGCTTCGAACATCGGCATCGCCGATCTCACGCCGAAGGTGCGCGCAATGTAACACGCCGCCGCGACCACGCCGCGTTTACCGCCGCCGACGATCACCGGTTCTGCCGCGAGCGAGGGATCGTCGCGCTTTTCTACGGTCGCATAGAACGCGTCACAATCGACGTGGGCGATGGCGAGCGTGTCGAGCTCGTTGTGGCGCAATAATCGGGGCGATCCGCAGCCGCGGCAGCGCGCGGCCTGTGGTGCGGCGTTAGCCAGGCAGTCGCGGCAGAACGAGGCGTTCACGGCAAGCTTCCGTCGCCTAGGGCTTGCCGAGCGCGCCGCGGGCACCCGCGATCTCGGCCGGGTCAATTCCGGCACTGTCGGCAAACAGCGATCAGGAGATTCTCGTCGCCAAGCATATGCTCAAGCACGCCGGCGAGAAAGCTGCGCTCGCGGGCGGCGGCGCGGATGTGCTCGACCGGAATGCCGGTCATGTCGAGAAAACGGCTAAGTCGCTCGGGTTCTTCAGCGATGAAGCCAAGCGCCTGAATCGCCAGCATTTCCGCCTGTTCGCGGGTCAGTCCCAATGGCGTCTTCATTCGGTTCCATTTGCCTTTCCGTAACATATCGGAACTAGCTTGGATGGCGTTCGGCGGACGCCTTGATGGGGCGATCAAGACGGGCGTCGCCGGGGATGCCGGGTGTCAGGACACACGAGGGCTTCGGATGGCCAAGACCGTCCTCATCGTGGAGGACAACGAGCTCAATATGAAGCTCTTCCACGATCTATTGGAAGCCCACGGCTACCAGACGGTTGGCACCCGCAACGGCATCGAGGCGCTCGACCTCGCCCGCAAACATCGGCCGGATTTGATCCTTATGGACATCCAGCTTCCGGAAGTGTCCGGACTGGAGGTCACGAAGTGGCTGAAGGACGATCAGGATCTGCGCGCCATCCCCGTCGTCGCCGTCACCGCCTTCGCCATGAAGGGCGACGAGGAACGCATTCGTGAAGGCGGTTGCGAGGCCTATCTGTCAAAGCCGATTTCGGTCGGCAAGTTCATCGAGACCATCCGCCATTTCCTGGGTAACCCGTAAGAGGAGCCGATGACCGCACGCGTTCTCGTCGTCGACGACGTCCCGGCCAACGTGAAGCTGCTCGAAGCGCGGCTGTCGGCCGAATATTTCGACGTGGTCACGGCGATGAGCGGCGCCGAGGCGCTGACAATCTGCGAACGCGCCGAATGCGATCTCGTTCTGCTCGACGTGATGATGCCCGACATGGACGGCTTCGAGGTGTGCCGGCGGCTTAAGACCAACACCATCACGCATCACATTCCGGTAGTGATGGTGACCGCGCTCGATCAGCCCTCCGACCGCGTCCGCGGCCTTGAAGCCGGCGCCGACGACTTTCTGACCAAGCCGATACCCGAACCGGCGTTGATCGCCCGCGTCCGCTCGCTGACGCGGCTGAAGATGGTCACTGACGAGCTGCGCATGCGCGCGCTGACCTCGCGCGACATCGGTATCGAGTCACCGGAACGCGAAGCGGTTGCCGATACCGGCCGGGGCGGACGCGTGCTCATCGTCGACGATCGGCCGGCGTCGTATGAGCGCGTCGCCGCGATGCTGGCAAAGGAGCAGAGCGTCGAAGTCGAGGCCGATCCGAACGAGGCGTTGTTTCGCGCCGCCGACGGCGACTACGATCTGCTGATCGTCTCGTTGGGACTGGAGAACTTCGACGCGCTGCGGCTATGCAGCCAGCTTCGCTCGCTCGATCGCACCCGCAACGTTCCGATTCTCGCGATCACCGAGCCCGACAACAGCGCGCGGATGCTGCGCGGTCTCGAAATCGGCGTGAACGATTATCTGATGCGGCCGATCGACAAGAACGAACTCTTGGCGCGGGCGCGCAGCCAGGTCCGCAAGCGCCGCTACGCCGAGCGGCTGCGCGACAATGTTCAGATCTCGATCGAGATGGCGATAACCGACGCGCTCACCGGCCTGTTCAACCGCCGTTACATGGAAAATCATCTGGGCACGTTGGTCGAACAGGCCGGCGCCCGCGGCAAGCCGCTGGCGGTGCTGGCGCTCGACATCGACCACTTCAAATCGATCAACGACACCTACGGCCACGACGCCGGCGACGACGTGCTGCGCGACTTCGCCATGCGCATCAAGCGCTCGATCCGCGGCATCGACCTGGCGTGCCGCTGCGGCGGCGAGGAGTTCATCATCGTCATGCCGGAAACCGACATGGCAGTGGCCATGACCGTCGCCGAACGGTTGCGCCGGCGCATCGCGACCGAACCGTTTGCGATCAGCGAGGGGACGCGCACGATCCCGGTGACGCTCTCGATCGGCATTGCTGCGCTTCGCGGACGCGACGATACGCCCGCAAGCCTGCTCAAGCGCGCCGATCAGGCGCTGTATCGGGCCAAACGCGACGGTCGCAACAGGGTGGTTCCGGACGCGGCGTGAACGCCCGCGGGTTAAATATTGGCTCTCGCCCGCGCCCAGATCCATCAAATATTTCTGTGGTTTAGAGCCAATTCCCAAGAGTTATGATCATTTTGATGATTGATTTCCTCAATCATTGCGATATTTTTGTTCGTGGAAATCAGCAATGCATGGCAGGCGCCTTCCCGGCGAGCCGAATAGCGGCCTTAGGGAAGGCGGGGTGCATTCGGATAGCCGCACTCGAATGCCGCATTCGGAATAGCCCTGCGGAGTGCTCAGGTCCGCCGCATCTCCTGGGTCCGTGGGGTTCGGCCGGCACGGGGGCGGTGCGAGTGGCCTCCTCATGACACCGCACCCGGCCGGCCACCTTGTTTGTGCCAGCAGCGCTGAGACCGAAGTTCGCGGATCAGGTTTGAGATCAGAGAAATGTCGACGTCAGCGTCGGCGATTCCGCGAGCGCGTGCGCCATAAACTCGAGCGCACTGCGCACCGCCGGCCGGTCCGCGGGGCCACCAAGGCAAACGCGCACCGCCTCGGGCGGCGTCCCTTCGGTCGCGAACGCATCGCTGGCAACAACGCTGACGCCGGTCGAGCGCGTATGCCCGACGAAAGCCGAGCGCGTCCACGGCTCCGGCAGCGAAAGCCAGAGATGGAAGCCGACCGGGTCGGCGCGGTAAGTCGCCCGCGGCAGGATCGCCGTGACCAGACCTTGTCGCTCAATTGATTCTTGACGCACTGCCGCGAGCAAAGCGTCTGCCGTACCGTCGGTGATCCAGCGGGTGGCGAGCGCAATGGTGACCGGTGATGCCATGACTGTTGCGGTCCTCACCGAGGACGCAAACAACCACCCGGAACGGACCTCGGGGGCCACGACATAAGCGATACGCAACCCGGCGCCGAGGCATTTGGCGAGACCGGCAACGTGCCATGTTATCTCCGGGGCAAGCGCCGCGAACGGCAGCGGGCCGTCAACCGGCAAGAACCCATAAGGGTCGTCTTCGATGATGGCGACACCATAACGCCGTGCGACGGCGATGATTTCGCTTCGCCGCTTTTGCGCAATCGTGTGCGTGGTCGGATTAAGCAGCGTCGGATTGAGATAAAGTGCGCGCGGAGCATGTCGCTTGCAGGCATCGGCGAAGGCGTCCGCATCCACTCCGTCATCGTCCATCGGCAGTCCGATGTGTCGCAAGCCTAGCTGGGCTGCGATCGAACGCGCGCCGGGATAGGTCAGCGTTTCCGAAAGCAAAACGTCTCCGGCCTTTGCCAGCACGCTGAGGATACCGAGCAGCGCCGGATGAGCACCGGGCGCGATAAACAGGCGATCCTGTTGCGGAATAAGCGCCCGATGGCGGAGCCAATGCGATGCCGCGTCCTTGTCCGCCGGTACGCCGCCGAAACCCTGATAGCGCATCAAATAGACCAGGTCGCGGCCGATCGCTTCGAGGCCGTCCTGCATCCGGTCGAGCAGTTCAGGATCGTCCGGCTCCGGTGGCAGATTCATCGACAGATCGACGATTTCGGGATGACGCGCGATCGGGCCATGCCGCCGCTTCGCCGAAGCACGCACAAAGGTGCCTTGACCGACCCGGGACTCAATCAGGCCGCGCCGCTGCGCTTCGACGTAACCGCGCGCCACCGTCGTAAAGTCGATATCGAGGCGGCGCGCGAGTTTGCGCTGCGGTGGCAAACGCTCGGATGGAGAAAGCTTGCCGTTGCGAATGTCTTCGGCGATGGCGTCAGCGATGGCGAGATATCGTGGCTTACCCAATCGCGACAGCTGTGGCGCCCAATCGGCCATGTTTTAGTTCCTGCTACGCAAAATTTCCGGCTCGATCGATGCTAATCGAATTGACTGTATATTGTTGCAAATCACGGTGCCAACAAAATTTGTTGTTTATGTGCACGAGAACGCATGGGGAGAGCTGCGCGGCCCAGTCATTTGCAAATCAATTCAGCAAACTTGTGCTTAAACACGATGCGAACGCGAATCAGAAAGTCGCGCCGCCAAAATGTTCGGCAAAAATTGATTGCAAAAATATGCCGATATGACTGGATTTGATGAATGGATGTGCATGCAGGCTTTGGCACATGCCTTGCTAACCCTTAGTCGCTGACCCATTCGGCAGTCTGCAACGCTAGCAAGGAGTTGACTATGCCCGCCGTCACCATGCCTGCGCATAAGAAGGGTGATTTTCTCGTCGATTACGAAGAGAAGGTTTTTGAGGACGTTAAAGCGCAACCCGGCGAAAAAGCGTTGATAACGTTCCACACCGTCGCATTCGAAGGCTCCATCGGCCTTGTCAATATCCTCCAGGCGCTGCGTCTGCAGCGCAAGGGTTTCAAGACCACCGTGCTGCTTTACGGTCCGGGCGTGACGCTCGGCGTCCTGCGCGGCTTCCCAAAGCTGGGCGACGAACCGTTTCCGGGCGCGCAAAATTTTGGCAATCAGCTGACCAAATTCATGAGCGAAGGCGGCGAAATCTATTGCTGCCGTTTCGCGCTGCAGATGCTCTACGGCCATGGTGAGCCTTCGCTGTTGGCCGGCATCCGGCCGATCAGTCCACTCGATGTGCTCGATCTTATTCTCCTGCACCGGCGGGACAACGCCTTCATGCTCAACACCTGGACGTTGTGAGGATCGATCGACCGGGGTTCGGAGAATAACCGCATGACGCAGAAAACCTCCGTTCGCGTCGCCGCGGTGCAGTTGGCGCCGGATCTTGAAACATCCGGCGGAACTGTAACGAAGGTTCTCGCCGCAATAGCTGAAGCTGCCTCAAAGGGCGCGAGGCTTGTTGTTTTCCCTGAGACCGTTGGTGCCCTGGTATCCGTACTTCTCCTTTGTCCATCCGCCGGTGCTCACCGGGGCTGAACATATCCGCCTTTATGAGCATGCCGTGGTGGTGCCGGGGCCGGTGACCGAGGCGGTCGCGGCGGCGGCGAAGCGCCATGCAATCGTGGTCGTGCTCGGCGTCAACGAGCGCGACCACGGCTCGCTCTAAAATGCCCAGCTCGTCTTCGATGCGGACGGCAAGCTCGTCCTCAAGCGCCGCAAGATCACGCCCACCTTCCATGAACGCATGATCTGGGGACAGGGCGACGGCTCGGGCCTTACGGTGGTCGGATACCGCCGTCGGCCGCGTCGGCGCGCTCGCCTGCTGGGAGCACTACAATCCGCTCGCCCGCTATGCATTGATGGCGCAGCACGAGGAAATTCACGTCGCCCAGTTTCCGGGCTCGATGGTTGGGCCGATCTTCGCCGAGCAGATGGAAGTGACGATCCGTCACCACGCGCTCGAAAGCGGTTGTTTCGTCGTCAACGCGACCGGGTGGCTTACCGACGACCAGATCGCGAAGATTTCGCCGGACGAAAAACTGCGCAAGGCGCTCCGCGGCGGCTGCATGACCGCGATTGTCTCACCGGAAGGCGCGCATGTCGTGCCGCCGCTGACGCAGGGCGAGGGTATCCTCGTCGCCGATCTCGACATGGGTCTCATCGTCAAGCGCAAGCGGATGATGGATTTGGTCGGCCACTACGCCCGCCCGGAATTACTCCATCTCGTCCTCGACAACCGGCCTGCGCATCCCATGGAGGTTGCGCCGGCGCAGGCAACGTCTGCCCTCCAAGAACCCGTGCAAGAACGAACGAACGCGAGCGCGTCCGATGAAGCCCACGACACCCAAAGCCATGCCGACCGCGCAACTGATCAACGAGTTGCAATCTTGCGGGGTTCGGCTCGCTGATCCGAAGGCCGGCCATGAAAGCCGCCGCGGCGGTGCCGGGCCCTCGGATCACAAAGCGATCACCATCGACGGCATGACCGTGATGGTGCCGGTGCACACGGCGCCGGCCTTTGCCAGTCCTTACGTCGTCGACAAGCCGGATGCAGTTGGGCGCTCAGACGATCAGGCGCGACGACGTTCCACTCGGCGAAGTAAGCTTTCCGACGCGCCCGCGTTTCTACGATCGCAGCACCGCCGACGGCATTCCCTATTGGAAGATCGCAGTGCTGCACAGTCGCGACGTGCTCGCGACCACCGTGTTGCAAAGCTGTATCCGCTATCAGAGCCGGACCAAAACCTGTCAGTTCTGTGCCATCGGACAATCGCTTGCGGCGGGCCGCACTATCGAACGTAAGACGCCACCGCAGCTTGCCGAAGTCGCCCGGGCTGCCGTCGAACTTGACGGCGTGAAACACATGGTGATGACGACGGGGACACCGCCAGGCCGCGATCGTGGCGCCGCGATCCTCGTCGAAAGTGCGCACGCTGTGAAGGCAGCAGTCGCTCTGCCGATCCAGGGCCAATGCGAACCGCCGGACGAGGATGTCTGGTTCGCGCGCATGAAAGAGGCCGGCATCGATTCGCTCGGCATGCATCTCGAAGCCGTCACCGACGATGTGCGCGCTGAAGTTATGCCGGGAAAGGCGCAGATGCCACTGGAGCGCTATTTCGCGGCTTTCGCGGCTGCGGTGCCGGTTTTCGGGCGCGGGCAGGTGTCGACTTATATTCTCGCCGGGCTCGGCGATCCCAAGGAAGCGATTCTAGCGACGTGCGAGAAGCTGACTGCGATTGGCGTTTATCCCTTCGTCGTGCCGTTCGTGCCGATTTCCGGAACGCCCTTGGAAAGTCATCCGCCGCCCACGGCGAGCTTGATGCACGACATTCTAAAGCCGCTCGCCTTGATGCTGCGTGAGCGCGGCTTGCAGTCGACCGACATCAAGGCGGGTTGCGGCAAGTGCGGGGCATGTTCGGCACTTTCCACTTACGAGCGGGAGGGCGTCGCATGATCTTCGAGCCGTTCCCCGAATTCTTACCATCGGAATACCGCGTCAAATTCGCGACTGAGGCGTGGGAATACCGCGAAGCTGCCGCGCTTCGGCGCACGGTATTTTGCGACGAGCAAAAAATCTTTTCGGGCAACGATCGCGACCCCATCGACGAGATAGCCATTCCGATCGTTGCCCTCTCTTCGTTCGCGGTGGCCTCGCAGGAAGTCGTCGGCACGGTGCGTATCCACGAGATGGAGCCGGGGATTTGGTGGGGCTCGCGGCTGGCGGTCGCCGCCGAGTACCGGTAAGAATTTCGGCGCTCGGCTCGTCACTGATCCGCCTTGCCGTTTGTTCGGCGCATGCGCGCGGCTGCAGGCGATTCCTATGCCCATGTCCAGGCGCAGAATGCGCCGATGTTTCAGCGGTTGCATTGGGACACGATCGAAGAAATCTTGCTGCACGGGCGTCCGCATCATTTCATGCGCGCCGACCTTTCGCGCTATCCGCCGATTGCAGACGCTGAAACCGGATTTAATGTCGCTGCCAAAAAAGGCCGCATGATGCTCGGCACCGTCGCCCTTGGCGAACTTGCCGCAACGCTACGCACCGGCCGTGGGCTCGCAGCCAAGGGTGATATCGCCGCTGTCGCCGCGCGCCTCGCGCTTTCAGCCGAGCCCGCCATTGCCTTCGGCGATGACTGCGCCGCTATTCCGGACGGCGACGGATTTTTGCTGCTCGCCATCGAGGGCTTCATGAACGAATTCGTGTCGAGCGATCCATGGTTTGCCGGCTGGTGCGGCGTGATGGTGAATGTATCCGACGTCGCCGCGATGGGCGGTCGCCCGATCGCCGTCGTCGATGCCGTTTGGGCGGAGGATGACGCGGCCGCAAAACCGCTGCTCCGTGGTCTGCGCGACGCGTCCGACACTTATCGCGTTCCCATTGTCGGCGGTCACACCAATGCCCGCTCCGATCGCGGGCAATTATCGGTCGCCATCCTCGGCCGCGCCAAATCTCTGCTCACGTCATTTGATGCAAGGCCTGCGGACCGGCTGGTTGCGGCCATCGACCTTCGCGGGCGCTATCGCGGGCCGTTCGCCAACTGGGAAGCTGCGACCGATGCGCCGCCGGCGCGGCTACAATACCGACCTTGCCCTGCTGCCGACGCTTGCTGAGGACGGTCTCGCCGCAGCGGCAAAGGACGTCTCGCAAGGCGGCCTCGTGGGAACGGCGATGATGCTGGCGGAATGCTCGCGCGTCGGTGTGCGGATCGACGTTACGCGCGTCCCGAAGCCGGATGGAGTGCTCTTATGCCCGCTGGCTGCAAACATTCCCGAGCTTCGGCTTTCTCCTCGCGGTTCGCGCCGCGAATGTTGCCGCCGTGCTTGCTCGCTTTGAGGGCGCGGGGCATAGCGACGGCCGACATCGGCGAGTTCACGGCGGACCAGCGTGTCGTCATCGGCGACGGTCAAGCAAACGAAACAATCTGGGATTTTGCGCGCTACGCCGCTTATGGGCTGGCGTCCGCCCGGAGGCTTGGCGTGAAGCCTCAACGGCACGCGTCGCAATCCTTGCACATTCCACGAACCCTCGCGGCGGCGTGGTGCATGCGCTTGAGCTTGGCGATGCCCTCGGCCGTCTTGGTTTCGATGCGACGGTTCTTCGCTCCAGATGCGGCGGGTATGGGCTTTTTCCGCGCAACGAAAGTGCGCGACGGTGTGCGTGGCGGGATCGCCGGTAGGTCGCGGCGTGCGCTGCGATGGTCGAGACCCGCGTGGCCGATTATGTGCGCTACTTCGAGCTGCGCGGAACATCGCCGGTTCGACGTGTGGCACGCTCAGGACGGCATTTCCGGAAATGCGCTGGCAACCCTGAAGGAGCGCGGCTTGATCTCCGGCTTCGCGCGCACCGTTCATCACGTCGATACCTTCGCTGACGAGCGCGTGTCGCGCGTTGCAACTGCGCGCGATCAAAGCGGCCGATCATCTGTTCGTCGTCGGCCGGCTGTGGCGCGATTGGCTTATTCGCGAACTCGATCGTGATGCTGCTATGTCGGCAAGGCGTCGATCGAAATCGCTTCTCGACCGACGCCGGATGCCTCCGACAACGAGTTGCGGGCGCGGCTCGAATTTACCCTCCGGCGCCCCGGTATTCCTGGCGTTGGGCGGGGTGGAAGAGCGCAAGAACACCATCCGTCTTTTGCAAGCTTTTCAGGCGTTGCGCTTGCAGCATCCCTCCGCGCGGCTCGTGATCGCCGGCGGCGCCTCGCTGCTTGATCACGACGCCTATCAGGCGCGCTTCGCCGGCAGCGCTGCGCGCATTGCGGTGCGACGGCCGGCGCGGTGATCCGGACTGGACCATTGCGGCAGGAATTGATGCCGGCGCTTTATCGCGCCGCGACGTCGTTGGTCGTTGTCCCTCGATCAAGGAGGGCTTCGGCCTCGTGGTTCTGGAGGCCATGGCGAGCGGCGTTCCGGTCGTTGACCTCGCGCATCGCGCCATTCACCGAATATCTGGGCGAAGACGATGTCGCGTGGTGCGATCCGTTCGACACTGCCTCGATTGCGGCGGCGATGGCGCGTTCGCTTGATGCCGGCCCTGCGCGCGCGGCTGATCGCGCGGGGCGGCGCAAGTCGCGGCGCGACACGACTGGCTCAGCACGGCGCGACGCCCACCTCGCAGCCTACGAGAAGATTGCGGGAGCCGGTCCATGCCTGAAATGCATTTCCGCATTCGCTGGCCGGACGGCACCGCGGAGAACTGTTATTCGCCGTCGCTGGTGATCAAGGATTTCTTCGCATCCGGGCGAAAGCTACGCGCTTGCCGATTTTCTCGACCCGCAGCCGCACCGCGCTTCGAGATCGCGAGCGATCGCGTCGAGGCGAAATACGGACGTCGCCTGTTCGCTCGCCGCAGCCCAGCTCGCCCGGATCGAGACCGCGGCGAAGACATTTGCCGATCTTCCGCATGCGCGCGTTACCGTCGAGACATTTGACGAATGACGGATGAACGCCGATAACTCCCGTCTCCACGCGCATTCGGTCGCCGTGATTGGCGGCGGCCAGGCCGGGCTTTCGATCAGCTGGTATCTGACGCAAAGCGGCATCGATCACGTCGTGTTCGAAAAGGAGCGCGCCGGCCACGCCTGGCGCGCCGAGCGTTGGGACACGTTATGTCTCGTGACGCCGAACTGGCAGTGCCAATTGCCGGGCTTTCCCTCTCGGGGCCGGACCCGCACGGCTTCATGCTGCGCGACAGATGGTCGCCTACATGGACGCTTTCGTCGCCTCGTTCAATCCGCCACTGCGCGAAGGCGTCGCGGTGCGGCATCTGCGCAGCGACCCGCAGCATGGCTTCATGCTTGATACGACCGACGGCATCCATTTCGCCGAACAGGTGGTGGTTGCGCCGGCGGCTATCAGATCCCGATCATCCCGCGATGCGCCGAGCGGTTTGCCGGCGGACATCGTGCAAATCCATTCGTCGCTCTATCGCAACCCGCGACAGCTCCCGGAGGGCGCGGTGCTGGTGGTCGGCAGCGGGCAATCGGGCTGCCAGATCGCCGAAGACCTGCATCTCGCCGGCCGCAAGGTTCACCTGTGCGTCGGCGACGCGCCGCGTGTAGCTCGCCGCTACCGCGGCAAGGACGTGGTCGAGTGGCTGCACCTGATGGGCTATTACGATCTGCCGGTGCACGAGCATCCGCTGCGCGAGGGCGTCCGCGACAAGACCAACCACTACGTCACCGGCCGCGACGGCGGCCGCGACATCGATCTGCGCCAGCGCGCGCGCGAAGGCATGGAACTCTACGGCCGCCTCTTGGACGTGAGCGGCGACAACCTCCTGCTCGCCGACGATCTCGCTCGCTGCCTCGACCAGGCCGATCAGGTTTCCGAAAGCATCAAGACCAGCATCGATGGCTTCATCGCCAAGCAGGCGATCGCGGCGCCGGAGGAGGCGCGCTATCGGCCATTGTGGACCCCGCCGCACGAGCGCGCCGCAGCTCGACTATCGCGCCGCCGGCGTCGCCTCCGTCGTCTGGTGTATCGGCTTTCGCACCGACTACAGCTGGATCGATCTGCCGCTGTTCAACGGGCGCGGCAACCCGAGTCATGTACGCGGGGTCACTCCCGTTGCCGGCGTCTACTTTCTTGGGCTCCCCTGGCTTTACACGTGGGGCTCGGGACGGTTCTCCGGTGTCGCCAGGGATGCCGAGCATCTGGCGGAACACATCAAGACGCGGATCGGACTGGCCGGATCCGAGCGGCCCTCGCTGCGTCAACGAAGCCGCTATCGGCTCGTGAATTCCGGTTTCCGCTTAAAACGCGAATGCGCGGCGCAGGGCCGGGTGACGGCGATAAATGCTGTTCGGCGTCTACTTAATTTTGCTTTCGCGAAACTCGACGTGCTTTTTGGCGACCGGGTCGTATTTCTTCTTCACGAGCTTGTCGGTCATCGTCCGCGAGTTCTTGCGCGTCACGTAATAAAAGCCGGTGTCGGCGCTCGAAACCAGCTTAACCTTGATCGTCGTTGCTTTGGCCATGGCAGGACCCTGAAATCCCTTCGGTGTTGGCCGTCAACCTAGTCGCCGGCCCCCGAATGTCAAGGGAAAAGAAGCGGTGCCGCTAAAGGTCTTCGCGCACGAAGCGATTGCGCTGCATGTGATAGAACGGCACCGGATGGTCGTGGCTCATGCCGGTCGCGATGCGTTCCTGCAGCTCTTCAAGCGTTACCGCGGTGATGGTGGGGATGTCGAGGCGGCGCGCCTCGGTGATCGGCAACCAGACGAGTTCGACGAGCTCGGCGTCGGGTCCGAAAAAGCCTTCGGCGCGATGAGCGACGGCGGCAATATCGGCTGTAAAAAATCGGCTGTCGAAGCGCCGCGGCCGCCGCGGCGGCGTGATGGCGCGGCCGATGAAGTGGACAGCGCTGAGATCGGGCATAACGCCGGCATCCGCAAACGCCCGCCAGACGCCGGCGGGCGAGGCGATTTCGCCGGCCGTACGTGAGCCAAGCATCAGGCCGGTTTCCTCATAGGTCTCGCGGATTGCGGCCAGCGCGAAACCGGCCGCCTTAGCCCGGCTCGGGCGTTGCAGGCGCTGCATCAACCGCTCGGTGTCGCGCGCGTGCAGCGGCGCTGCGGTCGGCATCAGCCGGTCGGTGACTTCGACGCGTCCGCCTGGGAAGACGAATTTTCCGGGCAGGAACTTGTGCCGTTCGTGCCGCCGGCCGAGCAGCACTTTGGGAATGCTTTCCGAACGGTCGATGAGAATGAGCGTGGCCGAATCCCGCGGCCTCAGATTGGTAAACGATCGATCGCGCGCGGCACGGGTGAGCCGGTCGGTTCGGTTACCGATTTTATCGCCCGTCGCCGTGCTCGCGCTGTCGTCATCATGCAAATCGTCACTTATGCAAATCGTCACTCATGAATGCTTCCGCGTGTCCGCGCCGCTCTTTTTGCCGCCCGGCTTTTCGCTGCTGCGGCGGCCTGTGTCCAGCCCGTTCGGCGGAGGCGCGAGCGGTGCGCGCGAGTTTGAAACGCAGAGCGCCGGCGACCGGGGCTGCCTCGACCAGTTCGACCGTCACCGGATCGCCGAGCCGGTACCTTGCCGAACTGCCGACGAAGGCGCGGCCGGCTTCGTCGAAACGGAAATATTCTTCGCCGACGTGGCGCGCCGGGATCAAACCGTCGGCGCCGGTCTCGTCCAGTTCGACGAACAGGCCGGCGCGCGTCACCCCGGAAATATGTCCGTCGAACGTTGCGCCAACGCGATCGACCAGAAAATGCGCGACCAGCCGGTCGGCGGTCTCGCGCTCGGCCTTCATGGCGCGGCGCTCAGTCGCTGAGATATTGGCGGCGACTTCGGACAGCGCGCGTCCGTCCGTGCCGTCTGAGAGGCCGTCAGTGCCGAGTTTAACCGCCCGGATCAGCGCGCGATGCACAATGAGGTCGGCGTAGCGGCGGATCGGTGAGGTGAAGTGGGCGTAGCGGCGAAGATTAAGGCCAAAATGGCCGTAGTTCTCGGCTGAATATTCCGCTTGAGCCTGGCTGCGCAGCACCACCTCGTTGACCAGCCGCTCCATATCGCGGCCTTTGACCCGCTGCAGGATGCGATTGAACGCGTCCGGCCGCAGCGCGCCGCCTTTGGGCAGCGAAATATCGAGCGTCATCAGAAATTCCCGAAGCGCGTTGAGCTTTTCCGGCGTCGGCTCATCGTGCACGCGGTAGATCAGCGGCACGCGTGCGCGCTCGCAGGTTTCGGCTGCGGCGACGTTGGCGAGGATCATGAATTCCTCAATGAGCCGGTGGGATTCAAGCCGCTGCGGCATGATCACACGATCCACCGTGCCGTCGGATTTGAGCAGGATCTTGCGCTCGGGAAGCTCCAGGTCGAGCGGATCGCGCTCGTCGCGGGCATGGCGCACCGCGCGATACGCGGCATAAAGCGGCTCGATGATTCTTTCCGTGATCGGCTCGGTGACTTCATCGGTCCGTCCGGATACCGCAAGTTGCGCCTGTTCGTAATGCAGCCGCGCCGCCGAGCGGATCAGGACCCGGTGGAAGGTGTGGGCGCGCTTGCGGCCGTCGGCGCCGATCACCATGCGCACCGCAAGCGCCGCGCGGTCCTCATTTGGCCGCAGCGAGCACAGATCGTTGGAGATGCGCTCGGGCAGCATCGGCACGACGCGATCAGGAAAATAGACCGAATTGCCGCGCTCGACGGCCGTGCGATCGAGCGCCGAGTCCGGCTGCACGTAATGAGCAACGTCGGCAATGGCGACGCTAACGATATGGCCGCCGCCATTGCGCGGGTCCGGATCGGGCACCGCATGGACGGCATCGTCGTGGTCCTTGGCGTCGACCGGATCGATGGTCACGAAGGGAAGCTTCCGCCAATCCTCGCGCCCTTCGAGCGCCGCGGGCTGCGCGGCGTCCGCTTCGGCGAGCACCGCGCTGCTAAAGACATGGGGGATGCCGTGGGCATGGATCGCGATTAGGCTGACCGCCCGCTCGCTCTTGAGCGAACCGAGCCGCTCAACGACGGCGCCGGCCGGCAATCCGAACTTGCCGTGGCGCGCAACCTCCACGGCGACGAGATCGCCGTCCACCGCACTGCCGGCATTGGCGGCGGGTATGGTGATCTCGCGGCCAAGCTGCTTTTTGTCGATTGGCACCAGCCGGCCGCCGCCATTCGGCAGGCCGCGAAAGATACCGAGCACGCGATGCTTGGCACGGTCGATGAGTTTGATGACGCGGCCGGTCGTTTCCTCTTGGCCGGTTTGCTCGACGCGCAGCAGCGCCCGGTCGCCAACTCCGGCAACTTCTCCAGGCCGGGCGCGGCGGGGAATGGCGACGTGAATGACGGGCGGCGTGCCATGCGCCTCTTCGTCCCATTCCGTGGGGCGCGCCAGCAACTCGCCATCACTGTCGCGGCCGGTGATGTCGGCAAGCACCACCGACGGCAGCGTACCGGCGTGATGCAGCCGCTTGCGCCGCTTCTCGATGTGTCCGTCGTCGGCGAGCTGGCGCAGCATCTCCTTGAGCGCAGCGCGGTCGGCATTCTTGGCGCCGAACGCGCGGGCAATCTCGCGCGTGCCGACCTTGCCGGCATGCTCGCGAATGAAAGTTAGAAGCTCCTCGCGCGAGGGGAGGGCGGTGCGTTTCATGAGCCGTTCTTGGGCAGTTCTTGGGCCGTTCATTGGCCGTAGCACAGGCCGGGCCCCGTCGCCCCGGCTTACTCGGCTGCTTGAGAAGATTTCCGTGGCGGTTTGCCGGTTGCCGGCCGCTTCGCGGGTCGCGCGGTTGGCCGTTTGGAGGACGCTTTGATGTGCCGCGCCGTGCCGGGCGAAGGACGTTTGGCCTTGCGCGGTCGCGCGTGCGGGGCGGGACCGTTGCGCTCGGCCCTGGCGTCGATGAGAGCCGTAGCCTCCTCGAGCGTGACGTTCTCCGGCGTCTTATCGGCCGGTAGCGTGGCGTTGACGCCGTCGTGGCTGACATAGGGGCCATAGCGGCCGTTCTTGGCGACGATCTGTCCGCCTTTGGTCGGGTGATCGCCAAGCGGCCGGCCGGGATCGGCGCCGAACCGGCGGCGCGGGCCTTTGGCGATCTTTTCCGCAATCAGCGTCACCGCTCGGTTGAGGCCGATGTGGAACACGTCATCGCCGGGCTCGAGGTTTGCGTAAGTCTTGCCGTGCTGAACGTAAGGTCCGAACCGGCCGATCGCCGCGCGGATCGGCTCGCCGTCTTCGGGATGGCGGCCGATTTCGCGCGGCAGCGAGAGTAGCGCTAGCGCGCGCGGCAGGTCGACGTCCTCAGGCGCCGTACCCTTCGGCAGGCCGGCGCGCTTCGGCTTTTCGCCATCAACCGCCTCGCCGAGTTGCACGTAAGGTCCGAAGCGTCCGCTGCGCAGCGTCACTTCAAGTCCGGTCTTGGGATCTTCGCCAAGCTTCTTGGTGCCGAAGTCAGCGGAGCCGTCCGCCGGTACCGAGAGCGGACGAGTGTACCGGCATTCAGGATAGTTCGAGCAGCCGATGAACGGGCCGAACTTGGAAAGTTTCAGCGTCAGCCGGCCGCCGGTACAGGTTGGGCATTGCCGCGGATCACCACCATCGGCGCGCGGCGGGAACAGGTGCGGCGCCAGCATTTCATCGAGCGCATCGATCACCTGCGAGATTTTCAGATCCTTGATCTCATCGACCGCGACGATGAAGTCGCGCCAGAAATCGCGCAGCACGTCGCGCCACGCCACCTCATTGTTGGAAATGAGGTCGAGCTGTTCTTCGAGGCCGGCGGTGAAATCGTACTCGACGTATTTGGTAAAAAAGCTTTCGAGGAAGGAGACGACGATGCGTCCGCGGTCCTCGGGATGCAGCCGCTTTTTGTCGAGCCGAACGTATTTGCGGTCCTTGAGCACTTGCAGGATCGAGGCGTAGGTCGACGGCCGGCCGATACCAAGTTCTTCCAGCCGCTTGACCAGCGAGGCTTCGGAATAGCGGGGCGGCGGCTCGGTGAAATGCTGGTTCGCGGCGATCGAGCGCTTGGTCAGCGCTTCGCCGGCGCTCATCGGCGGCAGCCGGCGCGCCTCCTCGTCGTCCGAATCTTCGTCCTGCCCTTCCTGATAAAGTGTGAGGAAGCCATCAAACTTGACCACCGTTCCGGTCGCACGCAGTTCAAGGATGCGGCTCGCGACTTCGGCTGTGATATCGACGGTGGTGCGTTCGAGTTCGGCCAACTCCATCTGGCTTGCCACGGTGCGCAGCCAGATCAGTTCGTAAAGCCTGGCCTGATCCGCATCGAGGAAGGTTTTGGCTTCGCTCGGCCGGCGGGTGAGATCGGTCGGGCGGACCGCCTCGTGCGCTTCCTGGGCGTTCTTCGCCTTGGTTTCATAGCGGCGCGGCGCGTTGGGCACGTATTTGGCGCCGTAATCCGCCTCGATGACGCTACGCACGGCTCGGACGGCCTCATCGGCGATCTGAACGCCGTCGGTCCGCATATAAGTGATCAGGCCAACGGCTTCGCCGCCGATTTCGATACCTTCGTACAGACGCTGCGCAACCCGCATGGTGTGCGCCGGCGCAAAGCCAAGCTTGCGACTTGCCTCCTGCTGCAAAGTCGAGGTGGTAAACGGCGGTTGCGGATGGCGTTTGAGCGGTTTTGCTTCCACCGACACGACGGTGAAGGCCGCGGTTTCGAGCGCTTGCTTGAAGGCTTCGGCTTCGGTGCCGGAACCAATGTCGAGGCGCTGAAGTTTTTTGCCGTCCGCGCCGACGAGCCGAGCCTCGAAGGTCTCGTTGCGAGGCGTAGCCAGCGTCGCAATCAGCGACCAGTATTCCCGCCGGACGAACTTTTCGATCTCCAGCTCGCGATCGCAGACGAGCCGCAGCGCCACCGATTGCACCCGTCCGGCCGAACGCGCGCCCGGCAGCTTTCGCCACAGCACCGGGGAAATTGTGAAGCCGACGAGATAGTCGAGCGCCCGCCGAGCGAGATAAGCATCGACCAGGGCCTGGTCGATCCGGCGCGGATGCGCCATGGCATCCGTCACCGCCTGCTTGGTGATGGCATTGAACACCACGCGGTCGATCGGCTGGCCGTTCAGCACTTTCTTCTGCTTGAGTACTTCGAGCACGTGCCAGGAAATAGCCTCGCCCTCCCGGTCGGGGTCGGTGGCGAGGATAAGTCGGTCGGCGTCTTTGGCGGCGTGGGCGATGTCGTTGAGGCGCTTCTGGGCCTTAGGATCGACCTCCCAGATCATGCGGAAATCTGCGTCGGGGTCCACCGAGCCATTCTTCGCTGGCAGGTCGCGCACATGCCCATACGAGGCCAAAACCTCATAGCCGCGGCCGAGATACTTATTGATCGTTTTTGCCTTGGCGGGCAATTCTACAATCACAAGATCCATGATAACCTTTTGATTTATTGGATTTTTCGCGTCGTAACGGTCAGTCCTGTCGCCTCCTGGCCGCCGGGAACATGGGTAACGCAATTCCGCCTGTCAAATCGTTAGCGTCGCAAACGGCGGTGAGAGTAGGGCCGTAAAGGCGGCTAAATGGGCCAAAATAGGCCTCGCAGAAAAATTTCGCCCCCTGACCAAATGCATCTAAAGATTGCGTCTACTATTAATACGTATAAAAGGTTGTATGTTGGGATGTCGGGGCAGTTGCAAGGCAAGGAACTGGATGGCCTCGGAGAACGGTAAACCGGCCGTCGCACATTATATTGCCTCGCTGGCCGAGGAGCTGTCGCGTCTCGCGAAGAACCACGAGCTCGACGCGCTCGCCTATATTCTCGATATGGCGCGGCTTGAGGCCGATCAGGTCTCCAGGCGCTACAACGGCCGGCCCGGTACCACGCCGTCCGATCTCGATTGACTGCGAATTCCGCTACGGAGCGCGCGGCCCCATACGGCCCAGGAAGGTACGGCTTGGATAGCCATCGGGGATCATGCCGAAACGGCGCTGTTGGTCGCGCACTGCATCCCGCAGGTCGAAATCGAGGTGGCCCTCAAATTCCGCGATCTTGTAGCCGAGCTCGGCCAGCCGGTGTTGCAGAGCGATGCGCTCATCACGGGAGGGTTGGACGTCGTCAGCCGGCCAACTGGCCGCGAATCGGAGGAAGACCGCGTAACCGGTCCGAAAGCGCCCCTGCGGCGAGCGCATAGGCGTCCGAATTGTTGAAATCGCTTGAGCACAACGAAATTGTCGGTGATGAGAAACGCCGGCCCCGATGCGCCGCTCGGAAAGAAAAGAATGGCCGGAGCGGCGTCGCTTGTCGGCAAAGGGCTGCCGTCGGCAAGACTAAGCCCGCGCTGCGCCCACTCAGAGAACGTGCCGCGGCTGAGACGGTAATCAAAGCCCGCCGGTACGATGACCTCAAAGCCCCAGGGTATCCCCTTCTGCCAGCCCGTCTTCTGCAGGTAGTTCGCGATCGAGGCGAGCACGTCGGGCACGCTGCGCCAGATATCGGCCTTGCCGTCGCCGTCGAAATCGACAGCGTAGCGCAGAAAACTCGACGGCATGAACTGCGCCTGGCCCATGGCGCCAGCCCAAGAGCCGACGAATTCCCGGCGCGGGATATGATCGTCCTGCAAGATCCTCAGCGCACTCAACAATTCATCGCGAAAGAACGGGTGGTGGAAACGCACCTGCGCCAGCGTCGCGAGCGAGCGGAACACGTCCCAATGCTGTTCGCCGTCACCGTAGGAGGATTCGATTCCCCAGATGCTGACGAGGATGGCCGGGTCGACGCCGAATTTTTCCCCGACGGCGCGCAAAGTGAGGGCCCATTGCGCTGATTTGCGTAATCCCACCGCGACCCGGCCTGGCGAGACCAGGCTTGCGAGATAGGCGCCGAATGGCTTGCCGTATTCTGGTTGCCGCCGCCGCGCAGCGATGACGCCGGCGTCGGGCGTAAGCCCGACAAAAGCGGCGTCGAATGTCGCGCGGGTAATGCCTTCCTTCGCGGCGTCAGGCCACAGCGCTGCAAGGAACGCGGCGAAGCTGTCGCCGGGCTCGGATTTGGCGGATACGCTCGTTAGCACGAGCGCCAGAACCAGCAACGCCCGCCGCACCATCGTATTTGCCCCAAGAAGTGACCACATAGACAATTGCAGGGGACCATTGGAGATGCGGCCGAGCCGGTCAATCCACCGCGCCGTCGCGGGAGGGTTGTATGCGCAGCGTCGTGATCACGGGGACGTCTACCGGCATCGGCTGGGGCAGTGCCAAAGTTCTCATCGCCCACGGCTTTCGCGTCTTCGGCAGTGTGCGCAAGACGTCCGATGCGGAACGTCTTGCAGCGGAATTCGGTCCGAACTTTGTACCGCTGATCTTTGACGTGACGGATGAAGCCGCAGTCAAAGCCGCCGCGGATCAAGTGGGCGATGCGCTCGCCGGCGAAAGGCTTGCCGGGCTCGTCAACAATGCGGGCGTTGCCGTCGCCGGCCCGCTGCTCGAACTGCCGATCGCGGAATTTCGCCGACAGCTCGAAATCAATGTGCTCGGTGTGGTCAGCGTGACCAAAGCTTTCGCGCCGCTGATCGGGACCGATCCGCAATTGAAGGGCTCTCCCGGCCGCATCGTTAATATCAGTTCGGTCGGTGGCCGCGTCGCCAACCCGTTCATCGCACCTTACAACGCCTCGAAATTCGCCATCGAAGGCTTGTCCGAGAGCTTGCGGCGCGAACTGTTGCTGTTTGGGATCGACGTCATTGTCATCGGCCCGGGCGCGGTAGCGACGCCGATCTGGAGCAAGGCGGAGCAGGTCGACACCGCACCCTTCCGCGACACGCCTTACGCGCCGGCGCTCGAACGCCTGCGGGTCTATATGCTCAAGCTCGGCGAAAAGGGGTTGCCGCCGGAGAAGGTCGGCGAAGTTGTGTTGGAAGCGCTCACGGCCGCGAAGCCGAAAGTGCGTTATCCTATTACACCGAGCCCGATGCGGGATTGGATCCTGCGCACCCTCCCGAAGCGCCGCATCGATCGCTTGATCGGCCAGCGGCTCGGGCTACTGCCGGCCCGCCAATAGATCAGGCCTGCCGCTGCTCGCATCGGACCCAGACGCCGCCGCCGAACCGCATATAGGCAAAACGTGGCAGCTGGCGCGCCAGATCGCCCGCCCAGCGCTCCGGCCGAAACTCCTCGGAATCTTCGAAATAGCGCGGATCGTGATGCCGTACGCCGCAACGATCGAACGGGCTTATCAAAATAGTAGTTGACAAGGAAACTAATTGCGCTCATATTAGTTGCCGCGGAAACAGTTATGATGTTTCTGCAACGGCGAACCACAGAGGAGGGTGCCATGGATGCCCATACGAAAGACGTTGTTGTCGAAGCCACCAGAGCCTCGGACGAGGAGCGTGTGACTTTCGGCGAAGTGGTGAAGAATTTGGTGGCCGCCGGTGTCGAGCGCTACCACACCGATCTCCTGCGCGGCGAACGGACCTATTACCTGCCGAACGGCAAATCCGAGGTTGTGACAGGAGAGGCCGTTGCGATTGCACCGGCACGAGACTTCTCCGCAACCGGCGTCTATGCGGCGGTCAAGGCGATCCAGGCCGGCAAGATTCAGTACCGGACGTTCTGCGAGCGCATCGCGAAGGCCGGCTGCGTCGGCTATATGGTCTCAATTGCCGGCCAGCGGGCCACGTACTATGGCCGCAGCGGCGACAGTCACGTCGAATGGTTTCCAGGCGCCAAAAGAGAGCAGGCTGCGTGACAGCAAAATCCGTCCCGGTCAGTCCGCTCGAAGCGCACCTTGGCTACTGGCTGCGCTTCGTGTCGAACCAGGTCTCGCATTCGTTTAGCGTCAAGCTCGCCGCCCGCGACATCACGGTGGCCGAATGGGTGGTGTTGCGGGAGCTCTACGAATGCGACGACATGGTGCCGAGTGTGTTGGCCGAGAAGATCGGCATGACTCGCGGCGCCATTTCGAAACTGGCCGACCGGCTGTTGGCGAAGGCGCTGGTGACGCGGACTACGAACGACGAGGATCGGCGCTATCAGGCGCTGGCTCTGACGCCGAAAGGGCGCGCCATCGTGCCGAAGCTCGCCGCAATGGCCGACCAGAACGATGCCGAGTTCTTTGGGCATCTCAAAGCCGCCGAGCGGGAAAGCATCAAAGCCGCCATGCGCGAGATCGTCCACCGGCACGGCTTGAAAGCCGTGCCGGTGGAATGAAAGCGCATACTGCGATCAGGCTAGCGATACCAGGCCGCCGCCGTGCCGTTCCAGCCGTCCGGCAATTTCAAGCTCGAGCAGCACCATCCGCACCACCGCCGGCGAACTGTTCGACAGTCGCACCAGATCATCGATCGAAACCGGAGCCGGGCCGAGCAAGCCAACAATGCGGGCCCGCTCGTCGGCAGCGGGTTCGGCGTCCTCGCCGCCGGCTTGTTCTGCGCGCCGCTCAGGCTCGCGTGCCGGAAGCTCTTTCTCCTGCATGATCGGTTGCAGGACGGAAACGATATCGGATGTCTCGGTTACCGGTGTCACGCCCTGTTTAATGAGACCGTTGGTGCCTTCGGCGCGCGGATCGAGCGGCGAACCCGGCACGGCGAAAACCTCGCGGCCCTGCTCGGCCGCGAACCGGGCGGTGATCAGCGACCCCGACCGTTTAGCTGCCTCGACCACGACTACGCCGAGCGAGAGCCCGGAAATCAGTCGATTGCGGCGCGGAAAATCCCGCGCGCGCGGTTCCCAGCCGAACGGCATTTCGGATAGCGCCGCGCCCGCAGGCAGAATGGCCCCGAGCAAGCCCGTATGTTCAGGCGGATAAACCCGATCGTGCCCGCCGGCGAGCACGGCGATCGTGCCGGTAGCGAGACTCGCGCTATGCGCCGCCGCATCGATGCCGCGCGCCAGGCCAGAGACAACGGCAAAACCGGCTTCGCCAAGCTCACGCGCGATCCGCTGGGTGAATTTCAATCCTGCGCCCGAAGCGTTGCGCGAACCGACGATCGCCACCATGGGGAGCGCGAGGGCTCGCATGTGGCCGCGGATCGCAACTAACGGCGGGGCATCGTCGATCATTTGCAGCCGCGACGGATAGGCGCCTTCGCCCAACGCTACGAAGGCGACGCCAAGCTTTTTGGCAGCGGCGATTTCGCGCTCAGCATCGGCGCGCGAGTAAATCTGCGTGGTCGTGCTGGCGCCGCCGCGGCGGGCGAGCGACGGCAGCGCTTCAAGCGCGGCCCGCGGGCCGCCGAAATGATTGACGAGCGCGCGAAATGTCCGGGGCCCAACATTTTGGCTCCGGATGAGTCGCAACCAATCGAGCCGTTGTTCATCCGTGAGCTGGACGTTTTCACTCCGCTCGCTCACCACGCCCCCAACACGCCTTGCTTACTCTTGACCCTCGCGAGCATACGCTCAAAAGAAGTGTCGAGCAGTAAAAAGCACGGTATGTTGCTCACGTGGTTACAGTCCCGCCGCGGTGAACAACGGCGCATACACAAGGTGACAAAATGAGAAAGTCCATTTTCGTGATTGCTTGCGCCCTAACGTGTCTGCTGGCGCAGGACGCGCTCGCCGCGGTCAAGTACAAGCGCTTTCCGCATTGTGCGGAGGGCCTGGTCAGCGCCAAGACATGTGAATGTCATGTCGGGACCACCGGCCATTTCCATTATTGTCATGCCGGCCATTATTGCCACTCCGACGGCATGTGCCGTCAATAGTGACTCAGCCGCCGGCGCCTTTTGAACTCGCGCCGATCTTACCTTCGGTGCCGCGGACCAGGCGTGCGATGTTGGCGCGGTGCATCACCCATAACAGCAGAGAGAGCAGCGCGAACAGCGCTGCTTCTCGCAAGTTGCCGCGCCACCAGAGAAAGACCGGCGTCGCGGCACTGGCGATAAGCGCGGCGAGCGACGAGTAGCGGGTCAGCGCCGCAACCGCGAGCCAGACGACGCAAAAGACAATCGCCGCGGGCCAGGCGAGGCCGATGAGGATGCCAATATAGGTCGCAACGCCCTTGCCGCCGCGAAAGCGGAGCCAAACTGGAAACAGATGGCCGAGAAAGGCGCCGATTGCGGCTGCGAGCGCAAAGTCGTGCCCCAAAAAACGCTCGGTGATTAGGACAGCCGCAGTGCCCTTGAGCATGTCGCCGATCAGCGTCGCGGCGGCCAGACCCTTCCGGCCGGTGCGCAGCACGTTGGTGGCGCCGATGTTGCCCGAGCCAATGGCGCGAAGGTCGGGCCCACCGCCAAGCCGCGTCAGCAGAATGCCGAATGGAATCGAGCCGCAGAGATAGCCGAAGACGAAAGCGGCGACGTGGATGAATCCGGGCTGCATACCCACCCAGTGTCCCGTCATCCTGAGGTGGCCGCAAGCCGGCCCTCGAAGGATGAATCGGCCGAGGCGCGAACCGAAATCGGTCTTGCCGATTTCGGAATAGCTTTAGTGTCCAAGTCGGCAACAGCCGACTTGGATGCCGTCGCCCTTCGAGGCTCGTGGAGCTTGTCATCGGGCCGGCCACTTCGGGCCGGACCCGTTGGCTCGCGCCTCAGGGTGACGGTCCAACCAGTTTAACTCGCGCGGGCCTTTTTCCCGCTCTCCCGGGCATGGAAGCCGGCGGCTTCCGCATCGGCCTCGCTGTCGTACACAATCAGGTGTTTGAGCTTTTCCGCGGGTGACTGCAGCAGCGACCCGAGGCCCGGCGAAAACGTCTTTCGCACCGTGTCGGCGACAACGAAGTGTGCGGCCTCGTCCGCTTCGATGTCGGTCTCGCAGTAGAGGCATCGAAGCTTGCAGCGTTGTGCCGAGTGCTCCTCGACGACGTAGAATTTGTTGGCAGCGTATTGCCGTTCGGCCGGATCGGCAGTGATACAGTTTTTGTTGCCGCAATGAACGCCGGTGCCGATCGGCTGCATATAGACCGGGTGATCCGGCTCGGCGAAACCGCCGGCGAAGGTGTGCAGCGATTTGTTCCGGTGGACGCGCAGGAGGAGTGAAATCAGCGCCATGCGGACCGGAACGCCGTAGGCGGCCTGGCGGAAGTAGATGGCGCGGCGGTCGCTATCGAGCGCGGCGTCAAGTTCGTTGACGCGCGGCAGCGGATGCATGACGCTCGCCTGCGAGTACTTGGCCTCACCTAAAAACTTGGCGTCGATTTTCGGATACGGCCGGTCCTTGTCGCTCCACCGTTCCTTCTGGAAGCGGGTCACGTAGACGGCATCGATCTTCTGTTTCAGGACCAGGCCGTAGTCGATTTCCGGCTCCGCATAGAGCGACAGCTGGTGCGGCTGATCGGCGGTGACGTAGAGCGCATCGATGGCCTCGCCACCGGGCTGGCCCGGAGCCTTCGAAATCATCCGGCAGTGAAATTCCTCGCGCAAACGGCGATCGACGTGTGCCGGCAATTCCATTCCGGGGGCGGGGAGGGGATCGATGGTGGCGCCGAACCGCGCCAGCGCATAGACGAACGAATGAATGGTGCGGCTGCCTTTGAGGTCGCCCGAAATCGCGACCTTCATGTTCTTGAGGCCCTTGTTTTTGGACCGCAGGGTGAAGAGGTCGCACAGGGTTTGCGTCGGGTGCTCGTGGCTGCCGTCGCCGCCGTTGATCACCGGAATTTGCGAATATTCGGCGGCAAGCCGGGCGGCACCGTCGCGCGGGTGGCGGATGACAATGATGTCGGCGTAATTGCTGGTGACGCGGATGGTGTCGGCGAGGCTTTCGCCTTTGGCCGCAGAACTGACCGCCGGATCGGCGCTGGTGATATTGCCGCCGCCAAGCCGCAGCATCGCGCTCTCGAATGACAGCCGCGTGCGGGTCGAAGGCTCGTAGAACAGGCTCGCCAGAATGAACTTTGACGCAATGCTGGTGCCGCGTCCGATCCGATAGGAAATATTGTCGTCGGCGAGTTCCTTCAAAAACCCGTGGGCAACCTGGAAGACGGTCTCGATCTCCTTATTGGTGAGATCGTTGATGGAAACGATGTGGCGCGTCTGCGGCTGGGGTTTCGTCATCAAAGCGGTGCTATAGGCCCAATTCGAGCGGCGCGGCAAGCCCAGTCAAGCCCATGGCGACAGCGATGCACCGAAAACGTGGTAAGATTAGGCACCCCCAGAGGGCGAACCGCCATGACCACGATTCCTCGCTTCGACACCATTGAGGTTTTCAACCAGTCACCGCCTTACGAAAACATCGACCTGTTTTCGAGTGATCGGCCGCTGATCGAGGCGGTTAAGGCCAATGGCGCAGGCGATCAGGCCGCGGCGCTGTCGGCGTTCGGCCGTCAGTGGGGCACGGCGGAGATGTTTTCGCTGGCGCGCCGCGCCAACGAGAATCCGCCGAAGCTCCACACCTTCGACCCCAAGGGCTTCCGCCGTGACGTCGTCGAGTTTTATCCGGCCTATCACGATTTGATGCGCGCAAGCATCGCCGGCGGGCTCCATGCCTCGACTTGGACGTCCTCCGGGACCCGCGCCGCACCGCCGGCGGAAGTGGCACGGTCGGCGCGGTACTACATGACCGCCCAGATCGAGAGCGGTCACCTCTGTCCGATCACCATGACCCGCGCGGCGCTGGCGGCGCTTGCTGCTGCGCCAGCGCTGCTGGCGCAAGTCGCGCCCAAGGTCGTCACCACCAGCTACGACGGGACCTTCAAGCCATGGTGGGAAAAGCCGGGCATGACGCTTGGCATGGGCATGACGGAGAAACAGGGCGGCACCGACGTGCGCGCTAATTCCACCACCGCCACGCCGATGCTGGATTGCTATTCCATCACCGGGCACAAGTGGTTTCTCTCAGCGCCGATGTGCGACGCTTTTCTGGTGCTGGCCCAGGCGCCGGGTGGCCTCACCTGTTTCTTCGTGCCGCGGTTTCGTCCTGACGGCGCGGTCAATGCGCTGCGGCTGCAGCGCCTCAAGGACAAGCTCGGCAACCGTTCCAATGCATCAAGTGAAGTCGAGTTCGCCGATGCTTATGCGCTGCGGGTCGGAGACGAGGGCGCAGGCGTGCGTACCATCATCCAGATGGTGCAGCTCACGCGGCTCGATTGCGCCCTGGCATCAGCGGGCTTCATGCGCATGGCGCTGGCGCAGGCCGTGCACCATTGCCGTTATCGCTCCGTATTCCAGAAGCATTTGTATGATCAGCCGATGATGCGCGCGGTTCTGGCCGATCTCGCGCTCGAGGTAGAAGGCGCCGTCGCTCTGGTAATGCGGCTGTCGCGTGCATTCGATCGCACCGCCACGGAGCCGCGTGAGGCGGCCTACGCCCGGCTGGTCACGCCGGCGGCGAAATATTGGATCTGCAAGACGGCGCCGGGCTTCATTTACGAAGCCATGGAGTGCCTTGGCGGCAACGGTTACGTCGAGGAGAGCGTGCTGCCCAGGCTCTATCGCGAGGCGCCGGTGAACGCGATCTGGGAAGGATCGGGCAATGTGATGTGCCTCGATGTGCTCCGCGCGCTCAAGCGTGACCGGGAAGCTGCGGATTTGTTCGATGAGATGGCGCGTGAAGCTGCGGCAATAACCGGAGAGAAAGTGCAGCTGCTCGAAGCCAGCAACGAGTTTGAGAGCGAAGCCGCCGCGCGCGTTACGGTTGGCAGGCTTGCAACACTGGCGAGCGCCGCCGCACTTCAGGCCAGCGCGCCGGCCGCGGTGGCCGAGGCGTTCCTGCGCACGCGACTGTCGAACCCACACGGCGCCCTTTATGGAGCCAGCGGTATCGACGCGCAGACGGCTAATCTCGTCCTGCAGCGAGCGCTGCCGCAAGAGTGATTGCATGGTTCAGCGCGCCAGCCGGTCGAGTGCACCTTGCAAAATGTAAGCGGCGGCGTGCTGGTCGATCACCGCTTTTCGTTTAGCGCGACTGGCGTCCGCATCGATCAGCGCGCGTTCGACGGCCGCAGTCGAAAGCCGCTCGTCCCAGAGTGCGATGGGAAGCTCGGTGAGCTTGGCCAGGTTGCGGGCGAACGCGCGGGTCGATTGCGCGCGCGTACCTTCGGTGCCGTCCATGTTGATGGGGAGCCCGAGGACAAAGCCCGTGGCACGCCGCTCAGCGGCAAGTGCAAAGATGCGCTCGGCGTCAAGATTGAAGCGTTTGCGCGGGATAGTCTCGACCGGTGCGGCGAGGCGCCGGTCGGGATCGCTCACCGCGACGCCGATGGTTTTAGTGCCGAGATCAAGACCAATCAGCGCGCCCCGCGCCGGCAGGAGCGAAGCCGCCTCCATCAGCGATAGGACAGGCATGGCGCCTCGTTAGCATGTGCGGGCGGAGGCGGCCAAACGCCGCCACCTTCCGCACGGGATAGCTCCCGATTATGGTTGCGCCCCGTCGCGCATCCGCGCGCTCTCACACCGGCAGGCTTCATCATGCAGATCACCTGGTATGGCCACGCCGCCTTTCGCCTCGATTTCGCAGGCCAGGCGGTTTTGATTGATCCATTCTTCACCGGCAATCCGGTCTTCGTCTCCGACAAGGGGCAAGCCATTAAAGACGTGGCAAATATTGTGCTCACACACGGGCACGGCGATCACGTCGGCGATGCGCTCGACATCGCCAAGACCAACGGCGCCACCGTCACGACCAATTACGACCTCGGCATGTGGCTGGTCTCGAAGGGTCTCGAGAAACTCAACCCGATGAACACCGGCGGCACCACCGATCTCGGCGGGTTCACGGTGTCAATGGTGCGCGCGGATCACTCGTCGGGCGACATGGTCAATGGCACGCCGATCTATCTCGGCAATCCGCTCGGCGCGATCATCAAGGCGCCGGGCGAACCGACGGTCTATCATTTCGGCGACACCGATATCTTCTCGGATATGGCGTTGATTGCCGAAATCCACCAGCCGAAAATCGGCATCGTGCCGATCGGCGATCGCTTCACCATGGGTGCCGCGACCGCGGCCCTAGCCGTGAAGCGCTACTTCAAGTTCGACGCGGTGTTTCCCTGCCATTACGGCACGTTTCCATTCCTGGATCAGACGCCGGATAAGTTCGTCGCCGAGATGAAGGGCCACAGCACGAAAGTGATCGTGGCGGAGAAGGGCAAGGCGGTCAGCGTTTAGCTCTGCCGCAGACCTCGCAAAAAAGAACGCCCGCCGAACGGGCGGGCGTTGCTTAAAGATAGGCGCGTCGCCGGTTCAGCGATGCGCGTTATCAGTCGCGATGCGGTCGATATCGGATCGAGTGATGCCGATGTCCGCGAGTTCGCGGTCGCTCAGATGCGAAAGCTCCCGCCTGACTTCGCCATAGCGTTTCCACCCGTTGAAGAGGCGGGCAAGGGATGCAAACATGTTTCCAATCCTTTCCCCGGCGGTTCTCCGGCGATCGCCGGAATCATGGTGCGAATATAGGTAGACGAGTGCAGCGCACCATAGATTTTGCTGCAGTGCAGCTAAGACCTACATGCATGCCAGACCATTGAAGCTTAAGAGATATTTAACACCGCGGGCCTCGTTGGACGGGGAGGGCCGGCAAAGTTCGGGCGCTCTTGTTGGCGGCGCACAAGCCAGTATTCCGCCATGC
The DNA here is from genome assembly GCA_963759345.1 of uncultured Alphaproteobacteria bacterium. Classification (GTDB taxonomy): domain Bacteria; phylum Pseudomonadota; class Alphaproteobacteria; order Rhizobiales; family Xanthobacteraceae; genus BOG-931. The sequence continues at coordinate 40,094 of CAVWYW010000033.1, forward strand.
TGCGACCGTTTCGGTGCCGCACTCCGGGACGCATAGTGCGGGTGGTGTTTGCGTTATCGGGGTCGTGTCATGGGGACTACTCAGGATCATCGAAGGTGCGCGGAAGAATGTGTGGCGATGGCGCGGGCGGCCGACGACGATAACGGCAAGGTTCTGTGGCTGACGCTGGCGTTGTCGTGGGTCCGGCTTGCCGAGCATGTCGCGCGGACAACGGATGCGCTGGAGCGGTCCGATGCCGATGGGGACAACGGCGCTGTTCGCTCGCCGGATCAGGCGTAACGCGGCGCGCCGAAGTTTAGGTCCTGACAATTATGGTGCCGCGGACGGTGGACTTGCGCGCGGCTAGGCCGCGGAGATAAACCTTGCCGCAGGGCGGTTAGCTCAGTTGGTAGAGCGTCTGCTTTACACGCAGGATGTCGGCGGTTCGAGTCCGTCACCGCCCACCAACGATTTCAATAGCTTAAGTCGTAAAGCGCTAAGGAGCGGGTTTTTCCATCGGGGTAACGCTAGGGGCTAACAGCGAACCAAAAGAGTCGGGTTCTCGCGTCCCTTACCGACCTATAGACGACTTCATCGTCGCCGCGCGCCTAATCGAAGCCAATCAACGTTCTCATCCGTGTCGGATCCCCATTGCCGGGGCGCGTAGCCCAATGCACCTTGTGGCCCTTACGGCCCAGAGTGCCGCAACTACGAACGCATTGATCCCGCTGCTCGCACCACCGCAAAAGGCACTGCTGCTTTGCGGCTTCGCTATGGCTGGTATTCTTCGCTACGGCTATTGCAGCAACATTACTGTCTCAACAAGCGGGGAGATCCAAGCCTATGAGGCGCCTTCGTGCTGCCGTCGTCGGAGGTGGAATTGGCGGCCTGTCGGCCGCCAACGCGCTCGCCCGCCGCGGCCTCGACGTTACCGTATTCGAGCAGGCCGCCGTGCTGGGCGAAGTCGGAGCCGGCGTCTTTATATATCCGAACGCTCTGCGGCAGTTCGAACGCATGGGACTGAAGGAGCCGCTCGCCGCGGTAGGCGCAAAGGTCGGCGCCGGCTCGGAATATTACCGGATGGATGGATCGGTGGTCGGCCAAATTCTCACGACCGACTCGAGCGGGTGGAACGGCCTTTATGGAATGCATCGGGCCGATCTGCTCGGGGTGTTGGCGAACGGCATTCCTTCCTCGGCGATACGCACCGGTCATCGCTGCGTCGGCTTCGACCAGAATGACCGCGTTGCGCAGCTGAGGTTCGCGAACGGCGAAATCATCGAGATCGACGTGGTCGTCGCGGCCGACGGCATTCAATCGACGTTGCAGAAGTATGTCGTCGCGCCGTCGGTGCCCGAATATTCCGGCTCGCGCGCCTATCGGGGCTTGATTGCCAGCAGACAAGCTGCCGGGGTGGCGGAAAGAGGCGCATCAGGTCTGGATGGGCGACGGCAAGCACTTCATGGTCTTTCCGGTCCGCAGTGGCCGGTTGCTCAACTATGTCGGCTTCGTCCCGACTGAAGACCAGACGATTGAATCATGGTCCGCGATCGGCGATCGCGACGAGCTTGCGGCGTCCTTCGCGGCATGGGATCCGCGGGTAGTGGGATTGCTCGAGAAGGTCGAAACCTGCTTCTGGTGGGGCTTATACGACCGAACGCCATTGGCGTCGTGGACCAAGGGCCGTATCGCCCTTTTGGGCGACGCTGCCCACGCGATGCTTCCGCATGTGGGGCAGGGTGCCAACCAGGCGATCGAGGACGGCGTTGCCTTGGCGGTGTTCCTCGAGGGCCGGGATTCTTCTGAAGTTGCTGATGCGCTGCGCCGCTACGAAAGCTTTCGCCGCGAGCGCACCGGCATCGTTCAGGCCGAAGCGCGGCGGAACGGTCTTCGGTACGATTCAAGATACCCAAGCCTGGAACAGCGCGATCGGGAGATCGCCAACGCAGCGGTGTTCCGCAAATGGCTCTACGACTATGATGTCGAGCAGGCAGCCCTGGCTTGTCTGGACGAAAGCCGGACGTCCGAGCCCGCTTGACCGGGAGATGCGAAGTTACCGCCAAGGTCGCCGCGGCCTGACGTCAATTCCAGATGCGGCGGCTTGCGATTCGCGCGCCCTCGACCATTGCTGCCAGCTTCGCCCAGACGATTGACGGATGCATTTCGTGCGATGCGGCAAATGATGCGAAGCCGCAATCCGCGCCGGCGATCACATTTTCAGCGCCGACCACTTTCGCGAAGCGGACGAGCCTCTCGGCCACCAGCTCGGGATGCTCTACAAGCACAGTGGTGTGAGAAATCACTCCGGGAATGAGAATTTTTTCGAGCGGCAGCTTGACGGTCTCCCACAGCGCCCACTCGTGTTCGTGCCGCGGGTTGCCGAACTCGAAGGAATAGGCGCCGGCCTTCACCCGCAACATGATGTCGATGAGGTCTTTGAGCTCCATGTCGGTGGTGCGCGGGCCCATATTGATGCTGTAGCAGGTGTGGAAGCGAATCTTGTCCTCGGGAAGATTGCGCAGGGCGTGGTTCAACACGTCGACCCGCACGTTAGCCCACTTGCGGATGTCCTCGACGCTCTCGGTCGTCATGGTGTAGCGCGTGGCCATGGCGGGATCGTCGATCTGCAACAAAAAGCCCGCCGCGACGATGGCCTCGTATTCCTCACGCATCGCCTCCGCGATTGCCTCCAGATATTCGTCGTGGCTCTGGTAGAATTCGTTACGCTGCCAGCGCTCGACGTTGGAGGGCGAGATCGAGGGCACGAACGCCTCGGCGACATCGGTACGCTCCATCGCCGCCTTGAATACCGCCAATTGCTGATCGAGAAGCGGCCGTCCCGTATAGCGCAGCGGCCCGACACAGATCATCTGCCGTGCCCGTCCCGGCGCGCCAGATGCATGCGCCTCGACCTCAGCATAGAATTCCGAAAAAGCCTGGCCCTCGCGGGTGTTCTTCCAAAGATTGCCGCGTGGCTCGCCGGCGACAATCCCGCTCAGCCGCTCGTTCACATAGGTGACGAAGCTGACCTTGCGCTGTTCGCCGTCGTTGATGACGTCGATGCCGAGCGCGGCCTGCTTTTCGACCACTTCTTCCACGGCGCGTGCCGCGCGCGCTGAAAATGCGGCGGCATCGATCGCACCGCCGTCTTCCCGTCTAATCATCATGGCCAGAAGATCATCCGGCCGCGGCAAGCTGCCGACATGCGTGGTCAGAAAGCGGTTTTCACTACGATGCACTGCGTGACCTCCTGGCTACTGATTGTTTTTGTGTGCGTCCGATCGGCTTAGTCCCACGAGCCGCGGATGTGCCGGCACGGCGCCGCCGGGTGCGCTTCTTGCCGCACATACCGTCCATAACCAATGTTCGCCAATGCTCGATCAGCTTGTCGTTCATCGCCGCGCTCGTGCCCCAGAGCCGGCTGATCGCCATGCCGCGCATCAGGTTATGCGTCAGTGCCATAACCACGAAGGCCTGATCCTTGGAAACGCCCGCTTCCTCGAATACGGATACCCAGATCACGTCGAGTTCTTCGCGCGTCTTGTTGATCAGCCGCTTGTAATCTTTCGACAACGCCATATCGGTCCGCGCAGCAACAAGAAGGTCAATGGTCGCGATGTAGGACGGAGCGAGCAAGAAGCGCCGGGACTGATCCAGGAAGTAGTTCATCACATCGGACGAGCGCCGTGCGTCAGCCGCCATCGATCTGGCGGTCTTGATGGCAATCGACATTGCATGGCGGCAGGCCGAGAGGACAAGATCGCCCTTGGTGCGAAAGTAGTGGTTCTGCGCGCCGCGCGACACGCCGGCGCGTTCGGCAACGTCGGCTGTCGTGAAGTTGGCGTAGCCGCGTTCGAACAGAAGCTCGATCGCGGCGTCGAGCACCAATTCCTGTGTCCGCTGCCGCCGTTCCTGCTGGCTGCGTCTGACCAAGGTCACTCGATCATCCATCGTCCCACCGTGATCCCACCCTGCGTGATGCGGCAAAATATCATAACCGGCTTTCGTCATAAATAATCAGCTGCGCCGGTTTTTTATTGACTAAAGCCCGCGCGTGGCATCTGTTAGGGGAACGTTGAGCAGCTTTCGAAAGAAAGCAGAGACATAAGGTTTTTAGGGAGTCGCGCCCGGCCATGGCTGTGTCGCGGGAGATGGCGTATCGGGGTGAACGGTTCTGCGTCCAGTCGCGCGGTTCCGGGCCGCCGGTGGTGTTGCTGCGCGGCTTTGATGTCGCCTTTCGCAACGACAGCTTCCTGGACGAACTCTCGCATCGGTATGAAGTGATCGTGCCGGATCATCCCGGGTTCGGCGGCTCGAACTCGCCGGGCTGGCTCAAGGGGATGGCGGACACCGCCTATTTCTATCTCGATATGCTCGCCACCCTTGGCGACAATCGGCCCGTACATCTCATCGGCGCATCGCTGGGCGGCTGGCTTGCAGCCGAAATCGCGATACGCGACGCGGCAAATATCCGCAGTCTGATCCTGATCGGGCCGGCGGGCGTCCGCAGAGAAAATGCCGCGATTGGCGATCCGTTCATCCGTTCGCCGGAACAGAGCGCCATCGCGATGTTCGGAAACGGGACGCTCGCTCGTGAACTGCGATGTCCGGTCGAGACCGACGACGAGATCGATCTTCACCTGAAAAACAGCATCGGGCTGGCACGCCTCGGCTGGCAACCGCGGTTGGCCAGCCCGGAATTGCAGCGTTGGCTCCATCGCATACGCGTTCCGACCTGTCTGATCTGGGGTTCCGTCGACAGGATCATGCCGCTTGAGCATTCCAAAGCCTGGCTCGACAAGCTTTCCGACGCGCGATTGTCCGTCATCGAGGGCGCCGGCCATCTTCCGCACATTGAGGCGCCGCAAAAGACCGCCGCGGCAGTGGCGTCCTTCATTCAAGAATGTCAGTGATGAAGTTCTTTGCTTTTCACCTGATGCCCTACCGCTACCTCGATTTCGAGGCCGCGAGCCGGTACAAATCGTATTGGATAGATTTCCCAAATACGTTCTACGGCACCAAGCGCGGGGCGCCGCTTTATCGCGAATATATCGAGCAGCTGATCGATGCCGGCGAGCGCGGCTTCGACGGCATCTGCGTCAACGAGCATCATCAGACCGCTTACGGGATGATGCCGGCGCCCAATCTCATCGCGTCCATTCTGATTGACCGCACGCGCGACAGCGACGTGAAAGTGGCGATCCTCGGCCGCGCCCTGCCGCTGGTGAATAATCCGCTGAACATCGCCGAAGAATACGCGATGCTCGACAACATTTCGAACGGCCGGATTATCGCCGGCTTTGTGCGGGGCATCGGCGCCGAATACCATTCCACCGGCATCAATCCGGTCTATTCGCACGAGCGGTTTCGCGAGGCCCACGATCTGATCGTGAAGGCGTGGACCGAGCCGGGCCCGATTGACCATCACGGCGAGCACTACACCTTCAGGTACGCCAATCCCTGGCCGCGTCCGTATCAGAAGCCGCATCCGCCAATCTGGATTCCATCGCAGGGTTCCGCCGAGACGATTTCCTGGGCGGCCGATCCTGTGCGCAAATATCCGTTTATCGTCACCTTCAGTCCGGTCGAGTCGGTGTTGCGCTATCAGATGATGTATCGCGAACAGGCGCGGCGCTTCGGTTACGAAGCCGACGGTGGGCAACTCGGCTGGGCGGCGCCGATTTACGTCGCGGAAACCGACGACATCGCGCGGCGAGAATCGGAAGCGCACGTCGAGGCGCTCTTCAACCACTTCCTCCACATTCCTCCCGAGCTGCTGTTCCCGCCCGGTTACACATCGGTGAATTCGCTGAAGGCGATCATGAAAAACCGGCGCGGGACCGGCTTCGAGCGCCAGACTTTCGATCAACTCGTGGAGGGGGGCATGTTCATTGTTGGCAGCCCGGCGACCGTTCGCGAGAAGATCGAAGCCGCGCATGCCCGCACCGGGTTCGAGAACCTGGTCTGCATGATCCAGTTCGGCACGCTGCCGGATCCGTTGGTGCGCAAGAACGTCCAAATGCTGACGGAGGAAGTCTTGCCGAAGCTGCGTCAGACCTCGATGGCGGCGTAGCCGCGGCGGCCGGCGGCGGAATGCGCAAAAGCGGCGGGGACCAAACAGGCGAGTAAGGAGTGGCAATGCTGCAAAATCGAACGGCCGTGGTGACCGGTGCTGCGGGCGGCATAGGATCGGCGCTGACGGCCCACCTGTTGTCGGAAGCGGCGACAGTGGTCGCGGTCGATCTGAGCGCCCAGGCGCTTGAGAAACTCCGCCAAAGCGACCTCGACAACTCGCGGCTCGTCACCATTGCCGGCAACATCACGGACGAGGGCGAATGCGCCCGCATTGCCGATCAAGTCGGCAAGGGCTTCGATCATGTCGACATCCTGGTGAATTGCGTCGGCCTGTTTCCGCCCTGCGCCTTCGAAAAGATGAGCTTTGCCGAGTGGCGGCGCATCATGGCCGTGAACCTCGACGGCGTATTTTTGATGACCAGCGCCATTCTGCCGTTGATGAAAAACAACGGCTACGGGCGTATCATCAACATCGGGTCGAGCAGCTATTTCCAGGGCACGTCGAATTACGTTCACTACGTCGCCGCGAAGGCCGGCGTCATCGGCTTTACCCGCTCGCTCGCCCGGGAGGTTGGCCAATACGGCATCACGGCCAACGTCGTGGCACCCGGCCTCACCTCCACCCAGTTCGTGCTCGACAGCACCTCGGAAGCATTTCTCGAAAACCGTCGCGTCCAGCGGTCGATCCAGCGGCATCAGTACCCGAAGGACGTCGTAGGAACAATTCTGTTCCTGTGCTCGGCCGCGTCCGACTTTGTTACCGGACAGACAATCGTCGTCGACGGCGGCGCGGTGTTCAATTAGAGCGCGCGTCTCGAGGCCGATTGTCAATGGGTCTTCTCGAAAAGCTCTTCGGACTGAGCGGCAAGACCGGGCTCGTGACGGGGGCGGGGAGCGGGCTCGGCCGTGTTGTTGCCGAAGGCTTTGCGGAAGTCGGTGCACATGTGATTTGTGCCGACATCGAACAATCGCGCGTCGACGAGGTCGTAAAGAGCATTACAGCAGCCGGAGGCAAAGCAATCCCGCTTCAACTCGATGTCGCGAACGAAGCGTCGGTTGCCGCCGGTTTGAGCGCACTTCCGCAAAAGCACCTGGATATTCTGGTCAACTTTGCCGGCGTTGCGTCAGCGCCCGCCCGCACCCATGAACTTAGTATCGAGGAATGGCATAGGCTGATCTCGATCAATCTCACCGGGACCTTCCTGACAACCAGAGCCGCTTTGCCGAGAATGCTGGAGCGGGGCGGTTCAATCATCAACGTTTCGTCGGTCATCGGCATGGGCGGCTATTATCCGGATTTCTCCTCCACTGGGCTTCACTATGCCGCGTCGAAGGCCGGCGTTGTCGGGCTGACGCGGCAGCTTGCCGCAGAGTATGCCGCGCAAAAAATTCGTGCCAACGTGATCGCGCCGGGATGGCACTTCGGGACGCGGCTTGGCGATTTCCGCCGTCAACAATCGACCGAGCGGGAGCAGCAACGCTTCATGTCCGAGATCATGCAAAGGATACCGATGAAGCGGACCGGTGAGCCTTCGGAGATTCTCGGCTTAGCACTCTACCTCGCCGCGCCGGCGTCGGCCTATCTGACGGGTCAACTGATCGCGCAGGACGGCGGTTGGACAGCGTGTTAGCCAGCCAACATCGGAACGAAAGTCATAATCAACGACAAGCAGATGTGGAAGGAAACGATGAAGACATCAGCGTGGAAAATCCCGGCGACCGTGCTGGCCCTTACTGCATGGGCATCGGCGGCGCCGGCTGAAGAAGTGAAAGTCGGCATCATCGCCTCGATATCCGGCCCATTCAGCATATGGGGTAAGGAATACAAGGAAGGCATCGATCTGTTCATGGACAAAGTCGGCGGCAAAGCCGGGAACAATTCCATGACCATCATTTATCGCGATGTCGGCGGGCAAAATCCGCCGCGCTCGCGGCAGTTGGCGCAAGAACTGGTGTTGCGCGACAAAGTCGCCGTTCTTGGCGGCCACGAATTGACGCCGAACGTCCTTGCGGTCACCGACGTCATCAATCAGGCGAAAATTCCGTTCGTCATCTTCAATACCGGTACCGCAATCGTCACCGACAAGTCGCCGTTTTTCGTCCGGCCGACGTTTACGAACTGGACCACCTTCTACACGGTGGGCCGATATGCCGGCATGCAAGGAATGAAAAAGTGCGTGACCGTGGTCGCGGACTATGCGCCGGGCCAGGACGCGGCGGTCGCCGCCGCCGAAGGGATCAAGCGCGAAGGCGGCGAGGCCATTGCCAACATCAAAGTCCCGCTCGATGCGACGGATTTTTCGTCTTATCTGCAGCGCGTCAAGGATGCCTCGCCGCAATGCGCGATCGTGTTCATGCCGCAGGGGCCGATGTCGGTCGCGTTCGTGAAAGCCTATATCGACCGCGGACTCCTGAAAGACGGCATCAAGTTCTTCGGCCAGTCGGAAACCGATGAGACCGATCTGCCGGCGATCGGCGACGGTGCCATCGGCATGATCACCTCGATGCCGTACACGCCGTCGCTCGACAATCCCGAGAACAAGGCGTTCCTCGCCGCCTTCACCAAGAAATTCGGCGCGGATCACAGTCCGCCGACCAACATCACGCTTGCCGCCTATGACGGCATGCAGGTGATCCAGAAAATGGCGGAAGTCGTCACCGGGGCGGCCGATGGTCAAAAAGAAGTCGACGCCGTGAAAGGCATGAAATGGCAAAGCCCGCGCGGTCCGGTTTCGATCGACCCCGCGACGCGCGAAATGGTGCAGAACGTCTATATCCGCGAGGTCGTGAAGGAGAACGGAGTGCTCTACAACAAGGTATCTACACGTTCGATAATCAGAAAGAGCCTTGGCACGAGACGCAGAAGAAATAACGCGCGGGGCGAAAATGGAATTTGGAATTTTTGATCACGTCGATCGCAGCGATGAGGCGCTGGCGGACTATTACAGAGTCGCGCCTGAAGCTGGTCGAGAGCTACGACCGCTGCGGTTTCTATTGCTATCACGTCGCCGAGCACCATTCGACGCCGCTGTCGGTCGCATCGTCGCCGAGCGTTTATCTGTCGGCGGTGGCGCAGCGGACGCGCCGTCTGCGCTTCGGACCGCTGGTTTATCTTTTGCCGTTCTATCATCCGCTACGGCTGATCGAGGAAGTCTGCTTCCTCGATCAAATCAGCCGCGGTCGCATGCAGGTCGGCGTCGGCAGGGGCATCTCACCGTTCGAGACGCGCTATTTCGGCATTGATCCGGATTCGAGCCGGCAGCGTTTCGACGAGATTCTCGAGATTCTACTCAAGGGGCTGACGCAGAAGACACTGTCGCACGACGGCCCGTTGTTTCAGTTCGCGGATGTCCCGCTTGAGACGGAGCCTTACCAGAAGCCGCATCCGCCACTCTGGATGGGCGTTAATTCAACCGGCAGCGCGGATGCAGCGGCAAAGCGCGGCGTTAATATCGTAAGCCTGCAACAGCTCGACGCAATGCGGCCGGTCGCCGATGCGTACTGGAACGCGGCGGGTTCGGATGGCCTCAATAAGCGCAAGGTGGGCATCAGCTTCTTCATCGTGACCGCCGAAAGCGGAAGCGCTGCGGCGGACGAGGCTGAACGGGCCTATAGCGCGTGGCTCAAGAGCTTCAATTACCTCTACGCCCTTCACGGCCGCGGGCCGATGTTGGGCGCCCAGCCGGCGAGCTTCGCGGACGCCGAGAGGTTGGGCCGCGCGGTGGCCGGCACGCCGGCCCGCGTGGCCGAATTTCTCTGCAGCGCCGTCGAAAAATCAGGCGTGAACTATATCGTCGGGCAATTCGCGTTCGGAAAAATGACTCCGGACTTCGCGATGCGATCGGTCAAGCTGTTCGCAGATCAGGTGATGCCGTCTGTCCGCCGCTTTAGCGAACGTCACGTCGCCGCGGTCGCTGGAGCATAGCGAAGGACCGAGATGCACAAATTGAATATACCCAAGGACGTGATTGATCGCGTCATCCGCCATCGCGGCCGCGAACACGTCTATGACAAGTTCGACGCAACGAGAACGGCGCTCCTCGTTGTCGATATGCAGAACGCCTTTATGATGCCGGGCGTAGCGCATCAATTGTGCGCCGAGGCGGTCAATATCGTGCCGAACATAAACCGGCTGGCGGAAGCGCTGCGTCGCGCTGGCGGCACGGTGGTATGGGTCATCACTACGTTCGGGAAGGCCTCGCTCGAAAACTGGCCGGTATTGCACGAAATGGCCGGCCCGGACCGCACCGAGACGCGCATAGCCGCGCTTGCAGAAGGAAGCATCGGTCATCAGCTCTGGGCGGGTCTCGCCGTCAAGCCGGACGATTTGACAGTTGTAAAGACCAAGTACAGCGCCTTCACACAGGGCTCGTCGCCGCTTGAAGCAACGCTTCGGCAACGCGGAATTGACACGGTTCTCGTCGCCGGGACCGTGACCGGCGTGTGCTGCGACAGCACCGCCCGCGACGCTATGATGTTGAATTTCCGCTCCGTCATGGTGACCGACGCCAATGCCGCGATGACGGATGAAGATCACAACGCATCCTTGAAGGCGTTCTACCTGTCGTTCGGCGATATTCTTTCGACGGATCAGATCGTCTCGTACCTGCAGACGCGACAGCCGGCGCGTTCGCTCCCCGGCCAAGCCTCATGACCGGGAGATCACCCGTGAATCCCTCGAGCCTTCACGTCGATCATGTCGGTAGCCTTCATCGTCCAGCCGCGCTCAGGGAAAAGCGCCTGAGCTTGCTGGGAGTGCACGACGCCGACCACAATCTCGGCGCGCATGCGAACGCCGAACTGACGAAGATCGAGGACGGCTACATCCGTGAAGTCGTCAAGCTTCAAGAAGAGTGGGGCCTTCCGGTGGTCACCGACGGCGACTTTCGCGCCGGAGCTGGTGGACGGACTTCCTGCTCAGCTTTACCGGTCTCTCAATTTCCTACGACGGCAAGACGCCGATCACGCTAATCAATGCCGCCGGCGAGAAGCGGCCCGATTGCCGGCATCAAGGTCGAGGACAAGATCAAGCCGCGAGACAGCGGTTTGGCTGCATCCTTCAAATTCCTGAAATCGATCGCTGACCGGACCGCAAAAGTGACGATCCCGGGACCGCCGATCGTTCATTTCCTGCGCGACGCCGAGTTCGTGCCATCGGTCTATCCGGATATTGATGCGTTCTGGCGCGATCTGATCGCCGCGTACCGCTCCGAGATCAAGAAACTGGCAGACGCCGGCTGCCGTTATCTTCAGATCGACGAATGTATGCTGCCTTATCTGTGCGACCCGCGGCATCGGGAAATGTCGAAATCGCGCGGCGACGATCCGGACCAGCTGATCGAAACCTACACCTGGGCGATCAATGAAATCGTCGCTGCAAAGCCCAAGGACATGATGGTTGCCGTGCATATGTGCCGCGGCAACATGAACGCGTTCTGGGGCGGCGACGGCGGTTACGAGCCGGTGGCCGAAGCCTCCTTCAACATGCCGAACGTCGACGCTTTTTTGCTCGAATACGATACGCCGCGCGCCGGCGATTTCACGCCGCTGCGGCACACGCCAAAAGACAAGAAGATGCTCCTGGGGATCGTCTCTACCAAGGATCCGACGCTCGAAAGCTGGGACGCGCTCAAGCGTCGCATCGACGATGCCGCAAAGCACATCGGCATCGGGCAGCTTGGCATTTGCCCGCAATGCGGGTTCTCGACCAACGTGTTCGGTACCGAATTCAATGTGGACGACGAACGCCGCAAGATTGAACTCATGGTCGGCGTGGCGGACGAAGTGTGGGGCGCCTGAGGGTAACCGCAGGCCCCGGAGTCGGAGAGGCGACGTGAGCCGGTGAAGCTCCTTTCAACAATTACCGCCTTGTTCGTCGACGGTATTTCCTACGGGATGGTGCTGTTTCTCATATCGGTTGGCCTCACCGTCACATTGGGCGTCATGCGGGTGGCCAACCTTGCGCATTGCGGGTTCGCCATGATTGGCGGTTACGCCGCCTATGCGCTGATGGGCAGCTTGGGATTAAGCTTCATGGTGGCGTTGCCTGCCGCAACCTTACTGGTCGTCGCGCTCGGATTCGTTCTGGAACGCACGTTATATCGTTGGGTCTATAACACCACGCAACTCGGGCAGATCCTGATGACCATCGGCCTGACGCTGGTCATGGTCGCAAGCGTCAATCTGGCCTTCAGTTCTTCTACTTATTCGCTGACGGCCCCGGGCTGGCTGCAAGGCACCTGGCAGGAATCGTCGTTCACATTGTCGCGTTATCGCGCATTCATCATCGTGCTCGGCCTCTGCATCGGGGGATGTCTTTGGGCCATACTGAAATTCACGGTGTTCGGCGCGAAGCTGCGCGCCTCAGTGGACAATCCGCGGATGGCGCGCTCCGTTGGCGTGAATGTGCCGAAGATTTTCGCGGTCACTTTCGCGGCCGGCTGCGGCCTTGCTGCGCTGGGAGGCGTTGTCGGTACGCCGCTCCTTCCCCTCGAACCTTATTACGCCTTGCGCTTGTTGGTGCCGGTCTTGATGGTGGTAGCCGTCGGCGGTCTGGGAAGTCCGATTGGTTCGCTGGGCGCCGGCTTGCTGCTTGGCATCATTGATACGTTTGGCCGCTACTACATCCCCGCGGGCGGCGCTTTCGTCATCTATTTCACAGTCGTGATTGCACTGCTATTGCGGCCCCAAGGCTTATTCGCGAGGGCTTGAGATGTCGCAGGACGCCTCGCCGCCGCAGCCGGCATTTGCCGCGAATTTCTCGCGGCATCGCCTGTCGTGGCTCGACTTCGCGCCGTTTGTCCTGATCGCCGGCCTCTACTTCGTCGCTGGCAGCTACGTGCCGCTGATCACGCAGATCATGATCATGAGCGTGTTCGCGCTCTCGCTCGATCTGGCTCTCGGCTATGGCGGCGTGGAAACCCTGGGACAGGCCGCGCTGTTCGGCGCCGGATCGTATGGCGCAGGCATCTTCGCCTTGCGGGCGTCGTCGGATCCGTTTCTCGGCCTCGCTATCGCGGGTCTTTCGGGCGCATTCGTTGCAGCAGTCACCGGACCGGTGGTTCTGCGTGCGCGCGGCATTACGCTCGTAATGATGACGCTCGCTGTCGCGACGATGTTGCTTGAGCTCGCCAACTCAATGCGGTGGCTGACCGGCGGTGCGGATGGTCTTTACGGCTTCCACCCTGCACCGCTGTTCGGCGTATTCCCCTTCGAACTCGACGGCAGCACGGCTTATTGGTACGCCGCGATCGTCCTTCTGCTTGTATTCGCGGTTTGCAAGGTTGTCGTCAATTCGCCCTTCGGCCTGACCATCCGCGGCGTTCGCGAAAATCCGGTTCGCATGCGTCTTCTTGGCGTGCCGGTGCTGCGCCGGCTGGTGATGATGTACATCATCTCAGGCTTTCTCGCCGGCATCGCGGGCGGCCTGTCGGCGCAGGTCACCCAGCTCGTCGCGCTCGATTCCTTTTCCTTCATTTTGTCGGGCAATGTGTTGATCATGCTTGTCCTCGGTGGCACCGGATCGCTGAATGGAGCTATTCTCGGCGCGGCGCTGTTCGTTGTGGTGTCGGATCGGGCGGCTGCGGTGAGCCCGTTTCACTGGCTGTTCGCGCTTGGCATCGGCCTGATCCCGATGGTCCGCTTCGCCCCGTCGGGTCTCATCAGTTTGTTTGCGCATCGCGGTCCACGGTAGCGGTATGCAGGAAGGGCCGGTCCTCCGCCTCGATGACGTATCGAAGAGCTTCGGCGCGCTGAGGGTCTCGCGAAACGTCAATCTCACATTGGACCGCGGGGCGCGCCGGGCGCTGATCGGTCCCAACGGCGCCGGCAAGACCACGCTGGTCAATCTGATCAGCGGCATCCTTCGTCCGACGGCGGGACGGATCTTCATCGGCTCCGTTGAGGTGACGCGCACATCACCGGAGGAGCGGGTGAGGCTTGGCCTTGTCCGCACCTTTCAGATCAATTCGCTTTTTCCAAAATTGACAGTTGCAGAAAATGTCGCGCTCGGTGTCAGCGCCCACATCAGCAGGGACTGGCGGCCGTGGGGCGAGATGCGGAGCGAGCGAAAGACATTGCAGACCACCGAGACAATTCTGGCGTCGACTGGGCTCGCCGCCCACGCGGGTACGGAAGTCGCCAAACTTGCCTATGGTCAACAGCGGCTGGTCGAGATTGCACTTGCGCTGGCGCTTGAGCCGAAAATCCTCGTCCTCGACGAACCGGCAGCCGGTCTTTCAGGCGCGGAACGCGAGGCTTTGCTCGCGCTCTTGCTCAAATTGCCGGAGTCGCTCGCGGTGCTGATTATCGAGCATGACATGAGCCTGGTGTTTCGCCTCGCGCGCAAGATAACCGTGCTGGTCGAAGGGGGGATCCTCGTCGAAGGCACCGCGGACGAAGTCAGAAACAATGCTCAGGTACGCGACGTCTATCTCGGACATCGTTCGCATGGTTGAGGTGCTGCGGGTCGAGGCGCTGACTGCGGGTTATGGCGGCACCATCGTTGTCGATGACGTATCCTTCTCGCTCGAAGAAAACGGCGGGATCGCGTTATTGGGCCGCAACGGCGTCGGCAAAACGACGCTGCTTTCGACATTGATGGGCCACACGCATATTCGATCCGGAAAGATCGTTCTGGCCGGGCGCGACATCAGTGCGCTGCCGTCTCAAGATCGGCCGCTGTGCGGCTTGGGGCTGGTACCGCAGGAACGCGAAATCTTTCCGTCGCTGACGGTTTACGAAAACATGGTCGTCGCGCTACGCGCCGGGCAATGGACCATCGATCGCGTTTACGATCTTTTTCCGAGGCTCGCCGAGCGCCGCCGAAATTATGGTAATCAGCTGTCAGGCGGCGAGCAGCAGATGCTGGCGATTGGGCGTGCGCTTGTAGGCAATCCGAAGGTGCTTCTGCTCGACGAACCTTTCGAGGGTCTCGCGCCAGCTTTGGTCGACAATCTTATGGACGCGCTGAGGCGCATTCGTGCGGACGCCGGAATGGCAATGATTTTAGTCGAGCAGCACGCCCAGCTTATTCTGGACCTGATGCCTGACGCGATGGTCCTCGACCGCGGCCGGGTACGGTGGCGCGGCGCCAGTAAGGAACTCGCTTCGGACCAAACCCAACTCGCCTCGCTAATCGGTTTATGAGAGCGAGTTCTCTGTTCTCGGAAGAATGGCGCGGGGACTTTGGTTCCGCCATTCGGAGGTTCGAAGCCTCGTCGTAGCCCGAAGGGCGTAGACGGCCTAAAAAACCAGATGACGGACGGAAGGCATATCCTTCCGCCGTCGTCAGTCATCTGTTCTCGGTCGTCCGCTATCAAATGGCTTCCTTCAGCTCTTTCGATGCGCGGAAAGCGACCTTTTTGCTTGCTTTAATTTGGATAGCTTCGCCGGTTGCCGGATTGCGGCCCATGCGAGCGGCGCGCTTGCGTACCTGCAGGATTCCTAGCCCGCCGATGCGAATGCGCTCGCCTTTTTTCAGATGTTTGACGATGTTGCCGACCAGACCGGCAAGGATGGCTTCGGCCTGCTTTTTTGAGAGTTCATTGTCTTCGGCAAGGCTCGCCGCGAGATGCTTCAGTGTTACGGTTGTGGCTGGTTTGGTCGCCATTAGACCCTCCTCGATGAAGCGATGACCGGCGAAAAGTGCCCGTCAACACGATGCGTTAGACGATTCGATTTCGATTGACCACGCTTGTTTTGCCGATTCCACCGATGTTTTCGGGGGTACCGTGGTATCTGGACTCGCTCTGTGGCGCGTGCAAGGCAGCACGTAAAGGCTCGTTCCAAGCCGGAATCCTTGACTTGCGAAGGCGCGGGCCTTAACTGCGGACCGCGCCCGCGGGGGCGTAGCTCAGTTGGTTAGAGCGTCGGCCTGTCACGCCGAAGGTCGCGGGTTCGAGTCCCGTCGCTCCCGCCATAATTTCAAGTACTTAGCAGCCTCTTGGTGTCCCCAAAATCGATCGCGCGTAGCGGCGCTTTCAGGCTGTCGTGCGTGCAGGTAATTGTGCGTACGCATTCCGTAGCGGCGACGCCGCCTTGCGCCTTTTTGTGCACTGCGCTAAGGGTCCGAAGATCAGTTTCCCAGCGCGAATCCGCTTTAGATTTGGGGCAAATCGGCGCGGTCCCGGCTTGCGCGGAACCGTCGCATGGGGGGCATGTTCCAAAGGTAAGGAAGGGCTGTCGATGATAGCCAGCCAGAGGGGCATCCGATGACCCAATCGCTTAATCAGCTGCTGCTCGGTTATTTGCCGCTGGTGGTTTTTATCGGCGTTGCCGCGGTGATCGGACTGGCGCTGCTGCTCTCGGCTTTCTTACTTGCTTACAAGCAGCCCGATCCGGAAAAGCTGTCGGCCTATGAGTGCGGCTTCAACGCCTTCGACGACGCCCGCATGAAATTCGATGTCCGCTTTTACCTGGTCGCGATCCTCTTCATTATTTTCGACCTCGAAGTCAGCTTTTTGTTTCCGTGGGCGGTGGCCTTCGGCAAGCTCGGCTTGTTCGGCTTCTGGTCGATGATGCTGTTCCTTGCCGTCCTGACGATCGGGTTTATCTATGAGTGGAAGAAGGGAGCGCTCGAATGGAGTTGAGCGAACCCGCGATCCGCCCGCCGCGCCAGGGATTGGTCGGCGCACCCAGCGCCAACGATCCGTTTTTTGCCGGGCTCAATAGCGAACTGTCCGACAAAGGTTTCCTCGTCGCGGCGGCGGACGACCTGATCGCTTGGGCGCGCGCCGGCTCGCTGATGTGGATGACGTTCGGGCTCGCCTGCTGCGCGGTCGAGATGATGCAGATGTCGATGCCGCGCTACGACGCCGAGCGCTTCGGCTTCGCGCCGCGCGCTTCGCCGCGGCAGTCCGACGTCATGATCGTTGCCGGCACGCTGACCAACAAGATGGCGCCGGCGCTGCGCAAGGTCTACGACCAGATGCCGGAGCCGCGCTACGTGATCTCGATGGGATCGTGCGCGAACGGCGGCGGCTACTATCATTATTCCTACTCGGTCGTGCGCGGTTGCGATCGCATCGTGCCGGTCGACATCTACGTGCCCGGTTGTCCCCCGACCGCCGAGGCGCTGTTGTACGGCGTGCTGCTCCTGCAGAAGAAAATCCGCCGTACCTCCACGATCGAACGCTGAACATGGACGAGACACTCGACACGCTCGGCCGAACGATTACCGAGGCGCTTGGTCCTGCGGTCAAAGGTTACGTGGTCGCGCATCACGAACTGACGGTCGCGGCGCAGGCAGCCGAAATCGTCGCGGTGATGCGGTTCCTGCGCGACGATCCGCGCTGCCTGTTCTGGAATATCGTCGATGTGACCGCCGTCGATTGGCCGGGCCGCGAGCGGCGTTTCGATGTGGTCTATCACCTGCTTTCGCCCAAACATAACGTGCGCGTGCGGGTGAAGATCGAGACCGACGAGGACACGCCGATTAGTTCGATCATCGATGTGTTTCCGGGCGCCGACTGGTTCGAGCGCGAGGTCTACGATCTCTACGGCATCATGATCACCGGCCACCCGGATATGCGGCGCCTCCTCACCGATTACGGCTTCGACGGTCATCCGCTGCGCAAGGATTTCCCGCTGACCGGTTTTGTCGAGGTGCGTTACGACGACGAACTCAAGCGCGTCGTCTATTCGCCGGTGCGCCTCGCGCAAGAATTTCGCAACTTCGATTTTTTGTCGCCCTGGGAAGGCACCGACTACGTGCTGCCGGGCGATGAGAAGGCGGGGAAGAGCGGCGGGCAGGGGTCGTGATGGGGTCGCGACGATGAAGCCTTCGCTCAAGCCCGGGCTCACCCATCGCGTCGCCTACAAGGTGGCCGAAGACAAGACCGTTCCCTACACCTATCCGGAATCTCCCGAGATCGCGTCGATGCCGAAGGTGTTCGCCACCGGCTTCATGATCGTGCTGATGGAATGGGCGTGCACCGACCTCATCAAACAGCATCTCGATCCGGGCGAAGGCAGCGTCGGCGTCCACGTCGATGTCAGCCACCTCGCCGCCACGCCGCCCGGCATGACGGTCACCGCCGAAGCCGAGTGCATCGAAGTCGTCGGTCAGCGCGTCGCTTTCAAAGTGAAAGCGCACGACGGCATTGATCTGATCGGCGAAGGCCGGCATGAACGCTTCGTCGTGGCGTGGGACAAATTCAACGCGCGCGTCGCGGCCAAAGCCGCGAAGTTCGCTCAGGTTGCATGATGGCTGAAACCGGAACCGGCGAACGCAACTTCACGATCAACTTCGGGCCGCAGCATCCGGCCGCGCACGGGGTGCTGCGTCTGGTGCTCGAGCTTGACGGCGAGGTGGTCGAGCGGGTCGATCCGCATATCGGGCTTCTCCACCGCGGCACGGAAAAGCTGATCGAGCACAAGACCTATCTACAGGCGATCCCGTATTTCGACCGCCTCGATTACGTCGCCCCGATCAATCAGGAGCATGCGTTCTGCCTGGCCGCAGAGAAGCTCCTGGAAATTCAGGTGCCAAGGCGCGGCCAGCTGATCCGGGTGCTGTACTGCGAGATCGGCCGGCTGCTGTCGCATCTCCTCAACGTCACGACCCAGGCGATGGATGTCGGCGCGCTGACGCCGCCGCTGTGGGGCTTCGAGGAGCGCGAGAAGCTGATGGGCTTCTACGAACGCGCCTCGGGTTCGCGCTTGCATGCGGCTTATTTCCGCGTCGGTGGCGTGCATCAGGATCTGCCGCCGAAACTGATCGACGACATCGAGGCGTTCTGCGATCCGTTTCTCAAAGTCTGCGACGATCTCGAAGAGCTGCTCACCGATAACCGCATCTTCAAGCAGCGCAACGTCGATATCGGCGTCGTGAAGCTTGAGGACGCCTGGGCGTGGGGATTCTCCGGTGTCATGGTGCGCGGCTCGGGCGCGGTCTGGGATCTGCGCAAGGCGCAGCCCTACGAATGCTATTCCGAAATGGATTTCGACATTCCGGTGGGTAAGAACGGCGACTGTTACGACCGCTATTGCATCCGCATGGAAGAGATGCGCCAGTCGATCCGCATCATGAAGCAATGCGTGGAGAAATTGCACTCGGCCGAGGCGCAGGGGCTGGTCGTGGTCGACGACAACAAGATCGCGCCGCCGCGGCGGGGGCAGATGAAGCGCTCGATGGAATCGCTGATCCATCACTTCAAGCTCTACACCGAAGGCTTTCATGTGCCGCCTGGCGAAGTCTACGCGGCGGTCGAAGCGCCGAAGGGCGAATTCGGCGTGTATCTGATAGCCGACGGCAGCAACAAACCGTACAAGTGCAAAATTCGCGCCCCGAGCTTCGCGCATTTGCAGGCGATGGACTTTCTGTCCCGCGGCCACATGCTCGCCGACGTGTCGGCGATTCTGGGCTCAATCGACATCGTGTTCGGCGAGGTCGACCGATGAGCGTGCGCCGCCTTGCCGAGAAGCAGCCGCCGAGCTTTGCCTTCACGCCCGACAATCTGGCATGGGCGAAGGCGCAGATCGCGAAATATCCGCCGGGCCGCCAGCAATCCGCAGTGATTCCGCTGCTGTGGCGGGCGCAGGAACAGTCCGGCGGCTGGCTGCCGCAGAAGGCGATCGAGGCGGTCGCGGAGCTGCTCGGCATGGCGAAAATTCGCGTGCTCGAAGTGGCGACCTTCTACACCATGTTCAACTTGAGCCCGGTCGGCCGCTTCCACGTGCAATTCTGCGGCACGACGCCATGCATGCTGCGCGGCGCCGACGAGCTGAAAAAAGTCCTGCATCGCACGATCGGTCATGAGAACGAAGTGACCGCCGACGGCACGTTCTCGTGGGTTGAGGTCGAGTGCCTGGGCGCGTGCGTCAACGCGCCCGATGGTGCAGATCAACGCCGATTACTACGAAGACCTCACGCCGGACACGCTCACGCGCATTCTCAAAGATTTGGCGCGCGGAAAGACGCCGAAGCCCGGGCCGCAGGTCGACCGGCAGAATTCGGCGCCGATCGGCGGCGCCAATACCTTGATCGATCCGTCGATCTATAAGGTAACGACACCGTCATCCGAGGCCGGTGCGCGGCGGCTAAGCCATTCACGAACGCACCGATGCCGAAACCGCCCAGCGCCAGCTCGACGGACCCAGGACACGGCTAACGACGCGGACAGCGATAAGATGCTCGCCGACAAGGATCGCATTTTCAAGAATCTCTACGGCCATCACGGTTGGGGCCTCGACGGCGCCCGCGCGCGCGGCGGCTGGGACGGCACCAAGGCGATCCTGGAAAAGGGCCGCGACGTCATCGTCAACGAAATGAAAGCGTCCGGCCAGCGCGGCCGCGGCGGCGCGGGCTTCCCGACCGGACTGAAGTGGTCGTTCATGCCCAAGCAGTCGGACGGGCGGCCAAGCTATCTCGTGGTCAATGCCGACGAGTCCGAGCCCGGCACCTGCAAAGACCGCGAGGTCATGCGCCACGATCCGCATCTCCTGATCGAGGGCTGCCTGATCGCCGGCTGCGCCATGGGCGTGCACCATTGCTACATCTATATCCGCGGCGAATTCATCCGCGAGCGCGAGCGGCTGGAAGCGGCGGTCGCGCAGGCCTACGACGCCAAGCTCATCGGCAAGAACAACATTCACGGCTACGACTTCGACATCGTCGTGCATCACGGCGCCGGCGCGTATATCTGCGGCGAAGAGACCGCGCTTCTGGAAAGCCTGGAAGGCAAGAAGGGACAGCCGCGGCTCAAGCCGCCGTTCCCCGCCAATATGGGGCTCTACGGCTGCCCGACGACCGTCAACAATGTCGAGACCATCGCCCAGGTGCCCGACATCATGCGGCGCGGCGCCGCCTGGTTCGCCGGCATCGGCCGGGCGAACAACACCGGCACCAAGCTCTATTGCATTTCCGGCCACGTCGAGCGGCCGTGCACCGTCGAAGAGGCGATGGGAATTCCGCTGCGCGAACTGATCGAGAAGCACGCCGGCGGCGTGCGCGGCGGCTGGAATAATTTACTCGCTGTCATCCCCGGCGGCTCGTCGATGCCGCTGGTGCCGGCGGGACCGGATCAGGCCGACACGCTGCTGATGGATTTCGACGGCTGCCGCGACAAGAAATCAGCGCTCGGCACGGCTGCCGTCATCGTCATGGACAAGTCGGCCGATATCGTGCGCGCCATGGCGCGCATCTCCTATTTCTACAAGCACGAGAGCTGCGGGCAGTGCACGCCTTGCCGCGAAGGCATGGGCTGGATGTGGCGGGTGCTCTCCCGCATGGCCGAAGGCCGCGCGCAGAAGCGCGAGATCGACATGCTCTGGCAGGTCACGACCCAGATCGAGGGCCACACCATCTGCGCCTTCGGCGACGGCGCTGCTTGGCCGGTGCAGGGCCTGCTGCGGCATTTCCGGCCGGAGATCGAGCGGCGTATTGACGAATACACGGCTAACCCGGACACCGAAGGTGTATTCGATCCGCCGGCGGTGACCGAGGCGGCTGAGTAGGGAAAGTGCGATGAGCGAAGGCCGACATCTCGCACAGCTCAACATCGGGCGGTTCCGTTACCCGACCGACGATCCGCGCATGGCGGATTTCATGAACAATCTCGATCTGGTGAACGCGCTCGCCGAACGCAGCAAAGGCTTTGTCTGGCGGTTGAAGGACGACAGCAACAACGCAACCAATATCCGGCCGTTCGACGATCCGAACATGGCCGTCAACATGTCGGTCTGGGAAAGCGTCGAGGACGCTGGAGCGCTTCGTCTGGCAGACCGTCCACAAGCGTTTCTACGGCCGGCGTCCTGAATGGTTCGACAAAATGGACGGACCGCATTTCGTGATGTGGTGGATTCCGGTCGGCCACGTGCCGACCATGACCGAAGCAAAGGAGCGGCTCGCGCATCTCGCCGCGAACGGTCCTTCCGACTACGCATTCGGCTGGGAAAGCGTGCCGACCGCGCAATTGTGGAAGACGGCGCAATGCGCCGCGCCGAACGGACAGGTGGCATGACCAAGCTCATCGTCGACGGCACGGAGATCGACGTTCCGCCGGAGTACACGCTCCTCCAGGCCTGCGAGGCCGCGGGCGCCGAAATTCCGCGCTTCTGTTTCCAGGAGCGGCTGTCGATCGCCGGCAATTGCCGGATGTGTCTGATCGAAGTTGCCGGCGTGCCGAAGCCGCAGGCCTCCTGCGCCATGGGCGTGAAGGATTTGCAGCCGAACAAGGACGGCTCGCCGAAGGTGCTCTCGACCCGCTCGCCGATGGTGCGCAAGGCGCGCGAAGGCGTGATGGAATTTCTGCTGATCAATCATCCGCTCGATTGCCCGATCTGCGACCAGGGTGGCGAATGCGACCTGCAGGACCAGGCGATGGCCTACGGCGTCGACCAGAGCCGCTTCCGCGAGAACAAGCGCGCGGTGGAAGACAAATATCTCGGCGCCCTGGTCAAGACTTCGATGAACCGCTGCATCCAGTGCACGCGGTGCATTCGTTTCGCCACCGAGGTTGCCGGCGTCCCCGAGCTCGGCGCCATCGGCCGCGGCGAGGATATGGAGATCACGACCTATCTCGAAGAAGCGATGACGTCCGAATTGCAGGGCAACGTCGTCGATCTCTGCCCGGTCGGTGCGCTCACCTCAAAGCCATATGCGTTCGCGGCCCGGCCGTGGGAGCTCAACAAGACCGAGTCGATCGACGTCATGGACGGGCTCGGCTCGGCCATCCGCATCGACACGCGCGGACGCGAAGTGATGCGAATCCTGCCGCGGACCAACGACGACGTGAACGAGGAGTGGATTTCCGACAAGACCCGGCACGTGGTCGACGGCCTGCGGACGCAACGGCTGGATCAGCCTTACATCCGCGAGAGACGGACGCTTGCGCCCGGCGACCTGGAGCGAAGCGTTCGGCGCGATTGCTCAGAAGCTCGCGACCGCGAATATGAAGCGCACCGGGGCGCTGGTCGGTGATCTTGCGGCGGTCGAGGAAGTTTTCGCGCTCAAGGATCTGATGACGCGGCTTGGCGTCACCAATCTCGACTGCCGGCAGGACGGCTCGGCGATCGATCCGAAGTGGGGCCGTGCCGGCTATTTGTTCAATGCGACGATCGCCGGGATCGATACGGCGGATGCGCTGCTCATCGTCGGCGCCAATCCGCGCCGCGAGGCGGCGGTGCTCAACGCGCGTATCCGCAAGCGCTGGCGCATGGCCAAGAGCTTTCCCGTCGGCGTCATCGGCGAAAAGGCGGCGCTCACTTACCCGTTACGATTATCTCGGCGCCGGCCCGGAAACGCTCGCCGCCATCACGCGGCACAGCTTTGCCGAAGTGCTGCGCAAGGCGGAGCGGCCTGCTGGTCCTCGTCGGAGCCGATGCTTTGGCGCGGCCGGACGGCGCAGCCGTGGCCTCACTCGCGGCGCGAGCGGCGATCGATCTTGGCGCGCGTCAAGGACGGCTGGAACGGCTTCAGCGTGCTCCATCACGCGGCCTCGCGCGTCGGCGCGTTGGATCTCGGCTTCGTGCCGGGCGAGGGTGGTTTGACCGCGCCGCAAATGGCCGCCGCCGGCGCGCTTGATGTTCTCTTCCTGCTGGGCGTCGACGAGATCGCCATCGCGCCCGGCGCGTTCGTTATCTATGTCGGCACCCACGGCGACCGCGGCGCCGCGCGCGCCGACGTAGTGCTGCCCGGCGCGGCATATCCGGAAAAGTCGGCGACTTATGTGAATACCGAAGGCCGGGTGCAGATGGCGACGCGCGCCTCGTTCCCGCCGGGCGACGCGCGCGAGGATTGGGCGATCCTGCGCGCGCTGTCCGACGTGCTCGGCAAGCGGCTGCCCTATGACTCGCTGGCTGCCCTTCGCCGGGCGCTGTACCAGGCCTATCCGCATCTCATGCGCATCGGCCAGATCGCACCGGGTGATGCCGCCGACGTGCAAAAGCTCGCTACGCTCGGCGGCTCGGCGGACAAGGCGCCGTTCCAGTCGAACATTGGGGACTTCTACTTCACCAATCCGATCGCGCGCTGCTCGGCGGTGATGGCGGAATGCTCGGCGATCGCGCATGGGCGCGCGGCCATGACGGCAGCGGAATAGGGACCGAACCGATGGAAGCGTTCTGGTCCGATTACATCTGGCCCTTGGTGATCATGGTCGCCGAGAGTGTGCTGCTGCTGGTGATCCTGCTCGTCGCCATCGCCTACGTCCTCTACGCCGACAGAAAAATCTGGGCCGCGGTGCAGATGAGGCGCGGGCCGAACGTGGTCGGCCCGTGGGGGCTGTTCCAGTCGTTCGCCGACTTGTTGAAGTTCGTGCTCAAGGAGCCGGTCATTCCCGCCGGCGCCAACAAGGGCGGTGTTCTTGCTGGCGCCGCTGGTGACCTGCACGCTGGCGCTCGCCGCCTGGGCGGTCATTCCGATGGGCGCGGGCATCGTCATCGCCAACATCAATGTCGGCGTCCTTTATATCTTCGCCATCTCTTCGCTGATGGTCTACGGCGTGATCATGGCCGGCTGGTCGTCGAACTCGAAATATCCGTTCCTGGCGGCGCTGCGCTCTGCGGCGCAGATGGTGTCGTACGAAGTCTCGATCGGGTTTGTGTTCATCACCGTGCTGCTCTGTGTCGGCTCGCTCAACCTGTCGGCGATCGTCGAGGCGCAGCGCGATCATGGTCTGGCAACCCTGATCGGTCTGCCGTGGTTGACAGTACTGAACTGGTTCTGGCTGCCGCTCCTGCCGGTGTTCGTGATCTTCTTCGTCTCTGCACTGGCCGAGACCAACCGTCCGCCGTTCGACCTGGTCGAGGCGGAATCCGAGCTGGTCGCGGGCTACATGGTCGAATATGGCTCGACCCCGTACATGATGTTCATGCTCGGCGAGTACGTCGCCATCGCCACCATGTGCGCCATGGCGACGATCCTGTTCCTCGGCGGCTGGCTGCCGCCGTTCCCGGTCGCGCCGTTCACCTGGATACCGGGGCTGGTCTGGTTCGTGCTCAAGGCGAGCTTCATGTTCTTCATGTTCGCCATGGTGAAGGCGTTTGTGCCGCGCTATCGCTACGACCAGCTGATGCGACTCGGCTGGAAAGTGTTCCTGCCGATCTCGCTCGCCATGGTCGTCGATCGTCGCCGGCGTCCTCGAAGTTATCAGAGGCTGACATGAGCTTGGATCAGGGCGCCCGTTCGATTTTTCTGAAGGAGTTCGTGCAAGCGTTCTTCCTGTCGATGCGCTACTTCTTCAAGCCCAAGGCGACGCTCAACTATCCGTTCGAGAAAGGCTCACTGTCGCCGCGGTTTCGCGGCGAGCATGCGCTACGCCGCTACCCGAACGGCGAGGAGCGCTGCATCGCCTGCAAATTGTGCGAGGCGATCTGCCCGGCGCAGGCGATCACCATCGAGGCCGGCCCGCGAAGAAACGACGGCACCCGCCGCACCACCCGCTACGACATCGACATGGTCAAATGCATCTATTGCGGACTGTGCCAGGAAGCTTGCCCGGTTGACGCCATCGTCGAAGGCCCGAACTTCGAATACGCCACCGAGACGCGCGAGGAGCTTTACTACGATAAGGACCAACTCCTGGCGAACGGCGACCGCTGGGAGCGCGAGCTCGCCAAGGCCATCGAACTCGACGCGCCGTATCGCTGAGACGCTGCGCCAATGATTCTCCAAGCGATCTTCTTCTATCTCTTTGCCGGCGTGTGCATCGCTTCGGCGATCATGGTCATCGCCGCGCGCAATCCCGTGCACTCGGTGCTGTTCCTGATCCTCGCCTTCGTCAATGCCGCCGGCCTATTCGTCCTGCTGGGGGCCGAATTCCTCGCCATGATCCTGATCGTGGTCTATGTCGGCGCCGTCGCGGTGCTGTTCCTGTTCGTGGTGATGATGCTCGACGTCGATTTTGCCGAGCTTCGCCACGGCGTGCTCAACTACCTTCCGGTTGGCGCCACGGTCGGGCTGATTTTGCTGGTTGAGCTTGTGTTCGGCGTGATCGGCTGGGTGATTGCGCCGGGATTGACCAAAAAGATCACGGCGCCGATCGCCAACGACATCAGCAACACCCAGGCGCTCGGCCTCGTGCTCTACACCCGTTACGTCTACTTCTTCGAGGCGGCCGGCGTGATCCTCCTCGTCGCCATGATCGGCGCCATTGTGCTGACGCTGCAGCACAAGCCGGACGCAAAGCGGCAGAGCATCTCCCAACAACTGGCGCGCCGGCGCTCGACTGCCATTGAGGTCGTCAAAGTGAAATCGGGGCAGGGGCTGCCATGATCATCGGGCTGGGGCACTATCTCTCGGTCGCGGCGATCCTGTTTACGCTCGGGATCTTCGGCATCTTCCTCAACCGCAAGAACGTCATCATCATTCTGATGTCGATCGAGCTGATATTGCTCGCCGTCAACATCAACCTGGTCGCGTTCTCGGCCTTTCTCGGCGACATCGTCGGCCAGGTCTACGCGCTGATCGTGCTCACGGTGGCGGCGGCAGAAGCCGCGATCGGGCTCGCGATCCTCGTCGCCTATTACCGCAACCGCGGCTCGATCGCGGTCGAAGACGTTAATCTGATGAAGGGCTGATGATGCGGTTTGATCGCATTATTTTTTGGCCGTCATGGCCGGGCTTGTCCCGGCCATCCACGCCTTCGTCACAACTCCAGTCCGTAAAGACGTGGATGCCCGCGACGAGCGCGGGCATGACAGGGGAATAGCGGCATGTACGAAGCGATCGTCCTTCTGCCGCTGATCGGCGCTATTGTTGCCGGCGCCATCGCGCTCATGGGCGCGCGCAACCGCCATCCGGGCGAAGACCCGCCGCCTCCGCACGACGATCATGCCGCTCCGCTGGTTCCAGAGCATCATCCCCACGGTGCGCCGATACCCGAGGCTGCGCACGCTGAAATCGCCCATTCGAGCGAAGAGGAGCACGGTGCCGCGGAGCCTGCGGCCGGTTCGCAGGCTGCGGAGCTCATCACCACCACGCTGCTGGGCATTTCGTGGCTATTGTCCTGCTTCGCCTTCGTCGATGTCGGCTTGCGAGGGCACGATGCACACGTCGAGATTTTCAATTTCATTACCTCGGGCGATCTCAAGGTCGATTGGGCGCTGCGGATCGACCCGCTCACCGCGGTGATGCTGATCGTGGTGACCACCGTGTCCGGCCTCGTGCATCTTTATTCGATCGGCTACATGGCCGACGATCCGTACCGGCCGCGGTTTTTCTCCTATCTGTCGTTCTTCACCTTCGCCATGCTGATGCTGGTGACAGCGGACAATCTCGTCCAATTGTTCTTCGGCTGGGAGGGCGTCGGGCTCGCGAGCTATCTCCTGATCGGCTTCTGGTTCCACAAGCCCGAGGCCAATGCCGCAGCAATCAAGGCCTTCATTGTCAACCGGGTCGGCGATTTCGGCTTCGCCCTGGGTATTTTCGCCGTGTTCCTGCTGACCGGGTCGCTCACCTTCGAAACGGTCTTCGCCCAGGCGCCGGATCTCGTCGGCAAGAGCTTCCACTATCTCAGCTTCAACGTCGACGCGCTCACCTTGATCTGCCTGCTGCTGTTCATGGGCGCGATGGGCAAGTCGGCGCAGTTCCTCCTCCACACCTGGCTCCCCGACGCCATGGAAGGCCCGACGCCGGTTTCGGCATTGATCCACGCCGCGACCATGGTCACCGCCGGCGTGTTCATGGTGGCGCGGCTCTCGCCGCTGTTCGAGCTCGCGCCCAACGCCAAGA
>CAVWYW010000034.1:0-117247 GCA_963759345.1 uncultured Alphaproteobacteria bacterium
GCCCTGTTCCGCGACCCGGACGGGCACCTGCTCTGCCTCGAAAGTGTGTGACAGATCAGGCGCCGGCGCGGTTCCAGCCCCGCGCACGATCGCCGTAAATCTCATGGCCCGTTGGCGTGACCGCCACGGTATCTTCAAGTTTGATGAAGCCGCGGCGGGGATGCAGCAGGGTAGTTTCGACCGAGATCACCATGCCGGCTTCGAGCGGCCGCTGCGCGTCGTAAGCGTCGTAGGGGACTGGACCGGTGGCGGTCAGCCGCGGCGCTTCGTGGCTGACGAGCCCCATACCATGGGCGAGAAACTCGTAGTGATTGTGCAGCTTCGACTTCTTCAGTACCGGCTCGGCTCCTGCATAAATCTCACCGCCGTTGACTCCGGCGCGGATTGGCTTGAATGCCGCCTGCTGAGTGGCCTCAATTTCCGCCAGTAAATCCACCAGTTCGGCGTCGGGCTCGCCGATGATGCCCATACGCGCGAGATCGCCGATGTAGCCGTGGTAATTGCCGCCGGAATCCACCGAGAGCGGATCGCCCTTCTCCCAGCGCTGATCCGAAGGCGCACGATTGAGGCTCGAACCGGCAGCGATCAGGCAATAATCGAAGGTCAGCCCACGCGCTGTTTCCTCGCGCCGCAATGCTTCGGCCAACTCCGCCTTGGTAGCGCCAGCCCCGTGGCTGCCGATGACCGCAAGCATCGAGTTCGATGACGAGCTCCGATGCGAGCCGAAGCTTCTCCAATTCCTCCGGCGTTTTGCGCGAGCGCAGCCGTTCGAGCACGAACAGCGCATCCTTGATCTCGGCGTCGGGGAACGCCTTGCGCAACGCGGCCGCAGAATCGGCCGGCAGGAAAGCGAGCTCGGCGCCAATTCTTGGCGGCTTCGCTATAAGCTTCCGCACGTAGTCGGCCGCTTTTTGCATCACGTCGACCGAGCCGCCGCTTTTAGTGCTCACCTCGGAAACCCAGAATGGCTTTATCTGGGTCTGGTAAGTCTCCATGCCGTGGCCGAAATAGCCGGCTTTTTGCGGAGCGCCCTTCGCATAAACGAAGACCGGCAAATAACGGCTGATCCCCATTGCGTCCATGCTGTCGAAAAAGAATGAGCGATGGCCGCCGAGGAGATATTGGACGTTGTGCTTGGAGGTGGCGACGAGCACGTCGATCCCGGCCTCGTCCATGAGCTGGTCTAGTCGCGCGGTGTCAAAAGGTGCTGCGTCTTGTTTCTTGGTGATGTCCAGCATGATTGATCTCCTGGCGGGCAAGGCTCCCTATGAAGTCACTCTATCAAAGCTCACCGCGAAGATGAACCCGCTTCCGGTTGCCGGCAGCAATGCAGCATAGGCGGGATTGAAACACTACCTCCGCCGGAGCCGGCGATCATGGACGGCAAGTAGAGCCGGCCGTTCCGTTCAAGCAGCAGTTTGAGCTGGCGATTTTGTTGCCGGTACCGTGATGGCCGCGATCAGATCGGCAGCACCACGCTTGGCGTAGTCGAGAATAAGCTCGATGGAAGCGATCTCGACGCGATTGCGGCCCGAATCCTTGGCCCGATAAAGCGCGTGATCAGCTTGAGCCAACAACGCCGAGAGGTCGAGCACGGCATCATGGCTGATCACGACGCCGATACTCACCGTCGCGGTGACCGGCCGGCCCTGCACGTCGCGGGTCGCTGCTGCGAAGTCAGCGCGGATTTGCTCGGCGACGGCCAAGGCGCGCTCATGCGTTGTATCGCGTAACAACGCGGCGAACTCCTCGCCACCGAGGCGGCCGAACAGGTCGACGTGGCGCATCGAACTGCCCGCGACATCGGCAAAAATCTCCAGCACACGATCGCCAATAGCGTGACCGAAACGATCATTGACCGATTTGAAGTGATCGAGGTCGAGGAGCATCACGGCAATCGGACGCGGATCAGTTGCCTGCCGCTTGAGCAGGGCTTCGCCGTCCTGCAGGAAAGCGCGGCGGTTGGCGACCCCGGTGAGCGGATCGATTAGCGACGCAGTTTTGTGGCGGTATTCGATGCGCTCCTTTGCCATCGCCAGAAGGATGAAGGCGATCGAAATGGTGAAAAGCAGCGCCTCGAAGCTGAGCACCGTCAGCCAGACGCTGGCGAACACCTGATTGCCGGTGGGCGACCACGGCAGCACGGCGCCGAACGGCGTCCGCAACAAATAAAGCGCGCCGTGGGCGAACAACATGAAGATCGCGGGCCAGCGTGACACCAGCGGTTCGCCGCGTCCGCGCCAGAATTCGTATGCCGTCGCCCAGGTGTAAGTGGTGATGATGGCCGAGGCCATAAGCACGCGCACGTGATAGGACTGAGCGAAGCCAGGGATACGGCAGGCAATGAGCCAAACGGCAGCGCCGCCAAACAACAGGATCGGCTGTGGCCGGTGATGGTCGAAGACGCGCGCGCCGGTCCACGTCAGGGCAAAGGAAGTGAGCAGCAGAGCGTTGGCGAAATCGATCGATATCAAATCCGATACCGAGCCGTAGAGGCCGAACAGCGTCACCGAAGCCGCCCGCAACAGGTGCGCGAACCCCCACCACGCCACAGCACCAATTGCCGTATTCTGAGCCCAGACGAACAGCAGCAGCAAGCCGAGGATCGCTTCCACATAGATGGTCACGAGGAACAGCGTATTGACGTCGAGATTCATCGCGCTCCACCAGAACGGCCGGCTGCAAGCGTGCGATTGCTGGAAGCCCCTTCGCGGTCGGGATTACGGCAGCGCGGAAAACAATCGGTGAATGGCCGTATGCCGGCCCGGCACATGCGCCGCTATGGTTTCGGTATTGTTTCGAACTTTCGCGCCAATTGACCTACCCTTGTTCCCAGTGACTTAGTCCTCTAGTGTCCCGGCCCTCCGGGATTTTGCGCCGATGCAGTTCAGCAACGAAATCATCGAGGCGATCGGCAACACGCCGTTGATCAAACTCGAACGCGTGTCCGCGGCGACTGGCTGCACCATTCTGGGCAAGGCCGAGTTCATGAACCCCGGACAGTCGGTCAAGGATCGCGCTGCTTTGTTCATCATCGAAGACGCGGTGAAAAAGGGCGAGCTCAAGCCCGGCGGCGTGATCGTGGAGGGGACCGCCGGCAACACCGGCATCGGACTCGCGCTGGTCGGCAACGCCATGGGCTATCGCTCGGTGATTGTCATTCCGGAGACCCAGAGCCAGGAGAAGAAGGACACGCTGCGTTTATGCGGGGCGGAGCTGGTCGAGGTCCCGGCCGTGCCCTATTCCAACCCCAATAACTACGTGAAGGTGTCTGGACGGCTGGCCGAGCAGTTGGCGAAGACCGAAAAGAATGGAGCGATCTGGGCGAACCAGTTCGACAACGTCGCCAATCGCCAGGGGCACGTCGAAACGACCGGACCGGAAATCTGGCGGCAGACCGACGGCAAAGTCGATGGTTTCACCTGCGCCGTCGGCACCGGCGGTACGCTGGCGGGCATCGGCATCGCGCTCAAGTCGTTCAACAAGGCGGTGCGGATTGCGCTGGCCGATCCGATGGGCGCTGCACTCTATAGCTATTACACGACCGGCACGCTGAAATCGGAAGGCTCTTCCATCACCGAGGGCATCGGGCAAGGCCGCATCACCAAAAACCTTGAGGGCGCGCCGATCGACACCGCCTATCAGATCCCGGATACGGAGGCCGTGCCGATCATCTTTGATCTGCTTGAACACGAAGGCCTCTGCCTTGGCGGCTCATCCGGCATCAACGTCGCGGGAGCCGTTCGCCTGGCGAAAGAGCTTGGACCCGGGCACATCATCGTGACCATCCTCGCCGACTACGGCACCCGTTACCAATCGAAGCTGTTCAATCCGCAGTTTCTGCGCGAAAAGCACCTGCCGGTTCCGGCCTGGCTCGAACGCCACTCGCAAATCAAGGTTCCTTACGCGTGAACATTGCGAGCGCGCTCGCGTTGTCACGAGATGACCGCCATGCTGAGACCCGAGGATAATTCCACCCCTTTGCCTAAAAGCCGCTGGCTGGTTTCGACCGATTGGCTCGCCGAGCACTTGCATGACCGCAACGTGATCGTTGTCGACAGCTCATATTACCTGCCGACGCAGCCGCGCGACGCCCACGCCGAATATCGCGACGGCCATATCCCGGGGGCCGTCTTTTTCGACATCGATAAGATCGCTGACGATTCCACCGACCTGCCGCACATGCTGCCTGGCCCGGCACATTTCGGCAAAGCGGTCGGCGCCCTAGGGATCGGCGATGGCGACACGGTTGTGGTCTACGATAACGGCCGCGATGGCCTCGGTGTCTACTCGGCGCCACGGGTGTGGTGGACGTTCCGGCTATTCGGCGCCAAGAAGGTCTTCGTTCTCGATGGCGGGTTGCCGAAGTGGAAAGCCGAAGGCCGTCCGCTGGAGAACGGTGACGCCAGCCGGCCAGCAAAAAAATTCAACGCGGAGATGAATGTCGGCGCGGTGGCGACAATTTCGGACGTGCGCATGGCGCTGACCGACGACAGCGCGCAAATTGTTGACGCGCGCTCTGCCGGACGCTTCGCCGGTAAAGAGCCTGAACCGCGTCCCGGCTTGCGCCCAGGCCATATGCCGCGCTCATTCAACGTGCCATACACCCAGTTGCTGGAAAACGGTCAACTGATGTCACGTGCGCGCATTGAGGCCGCGTTTAAGAACGCCGGAGTCGATCTCGAAAAGCCGATCATCACCACATGCGGCTCCGGCCTGACCGCCGCGATTCTTACGCTCGCGCTGGAATCCATCGGCAAAGCGCCGCAGGGCCTCTACGACGGTTCATGGGCGGAATGGGGCTCGCGCTCCGACGTGCCGGTGGAACGCAGCTAGGCGAGATAGTTGGCGGCGAGCTTGTCATAGCGCGTGGCAACGCGTTGACACTGCTTAATTTTTTGAAGAACCGCTCCACCAAATTCCGGGCGCGACAGAGGTAGCGGCTAAAGCAGATTGGCTCTGTCCGGTTCCGCTTCAGGGGCTATGTTTGCCCAAGCGCCATGCTGGCTGACAATGGCTCTGATCCCATCCGCATCAAATCCACGTCGGCGAGCAACATGGCTCCCGATCTCAGGCCGGACACCATCACCCCCGATTTTACTTCCGCTTTCAGGGCACCGCCGACATAGCGCGACCTGCTGTCGGCCTCGTCCCGGTCGAAAATGACCCGGACCGGAAGTCGAGCGTGCATCGCAGCAGCCGGGATATTTTGCGCAATCAGCCGCCAGCGATGCCGAATTTAGGCGAAGGGCCTTTCGATTTCCAAATGTCCTGTTGCACCGCATCAAACTGTCGCGAAGCGTTCGATCAATCGGTGCAGTCACCACGCAATCCATGTGTTCGCCACACTGGCGCGACAACGGGGTTGACCGCACAGGCTTAAATCGGTTGGGTGGGCTGCTAGCTGTGATGTTGCAGCCGGGAAGCCGAAAATTTGTCGAAACCATCCGCCGATCGACGATTTCAACTCGTCCTCGTTAAGCCTTCGCATTACGGCGAAGACGGCTATGTGATCCGCTGGTGGCGTGCGATTATCCCATCGAATTCTCTAGCCGCGATCTACGGCGTTGCGCTCACGTGCATCGAGCGCAAGGTGCTTGGCCCCGACGTTGGTATCGACCTTGAAGCAATCGATGAATTCAGCCAACGAATTGAAATTCAGAAACTGGTAGAGCGATTCAAACGTCACAGCAATTTCGGCTTGGTGGCGCTTGTCGGCGTGCAATCCAATCAGTATCCGCGCGCACTCGATCTGGCGCGTCCGTTGCGTGCAGCCGGGATTCCAGTTGCGATTGGCGGCTTTCATGTCTCGGGCTGCCTGTCGATGCTCGACGGCAAGGCTGTAGGCCTAGACGCTTGCCGTGAAATGGGCGTGTCGATGTTCGCGGGCGAGGTCGAGGGCCGGCTCGACATTTTGCTGCGTGACGTTGCCGAAGGCCGACTGCAGCCGGTCTACAACTTCATGAAAGATTTGCCGGGCATCGCAGGTGCGCCGATACCATTCCTTCCCATCACCAACGTCCGCCGCACGCTTGGCCTGAGTTCCAGCTTCGACGCAGGACGCGGGTGCCCCTACGAGTGCTCCTTCTGCACGATTATTAACGTGCAGGGGCGCAAGTCGCGTTATCGCTCGCCGGATGACATCGAAGCGCTAGTGCGCGTCAATTGGGCTCAGGGCGTCTGCAAATATTTTATTACGGATGACAACTTCGCTCGAAACAAAGATTGGGAGGTTATTCTCGATCGGCTGATCAAGCTTCGCGAGGTCGACGGCATTCCACTTGGCCTAATGATCCAGGTCGATACCCTGTGTCATAAGCTGCCGAATTTCATCGAAAAATCCAAGCGCGCTGGCGTCACGCGCGTTTTCATCGGACTTGAAAATATAAATCCGGACAATCTTGCCGCCGCTAAGAAGCGCCAGAACAGAATCACGGAATACCGCAAGATGCTGTTGGCGTGGAAAGCGCAAGGCGTCTTGACGCTTGCAGGTTATATTTTAGGGTTTCCCGCCGACACTCCCGCCTCGATCCGTCGAGACATCGAAATCATCCAACGCGAACTGCCGCTTGATATCATGGAGTTCTTTTGCCTGACGCCGCTACCGGGTTCGGAGGATCATCAAATACTTTGGCGCAAAGGGGTCGACATGGAACCCGATCTCAATAAATACGACCTTGAGAGTGCCTGTACCGACCATCCGAACATGACTCGGAAGGAATGGACAGCTATCTACAAAGAGGCTTGGGGCCTCTATTATTCGAATGAGCACATGCGGACGCTTTTGCGGCGGACCGCCGCGACCGGAGGACCTATGGCCAGTATGGTCAAGCTGCTGTTGAATTTCTCGTTGACCGTCGGGCTCGAAGGTCTTCATCCGATCCAGAGCGGTGCTTTGCGATTGCGACATCCTTCGGAGCAGCGGCCGGGTCTGCCGGCGGAGCCAGTCTTAATCTTCTGGCCGCGTCTTGGATGGGACACGGTACGCAAGACCGTCACCATCCTCGTCAGGCTGTCGAAGCTTGTTGCAGCAGCAATTAGCGCGGCGCGAGACCCTAACCGCTATCGCTACATGGACCAGGCGCTCACACCTGTCGGCGACGATGACGGTTCGCTCGATCTGATGACCAAGACCGGTGGAGCGCGGGCCGCCCTCGCCCACATCAAGCGCGTTGATGAATTGACGCATACGCGCGGCGCTGCGTGAATGAGCCGATGCCGACGGGCAGACGCTCGGCGGGACCAAGCCGTCATTGACGCCGTGAGATAGTGACGGCCGTTTTCAACGGCTCGCCCGAACACAAGTACCGTCTCGGTTACCGGGGCGTTGTCGATCAAGTCACTCCGGTGCTGGCGAGGCGAGCGGCTTGTCTTTTTCAACGACATAAGTGCTCACAACCTTTATCTTTGCATCGCTCGGCTTACCGCCTGCGTGAGGCGTCTCGACTGGGATCTGGAAGCCATCCCCCGGCTTTAGTGACCGTGTGGGTTGGCCTTTAATGGGTAGCTCAAGATTGCCTTCGACTACGTAGCCGGATTCGATACCGGGATGGGTATGTCGGGGAACGACCACGCCCGGTGGTATCTCCACTTCCATGATGAGCGTCACATAGCCCGGCATCGGCCCCTCCATTTTGGAGAGCAGCTTTCGCGTAAAACTGCCCGCTCCCGCGGGCGGGGCAGTCTCCGCCGCGGCGTCAGTCGCAATAAAACCGGTCGCCGCGCAGATCGCGCACGATGCAAAGCCTGTGAAGCTTCTGCGTGTCAGCATGTTCTCACTCCCGTTGTGCTTCGAGAGGCGAAACTAGCGTCTAGCACGCAGCATTCATAGGGTAAATGCGGTAGGTCCAACTCATCTGACTGAGCGGGCAAGACGACAGGAGCTCGAGCTTTAGCCCGCGCATCGTCGTATGTCTCTTGTTGGACCCAAACCGGACCTGATGCGTCGGCGACGATTCGTCGGGCGAGTTGCGTGATTAGGCAGGAACGTACGTCAACCTGATCGCGTCCTCGCCGATTAAATCGCTGGCCACAAGGCGGAGCGGCGGCCGGGGGCCGGCGAAGAATGGCTTGCCGCGACCAAGCACGACGGGGCGGAAGTAGAGTCGATACTCATCAATAAGACCAAGGTCGGTTAAGCTTCGTGCCAGGTCTGGTCCGCCAACTTCAATCTCCCCAACGAGCTTGGCCTTCAGCCCGCGTATCACCGCCTCGACGTCTTCCGCGACAAGTGTGGCGTTGGGGCCAACTGACTTCAACGAGCGCGACACGACCCACTTCGGTTGGTTCCGCCGCGCCGTCGCGAAGTCGCGCTCCTCCGCGTCCCACTCAGGACGGTCTTCGTCCCAATAACGCATCACCTCGTACATGCGGCGACCGTACACGCTGCCGGCCAGGTCGCGCACTTGCTCGGTGAAGTGACGAAAGAGCGAGGGACCAGGCGCAAATTCCTGGTGGTCGACATAGCCGTCCAGGGACTGGTTCAATCCGAAGACGAGCTTCGCCATGCTGCAAAATCTCCATCCCAGGTTCTTCAGAACAGCTTGAGCCGCATTACGTGTAAGTGAGGTTGGGCCACAAACTGCGCGCCGCTTTGTCGGTGTGACGAATAACCAGAGGTCCGCTAACCCCCCGATGCCGACGTCGGCTGATCGCGCTTTTGGCTGTGACGCTCCTGGAATGATTGTGTGATAACTGCTGCATGACTCGTCAAGCCGTATACGGGTCGTCGGTCCCATACCCAGACGAATATTTTCAGCCGTGGGCCGGGCCTTGTTCCGCGTGGCTCCCGATAGATACGCCGGATCGGGGAAAAACATGGCTGCGTCACTATTGGCGCGCTCCCTCAGGAACGGCTTGCGCTCGCAACTGGTCTCTTCACCGCGCTCAGAAGCGGCCTGATGATTGCGTCAATTCGCCTGAGAGGGCAGCGAAATTGACATCACGTGCAAGTTCTCATGTCGGCAATTGGACCCCTAGCCGACGTGGAACAGCGGGTACAACACCTCACCTCCGAGCCAGCGTCGCAGCAAACTAAATAGATTGACGTTGATCAAATCTGAAATGACCGCCAGTGCGTAGCTTTATCTCCATAGCAGGGAGGAAGGCGTCTCCTGACAGGAGATACTAATGGCCGTCATAAGCACGATAGTTCCTGTACCCGCGGGCGTAACTTCCAGCAACGATGTCGTTGTACCTGGCGGTCAGCTCCTCGTTGCCAGCGGCGGGGCAATCGTCGGCACTATCGTTGCCCAAGCTGGCTTCGCGGGTATCTCCGCCGGAGGCACGGCGACCGGCACAACTGTGCAAGATAACGCGGGCCCCAACGGCGGCAGCGGCGGGCAGGATGTTTATGGTGTCAGTCGTTTTCAGAGCGAAGCAGACATTCAGCGAGCCGCGCTAACCGAACCGGATTTATGAGTACGCGCCCTGGCAGAAAGGCGGCGGGCTCCAGGGGATTAAACCGAAGCCCAAAGGTGC
Source organism: uncultured Alphaproteobacteria bacterium (assembly GCA_963759345.1). Lineage (GTDB taxonomy): Bacteria > Pseudomonadota > Alphaproteobacteria > Rhizobiales > Xanthobacteraceae > BOG-931. The sequence goes on from CAVWYW010000034.1 coordinate 9,481, forward strand.
TGCGCGGCGTAGGCGCGCCAGGGCCGCCACGCGTCGGCCCGCTCCAACAGTTCGGACGACGAACGCCGCCGCCCTTCCCGATTGGCGATGGCGCGCATCAGGCCGAGATCCGCGGCGGGAAATGCGTCGGGCTCGCGCAACTGGCGTAGCGCGATGTACTGTGCAGTCCATTCGCCGACACCGTGAATCGCACGCAGTCGCTTGACCGCATCGTCAAGCCCGCAATTCGCTTCGAACAATTGATGGTCGGCGATCGCGGCGGCGGCAACTGCCGACAGCGCCGCCGCGCGGCTGCGCGGCATGCCGAGATTCGATAAATCCACGCTCGCCAAAGACTCGGGCTCAGGAAATACGTGCGTCAGATTTTCCTCCGCGGTTTGCAATCGCTCGCCATGCGCCGCAACCAAACGGCCGGCCAGGCGGGCGGCGGCAGCAACAGTGATCTGTTGTCCAAGCACCGCGCGGATCGCCAACTCAAACCCGTCCCATGCGCCGGGCACACGCAGTCCCGGCCGCGCTTTGACCAAGGGTGACAGTGTCGGATCGCGAGCAAGGTGCGCGGCAATGGCCAGCGGATCGGCTGCCAAATCAAATACACGCCGCAGCCGCGCAATGATCGCCGGCAAGGCGGAAAGCTTGGGAAAGCGGACGGTCGCGCGCAGCGCATTGCCGTCGGCGTGTTCAACCGCGACTGTGCCTTGCGCGCCATCGAGCTGCATCGATCGGGCGTATCGATTGGCCGTAACAAATTCGACGCCGGCGATCGCACGCTGCCGCAGGAATTCCAGGGTGGCCGCCCAGTCGTAAGGCGGATGGTAGCGAAGCAGGAGGACAATCTCGCCCTCTGGGCCAGGCGGGATGTCCGGCTTGCTGGAGCGCCGCAACTCGCCGGGCGGACGACCGAACAGCTTCTGAAATGCTTCGTTGAAGCGGCGTACACTGCCAAAGCCGGACGCAAATGCGATTTCGGCCATCGGCAACTGAGACTCATGAATGAGCTGCTTGGCGAGTAAAATCCGGCGGGTCTGGGCGACAGCTATCGGCGACGCGCCGAGATGCTGACGAAACAGCCGCCGAAGTTGCCGCTCGCCCAAACCCAGCCGTCCGGCGAGGCCATCGACGTCAGCCTCATCCAAAGCGCCATGTTCGATCAGTGTCAGCGCGCGCGACACCGTATTCGACGTGCCGCGCCACGCGCCCATATCCGGCGCGGTCTCGGGACGGCAGCGGAGGCAAGGCCAGTAGCCCGCTTCTTGGGCCGCCGCCGCAGTTGGAAAGAAGATCACGTTTTTTGAAAGCGGCGTCCGCGCCGGGCAAACCGGTCGGCAGTAGATTCCGGTGGTTTTAACGCCGGTGAAGAAGCGTCCGTCGAAACGGGCGTCCCGCTGGCAAATCGCGCGATAGCAGGCGTCGTGGTCGAGATCCATTGTCACACATTGGCCCCGCGGACTTGTTCCGGTCTAGCGGTTTTCGGACATGGTCATCGAGAACCGATGAACAGGTCCGAAAACCGCTAGCACCGGAACTGTGTTCGCGTAGGGTTTCCTATCGATCGGACCGGTACCGTTGGGCATGCAGACCTTCTTCATCGAACATATTGAGACACCCACCGGCCGGATGCGCATCGTCACCGACAGCGAGCGGCGTTTACGCGCGGCCGATTGGAAAGATCACGAGGCGCGCATGCAGAAACTGCTGCAACGCCACTATGGCGTCGGCTCGGTCGAGCTGCGCGAACCCTCGCGACCGTCAACGGCTGCGCGGGCGCTGCTGGCGTATTTTGAAGGCGACCTTCACGCGGTTGACGAATTGCCGACTGAAACGAACGGCACGGCCTTTCAGCGTGCCGTCTGGTCGGCATTACGCACGATTCCCGCCGGCCGCACGCTCAGCTACGGTGCTCTCGCCGGCCAAATCGGGCATCCCAAAGCGGTCCGCGCGGTCGGCCTCGCCAACGGCGCCAATCCGATTGCCATCGTCGTTCCGTGCCACCGCGTGATTGGCGCCAATGCCTCGCTGACCGGCTACGGCGGCGGACTGCATCGCAAGCGATGGCTGCTCGCCCACGAGCGCGGGGAGCGGCCGTTGTTCGACGAAGAACTGCTCGTTGCCGCACGATAGGAGTTGACATTTGGCGGCGCGGAGCGGCCTGCAAGGTTAGGCCGCGCCCGGATGCGTTTCGCCCCTGCAGAAATCCGGATAGACTTAATCAGAATCGTGAGGCCGTGACCTCGATCGAAGCGGAGCCACGCATGCTTTTGCTCAAACCCAACTGCGAATGCTGCGACGCCGATCTACCGCCGGATTCGCGCGGCGCCATGATTTGTTCGTTCGAATGCACGTTTTGCCGCGGTTGTGCGGAAGGCGTGCTGAAAGGACGCTGTCCCAATTGCGCCGGCGAACTCATCCGGCGGCCGATCCGGCCGCCGGCCGCACTTGCCAAATTTCCGCCGTCGCGGGAGAGATACTTCAAGCCCGAGGGCTGCTCCGCCGCCGCAACCGCGCCATAGGCGCTTTGGCCTGAACTGGCACCGGGGAGGCGCCCATGATCTTCCGCCAGCTCTTCGACAGCGCGTCGGGAACCTACACCTATCTCCTTGCCAGCCGTCCCGGCGGCGAGGCGCTGATCATCGATCCGGTGCTGGAGCGGGTCGATCGCTATTTGCAGCTAGTGCGAGAGCTTGACCTCAAACTCGTCAAGGCGGTGGACACCCATCTGCACGCCGACCACGTGACTGGGCTGGGCGCGCTGCGCGATCGCACTCATTGCATCACCGTGATGGGTGAACAAAGCCAGGCGGATGTTGTTTCGATGCGTGTAGCGGAAGGCGACCGCATTGCCATTGAAGGCGTCAGCCTCGATGTGCTGTACACGCCCGGACACACCGACGATTCCTACTCGTACCGGCTTGCCGACCGCGTCTTCACCGGCGATACGCTTCTGATCCGCGGTACCGGCCGCACCGATTTCCAGAACGGCGATCCGCGCGCGCAATACGATTCCATCTTCAACAAGCTGATGAAGCTGCCCGATGGCACGCTGGTCTATCCAGCGCACGACTACAAAGGCGAAACCGTATCCACCATCGGCGAGGAAAAGTCCTTCAACCCGCGGCTCAAGGTCAAATCGATCGATGAATACGTCGATCTGATGAACAATCTGAACCTGCCGAATCCCAAGATGATGGATGTGGCGGTCCCCGCCAATATGCATGTCGGCCTGCGGCAGGAAGAGATCGCGCGCAAAGGCTGGACGCTATCGGCAGCCGAGGCCATTGCATTGTGCGGACGCCCCAGCGTGGCCATGATCGACCTGCGTGAGCAAAGCGAACGCGAAAAGCACGGCATCATTCCAGGATCCCTGCATACAGCCTATGCCGACTTGCAGGAGAATGTCCGCGCCGGCGGCATGCTGCACGAACTGGCCACAGCGACTGGCAAGCGCGTTGTCTTCTACTGCGCGTTCGGCGAACGCTCCGCCATGGCGGTGCAGGCCGCGCAGGACGCCGGCCTCGCGTCTGCCTGCCATATCGAGGGCGGTATCAGCGCCTGGAAGAAGGCCGACGGACCGCTCACGCGATAATCTGCCGCCGCAAGAAAAGCGAAAGCCGCAGGCATTGATCCTGCGGCCTCCACTTTGGCGCCCGCTGCGGGAGGGAATTTCGGCCGGCGCCGGCGTAGTGACGCAAACGACTTAAAGCTGGGAGCCCTGATCCTCGTTCTCGATGTAGTTTTGCATCTGAATGCCCGGGGCACGATCGTCCTGGCCGAAACGGCGGTTTTGAAAACGCTGCCAATTGCCGTTTTGGTTGCCATCCTCTGCATAACCAAATCTTTGGCGCCAGCCGTGTCCGTAACCCTCGTTGCTGGCGTGCATATGATGATGCGGCCGCAACATGTGAGCCAGGATTGCGAACCGGTGCTTCTGGGCATCGTCGAGGCTCTGATACAGGGGCATGCCGGTGTCGGCGATCTGCTTGAGCGCGGCGCCGGTCTTGGCCATGGCGTCGGCGTGCCGTGCGAGCCGGTCGAACGGCGTGGGCGCAGCCTGATCCTGCTGGTTGCCCGCTTGGTGAGCCTGCATGCGTTCGATGCGCAGTTTTGCCATGTCGCGCAAAGCCTGTTCGAACGGCGGCCAGTTCTTCGCCTGATCCGGCGTGAGCTGGAGACCGGCCCTAAGTGCGGCAATCCGTGCGTCGGTGAAGGCCGCCATATCTTGGGCGCTCGGCCGGTAGTGCTGCTCGGAACGCGGAGCCACTTGGCCGTCACCGCCCGGTCCGTTAAAATGCTGCTGTGCATAAACGATCGAAGAGCCGGCGATGGCAAGCGCTGCTGCTGCGACGACCACTGGCTTTAACATGTTCTCCTCCAAAAAAGAACTTCAAAGTAGCCCGGAGTAGAAGTCTGCAGCGTGCGCGATACAAGTTAAACTTTTGTCAGGTTGCTCGCCGGCGAGCACATTTCGACCGCAAACATGAACCGCCGTTCAAATTTCAAACCGATCTTGAACTTCAGTGCAAAATTTGCTTCAAAAATGCCCGCGCGCGTTCGTGCTGCGGGCGATCAAAAAATTCCCCCGGCGCGTTGATTTCGACGATCTGGCCGTCGTCCATGAAAATAACGCGGTCGGCGACCTGCCGCGCGAAACCCATCTCATGTGAAACCACCAGCATGGTGATGCCGTCGCTCGCCAGCTCCACCATGGTGTCGAGCACCTCCTTGACCATTTCCGGATCGAGCGCCGAAGTGGGCTCGTCGAACAGCATGATGTTCGGATTCATGCACAGCGCTCGCGCAATCGCCACACGCTGCTGTTGCCCGCCGGAAAGACGCGCCGGGTATTTGTCGGCCTGCTCCGGTATTTTCACACGCGCAAGATAATTCATCGCCAACACCTCGGCGTCGCGCTTGGGCATATGCCGCACCCAGATCGGGGCCAGCGTGCAGTTCTCCAACACAGTGAGATGCGGAAACAGGTTGAACTGCTGAAACACCATGCCGACGTCGCGCCGCACCGCGAGGATGCGCTTGGGGTCTTCGGTGAGTTCGATGCCGTCGACAATAATGCGGCCACGCTGCCAATCCTCCAGCCGGTTGACACAGCGCAGCAGCGTCGACTTACCGCCACCCGATGGACCGCAAATTACGATGCGTTCGCCGCGAGCGACCTTGAGGTTGATATCGCGCAGCACGTGGAAGTCCCCATACCACTTGTGCAGGCCGATCATCTCGACCGCTACGTCGGTCGGAGGCTGCGCTGGACTCGATTGATCCGCCGGCTGCTGCATGCAAATCCCTTACCGCCGCGACGATCGCGTCAAGCGCTTTTCCACGCCGCGCGCATAGCGCGACATGCCATAGCAGCAGACGAAGTAGAAGACCGCGGCCAGGGCATAGCCGCTGATGGCGATGTTCGGCGCCGCCCATTTCGGGTCGGCGCGCGCCGCTTCGATGGTTCGCAGAAAATCGAAGATGCCGACGACGAAGACCAGCGTGGTATCCTTGAACAATCCAATGAAGGTATTGACGATGTTCGGCAAGGTGACGCGCAGCGCCTGCGGGAGAATGATCAAACCCATCATGCGCCAGTAGGTAAGGCCGAGAACCCGCGCCGCCTCGTACTGTCCGCGCGGGATGGCAACGAGACCGCCGCGCACCACCTCGGCCATGTACGCGGACGCAAACATCGCCACGCCGATCAGCGCGCGAACGAGCTTATCGGGTGACAGCCGTTCTGGAACAAACAGCGGTAGCATCACACTTGCCATGAACAGCACGGTGATGAGCGGCACGCCGCGCACGAATTCGATGAACGCCACCGAGGCCCACTTGACGGCGGGAAGTTCGGAGCGTCGCCCCAACGCCAGGAGCACGCCAAGCGGCAGCGAGAGCACCATGCCGATTACGGCCACCACGACCGTCACCAGAATGCCGCCCCAGGACGACGTCGGCACCACGACAACGCCGAGGATCGGGGCGCCATGCAGCAACAAAAATGACAGCATCGGCAGCACGACAAAAAAGTAGACAGCGCCCAGGTCGCGGCGCGGCGCCGATAGCCGCAACAGCCATGCGACCCCGAAAGCCAGAGCGAGAAAGAAAACATCGACGCGCCATCGCTCGTGGAGCGGATAGAAGCCGTAGACAAAGTACGAAAACCAAACCCGCACGAACGCCCAGCAGGCGCCCGGATCGGGCGATGCCGGCGAAGCCAGACAGGCCTCGCGATCGGCGCCGGACCACACCGCGTCAATCAGAAAAAACCGCACCAGCGGCGGCAACGCCCAGACAATGAACAGGACGCAAATCAGCGTGAGCGCGATATTCGCCGGGCTGGAAAACAAATTGGCTCGCAGCCAGCCGAGTATCCCGGCGCGCGCCGTGGGCGGCGGCAGCACTTCAGCCGGAAACAGACGCAGATAAGAAGGCTGTTCGTCACTGATGGCGCTCATCGGGGTCAGCGCTCCACGATCGCGACCGAACGCGCATAAAGGTTCATCAGGAGCGAGGTGAGCAAACTCAGCGCGAGATACACCGCCATGGTGATGGCGATTACCTCAACCGCCTGCCCGGTGATGTTGAGCACGCTGCCGGCGAATACCTGGACGAGATCGGGGTAGCCGATGGCCACGGCTAAAGACGAGTTTTTGATGAGATTGAGATATTGACTAGTCAGCGGCGGAATGATGACGCGCATCGCCTGCGGTACCACAACGAGACGTAACATCGCCGTTGGGCGCAGACCGAGCGCCTGCGCGGCCTCGATCTGGCCGGAATGCACCGCAAGCACACCGGCGCGCACGACCTCGGCAATGAAAGCAGCGGTATAGATCGTCAACGCAACAACGAGCGCGGCAAATTCCGGTAAAATCTCCACGCCGCCAGTGACGTTAAAGCGGCCCATTTGCGGAACGCTGAACGTCAGCGGAAATCCCGCCAGCGCAAACGCCACGAGCGGCAGCCCGACAATGAGCCCGAGAGCAGGCCACAGAATTGGCAGTTCGGCGCCGGCGCGATCGAGCCGCCGGCGCGCCAAGATGTGCAGCACAATCGTGGCGGCTATGCCAACAAACAAGGCTATGAGAACCGTGATGAAATGCGCGCCGAATTCCGGCCGCGGCAGAAACAGGCCGCGGTTATTGAGAATAGCGCCACCAGGAAACGACACGCTGCCCCGCAATTGCGGCAGCGACCTGAGCACGGCGTTGTACCAAAAGAACAGTTGCAGCAGCAACGGCACGTTGCGGATCAGTTCGACGTAGCCGCCGGCCAGCCGCGCGACGAGCCAATTACGCGACAGCCGTGCGATACCGACGACGAAACCGAGCACGGTCGCCAGCACAATGCCGATTGCGGCAACGAGTAGCGTGTTGAGGAGGCCGACCCAAAAGGCCCTGCCAAACGTCGAAGTGCTGGCCGAATAATCGATCAGCGTCTGGCTGATGTCGAACCCGGCGGTGTTGTTCCAGAAGCCGAATCCCGAAGCGATGTGGGCGCGGGCAAGATTTTGCGCCACGTTATAGGCCGCGGCCGCGATCAGTACGGCTATGACGGCAACAATCGCGACCTGAAGTACAATGCTGCCGAGCCGGCGCCGCAAACGCGCCTGGTCGCTACGCGGAACGACTTCCTGCGGCAACCCCTGGGCGTTCTCTGCCATCGGCCGGCACGACGCGAACTGGCAACTTGCGGCCGATCAGCGGACTGGCAGCCCGTACTGGAGGCCGCCCTTGGTCCACAGCGCGTTGAGGCCGCGTACGATTTTCAGCGGCGAGCCCTGGCCGACGTTGCGCTCGAAAGTCTCGCCGTAATTGCCGACGTGCTTGACGATGCGGTAGGCCCAATCGTTGGTCAGGCCGAGACCTTCGCCGTATTGACCTTCGACGCCCAGCAAGCGCCGCGTTTCCGGATCGTCGGATTTCAGCTTTTGATCCACGTTGTTCTTGTTTATGCCGAGTTCCTCGGCGTCGAGCATGACAAAATGCGTCCAGCGGACAACGTCGATCCACTGACTGTCGCCCTGACGCACTGCAGGACTAAGCGGCTCCTTGGAAATAATCTCGGGCAGCACGATGTGCTGACCTGGCTCCGCAAGCCGCAAACGCTCGCCGTAGAGGCCCGACGAATTGGTCGTATACGAATTGCAGCGCCCGGATTTATAAGCTTTAACTGCCTCGTCGGCCGTTACGAACGTCACGGTCTTCAGCCCCATATGATTGGACCGGAAATAGTCCCCGAGATTAAGCTCGGTCGTGGTGCCCTGCTGCACGCAGATGGCGGCGTCGCTAAGCTCCAGCGCCGAGCTGACCTTGAGCGCCTTATGCACCATGAAGCCTTGGCCGTCGAAAAAAGTGACGGCGGGGAATTCCAGCCCGAGCGAAGTATCGCGCGATAACGTCCAGGTGGTGTTGCGGGACAGAACGTCGATCTCGCCCGATTGCAGCGCCGTGAAGCGGTCCTTTGATGTCAACGGCACAAACTTGACCTTGGTCGGATCATTGAAGATCGCCGCCGCAATGGCCCGGCAGAAATCGACGTCGAACCCGGTCCAGTTGCCCTGCGGGTCGGGCAGGCCGAAGCCCGCAAGCGTACCGTTGGCGCCGCAGATCAGCTCGCCGCGATCCTTGATCGCCGCCAGCGTCTGCGCGCTGGCCGCTTGTGTCCCGAATGCCAGCAGAGTTGCCGAAGCAATTGCCGTAACGAGGCGGTTCATGATCAGCCTTTCAGGATGGCAGCGGCGCGAAGAACGATCTCCGGCGCTTTCACGGAGCCCCCTGCCAGCGGGCATCTGAGGACGATAGCTCCGTAAGGTCAAGGGTTGACGAGGACGAATGATGCCGAAGTAATGGCACAATTAATGGTAAGCGGACGCGGTAGCGTACCGCGAGATACACGAGAGATGACGGCGATGAAAGAGGGAAAGAAGGGCGGCCCCGCCCCGGCCCGGCACCAGGATACGCGCGTGATCAACGCCGGCCGCGACCCCGCTTCGTATTACGGCTTCGTCAACCCGCCAGTGTATCATGCGTCCACCGTGCTCTATCCCAGTGCCGAGGATTTCCTCGCCCACCGCGCGCGCTACCAGTACGGGCGTCGCGGCACGCCGACCACGGAAGCCCTCGAGCTCGCGCTGCAGGAGCTCGAAGGGCCGCAATGTGCGGGAGTGGCGCTGCTGCCATCCGGGCTTGCCGCAATTTCGACGGCATTGCTGTCGGTGGTGCGCGCCGGCGACCATATCCTTGTCACCGACAGCGTCTATGGACCGACGCGGGCATATTGTGACCAGATCCTGACGCGGTACGGTGTCACCGCCACCTATTTCGATCCGCTGGTCGGCGCCGCAATTTCGGGTCTGATGCGTGAGAACACCCGCGCCGTGTTTCTCGAGTTGCCGGGCTCGCTAAGTTTTGAGATGCAGGACGTAACCGCCATTGCAGCGGCGGCGCATGCCAAGGGCGCGACCGTGCTGATGGACAATACCTGGGCGAGCCCGCTCTACTATCGCGCACTTGATTTCGGCGTCGATCTCTCGATCCAGGCCGGCACCAAATATATCGGCGGCCACGCCGACGTGATGATCGGAACTGTCTCGGCCAACAGCGGCACCGTCGCGGACCTCAAGAACAACGTGCGGCTGAGCGGATTGTGCGTCGGCCCCGACGACGTCTACCTCGGGCTGCGGGGGCTGCGCACATTGGCGGTGCGGCTGGATCGCCACAACCGTTCCGGACTCGCGGTGGCGCGCTGGCTTGAGCAACGGCCCGAGATATTGCGGCTGTTGCATCCCGCTATGGAGAGCCATCCGGGCCATGCGTTGTGGAAGCGCGATTTCACCGGAGCCTGCGGCTTGTTCAGCGTCGTGCTCAAGCCGGTGCCGCAGAAGGCGGTCTATGCATTTCTTGATACGCTCGATCTGTTCGGCATCGGCGCATCCTGGGGCGGCTTCGAGAGCCTCGCCATTCCGTTCGATTGCACGGCCGTGCGCACCGCGACACGCTGGGCGCCCGGCGGTCCGACGATCCGCTTTCACATCGGGCTTGAGGCCGTCGAGGACCTGCTCGCCGATCTCGAACGCGGCTTTGCGGCGCTTGCCGTCGCGGCGCGGGCTTGAGCTTGCTATGCCGCAGGCGCCGGCGTTCTGCCGACGATTTGGCGAGCTGTCGTCTCCAGTCTGCGCCATGAAGGCCCCGGATAGGGCCGCAAATCGTAGGCGAAAAACACCAGACCGCGCGCCGCAAACCACCGCCGCACCAAAAGCGCGCCAGCCACGCCCACCAAGGCACCGGCGATCACGTCGCTCGGATGGTGGACGTTGATGACAACCCGGCTGAACATGATGATCAGCGCATACGCCCACATCACGACGCGCGAGCGAGGCCAAATAGCGCCGATCGCAATCGCGGCGGCCGCCGCCGTCGTCGCGTGTCCCGACGGCATGCTGGCGTATTCGGGCGACCACACAAACGGCTTGTAAGCGAAAGGATTGTCTCGCAGGCCGATATACGGGCGCGCTCGGCCGATCAGGCGCTTGACGATGGTGTCGAACAGGCTCGGCAGCCCGATCGCGATGAACAGAAAGCCGAAGCGGGCCACGAGCGTCATCAACACACCCTGCGTTGATCGCGGCAGCCACGGCCCGATGAGCGCCGAGAGAAGCAAGATGATAAAGCCGAGCGGATAGAGGAAGCGGCCGGATAAGCCGAAATTGGTGATTTCATCTGCGGGTTCCGTGACCCACGTCGGCAACTGCCGCGCCCAATCGCTCGCAGCGGGCTCAAGGAGAAACATCGAAGCAACGATGGCGGCGACGGTAATAGTAATGGCGACCAACGCACCACCGCGCATGCGCGGCAACTTTGCGCGCGGCGCGCGGCCGAGCACGACGATCGAATGCCAAAGATTGATACCCATGCGCTGCACGCCGCCAAACAGCGCGCCAAAGACGATCGTTGGCCCCAAAGTTCGCGGCGCTGCACTATTGCCCGTGCTCATACCTCTCCCGGCGTGAAATGGGGCGCCGACCATAGTGAATACGTTCGCGCGGGGGAAGGTGTTTCAGGGATGGCCGCACGGCGTCAGCGGGCAGTCGGACCGCACAGCTGGGATAGTCGCCGACTCGCGGTCCTCCACTCGCACCACAATGCTGTCAGTGGTCCCCGCGCCGTCGATCACTGTCACCCGCGCAAATCCCGGGCCGTTGGGCTGGAAGAACAGCGTTCCCCGCGGTTGAGCGCGCGCTGGAACGCCGTCGACGAGAACCGTCAACGGCGCAACCGCGCCGGTGACTTTGAGAGGTACCGGGGCCGGCTTGTCGTCAGCCGAGATCAACTCGAGCCGCGCGCCATCCGGCGGAAACAGGATATGTAACCGGTCCAGCGCCGCCTCGCCCATGTGATCGCCTCGCGAAAAATGCTTGAGCGGTGGCGGCAGCTTTGCGGTCGTGGTCATAACAATGCCGCCTGGCGCGCGTGGCAACGGCACCGGCGCCGTCTCCAAACGAGCGAAGGCGTCGAACAGAATCGGCGCTGCCGCATTTCGTCCGACCAGGCGCGGCACCGGCGCGCCATCCGGACGGCCGACCCAGACACCGATCGTGTGCTTGTCGTCGAAGCCGACCGACCAGGCATCGCGATAGCCGTAGCTGGTGCCGGTTTTAAATGCGATCCGCCCTGGGACGCCGTTTTCAGGTGGCGGCGTGCCGGCGAGGATGTTGCTGACGTACCACGCTGCCACCGGACCCATGAGCCGCGTGGCCTCCCCTGCTCTTTCGCCGGAGGGCGTCGACGTAACACGCTCACGAAGCGGCAGCGTGGTGCCTTGGCGCGCGATGCCGGCATAGAGCATCACCAGATCGGCAAGCTTGATGCCGACGCCGCCGAGACCGATCGCAAGTCCGGGCGGCTCGCCGTCGGGCAGCACCAGCGTGGCGCCGGCCTGCGCGAGCCGTGTGGTCAGCCGGCTGGGGCCGACCTGATCGAGTACTGCGAGCGCCGGAAGATTTAAGGACAGTTGCAACGCCTTGCGGACTGTCACGGTGCCTTGGAAGGTGAGATCGAAATTCTTCGGCGCGTAGCCGCCATAGCGCGCCGGCCGGTCTTCGATCAGCGTCTCGGGGTGAATAAAGCCGTCCTCGAAGCCTAGTCCATAGATGAAGGGCTTCAAGGTCGAGCCGGGTGAGCGCAGCGCCTGCGTCATATCCACCTGGCCGGCGCGGCGCTCGTCGAAATAATCCGGCGAGCCGACGCGCGCACGCACCTCGCCGGTCGCGTTGTCGACGACGATCATGCCGAGCGAAACTTTGGGGCCGAGGGTCTGCGCCAATGTGCGAAGGCGTTCGCGCGCAAGCTCTTCAAGGTTGCGCTGCAGGTCGGCATCGATGGTCAGGCGTGTCTCGCTTCCTGGCGAACTTGCGGCAACCGCGCGGTCGGCGGCGTGCGGCGCCATCATCGGCATGGGCCGACGGCCCGCCGGGACTGGTTCCGCCTTGGCCAGCGCGATCTCGTCCGCCGGCACGGTGCCTAGCGCCGCGAAATGATCAAGCACACGGTTTCGCGCCTTGCGGGCCGCCTCAACCGATCGGTCGGGCCTCCGCGCTTCCGGCGATTGTGGCAAAGCCACCAGCAACGCCGCTTGGCCGAGCGTGAGCCGGCGCGGCTCCTTGCCGAAGTAAACCAGAGATGCGGCGCGAATGCCTTCGATGTTGCCGCCATAAGGCGCCAGGTCGAGATAAAGCGCGAGCACCTCGTCCTTCGTTAGCGCGCGCTCCAGCTCAATCGCGCGGACAATCTGGCGCAGTTTCGCAACAACGCTTCGGCCGTTCCGCGGCTCAAGGAGCCGCGCGACCTGCATCGTCAGGGTCGACGCGCCCGAGCGAATGTGGCCGCTTGTAGCAAGCTGTAACGCAGCGCGCCCGAGCGCCAGCGGATCGACGCCACGATGCGCGCGAAACCGCTTGTCCTCGAAAGCAAACAGCAGCTCGAAAAAGCGTGGATCGATGTCGGCGACCTTCGCCGGCAAGCGCCAGCGGCCTTCGCTGGTGGCGAAAGCCCGCAACAGCCGGCCGTCGCGATCGACGACCCGCGTCGAAAACACAAGATCGCGGCCGAGCGGCGCCGGACCCAGCGATGCCACCCACCAACCCGCGCCGACGACCGCGGCAACACAGGTCAGCGATGCGACAGCGATCGCCAGGCGCGTCTTGGTACGTGTCATTTACCCGCCGTGATTTCGACGTTTTCCGTGCCCGTGCGGCCGAAGCGGTCGGGGCGATACATATCCTCAACGCTCGCCTGCGGCCTGACATATTTACCCGGCGCGACCGCACGGATGACGTAGGCGACCGTGAACACGGGCGAGTCGTCCTTCTTGCGCTCGAACGCTGCGGTGAAGCGATCGTCGCGGAACTCGGCGTTGACCGGCTCGACCGCATCAGTGATCCACGACAGCGTGCCAGTGTCACCGGAGGAGACGAGGTGCGGGTTATCAATCTCGAAGCCCGCCGGCAGATAATCGGCAACAATCACCCGGCCGAACTGCGGTTGCGATTCGGTGACCTTCAGCACGACCGCGAGCCGGGTGTTCTGCTTGACCTGTTTCGCATCGGCCGGCTGGCCGTCGAGCGTGTAGGTCAGGCGTTCGATCGTGAAGCCTTTCGCGATGGCCGGCTCCGGCGTCAGCGGCGCGCCGCTGACGGTCACAACCGTCTGGACTTCATCCTCACCGTTATTGGTGACGCGCAACGGCTCCTTCAGGTCACCGGCACGAATGGTGCGGAACAGCGGGCGAGTCATCGTTTCTCCGCCGACGTCGAGCGATATCTTGCCGCCGTCCTTTGTCATCGCGTTCGCCGCGAGGAGGAGCCACGCGTCCTCTTGGGTCGACGTCGGACGCAGATTGACGCGCGCCGCCTCGACGCGCTGCACGGCGGCCTGCACGGTCGCACGCGGAGCACCGCCTTCGCTCGCGAGCGCAACGAGTGCAGCGGCGTCGCGCAAGGTCGAGCCGTAATCCTCGCGCCCGATCAGATCGGGCGGCGCGGCCGGCGTGATGGCCGCGAGCGCGGCGGCGTAAGCCCGCTCAGCGCGCGTCCGGTCGCCGACCATGGCGAGCGCGGCGGCGATTTGCGCTTTCGTGATCGGCGTCGTGAGCGCATCGAGCTTGGCGTCGGCGAGGTAGCGCAGATCGCCGATCGGCGCCAAACCGTTACGCGCCAGCACGTACAGCGCGTAGGCCAGATCAGTGCCGCCATTCTTGCCTGGATCGGTCATATTGGCGACCGCATTGCGCAGGCGATCGAGTGCCAGCTTGAATGCCGTGTCCGGCACCGCGACCTTGCGTTCGCGCGCCCGCGTCAGGAAGTCGGTGACGTAGGCGTCGAGCCAGACGTCAGTGCCGCCGACGCCCCACAAGCCGAACGAGCCGGTGCTGTCCTGCCGCGTGAGCAGCATCTCGATGGCCTCGCTGATCCGCCGATCCGTCGTTGGATCGGTGGCGAGCAGCGTGCCTTTCGCCAGCTCACTGACATAAAGCAGCGGCATTGCCCGGCTCGTGATTTGCTCGGAACAGCGGAACGGATATCGATCGAGCGCCGCGAGCAAGCTCGCCGCATCGAGCGCCATCGAAGCGCCGACCGAAATCGAAACCGCCCCTGTGCCGGGGACAAGATCGGCAAACAGAGCGCTCGACACCGTCAGATTTTCACCCTTGGCAATCGGCTTGATGGTGCGCCGTGCCAGAATCTGCGCACGGCGATCGCACCGCTAACGTAAAGCTACGTTCCAGCGCGAAATCCGATGGTCCGCTCACCTTCACGCGGACGCTGCCATTGCCGGCGGCGGTAGCGGTCAGCGGCACCGTCGCCGTGCCGCGCTCTTTGGCGCGCAGCGTAAGCTTCTGCGATGCGCTGGCGGAGAGTGCGTCCGCGCTGCTGACGGCGACGGTGTAATCGCCGGGCGCCCCTTCAACGTTGTCGAGATCGAGATGCACGCTGGAACGGTCGCCAGGGAGCAGAAAACGCGGCAGGGTCACCGTCAGCACGACTGGATCGCGCACGACGACATCGGTTGTGGCGTGACCCACCTTATCCTTGTTCCAGGCCACGGCCATGACGCGGATCGTGCCGGAAAAATCGCCGACCTCGAACGCAACTTCCGCATTGCCGTCGGCGCCAACGGTGACGATGCCGGAATAGAACGCCACCGGGGGTCCGGTCGGCGGCGTCCCTTGCAGCGGCGCGCCGGCGTCGCCGCCGGAGCGAATTTGACCGCGCACGCCCTGCATGCCGTCGATCAGCTGGCCGTAGAGATCGCGAATGTCTGCAGAAAGAGCACGCTGGCCGAGGTAGTAATCTTCCGGCGACGGCGGCTTGTAATTGGTGAGATTGAGAATGCCGACGTCGACGGCGGCGATCACGATCCGCGCTTCTTCGCCAGCGGCAAGCCCCGAGATATTGACCGGCACGCGCAAGGTCGAATTCGGCCGCAACAGTGCCGGCGTTTTCAGATCAACGACGAGCGATTTGGCGGCGCGGTCAATGGCGAACCATTGCACGCCGATGGCGCGGCCAGGCATCCGCTGTTCCTGCGCATCGAGCGGCCGCCGCAACGTTGCGACGACGTACGCCCCTGAGCCCCAATCGTGGCCGACGGACAATTTCACCTGCGCCTCGCCGGGCTGAACTTCGACCGTCTTGGTCGCCAGCAGCCGGTCACCGATCACGTTCAGCGTGAGGCGGCCGGCGGTGCGCGCGGTTACCGCGACGGTCATGGTATCGCCGGCGCCGTATTCCGGCTTGTCGAGCGCCACTTCGAGCAAATCCGGCGTATCCGCATTCGACTCGACATAAAATCCGGCATCAAAGTTGACCGATGTCGCCGGACCATTGCCATCTCCGATCGAAACTTCGAGCCGGTAACGGCCGAACGTAACCGGCAGCGAAATGTGTCGCGGGCTGATCGAGCGTGGTGTCGATTTTGCCGTCAGCGACACGCTTGGTGGTCTTGACCGGCTCGTAGTTCCAGCGCCCGTCGCGCTTGTAGAACTGATAGTGGGTATCAATGCGCAGCAGCTCGTATTTGAGGCCGCGCTGCGCGATCGCCAAGCCATCGGGCGCGACAGCGACCACGTCGAACGTGGCGCTGGCGCCGTCGCCGAGCGAGCGGCCTGAGAACAGCGGCTTGACGCCGATCATGTTGCCGGTTGCGGTCACCGGAAGGCTGATCTTGCGCTCAACGGCGCGGCCGCCGGGCTCGGCCATGCGCACGGTGATCTGCGCTTCCAGCGGGTGCGTGCTCGACGGCAGCTTGTCGAGCTTGACGGTAAAGCCTGCTTTGCCCTGTGCGTCGGTGGTCGGCAGGTCCTCAAGCGGCTGTTGGACGGGCTCAACCTCTTCGTCGTCGAGACCGAACTGATAACCGGCGAAACCGGTCCGCTCCTTCGCCACCCCGATTGTCACGTCGCCTTCGAGATCGAGGTTGGCCGCGGGCGCGCCGTAAAGGAAGCGCCCGGAGACATCGACCTTGGCCGGCGTCTTTGGTGAGATGCGGCCGGTCGGCGATGCCAGATCAAACTCGATCCGGTCGGGCACATAGTCTTCGACCAAAAAGTTGGTCTCGCCGACCGGCGGCCGCTTCGGATCAGTGAACGTGCGCACATGCCAGGTGCCGGTCGGCGCCGAAGTCGGCAGCGGCAACGTCAGGCTGTGACCGCCGAGTCCCTGGTCGGCGACCACGACGCGGCGAAATTCGACGCCGTCGGGCCGTTCGACGACAAAGGTCAGCGGAACATCGAGCGCAGCAGCGCTCTGTCCGTCGCGCAGCACAGCGGTAAGAAAGGCGGTCTCGCCGGAGCGATAGACGCCGCGCTCGGTGTAGACAAACGCATCGAACCCGGTGGGCGCGGGACGTCCGCCGACGCCACGATCGGTCAGATCGAACGCCGGCGACTTCAAATTGAGGAACGCGTAGTCGCCCTTTCCGTCGCTCGCACCGAGCATACCGGGAGACGAACCGCCCTCACCGCTCGCCAGCCCCGGCTCGAACAGGACATGGCCGCTTGCATCAGTGCGACGGACGGCCAGCACCTCGTTGGCGCGGGAAACCAGCCGGATCTCGACGTCGTTTTTGGCCTCCGTCGTCGCCAGCGAGTTGACGAAGACGTGGATGCCGTCATTGCCGGAGAATGCGGTGAGGCCGAGATCGGAAACGATGAACCATTGCGTTGCCAGCGAATCGTAGTCGTTGTCGAGGTTTTTTGTTTCCCGCGGCTGCGCCACCATGACGTAGACGCCGGGCTTGAGATCACCGACTGCCTGATCTACCGGGAAAGCGGTGGTGACATCGGCATTGAGCGCCGGCAAATCCACCGCCAGTTCGCCCTTCCACACCGCGATACCGCGGGACTGGCGAAGTTGCTCGACCTCGTAACGGCCGAGGCTGCGCTGGAAATCGCCGCGCGCGTAATTGTAACCGCCGATCGTATCCGTGAGGTTGCGGTCGCCGATGCGGTAAATCTCGACCGCGATGTTGCTGGTGTTGGTGCTGATGACCGGAATACCGCGCTGGCCGGTACGCGGCAGTACGTAGGCCGTCGTGGCGAAATGCACTGCGGGTTTCCGGTCGCGCACATAGATCGAAAAATCCGCCGACTTCGACAGCGACTCATGCACCACCGAAGGCAGTCCGGCGCGCAGCGTAACCGTATAGGTCTCGCCGTGGCGCAAGCCTTCGACGCACAGTTGCTTCTCTGCAGCCGACACCGCCGGCTTGTCGGTGCCGGCAACGGCGACGAACGGCGAGAAGTCCGTACGCAACGGTAAATCTTCAGAAAACTGGAAGCACGCCCGCGGCGAAGCCGTATCGGCGTCGACGCTGTAATCGAGGACGCGGAAGCCGTATTGCTCACGCAACCGCTCGTATTGGCCGCGAACGTCGGCTACCTCGCGCAGTTCGAGCGACAGCCGCAGCGCATCAAGCGCCGGCCGCCACTCTTCGCGGTGCGCCAGCACGTTACCGAGAAACGCGAGGCTGTCTGCTTCCTCGGCGCGGCTGGTGGTGCGCTGGTACGCGATGTAAGCCGCCGTCGAAGCGCGCTCGAGCAGGAGTTTACGCTCCTTGTCGTCGGCGGGCCGGATTTGCATGATCGCCCGCGCCAGCCGCAGCCACGTCGCGGTGTCGTTCGGCGCCGCCGCAACGACCTGCCCGAGCAGGGCCATACCGGCGCGGAAATCGTTCCGCGAAAACGCCGCGTCGGCGTCGCGCCGGACTTGCGCCACCGGCTTTGACTGGGTGCCGGCGTCCGATTTGATCTGCGCTTCGAGCGTGATCGCGCTGTCGGCAAGTTCCTTGTTCTGAAACGGCTTGTCGGCTGCGCTTGCGGCCAGCGGGGCGACGATCAAGCAGCGCGGCGGAAACGCCGGCGCGAAGCAACGAAAGCATTGGGCAATTCTCCCTCAAGGGCGCGCAATTTCACCCAGTCACCGAGTTAAGGCAATGATCGTGTCGAGGTCGTGGCCGAAATCGCGCGGCGCACCAATTTAGTAACCGTTTTGCAGCCGGATTCTGTATAAGCTTACCGTTGCACGGCCCCGTAGCTCAGGGGATAGAGCAACAGCCTTCTAAGCTGAAGGTCGCAGGTTCGAATCCTGCCGGGGTCGCCAACAAATTAATTTGTCCGGCCCGGAGACATGGGTGACAGAACGTACCTAAGACATGGGTGACAACCTCGTGCCGAACGGATTGTCGATGGTCTGCAAGCTTCGTTGCTCCAGAAAGCGGCCTCACGGCATGTCGAAGCGAGTTAGCTTATCAATCCATGCCGTATCGCTGAAGCAACGGCTTGCGCGCGATCGCGTGCTTTGAGCTTGCGCATCACCCGCTTGACGTGATGCTTGACCGTTTCCGGTCCGATTTTCAGATACGCCGCGGCTTCGGCATTGCTTTGACCGTAGGAAATCAGCCGTAAGATCGACAGTTCGCGCTCACTCAGTTTGGCGACGGTTTCAAATTGTTCAAGTTTGCGGACCAACACGTCGATCTGTCCAATGGCGAGTCCTGCGACCGTGAACAACATGGCGCGAGTGTCAGGCGAAAGTCTATCGAGAAGTTTCGGCGACCAAAAGGCGAGCGCCCACCGTCGAAATGGGCAATACAGCCCGTCGCGGATATGATGGCGGCGAAGCATGTGCACGATCCAGTCTTCATTGCCGGTTAGCTGCAGCTGGCGCATCGCTTCGGTCAGCGTGAACGGCGCCGATTTGCGACGCCCGAACGCGAAAATGTTCGCGGCGCCATTGCTCTGCACCAAGCCGATATAGTCGGACCAAAGCGCTGCTAGCGGCAGGCTGTCATGAACGAAAAGCGTCTTGCCTGGGACGATAGCTGCGTGATCGGTATAGCTTTTTGGCAGATACCAAGCGGCAGCAACCCGTATGTCATTTGCCGGGATAGCGTTTTGAAGCGCGGCGAGAACATCTGCAGGTTTTTTGATCTGTCCAACGTTCTTGGCGAAGCGTAAGACGGCCGACACAGGCATAGTAACCATATGAATTTTCGAACTCTCACTTTGGGTAATGCCGCCCCACGGCAATCTCTTTAACCTTCCAGGGTGATTTGCTTCCGCGCTTCGCTAGAAATATCCCCCTAATAGGGGACAGTCGATCGGTTGTCGAATAGCGGACCGACAACGCGGATTGATACAATTTCTCAGCGCCAAGTAGCCTAGATCGGCAAGATGCTGTGTCCGTCTTAAGCGAGCGTGTCGAATTTTTTCGCTCCCTTGGCTGGACCGTTAGCCAGTCGTATCATTCTCGAGCGTCGATCATCAAAATGAAATCGCGGGAGGTTGGCGGTAGCGCCATTACGCCAATGGACAGCATTTGCTCGACCCGGGATGCGGCCGCGGAAGAAGATCACTCTGATCTATTGGCATTAGACAATCCGCCAGCAACTCCCGCATTGTAAAATTTAATCCCGCGCATGATCAAATCGGAACCGATACCGTTTACCTGCATGATTTGCGGCGCGCATTATACGATTGTCACAATCGAAAACTCGACGCCCGACTCCGGTTCGCGGGCTGCCTGCGGGTCCTGTGGAACTCCGTTTCCAGCGACCGAAGGAGATATCGCCTTCAAATACTTCCTGGCGAAAAAGCCGGGGCCCAAATAATTTGCGACCATCAGACCATTAGGACCGTCGCGCTCAAGGTTTGTCCTGATGTCATAGGCCGCGCCGACCATTGGCAGAACCTCACAGTTTAGGGCAAACCATGATAGCCATGACATCTGAGCGCATAGTCACAACTGGTAAGCTCAGTTCCCGTCGGTGCTGTTGCCGGTAAATCGGTACGGGCACCAATGCAGCAGATTGCGGAATGGCTTGAAAAGCTCGGGCTTGAGCAATACGCCAAGCTCTTTGCCGAGAATGATATTGATGTTTCCGTTCTTCCGCATCTTAGCGACCAAGACCTGAAGGACCTTGGCGTCTCTCTGAGCCACCGCCGAAAGATATTCGCGGCCATCAATAAGGGGGTCGCTTCTGGCGGCGATTGCCGCACTTGACGACGGCTCCCGGTGCCGCCTCAGCGGAAACACAGGCACCCGGAAAGCAACTCGGTCCCGCCGACAGTCAAGCCAGGAAGCAAAGTCATCGCGCTCTAATATCACCGAGTTACGGTGACAGTGCACTCAATTGGCCAAGGCCGGCCCTAAAAGGTTCATAAGAAAATTCATGCACTGGCGCGCGCGGGGTCTGCGCGAGTTGCGTCTCGTCGTTGCCGACCCTCGCTCGCGGGCGGTTCGACGACGGGTGGCGAGGCAGGTCGCCGGCCTCGACCTGAAGCGTGAGCGCGACGCCTTGAAATGGATCGAATTGATCTCCGAGTTTGACGCAGATGCGACGCGGTGATCTGGTGACGGTTGCTGCGGCCGGTGACAATGGCAAGCCCCGTCCGGCGGTCATCGTGCAGACGGACGCCTTTCCGCAGAGCCAAGCTTCAGTGGTAGTCTGCCAGTTGACTTCCGAACTAGTGGACGCTCCGGATTTTCGCGTCACCATTGAGCCTAAGCCCGAAAATGGATTGCGGCTCAAATCGCAGGTGATGGCCGATAAGCCGGTCACCGTGAGACGCGAACGAATTGGGCGGAAGACCGGGCGACTCGGCAAGCAAGACATGGCTCGGCTCGGAATTGGTTTGGCGTTTGTCTTGGGGCTCGCGGATTAGCGATGCTTCTGGTCCAATCAACGGACAGCAAAATTCACATACGGCTGTCGGCGGTTTGATGTGGTATTTCCGAGGCCCGGCGGCAATAAAAGAATCGTATATTGGCGCGCTCGGAGAGATTCGAACTCCCGACCCTCAGATTCGAAGTCTGATGCTCTATCCAGCTGAGCTACGAGCGCCGCGCGTGGCGGCTGCACAATAGCGGCTTCGCGGTTCCGTTCAACAGTGGGGCGAAGCCCAAAGGTTCCGCGGGTCAGTGTGAGCGTCATGCCGCCGCGACAGGGCGGCTATTTGCACAGTGGCGAGGAACACCGCGCGCACCCAGGCGGTTGTTGTGAAGTTCCATCAAAGGCGGAGGTTAGCCATGTCTGACTACCGGGACCCCAATGAGCCGCCGTGGCGCGGCGCAGAATATGAGCCCACGACGCGGGGCAAAGACATCAGCTGGGGATGGATTGCGGGTGTCGTTGCCATCGTGGTGCTAGTCGCTATCGCCTTTGGCGTCGGCCACAGCCCGACCGAAACAGCGTCGAATGAAACTTCGTCCGCGGCAACGAAGGCGCCTCCCACTCCCACGCCAGCACCACACCCGATCAATCCGGCGCTTCCCGGCTTAGTGCCGCCGCCGGCGCAAGGAAGTGCGCATCCCCAATAACGAACATCTTGCGCAAGGTGCCAAGAAAAGGTGTCAAGAAACAGCCCCGGATCACACCGGGGCTGTTTTGATTCGCTGTTCCGTTCAAATGGACCGAATGCGCGGTAAAAGTGCGCGGGCGTTGTCGCTCTCGATCTTCCGCGGGTCCGCGGCGTCGAAGATCTGCTCTCCCCAAAGTGACAGTTCACTTTTCGAACGCCGGATCGATCGGCACCCGGTAGCCGTTAGCCAATCGGTTGGTTTCGTTCGCCATGCCCACGACGGCCATGAGCTCTGCGAACACCGCCTCACTCATTCCGGCGTTGCGCGCTGCCGCTCCGTGGCTCGCAATGCAATAACCGCAGCCATTGGTCACGCTCACCGCGAGATAAACCATCTCCTTGGTCCGCACATCGAGCGCGCCGGGCGCCATGATCTCCTTGATGCTCTCCCATGTGCGTTTGAGCGTCGCCGGATCATGGGCGAGGTATTTCCAGAAATTGTTCACGTCCTCGACTTGCCGGGTACGCTTGATGTCGTCGAACACCGCGCGAACTTCCGGAGCTGCTTCGCGATACTCGATGGGTCCGTGCGGAGCCATGCTGTGTTCTCTCACGTGTGCTGTGCTGTGCTGCAATGTCAGCCGGCGCGTTCCTCAGCGCCTGGTTCGTCACTTCGCCGGTGCCACCAGCGGCTGGCCTTTCTCGAGTACGATTGCAAGACTGATGGATTTCTTGAACATGTCGCCTCCCTTTGACATGACCGACGCTTGGCGCGCTGCCGACATCCTAGCCTCCCCACTCCCGTTGCGGGAGAGGGTATTGCAACGCTGATGTGAGCCGGCCGAGGCCTCGCGTCGCTCCGCGTTACGCGACCGCAGCCACTTTGGTTTGCTCGGCGCGAATGAGCTCGCCGAGTTCGGAAGCTGGCCGCGGGGGACTGAACAGGTAGCCCTGCACTTCCGTGCAACCTTCCGCGCGGACCCGTTCAAGCTGCTCGGTCGTTTCAATGCCCTCGGCCGTCGTGGCAATACCGAGGCTCAGCCCCAAGCCGGCAACGGCCCGAATGATGGCCACGCAATCCGGACGCTCGGAGAGTTCGCTGACGAACGAACGATCGATCTTGATCTTGTCGAATGGAAAACAGCGCAAATAGCTCAGGCTCGAATAGCCGGTGCCGAAATCGTCCATCGAGATGCGCACACCGATCTCGCGAAGCTGGTGCAAGGTCGCAAGATTCACATCGGTTTCGCCAAGCAGCACCGTTTCGGTGATTTCCAATTCCAAGCGATTGGCCGGTAAACGTGAATAGGCCAGCGCCGTCACCACCGCCTTCACCACGCCGCGGCTGCGGAATTGCGCAGGCGACAGGTTCACCGCCACTTTGAGTTCGCCCGACCACCGCATCGCTTCGGTGCAAGCCGTGCGCAGTATCCATTCGCCGAGCGGCACAATGAGCCCGATTTCTTCGGCGAGCGGAATGAATTCACTCGGCGCGATCATCCCGCGTTCCGGATGCCGCCAACGCAACAGCGCCTCGAAGCCGTTCACCGCGTTGGTGTTGAGACTGATCAGCGGCTGATAGAACAGTTCGAACTCCCCATTGGCGAAAGCCTTACGGAGGTCGAGTTCGAGCAGGCGTCGCGCCTGGATGCGGCGATCCATTTCCGGTTCGAAGAAGTGCGCTGTTCCGCGGCCTTCGGCCTTGGCACGGTAAAGCGCGATATCGGCATTGCGCAGCAGCGCGTCCGAACCGTCGCCATCGCCGGGTGCGAGAGCGACGCCGATATGGCGCCGATGATGAATTCGTGGCCGTGGACCTCGTATGGCTTGCTCACGACTTCTATCAACGTTGTGGCCAGTGTGCTGGCCTCGTTGGGACCGCCGAGCGGAAACTGCACCACCGCAAATTCGTCGCCGCCAAGGCGCGCCACCAGATCGCTGGGGCGGAGACATTTTTGCAAGCGTTGCGCAACGGCCTGCAACAGCTTGTCGCCCATCGGGTGGCCGAGGGTATCGTTGACGCCTTTGAAGTGATCGAGATCGAGGCAATGGACCGCAAGATTCTCGCCATGCTCGCGCACGCGCGCGAGCAGTTCATTCAGCCGTTCATGGAACAGCACGCGGTTGGGTAAATCGGTCAAAGCATCGTGATGCGCCATGTAGGCGATGCGAGCTTCGGCTTGTTTGCGTTCGGTGACATCGACGACCGCCACCAGAATCGCGTGCATGTGCCCGAACGGGACCCGGCGGGCGTAGATCAGGACTTCGATCTCGCTGCCATCGGCCTTGACGTGGCGCCAGCTTCGATCCGACTGGTATTTTTCGCCCACCGACTTCGCCGCCTCGCGATGGATGTCGCTTTCGTCGCTGGACCAGAGGACGGGCAGCGTCATGCTTTGGAATCGCCCCCGCGAAACGTAATGCGACAGTGGGCATCGTTGACATTTAAAATGCGCAGATCGCTTGGATCGTATAGCCACATCGGCACCGGATTGCCGTCGAACAACAGGCGAAACGATGCTTCACGCCGTTTGAGATCGCCGATGTCGGTGAGTGTCATGGACAACAGATCGCCGACGGATGCGACACCGACATTCACATGGATTTCACTGTCGGTTCGCGTAAAGCCGATCTCGAACTGATCGAATTGTCCCGTGCCAACGCTGGCAATGAGACGATCGCGAATGCCGAACGAAGGCGACCCGAGCGGCAGCTCGGAAAGCCGGCACCACTGCAACTTGCTCTCGTCGACGCCAAGCATCTCGGCAGCGCCTTGGTTGAAGGCGACGATTTGAAAATCGATCGCGGCGCCGGCGGCATTGCGGATGGCCGCGAGCGCCAGAATGCCTTCGTGCGTGGAGCGAAAAATCGTATCGACCAGATTGTACCGGGTACCGGCTTCCGCGACGTAGACGCCGGTGATCGGCGGCCCCCACCGGCACGCCATCGGGAAGGCCAGCATCTCATAGGTCTCGACCATGCCCTCGGCGACGCGATGCATACGATACGGTACCGGTGCCGACGCTTCGATCGCTTGGGCCAGCACGGCGCCGAGCGCGATGGCGCAATCGCGCGGCAGCTCGGCGAGCGCGTTGCCGCGGACATTGGTGCCGGTCCACTCGCTGATTTTCCGGCCGGCCCTCAGCACCCTGAACGAAGCGGACGCGTCGCACTCGAACAACAGCAGATGATCGGCAAGCCGCCCCAAACTGCCAAGTACGACCTCCTCGTATTGCGGCAGTTTCTGGCCGGGAGCGAGTGCGGCTCGCCACATCCTTTCAACGACCGTTACGTCGGCCAACAATGAAGGACGCTGTACGCTTTGCTTGCGGAGCGGCGCAATCATGATCTTTTTGCGAAATTAGCGCGAACGATCGAGAGCTCGATCATTAATCTGCTAGTCCGACTTTCATAAAATCGCGTTAAGTGTCGCCGTCTCTGATCTCTGAACGTCTTGTGACAGTTTTTTTTGTTCCCGCTCTTTTTGATGACAAAGATTTTCGTTGTTGAACAACGAGTCTCGGCAACACCATGGTGAACGATTTCTCATCACCGATACCGGATGCGGAGTGTGACACGGCAAAGCAGCCGATTGTGACACGCTCGCCGGACGGGCACAGTGCAGCCCCCTCACGAACGGGACAGGAACAGTCATGCCGAAGACACCAGACTATTTCGCCGGCAAGACCATCATCATCACCGGCGCCGCCAGCGGCATCGGCCGCGCCACGGCGCTCATCTTCGCCCGCGAGGGCGCCAACGTTATCTGCGCCGACGTGAATGCCACAGGCGCGCAGCAGACCGCCGCGGAGGTTAACGGTAAAGGCAGCCAGGCGCTGGCGCTGAAGGTCGATGTGACCAAGCGCGGAGAAGTCAACGACATGGTCTCCCGCGCCATCGCCGCCTTCGGCAGCGTGCAGTTTCTGTTCAACTCAGCCGGCGCCGCCATTCGTCGCGCCAAATTTCTCGAGATCGACGATGCGCTCATGGACAAGACGTTTGCGCTTAACGTCAACGGCACGTTCTACACCATGCAGGCGGTGCTGCCGCACATGCTCGCCAACAAAAGCGGCGTGATCGTTAACATGGCGAGCATGGCGCATCGCCGCGGCGGCCCCGGCTCTTCAATTCACTACGCCGCAGCCAAAGGGGCCGTCGTGACCATGACTATGGGCGTGGCACGCGAGTTCGCTACCCAGGGCATCCGTGCCGTCTCGATCTCGCCCGGGCCGATCAAAACGCCGTTCCAGGACGCGGCACAGTCTTCTCCTGAACTGATCAGGCGCTTCCTCGACGATGTCCCCATGCAGCGCTTCGGCGAGCCGGAGGAGATCGGGGAATTGGTGCTGTTCCTCTGCTCTGACGCCTGCGGCTTCATGACCGCGGACACGGTCTATGTGAACGGCGGCGGCGGCTGGCGGTGATCCGCAGCCGAAAGAGCGCCGGCGAACGCCTGTGGATCGCGGCCATCTGCCTTGACTCAACTCACAAACATTCCCCCAGTGATTGATCGTCAGTTCCATTTTCTCGTTGTGCTGTGCTGTTTGCCACGAAAGGCAACGCATGATGCGCGTGATCGTATTGGCCACCCAAAAGGGCGGCAGCGGCAAGAGCACGCTCGCCATCGGGCTCGCGGTCGCCGCGATGGGCGAGGGACAACGGGTCGCCATCATCGAGACCGACCCACAGGGAACGATTTCGAGTTGGAGCCGGCGCCGGACGCTGCCTGAGCCCCGGATCGAGCGTGCCGGCAGCGGTGTGGAAATTGAGCGAGCCCTATTGGCGCTTAGGCATAGCGGCTTCACGCTCGCCGTCGTCGACACGCCGGCAACGAGTAACGACCTGAGCGCAAGCGCAATCGGCGCCGCCGACTTGTGCCTGATCCCGGCGCGGCCCAGTCCAGCTGACATCGAGGCCGCGTTGCCGACGCTGCGCACCGTTCGCACGCTCGGCAAGCCATTTGCGCTTGTCCTCAACCAGGCGCCGGCGCGCGGCACTCGCATCGGCGAGGCTGCCGTGGCTTT
This sequence comes from uncultured Alphaproteobacteria bacterium, assembly GCA_963759345.1. Lineage (GTDB taxonomy): Bacteria > Pseudomonadota > Alphaproteobacteria > Rhizobiales > Xanthobacteraceae > BOG-931. Next base: position 36,360 of record CAVWYW010000034.1, read on the forward strand.
GAATGCGGCCGGGATGCTGGCCCTTCCCTATATCGTCGAGCGCAACGACCATCAGGACGCGCTTGGCTCAGGCTTCGGGGTTACCGAGTTCGCGCCCGACGGCAAGGCCGCGGCGGAAATTCGCTCCCTGTGGCAGTGGGTTTGGCAGGCAATGACCGCGGAAACAAGCGACCATGGACAAGTACCGATCCGAGCGGCCAGCTAAGCCTCGGCGCCCGACGCGGCGCTCAATGGCGGAGTTCGCTGCGGCACTGGAGGGCGGCGCGGTGGTCGAGAAACTGCCTTTACTGGAAGCGATCGCGGCCGCAAGCCGTTTGGCCGCGACAACGCCCAACGAAGACCTCGATGGTTCGGGGCCGCAGGACGACAGGACATTACAACAACTGGACGAAGTCACTTTGGCTGCTGCCGAGTTGGCCAAGGATTACCGCGCCCGGATGCTGGAAAACCTGAAGGTCAACGTCAACGCCGCGCCGGCTTCTGCAAACAGGCTTGCCGGCGCGAATTTACCTACCGGCGTTGCAGAGCGGACGGCCGACCAACCCAGCAAACCGGAAGTAGGCAGCGACCCGCTCGAAGGGCGGCTGCCAGCGGCCGCTCCAGCCGCCGAGGATTATCGCGCCAAGGCGGTCGAACTGATCAATGCCAATGTAAACGCCACCCTGGACTATGCGCAGCGGCTCGGCACGGTGAAATCGGCGGCGGAGTTCATCGCAGTGTCCACCAGCCACGCGCACCGCCACCTCGAACTGATCATGAAACATGCGGCCGGGCTGACCGCTTTGGCTGGCGCGTTGCCGACGAAAATCCCACGGACGAACAACGGCCTGCACCGCACGGCCGTCAAGGCGGATGCCTTCGACAAGCGCGGGGGCGCGACGATAGAGGCGATTAATCCTGCTGCCGCGGACAGGCGCGGTCCGCCAGACGCGAGTTGCATACGCGCACCGCTTTCAGATAGCGGACCCAGCGCCCGATCTGCTCCTTCGACGGCGCAAACCTGAAAGCCTTCTGGACCAGATAGAAACTATCGTTGCCCTGCACCGCCTTGAACCAGCTGATCTCCATCTTGCCGCTCGTGGGACTTTGCGGACAGCTCAACAGCCACACCAGCGTCGGATAGCCGTTCTCGACCGCGTTGGCGACCGGTTGCGCGGGCCCCGCCCCCGGACAGCCTCTCACCCACCGGGTCTCCAGGTTGCTCATGAACGCTTCCGGCGACACGCCCACATGATAGAACACCTGCACCGTCACCATTTCCGTCCAGTTCTCGACAGTTTCGCCGGCCGGCACCCATTCGGTGATCAAACCGTCGTCGGTCTTGTTGTGGAAGCCGACGTGGTATCCGGCCGGCGCCGTCGTCAGCAAGTTCTCATTGACGAAGGCGGCCGCTGCCGGACACGCGAAAAGCGGTCCGAGTGTCAAGCAGGACAACAGCTGGCGCCACATGGTGTACCCTTTCACTGAGACCATCGGACTTCCGACCGCCGTTTACAACGCAGTGTCGTGTCTTCATGCTATTTCGCGGTGCGGTTATGAGGCGTTGCGGTTCAGCATTGGAGACCGACATGGCGTTGAAGAAAACAATTATCGAGCCATCCTGGGAAGCGAAATACTCATTCTCGCCCGCCGTCATCACCGAGGGTGGCAAGACGATATGGCTCGCCGGCCATGTCGGGTTTGTCGACGATTCCGGAGCGTCGCTTGCTGGAAACTTTGACGCGCAGGTGCGCCAAGCCTTCAAAAATCTCGAGAAGACGCTGCAGCGAGCCGGTGGCACGCTCAAAGATATCGTCTGGATGACGGTTGCCGTTTCGGACGGCCGCTATTCGCAGCGCTTTACCGACATTCGCAAGGAAATCTACGGCAAGGACTTTCCGGCAAGCACTTTGCTAACAGCGGCCTGCTTTGCCGTCCCGGAAATCATGGTGGAGATCACACCAATAGCCGTGGTCGCTGGGTAGCCCGGCAGACGCAGTCCAGCTGAGGCAATAAGAAAGCCCCAAGCGCTGGAGGGGACCACAATGCGCTTGGGGCTCGCAAGGCAGAGCAACGTTTCGTTGCCCGCCCAGATTTCAGTCGCCGGCGGCCTCGGTGACCGAGACGCCGCACTCGCCGCAGCGATAGCGCCGCAGGTCCGGAAAGATGCCGCGCGGCTGATCGCCACCGGGTGATAGGTGCATCGGCCGGCCGCAGTTCGGGCATGGCCGGATCCTGGCCGTTTCGCCGTTGCGGCGGATCAGCTCGCGTGTTTCCGACGTATACACCTCAATTTCCCTTTCCATACTTATTCAAACGCCCGATACAAATTCAAACGCGCGTTTGAGACGGCCGCATGCCGGAAAAACGGCGATTTCATGATTTTACGCTGAACGCCAGTTCACCAACGCGACGCCGACGACGCACACCGCCATGCCGAAAAGCGCGAGCGGCGCGAGCCGCTCGTCGAATAAAACCCAGGCCATCAGCGCCGTCATCGGCGGGGTGAGATAGAACAGGCTGGTGACCCGCGTCGCCGCCGTCCGGCGGATCAGGAAGTAGAACAGCCAGATACCGCCGAACGAGAGCGCAAGGACGAGCCAGCCGAGCGCAAACATCAATTGCGGCGTCCAGTGCACGACCCGCGTTTCGAATATGAAGGCCCCGAGCGCGAACAGGATGCCGGCCGCAATGTACTGGACGCACAACGCCGGCCGCCAATCCATGCTGCCACCGAAGCGCTTCTGATAGAGCGTGCCCGCGGTAATGCCGAGCAGCGCCACCGTCGCCGCAAGCCAGCCGAACGGCGTTGCGTCGCCTGCTGCCGTCTTCTCGTAGAGGACGAGATAGACGCCGAGGAGACCGAGCGCGAGGCCGAGCCATTGCCGCGCCGCGACGCGCTCGCCGAGGAAGCGGTTGGCAATCGTCGACGTCAGCACCGGCTGCAAGCTGACGATGAGCGCGGCAAGCCCGGCGGAGACGCCGTTTTCAATCGCAACGAACACGCCGCCGAGGTAGAGCCCGTGCACCATTAGCCCGGTCAGGACGCTGTGAAGGATGCCGGCACGGTTGGGCCATTTCGGCCGGGTCAACGCGATGATCGGGATCAGCAGCGCGACCACCGCGCCCATCCGCAGCGAGAGAAACGTCAGCGGCTCGACATACCCGAGACCAAGTTTAGCGCCTACAAACCCCGATGCCCAGAGCAGGACGAAGACGCCCGGCGCCGCGAAGATTGCGGCATCTTCCAGCAATCGCGGCATGTTCTAAAGTTCCCGGTGGTCACGAAGCTGCAACACAGGTACCGGCCGGCAATACGTTGGTCGAGAGGTCAAACCGGAATGACAGCCGGCAAGTTTTGCCGCCTTGACGCGCGCGGCGTGGCAGATTGTGCAGTGATTTAACGCGGCGATTTGTTTGAAAGCTGTTTGTTCTTACGCACTTAACGCAATGGCCCTGGCCTTGCATGGAATGCGCGCGACGAAAGTCTCGTCGGTGTTGAGTTTGTCAGGAGCGTGCCATGTCTTTGTCTGTTGGTTCCGGTTACTCCAATCCCTACGCATACCTTCAATACCTCCTCCAGCAAAACACGTCTTCGAGCGCCACCGCAGGGCAAACCATTCCGGCGTTGAGCCCCTCCGCGCCGAGCGGCACCGGCACGGCTTCGAGCTCCAGCAGCTCGTCAAACGGAGCACTGGCAGGCAGCTCATCCGTGCAATTTGGTCCGCAGACCTTCTTCGCTTTGCTGGGGTTGCAGATGACCGGGGCTGGGGCGGCAGGGTTTCAATTTGGCGCGGACAACGCGACCGACACAACCGGCGGCTCTTCGGGCGCGCAAGTCCAGCAGGGTCAGTTCGGACCTCCGCCGTTCGGGGGCTTAAGTTCACTCCTCGCCTCCGCCGATAGCGGCGCCACGGCTCAAACCACGACCAACGCCAATGGCTCGGCGACTTATACGATCACCTACGCGGATGGCTCGACGGTCGCCGTGACTACGCCGGCTGCTTCAAGCGATGCTTCGTCTTCGGACAGCTCCAGGCTCGACAAGCAACAATCCTCTCGAGCAGCTCATCGAGTCGCTGGCCCAGTCGTTGAACGCGAACTCCGGCCAAAGCGCCGACGGCACGTCTTCCGCAACGCAAGCCGCCCAAGACCCGTTTGCGCCGCCGCCGTTCGGCGGCGCGGCTTCGCTGCAGGCCGCCGCTAATAGTGGCGCCACCGGTCAGGTCACGACGAACGCCAACAGCTCGACCACTTACACGATCACCTACGCCGATGGCTCGACGGTCACGCTGACCACGCCGGCCTCCTCAAGCGACGCTTCGTCTTCGGACAGCTCAAGCTCCGCGAATAACACGAGTTCGACGAGCGGCAATCCCGTCGAACAGGTGATCGAGATGCTCACGCAGGCGCTCAATTCCACAGCGAACCAGAGCGGCGGCGAAACCTCGTCGGGACAACAGCAAAGCCAGTTTGCACCTCCGCCGCCGCCGTTCGGCGCCTTCGGCGGCATGCCGGCCTTAGGGGCCATGCTGGCCTCGGCCGACAGCGGTGCCGCCAGTCAAACCACGACCAACAGCAACGGCTCAACCACTTATACGATCACCTATCCCGACGGTTCGACGGTCACGATGACAACGGCGGACCCTTCCAGCGATAGTTCGTCCTCGGACAGCTCAAGCTCGACAACCGGCACAACGGGGGCAACCAACAATCTCCTTGAACAGTTGATCGAGATGCAGGCGCAATTGCTCAATTCCACGACGCCATCGACCGTCGCGACGGCTTAGGGTCCGACCTCAAGTAAGGCGAAGCACCTAACCGCCCGCAGCAAATCGGTCGAGAGGCCCGGGTAAATTGCCGCCATGCGGGCCACGCAACATTTCTACTGGCGCGGGGCACGGCGGAAGGGCCCACCTTGAATTTCTCCGAGCCGATGATATCATAATGATATCAAGCGGAGCCGCCGATGGTCGATATTCTGGTCCGAAACGTGGACGATGCCGTTGCCGCACAACTGAAGAAAAAGGCCAAGGCCGCTGGCAAATCGATGAACGATCTCGCGCGCGAGGCGTTGCGCGCCGCGGCGAGGCCGAGCAAAGAAGAGGCTTGGGCCGAGGCCGATCGCATCCGCGCCAAGATCGGCAAAGTAACCGGCGACTCCACGCAGATCATTCGCGAGTGGCGCGATAACGACGAGCCCTATCGGTGACGTTCGTCGTCGATGCCAGTGTCGCGGCCAAGTGGGTTTTGCAAGAGGATGGCTCGGACCGGGCGGCGGCATTACGGGGCAGCGGCGACGACCTTATTGCACCATCGCTCATCGTCGCCGAAATCGGCAATGCAGTTTGGAAGCGCGCCATTTGGAGGGAAGTGTCCGCGCGTGATGCCGTCCGCGCGCTTCAAACTGCAATTAACCTCTTCACACAGTTGATCGCGCCGAGCGACCTCGCCGCGCGCTCGACCGAGATCGCCATCGAACTGCGCCATCCGATCTACGACTGTTTCTATGTGGCACTCGCCGAGCGAGAGCGTTGCCCTTTGATCACGGCAGATAGGAGGCTCATTGCCGCGGCGAAAGCGATGACGGGTATCGAGTTGCGCCTGTTGTAGCCTGTACGGCAGCGCGAGAACGCAGCGCTCGTCACCGCCGACGAGGCCATGATCGCGGCAGCGCGCAAAGCCAAGATCAAGGTACGGCGCATTCAGTATAGGGTGGGTTGAGCGCAGCGAAACCCGGCGCGCAATATCGCCGTATTGTTTGATGAGTTTCGCGTTGCTCACCCGTCCTGCGCACTAAGACACAAGCGCGGCGCACTCAGGCGGGGGACCAGGTAATTGGGACGCGTCGCCGAGTGGAGCGCTGATGTCCGCGGGTACAGCCGTTCGTGATTGAGGATCATCTGGCAAAACAGTCAAATCGACCTGAACTTTGTGCTGTGTAGCCGGAAATTGAACCGTGTAGCGAACTTGATCTATTCCAGTGTAACCCTTGCGCGGAAGGTAGATGACATGAATCCCCTCCAACCTTCCTGCGCAAACAGTGGGTCAAATAATTCTCCACGGTCGCCCGTAACCACACATCCGCGCGTCGCAAGCAGATGATGCCGTGTTCCGGGGGTTGATCAACATATATTTTCGGTGGATCGATGGCTTCGCATTTATTGTTTGTCCGGGCGTAGCCATCAAGAAACACATCGTGAGCCGCCTTGGTGCTTTTCGATAGCTGGACTTGCGCCAAACTCGGCGCGGATAGGGCTAAGAGGCTGAGTGACAAAAGGGCAAAGCGAAAATACCAATGCCGAATATCGAGCATTGTCACACCGGCAAGTTGTCGTGCTTCCTTCCGGGCATCTCCACCGTCTTGCCGCGCAGCATCGCCAACGCGCGCGCGATGCGTGGCCGCGTGGCGTGGGGCATGATCACGTCGTCGATATAGCCGCGCTCGGCGGCGATGGAGGGGGAGAGGAAGCGCTCCTCGTATTCGCGGGTGCGGGCGGCGATCTTGTCCGGATCGCCGATGTCAGAGCGGAAGATGATCTCGACCGCGCCCTTGGCGCCCATCACCGCGATCTGCGCGGTCGGCCAGGCGTAGTTGACGTCGCCGCCGATATGCTTTGACGCCATGACGTCGTAGGCGCCGCCAAAAGCTTTACGGGTGATCAATGTGACGAGCGGCACCGTCGCCTGCGAATAGGCGAACAGAAGCTTGGCGCCGTGCTTGATCAGGCCGCCATATTCCTGCGCAGTGCCGGGCAAAAATCCCGGCACGTCGACGAAGGTCACGATCGGGATGTTGAAGGCGTCGCAGAAGCGGACAAAGCGCGCAGCCTTGCGGCTCGCGTCGCTGTCGAGCACGCCGGCAAGCACCATCGGCTGGTTGGCGACGATGCCTATGGTGCGGCCGGCGATCCGGCCGAAGCCGATCACGATGTTGCGGGCGAAGGTTTCCGAGAGCTCGAAGAAGTCGCCCTCGTCCACGGTTTTGAGGATCAGCTCCTTGATGTCGTAAGGCTTGTTCGGGTTCTCCGGCACGAGCGAGTTGAGCGACGGCTCGATGCGGTCGATCTCGTCGAACGACGGCCATTCCGGCACGCCCGCGGAAAAATTCGGCGGCAGGAAATCGAGCAGCCGGCGCATTTGTAAGAGACATTCAACGTCGTTGTCGTAAGCACCGTCGGCGATCGAGGATTTGGTGGCGTGCACCGAAGCGCCGCCGAGTTCTTCCGCGGTAACGATCTCGTTGGTCACCGTCTTCACCACGTCGGGGCCGGTAACGAACATGTAGCTGGTGTCGCGCACCATGAAGATGAAATCGGTCATCGCCGGCGAATAAACGTCGCCGCCGGCGCACGGCCCCATGATCACGGAAATCTGCGGTATGACGCCCGAGGCGATGACGTTGCGCTTGAAGACCTCGCCGTAGCCGCCGAGCGCCGCCACGCCTTCCTGGATGCGGGCGCCGCCGGCATCAAACAGACCGATGATCGGCGCGCGGGCCCGCATCGCCATGTCCTGGATCTTGATGATCTTCTGGGCGTGGGTCTCCGACAGCGCGCCGCCGAACACGGTGAAATCCTTGGCGAAAACGAAAACGCTGCGGCCGTTGACCGTGCCCCAGCCGGTGACAACGCCGTCTCCGGCGATTTTCGTCTTCTCCATGCCGAACTCGTAGGAGCGGTGCTCGACGAACATGTCGAACTCCTCGAAGGAGTTTTTGTCCATCAGAAGTTCGATGCGTTCGCGCGCGGTGAGCTTGCCGCGCTTATGCTGCGCGTCAATGCGCCGCTCGCCGCCGCCGCCGCGCGCGCTGTCGCGGCGTTCTTCGAGCCTGTCGACAATGTCCTTCATAGCCCGCCCTCTGGCCTGATCAGCCCAGCCGTAAACTCAATAGCAAGGCCCGCGCATGGCGTCATGTTCCCCTCCCCCCAACCGGGCCGCGCTTGTCGCGCGCCCGAGTGCAAGCTTGAGGGAAGGGGTTAGGGGTGGGGTCGGAGGCGAATCGCAGGCGTCGATGCATGCGCACAACCTCCCGACCCCACCTCCCCACCCTCCCCCGCAAAGGGGGAGGGAGCTGACTTGAGTCGGCCTCGTTGTCGTGCATCTAAGGCGGCGCAGGACTGCGGACCGATGACGCAATGAAAATGGCCGGATTGATCGATGCGGTAGAGCGCCGCCCGCGGGCGGCTTTCGCCGGCTTCCTCGTCGTCCACGGGCTGATCTGGACCGCGCTGCCGTCGCTGATCTACTTCAACCTGCCGCTCGACGTGATCGAGGCCATGGTCTACGGCCGCGAATGGCAGCTCGGCTACGACAAGCTGCCGCCGCTGCCGTGGTGGGTGGCAGAAGCCGTGTACCGCGTGTTCGGTTTCGATGATTCGCTTTATGCGCTGTCTCAGGTCGTCGTCATCATCGCCTTCATCGCGGTGTGGAAGACCGCGCGACCGCTGGTTGGCGCGACCGGCGCGCTGGTCGCGATCCTGATCGCCGACGGCCTGCATTACTTCACCGCCAGCGCCACCAAGTTCAATCACAACGTGATCGAACTGCCGCTCTGGGCGCTGGCCGGTTTTGCCTTTTACGCCGCGCTGCGCCGCGACAAACTCGGCTACTGGGTTTTGCTCGGGTTGGCGATCGGGCTCGCCTGGTGGGCTAAATATTTCATGGTGGTGCTGGCGGCGCCGTTCGCGCTGTTTCTTGTTTTCGACCGCGACGCGCGCCGCCATCTGGCTACCCCTGGCCCCTGGATGGCCGCGGTAGTGGCGCTTGCGGTGATGGCGCCGCATCTGATCTGGCTCGTGCACAACGATTTCCTGCCGTTCAGCTACGCCGAAGCGCGCGCGACGCCGTCAAACGGCTGGCTCGATCATCTGCGCAACCCGGCCGAATACCTGGTGGCACAAGCGTTCTTTCTCGTTCCATCACTGGTGATCGCGGCGCCGGTGTTTTGGCGTTCGGCAAAGAGCACGCCCCGTGGCGCCGCCGACGCATTCGATCGCCGCATTGTAACGCTGTTGGTTTTCGGCCCGGCGCTCACCCTCCTGGCATTGAGCGTCGTCACCGGCCGCGGCACGCAAGCGATGTGGGGCTTTCCGCTGTGGCTGTTCCTGGGTCTTTGGATCGTCCTGTATGCTCCTGCCGCGCTCGACCATAGGCGGCTCGCCTTAATCGGCGCGCTATGGGCTGCGGTGTTTGTGCTCTCGATCGCTGCGTTTGCCGCCGATTATCTGGTGCTGCCGAATTTCGATCACCGCTACCGCGCGGCGTTCTTTCCCGGCGATCTTCTGTCGGCCGCGATTACGCAACGGTTCGAGCAGGCGACCGGACGCAAGCCCGCCTACATCATCGCTTCGATGTGGGACGGCGGTAATGTTGCTCATTATTCAGCACAGCGCCCGCAGCCGCGGGTCTTGATCGACGGCCTGCCGCAGCGCGCGCCCTGGATCGATCCGAACGATTTGCGTGCCCGCGGCGCCGTCATCGTCTGGACCGACAGCGATCCTCGGGTGCTGCCGCCAAACCTAGCCGCGGTCGCGCCCGGCGCCGAACTCGGCACCCCGTTTGACCTGAACGCTCATCACAACAACGGCACGGTCCACGTCGGCTGGGCGATCTTGCGTCCACACGCGCCATAATTTACCCCGCCGCAGCGGAGTGCTAGTTTCCCGGAACGGGCAAGAACAAGGCGAGATAAGTGCCAAATACGTCGAATTATATGCGGCTTGAGGCATTCCGGGCGACTCCTCTGGTGCTGGAGCCGTTTCAGCATCTGATCGTATCCGGGTTCATCGGCCCGGACGGCCTGGCGGCGATCAATGCGGATTATCCAAAGATTTCCTCGTCCGGAAGTTTCCCGGTCGATCAGGTCAGCTTCGGTCCGGAATTCCAGAATTTGCTCGACGAACTGGAGAGCGATGAATTCCGCGAGGCGTTCGAACAAAAATTCGGCCTCGACCTTTCGGGGCGGCCGACCGTGACCACGGTCCGCGGCCGCTGCGATTTAAGCGACGGCCGGATCCACACCGATTCGACCAGCAAGATCATCACCGTGTTGATCTACATGAACGAAAGCTGGGAAGAGGCCGGCGGGCGGCTACGGCTCCTTCGCTCTGCCAAGAATCTCAGCGACATCATTGTCGAAGTGCCGCCGATCGCAGGCACACTGCTTGCGTTCAAGCGCAGCAACAATTCCTGGCACGGCCACGAGCCGTTCAGCGGCGAACGCCGGGTCATTCAGTTCAACTGGCTCACGTCGCAGGGCAACCGGCAAATCGCCATGTTGCGGCACCATACTTCCGCGTCGTTCAAGCGCGTGCTGCAAAAAATCTTACCGGGCCGCGCCTAGCGCCATAAGACGCTCTGGGCGCACAACAGCCGTCGCGCGACAGGAGTTATTTTTTGAACACGCCCGCGGCCGACTTGCGCAATCGTGACTTCGGCAAAATTCTGCTGATCAAATTATCGGCCGTCGGCGACGTCATTCACACCATCCCGGTGCTGAACAAGCTGCGGCGCCGCTATCCAGCGGCGCGGTTGGACTGGCTGGTGACGCCGGCGATCGGCGAACTCCTCCGCCACCATCCGGCCATCAGCAATGTTATCGAGTTTGACCGCAAAGACTGGTCGACACCCTGGCGGCTGACGCCGTTTATCAGCTACGCGCGTCTCGCCTCGCAGCTGCGGAATACCCGATACGATCTGGTGATCGACATGCACGGGCAGTTCCGCACGGCGATATTCACGATCGCGAGCGGCGCGCCGGTGCGGATCGGATTTGACCGGCCGCGGGCGAGCGTCTGGGACGCATCGCCGCGGAAGTTTCCCGAAGAGACCCGCAAGCACGCGTGGCAGGGCGCGCGTGAGGGCAGTTGGCTCGCTTACACGCATCATATTCCGGTTCCGACACTCGACCTGCATGCGGTCGACCGGTACCTCAGCGTCGGGCCGCTCCTTGGCCTCGACGACGGCGCCGCCGACTTTTCGTTTCCGATTCCCGGCGAGGCGATGAAACGCATCGACGCCCTGATGGATTACTACGACGCCGCGAACAAGAAGCTCGCCGTGCTGGCACCGGGTACAGTCTGGGAAACCAAGGAGTGGCGGAGCGACGGTTTTGCCGAAGTGGCGCGCCATTTCCTGCAACGAGGTTTTGCCGTGACTTTGATCGGCGCCGCGCGCGAGCGCGCCGCTTGTGAAACGGTCGCGGAATTGGCGCCGGGCGCGATCAATCTGGCCGGCGAGACCACGCTCACCGAGCTTGCCGCGCTTATCCGGCGCTCTACCATCAGCATCACCAACGATTCTGGCCCGATGCACCTCGCTGTGGCCGTCGACCGCCCGGTGGTCAGCATATTCGGGCCGACCGATCCGGTCTGGATCGGTCCTTACGGCCGGCCCGGCGCCGTGTTGCAGGCGAGTATCGATTGCGCGCCCTGCTATCTGCGGCAGCTCAGCCGCTGCCCCAACGATCACGCCTGTATGAAGGAGGTCTCCGCGCAGGCAGTGATTGAACGGGCGGAGAGCATTCTGCGCAAACAGCCTGAGAATGTCGGCCTCGCCAAGGCGCAAGCCGGCGGCCGAAAATCGATTTAACTGTTTGCTGCAAACGCGGCCATTTCAGCAACCGCAATTATTTCTCGTAGACTCCCTGACCGGTCACGACGAAATCGATCCGGCCATCGAGCAACGCTTTCGCACACTCAGCGGGCGAATTGACGATCGGCTCCTCGTGCACATTGAAACTGGTATTGACCAGAACCGGCAGTCCACTTGCAGCCGCAAAACCCTGGACGATGTCGTAATAGAGCGGATTATCGTCGCGCCGGATGGTCTGCGGCCGCGCCGAGCCGTCGACGTGTACGACAGCAGGAATGCGGTCGCGCCATTGCGGACGCACGTCACAGGCAATGGTCATATACTGACACGCCCTAGCATTCACGGCGTTGACGTCGAAAACCTCGGCGGCCCGTTCGGCCGCAACCACTGGCGCAAACGGCATGAACTCGGTGCGCGCGAGACGCTGGTTGAGCAAATCATGCGTTTGTCGCCGCGACGGATTTGCCAAAATCGAGCGCGCACCCAAGGCGCGCGGCCCGTATTCCATACGGCCGGTGAAAATTGCGCCGATCTTGCCCTCGACGAGGCGGTTTGCTGCTTCCGTCACCGGCACGCCCTGAACACGTCGTACATTCGGCAAAGTCGTGAGGGCTGGATCGATGGCACTGGTATAGTCACGGCCAAGAAAAATCGGGCCGAGCGGCCGCCGCCGATCGAGCCAGGTTTTGAGCCCATCCCGCTCCATCAGATAGATCAACGCGCTGCCAACCGGCAGTCCTTCGTCACCCATGGCAGGAAAGATGAAGATCTCGTCAAGCCCAAGCTGCTCGGCCAACAACCGGTTGAGCCTGACATTGGCAAACACGCCGCCGGCCACGCCAAGATGTTTGCTCGGAAAATTCGCCAGCAAGTTCTTGATCGAACGCAGCATGGTCTCTTCGAGCACCTTCTGGATCGAAGCGGCGAGGTCTTCCGGACTAACCACTTTAGCTAGCTGGCGCATGTAGCGCCGCATGTGGCTGAAGCCGGAGAACGTCGAGTACACCCGGCCGCTGTCATCGACGCGAAAATACGAGGCGATCTCGTCGGCCCGCACCGGTTTGCCCAGCGCGGCAAGGCCGGTGAGCTTGCCTTCGTGACGATCCATGCGAAATCCAAGCGCCAGCGTCGCGGCGCTATAGGCGCGGCCGAGACTGTCGATCGGCTTTTCTGTGAACAAGCACTCGTCGCCGCCATAAATTGTTTTGATTGCTCCATTCGAGAAGCTGCGGTGGCTGTAATTGACGGTGTCGCCGCCGCCATCGGCGGTGACCAGCAGCGCCTCATCCCAGGGGCTGTAGAATAATGCCGGCAGCGCGTGCGCTTCGTGGTGGTTGCTGAAATGCAGCGTTGCATTCTGCCGAAAACCGCCATCGCGGCGAAACGCCGCGAGATCAAACAAATCGTCAATATTCCTGGAATGATAGTGACGCATCTCGTGCGTCATGTATTGAAGGTTTCGGCCGCGGCTTCCTCGCAGGGCAACCTCCATGAGCCGGCGAATGCCGGTCACGCGCCGGAAATATTTAACGTCAAGCAGCGTGCGCGACATCGAAATCACGTCGACATCGGCGCGCGTTGCACCGGCGATCGCCAGCACTTCGTCGATGCAGGCGTCGGGATGTTTGGAGCCGTCGCCCTTGATTCTGGTCAGACGCTCGAGCTGTACCGCCGCCTTCAGATCATAGTCCTCGAAAAGCGCGGCAACAGAGTCGTGAGGGCCGGAATGAATGGCGAGGATCAACTCTGGCATGAATGCCCACTGAATGAGCCGAAAAGGATTGAGAAAGATCAGGAGTTCGAAAGGGGGCGACGAGTAGGCGAACGGATATCCCGTCCGCGCATCGCCAGCCATGCCTTCATGTAGGGATAATAGCTGGTCTCGGCGCTGACGACTGCGAGCAGGAAGCCCTGGGCGCCATCGAGAAACCCGGCGCGCAGGATGTAGGCCCGCAAAAACGCAAACAGCCCATGACCAATGCCGGTCAGGAATGAGACTTTTTGGCCGGAAGCGACAATCATCTGCGCCTTCGCCGTCGAATAACGGTCAATCCGCGACAGCGCATCTTCAAGCCTTGGCATGGCAAAGTGAATGAGCGGCGGGCGAAGCCGTTTCACCACTCCCGTGCAGATCACGCGCTCGTGGACGATAACATTATCGAAGTGGCCTTTGCCGCGCCGAAACAGCCGCAGCACGTAGTCGGGATACCAGCCTGAATGGTAGATCTGCCGGCCGCAAAAATTCGAAAGCCGCGGAAACTCCCAGCCGTCAGCGCTGTCTTCGGCAATCGCCTCCTTGATCGCAGCAGCAAGTTCAGCGGTGACCCGCTCGTCGGCATCGAGGTTGAGCACCCAGGGCTTCGTGGCGAGCGAAAGCGCATAGTTTTTCTGCGGGCCAAAACCCCGCCATTCGTGAAACTCGACGCGGGCGCCCTTTCGCCCGCGCGATCTCCATGGTCGCGTCGGTGCTGCCGCAATCGACCACGATAAGCTCATCGCAGAACGCGAGGCTATCCAGGCATTCGCCGATGTTCGCCGCCTCGTTCTTGGTGATCACGATGGCGCTGAGCTGCGGCATGAATTTTCCTTCGGTCACACCGGCCGCTCGCGCGCGGCTTGGATCGCGAGCCACAGATAGAGGACCAGCAGCGCCGCTTCAAAGAAAACGATCAAGACGCTGCCGCCGAAAACCTTCGGGAAGAACACTTCCACCACGGCCATGGACACGGCCGACGTCAGCCACACCACCGCGCCCCAGGGCGCCGCGAGCCACAGCCCGACTGCGGCAACGAGATCGATGACCGCGAAGAACACCGTCGCCGTCCGCCAAGCGACGGTGTGCGCCTCGAAGCCGCCGTCGGCGGTGGCGCCGATGCCGCACACCTGACCCCAGTGGTAGAGACCCTTAATCAGGGAAAGGACCGCCATGACCCGTAGAAACAGCACCAGATACTCTGCCCACGATCCGGGAGCGTTCACGCCCCCGGCCTGGACGGGTTCGAGCATGTCGCTTGGCCGGGTCGGTCGGTTCTTCGATTGATCGCTCATGGCAGGGCGGCCTTTGGCATCCGCGACCGGCTTTAGTCAATCCACCGGCGCGGCAGTGGCGGGTGAAGCTTGGAACGGGTAGAAAGAGGCGACTCCCCGCTCGGAGCGCCCCCATGGCGATCAAATTCGGCCGCCCACTCGAACGCATCCGCCCCTCCCCGGTCGAGGCGGAGGAGCCCTGCCGGGCGCCTCGATTTGGCGATACGCCCGCGCCGTAACCGCCGCGCCGAATGGGCGCGGCGCATGGTGCGCGAGCACGTCCTCACGACCGACGATTTGATTTGGCCGCTGTTTCTGGTCGAGGGCACCAAGGTCCGGGCGCCCGTCAGCTCGATGCCCGACGTCGAGCGTCTCTCGGTCGACGAAGCGGTGCGCGCGGCGGTGCGCGCGGCGAAACTCACCATCCCGTGCCTTGCGCTCTTCCCCTATACCGAACCGGGCAAACGCGACGAAACCGGCTCCGAAGCGCTCAATGCAGAAAACCTCGTCTGCCAGGCGATCCGCGCCATCAAAAAAGAGGTGCCGGACGTCGGCGTCCTTTGCGACGTGGCGCTCGATCCTTATACCAGCCACGGCCATGACGGCCTGCTCCGCGACGGCGTCATCCTCAACGACGAGACCGTTGCTGTTCTGGTCCGCCAGGCGCTCGTTCAGGCCGAGGCCGGCTGCGACATTATCGCCCCCTCCGACATGATGGACGGCCGCGTCGGTGCGATCCGCCAGGGCCTCGATGCCGCGGGCTATCACGACGTTCAGATCATGGCCTATGCGGCCAAATACGCTTCGGCCTTTTACGGCCCGTTCCGCGACGCCGTCGGCTCGAGCGCGACGCTGACCGGCGACAAGCGCACCTATCAAATGGACCCGGCGAATACCGACGAAGCCCTGCGCGAGGTCGAACTCGATATCGCCGAAGGCGCCGATATGGTCATGGTCAAGCCGGGCCTGCCCTATCTCGACATCCTGGCGCGGGTCAAAGAGACCTTCGGCATGCCCACCTTTGCCTACCAAGTGTCCGGCGAATATGCGATGATCATGGCCGCCGCGGGGAACGGCTGGCTCGACGGGGACAAGGCGATGACGGAAAGCTTGATCGCCTTCAAGCGCGCCGGCGCCGACGGAGTTCTGACTTATTTCGCGGCAAGGATTGCGGAGAAACTGAAGAAGGACGGCTCGCACGCATGATCCGAAAAGGCCCGCACCGGGGTGATCCGGGCGATTGCCGAGTTTCGGAAAACAGCATGCGCAACTAAGCAACAACGTCCCCGCCCGAAACGAAACGAGAGAGGCGGATGTCATGCGTGATTACGACGACCATGTCCGGCCCCACGTGGTGTTGCGGCGGATCATTATAGTCGTGGCGGTGCTGACCGCCGTGCCGGTGGCCCTGTGGACTGTCACCGGGCTCGTCCGGACTTATGTTGGACCGCCGAAGGTTCCCTCCTTTCGCCAGCTTGCGACCAGCGTAAACGAGCAACAGGAGAGCACCGCCGCGAGTGGAGCTGCCGGCGATTGGTCGCCATGGCAGAGCGTCACTACCTTCGTGCGTGTCCATGTCGGCGCCCTGCAGATTCCTTCGATCCGCCAACTTACAGCGACCATGACCGGCAACGCCAACGCGGGGCCGGAAGCGAACGACCGGTCGTCGCCGCCGGCTGAACGGGCCCAGCCGTCCGCCGCTTCGCCGATGACAGTCGAAGCAAGGGCGACAGCGACGGATGCGCGCGACCCGTCCGCTTCGCCAAAGGATCAGTTGGCGAGTGACCCCAACATGTCGGCAAATGCAGCGAAGCTCACTGATGCCTCGCCGGCGCCGATGTCGGCAAACTCTGCTGACGTGCCTGTAACTCCTCCGGCGGGTAATCGATCAGCCGATTTTTCGACGGCATCTGTTTCTACTTCATCGGCACAGCCTGACCCGGCTGCACCGAATGTCTGGCCGAGCCCGTCGCGGCAGAATTCAGCGTCGCGTGACGCTGCGCCATGGCCCGCGGCCCCACAGACCGACGCAATGCGGGAGGCTGCGCGGCAGAATGCAACGGAGCAGGCCGCAGGCGCGGTCAAGCCTCCGGCCGACGCCGTACCCGCTGGGCAACCGCTGACCGGCCCCATCCCGCTACCGCGACACCGTCCGAGCGATCTCGCCATGATGCAGATAACGGCAGCGAACGTACCGATGCCCCGTCCGCGCCCGGACCTCGAGGCTACGACTTCGCCGACTGAAAAACACGACGACGACGACGACGACGAAGGGTCCGCTCAATTTTCTGAATGGTCTATTTCATTAGCGAATAGCCGTTCATTCCGCGTTCACTCGCGCGCCGCGCCGCCCGGCATGCGCACCGGCTGATAGCCGTCGGCTGCGAGCGCATCAAAGATCTCGTCGGCATGGGCGGCGTCACGCGTCTCCATCGTCACATCGAGCTTGGCGCCTTTGGCGGGAACATCGAGAAACAGCCGGTGATGATCAACGCTCAAAATGTTGGCGTTGAATTCGCCCAGCCGGGTCGCAATCTGACCCAAAATTCCCGGGCGATCGGGGATGGTGAGACGGAAGGAGACAATGCGGTCAGCGCGCTCCAACTCGCGCACCATAATGGTTGCGAGGATCCGCGGATCGATATTGCCGCCACAGAGGATCAAACCGATTTTGCGGCCGCGAAAGCGTTCCGGCTCGGCAAGCATGGCTGCTAAACCGGCGGCGCCTGCGCCTTCGGCCATCGTTTTCTGCAACGTAAGAAACGCATTGACCGCGCGCTCAATCAGCGTTTCATCGACCAGCACAACATCGCTTACCAGTTCGCGGACGACCGGCAGCGTCAGTTTGCCGACATTCTTCACCGCGATGCCTTCGGCGAGCGTAGCGCCGCCGCACGGCCGGTTACCCTGATGGAGCGCATTCCACATTGACGGGTAGAGCGTGGCTTCGACGCCGACAATTTCGATCGACGGTTTGATCGCGCGCGCGGCGATGGCGCAGCCGGCGATGAGCCCGCCGCCGCCGATTGGAACGATCAGCACATCGAGCTCGGCAGCCGTTTCCAGCATTTCGAGCGCAATGGTGCCCTGCCCCGCAATGATGTGCGGATCGTCGTAGGGATGAACCCAGACGAGGTTCCGCTCGCTCGCAATCGCTTCGGCACGCGCCTGCGCCTCCGTCAGCGTCTCACCATCGAGAACGACCGTGGCGCCTAGCGCCTCGGTTGCTTTGACTTTCACAAACGGCGTCGTCACCGGCATCACAATGGTCGCCGGGATGGCGAGGCGGCGGGCGTGATACGCAACGGCCTGGGCGTGATTGCCGGCAGACATGGCAATCACGCCGCGGCGGCGCTCATCGGCCGAGAGTGCGGCGAGCTTCACGCAGGCGCCGCGTTCCTTGAATGAGTTGGTGACCTGCAGGTTCTCGTACTTCACGACCACATCGGCGCCGGTCAACGCCGACAGTGGCGGCGCCGCCAATTCCGGCGTCCGCAGCACATGACTCGCGATCGTGCGCCGCGCAGCCTCGATATCGGCGAGCGTCACCATGCCCGGCCTTTTTCCCTATTTCCGCCGGCGTTACAATGTCAGAGTCGCAAGAAAGGTTGTCATGGCCTATTCCGAGCCAAATCCAGGATCAAGTTCGGGACCGAGCGGGATCGGCATCTCCGCCGACCTGCGGCCGCATGCCTACGATCCGATTGCCAACCCCGAACTGTTCGATGGCGTGCTGACGCGCCGTTTCGTCGCCTTCGTCATCGACTTGGTCATTCTTGCGCTACCGGTCGCTGCCGCGGCATTGTTCATCCTTGTGTTCGGCTTCATCACCTTCGGCTTCGGGTGGATGCTGTTCTGGCAGCTGTCGCCGGCGTCGGTGATCTGGGCGCTGTTCTATTATGGCACGACGCTCGGCAGCCCGGCTTCGGCCACGCTCGGCATGCGCGCCATGGAAATTGAAATGCGCACCTGGTACGGCGCGCCGGCTTATTTCGTGCTCGGCGCCGTGCACGCGATTGTTTACTGGATCAGCGTCAGCGTGCTCACGCCGTTTATTGTCGCGGTCGGCTTCCTCAACGCCCGAAAACGGCTTCTGCACGATATCCTGGTCGGCACCGTCATTATCAACAACGCAGCGCGGGCAGCTTCTTTGCGCGCTCCGGAGAGGAGCTATCGAATTGGCCTTTGACGCGTCCCCACTTTCTCGGGCAATCTACGGCGTGGCCGGACGGTTCGCGGCCTTCGAAAGCCAATGGACCAGAGCGCCACGTGACTCAGCACTCCCGCGACACGCCGCAATTCTACCTCACCGCTCCGTCGCCGTGCCCTTACCTCGGCGGCAAGGAAGAGCGGAAAGTCTTTACGCACCTGGTCGGCGAACGCGCCGGCGAACTCAACAACATCCTCACCCAGGGCGGATTTCGCCGCAGCCAGTCGATCGCCTACCGGCCGGCCTGTGAGGGCTGCCGTAGCTGCGTCTCGGTTCGGGTTGTCGCCAAAGAATTCCGCCCCACCCGCAGCATGCGTCGCATCGCGGGTCGCAACGCCGACATCTCGGCCGAGATGAAAGTTGCGGTGCCAACGTCCGAGCAATATTCAATTTTTCGCGGCTATCTCGATTCGCGCCACCGCGATGGCGGCATGGCCGACATGACCGTGCTCGACTATGCCATGATGGTCGAGGACAGCCACATTGAGACCCGCATCATCGAATACCGGCGGCGCGAACCGCGCGGCACCGGCGATCTGATCGCGGTCGCGCTGACCGATGTCCTCGCCGACGGTTTGTCGATGGTCTATTCGTTCTTTGAGCCGGACGAGGCGCCCCGTTCGCTCGGCACTTTTATGGTGCTCGACCACGTCATGCGGGCGCAGCGCATGGGGCTCGCCTACGTCTACCTCGGCTACTGGGTACGCGGTTCGCGCAAAATGGATTACAAGGGCCGCTTCCTGCCTCAGGAGCGCCTCACCCCCGACGGCTGGGCGCGGGTGGAATAGCGGTGCGCTTTTTCAGCGGCCGTCGAATTTGTTGGTCTTCGGAAAGCCCTTCGGCGCCAGGCGGCCGGCGTCGGCGCGATTGCCGCGCCAGTCGGCGAGTTCCTTTAGCGACAGCGTGAACACGCGGCTAGCCGAATTGGTCCAGCTCAAGCCCTTTTCCGCTTCGAACACTTTGATGTCGGAAAGGCCGCCGTCTTTGTGCCGCTGCAACCGCACGCCGCGGCCGCGCGCCATCTCCGGTATCTGGTCGATTGGGAACACGACCATCTTGCGGTTCTCGCCGATGGCAGCGACCAGTTCGCCCTCGGCCGGCGCGATGGCGCGGGCTTCGTCAGGCGGCTTGACGTTGAGGATCTGCTTGCCCTTGCGCTTATTGGCGAGGCACTCGTCTTCCGGAACGATAAAGCCTCTGCCCTGTTTGCTGGCCACGATCAGCTTGCGGCCGCCCTGATACCGAAACACCGTGATGACATCCGCCTCCTGTTCCAGCTCGCTATAGAGCCGGACCGGTTCGCCGTGGCCGCGGCCGCCGGGCAGCTTCGCCGCCTCAATGGTGTAGCAGCGTCCGTTGGTGGCGAAGACCAGAAGCTTCGACGTCGTCTCGGCGAAGAAAGCGAGCTTGAGACTGTCGTCGGCCTTGAATACCAAACTCGATAAATCTGCGACCTGGCCGCGCAGCGCGCGGATCCAGCCTTTTTCCGACACCACGACGGTGATCGGCTCACGCTCGACCAAGGCTTCTTCGATCGCGGCCTCATCGTGTGCCGGCGCCTCGGCAAAGCTGGTGCGACGCTTGCCGAGCGGCGTTTTAGGACCGAACCTGTCCCGCACCTCGCGGATCTGTTCGGCAATGGTCTTCCACTGCGCCTTCTCCGACCGCAGTAACTCCTCGATCGACTTCTTTTCCACGCGCAGCGTCTTGTCTTCCTCGCGGATTTCCATCTCTTCGAGCCGGCGCAGATTGCGCAGCCGCATGTTGAGGATGGCGTCGGCCTGGACGTCGGAGAGCCTGAACGTCTTCATCAGCACCGGCTTCGGCTCGTCTTCGGTGCGGATGATCTTGATGACCTCGTCGAGATTGAGATAGGCGACGAGATAGCCGCCCAACACTTCCAGCCGATGCTCGATCTGACTAAGCCGGAAGCGCGAGCGCCGCAGCAGGACTTCGCGCCGGTGGGTCAGCCATTCGCTTAAGGCTTCGGCAAGCCCAACAACTTTGGGAATGCGCCCGCGTACCAGCACGTTCATGTTAAGCGGCACGCGGCTTTCGAGCTCGGTGAGCTTGAACAGGCTCTCCATCAGCAGCGCCGGATCGACACTGCGCGCCCGCGGCTCGAACACGAGGCGGATATCCTCGGCGGATTCGTCGCGCATGTCGGCCAGAAACGGCAGCTTCTTCTCGTTCATCAATTCGGCGATGCGCTCGACGAGCCGCATCTTCTGCACTTGCCAGGGGATCTCGGTAACCACCACTTGATAGGTGCCGCGGCCGGTATCCTCGGTCTTCCAGCGCGCGCGGAGCCGGAAGGAACCACGCCCGGTCGTGTAGGCCTCGGCGATGACCTCCGGTGGATCGACGATCACGCCGCCGGTCGGGAAATCGGGGCCGGGCACATATTTCAGAAGCGTACGGCTGCGCGCATTCGGCGTGTCGATCAGATGCAGCGCGGCGTCGCAAAGCTCGGCCATATTGTGCGGCGGAATCGCGGTCGCCATGCCGACGGCGATGCCTTGCGCACCGTTCGCTAGCAGGTTGGGAAACGCCGCCGGCAGCACCACCGGCTCTTGCGATACGCCATCGTAATTGGGCCGGAAGTCGACCGCATCTTCGTCGATGCCGTCGAGCAACAATCGCGCGGCCTCCGTCAGCCGGGCTTCGGTATAGCGGTAAGCGGCGGCATTATCGCCGTCGACATTGCCGAAGTTCCCTTGGCCGTCGACCAGCGGATAGCGCGAGGAGAAATCCTGGGCGAGCCGCACCAGCGCGTCGTAAATCGCCTGATCGCCGTGCGGATGGAAATTACCCATCACGTCGCCGACGATTTTTGCCGATTTCTTGAACGCCGAGCCGGGATCGAGCCGGAGCAGCCGCATGCCGTAGAGAATGCGCCGATGCACCGGCTTTAGCCCGTCGCGCGCGTCAGGCAGCGCGCGGTGCATGATGGTCGACAGTGCGTAGGCGAGGTAGCGCTCCTCGAGCGCCTCGCGCAGCGCGATTTCCTGCACGTCGCCGGGATCCGGGGGAATCACCTTCTTGTTCATGGCGGACAGGTACTCCGGCTAGCCGTTGCGAACAAGAACAGCGGTAATGAAGCGGGCACGGGCGTCCGGCACGGGAAGACCGCGCGGCGCAAAGGCGTGCCGCTCGAGGAAGAAGCCCGTCAGGGCAAATGCGTCGGCGAGATCGGCAGGGGACGCCGGCTCGGCCTCTATGCTCAGGAAACCGGGCAACCGCATCAGTTTGTCGCGGTAGGCTTCGCCTCCCGTGCGCGAAACCGCACGCCCGGAGCGCGGTGAGACGTAGATCAGATCGTCCCGCGCTCCGGTCGCCGCGCAGGATGACAGATCAAGCCCAAAACCGAGCTCGGCGAGGAATGAAAGCTCAAAGCGTGCGATCATTGGCGCAGCCGCTGCTCGATCGTCGAGCGCATCAAGGATGGCTTCGAGCGCACTATAAACGCCCGTGTGTGGCTCGCGTTCGGCCAGAAGCCGGCACAGAGCGGCGAGATGCGTCACGCCGTGGAGGGCGTGAGCCGCGGCAAGGAAATTAGCCGCGCGCAGATTGGTCCCCTCGACGGCATAGTTGCCAAGATGGTCGTCGAGCCGCGCCCGCCAGGTCGCGCGCAACGAATTTCCCGGTTGCAATACCGGGCGCAGACGCCGCCCGGTGCCGCCGCGCACCAGGCCGAGATGACGGCCGCGCCCCTGCGTCATCAATTCGAGAATGACGCTGGACTCGCCATAGCGCTTGACGCCAAGCACGATGCCTTCATCGGTCCATTGCATGGCGCTTATGTAGCGCGCCCGGCCCGGATTCGCAGGCTCCCGCCTGCTCCTTTTCTCCGCGCCGAGCGGACAAACAGCACTGTTCCCGCGACGCACTCGCGCCCGGGGCTTTGCTCAATCATTCTCGTCACCACCGGGCTTGACCCGCCTTCGCGGTCCGAAGCCTTTAGCTCGCTACGATCGAGCCAATGCTCCGGCGGGCGAAGGCCCGGTGGTCCATGCTGACTGCGGTTCTGGAAACCTATCGGCAAATCCGATTGGGCTTCCCTTCCGCATGGATTGCCGGATCAAGTCCGGCAATGACGAAGGAGAAAGGACGAACGAAAAAGGAAGCGGAACGCCGACAGACGTGTTCAGCCAACCTCCGCATCTCGCGATGCGGCGCGCGCCCTTGTCTCTTTCCCCTCCCCCGCGTGCGGGGGAGGGTCGGGAGGGGGTGCGCTCGCCTATCGGCGTTCCACGGCGGCTCTTACCGTCAGGGCTTTCGGCCCTTAGGCGCAGCTCCAGGCCAGGCTTCCTGGGACGCGGCAGGACGTTCGATCCGGTAAGCTCGCCCCAACCGGGGAGCGAAGACCTCGCGTTCTTACACGGGCGTTACCCGCGCCCGCCTGTCCCAGTCCAGGGAACGCACCTCCCGGACCGGTCGTAGTGCCGGTCAGCATGATGCCCGAAGCTGCCCGGATGCGGAGTGTATCGTTCCGCGCGCGGGCACCGCACTCGCTCCGCATTCGGGAGTACCCTCGGCCGAAGGCGTCCTTCACTGAGCGAGATTCGAAGGCTGTCTTGTAACTGAAATGCGGACGAGCGTCAAGGGCCAATCGTCCTGCCATCAGTGACGACGCCGGCGACGGCATAAGACAAGCTGTGTGCGGTTTCCCGACGTACTTCTTCTCTTCGCGAATTGCATCATCTGCATAAGTTCGGCGATGTCCCCACGTCCGCTTTTGCTCTGATCGCTACCGAATTGGCGCTGCACAATATCCGACGCAACGGGCCAAAAGCAGAAGTCTGCGCTATCGGCTTACGTGCATTTGCCTAAGTAACTGAGGCCTTTGATGTGGATCAACATCGTCCACCATGACCTATGGTGTTTCGACGAGTCGATCTTCGAACCGCAAAGGGCCGATTGATGAAAACCAGGTATGTGCGACCTGCCGCCGCCGATGTGACGAAGGCACCCATCCTGAAAACAGTCTCGCGTCGCGAGTTGTTGGCCGGCTCGGCGCTAGTCGGTGCGGCGATGGCTTTACGTGGAGAAACAGCCGCGGCAGCGGATGGGAAGAAGACCTTCACTATCCTGCACACCAATGACCTCCACTCGAACTTGATCGGGATGGGACCGGCTTCGGACTACTCACCTTTCACGCTCAACGACGACGCCACCCGAGGCGGGTTCGCGCGCCTAGCGACGTTGATCGCGCAGAGGAAAGAGGCGCGCAAGGAGCAGGGTCCGGTCTTGGTGCTTGACGCAGGCGACTACAGTATGGGGACCGCGTTCGCTGGAGCCACCCGAGAGACCGGCTGTGAGTTGCAATTGCTGTCCAGGATGGGCTGTGACGCCACTACCTTCGGCAACCATGACTTCGATCTCGGGCCTGACGGCACGGCCAAGGCCATTGTCGCGGCGGCTAAAGCTGGCCACGTTCCTGCGATCGTCGCATCGAATTCGGATTTTACCGCCAATGACGTAGCACTGTCTGGTCTCAAACGCCTGGCCAAGGATCGATTGGTTCGCAGCTACTTTGTCATCGAGCGCGGCGGCATTCGCTTCGGCATCTTCGGGTTACTCGGCAAAGAGGCGGAGCTTTATACCGATGGAGCAGGAGCAGTTAAGTTCTCTGACCCCATCGAGAGCGCCCGGAAGATCGTGAAGACCCTTCGCGAAACTGAGAAGGTAGATGTGGTCATCGCGCTCAGCCACGGCGGCGTGGAAAAAGGCAAGGACGGGCGCTTCACTGACGGTGACGATGTGCGCCTACCCAAGGCCGTGCCGGGCATCGACGTGGTCGTCGGCGCCCATAGCCACACCGAACTGCACGATGCGATCATCGTCAACGACCGCACACGCGTAGTCCAGACCGGCAAATACGGTGATAACCTCGGCGAACTGGTAATCACACTGGATGGCAGCAACTTGCAGGTCGAGTCCTACAAGCTCCATCCTATCGACAACTCCATCGTCGGCGACCGGGTTATCGCCGACGAGATAGACAAGTTCAAGAAGACGGTCACCGAAGTCGTGTTCGCGTCCCGCGGTTACAGCATCGATCAGCCGCTGGCCGTGGCGCCTCAGGATATTCCCAACACGTACACCGACATTGCCGCCGGCACTATCCTCGCCAACTTCTGCACCGATGCTTTCCGAAACGCCACCAAGGCGGATATTGGCTTTACCGCCAACGCAATGATGCGCGCCGGCCTTAGTCGGGGAAAGTCGGGCGTGCAGACTGTTTACGACGTGTTCGCGGTGGCGCCACTCGGCGCTGGTGTGGTGGACACCACGGCCGGCAGTACGCTCATGACGGGCTACTTTACCGGCCAGGAACTAAAACACCTGCTCGAGTTTTTTCTCGTGGATAACCCGGCCCATCCCGGCGAGCTTTTCCCGCGCACTTCCGGCATGAGGTTCCGTTACAACCCCTCGCGCCCCCAGTTCGACGTCGTAACGGCCATCGAAATGGGAGACATCGACCGCGGCTACCACGTGATCGATATCAGCGGGAAGGACGAGCATTTGTATAGCCTCACGTGCCCGTTGATGGTCGCCATGTTTCTGGTAGCCATACCCAAATACACAAAGAGCAAACTAACGCTGGTGCCCAAAAATAAGGAAGGCCAGCCCTTAAAATCGAAGGTCGAGGCACTCGACGACCCGCGCGGTGATACCCCCGATCTGCTGCCGCCGGCGGGTACGACGCTGGATCGCGCCGGTGTCGACACCTCGACGGAGAAGGGCGCGGTCCGGGAGATCAAGGAATGGCAGGCGATTATGGATCGTCTCCGCAGCTTGCCTGTCAAGAATGCTGGCGAACTTCCGACGATCCCTGTCGATGAGCGCGCCGCAGAGATCCGGGCGATCAAAGTGAGCTGAAAACCAAGCCCCCGGATGTCTGCTCGGGGTCAAACGCTTCACCTCTGCGATGTCCGAGTTGTGTCTGCTTTTCACCCGACAGCGACTAAATCGGCGACTGTCTCGGCACTTCGGTTTCGGGCCAACAAAGCGACCCTTGTTGTTCTTATTCGATCACCTCGTCGGCGATGGCGAGCAACGACGGCGGCACGTCGAGGCCGAGCGCCTTGGCGGTCTTAAGATTGAGCACGAGCTCAAATTTGGTCGACTGAATCACCGGAAGATCGGCCAGCTTGGCGCCCTTGAGGATTGCGCCGACATAGACACCGGCTTGGCGACTTGCGTCGTCGAGATTGGTGCCATAGCTGATCAGGCCGCCTGCCGCCGGGTCTCCGCGGAGAACGTAAATCGCGGGCATTCTATGGCGGGCCGCCAGCGCTATGAGCCGATCACGGTGACTCTCGATATACGGATCGCCGGCGATGGCAAGAGCGCCTACCCCCTGCTCGGCGAGCGTGGCGAATGCGGCCTCGAAGTCGTTCTCGGTGCTGGCTTTTACGACAATCAGTTTTCGCCCGAGCGCCTGCGCGGCAGCCTGCGCGTCTCTCGTTTCGATCTCGGCATCAGGATTGGTCGGGTTGGCAAGGATCCCGATTGTCATAACCTTTGGCACCATTTGACTGAGCAATTCGAGCCGCTTAGTTCCCAGCGCATTGATCAAGAAGCTTACGCCGGTGACGTGCCTTCCGGCCGGTTGAGGCTCGCTATGAGACCGGCCTTGATCGGGTCAGAGCCCATGACGAAGACGATCGGAATACTCGTCGTTGCAGCTTTGGCCGCGAGCGCAGGAGGGACGCCGCCGGCCACGGCGAGGACCGAAACCTTGCGGCCAACCAGATCGGCCGCCAGCGCCGGCAATCGATCGTATTGGCCTTCTGCCGAGCGGTGTTCGATCGTCACGTTCTGGCCTTCAACATACCCGGTTTGAGCTAGGCCCTTCTTGAAGGCTTTGAACTCAGCCATGGCGAGCGCCGATGCGGCCGCACCGCTGAACAGGCGTCCGATCGTTGGCTGCTGCGCGTGCGCACTCAGCGGCCACGCGGCCGCTACGCCAGCAATAACTTTGATGAAATCGCGCCGTCTTATGTTGCCCTCCCAGAGCCTCAGGACCACGCTTTGCCTAATACCTAAAAGCCTACCATTCCGGCTGGGCGGTGAGCTAGAAATTGCACTCGACCGGCCTCAAAAACTGATCAGCCCGATGTCCGAGGTGGGTCTTGGTCGTGTAAAAACGCGCTGGGGCGGTAGAGTTGGAATGTGACGCGGTGGTTGTAGGGTGAACATATCTGTTGCCGCCTCTTTCGTCTGGCGGTGCCTTAGTAGTTCAGCCATGACTCCGTTTTCACATTCCGCTCATCGAACCGGACAGGCAGATCTCCCGCATCCGGCTCTCGGACAAGACTTCACGCCTTTGCTTTCGCGTGCGACGCCATCTGCAGCTTCTGAACACTCAGCGGAGTTTATAGGTTGCCCAATCTCCAGGTCCTTCACCACGTATTTCGTCTGTCTTGAACTGAGGTCCCTTCCCTCCACCGGCATTACCCGGCTTCAGCGGTGTCGGGTCGGAGGAGGCGCCTATTGAAAGGCTCGCCTCCGTCCGCCGCACAAACTGGACATGCAGTTTTCCCGCATCCAGCTTTTATGAATGGGCTTTCGCGATCTGAAGCGAGGGTATTAGTGCGACAAGGCTGACCAGCTTGAACTCCGTGCGCAGCCTTCTCGTGGGATATTCCCTCCAGCCTGTATTTCGCCATCGCTTGGTGCGATGCGACCAGAGCCTTCGGATTATCCAACGATCCAGCTGACTGAAGCGCTTTCTGACATGGGAGCGACAGTAGTAGTTTCCCCATCCTCGGATGATCGGGTTGATCGTGTTGATCAATCCACCCATTCGCAGAGGCGTATGCCTCTTGGTCCAGGTCCTGATCTGATCTTTGAATCGGTCAACTGACTTCTGCGTGGGAATGGCATAGAGATTCCGTCGGTTCAGCGTGGATTTAATCCGGTCGCGGGTCAGTTTGAATTGGCCCTTCCCACGTTGGATTTTAAATCCAAGAAACTCGAAGCCTTGCGCGATGTGCACAATCCGGGTCTTCTCCCGGTTGAGCGTCACACCGAGCTTTGCGAGAATCTTTGCTGCCCGAATCAAGGCGACTTTCGCCTCGGCTCGTGTCCGGCAGGTCACAACCCAGTCATCCGCCCATCGTGTGAGCCGATATCCTTGGTACCTCATCTCCTTATCAAAGGGAGTTAGCAGGATATTGCTCAGCAGCGGTGAGATGACGCCCCCTTGCGGGGTTCCCCGTGGAGTCTCGAACCGTTGGCCCTTTTCTTCGTAGCCCGCCTCGAGCATCTGCTGAATGAGTTTCAGCACGCGGCTATCGGCGATCTGCTTTCCGACCAGGGCCATGAGCTTCGCGTGATCCACGGACCCAAAGTAGTCCTTCAGATCCGCATCCACGATCCACTCGCTTCCGGCCTCCACTTCGCGCCAGATCTTGCCCAGGGCATCGGCTGTCTTGCGACCTTTACGATACCCAAAGCTGCTCGGATCAAAGACCTTCTCAAAGATCGACTCCAGGCGATTGACCAGCGCCTGCTGACACACCCGGTCGTAAACCGATGGTATGCCCAGAGGCCTTGTCTTGCCGGGAGTTCCCCTTTTTGGAATCTCTAATCGTCGCACGGGTTGCGGCTGATAGGTCTTGTTTCGAAGCTCTTGATGCAGCCGTTCCAGATTTGCGTCCAGATTGACTTCAAATGCCCCGATCGTGATCCCATCCGTTCCGCTGGCCCCTCGATTGGCTCGAACGCGCTCCCACGCAAGCTTCAAGTTCTTGCGTGAGTATACCTTGTCCACCAGAGAGTGGACCTTCTGCTTCTGACCTTCGAGCATCAGATAATCGGACAGTCTCCTCGGAGCGTGACGTTCGGGTTTTTCACATAGGGAACTTTCCATCTTCACGCTCCTTTCTCATCTGCCTCGATTGATCCTGGCTCGAACCTTTCACGAACGTCCTTCCCCGGATCACTCACGATCCGCCGTTTCCGGTCACGCGAGTTGTTCGTCTCGCGCTTCAGGTACTATTACGTTCTCCGACTCCTGCATGTGCTTCGCTTCCCACTTCGCTTTCGCTTATAGGGTCGCTTACCCGGCTCTGGGTCGGGACCCATGCAGGTCTCCTGGGGTCACGCATGAATCTTCCGTATCGTGCCGTCAGCAAACACCTTGGTACGATGGGTGAATGAGTAACGCCTTCGCCCCCATAGTGCGGGCTCGACCTTGCCCCATCTTTGGCCGACCTGTTCATCTTCGGGGTGGCCCCCATTGATTACAGCCCGATACTTCTCCTCAGACCCTTCGGATTCAGGATCGCTCCTGACACCCTGCCCTCCGGGGAACTCTGCGCAACTGGCTTCAGGTCCGTCTTGGCTGTGTCCGGCTTTCGCCTTCGTGCCCGTTTAGACTTCTCCATACCTTCTTGCTCTCCCGGCCAGCGAGGAATTACCCCCGCCTTCGGATACAGCGCTCCTCATCCGAGCGCCGAGGGGACTTCAACCCCCATGATTCACGCGCTGCCCAGCGCACACTACGAACCTCTCCGCCACCCCAAGGCGCCCGGCCTGTCCCTCACGGGCCTCCGGTTGGTCGTCGCTGACCACGCTTTGGGGCTTCCCGTGTTTCGTGCGCTTTCCTTGTGTACATGCTGCCGCCACTACCCCGGCGCAGCGTCTGGACGTATCACTTCGCTCATTTCATCCAGACGTGGCAGCCTTCCCCGAAAGGGTTGTCGGGTCGGCCTGCGCATTGTCCTTTTCGAGGCTTGCTCGGCGTTCACTCGCGTTGCGGCCTGCACACTCGCGCTGCCACCAATTCGTGACACGCTAATCGAAGGCTTCAGCCACTTCGTTGCCTCCATGACTGCTCCGATTGCTTCCGGCTGGAGCGGTTGCCGGGTGGGGCTTGCACCCACTGGAAAGCGCCGCCTTGTCACGGCGCACACCCGTTAGCAGTCGTTCGTTGCGAGGAGTTCGGCTCTTGAGCCTGGCTACGCTCTAACGGCGGCCATCAGGGGCTGAGTGCCCACGATGTTCATGACCCGTGTAAGATTGTAGGCGAGCACGTGCAGAGCCATCTCAGTGGCCACCTTTGGAAGACGCTTCATTAAGAAGTGGGTCGCTCCCATCCTCATCTTTAAAGTGCCGAAGGGATGTTCGACCGTCTCGCGACGCAGGCGCATGGCCTGCGGGTTTTTGTCGAGGCGCTTCTGTGCGGCCTCCAACACATGCTCATGCTCCCATCGCGTGATCCGTCTCTCCTTGCCAGTAGTACAGCGGTGTTTGATGGCGCAGCTCTGACAGGCATTGGTCCAGTAACGGCGTAGAGCCAATCCATTCTCCTCATTTGTGTAGTGGTAGGCGAGCTTCTCTCCAGCAGGACAGCGATACACATCCTCCTCGCCGAGATAAACGAAGTCCTGCTTGCCGAAACGACCCCTTGCCTCAATGCCGGAGGTCATCGGTTTGGGAAGCGTCACGGCAACGCCGGCTTTGTCGCAAGCGAGGATTTCCTCGCTACTGTAGTAGCCCCGATCGGCGACGGCTTCGAGTTCGTCGACACCGAGGGCTTCCTTCGCCCGGCAGGCGATGTTTGCAAGTTGCGCTCGATCTGAGCCGTCATTGGTGACCTCATGTGTGATGATCAGGTGATGTTTCGTATCGACGGCGACCTGCACATTGTAGCCGACCACGCCGGAGCCCCGGCCGCTGGTCGCCATCGAGCGGCTGTCCGGATCGGTGAGCGAGATCTGCTGATCGGGTGACGCCAGCATCAGCTTCTCCATCGCCGCTAGCCGCCGCATCTCGCTTTCCAGCTTGACCAGCTTCTCCTTCAAATGCGCCATCTTCGCTGCCAGCTCTTCCGATGGCTCCTGCAAGTCGGCGGTGTCGAGCTGCGCAAGATAGCGCGCCACGCTCTTCTCCAATTGGGCGCGGCGCCGCTCTACTTTCCCGCGCGTGAAGTTCTTGTCGCGGGTGTTGACGGCCTTGAACTTGCTGCCATCGATCGCAACGCTCGTCCGCGTCAGGAGCCCCATCAGGCGGCATAATTCAATAAATTGCACGCAGACCTGCTTGATCGCCGGCCCACTATCCTTGCGGAAGTCGGCAATCGTCTTGTGATCAGGAATCAGCCGACCGGTCAGCCACATCACCTCGACATTGCGTCCAGCCTCACGCTCAAGCCGCCGGCTCGACTGAACCCGATTGAGATAGCCGTAGATGTACAGCTTCAGCAGGACCGCAGGATGATAGGAAGGTCGCCCCGTGGCCTCAGGTGCCACTCCGTCAAAGCCCAGCCCCGATAACTCGAGTTTTTCAACAAAGGCATCGATCACTCGAACCGGATTGTCCTCATCGATCCAGTCCTCCAGGCATTCCGGAAATAGCGTCGGTTGTCCGCGATCGATCCCCTCAACGAAGCGTCTCATCTGATCCCTCCGCCAAAAAGCGGCGGAATCATACAACGCGAATCAAATAACCAAGTGCGTTTTCACACAGCCAGGGTCAAACTGCGACATCAACGAATGGCTGCACGACTTCCGCTTTGCCCTCCAACAGCAGACGTCGGCCGCGACAGTGCCGTGCCAAGAGCGAGGGCGACGGCAAACCAATGCACGGTTCTGAAACCTACCGGGAATTGATAGAGCTTCGCGGCCGCGTTGGATCGCCGGAACCTTTGACGCGAGGACGGCACGGAGCTTGTCATCGGGCCGGCCACTTCAGGCCGGACCCGTTGGCTCGCACCTCAGGGCGACGGAAAGAATCATCACTCCTTCGAAAATTCCAGCCCCATCTCGCGATAGCGTTCGGGGTCGTCGCCCCAGCCTTCACGCACTTTCACGAACAGGAAGAGATGAACCGGGTGCTCAATTGCCGCAGCGATGTCGGTTCGCGCCGCTGCGCCGATCGCCTTGATGGTCTGGCCGCCTTTGCCGAGCACGATCTTGCGCTGGCTTTCGCGCTCGACATAGATCGTTTGCTCGATGCGCACCGAACCATCTTTGAGTTCCTTCCAGATCTCGGTTTCGACGGTCGATTGGTACGGCAATTCCTGATGCAGCCGCAGATAAAGCTTCTCGCGGGTGATCTCGGCGGCAAGCTGGCGGAGCGGCGCATCAGAAATCTGATCTTCCGGATAGAGCCACGGCCCCGCCGGCACATGAGCGGCGAAGAAGTTTTTGAGATCTGCAACCCCGTTGCCGGAGAGCGCCGAGATCATGAAGGTCGCAGCGAAGGCCACGCGCTCGTTCAGCGCTTGCGTCAAGTCGAGCAGTTTTGGCTTGTTGACGAGATCGATCTTGTTGAGCACCAGCACTTTGGGAGCGCGGACATCCGCCAGTCCGCGCAAGATGATCTCGTCATCGTCCTGCACGCCTTTAGCAGCATCGATCAGGAGCGCGACCAGGTCGGCGTCCCGCGTGCTGCCCCAGGCGCTGCCGACCATGGCGCGGTCGAGCCGCCGCCGCGGCGCGAAGATGCCGGGCGTATCAACGAAGATGATCTGCGCTGCGCCTTCGACGGCGATGCCGCGAACGAGCGCGCGGGTGGTCTGCACCTTCGGCGTGACAATCGAGATCTTGGCGCCGACCAGCGCGTTGAGCAGCGTCGATTTGCCGGCATTCGGCGCGCCAATCAACGCAACGAAACCGCAGCGCGTTGCCGGTACGGCCACAGCGTCCGGTTCCGGGGCCTCAACCATCGAGCCGTTCGGGCTTGACGCCCTCGCGCGTCATCATGGCCGCGGCGGCGGCCTGCTCGGCGGCGCGCTTTGAGCGTCCGGAGCCTTCGGCGGGAGCGAGCTTGGGCAGTTGCACGGTCACGCGAAACACCGGATCGTGGTCCGGGCCGGAACGGGCAACCTCGCGATAGGCCGGCGTCGGCAGGCCCCGCGCCTGCGCCCATTCCTGCAGCACGGTTTTTGGATCCCGCAGCGGCTGCGCCTTGGTCTTCATGCGCGCATCCCACAACCGGCCGACCAGAGCTTCGGCGGCAGAATAGCCGCCGTCGAGATAGACCGCGCCGATCAGCGCTTCGCAGACGTCGGCGAGGATCGCCGGGCGCTTCCTTCCGCCGGCATTGGCCTCCGATGAGCCGAGCCGGATGGCGGCGCCGAGATCGATGGTGCGCGCGATCTCCGCGCAGGTCTCCTTGCGCACCAGATCGGCAAGCCGGCGCGACAGCTCGCCCTCGTCGGCCTTCGGGAAGGCGCGAAACAGCAGGTCGGAAATCACCAGCCCGAGGACATGATCGCCGAGGAATTCGAGCCGCTGATAGCTGCCGCCGCGATTGCGGGCGCCTTTGAGCGCGGAAATGTGAGAGAGCGCGCTATCGAACAGCGCGGTGTCCTTGAAGCGATAGCCGATGCGCTCCTCAAGCGAACCATCGCCGCGGCGACGGCGACGGCGCACATCTTTTGGTCCTTCGATTGCGGCGCCGGTCGCCATTGGCGCGGCGGCCACATCAATGGCGGACGGCTGTTGCGGAGAAACGACCGATTTAGTTTTGCTCCGGCCGCTCATCGCACCAGAGTGAACAGTCGGGTCCAGCGCACCGTCCAGGGCCAGCGCCAGACTTCCCAGGCGTGCGCGCCGTCTCTAATCGAAAAGAAAATAATCTGCGCCCTGCCGATAATGTTCTCGTAGGGCACATAACCGACGGCGCTGAGCACGCGGCTGTCGGTGGAGTTGTCGCGGTTATCGCCCATCATGAAGTAATGATCCGGCGGGACCGTGTAGACCTGCGTATTGTCGTAGAACCCGTTCTCGGTGAGATCGAGCGTGGTATAGCTCACGCCGTTCGGCAGCGTCTCACGATAGCGTTTGACGCGCTGGACGGCGCCATCGTCGTCGGTGACGAAATCCTCAATCCGGGTGCGCTTGACTGCCTCGCCGTTAATGTTGAGCACGCCGTCGATCATCTGAATGCGGTCGCCCGGCAGCCCGATGACGCGCTTGATGTAATCGGTGCTGTCGTCTTTCGGCAGCCGGAACACGACCACATCGCCGCGATTGACCGGCTGGCCGATGATGCGGCCGGAGAAAATCGGCGGCGAGAACGGCAACGAATAGTGGGTGTAGCCGTAGGAATATTTGGAAACGAACAGATAATCGCCGACCAGCAGCGTCGGAATCATCGAGCCGGACGGAATATTGAATGGCTGAAACAGAAAGGTGCGGATGACCAGCGCGATGATCAGCGCATGGATGATCACGCGCACGGTTTCGGCAAATCCGCCCTCTTTCCGTTTTGTCCCGGTTTGCACGCTCATCGGCCTATGGTTCCGCTGTCTTGGGGCGCCCCGCGATCTTGTAACCCTTGAGGCAAACGTGCGCAATCGCACGCGGGATTTCGCCGCGGGCGTGACTTTACCTAGTGATGCCATATGCTTATCCCCAGTGCTTCGCGGACATGACGAATTTGTCATCGCTGCCGGGCGCTTTTGCCGGATCGATATTCGCGCGGGTCAGCGGGCGATGCGCTTATGGGCGCGAAACGGCGATCGCCGAGATAATCACGAACGCCTGCGCCATCGGCCCTTCGTCGGTGATGGTGAGATCGATCCGCGCCTCGTGGCCGGCAGGCGTTATCGCCTCCAGCCGCCGCTTGGCGCCGCCGGTCAACTCCAGCGTCGGTCGGCCACCTGGGAGGTTCACGACCCCCATATCACGCCACCACACCCCGGCGCGCAATCCGGTTCCCAGCGCCTTGGCGCACGCTTCCTTGGCGGCAAACCGCTTGGCGTAGGTTTCGGAGCGATTTCGCCGCCGTTCCGCCTTCGCACGCTCGACCGGCGTGAATACGCGGTCGATGAAACGATCGCCATGGCGTTCGAGTACCTTGGCGATTCGGCGTACATCGGTGATGTCGGAGCCGATGCCGAGAATCATGACGGGATCCCCGCCCGAGCTCTACCGCGGTCCATCGCAGCGCGCATTTTTCGCACGACCGCGGGAAGCCCATCGAACACCGCCTCGCCGATGAGGAAATGGCCGATATTGAGTTCGGCGACCTGTGAAAGTGTCGCGATCTGCTCTGCGGTGGCGAAATCGAGGCCGTGTCCGGCATGGACTTCAAGGCCTGCGCTGGCGGCAAGCGCTGCACCACGCGTGATGCGCGCGAATTCTGCAGCCGCGGCACCTGCATTGCTCTCAGTCAAAGCGTCGCACCAAGCGCCGGTGTGAATCTCGATGACGGGCGCCCCGATCGCGACCGCGGCTTCGATCTGTGCCGGCTCCGCGGCAATGAATAAAGAACACGAATGCCGGCATTGGCAAGTTGCGCTACTGCCAAGCGCAACGCTTCCCGCTGGCCCGCGGCATCGAGGCCGCCTTCCGTCGTGCGCTCGGCCCGCCGCTCGGGCACGATGCAGGCCGCGTGCGGGCGCACTTTGCGGGCAATCGCCACCATTTCGGCCGTTGCCGCCATTTCCAGGTTCAGCGACTTCTTGATGGTCGCCTTCAGCCGCGCGATGTCGTCATCGACGATGTGGCGGCGATCCTCGCGCAAATGCGCGGTGATGCCGTCGGCGCCGGCCGCGATCGCGATCTCGGCGGCCTTGACCGGATCGGGATGTTTGCCGCCGCGAGCGTTGCGCACAGTGGCGACGTGATCGACGTTCACGCCAAGGCGGAGGGGGGCGAGAGCGGGCATGCGATTTCTTGAGCGTTCAGCCGTTGACCCGCTCGGCATTGGCGATCACCTTCTTCGCCCGCAATTGCGAGATGATCGAAGTCAGGTGCTTGAGGTTGTAGACCTCAAGATCGATGGTCAGTTCGGTGAAGTCCGGCGATTGACGCGACATGTGGATGTTGTCGATGTTGCCGTCATGGTCGGCGATAACCTGGGCGACCTGGGCCAATGACCCTGGTTCATTGACCGACTGTATCGCAAGCTGCGCGGGAAAGCGCTGCGGCGCTTTTTCGTCTACATCCCAGCGCACGTCGAGCCAGCGTTCCGGCTGGTCTTCGAACTCCTTTAGTGCCGGCGAGTGGATCGGATAGATCGTAATCCCCTCCCCCGGGGTCATGATGCCGACGATGCGGTCGCCGGGAACCGCGCCGCCGTTCGGAGCAAACCGAACCGGCAGGTCGGAATTGATGCCGCGGATCGGGATCGCGGCGCCGTTCTCGCCGCTTTGCGGTACTTTGAATTTCACCGCCTTGGCGCGCTTCAGTCCGAACCATCCGCTGTCGGATTGCGGCGCGGACGACGTGACCCGCTCGTCCTTATAGTCCGGGTACATGGCGCGCACGACGTCGGCGGCTTTCATCTCGCCGCGTCCGACCGCCGACATAACGTCCTCGATAGAAGCGCGCGCCAGTCGCGGCAAGGCGCCCTCCAGCTGTTCATCCGAATAGGCGATCTTGGCGCGCTCGCAGAGCCGCTCCACAATCCGCCGGCCAAGGCCCGAATACTGATTGCGCACCGCGACGCGCGTGGCACGCCGGATCGCAGCGCGCGCCTTGCCGGTCGCGACAATCGATTCCCAGGCGGCAGGCGGCGCGGTTTGCGCCTTCGACGTCAGGATCTGGACCTCATCGCCGTTTTGCAGCGGCGAACTCAACGGCCCGATCTTGCCGTTGATTTTTGCGCCGATCGCCATATTGCCGACGTCGGTGTGCACCGCATAAGCGAAATCAATCGGCGTCGCACCGCGCGGCAGCGCGATCAATTTGCCCTTCGGCGTGAAGCAAAATACCTGGTCGTGGAAAAGTTCGAGTTTGGTGTGCTCCAAAAACTCTTCCGGGTTCGAGCCTTCGGCCAAAAGTTCGATGGTGCGGCGGAGCCACGCATAGGCGTTCAACTCGCGAGACAGCAGCTCAGTCGGCGAGCCGACGCCGTCCTTGTAGAGCGCATGTGCGGCAATGCCGTATTCGGCGATCTGCTGCATTTCGCTGGTGCGGATTTGCAGCTCCACGCGTTGTTTGCCCGGCCCGATCACCGTGGAATGAAGCGAGCGGTAATCGTTCTGCTTGGGCGTTGAAATGTAATCCTTGAAGCGGCCGGGAACGACCGGCCAGGTGGTATGGACGATCCCGAGCGCTTCGTAACACTCGGCGACGCTTTCGACGATGACGCGGAAGCCGAAAATATCGGAAAGTTGCTCGAAGCCAACTGCCTTTCGCTCCATCTTGCGCCAGATCGAGTAGGCGCGCTTACGGCGGCCGCTGACTTCCGCAGAGATGCCGCTGTCCGCAAGTTTCTTGGCCAGCTGCTGCTCAATCTCGGTGATCCAACCTTTGCTGCGTTCGGCCAGTGCTTCGAGCCGCTCAGTGATGACTTTGTAGGCGTCGGGATTGAGTTCGTGGAACGCGAGATCCTCGAGTTCCTCGCGCATTTCCTGCATGCCCATACGCCCCGCAAGCGGCGCATAGATGTCGAGCGTCTCTTCTGCCGTCACCCGGCGCGCGTCGGGCGGTCGATGGGACAGCGTGCGCATATTGTGCAGCCGGTCGGCGAGCTTGATCAGCAACACCCGCACGTCGTCGGCGATGGCCAGCAAGAGCTTGCGCAGGTTCTCAGCCTGTTTGGCCTCCTTGGAGACGAGATCGAGTTTTTTCAGTTTGGTCAGCCCCTCGACTAGCACGCCGATATCATGGCCGAACAGGCGATCAATCTCGGTGCGGGTGGCGTCGGTGTCCTCGATCGTGTCGTGCAGCAGCGCGGCCGCTATGGTGGCATCGTCGAGCTTGAGATCGGTGAGGATAGCGGCGACCTGGAGCGGGTGGGAGAAATACAGATCGCCAGAGTCGCGTTTCTGCTCGCCGTGCGCCCGCATGGCATAGACGTAAGCGCGATTGAGAAGATCCTCGTTGGTGGCGGGGTTGTACTGCCTCACCCGATCGACGAGTTCGAACTGCCGCATCAAGCGCGGCTTACGCGGCTTCGGCGCCCGCGGCTCATCCGTCGGCACGATGCTCGGGCCGCGCGACACCGCTACCCGCGGCCGGGCCTGGTTCTGCATTCGCGGCAAATCGATCGGCGATCGCGCCATAAAACGAACCTCGACCGCACCGATAAATTCGGCCGGTTCACTAGAAGGATATCATGGCGCACGCCGCACGCCACAAGGCGAGCAACCAACAACCGGTGCGGCCAAGCTCGCCGCACTGCACAAACTAACCGTTAATGCCCTCGGCCGCTTTTTGCCTCCGCTTCGCGGATCAGCGCTCGCAGCCGCGAAGGGGTGACCGGCACGGTATCGATCCGCACACCCAGCGGCCGCAGCGCGTCCTCGATCGCCGAGGCAATTGCCGGCGGCGCTACCATCCGGCCGCCCTCACCGGCTCCCTTTACGCCGTATTCAGTATAGGGCGATGGCGTGACGAGGTGCCCGATGCGGACCTGCGGCGGCAAATTGCCGATCCGTGGCAGCAGATAATCGGTGAACGACGTGTTCAGGAGCTGACCGTTCTTGTCGTAGCGAAACTCCTCCAGCAAGGCAGTGCCGATGCCCTGCGCCGTTCCGCCGCGGACGTGTCCATCGACGGTCATCGGGTTGATCATGGTGCCGCAATCGTGCACGGCCACGTAGTCGAGGAAGCTGACCTGCCCGGTCTTGATATCCACCTCGACGACCGGCATGTGGCACATGTGGCCCATGATCGGATAGAAAATCCCGAAATCGCTGTCGCTTTTTGGCAGCGTCGCCAACGGATGATCGTACGTGTAGCTGGCGTCGAGCCCGCTGGTCAGGTCCGGATCGTCCGGCAGCGACAAGCGGAAGAAGTGCGCCTGCATGGCAACTTCGGCGATCGACACTTCCAACCCTGACACTCCTTTGACACCGAGCTTGCTGTTACGGAATTCGAGGTCGTGCGGGCCTGCCTCGAGCATGTGGCCGGCGATGCGTTTGAGTTTGTCCTTGATGATGGTGGCAGCACCGGTGATGGCGCCGGTCACCATTACTGTATAGCGGCTGCCGCCCGGTCCGGTTCCGGGAAGGCCATGATCTGTGTCCGAATAGGTCACGCTGATGTCGGCCGGGTCCATGGTGAGTTGCTCAGCAAGAACCATCGCGGCGACCGTCTCAGGACTGTTGCCCCAGCATGGCGCGTGCAGCGAGATGATTGCCTTGCCGGTCGAA
Organism: uncultured Alphaproteobacteria bacterium; assembly: GCA_963759345.1. Classification (GTDB taxonomy): domain Bacteria; phylum Pseudomonadota; class Alphaproteobacteria; order Rhizobiales; family Xanthobacteraceae; genus BOG-931. Next base: position 75,242 of record CAVWYW010000034.1, read on the forward strand.
TCGATCTTGATCGAAGCGCTTTCCGGTGAGCTCGTCAGGGCAAATCCGGGCTGGCGGTTGAGCATCCAGAATTCAGTGGCGCTGAAAACTCCCTTCTCCTGGCAGGAGGCAACGCCGATGCCGACGTAGCGGCCTTGGGTTCGCGCCAACTGCTGCTTCTCGCGCCAGCCATCGTAGTCAAGCATCTCCAGCGCCATATCGAGTGCACCGGGATAATTGCCGCTGTCGTAGAGATTGCCGGTCGGGATTTGATAGGGAAATTCCTCGGGCTGAATGAAATTGTCGCGCCGGAATGCGACGGGATCGAGTTTGAGTTCATCGACCGCAGCATCCACAATTCGTTCGATCATGAAATTGGTGACTTCCGAGCCAAAGCCGCGACAGGCGCCCTGCTGGCATTTGTTGGTGAAGACCGCGTAGATCTCGGCGCCGACCGCGCGAATCCGGTAAGGGCCGACAGTCTGCGAAAATCCGTTGCCGTGGGTGCCGAGTCCGTACTGGAAGTAGGCGCCGTAATCGTCCACGACCTTGTAGCGTAGCGCAGTCATTCGATGCGCGGCATCGAGCGCAAGCTCGACATCGTAGATGCGATCCGATCCGTGATTGTCGGATGCGGTGATATTGTCGATGCGGTCTTCGATATATTTGACCGGCCGGCCCGCGGCGCGCGGCGCCCAAAGCGGCGAGAACGGCGACCTTGTGCAGGAACAGCTTGCTGCCGAAGCTGCCGCCGGCATTCACCGGCACAATGTTGAGCTGGTGGCTCGCCACCTTGAGTGCAGTCGCAATCGTAAAGCCGATGTAGTTGTACATCGAGCCGTTGACATAGATCGTGAATTTGCCGGACCCTTCATCGAAGCTTGCGACCGCGCCCGCGGTTTCGAGCGGCTGCCCGCCGGATCGCGACCAGCGCAGCCGCCGTTTTACGACGTGCGCGGCCTGCGCGAATTCCTGGTCGACCGGACCGAATGAATAATTGCGGTGCTCGGCGACGTTGTCCGGACCACGCTCCGGATGCAGCACCGCCTCGCCTCGGGAATTGATGGCGTCCATCATGTCGGAGACCGCCGGCAGCAGCTCGTATTCGACTTGAATGAGGGCGACAGCATCCTCCGCGATGTACCGCGTATCGGCGACCACCAGCGCCACCGGTTCGCCAACGTGACGGACTTTGCCGAGCGCGACGCAGCGCTGTTCGACCGGCGGATTGGCAAAACAGGGCAGCAGCCCGGTCTCCTTTGCCGCGTCTTCGCCGGTAATCACCGCGACGACGCCGCGGACCGCCAGCGCCGCGCCGGTATTGATCGACTTGATGCGCGCATGGGCGTGCGGGCTCCGCAGCACCGCGACATGCGCCATGTTCGGTAGCACGATGTCGTCAATAAAGCGGCCGCGTCCGATCAGGAAGCGAGGGTCTTCCTTGCGCAGCATGCGCGTGCCGATGACGGCAAGCCGCTGATCCGGCCGCTCCTTCTGCCGGCCGGCGGGAGGCGAGAGGATTTTGCCTGCTTCCGCCACTACGGCCTCACGTTCCCGGCGCGCATCAATTCGACCGCACGCTCAACCGAGTTGACGATGTCTTCATAGCCTGTGCAGCGGCAGATGTTGTCGTTGAGCCGCGCGCGGATCGCCTCCCGGTCCGGAGTGGGATTTTCCCGCAGCAGCTCGGTCATCAGCATCAGCATCCCGGGCGTGCAGTAGCCGCATTGTAGGCCGTGCATTTCCCAGAAGGCGCGCTGCAGCACGCTCAGGTTATTGACACGGCCAAGCAACTCGACGGTTTCGACCTGACGGCCGTCGGCTTGAACCGCAAGCGTGCAGCACGAGCGCGTCGCCAGCCCGTCGAGCAGTACGGTGCACGCGCCGCAGACCCCGTTCTCGCACCCGACGTGCGTGCCGGTCAGGCCAATCTCGTGACGGATGAAATCCGACAGCAGCAGCCGCGGTTCGATCCGCCGTTTGAACAGCCTGCCGTTGACCGTGACGTTGACGTCCAGCTTGTCCATCGAACCGGTCATCCGTCGATTGACTGACCTGCTCGCGCGCAGGCGGCGCGCAGCATTCGGCGTGCGAGCGTGCCAGTCACGTCGCGCCGGTAGGCCTCGTCGGCATGAAGGTCGCCGGCGGAGACCACGTTGTCAGCGGCGGCTTCCGCCGCCTCATTGATCATCGCGGCCGACGCCGGCTTGCCCTCGAGCTTGGCCTCTGCGGCCGCAACGCGGAACACGTTGTGGACCGCATTGCGAAAGCCGATGCGGACGTCGCGGCAGGTGCCGTAGCGGAGGGTCAGCAGACAACCGCCGGCGATGAGAGCCCGGTCGCCGTAGCGCTGGCTGACTTCCAGGAAACCATAACCGTGGCCGGGAGGCTGCCGCGGCAGACGAATTTCAACAAGCATCTCGTCCGGCGCCAGATCGGTCGCGAACGGCGCCTTGAAGAATCTCTCAGCCGGAATCGTGCGCGTAGAGCGCGCGCTACGCGCGATCATCGTCGCTCCGAGCAGGGTCACGACGAGCGGCATCTCGAATGCCGGGTCATTGTGGCAAAGATTGCCGCCGAGCGTGCCGCGGTTGCGGATGGAATGATTGGCGACATGCGCATACGCTTCGGTCACGATCGGGCAGTTCGCCGCGACGACGGGTGAGCGGAGAATGGTGTTGTGCGTCGTCAACGCTCCGATCCGCAGCTGTCCGTACTCTTCGACGATGTATTGCAGTTCGGTGAGCCGGCCCACGTCGATGAGCCGCGCCGGCGCGATCGTCCTCATGTTGAGCATTGGAATGAGGCTGTGCCCGCCGGCGAGCAATTTGGCTTTGCTGCCATGCCGGGACAACGCCTCAAGCGCGGCGCGCAAAGTCGGCGGCCTCTCGTAGTCGAATACGGGAGGCTTCATCGGCCTTCCCTCCCCTGGTGGATGATGACGCGCACGTCAGCATCCTTCTGTTCTGGTTCACGCACACTGTGATTGATGGACAACTTGCTGGCAAGCGTCGGGAGAGACCGCCGGCCATGGTTGACGCAACCGCAGGACCGGCTCAGCGACTTTCGCCGTTGAGCACTCGCGTCAGCTGTGATCGAACTCCGGCCGCTTTGCCGCGATCGAGGAGATAGTCGATGCCGTTTTCGCTTCCCGAGCTTCCTTACCCATACGACGCGCTCGCCCCCCACATGTCGCGCGAGACGCTCGAATTTCATCACGAAAAGCATCACCTCGCCTACGTCAACAACAGCAACAATCTGATGAAGGGCACCGAGTTCGAAGGCCGGCCGCTGGAAGACGTGGTCAAGAGCTCGTTCTTCGGCAATCCAGGCCTCTTCAACAATGCCGGACAGCACTACAATCACATCCACTTCTGGAACTGGATGAAACCCGGCGGCGGCGGCAACCGCATGCCCGGCAAACTTGAAAAGCAGATCGTTGCCGATCTCGGAGCGGTGGCGAAGATGAAGGAGGATTTTGTCCAGGCCGGCATCACTCAATTCGGGTCAGGCTGGTGCTGGCTGGCGGTGAGATACGGCAGGATCGAGGTGATGAAGACGGCGAACGGCGAGAGCCCGCTGGTTCACGGCGCAAAGCCGATCTTGGGCTGCGATGTTTGGGAGCACTCCTACTACATCGACTACCGCAACCGGCGCCCCGATTATCTCAAGGCGTTCCTCGATCACCTGGTCAATTGGGAGTACGTGGCCGAAATGTTCGCGGCTGCGGTCAAGTAACCGTCAGGCATGCGGCCTGAAGCCGAGGTCTACAAGTCCTCGTCGGTCGCGTCGACGTCGGTGTCAGGCTCGGGCTGGCTTTCCGGCGGTGTCAGGCCTTCAAGACCCTTGAGCAACTCCTCTTCACTCATGCGGTCAGTAGTCACCTCGGTATCGTCGGCATCGACACCGGTGCCGGGCGCGCCGATCAGCGGAACCCCCTCGGGCTCCGGCTCGTCGACTTCCACGTATTTCTGCAGCGAATGGACGAGTTCCTCTTTGAGGTCCTCAGGTGACACCGCCTGATCGGCGATCTCGCGGAGCGCCACGACCGGGTTCTTATCGTTATCCCGCTCTACCGTGATTTGTCCGCCCGACGAGATCATGCGCGCACGATGGCTGGCGAGCAAAACCAGATCAAAGCGGTTTTCCACCTTGTCGATGCAATCTTCGACGGTGACACGGGCCATAGTCGCTGCTCCTGGCGGGGATTCTGCGGGATCGGGTTCCCTGCCCGGCCGTTAGGTATCGTTTCGGGCCGCCAAGTGCAAGAGTATTTCAGCGGCATAGTTCCAGGTTCTGAGACCTTTTAACTTGCGTCTGCTGCTGCTCTGTTACCCAAATTTCCGGAACACGGTCGCGGCGTCCCGACTTTTCTTATGTGCGTCCGCGGCGGCGTGCCGCAGTGCTCGCGCCGGAGGGCCCGCATTTGTGCTTGCGCAAAACTCCGGTACGCCATAAGCGATGGTACCGTGCTTTTGCCATCGTGGCCGCGTACTTAATCGATGTTCCCGGTGGCGATAAACCAGTTTTAAAGAAACTCCGGAACGTCGAAACTTTTGCGGCTGATCCGGTTTCATCACGAGAGACGCATCGAGAGATATACCATGTCGGCACAAATCGAGAAAATCGCCCTGTTCATTGACGGCGCCAACCTTTACGCCACCGCCAAATCGCTCGGCTTCGATATCGATTACAAGCGCCTGCTGCGCGAGTTCCAGTCGCGCGGCTATTTGGTCCGCGCGTTCTACTACACCGCGGTGATCGAGGATCAGGAATATTCGTCGATCCGGCCGCTGATCGATTGGCTCGACTATAACGGCTACACCGTCGTCACCAAGGCGACCAAAGAGTTCGTCGACCAGACCGGCCGACGCAAGGTCAAAGGCAACATGGATATCGAGCTTGCCGTCGATGCCATGGAGATGGCGCCGCACATCGACCAGATGGTGCTGTTCTCCGGCGACGGCGACTTCCGCCGGCTGGTCGAGGCGGTGCAGCGGCGCGGCGTGCGCGTCGTTGTCGTGTCGACGATCTCGACCCAGCCGCCGATGGTCGCCGACGAGCTGCGCCGCCAGGCCGATCAGTTCGTCGACATCATCGAGCTGCAGAACAAGATCGGCCGCGATCCGACCGAGCGCCCGATGCGCGAGCCGCGGGAAGGCGAGAGGCGCGAGCCGCGCCATACGCCGCAATTCCTGCAGCGCAGCACTGCCGGCGCGCGCCGAAGTCGAAGTCGAAGACGAATTCGACGACGAATAGACGAAGCCGACGGCCGCGATGGCGTGCGCGAGCGGCAAGCCAGGCCGCGATTGTCCGCGCTGTCCGCGTCTGGTGGCCTTTCGCCACGGCGTGGCGCAAAGCGAGCCGGACTGGTTCAATGCCCCGGTCCCATCCTTCGGTCCGATCGACGCGCGGCTGTTGATCGTCGGACTCGCGCCGGGGCTGCGCGGCGCCAACCGAACCGGACGGCCGTTCACCGGCGACTACGCCGGCGACCTGCTTTACGCCACGCTAAAGGAATTCGGCTTTGCTCAAGGAACCTACCAGGCTCGTCCCGACGATGGCCTCACCCTGGTCGATTGCCGCATCACCAACGCCGTGCGCTGCGTGCCGCCGGAGAACAAGCCGACGCCGGCAGAAATCACTACTTGTCGCGAATTCCTGACGGCGACCATCCGGGAAATGACCAAACTTCGCGCGATTGTCACGCTGGGCCGCGTCGCGCACGAAACCTTCATCTCCGCGCAAAGCGCCAAGCGTCGCGACTATCCTTTCGCCCACGGCGCCACACACCGATGGGCGAGATTGCCTTATTCGATAGCTATCATTGCTCGCGCTACAATACTATCACCAACGTGCTGACGCCGAAAATGTTCCGCGACGTGTTCGCTAAGGTGCGCCAGCATCTCGACGCGTTGACTAGCGCACCGCCGCCGACTTAGTTCTAAGAAAATCGAGGCTTCGTACTTGCCACTGCCCATTTCGCCGGGCGGGAAAATGCCGTGCCGCTCGATCCACTCGAACGATTCGTCGAAGGTCTCTTTGGAGTATGGCTCGAACACCAGCCGCTCGCCCGGCCCCCAGCGCCGCGTGTCCATCTGCGCGTGGAAGCGCACCGGGAACTCCTTCTTGTAGTAGTGCGTGTAGAGCTCCGGCCGCAGATCGATGTCGCGCTGGGCGCGGCGCAACGCCCGAAAATATTTGCGCACATCCTCCGGGTCCGGGCGTGCCGGTGACCATCGACGCCATCATGAACGTCGTGTCGATGATTTTGCGGAAGCCAAGCTGCTCGACGAAATAATACGGGCCGCTGAACAGCGACGCCGCCGGCACTTTGCCGTCGATCAGCATTTCCATGCGGCTGAACAGCAGCCCGTCGCTGAACGACAGCTTGATCTGATCCGGCTTTAGATACTGCTCAAGTCCCTGGATGGTCGCGTAGTGGCTGCCCGACTGATAGCCGACCGAGATCGGCACGCCGGCGAGATCGGCCGGCGTTTTCACCGGCGAGTCCGGCGGCACGAACACGCCGCAGGGCGAAACCGAATAGCAATCGGCATAGAGCTTGCCATGGCCGTTGGAGGCGGCGACGTTCACGGTCCAGTGGCAGGCGCCGCTGACATTGCAGCTGCGGCCGGCCTCGAACGTCTGATAGGCGCCGACTTTGTTGCCGAGATGGTGGCTGCTGGCGGCGCTTAAATCCATGGTCTCGCGGAATTCGTAATCAAGACCCTCGGCGGCGAAATAGCCCTTCTCCTCGGCGACCCATTCCTGCAGCCGGAAATGCGGAGCAACGACGAATTTCGACATAGTTTCCTCCGTGCGGTCGTCTCGGCTTGGCCGCAGCTGAATGACGAAATTACGTCGGAGAATCGGTTTGATAATCCCAGGACGCGCGAAATAGATTGTCAACTGTCAGTTGACAATCATGCTTGACGCGCCATGGATCGCTTTGAAAATGCGCGGGTTTTTGCGGCCGTTATCGAGGCCGGTGGGTTCACGCGCGCCGCCGAGCGGCTCGGCCTGTCGCGCGCGGCAACCAGCAAACATGTGTTGCAGCTTGAGGAACGGCTGGGGGCGCGGCTGCTCAATCGCACCACGCGGCGAGTGAGCGTCACCGCCGCCGGGCGGACGTTCTACGAACAATGCCGGCGCATCCTCGCCGAATCTTGACGAGGCCGAACGCTCGGCGAGCGGACTGCACAACGAGCCGCGCGGCGAGTTGCGCGTCGTCGCGCCCACCAATTTCGGCCTTGCCGAAATCGGCACGGCGATCACCGATTTCCTCATTGCCTACCCACGGCTGCGCATCAATCTTACGCTGAACGATCGTCTCACCGATCCGATCGAGGGCGGCTATGACGTCGCCATCAGCGTCGACATGCCGCGCGGGGCTTCCACGAGCCTGGTCGTCCGCAAGCTCAACACCTCGCGCCGCATTTTGTGCGCCGCGCCGGATTATCTGACACGGCGCGGCACGCCGCAAACGCCCGAGGACCTCGCCGGCGCACGAGTGCCTCAGCTACAGCTACGTCGCCGTGCCCGAGGAATGGCATCTCATCGGCGCCGACGGCGAGCGCGTCGTGAAAGTGAGCGGGCCGATCGTCACCAGTCACCGCCATGTGCTGCGGGCGGCGGCAGTGCGCGGCCTTGGCATTGCCTATGGGCCCGTCGATTTTTTCCGCGACGATCTCAAAGCCGGGCATCTGGTGCCGGTGCTGCCGGACTATCAATTACCCGAGGCAACGATCTATGCGGTCTATCCGGTCAGCCGCCAGCTCTCGGCGAAGCTCAAAGCCTTCAACGACTTCATGGCGCGCTATTTCGCCGCCAGCCCGATATTTCGTTGAGTGGTTCGCTTGGCCATCGCGCAGCCACGCCACGACTTCGGCGGCGTTCTTGTCGGGCGGGAACACCGGATAAAACACTTTGCTGATGATGCCGTCATCGACAACGAGCGCCATGCGCTTCAGCAGCGTCATGCCGGAGGTCGAGAACGTCGGCAGCTTCAACGCGCGGGTAAATTTCAGCTCCGCATCGGACAGGATCGGGAACGGCAGATGCAGCCGCTCGGCGGCCTCGCGCTGATAGTCGGTATCCTGCGTCGACAGGCCGAAGACGTGATCGACGCCGAGCGTCTTTGAGTTCGTCAAAATGGTCGCGGAAGCCGCAGGATTGTGGCGTGCAGCCGCGCGCGCCGGGGATGTCGTCCCATCCCGGCGGCAGTTCGACACCAGGCACGCCGGTGCGGGGATAAACATAGAGAACCGTGCGGCCGGCGATGATGGCGAGATTGAACGCGCCGCCGCGGGTTGCCGGCAGCGGCAGATCGGGCAGTTTCATGCCGGTGAGATGACGTGCGCCGCCGTCGTCCTGCGGCACCGGGATATCGGACGGCAAAAAGGTCGGATCGTGCTTGCCGGGTGCTTCTCTCATCTGTTGCGCCTCGACGTAAGACATAAATTCCATCAGCGACCCATCGGGATCGCGAAAGTAGACGCTGGTGCCCGCCCCTTGGCGCCGAACCGCTGCATCGGTCCCGCTTCGATGGCGATGCCGCAGCGTTTGAGATGCGCCATGGCATCGGCGATCGGGCCATTCCATTCGAAACACAGATCGCTGTTACCTGGAGCCACCGGAAGCCGCGCCACCTCGGCCGGCGCGACGCCCGGCCCATGGACGTTGAGCTGACGGTCGCCGAAACGGTAGGCATAACCGACCGGCCGGGTGATCAGCTCGGCGCCCAGCACCTTGGTGTAGAACGCGTTCGAGCGCTCCCAGTCGGTGACATGAATGACGCAATGGTCGAGCGATACCGGAAGCATCGCGCTTAGCCCTTTTGCCGCAACAGCCGTCCGCGCTCCCGGTCCCACGAGCGCTTTTTCTCGGTCTCGCGCTTGTCGTAAAGCTTTTTGCCGCGCGCCAAAGCGAGCTCGATTTTGGCACGGCCTTTTTCGTTAAAATAGAGCTTGAGCGGGACGAGCGTCATGCCCTCGCGCTCGACCGCGCCGATGAGCTTGTTGATCTGCCGGCGGTGCAGCAAAAGCTTGCGCGGCCGCTTCGGCGCATGGTTGAAGCGGTTGGCCTGCAGATATTCCGGAATGTTCGAGTTGATCAGCCAGATCTCGCCGCCGCGTGAGTCGGCGTAGGATTCGGCGATAGTCGCCTTGCCCTGGCGCAGCGATTTCACTTCTGTGCCGGTCAGCGCCACACCCGCTTCCATGGTCTCGTCGATAAAGTAGTTGAAGCGCGCTTTGCGATTGTCGGCGACGACCCGCAGCTTCTTCTCCGCTTGCGCCGCCATGCTGCCGTCCCGCGTCAGCGGCTCTTCAGCGCGTCACGAATTTCGGTCAAGAGCTGCACTTCCTTCGACGGCGCTGCCGGCGCCGGTTCCGGCTCCGCCGCCTTGAGGCGATTGATGCCCTTGATCGCCAGGAACAGCGCGAAGGCGATGATGATGAAGTTAAAGACAACCGTCAAAAAGTTGCCCCAGGCGAATACAGCGCCTTGCTTTCTCGCATCCGCCAGAGATGTCGCCGTAACTTTCGAGGAAAGCGGAACGAAGTAGTTGGAGAAGTCGAGCCCACCGGTGACAGCGCCAATCAGCGGCATGACGATGTCATTGACCAGCGAAACGACGATCGCGCCAAAAGCGGCGCCAATGATCACGCCTACGGCCAAATCGATGACGTTGCCGCGCATCGCGAATTTCTTGAATTCTTCAAGCACCGGGCCCTCCTACTTTCCAATCCAGCGGTCGCCGTCTTGTCCCGCGGAAACGAGGCGTTTTGGCCGGATTATCTTTTAGACCGGCGAAACTGAAGCAGCCCTTGCAGATCGCCGTCAGTTGACCAGTCCCGCATGCACCATGGCCTCGCGCACGGCCGTGCGTGTTTTTTCGGCAACCGGCACCATCGGCAGGCGCACAGTCTCGGCGCACTTGCCGATCAGCGACAGTGCGTATTTGACCGGCGCCGGGCTTGTTTCGATGAACAGCGCCGTGTGCAGCGGCATCAGCTTGTCCTGAATCTTGCAGTGCACCGGCATAGTCGCCCTTGAGGCACGACGCCTGAAATTCGGCGCACAGCCGCGGCGCTACGTTCGAGGTAACCGAGATGCAGCCGTGACCGCCGTGGGCGTTGAAACCGAGCGCGGTCGCGTCTTCGCCGGACAACTGATTAAAATTCGGGTCCCATCGCCTCGCGCTGTTGCGAGACGCGAACCAAATTCGCGGTCGCATCCTTGACGCCGGCGATGTTTTTCAGCTCGAACAGACGCTTCATGGTATCGACCGACATGTCGATCACCGAGCGCGGCGGGATGTTATAGATGATGATCGGAATGCCGATCGCATCGTTGATCGCCTTGAAGTGCTGGTAAAGCCCTTCCTGAGTCGGCTTGTTGTAGTAAGGCGTGACCACCAGAACAGCGTCCGCGCCCGCCTCTTCGGCATGTTGCGCCAATGCAATCGCTTCCCTGGTCGAATTGGAGCCGGCACCCGCAACCACCGGCACGCGGCCTTTCGCCTGCTCGACGCACCATTCGACAACTTCGTTGTGCTCTTCGTGGGATAGCGTCGGGCTTTCGCCGGTCGTGCCGACCGGGACCAGCCCCTGGTGCCCTCGGCGATCTGCCAATCGACCAGCCCACGGAAGGCTTTCTCGTCGACCGAACCGTTGTTGAACGGCGTCACGAGCGCAGTAAATGAGCCTCGGAAGCTCGTCTTGGCGGCCATGATACGGTCCTTGAATGATGATCCCGGTCCGGAAGGCAATGCCGCTTGCGGCGGCGCTGCCGTCCGACGCAGATAGATACCGGGTCGTAGAGTTCCTTTAAAGCCCCTGTGATCCGGGCCCGCCCACACTGGCCGTGTCGCTAAGCGTGTGGGAACATTATATGCAAATCGTCAGCGGCCCCGCTTTTGCCGCGAAATTCGTCAATTTTCACGTTTGCTTGCGGGGTTTTAGGAGTTTTTTTAATACTGCGGCAGAAGACTTTTTGCGATTGCCGACGGTGAGCGCCGCGGCGGAAGGAATCGTGCCGGTGAAGGCTATTCGGCTCATTGTCGTATTTACCGCGGCGCTTTCCTCGTCGGCGAGGCGGGCGCGGGCCCGCTGACCGGCGACATTCCGTTACCGCGGCCTCGGCCTGAAGCCGCCGGGCCGCGGAGCGCCAAGGTTGCAGCCCGCGTCGTGCCGGCCGCCGTTGCGACCACCCCAATGGTCGCTCGCGCCGGACGTTTCGACGACGACCTCAATTCCTTCGTCGGGCGTGCTGCTGCGACGCGGCGATGCCGAGGCTCCGAGAAATTCCTCCGCCGCTCTCTCAATTCCCGCTCCTCACATCGCGCCTCCGGCGGTGCGACCAAGTCCTCCGCTTGCGGCGGCAACCACCTCGACCACCTCGCCGCTTGATCTCGCCGCCGTTAAACAGGCGATTGAGCTGGCGCAAAGGGGACGGCCTGAGGAGGCGACGAGCGTGGAAGGCAGGATTTACGATCCGGTCGCCCGCAAGCTGGTTGAATGGGTCATCCTGCGCAATGATGAAGCAGATCTCAACTTTCCCCGCTATGCGGCTTTCATCTCCGCCAATCCAGGCTGGCCGGGCATCTTGTTTTTGCGCCGCCGTGCCGAGGCGGCGCTCTGGCAGGAGCCGCCGGATCCGCACACGGTTGTCGCCTTTTTTGCCAACGAGCCGCCGCGCACCGCCAAGGGCCGCTTCGCGCTGGCGCGCGCTCTTCTTGCGGCGGGCGATCGCGCCGGCGCGACAGGCACTCATCAGCACAGCGTGGCGCAAAGACGGATTTTCTGCCGAAGCCGAAACGCAGGCGCGGCAGATGTTCGCCGGCTTGATCACCCCGGCCGACGACAAGGCGCGCATGAATGCGCGCTTCGACGTCGAGGACGAGGAAGCCGGACTGCGGGCGGCGAGCCAGCTTGGCGGAATAGAACTCGCCATCGCCAGGGCACGCTCCGCGGTCATCGCCAAATCCTCCAGGGCCAAGGCGCTGTTTGAAGAGATGCCGACGGAGGCGCGGCGCGACATCGGCTTGATCTTCAGCCGAATCCAATGGCTCCGCCGCTCCGACCGGATCGCGGAGGCGACCCAGCTGATGCTGGGGGCGCCGCACGATCCGGAAAAAATCGGCGATGTCGATCAATGGTGGGTCGAACGCCGGGCCCTTGCGCGCAAGCTGCTCGACCTGGGGGACGCACGATCGGCGTACGAGGTGGCAAACGGCGCGGCAACGCCGGGCACCGAAAATCATCGCGCCGAGCAGCAATTTACCGCCGGGTGGATCGCGCTGCGCTTTTTGCGCGAACCGACGATCGCGCTTGCGCATTTTGCCCGTGTGGCCGAAGGCACCGCCAACCCTATTACGATAGCCCGCTCGTTCTACTGGCAGGGCCGCACCGCCGAGGCGCTGGGCCGGGGGCAGGAAGCTCGCGCCCACTACGAAGTCGCGGCGCGATACTCGACCGCCTATTACGGCCAGTTGGCGCGCGCGCGGCTTGGCATCAGCGAGGTAACGCTGCGTAGTCCGCCGGAGTTCTCAGCCGATCACCGTCATCTCGAAGTGGTGCGTGCGTTTGAGATCCTTTACGCGCTCGATGAGCGCGATCTCGCCGCGCTCATGGCCGCGGAATTCGCCGACAAGGCTACGAACGTGCAGGCGCTGGCGGCAGTCGGCGAAGTCACCGCGCAACACAATGATGCGCGGGCGACGCTCCTTCTCGGCAAGATCGCGCTTGGCCACGGCTTGCCCTTGGAGCATTTCGCGTTTCCCGATTTTGGCGTTCCGGAATACGAGCAGATCGGACCGCAGGTGGAGCGGTGCGTCGTCTATTCCATCGTGCGCCAGGAAAGCGCCTTTAATCCCAAAGTGATTTCCAGCGCCAACGCGCTCGGTCTCATGCAGGTCACGCCCGCAGCCGGCCGGGACACCGCCAAGCGCTTCAATGTCGCCTTTAACCAGCACCGGCTGCTGGTCGACGTTCCCTATAATGCCCAGTTGGGGACCGCGGAACTTGGCAACGATATCGCCTCGTGGCGCGGCTCCTACATCCTTGCCTTCGTCGCCTACAACGCCGGTCCGGGCCGCGCCCGCGAGTGGATCGCCAAATATGGCGATCCCCGCGATCCGAAGGTGGATCCGATCGACTGGGTAGAGCGGATCCCACTCGCAGAGACGCGCAATTACGTCCAGCGGGTCATGGAAAACATGCAGATCTATCGGGCCCGGTTAGGCAACGGTTCTCGGCTGCTGATCGACGCCGATATGCGGCGCGGCGGTTGATTTATCGCTTTCGCCACATTTAGCAGTTGCCCCTTCGGTCATGCCGCAGTTAATGTCGCTTTTATGACCTCTCTCGACCGGGGAGAGTTTCAAGTGGGCGACTGGGACAGGCAATGAACAAGCCCTCCCCTCATCTGGTGCCGGACCGGAGTCACGGTGCACACGAGCACGGCAAAAGCCTCTTCGTCACGGCGAACGACGGGCTGCGGATTCACGTGCGCGAATATGGTACGCGCTCCGCTCCCGGATTGTCGGTAGTCTGCCTGCCCGGTCTCGCCCGCACCGCCGCCGATTTCGACGAGCTGGCGCCGGCGATGGCGGCCGGTCCGCCGGACCGGCACGTGATTGCGATCGACTTGCGCGGCCGCGGCCATTCCGAACACGACGCCGATCATTCCAACTACAATTGCACGGTGGAGCTCGCCGACATCGTCAGCGTTCTGATCGCGCTCGGCATCGGTCCGGCGATTTTTGTCGGAAGCTCGCGCGGCGGCGTTCTCACCATGATGCTCGCCACGGTGCATCCGACGGCGATCGCTGGCGTCGTGCTGCACGATGTTGGTCCGGTGACCGAGCCCAAGGGCGTCGCGCGGCTGCGCGGCTACCTCGGCAAATTACCGCACCCGCGGAGCTACGAAGAAGGCGCCGAGATCCTTCGCCGTCTGATGAGCGCGCAATTCCCGAACTTGACGCCGGAGCAGTGGCTCGCGGGCGCGCAACGGACTTGGCACCTCAAGCACGGCGCGCTCAAACCCGCATACGATATGGGGATCGCACGCGCCCTCGCCGGCATCGACATCGAACTTCCAATGCCGGCGCTGTGGCACGAGTTCGACGCGCTAGGTAACGTGCCGATGCTGGTGATCCGCGGCGCCAACTCCGACATACTTTCATCGGCGACGGTGGCCGGTATGCGTGCGCGGCGGACACAGATGGATATGATCGAGGTCGCTGATCAGGGTCACGCACCCCTGCTCGAGGGCGACCTAGTTCGCCGGATCGTCGGCTTCGTAGAGAACTGCGAGAACGCCCGACGCGGCGCGCCGGCGGCAAACCCCGCCGCTTAGCTTGCTGTTACCAGCCTGGTTTGAAATTCAACCTGCCCAACAGGCTCTGACTCTTCAGCGCCGTCGAGTATGTTTCGGGCGAACCGATAATCGGTGGGCCGCTGCCGTTGCCAGCGCCGTTGCCGAGATCGGTGTAGAGATATTCAAGCCCCAACGACCACTTCGGCGTTATCTGGTATTCGACGCCGACACCGGCCGTCCAGCCGCCGAGTTGATTGCCTTGGGTGAAGCCGCCGATTTGAGCGGCCTGCGCGGGTGATGTGACGTCGGCCGCGGCGAAGCCGCCTTTGACGTACGGCAGCCACTGACCAAACGAATAACCGACGCGGCCGGTGACCGTCCCGAGCCAATTCATATTCGGCGTCCACGCGCCGACTGCAGGAAGATACGGGCTCGTGAACCTGCCGTCGAAGTTCGCCGCCGCCATGGAGCCTTCCAGGCCGAATACGAAATTTCCGGATTGAAAATTGTACCCGAACGTTTCGTTCACCGACGGAACGGCCGCAGCTGAGAATCCGTTCGCGGGGCTAGGCAAAGTCCACGAGGCGCCGCCGACGCCGCTGCCTGAATTATTTCTCAGATAGAAACCTGCCCATTCCGGCTTTTGCGGCGGTGGCGGCGTCGCTGGAAGACCGTCCAGAACATCCGCCTTATTCAATTCGGTCGCGCCAGCGGCTTGCGTCAAGCAAGCA
Organism: uncultured Alphaproteobacteria bacterium; assembly: GCA_963759345.1. GTDB lineage: Bacteria > Pseudomonadota > Alphaproteobacteria > Rhizobiales > Xanthobacteraceae > BOG-931. The sequence continues at coordinate 90,277 of CAVWYW010000034.1, forward strand.
CCGGCGACGGCGACGAGCAAAAACGTGCAAGCTCTGTTGACCAGCACCAGAATTCCACCTCGCTCGCGGCCACCGGTTGCCCACAAGTCAGTAAAGGCCCGGAACCCAAGCGCCCAAACGCGCGCCCGTGATTCCTCCTGCCTCGCCCCTTTTTATCTTACACTCACGCGGATGCCCGGTCGATTCCGCAACCAAGTGAGGTGAATGCCCAAGCTATTCTTTTCGCTATGCTTTTTGCCGTGACGGATCTCTTTCCCCCGCACTGTTGCAAATATAGCTCACGCGAATTGACCCCAGCGGCGCGACTCGACGCGCCTTGGTTGGAGATCAAAAGTTTGCACTTCCAACGCGAAAGCGCCGCCGGGCGGGCCCGGCGGCGTCTGCGAATTCGTAAGGCTTGGGCTTGCGGGTTTTAGAACCGGAAGCGGACGCCGCCGGTGGTGGCAAGGTTGTTGTTTTGAATGTCGCCGTTGGCGACGCCGCCCTGCGCAACAGAATACATTACGCCGATATAGGCATCCCATTTCGGCAGGAACCGCCAGTCGAGAGCCACTGAGGCTGCGTCCATGTAGCCTTGGCACTTCGCGTTGCTACCCGCTGTCGAGAGACTGTTACATGCGGCGACCCCGTTAACATACGTATTTTGCCATTCGAGATAGTTGGCGGCGATGAGATCCAGATCTCTGGTGAGGCCGTATTTGGCGCCGACCCACGCGAACTGGAAGATTTCGTCGTTGCAGCCGGTACCCGACCCGCATGCGCTGCCGAAATTGGCGCTGGCGATCGTCGTGCCGTTGGCGCTTAACGAGCCAGAGGTGGGGAGATTGAACGTGAAGCCATCGTTATTGAACGAGGTCTGCTTATCGCTTGGATTCGCGAACTGGATCCACTCGTACCCGCCATACAGCGTGAGCGGGAAAACCGGCGGCGGAGGCGGTGCTTTGCCTACGATCGGCTGCTCGGGCCCCCACGAACCAAAGCTGTATTTGGCCTCCGCGGTGAAGCTGGTGTTGTTGGAGAGCGTCGCCTTGAGGCCGCTGCAGACCTTACAGCCAGCGAAGAAGCCACTGGGGAAAGATGTCGGCGTGCCATCGGCGTTGACAGTTTGCCCCGGGTAGGTTGCCCCAATATTAACCGCGTCTCTCTCAAAAGTGGCGATGCCATTCAACGAGAGCACCCCGGGCCCCAAATGCTTGTCCCAGCCGATTTCGCCAGCGACCGCGCCGTTATTGGGATTATAGGCGTTATAGCCGGCGTTGCTCCCCATTATCGGCTGCCCCTCAATGGCAAACCGGAAGTCGCCGACATTGACGCGATACTTGATCGCGGTGGTCCAGCGCGCTTCCTCGGTGCCGCCGCCGCCGCCCATCTTGCCGGAATAGCCGATCATCGCGAAGGCATACGCGCCGGAAAAAGCATCGTAGCGGCCGACTGAGTCATTATCGAGCGAGTTCTGCCGGCCGAAGAGCAGCGTGCCAGCAACTGGCTGGCTCACGCCCACGACATTCGTCGCCGCCAGCCACCCCCACCGGCTCGAGTTCGTACGGTAGGGCCTGCTGATTCTGCGCTACGCCGATGCCGTTTTGCATGGCCTGCGGCGCGTTGGCCAAGAGGAGCGAATACGGGTCGAACGCAAGCTCGTTCTGGGAAACAAACGACCAGCCGCCCGGCGCAATCGGTTCCTTGATGCTGACGCCGACGTTCGACTGGCTCATGGCGTTGGGACCAAGACCAAATCCGGCTGTCCGGTTCGTCGCACCCGTCCCACCAGCACCCGTAAGGTAACTGGCCCCGGTCGGGAAGTTCCTATCAAACGGCGAGCCATGGGTCTGATAAGTGCCACCCAAGTCCACCGTGCCGTAGAGCCGGACGCCGTACCACAGCAACTGACAATCGGTCAGAAAAAAGCCCCCGATGCTGCTGCATGACGTCGGTCCGGTCGCGGCCGGCGCCGCAACCATCGGAGCCTTCGTTACCATCGCGTCCATGTCAGCGGCCAACGCGGTCGTCGCGCCGGTTACTCCAACGGCAACCATCATCGCGGGCAGCGCCGCGGACAAAGCCAAGCCTTTCAGTCCGACCGCTCTTCGTTTGAGAACCATTACCCCCTCCACCTTCTGCGAGTGTTTGAAAAATCAAGAAAAGGCCAACCCCCTCCTCGTCTATTTTTCGCCCATGACGGCGGGATGACATCCGGTTCCCGGGCCATCATTTTGCCAGGGACGGTCACCGATTGGCCGTGCTCGTGGCATAAGAGCAACATTTGTGAGAACGGCCCGCCATCGTCGAACCCAGACGCGGGACGCAAGGCCGGCCACGACGACCGCGGCACGGAATTCTACGGCCCGGTGTTCGGCACCATCAGGCTTCGGAACGCGGCGGCGACGGCCGGAAGCGGCGGCGGGATCGGCGGGAAGATTTGATAATCCTCCCAGCCGCTGCCGAGCGATTTGTAGAGCGTTACGAGCTGTTCGGCGGCGCTTTGCTGTGCGAGAACGTACTCTTCCTCAATCGCAAATTCCTGCCGCTCCGCATCGATCACGTTGAGAGAGTCGATCAATCCGCGATCGAACCGCTCGGTCGCGAGCGCAACCGCCCGCCGCGCCGCCGCCACCGCATCGGCCAAGTGACGTAGGCGATCCTGCTGCGCTGTGTAGGTGCCGACAGCGGTATCCACCTCGCGAACGGCGTTGAGCACTGTTTGTTTGTAATTGAACAACATTTCGCGGGCGCGAAAGTCGGCCTTTTCGACGTACGCATCGAGCCGACCGAAATCCAGCAAGGGTGCTGCGACCGCCGGCCCCACGGCCCAGATCGGGTTGATCGGAATACCGCCGAGGCCCTGCTGATTTCCGACCGCGGCAGTCACGGCCACCTCCGGGAACAGATCCGCGGTCGCAACACCGATTAAGGCGTTGGCACCTGCCAATTGACGCTCGGCCTCGGCAATGTCGGGCCGCTGCCGCAGAAGGTCGATCGGCAAACCGGAACGAATGCGCCCGGGCAGCGCCGGAAGCAATCCGGGCTTCGTCAGCTCTTTGCCCAGGTTTTCTGGAAATTCTCCGATCAGAACGGCAATCACGTACCGCGCGGCATTAATTTGGCCAATGAGGGGCGCTACCTGCGCCTGCAATCGCGCCAGTTCGCGCTGCGCCAGCGTCACGTCCAACTCGTTGGTGATGCCGCGATTGAAACGCTCCTGCACGAAGTTGACGTACTTCTGCGCGACCTCGATATTCTTGCGCAGAACCGCAAGCCGCATTTGCAAGGCGCGCAAATCGAGGTAGGCGCGGGTCACGTCGGCGACCACGGAAATCAGAACAAAGTTGCGCGCGGCCACCGCAGCTTCGACGTCGTATTGCGCCGCTTCGATCCGACGCCGGAATTTTCCGAATACGTCGATTTCCCAGACGGCATCAAAACCAACCAGATTGGTGATTTGGCTCATCCCGCTTCCGTTCTCGGCGGAAACGAGCGTTTGGGAGGCGCGCCCGCGGCCCAAGTCGCTCCCAGAGCCTATGCCTCCACCTTCGGTGGCACCCAACATCGGCAGCGCCGAGCCAATGACCGCAAACTCCTGGGCACGCGCCTGCTGCAGACGATCCAGCGCAACTTCGAGCGTCGGACTCGCGGCGATGGCGCGATCGATCAGTGAATCAAGTTCCCGATCGTGCAGGGTCCGCCACCATTTCACAGTGTCGACGACATGATGATCCGCGGCCGCGCGTTGGGCGTTAGCCCCGGCCGCGACGAATTCGGCCGGCATCGGCGCCTGCGGAGGCACATAATCGGGCCCAACGGCGCACGAAGCTAAAACGGCGCAGGCCACACCGCTGATCGCTGCGATGCGCGCACCCGCTGCGAGCGCTCGGCGGCAGCCTCCTTGTGGACGCGGGATTGCTGGCGCCGGCACGAGACGGATGCACTCCAACTACCAAAGCAACGACGACGACTAAGTGCAATGATCGCCAACCATCAGCGGCACCGACGTGGCACGCAATGAACCCGCCTGCGGATGGTGTCCCCCGCGGAAAGGATGGTCGCTTTTTCGCGGGCGCGCAAGCGACCGTTGGCCGCTACTCACCGGGAGGGCGAAGGTACGTGAGGCCCGTTGCCGAAGCCGGGGTGTGCGTCACTCGCCGACGTTGCCCTCGGGCGCTAACGCTGGCGAATAATTGGAAGGCACCTGGAACAGTTCGGCCCCCTGCTTTCCGTAAGTTACCGAGCGCGCCTGCATGATGGTCGCGCCATCGATGACAACCCGCAGCACCGCACCGTCGGCTGTGACGCAGACCGTGTGCATTTCCGCCTCATCCGCCCACGACCAGTCGACGCAGTGCAGCCCCGCGATCACGGATTCACCGCCGCGCTTGAGCGCCGTGCCCGTTGCAGGTTCCGGCGGTCCGCGCGGCGTACCTTCGAGCGTGCGAAAAGTGCGGCCTGCCGGGTTAAGAAGCGTGATCTGATGGGCGCTGCGGTCGAAAATGGTCGTTGCCTTGCCTGGACCGTCAATGCGCTCCAGGTGTTCGGCGGCCAGCCATCGGAACCGCTGGCGAACCTTGGGCTGTTGCGGACGAGTGACGTCGTAGGCGATGTCCACGTCCCGTGTCGGAAACAGCTGCGGCCGCTCCTCGGCCCAACTTGGTGATCCGAAAAGCAGCAGCACCAGAAGCACGATGGACGCCAGACCGCCCAGCTTGGTCATTAGCAGCGATCGAGGTGCTGAAAAACCGCCGGGACCGGACGCGGCCGGGGTGGCACCGCGTGCGAAATAATGGTCTGCCCGGGGGACCAGTTCCACTCAATTCTGTGCGACTTGGATTCGAGCGCGGCTCTGGCAAATGCGTCAGTGTTGCCGGTTACGCGGGTTCCCCCGTTCGTATAGATTCGCTGGGGGGCACAGCGCAGGTCCGATTCCCGGCGGCTTCGCCGTTGGGCTGGAGATCACTCACGTGTGGGTCGTTCAAGTAGCGCTGAGGCGACCGTATACCTTCGTCGTCCTGTCGTTTCTGATAGCGATCTTTGGCGCGCTGGCGGCGTTGCGGACGCCGACCGACATCTTTCCCAACATCAATATTCCGGTCGTCAGCGTCGTCTGGACCTACACGGGCCTCTTGCCCAACGACATGTCGGGCCGGGTGATTTACTTCTACGAACGCTACCTGACCGCCCAAGTCGCCGACATCGAGCACATCGAGTCGCAATCGCTCAACAGCTACGGCGTGGTCAAAATTTTCTTTCAGAAGGGCGTGAATGTCCGCACGGCGCTCGCGCAGGTGACCGCGGCATCACAGACGGTGCTGAAACTTCTGCCGCCGGGGATCACGCCGCCCTACGTACTCAGCTACAACGCCGCGACGGTGCCGATCCTGCAATTGGCGCTGTCTGGCGAAAAGTTGCCGCAGATGCAGCTGTTCGACCTCGGCCAGAACTTCATCCGACCGCAGCTTGCGACGGTCGCCGGCGCCGCGGTGCCCTCCCCTTACGGCGGCAAGATCCTGCAGGCCCAGGTCGATCTCGACCAACAGGCTATGCAGGCGCACGACGTGTCGGCCAATGACGTTCTCAACGCCATCTCGGCGCAAAACCTGATCCTGCCGGCCGGCGACGCCAAGATCGGAAAGTTCGACTGGAACGTGGCGCTCAACGCCAGCCCGACTATTCTCGATCAGATCAACGATCTTCCCGTCAGGAAGGTGAACGGCACGATCATCTTCGTGCACGATGTCGCCTACGTGCACGAAGGCTCGCCGCCGCAGACCAACCTGGTTCGCGTCAATGGATCGCGGGCCGTCGTCATGACGATCCTCAAGGCCGGTGCGGCCTCGACCCTCAACGTCATCGACGGCATCAAGTCGTTGCTGCCGCGGGTCGAAGAAAGTTTGCCCGCCGGGCTCAATGTGCGCGCGGTCGGCGATCAGTCGATCTTTGTCAAAGCCGCAATCTTCGGCGTATTGCGCGAAGCCGTGCTCGCTGCCGGCCTCGTCGGGCTGATGATCCTTCTTTTCCTCGGCAGCTGGCGTTCAACGATGATCATCATCGTCTCGATCCCGCTGTCGATTCTGTTTTCGGTGATCGCGATTGCGGCGCTTGGCGAGACCATCAACGTCATGACTTTAGGCGGCCTGGCGCTTGCCGTCGGCATGCTGGTCGACGAAGGCACCGTCACGCTCGAAAACATTTTCTTTCACCTGGAGCAAGGCAAGGACGTCGAACCCGCGATCCTTGATGGCGCCCAGCAGATCGTGGTGCCGGCTTTCGTCACGCTGCTGGTGCTCGATATCGTGTTCGCGCCGATGTTCCAGCTCGGCGGTGTAGCGGGCTACTTGTTCCGGCCGCTGGCCGAGGCGGTCGTCTTTGCGTTGATCGGTTCCTTTGTGCTGTCCCGGACCTTGGTGCCGACGATGGCGCGCTACTTCCTTCACGCCCACACCGGGGACGAGGACGGCCATGCTGCATCGACTCAGCGGTCATGGAATCCGCTGAAGCGGTTTCAGACGGGATTCGAGCGGGTCTTTACCTTCGTTCGCAGCCGTTACCGGACGCTGCTCTCGGCCGCCCTCGCTTACCCGAAGACTGTGATCGTCGGTTTTATCGTCATCGTGATCGCTTCCTTCGGTCTCTGGCCGTTCCTCGGTGAGAATTTCTTTCCCGAGGTCGATTCCGGACAGATCCTGTTGCACGTGCGCGCCCAGCCCGGCACGCGCATCGAAGAAACTGCGCGTCTGTTCGATCGCATCGAGCAGACCGTCCGCCAGACCATCCCGCCTGGGCAACTCGACAACATTGTCGACAACATCGGACTGCCGTTTTCCGGCATCAACATGGCGTATCAGAACACTGGAACGATCGGCCCGGAGGACGGCGACGCCTTGATCAGCCTCAAGGAAAATCACGCGCCGACAGCCGGCTTTATCAAACAACTGCGCAGCAGACTGCCGCAGCAATTTCCCGGTACCACGTTCTCGTTCCTGCCGGCCGACATCGTCTCGCAGATCCTCAACTTCGGCCTGCCGGCGCCGATCGATGTCCAAATCATTGGCAACAATCTGAAGGCCAATTACGCCTACGCGACCGACTTGCTCAAGCGCATCCGCCTGGTCAGCGGCATCGCTGATTTGCGTATTCAGCAGGTATTCAACTATCCGCAGATCAACGTCAACGTCGATCGGACGTTCGCCGGCGACGTTGGCCTCACGCAACGCGACACGGCGAACAGCCTGCTGGTTACGCTATCGGGCAGCGGCCAGCTCCAGCCGAATTTCTGGTTGAATACCCGCAATGGCGTTTCCTATCCGATCGTCGCGCAGATGCCGCAATATCGCATCGACACCATTTCCGACCTGATCAACCTGCCGATCACGTCGGTGAATTCAAAAGCACCGCAGTACCTCGGCGGGCTCGCCACCATAACGCCGGGACCGAGCCCCGGCGTGGTCTCCCATTACAACGTCCAGCCCGTGATCGACATTTTCGGCGCCGTTCAAGGCCGCGATCTCGGCGCCGTCTCCGGCGACATCGAGCGCATCCTCGAGGCAACGCGCAAGGATGTGCCGCGAGGCTCCTATGTCGCGGTTCGCGGCCAGGTTCGCACCATGAGCGATGCCTACAGCCAACTATATTTCGGCCTCGCCGGCGCTGTCGTGCTTGTTTATCTAGTGATTGTCGTCAATTTCCAATCCTGGCTCGATCCGTTCATCATCATCACGGCGCTGCCCGGCGCGCTCGCCGGCATCATCTGGATGCTATTCGTGACCGGAACTACCCTTTCGGTCCCGGCATTGACCGGGGCCGTAATGTGCATGGGTATCGCCACCGCCAACAGTGTGCTTCTGGTAAGCTTCGCGCGCGAAGGGTTGGTAGACGGCCTCGATTCCACGACCGCGGCGCTCGAAGCCGGTTTCACCCGTTTCCGGCCGGTGCTGATGACGGCGCTGGCCATGATCATCGGCATGGTACCGATGGCATTCGCGCTGGGAGAAGGCGGCGAGCAGAACGCGCCACTCGGCCGCGCCGTTATCGGCGGCCTGACCGTTGCGACCCTGGCGACCCTGTTCTTCGTGCCAACCGTGTTCAGCGTACTGCATCGCCGCCCGCAACGGGCGCGGCCCGAATAGGAGAGCGCAGTCGTGTGGATCGTCGTCACTGCGCTCAAACGGCCCTACACGTTCGTCGTGCTCGCAGTCGTTATCGCGCTGTTTGGCATCCGTGCCGCACTGCTGACGCCCACCGACATCTTTCCCAACATCAACATTCCTGTGGTCAGCGTCGTGTGGACCTACAACGGCCTGCTGCCCAACGACATGTCCGGTCGTGTCATCTACTTTTACGAACGCTACCTGACCGCGCAGGTCGCCGACATCGAGCATATCGAGTCGCAGTCGCTGACCGGCTACGGCGTCGTCAAGATCTTCTTTCAGAAAAACGTCGATATTGCCGCAGCGTTGGCACAGGTGACGGCCGCGTCGCAGACCGTCCTCAAGTTATTGCCGCCGGGCATCACGCCGCCTTACGTACTGAGCTACAACGCCTCCAGCGTTCCCATCCTTCAGCTGGCGTTATCGAGCAAAAAGCTGCCACAGATGCAGTTGTTCGATTTCGGCCAGAATTTCATCCGGCCGCAGCTCGCGACCGTCGCCGGCGCCGCCGTGCCGTCGCCCTATGGCGGCAAGATTTTGCAGGTACAGGTCGACCTCGATCAGCAGGCCATGCAGGCCCACAACGTCTCGGCGGACGACGTGGTCAACACCATCTCGGTACAGAATCTCATCCTGCCGGCGGGCGACGAGAAGGTCGGAAAGTTCGATTGGAACGTAGCGCTCAACGCAAGCCCCGTCGTGCTCGAAAGGATCAACGACCTGCCAGTGAAGAAGGTCAACGGCACGGTCATCTTCCTTCACGACGTCGCTTACGTGCACCAGGGTTCCCCGCCGCAGACCAACATTGTCCGGGTCAACGGATCGCGCGCGGTGCTGATGACTATTCTGAAAGCCGGCACGGCATCCACTCTCAGCGTCATCGAGGGCATCAAATCGCTGCTGCCGCGAGTTGAAGAGAGCCTGCCGTCGAGCCTGAACCTGCACGCCGTGGGAGATCAGTCGATTTTCGTCAAAGCCGCGGTATTCGGCGTCATCCGGGAGGCCGCGCTGGCCGCCGCCCTCGTCGGCCTGATGATATTGATTTTCCTCGGCAGCTGGCGCTCGACGCTGATCATCCTCATCGAGATTCCGCTCGCTATCCTGTTCTCGCTCACCGCACTATCTTGGCTCGGCGAAACCGTCAATGTCATGACCTTGGGGGGCCTCGCTCTTGCAGTGGGCATTCTGGTCGACGACGGAACCGTTACCATCGAAAACATCAATTATCATCTGGAACAGGGCAAGAAGATCGAGACGGCGATCCTCGACGGGGCGCAGCAGATTGTCATCCCGGCCTTCGTGACGTTGTTATGCCTGTGCATTGTGTTTGTGCCGATGTTTCAACTTGGCGGCGTCGCCGGCTACCTGTTCCGGCCGCTTGCCGAGGCGGTGGTATTTGCTCTGGTCGGCTCGTTTATCCTGTCGCGGACGCTGGTTTCGACCATGGCGAACTATCTTATGGGTGCCGAGCACGGCGGTGCCGTGCACGGCACGCCGCGTGTACCTTCGCGTAACCCGCTCAAGCGCTTTCAGCTCGCATTTGATGAGCGATTTGGACGCATCCGCGACCGGTACCGCGCGCTGTTGCTGCTGACGGTGAGCCGGCCAAAGAGTTTTATCGGCGTCTTCCTTGCCTGCGTGCTGTTGTCCTTCGGACTGTGGCCATTCCTCGGCGAGAACTTTTTTCCGGCGGTCGATTCCGGACAGATCCTGATGCACGTGCGCGCCCAAACGGGAACGCGAATTGAGGAAACCGCGCGCCTGTTCGATCGCATCGAGCAGACTGTCCGTCAGACGATCCCGCCGGATCAACTCGACGCCATCGTCGACAATATCGGTCTACCGTTTTCCGGAATCAACATGGCCTATCAGAACACCGGAACCATCGGGCCGGAAGACGGCGACGCCTTGATCAGCCTCAAAGAGGGCCACACTGCGACGGCGGACTTCATCAGAGAGTTGCGCACCCGACTGCCGCAGCAATTCCCGGGCGCCACGTTCTCGTTCCTGCCGGCCGACATTGTTTCGCAAATACTCAATTTCGGCCTGCCGGCGCCGATCGACGTTCAGGTGATCGGCCATGATCAAAAGGCCAATTACGCCTACGCCACCGAGTTGCTCAAGCGCATCCGCCTGGTTTCCGGTATTGCCGATTTGCGCATCCAGCAGGTGTTCAACTATCCGCAGATCAATGTGGACGTCGATCGAACATTCGCCGGCGAAGTTGGCCTGACCCAGCGCGACATCGCCAACAGTCTCCTGGTGACGCTCTCGGGAAGCGCCCAGGTGCATCCGAACTTCTGGCTGAACACCGAGAACGGCGTTTCATACCCGATCGTCGCGCAGATGCCGCAATACCGCATCAACTCGATGTCGGACCTTGTCAACGTGCCGATAACCTCGCCGGGTACGGAAACGCCGCAATATCTGGGCGGCCTCGCACGGATTACACCCGGCCCAAGTCCCGGCGTCGTGTCCCACTACAACGTCCAGCCGGTGATCGATATCTATGGCGCCGTCCAGGGCCGCGATCTCGGTGCGGTCTCCACCGACATCGAGCGCGTTCTCCAGGAGACACGTAAACAAGTGCCGCGCGGCTCCTATGTCGCGCTCAGCGGCCAAGTCCACACCATGACCAGCGCGTATAGCCAGCTTTATTTCGGGCTGGCCGGAGCCATTTTGCTTATCTACCTGGTCATCGTGGTGAACTTCCAATCGTGGGTCGATCCCTTCATCATCATCACGGCGTTGCCGGGAGCGCTGGCGGGAATCGTCTGGATGCTGTTCATAACCGGCACAACATTATCCGTACCGGCACTTACCGGCGCCATCATGTGTATGGGCATCGCCACGGCAAACAGCATTCTGCTGGTCAGTTTCGCGCGCGAAGGCCTGGCGCAAGGACTGGATGCGGCCTCGGCAGCGCTTGAAGCCGGATTTACGCGCTTTCGCCCGGTGCTGATGACGGCGCTTGCCATGATCATCGGAATGCTGCCGATGGCGTTTGCTCTTGGCGAGGGCGGCGAGCAGAATGCGCCCCTTGGCCGCGCGGTCATTGGCGGGCTTTTGGTCGCCACCTTGGCAACGCTGTTCTTCGTTCCAACTGTCTTTACTGTCCTGCACTCTCGGCAGGTGCGACGGCCCGAGGCTTCTCCGGAAGCTGAACCCGCAGCACCCGCCTGAACGCGAAAGCAAATGGTCTCAGAAGGTCACCCGCCCCAACAAAATACAACGACGACGCAACCGCCGCGAAACCTTCGGCGCATTGCCATCGCCGCGGTAGCCGCGGCAGTCCTGATCGCGCTGTTCGGGATTCTGCAACGGCGGAGCCACGAGGCGGAAGTCAAGCAATGGACGCAGGAGCAGGCCGTTCCTACCGTTGCCGTCATCTCGCCGCGCCAAGGCGTATCGGTCCAGCACCTGGTGCTGCCCGGCACAGTTCAAGCTTGGTATGAGGCCCCGATCTTCGCGCGCGTCAGCGGCTATCTGAAAAAATGGTACGTCGATTACGGCGCCCACGTGAAAAAGGGCGACCTTCTCGCCGAGATCGATGCTCCGGATCTCGATGCCCAGCTGGCCGCGTCACAAGCCAAGCTCAATTCGGTCAAAGCGACAGTCAAAGTCAGAGAAGCGGAGAAGGCGTTCGCCGAAACGACCTTCGACCGCTGGCGCGACTTGCCCAAGGGAGTCGTTTCGGAGCAGGAACAGCAGAGCAAGCAGGCCGATTACAATAGCGCCGCCGCGCGCCTCAACGCGGCAATCGCCGAGGTCGCCGCCGACCAGGGCGATGTCGACCGCCTCCAGGCGCTGGAAGACTACAAGAGAATCACTGCGCCCTTTGACGGCGTCGTCACCGCGCGCGAAACCGACGTCGGCGCTCTCATCAACGCCGGCAGCGGAACCGGCGGCGGCAACGGACCGGAGTTATTCCGCGTGGCCGACGTTCACGAGATGCGCATCTATGTGCAAGTCCCGCAGCAATTGACCGCCGACATCCAGGCCGGGTTGGAGGCCACTCTGCATCTGCCGCAGCACCCGGACACCACGTTCAAGGCGACGGTCGCAACCACCTCGAACGCCATCAACCAGAGTGCGCGTACGCTCCTCGTCGAACTTCACGCCGCCAACCCGGACGGTCAGTTGCAGCCGGGCGCCTACGCCCAGGTCGATTTCGAGTTGCCAACCAATCCGCACGTGGTCCGGCTGCCGACCAGCGCGCTGATCTTCCGCGAGGATGGCCTGGAAGTCGCGACCATCGGCCCGGACAACAAAATCGAGCTCAAGCCGATCACACTCGGGCGCAATCTCGGCACCGAGGTTGAGGTGGTGAAAGGACTGACGCTGACCGATCGCGTGGTGAACAGTCCGCCGGATTCGCTCTCGGCCGGCGATACAGTGCGCATCGCCGGTCAACAGTCCAGTGCTGACGGGGATGCCGAGACCCCGCACACCGAGGATATGGCCTCGGCGCCGGAATCAAAACAGCTGACACTGCCTCATCGGAGGTCTCTCACCGGAAGATGAGTGTCGTCCGACCACTGCCGTAATAGCGCGGATCATCCAACGGGTTGGCGAAATACCCCTGATACGCATCCCGTCGATCCTGTCGCGGCGGCCCTCCCCAACCAAACGGCTGCCAAAAAACCTCGCGGTATTTCGGGAAAACGGTCTGAGAGGCCCCAGGCACGGTCTGAGAGGCCCCAGGCAAGGTGGCGGTGTACTTATGCAATTGACGCTTGGCGTGGGCGCGCTGAGTTGCCGCCACCGCTGGGTCTTTGCCTTTGCCCGCACCGCCGTCTGCTATTGCCGGCGCGCCAAAAGCGCAAAGAAAGGACACGGCGCAAACTGCGACAACAGCTCCGTCAATTCTAAACTTCATAGCACGTCTCCCGAGATTCTTGAGGCGCTCGCTCCGTCGAAACGCGTCAAAGCAGAACTATTCGCCGATTGATCCGGCCGCGAGACTTAGAACCTGAAACGAACACCTACAGTCGGATCAAAGTTGTTGCGAGCGAGATAGCCGTTCGCAAGACCCGCGTTTACTTGTGAGAACATCATGCCGAAATAAGCATCCCATTTCGGCAGAAACCGCCAATCGACCATGGCAGAGACCGCGTCAAACGTGCCTTGGCACTGGGAGTGTGCGGTCGGATTGGCGCAGATGCCTACCCCGCTGACGTACCGGCTCTGAATGTAATGATAATAGGCTGCAGCTACGTCGATGTCTGTGTTGACGGCATACCGCGCACCCGTCCACATCACCTGCACGACCTTGTCACTGCATCCGGTACCGGTGCCACAGCCGGCGGTGAAGGCAGTGTTATTGATCGCCGTCATGTTGCCATAGGCGGTGCCCATCTGCAGCCCGCCGATATTGCTGAATCCGGTCACCGTATTCACCGGATCGCTCGGCGGCGCGAGTTGATACCATTCGTAGCCGGCAAACAGCCTGAGCGGTCCAACTGTGTACTTCGACAGCAGCATGACGCTTTGGTTGTTGGAGATCGTGGCCGTGAGCGTCTGCGGCAGAAATGGCGAAATCGGTACCCCAGCGGCAGTCGGGACGCCGGACAGCGAGAGGTTCACTGCGTCCTTTTCCCACTTGTAAATGGCATCGAGTGACAAGAGGCCGTCGCCCCAGCCAAAGTTGCCGATCGGAATATCGCCGCCGATCTGTCCCTCGTAATCGCCGTTGGAACCATTGTTCTCGGCGTAGCCGCCGACTTGAGCCAGCGCGCCCAGTCGCAACGCGCCGATGGCTACCCGGTATTTGATGGCCGTCGTTATGCGGCACGTTTCGGTATCGCCGGCGCCGCAATTGGAGCTCGAAAAGCCGATCGCCGAGAAGGCGTAAGAGGCGGCCATCGGGTCGTAAGCGAAAACGCCGTCGAGGGTAAGCGCGTTCTGCCGAAAAAACGTCAGCGTGCCCAGCACGTCGGAGCTGACGCCGGTATAGCCCAACGAATTGTAGATCTGGCCCGCGTGACTCGAGTCGTTATTCGCGCTCTGCGCGTTGAGCGGCACGCCCCGGTTTTCGGCAATAGAAGCCGGCCCGTTCGAGAACTGCAGCGAATACGGATCGAACCCGGCTTCGAGCTGACCGACGAAATCTCCAACCTGGAGCGAATGGCTCGTTGACCTGAACGCCGATGCTTGACCGTTGCATCGCGTTTGGCGCGAGAGTCCACATCAACTCGCGGTTCATCTTCTGGACAAGGTACGAACTCCCCTGCGGGAATTGCGGGTTAAACGGCGCGCCATTGGTCTGGTAACCACCGCCGAAGTCGACAACGCCGTAAACCTTCACGCCATACCAAGCCAGTTGGCAGCTGCTGAGAAAAAAGGCCGGGACGCTGTCGCACGGCCCCGGTCCGGCAGCGGGAGCAGTTGGGGCCGGAGCTTTGGTCAAAATCGGATCGTCAGCTAACGCGGCTGTCGTCCATGTGGTGCCGGCGAGCAGCATTGCCGCCGGCAAGACCGCAAACACAGCAAGCTTTCTCATGTCACCCCGCCAGGACGCCCCGTTGCCGCCAAGGATGGCCGGGCCACCAGCCGTAGCATTGTCCGGGCGGAATGCGCGCAGTGTGAACGCAGGTTTCCCCGATATCCAACCCATCGAAAAGCCCCCTCAGCCAAACCGTCTCAGTAACGAAAGACTAATAATCAGACGTTAGTCTATAGATTTTGTCAACTAAAAGACAAATTCGTCCAAAAATAGCTAGATTTTTCCCCGCTTAGCAGCGTCCCGGATGAAATTTACGCTGTGCGGGGGCTCTGCGCGTAAAAATCACCGTGAGTTTGGAGCCTTGAGGTGGCGATGCGGCGCGCTTCGTGGATTTCAGGTGAGCGCTTTGCAATATCTACTGCCCCGACTTCTTCGTGCGAATCGTAAGCTAAATGCCCTGGCCGGTGCCCGGATTTGCCAAGACCCTCACTCGGAAGTGCTGCAATTCCTTGCGGCCGCTCGGCCAGGTGATTTCCAGCACGAATTCGTCGGTGCCATTAAACTCGGCCGCGCCACGGTACAGCGCGACGAAGGCCGGCACCTCGGTCGCCAGGCATTGCTTGAAATTGGTGGCCTTTAATGTCCCGCGCTTGACATTGACGGCGCCATGGGCCGGTGCGGTGACGAGCCGGATCGCCGGCAGCGGACCCGACGTGCAGTCCGGTTTGATGTCGGTATAGACGCCGACGCGTGCGTCATGGCCTGGCGCGGCCTTGACCTCGCGTTCGACCACGTTTCCCTGCGCGCGCGCCGACAGCGCCGTCAAGCACAACAGCGCAACGCCCAGCCAATTCCCGCGCACCTTCAGCATGAACCAGCCCGCGAGGGCGAAGGGTGGCGGAGAGGAAGGGATTCGAACCCTTGATACGGCTTTAGACCGTATAACGGTTTAGCAAACCGCCGCCTTCAGCCACTCGGCCACCTCTCCGATCCGCAGCTATGACTAAGCGCTGCAAAGGCGGCAGGCAAGGGTCCGGCGCTATTGCTTCAACCGGTCCGTCGGCCCTAAGCCGCAATCGCCGCCGCCGGCGCGACCGAAGTTCCGCGCAGCCAGTCGCGCGCGGCGCGTTGCGCAGCGGCGATCTCAGCATCCGACATCTGATCGGCAATCTCGCGGCGCAGGCGGACTGCTTCGCGGTTGCCCTTCGCCACCGCGAGATTGAACCATTTGTGCGCGGAGACGAGATCGACCGGCATATCACGGCCGACCGAATACATCATTCCAAGCTCAAACAGCATATCGCCTGCGGCGGGTCCCTCGCCAAGCGGCGCGGCATTGCCGTCGAGAATTTCAAAACGAGCCATAATTGAACTCCCCTGTCTTACGCCCCCGTCGCCCGTCCAGTGGCGACATGTTCGCCGGCTCGTTCACCGGTCGATGCGCCGATCATCAACGGAACATTTGAATGGTAGTTTAAACAACGCGATGAATTAAAACTGAACGACGCCGGCCGCGGTTGCGTGCAACGTGGAAACGCGGCGTTAAGCACGCAACGGCGGTAACTGCGTCGATGGGATCGCGTTACCTGGCGGAATTCGGCGGCCGGGAAGTCGCTTGCAATGGCAGTTCTCTGAGTTATCTTCCGGCTCCGCCAGAAGGCAAAACCCCCGGGGAGGGCAATCATGAAATACCTTCGCACAACGGCCGCCGCACTGGTTTCCGCGATCGCGTTTGCGCCGATGCTGATTGCGCCCGCGCAGGCCGGCGATCCGCTCGGCACGTGGTTGGCCGGCGACAAGAAGGGCAAGATCCGCATCGTCAATTGCGGCGCAGGCGTGTGCGGCAACCTGGTCTGGTTGGCGGAGCCTAACGATCCCGAAACCAACAAGCCAAAGACCGACAGCAAGAACGCCGACCCCGGCAAGCGCGAGCGGCCGCTCGTCGGCATCCCCATCGTGCTCAATATGAAGCCGAGCGGCCCCGACAAGTGGGATGGGCAGGTCTATAATTCGCGCGACGGGCAGACATACGCCGGTTCGTTCACGTTGACCGGCGCCAATACTGCCGAGCTCAAAGGCTGCGTGGCGGTTATCATGTGCAAGTCGGAGACCTGGACGCGGTCGAATTGAGCCGTTCGAGCGAGGGCCTAGCTTTACCGCGCCCGCTGTCCGAATAAGACCGCTCTTACTTTCGGATCGCGAATGTCGACCGCGGCGGCCGCCGCGACGCGGACAGCAAACGCGCGTTTGACCGCTGGCCGCGCCCAGATGGTTTCAAACCAGCGCTTGAGATGCGGAAAGAGCGCCGGGTCCTGGCCCATCCGCTCGCCGAGCTTGACCCAGCCGACACAGGCCATGTCGGCGATCGAATATCGTCCGGCTAGAAATTCGCGGGTCGCGAGCCGCGTGTTCATCACGCCGAACAGACGGTTCACCTCGTCGGTATATCGCGCGATCGCGTAGGTAATGTTCTCCGGCGCGTATCGGCGAAAGTGATTGGCCTGCCCCGCCATCGGACCAAGGCCGCCGACCTGCCAGTACAGCCACTCCTCCACGGCGACCCGCGCACGTTCTCCGCTCGGATAGAATTTGCCGGACTTGCGGCCGAGATATTGCAAGATGGCGCCGGACTCGAACACCGCGACCGCACGACCGCCGGGACCGTCCGGATCGACAATCGCCGGTATCCGGCTGTTTGGTGAAATCGCCAGGAAGTGCGGCATGAACTGCTCGCCCTTGGAGATGTCGACGGGCCGTACGACATAAGGCAAGCCGCATTCTTCGAGCATGATCGAAATTTTCCAGCCGTTGGGGGTCGGCCAGTAATAGAGCTCGATCGGCTTGTGGCGCGACAGCGCCAGTCGCGCTGGAGCCCGAGCGGGTTTCCTCTTTAACCTGCGCGATGGTCGCAGCATCGGATCCGTGTACAAAAACGGCGCCGCAGATTGGCTCCGCGACGCCGAGAGTACTTTTGGGAGGATTGACCCACACACTAAAATCGGAGGGCGTCGGCGAGATCACTTAAGGCTTTGGTCCGCTGGCTCTCCGCCAGGGAGAGGTCTGGTTGCCCGGCCCTCTTCTTCACCGCCGCGACGCTGATGCGTTGCGATGGTGAAGCCTCAACCCCTGTCTCGCCGACGCCCCCTGTTGCTCACCGGAGCCGAGCCGCCTTGGGAAGTCATTTCACCCTCAACGACTGCCGGCCCGTGTGACGCGATCTTCGACTTGGTCAGCCGAAGATCGATTGCGACGTTGTCTACTTCTTCTTCTTCCGGCGAGTGGTCTTCTTCGCCGTCTTCTTCGCCGCTGCCTTAGTCTTTCTCTTCTTCGCCATTGCTGCCCTCCTAGCTTGAGTGGATGGCGACATCGGTGCAGTGCAGTCGCGAATCGATCCGCACTACCTTCCGATTACTACAGCAGGAAAAAAATAACAGTGACTCCACTTAATTTTGTGTGTAAGTGCCGCGCCCCTCCGCGAAAGCACTTGCGCTTTACGAGCGTCGGCGAAACGCGCTGCGAAAAAATTTCCAACGCCGCGCTTTCTCAGCAAAAAAATCTCGGCGTCGAAGAAATGCCGATGAAATGGCAATTTCCTCTGCATTGCGCTCTGCAACATCGCGTCCACGAAGCGCGTATCGCGTGCCACTCATGTGCGCTTTCGCGGCCGTTCCGACACACGATGCGGCAGATTCACCACGGCGAAAAAATTTTGCGCGTCAGGGCATTTACCGGCATGCGAGCGGCCTCACTCGAGGTCAAAACGCGCGAATCGGCGCCGACCGATTCGCTTTGCCGCGCTCGTCACGAGCCGTTCCGATGGAACGCAGCCGAGATTTTCGCGCGAATTTTTATCCCGCGAGACGATCATGCGGCATTTTTCGCACGTGAGCGCGCGGCGAGCGTCGCGATCAGCTTCCGATCCGCTGCTTGAGCAGATCGTTGACCGCTTGCGGGTTGGCCTTGCCGCCGGAAGCCTTCATCACCTGGCCGACAAACCAGCCAATCGCCTTCCGATTGGTTTTCGCATCGGCGATTTTCTCCGGATTCCTGGCGATAATATCGTCGACCAGCTTTTCGAGCGCGGAAAGGTCGGTCACCTGCTTCATTCCGCGTGTTTCGACGATCGCTCGCGGGTCGCCGCCTTTGGTCCAGACGATCTCGAAGACTTCCTTGGCGATCTTTCCCGAAATCGCGCCCTCCGCGATGAGGTCAAGAATGGCGCCGAGCTGCACCTCGCTGACCGGCGACGCGGTAATGTCCCTTCCTTCTTTATTTAGCCGCCCGAACAGGTCGTTGATCACCCAGTTGGCGGCCGTTTTTGCATCGCGACCCTTCGCTACCGCTTCGAAGTAGTCGGCGGTGGCGCGCTCGGCGACAAGAACGTCCGCTTCGTACGCGGGCAACCCGCAGTCGCGCATGAAGCGGACGCGTTTCTCGTCGGGCAACTCCGGCAAGCTCGCTTTGATCTCATCGATCTCGGGTTGCGTCAGCTCAAGCGGCAGCAGGTCGGGATCCGGAAAATAGCGATAGTCGTGCGCCTCTTCCTTATTGCGCATCGATCGCGTCTCGCCCTTGTCAGGATCGTAAAGCCGCGTCTCCTGCTCGATGGTGCCGCCGTCCTCGATGACGTCGATCTGGCGGCGCGCCTCGTGTTCGATCGCCTGACCGATGAAGCGGATCGAGTTGAGGTTCTTGATCTCGCAGCGCGTGCCGAGCGCTTCGCCCGGCCGGCGCACGGAAACATTCACGTCGGCGCGCAGATGGCCCTTCTCCATATCGCCGTCACAGGTACCGAGATAACGCAGCATCGAACGCAACTTGGCAAGGAAAGCCCTGGCCTCGTCGGCCGAGCGTAGATCAGGCTTGGTCACGATCTCCATCAAGGCAACGCCCGACCGATTGAGATCGACCAGCGACATCGAGGCGTGCTGGTCGTGCAGCGACTTGCCGGCATCCTGTTCGAGATGCAGCCGCTCGATGCCGACCCGCACGGTTTCGCCGTCATGCAGGTCTACCACGACTTCGCCTTCGCCGACGATTGGCGATTTGTACTGGCTGATCTGGTAGCCCTGCGGCAAATCGGGATAAAAATAGTTCTTTCGATCAAACAGCGATTTGAGATTGATCTGCGCATTTAGGCCGAGGCCGGTGCGCACGGCCTGGCGCACGCATTCCTCGTCGCGACTCACGGCCAGTGGGCCCAACACACCGAACCGATACTCGACGTTGTCCCGCTCATCCACCAGCACCGAAGGCTAGCTGAGACTCGAAAGCCGTCTAATGCGTGCGGCCCGGTACTGTCCACAGGGTGTCAGCCGGGGCAGCAGGCCCGGCGTGACGTGTCGGTATGGCCCGACAGGGACCTGAGAGATTTCAGCTCGTCCGTTCGAGCACAGTAACCGTTCGTGACAATGTTGTTTCGAGCGGTGGACCCTGCGTCATCCGACTCGAAGTCACCTCCGAGAACGTGATCGCTTCCAGTTCTCCAATCGCGAGCTGGCGTGCCGCCAGGCATTACCTTGCTTGGTACGTGGAGGATGTTCGGAACCTGAGGGCTGCACTGGCTCCACCCATTGGCCGGTTCTTTAGATGTCATGCTGTCGGCTGACCGCCTACCAGGCCAGCCGGGCCGCCCGCTTCCCCGATCACGATCTCGATCGTCCCTCCACCCCCCTACTGGTCGACACCCGAGGGCGCCGCCTGGCCGCCCACCTGATGCGCTATCTGATCGAACGGCTCTACACAAGAGCCGGCATCCGGGCCCGCATCCCCGCCGGGGCCGTGGTCCAGGCCCTGCGCCACACCTTCTCGACCGACGCCATCCAAACCGGCGCCGACATCGTCGAACTCCAACCTCTGCTCGGCCACGCCTCTCTCGACACCACCCGGCGGTACCTCGACGCCAGCGCGGAGGGGCTCAGAGACGTCTTCAAGGGCCATCCCAGCCAGATCGCCTTGCGAGAACACTTACGCAAACATGGACGGCGACCTCCGTCCTCCACCTTTGACGCCGCCGGGGGCCACCTGCTTCCCCTCAAGATCACAGTAGCCGTACCTCACTGGATTTGATAGAGGATTAACGTTACCCGTACCAGAATAGGCGTTATTCGATCCCGTCAACCGGGTGAAGGCCTGCTCCCCAGTGGCCCAGGGGTCGATGGTCGGGCGTTGACCCGGCGGCGGGACCAGAGAGTCGCACCTGTGATCCAGATACTGGTTGGTTCCGTTGACCAGGCGTCGCTCTGTCAGACATCGGTTGGACTGTACGTTTGTTGCTGATACTCACTGGCCAGTGGATTCCAGATGGCCACGAACTTCGTTTTATCGCCAGTGGCTTGCTGCGAGGCCCGCTGGCCGGCGCTGTACTCATTGTCGGAGGTGGGGTTGGAATTCCAGGCATAGCCGAGGCCAGCGAAGTCGCGCATCCAGCCCAGGTAGCTCTGATCGGCCCGGATGGAGTCCTGCAAGGCCACCTCCAGCGTGCTGACAACCTGCGAGCCGTTGGGCAGGCCGCCGATCGAATCGCCTTGCACCTCGACGATGACCGACCGCGGGTAGCGATAGCTAGCTGAAGCATTGTCTCACCGGACGATGGCGAAATGGCACAGGACTCAACACCGTCGATGGCGTTCTGCACGGTGGGTCGCACGGCCACGCTCTGGCCGATGAGCGAGCAAGCGATGCCATTACTTGCGCAGCGCTTGCGGTGACCGGCGGGTTTGGGCTCAAGCTGGTGGTGCCACTATGTGAAATGGGGCTGCCTTGTTTACTGGTTGTCGTGTCGAGGGCCCGATGAGGTGCGCTCTGGTTGTTCGACACCGCAAGGAAGCCGATCGCGCCGCCGATCAGGACCACGGCGCCGACGGCGCCGAACATCATCCGTTGGTTGCGGGCTGAAGAGCGAGTTCGTCTGGTCTGGTACCGTCCGCTCGTCGCCCCCGAGTCATCAACTCCGGCGCCCACCGTTGACCCGGGTGCTTCCGGCTCCTCTCCGAGGCCGACCGCTCCAGCCGGCACAGATACCGTCTCGGGGGCGTTGGTTCCCGGAACCGGCGTCTCGCTCTGTCCAAACGGGTTGGCTTCGCTGCCAGCCAGGGGGAGGCCAATCCTGTACCGCTTCGAGGGCGGCGGCGTACGACCACTCACGTCGTTCGGCCGTGGTCGCCACCCACTCCCCGCCCCTCTGGGTGAGCGTCAGGATCCGTGCCGGATCCAAGTCCACCATGGACGGGAAAAGGCCGTCAGGCTCTGCTGCCGAAAAAGCCGACCAGCGGGTCCGAATCTCCTGGTCTGGCAGGGGTGGCACGACGATCACCGTCTGTCCCCAACGTTCGCGGTCGTTGACTCGTTGAAATTCCCAAACCAGCCCCGGACTGGGTGATCCAGGCGGAGCACCAATCACGACGAGCGCAGCTTGGTCCATCCAACTCTCCACGGCCGACTGCCATGGGCCCTCCGACAGCGTCTCCCCGGCCACCCCCAGAGGGGGCAGCGTGATCCCAGGGGGGTTGATGGCCACCTGGGCCGATCACTGAGAGGTGACGAACGAGAACTTCCTCGAAGAGGTCGCCGGGTTTGGGCTGAAGCGCTCCATCAACGACCTGCGCCCCAACGTGGCGCTGCGCAGACGAACATTGTCATCCCCGAAGGACCGCAGATACAGTACCGGCGGGCGCGATTTCGGATACTGACGTCCCGGGCTGAGAGTGACGCCAAACGCCACGCTCGCCGTTGACAAACGCCCGCTGCGGCCAGGAAACAAAGCCCTGACCCAGCAATCCTGGGGTCGCCCGGCTCGCCTGCGGACGCGGCTCCAAGGCCGAGACGCAGGCAACTGAACAGGCCCAGCGCGACGGCCAGAAGATATAGCCCCGAGGCTCTCCTTGGGCGCTCTCCAGTCCACATCCAGACCAGTGGTGCTCCCTCGAAGAACGCTTCGAGCGATATCTGAAAGTGATCCACAACACCAGCAGGCCGACTATCACCAGGGCGACCGTCTAACAATCGGCACCGGAAGCAGGGCGGCAACCACCGCAGACGCCGCGCCCAACTCAATCCAGAAAAGCACGACCGCCCTACGCTTCCTTTTTCGGGCGCGGTCGGTTACGTCGAGAGCCACCAGGTCCCGGATCGGGGGCGGGATCTCACGCTTGCGACGCGGTCCAGACCCTGTCTCAGCGGGTCCCGAAGATACGCCCAGAGGCCGAGTAACATAAAGTAGGTAAGCGCAGCGGCAAGAATCCCCCCAGCGGCCTGGGAGCTGTCAAGCTGTGTCGAAACATCCGCTCCGTAATGTTGGGCGGTCAGGGCTGCCTGTCTGGCGGCCAGTTGCTCGGCCAAGGCCAGGCTCTCCGACCCACCCGTGGGCCGGCTCAACGACGACCAGCGAGAAGAACAAAGAACCTTCGCGAACAGCACGCAGAGGACTGGTCCGTGCCGCCCACGCCGGAGACGACCGCGGTGGCGCCTCTCGCCCCTGTTACTCCAGATATTTCTGCCGAGGAGTACCCCCCAGCCAAAAAGCTCCGGAATAGACCCGTGAGGACATCGGCAGCGCTGGCAGGGGTCCCCGGACTTATCACCAGCTCCCTGATCCCGCTAGCTCCGGCGCTCCAGTCCTGAACCAGTCCGATAACGCCGTGAACGGTCTTTGCCTTGTCGGCCGGCACGCCAAGTGACACCAACATAGAAGAATCGACCGGACCTGACTGGCTCGAACTCTCGACGAAACCAACCGGGACGTCGGCAGTCTTCAGCACAAGAGGGGCAACCGGGGGATTGTTCTCAGACAGGCCTGCTGCCACCAACCCCCAGCCCACGACGACAAGCGCCACACACCCGCCCCGGAGGAACGAGCGCGCCCTCCCAGTCCACCTTGAGTTCGTCATGGCGTCCCCGCCGCCGCGGTGGGCACGCCCGGCGCGGTGTCCCCACCCCACGGCTGCAGCCAGGAAAGACGATCCGGGGTCAAACCTTCGTAGCAGCCCATGACCGCCTGCGGAACCTGCGCCGTCGGCATCGCCAGCGACCCTTCGGCGAGGTCCGCGTCTGCAGGCCGGGCCGCGAGGAACTCGTCGTCCGCCTGTTCCATCAGCGTGTCGAGCATGCGCAGGTCCTCATCGATTCCGGCCACACTGCGTGCAAGGTGGTTCGCACGCAGAAGAGGTCGCTTGCGACGCAGGTGAGCGTCGTCAGACGTTACGCAAGTGTCGGCGGTCCCAGCAGGGCTGGCATCGGGGAGATCTCTAAAATTCAATTGGGTGCCCAGGGCCCATGGTGCACCAACCGGACCCGCCACACAGCCAACTAAATGGCGTTCCATCGCGTCCTCTCGTGATGTCAGAAAGCGCGTGCCGGACGAATGTAAGTCCGGAGGTAGAGGCCGTGGTGCGAGTCTGGCCTTTTGGACAGCTGACGTGCGATCAGCGGCCGACAACACCGCATGAGCCTACATCACGACCTGGAATGGCTGGACCAGCTGTTACTGCTCGGTCCGCCATCCCTGACTCCCGAACTGCCCCCGAACGCGCGGCCGATAAGCGAATCCCGGCGATCCCCAAAGTGCCGCACTGCCACGAACCGGAGGCGCTTGCTCTCGCAAGCAGGTCGCCGGGACCCAGTGAACCGGATCAGCGTCCGTAGCCGGCGCTTATGGCTGCTCGGCCGCGCTCGGGGCCCACCTTAGGGGCGGTGCGGCCGAGCGTTATGTGGGAGCTTTCTGGTCTTCGACGGGGAGCGAGCTAAGCCACTGTCTATGGAGATGCCCCGCAAGGGATGGACGGCTCGAACGGCTGCCGGGTCGGCGGGACGGGCGCGCCGTCAGCGATGATCTTGACGACTGGGACCGGCCTTCCAGCTTAGGGTCCATGTAGACCAGGCGGCACTGGCAGACGCGCTTGCCAGTCAGCTTGTCGACGACAGGGGTGCGCTGTTTCGTCTTCTCGTCGTAGTCCTACGCCTCGGCGACCAGTCCGGCACGAGGTGGTATCCATGGCTGAACACCTCGTCCATATCCACGGCGAACCGGGAGCGGTTGCGGAGAGCCATCGCTCCTAGCTTCTGGCCAGCACGCTGGCCGATCCTGGTGTCCGAGGTCACCGCAGCGCCTGCCGGATGAACGTAGCCACGGCGACCGGCTTCGCGATGAAGCGGTGTGCGAGCCGTCAATGGTGTCGGTGGTAGCGCCCATCCGCTGCGCCATGAACCGTTCGCGTCTGGCGAGATCGCATTGTCGCGCTCGGAGACCAGGAACCAGGACGGCTGCTCTTCCAGCCGTGGCAGTGGCGTTCTCGTTGAGCGCCGCGACCGCGAGCGGCGCTGGGTCGCGAACATGACATCGGACATATCCACCGGTACGTCGGCGCAGAACGTCTCCCGGAACTGGTCCTTCTTGACGTACAGGTCCGGACCGCCTGCGGCGCCGGGCGCGTCGTAGGGTGTCGGGGCGACCGTCTGGGCGAGCAGGGGTGGCGGAAACGGCTGCTGCACGGTCGCGCAACTCTCGCCCACCTCCAGCCCGAACGCCGCAAGAAAGACCAGCCCGGTCACGTTCTCCAAGCCGGCAGACGCCTGGGTGATCATGGCGCCCCCGTAGGAGTGCCCGACCAGCACCACCGGGCCCTCGATGGCCTTGACCACGCCGGTGACGACGCTGGCGTCGAAGGCGACGCCTCGCAACGGGTTCGGTGGGGCCAGCGCGGTGTGGCCGGCGCTCTCGAGCTCGCGGATCACTCCACGAACCCGGATGCGTCGGCGAAGGCGCCATGGACGAGGACGACTGCGGGGACAGGCATGGGGTTCTCCTCAAGGTTGGAGAGGTGGGCCCAACGACGTTACGTCACCGGACCCGAGCGAGTCGGCTCAGGGGGTGCGCCGCCCGGCACGTCACCGGTTTATCTGTGCCGCTCTACGCCATCCGACCACCTCCTGCAAGCAATACCGAGTCGGCAGGGAGGCCCCAGGATTGGGTCAAGCGCTTGGCCCACCTCCGACGAGATTGCCCAGAGAGCGAATGTGCGTGCTGATCGGCGCACACGCATGTGCAAGACCAACGTCACCCCAGACCGGCTGTGACAGTTTACGCCGCCCCGCTAGAACCAAGAACCCTCGGCCTAGACACCGATTGGTGAGCTAGAGATATCGACGGCTCGGCTCGCTGCAAGTCGGGGCCTGTAGCGAATGCTTGGCCGATTGTCCATGCAGAACGTTCTGACTGGTCGGCGGGGGTCCATCCACAAGCCACGTCACGTGCACATACCACACGCCACTGGTATCCCAAGACCCCGGACCCTGCCTAGCTCGTAGGTGCCGCGCGAGAAGCCCCGATTTCGCTTGAGATACCAAGCAGCCGTGTGCCCGGCCTCGAAGGGAGGTCCTTTCGGGAGGTTCTCGCTCGGCCGTGGGTGCTGATCGTTGCAGTTCGTTCGGGCCGGGCTCCAACCCAGAGGGGCCCGCTAGTGAAGAGTTCGGGGTATGTCAGGCTGCGATAGGACGGCTGCGCCTGAATCCGGTGATCGTCGCGATCAGCCGCCGGCGACGAAGGCGACGACGACGTAGGCGGCGTGGCGGTCGAGGTCCTGGCGGCGCCGGTCGTAGACAGTGGTTGTGCGGGGTCGGGTGTCGGCCGCGACCTGCACCTCCCGCAGGGGGACGCCGGCGTCGAGGGCGGCCATGATGAAGCCGGCCCGGAGCATGTGGGGGTGGACCGGGCCGAGCCCGGCCCGCTTGCCCATGGACCGCACCCAGCGGTGAGCGGTACGCCGGTCCAGGCGATGGCCGTCGTAGCGGAGCAGGATCGGACCGTCCCGGCGTTCGCCGATGGCCAGATCGATGGTGCGGGCGGTGCGCGGCACCAGGGGAATCAGGGCCGGCTTGTGGCCCTTACCGACGATGCGCAGGACCCGATGGCCGCGCTCCATGCCCATGTCCTCGATGTTGGCGTCGCAGGCCTCCGAGACCCGCAGCCCGTTCAGCCCCAGCAGCACGGCCAGGGCAGCGTGGGCGTGATCGAAGCGCTCGGCGGTGTAGAGGAAGCGGGCCAGCTCGCCACGATCGAGACCTCGCCGCTCGGACGGGTGGACCTGGGGCGGCGGACATACTGGGCCGGGTTGGAGGCGATGCGGCCATCGATATGGGCGAAGCGGTAGAACCCGCAGGCGGTGGACAGGCGCCGGTCGATGGTGGACGCCGCCAGGCCTCGTTCTTCCATCGAGGTCCGGTACAACTCCAGGTGGGTGCGGGTGGCCTCCAAGCACGGCCAGGCCGTGATCGGCCGCCCACTGGAACAGGCGCGCAAATCGTGGCGGTAGGCCTCCAGGGTCCGGCCGCTGTAGCGGGCCAGGAAGGCCACCGCGGCCAGCTGGTCCTCGCTCAGAGTGAACGCCGGGCC
>CAVWYW010000035.1:0-21492 GCA_963759345.1 uncultured Alphaproteobacteria bacterium
GTCGTTGCTCCGGGCATTTCACTTCCAGTGTAGGGTGGGTAGAGCGAAGCGAAACCCACCATAGGATTGACGAGAACAAGCGATGGGTTTCGCTGCGCTCTACCCATCCTACAAAATAATCTCACCGCCCCGTCCAGCCTTGCCACATGCCAAGCTCGAAAACGGCGAGATTGGCGGCCTGCAACAGTCCGCTCGCGGTGATCATCACGTCGGTGGCGGCAAGCGAGTTTTTCGGCACCGGCGCCAATTCCTCGCCGGCGGCGCGGCGCGCGGCGTAGAGCCGGCACGCGGCCGCGATCAGCGCCTGCAGCGCCTCGGGCGTCAGCACGTTAAGTCGACCGTCGGCAATGCCGCGTTCGATCGCTGCGGCGAGGCGCTTGGCTTCGGCCGCATCGCCGCCTGCGGGCTGGGCAGCTGGCTTGGCCGCGGGCAGGGTGGATCGGGCGCGGCTCGCGGCGTTGACCGCGCGTTTTACGGCGTCTTTGGCCATGCGCTTAGGCGAGGACATAGACCTCGTCTCCCTTCTGCAGGACCGGATATTTCTTCAGCTTCATGCGGCGGTCGCTGACGCATTCGCCGGTCTTCATGTCGTATTCCATACCATGCCAGGGGCACACGAAGTGCATTTCGCTTTCGGAGAAGTAGAGCCCCATCGAGGTCTTGTCGGGCCGCAGCCGCTCCTCGACCTTGGCGATGGTCAGGCCCTCGCAGGCCGGACCGCCCTGATGCAGGCAGAAATTAGAGTAGGCGTAGAACTCGCCGTCATGGCGAAAAACGCCGATCTCGTTGTCGCCGACGAAAACGATGCGGCGTTCCCCGTCCTTGAACTCGGTCAGCTTGGCGACGAATTTTTCCGGCATTGTCGTTTCCAGTTTCGCTCATTGTTTAGCACGAAACGTCCGCGCGCTTCAAGTCAGCAGCTCGCGGAGCCAATTGTTCCGTCATCCTGAGGTGCGAGCGAAGCGAGCCTCGAAGGATACGGCCGAGGCGCCCGGCCGTTGTTCCTTCGAGGGCCGCGGAGCTTGTCATCGGGCCGGCCACTTCGGGCCGGACCCGTTGGCGGCCGCCTCAGGATGACGGATCGGAGCGCTTTCTTCGTTCTAAGCAATCCGGTTGCTGAACTCGCCGACGCCTTCGATCCAGACCTTGACCACGTCGCCGGCTTTGAGGAACTCGCCGCTTTCGGCGCCGGTGCCCGACGGCGTGCCGGTCAGGATCAGGTCGCCGGGATGCAGCGTCATGTTGACGGAGAGCTGCGCAATCTGCTCGGCGAGCGTGAACAGCATCTTGCTGGAGTTGGAATCCTGCTTGAGCACGCCGTTGACCCAGAGTTTCAGAGCGAGCTTTTGCGGATCGGCGATATCGCTCGCCGGCGTGATCCACGGGCCGATCGGGCATGAGCCGTCGAAGCTCTTGTGCTTGGTCCAGTCCATCTTGAAAAACGAAGTCTCTTCGACGCCTGGCCGGCGGCCGCGATCGCGGGCGGAAAAGTCGTTGGCGACCGTGTAGCCGGCGACGTAGCTCAGCGCCTTGCTTAGCGGCACGTCCTTGGCTGGCCGGCCGATGACCGCGGCAAGTTCGATTTCCCAATCCAGGTCCTTGGCGTAGTGCGAAGCTTTGACGGTCGCGCCTGGAGCCGCGATGGTGCGGCCGGCCTTGATGAAGTGCCAGGGCTTCAAGCCCTGCTCATGCGGATCGGGCGGTTCCGGGTGGCCCTGCCTGCGCGCCATTGCGGCAGCGTGGTCGGCGTAGTTGGCGCCGGCGCAGAAGATGGTCGGCGGGTACCGCACCGGCGCGAGCAATTTGGTTTTGCGCAATGGCTGGCGCTTGGCTTTGCTTTTGCCCGCGCCGGCGGCGGCCTTCTTCAGCGCGGCTTCGGCCGTTTTCCAGTCGGCCAGAATGCCCGCAACCGTGGCATACGCGGCCTTGCCGGTAAGCTTCGCGGCATCGAACACCTCGTCGCCGACCACTATGCCCGCGCGCGGACCGTCGCTTGTTTGGTATGTCGCGAGCTTGTAGCCGGCGAGCTTTGACCCAGCCATGTGCATCTTCTCCCTGTGAATCTCGGCGGGGACCAAACCCCGATCCGGCGCAATTAGCAAGGCCGCTCAGCGTGTTCCGCGGGACCGACAGCCTTGAGTCGGCGCGGTTGTGGTGATTGATTTGACCGAAAGGGCCACACACAACAGGCCAGTCGGGAGAACGCCATGATCAAGCCCAGACGCATCGGACACGCCACATTCGAGACGCCCGATCTGCAACCCATGATCGACTATTACACGGAGGTCGTGGGGTTAGTGCTCGCCGAGCGCGAAAAGGACCGTGCCTTTCTCATCACCAAGATCGGCCAGCTCGCCGTCGAGCTCAACAAAGGCGATGCCGAGCGTTGCGCCATGCTGTCGTTCGAAGTGGCCCCGGATTGCGATTTCGGCGAACTGGCGCGCAAACTCGAACAGGACGGTGTCAGGAGCGAGCTACGCAACGATTCCGTCCCGGGCATGGGACCGGTCCTGACGTTTCGCGACAACAAGGGCACCGGCATCGCGCTGTTCAAGCAATGGAGCTGTCTCGGCAAGCACCCGGCGCACCATGGCGTCGGTCCGCTCAAGCTCGGTCACGTCGCCTGGGTGGTGGACGATCCGCAACAGGCCGCGGATTTTTACGCCAAGGTTCTTGGGTTCAAGGTTTCGGACTGGATCGACGACTGGTTCGTATTCATGCGCTGCAACGCCGACCATCACACCGTGAATTTCGTCCGCGGCGCCCAAACAAAGATGCATCACATTGCATTCGAGCTTAAGGACTTCATCCATTTGCAGAATGCCTGCGACCTGTTCGGGCAACAGAACATCCCAATCCTCTGGGGACCGGTGCGGCACGGGCCGGGACACAACATCGCGATTTATCACCGCACGCCGGATGATCAGCTCATCGAACTGTTCTGCGAACTCGACCGCGTAGTCGATGAGGAACTCGGCTATTTCGAGCCGCGCCCTTGGCATCGCGACACACCGCAGCGGCCGAAGACCTGGGAAACCGGCCCAGCCACCACGATTTGGGGGCCGCCGCCGCTGCCGGACTTTCACCGCGGCGGACCGGCTCTGCCTGGCCTGGAAAGCTAAGAGGGATAGCTCACGAGGCCATCGCCGGTGCGGCCGCGGCAATTCCGCGCGTCAGCTCCGGCTGCTCGCCGTATAGCCACTCCACGCCGGCGATGTGATCGGCCGGCGTGCGGGCGCCGAGCATCATGTTGCGCAACTCCTTGGCCACGCCGCCGGCGTGAAAGAACTCGCCATAAACGCGCGCCATGATCTGCACCCTGCCGGTGCGCAGATAACGCGCCTGCGGATAGGCGCGGAAAGCCGCCGGATAATCGCCATTGTGCTCAATGACCTTGTTGGCGAGACAGACCGCGTCTTCGATTGCCATGTTGGCGCCCTGCGCCAGATATTGCAGCATCGGATGCGCGGCGTCGCCGAGAAGCGTGATGCGGCCGCAGCTCCATTCCTTGATCGGCGGCCGGTCGCACACCACCCACATGCGCCAGCTTTCGATCTTGCCGAGCAAAGTGCGCACGGGCTCGCAGGTCTTGGCGAAGCGCTCGTACAGCTCGGCGGGATCGCCATAACTGTCCCAGCCTTCCTCGTAGCGGTCGGAATGAAACACGGCGACAAGGTCAAACAGATCGCCGGTGCGAAGCGGATAGTGGACCAGATGCACCTTCTCGCCGGCCCATACCACCATGTCGCGCCAGCGGAATTTTTCCGGCATTTCCGACGTCGGCAGCACGGCGCGGTAAGTGATGTGACCGGCGGGCCGCGGTTCGCCGTCGCCGGCCACGATCTGCCGGATCATCGACCAGATGCCGTCGGCGCCGATCAAGGCCGCGCCGCGGTACTCCTTGCCGGATTCGGTCTGCACGGTGACGCCGTCGTTCTTCTCCTCGACCTTGACGACTTTCTGCCCAGCATCGAGATGGATGCGATCGGACTTGCGGCAGGCGTCGAGCAGCACTTTGTGCAAATCGGCGCGATGAATGAGCCCGTAGGGATACTTGAACTTTTTCCGAAACGCTTCGCCAAGCGACACGCGCGTGACTTCCTGGCCGCTGATCGAGTCCATCATGATCAGGTTGTTGGGAAAGACCGCCAGCGCGCTGACCGGCTCGATCAAGCCGAGGACTTCGAACATCCAGAACACATTCGGTCCAAGCTGGATGCCGGCGCCGATCTCCTTGAACTCCGGCGCCTGCTCAATAATCTGCGAAGCAATGCCGTTGCGCGCCAAAGCCAGCGCCGCAGCGAGCCCGCCGATGCCGCCGCCGACGATGATGACGTCGCGATCTTTCCAGTCACTCATGCGTGCGTTTCCTTCGCGCGGTCATTGTAGGGAGTGTTTCCGCCCCCGCGAAGCGGGGGAGGGGGACCATGCGAAGCATGGTGGAGGGGGCTGGCTTGCGCCGTGCGCGTAGCACTTGCCCCTACTGGCGAGCTTTGCTCGCCACCTCCCCCGCATGCGGGGGAGGAAGCATTAAACCCGCCCCAGCGCCCGCAGCACGCGCTCCGGCGTGATCGGCATCGCCACAATCGGCGCGGCGTTGAGCGGCCGCAGCGCATCGTTGATCGCGTTCATGATGCAGGCCGGCGCCCCGGCGGTGCCGGCCTCGCCGGCGCCCTTGGCGCCAAGCTCGGAATCCGCTGTCGGCGTCACTATGTGGCCGATGTCGATGTCCGGCATCTCGCCGGCCATCGGCACCAGATAATCCATCATGTTGCCGTTGAGGAGCTGACCGGCCTCGTCATAGAGGCAATGCTCGAACAGCACGCCGCCGATCCCTTGCACGATGCCGCCGCGGATCTGCTCGTCGACAAGCTGTGGATTGATCACAGTGCCGCAATCCTCGACGCACCAGTGTTTAATGAGTTTCACCTCGCCGGTCTTGATGTCGACCTCGAGATAGGAGGCTTGCACGCCGTTGGTAAAAGCAAACGGCCAGGCGCGGGGCACATAATGCCGCGTCACCACAAACTCGGCCTGGAAGTCGGGCGGCAGCGTGTCGGGGCGGAAATAAACGACGCGTGCGACTTCTCCGAGCGGCACGCGTTCGCGGCCGGTGTCGGCATCGACAACGATGCCGTCGCGGATGTCGAGCGTCTTTGGGTCGGCCTGGAGCATCGAAGCGGCGGCGGCAAGCACGTTGGCACGCAATGCTTTGCCGGCCTGCCACGCGGCTTCGCCGCCGATGCCGGCGGCGCGGGACGCCCAGGTGCCGCCGCCGTAAGGCACGTTGTCGGTATCGCCGGTGATGACGCGGACGCGCTCGATCGGCACGCCGAATGAGGTTGCGACGCATTGCGCCACCACCAACTCTGCGCCCTGACCCTGCTCGCTGACGCCAGTGTGGACAAACACCGCGCCAGTGGAGTCGAGCCGCAGCGTAGCGCCATCCTGCGACGAGATCCGCGCGCCGCCGACGCCGTAGAACGCGGCTGACGGATTGGTCACCTCGATGAAGGAGGCAAAGCCGATACCGCGATGAATACCGCGCGCGCGCATATTGGTTTGCTCGGCGCGCAACTTGGCGTAGTCCATCATCGCCAGAATCTTGTCGAGCGAGGCGTGGTGGGAGAGTTTTTCGAATTTGATGCCCGCGGCGCCGGCAGCGGGATAGGCGTCATCGGCGAACAAATTGCACCGCCGCAGTTCCACCGAGTCGATGCCGATCTTCGCGGCGGCGAGTTCGATCAGGCCTTCGGTTACCGCGGTCGCAATCGGATGGCCGACGGCGCGGTACTGGCACATCACGTTCTTGTTCTGGAATACCACGCGGGCGCGCGCCCGGTAGTTCGGGCAGGTGTAGGGCCCGCCGACCAGATTGACGACCTGGTTGGCTTCGATGCCGCTGGTGCGCGGATAGACCGAGTAGGGGCCGATCCCGGTGAGATCGTCGATCTCGAACGCAGTGATGGTGCCGTCGCGCTTGACGCCGATCTTCGCTTTGACGCGGTGGTCGCGCGCGTGAATGTCGGTGACGAAACTCTCGAAGCGATCGGCGACGAACTTGACTGGCCGCCTGAGCAGTTTTGAAAGCGCGACGGTCGCCATTTCGTCGGCATAGATGTGCACCTTGATGCCGAACGAGCCGCCAACGTCCTTGGTGAGCACGCGGACCTGATGCGATTCCAGATCAAGGTGCTTGGCGAAGATGTCTTGCGTCATGTGTGGCGCCTGGGTGCCGTGATACACGGTCAGGCGCTCCTCGCCGGGGTTCCAGTCGGCCACGATCGCGCGCGCCTCGTTGGTGACGCCGGTATGGCGGCTGAAGATGAACGTCGCTTCCACGACCGCATCGGCTTCGGCAAAGCCTTTGTCCGGATCGCCGGCAACGAGCGCCCGCTCGAAGGTGAGATTGTCGCCGAGCTCGGGATAAATCACCGGTGTCGATTTGTCGAGTGCGGTTTCCGCGTCGGTTACGGCCGGCAGCGGCTCATAGTCGATGTGAACAAGCGCGCACGCATCTTCCGCTTCGGCGCGCGTGCGGGCGACGACCGCGCACACTGCTTCGCCCTGCCAGCAGGCGCGGTCGATGGCGATGGCGTGCTGCGGCGCTGATTTGATGCCTTTGAGATGCGTAAGCACGCCGACCCAGGGCGTGATTACCTTGGCAAGCTCGGCGCCGGTGACGACGGCGACCACGTTGGGTGCTTTTTTGGCTTCGGCGGCGTCGATATTTTTGATGCGGGCGTGCGCGTGCGACGAGCGCAGAAAGGCCACGTGCACCATGCGCGGTAGCGTAACATCGCTGACGTATTGGCCGCGGCCTTGGGTCAGCCGCGCCAGGTTCGGCCGCGGCACCGAGCGGCCGATATAGGAGTTCGGCCGGTCAAGTGCGGAAAGGCCCGAAATAACGTCGTCGACGATTTTCATTTCCCCGAACTTTTCTTCCGCCCCGTAGCGGGCGGACTACAAAAACCGCGTCGGCCACATCAGCGTGCGCCACATATGCGACGACGGAGAATTGTCGAAGCCAAGCCCTTCCTTGGGCTGCTTGAAGTGGCGGCCGACAATGTCGACGAAATCGTCCAGATTGACTCTGGCATTCGGATTGAACGAATAGATGTCGTTCATGGTGATCAGCCGCGAGGTCATGTACCACTTGTGGTTCCGCGCGCGCTCGTATTCAGCGACGATATAGGGCTCCGGCTTGTAGTCGTCGCCGAACAGCTTGAGGTACATTTCGGGATATTCGTAGCCGACCGAGGGATCGGGGAAGAAGCGTAACGCCTGGTGCATGCGTACCGCCCAGGCCACCTCCGCGTCGACATAGGGCTCGATCATCTGCGCGCCCCAATAGCCGTGGTCGCAGCGGATGAAGCTTGCGACGCCGATGTCGTGGAGCAGACACGCAAGCACCACCTTTTCGGGGTGTCCGCCCTTGAGCGCGTGCGTGGCGCTCTGCAGCAAATGGCTGGTGGTGGCAAAGCGCGCCTTGAAAAAGTCGATCAGCGTCGGCTGGTCCGGCATTTTCGGCAGCCGCGGATCGGCGCCCATGAGAAAATGCTTTCCCGGATTGGCGGCCAGGAGCTTGTCGCCAACGTCCATCTGCACTTTGCCGTCGCCGAGATAAAACAGGGTCGACCTGGTGGCGATGCGCTCGCTCAGATCGTGCATCATCTGCTCTTCAAGCTCGTCGGCGCGCTCCGACAGCGTCAGCGGTCTTGCATGTTCGTTCATGTCAGCTTGCCTTTTTTGCGCGCGCCAGCGCGACCCATTCGATCGCATCGACGATCGCCTGGTAGCCGGTGCAGCGGCAGTAATTGCCCGAAATGTGGTCGCGGATGCTGTCGCGGCTAGGCACGCCGCCGCGCGACAACAGCTCATCAGCGCCGATTAGCATGCCCGGCGTGCAATAGCCGCACTGCAGCGCATTGCGGCGCTGGAACGCTGCCTGCAAGTCGGCAATGACGCCCGAATCCGAAAGGCCTTCGATGGTTTCTACCTCGGCGCCGTCGCATTGCACGGCAAGAACGAGGCAGCCGCGCACCACATCGCCGTCGAGCCGTACGGTGCAGGCGCCGCAGACGCCGTGCTCGCAGCCGATATGCGTACCCGTGAGCGAGAGATCGTCGCGCAGGAAATCGACCAGCGTCTTACGCACCTCGACACGCGCGGCGACATCCTCGCCGTTCACGCGAACATTAATATCAAGTTGGCGCACGCTCATGCGGAGCCCCGGCGGCCGCTGATCTTAATCGAATTGATAGCATCGGGCGCCTGTTCTGTCATTTCCGGGTGCGCCGCACCTGATCAGCAAGGAAGGCTTGCACCGGTCGCCGCTTGCGGATTTGCTACGGCGGCGCCGAAGGCAGCCGGCGGGTCGCTGCCAAAAAACGAGGATTTAAGACCGTGCCGGACAGCTTGACCGATCTGATCGCCGACCTTGCAGTTGCCAACCGTATCCTTGGCCATGAAGGCGTCCTCGACGCCTTCGGCCACGTCAGCGTGCGCCATCCCCACGATCCGGGCCGCTACCTGCTCTCCCGCTCGCGCGCGCCGGCGTTGGTCGAGCCCGACGATATCCTCGAATACACGCTCGATTCCGAACCGGTAAAGCCGCCCACCGAGCGTCCTTACTCGGAGCGCGTCATTCATGGCTGCATCTATCAGGCGCGCAGCGATGTCATGGCGGTGTGCCATCATCACGCGGCGGCGGTTCTGCCGTTTTGCATCGCCGGCAAACCGATCAAACCCGTGTTCCATCTCGGGGCGGTCATCGGCGACGAAACCCCGATGTGGGATCAGCATGAAGAGTTCGGCGACACCAACCTACTGGTGGTCAAGCCCGAAGAAGGCCGTTCGCTGGCGCGCGCGCTTGGTCAGCATTCGGTGGTGCTGATGCTGCGCCACGGCGCGACCGTTGTCGGCCATTCGTTGAAAGATCTGGTTCTGCGCTCGATCTTCATCTGTCAAAATGCCGACTATCAGTTGCGCGCGCATATGCTTGGCTCGGCGTCGCCGTTGTATCCCGGCGAGATCAGGAAGGCCGACGTGCTGCATCAGCAGCGCGCCGGCGTGGACCGGGCCTGGGAATATTACTGCGTGCGGCTGAAGGAAAGCGGCCGCTGGCCGCCGAAAGCCACGGCGAAGGCGGCGCGCCGCAAGCAGCAGTCGGCTCCTCCTGCATCACGTTCCGCCGGCAAGACAAAGCGGCGTCGATAACATGATGCCAATCTCGCGTCGCAGGCTCGTTCCGATACTTACGGGCCTATTTGGTTTACCGCATATGCTACGTCGGGGTTCCGCCATGGCGGCAGATAACGCATTCCCGGCCGACTTCGTGTGGGGCGCTTCAACATCGAGCTA
This sequence comes from uncultured Alphaproteobacteria bacterium, assembly GCA_963759345.1. Lineage (GTDB taxonomy): Bacteria > Pseudomonadota > Alphaproteobacteria > Rhizobiales > Xanthobacteraceae > BOG-931. The sequence continues at coordinate 9,364 of CAVWYW010000035.1, forward strand.
TCAGATCGAAGGTGCGGTCGATGTGGACGGCCGCGGCAAGAGCACTTGGGACGTGTTCTGCCACACGCCGGGGAAGGTGAGAGACGGCGATACCGGCGATGTGGCTTGCGACCACTATCACCGCTGGCCCGAGGACGTCGAATTACTCGCCCGCGGCGGTTTCAAGGCTTATCGTTTCTCGACGGCGTGGCCGCGAATTTTGCCGGCGGGCTCCGGCGCCGTCGAAACGCGCGGCCTTGATTTTTACGATCGCCTGGTCGATGGGCTCGTTGCGCGCGGCATTACGCCGTGGCTTTGCCTCTATCATTGGGACTTGCCGCAGGCGCTGCAGGAGCAGGGCGGCTGGGCCAACCGCGACATCGCTGAAAAGTTCGCCGACTATGCGCGAGTCACGGCCCGGCGGTTGGGCGACCGCGTCAAGCACTGGGCGATGTTCAACGAGCCCAACGTTCAGGCGATGTTCGGATATGGCACCGGCGGTCATGCGCCCGGAGTCACCGGTTTCTCCAACATGCTGGCGGCAACTCATTATCAGAACCTGGCGCACGGCCGGGCGATACAGGCCCTGCGTGCCGAGCATCCGGGGCTTCGGCTCGGCACGGTGCTCTCGGTGCAGCCGGCGCGCCCGTCGTCCTCCAGCGAGGCCGATCGTGTCGCCGCAGCGCGGTTCGACGCCTTCTGGAACGGAGCTTTTCTTGATCCTCTTTTCAAGGCTGCCTATCCGGCCGTGATCGCGGAACACTTTGCGCCGTTGGTCGTCGAAGGCGATCTGCAAACGATAAAGCAGCCGATCGACTTTCTCGGCATCAATTACTATGCGCCGATGTGGGTCGCCGATGCGCCGCAAAGCATGTTCGGCGCCTGGTGGGGCGCCGTGCCTGCCGGTATGCGCTTTACCTCGTTTGGCTGGCCGATCGATCCCAGCGGTCTCACCGACACGCTAATCCGGTTGCGCGATCATTACGGCAATCCGGAAGTGTACGTCACCGAGAATGGCGCCTGTTATGAAGATCCGATCGCAGCCGACGGCACCGTGCATGACCAGGATCGGATCGCCTATCTGCGCGAACATCTTGCCGCGGCGCGCGGCGCGATCACCGCCGGCGTCAAGCTGCGCGGCTATTTCGTTTGGTCGCTGCTCGACAATTTCGAATGGGCGGAGGGCTATGCCCGGCGTTTCGGCATCGTCCAGGTCGATTTCAAGACGCTCAAGCGCACGCCCAAGGCTTCGTTTGCCTATCTCGCCGACGTGATCCGCAACCGCGGCTGATCGTTCTGATTTCAGCCGACCAGTGCCTTGGTGAACTGGCGGACGTTGTGGCGCATCATGTCGATGTAAGTTGCAGCCGGGCCGCCCGGTTCTGACAAAGCATCGGAATACAGCGTGCCGCCGATGATCGCGCCGGTCTCGCGGGCGATCTGATCCATCAGGCGCGGATCGCTGATGTTCTCCAGAAACACCGCGGAAATCCTCTGCTTTTTGATTTGGGTAATGATCCTGGCGACGTCTTTCGCCGACGGCTCGGCTTCGGTCGAGACGCCTTCCGGCGCGATGAAGGCCATGCCGTAGGCGGCGCCGAAATAGCCGAAGGCGTCGTGGGTGGTGATGATCTTGCGGCGGTCGGCCGGAATGCTGTCGATCGCTGCTTTGACCGCGCTTTCCAGTTCGTCGAGTTTGGTGAGATAGGCCGCGGCATTGGCATCGTAGGTCGTCTTGCCGGCCGGATCGATCGCGACCAACCCATCGCGAATGTTGGCGACATAGATTTTCGCGTCGGCAACGGATTGCCAGGCATGCGGATCGATCGGGGTGCGTCCGCTTTTGTCTTCATCCTGCATGTGGCGTGGCGTGATACCCTTGGTAACGACGATCATCGGCGCCTTGGTGCCCGAGGCGGCGACGAGCCGCGTCATCCAGCCCTCCAGCCCGAGGCCGTTGACGAAAACGATATTGGCCACCGCCAGCTTCCTGGCGTCGCCCGGTGTCGGTGAATAGACGTGAGCGTCGCCGTTCGGTCCGACCAGCGTCGTGACGTCGACACGATCGCCGCCGACGTTACGCACCAGATCACCAAGGATGGAGAAGGTCGCGACAGCTTTGATCTTGTTGGCCTGCGTTTCCTGTGCCGCTGCCGACATCGCCATCAACGCCGCGATGACCGCCGCGAAGCTTGCTGTCAGCAAGCGTCGCCGCGCGATCATGACCAACTCCATTGTTGCATCCCCGCTTACGCTTCGAGGTGACGTTGCGGCAAACGCTAGCCAGATGAGGCCGCCCACCGGACCGAACACGACCGACAGCGCATAAAGAACGCCCGCCACCAGAATGATGGCCGGACCGGACGGCAGATTGGCGTGGTACGAAACCAGCAGGCCGGCATAGCCCGAGATCGCTGCGCAGCCGATCGCGACCCCGATCATCGTGGTGATATCGCGCGCCCAGAACCGCGACACCACCGCCGGCAGCATCATGATGCCGACGGCAAGCAGCGTGCCGAGCGCCTGAAAGCCGCCGACGAGGTTTAGGACGACCAGCGCGAGGAACGCGATGTGGGCGGGTCCGCCGGCCCGACTCACCGAGCGCAAATATCCCGGATCGACGCATTCGAGCACCAGCGGCCGCCAGATCAGGGCAAGCACGACCAGCGACACATTGGTGATGCTTGCAATCAGCATCAGCGCCGGATCGTCGATGGCGAGCACCGAGCCGAACAAAAAATGCAGCAGATCGATATTGTTGCCCTTGGCCGACACGATGGTGACGCCGAGGGCAAGCGAGATCAGAAAGAAAGCGGCGAGCGACGCGTCCTCCTTGAGCAGCGTTGCGCGTGCGATCAGGCCGGCACCGAAGGCAATGAGGAAGCCGGCGATCAGGCCGCCGCCCGCCATCGCGAATAGGCTGAGGCCAGCGAGCAGAAAGCCGATCGCCGCGCCCGGCAGGATTGCGTGCGCCATGGCGTCGCCGATCAGGCTCATCCGCCGCAGCATCAGAAATACGCCGACCGGCGGAGCGCCGAGCGCCAGCGCCAACGAGCCGATCAGCGCGCGGCGCATAAATTCGAATTCGGCGAACGGAGCGATCAGGGCGTTATAGAGCATGCGCGATGTCAGGCCGCTTCAACCGCACAAGCCGCGGCTTGCTCGTCGAACGCCTCGCACATGCGGCGCGCTTTGTTCAGGTTCTCCGCCGTCAAGACCTCGCGCGTCGCGCCCCAGGCGACAGGTTCGCGGGCAAGCAGCAGGCTCTGTGGAAAGCTTGTCCGCACCAGTTCAATGTCGTGCAGGGCGGCGATCACTGTGCGCTTTTCACTGTGCCAGCGTCGCACCAGGTCAAGGAGATCGGCGGAGGTCTTCGCATCGATGGCCGTGAACGGCTCGTCGAGCACGATCAAACGCGCATCCTGCAGCAGCAAGCGGGCGAACAGCATGCGCTGCATCTGGCCGCCGGAGAGCGTGCCGATGGTGCGCTGCTCGAAGCCGGTCAAGCCAACGGCGGCGCTTGCGGCTTCGATCGCGCTGTGATCCTTGCTGCCGATGCCGCCGAGCAGCCCCTTCCGCCGCCACAGCCCCATGGCGACCATGTCATAGACGGTGATCGGAAACGAGCGGTCGATATCGGCAATCTGCGGCAGGTAGGCGATCTCATGGGCATTGAGGCCGTCGCGCTCGATGCTGCCGGCGAGCGGCTTCAGGAACCCGACGATACCTTTGAACAGGGTCGATTTGCCGGCGCCGTTGGGTCCGACCACGGCGACGAGGGCGCCAGTCTCCACTGCGCCGTCGAGGTGATGGACCGCGGGATGGCGCTCGTAGCCGAGCGTGAGATTGCGAAAGCGCAGCGCTGCCATGGCCGGTTCTAGCGAAGCGCCCAGAGCACGGCGGCCCACATCAGTGCGATCAGAACCCCGGCGATGGCGACCCGCTGCGGCGCCGACAGGCGGAGCAGCGAAGGTGCAATGGTCGGGGACGGATGCGACGTGCCGCTGTGATGGTGGTGGTGGACCATAATGTGATAATATAACATCACACTTGGCCGCCGTCACCCCGGTTCATTAAGGGCCGGCGGGGTGGAACCTTGCGAACCGACGGTGCCGGCAAGAAGAGCCTTTGCCCAATCGTGGCCTCCGCCCGGTCATTCCCCCATTAGTGAAGACCGGATTGTCTCGTCGCTTTGCTCCGCCCGATGACGTAATCTGTTGCTGGCCGATATCAGCGCAACAACGAGAGTTGAGTACCCTAAGATGAGCGAGCCGAAAGCCCGCGCCGTTTGCGTTGGCGAAGTGCTGGTCGTACTGGCGCGCGGCGCTGATGGCCGGTTCGCGCTGTCGTGCGGCGGCGATACTTTCAACACCGCCATTTATCTGGCCCGCGCCGGAATCGATGTCGCGTTCGCCACGGCGCTTGGCGATGATCCCTATTCCGACAGCATCGCGGCGCTCGCTGCCGCCGAGGGAGTCGCCGGGCATGTTATGCTGCGGGTGCCTGGCCGTCTGCCGGGATTATGCCTGGTCGACGGCGAGCCATCCGGTGAACACAGGCTGCGTTACTGGCGGGACGGCGCGCCGGCCCGCGAGCTGTTCGAGCTGCCCGACTGGATGGTGATTGCGCAAAATCTGATCTCCGCGCGGCTGATCTATTTCTCCGGCATCACGCTGTCGCTGTACTCGAATAATGGCATCGGCCGTTTTCTCGCGCTGCTCGAAGCCGCGCGCCAGCAGGGCGTCAAAGTGGCGTTCGACGGCAATTTCCGCCCGCCGGGCTGGAAAGGCGATCTGGCTCGCACCCGCACTGTCTTTATCGAGGCGCTCAAGCGCGTCGATATCGCGCTGCCGACCTTCGACGACGAAGCTGTGCTGTGGGGCGACCCGTCACCGGAAGCGACGGTGGCGCGGCTGCAAGCCTTCGGCATCGGTGAAGTCGTGGTCAAGTACGGTCCAAAAAGCGCGCTGGTCGCGGCAGGCGGCGTCCAGGAATTCGTGCCTGTGCCGGAGGTGATGGTGCCGGTCGACGAAACCGCCGCCGGCGATGGTTTCAATGCCGGTTATCTCGCGGCGCGGCTTTCGGGAACGGAAGCCGCGCAGGCGGCGAGCGCCGCGCATCGGCTTGCCGGCGACGTCATCCGCCATCAGGGTTCACTGGTTCCGCGCGTCGCCGCTGCGCTGCATTGAAGCAGCAGACTAAAGGCGGATGACAGGATGCGGCGGAAAGCAGATAACTTCGGCAAACAGATAAAGACCAAGGTTCGCGCGCCGGGCTTCGCTCGTACTTCATGACGGCCAGCCGTCATCTCCTGGGAGGAAAGTCCATGCAACGCTTCGTCATCGCGGTCGCCGCCGTTCTCGCCCTTGCGTTCGTGACACCGGCCTTCGCCGACGAGCCGATCATCATCAAATTCAGTCATGTCGTGGCGCCCGATGCGCCCAAGGGCAAGGCCGCGATTCTGTTCCAGCAGTTGGCGGAGAAATACACCAAAGGCCGGGTCAAGGTCGAAGTCTATCCGAACTCCTCGCTCTACAAGGACAAGGAGGAGCTGGAAGCGTTGCAGCTCGGGTCGGTTCAGCTGCTGGCGCCGTCGATCTCCAAATTCGGTCCGCTCGGGGTCAAGGAATTCGACATTTTCGATCTGCCGTTCCTGATGAGCGACGACGTCCATGCGCGCCAGATGATGGCGAGCCCGATGATGGCGGACCTCAACAAGAAACTTGAGGCCAAGGGCGTGTCGCCACTGGCTTACTGGGATAACGGCGCGCACGTCTACACCTGCAACAAACCGCTGCTCATGCCGGACGACTTCCGCGGGCTGAAGATGCGCATCCAGGGCAGCAAGGTGCTCGAAGCGGTGGCGCGCGAACTTGGCGCGCTACCGCAGATCCTTCCGTTCTCGGCGGTCTATCAGTCGTTGCAAACCGGCGTCGTCGACGGCGAGGACAACGTCCCGTCGAACATTCTGACGCAGAAGTTCTACGAAGTGCAGCGTTATCTGACCGTATCGCACCACGGCCGGCTCACCTATGCGCTCGTGACCAACAAGAAGTTCTGGAATTCGCTGCCGCCGGACGTGCGCGAGCAACTCGATCGCGCCGTAAAGGAGATCGACCGAGTTCTTCAACGCCACGGCCGAGAAGGACAACGCCGCCGCGATGGAAAAAATCAAAGCTTCCGGCAAGACCGAGGTCCATGTGTTGACCGAAGCCGAGCGGAAAGCCTGGATCGCCAAGCTGATGCCAGTACATACCGAGATGCAGGCCCGTTTCGGCAAGGACTTCATCGAACGGATTTACAAGGCTTCGGGCTTCACACCGCCGCAATCCTGAGCCACTGAGCCGCATGCTTCGGTAGTATTGGTTTACGGGGCCGAGCGGGTGCTCAACTGGATCCTCGACCGGCTCGAAGAATGGCTTATCGCCGTGCTGATCGGGGCGGCGACAATCCTGACGTTCGTTGCGGTCATTCACCGGTATGGCGCCAGCAATTCTGCCGAGCTCGACTCGCTGGGCGGGCACGCACGGATTTGTCGTGCTCGCCAGTGCCGCCGACTGGGTTTACCGCTCGCTCGCCGCGATCGACCTGTCCTGGGCGCAGGAGCTTGCCACCTACATGTTCGTGTGGATGGCAAAATTCGGCGCTGCGCTCGGCGTGCGCACCGGAATTCACGTCGGCGTCGATGTTTTTGTCAAGCGATTAGGACCCGCGGCGCGCCGGCCGGTGATCGTGTTCGCTTTGTTGTGCGGCGCGCTGTTCACCGGCGTTATCGGCACGCTCGGTGCGGTCTACGTCCACGATCTCGATCCGGACGAAGTCTCGCCGGAACTCGAATGGCCGAGCTGGATCATTTATCTGTGCATCCCGCTCGGCTCGTATCTGATGTGCTTCCGATTCCTGCAGGTGATGTGGCGCTTTCTGCGTACCGGGCAGGTGCCGCATCAAGGCCACGGGGTCGATTATGAAGCGCCAAGCGCGGAAGCGATCGCGCCGGTCGCGGAGGCGGCGCGATGATTGCGTTGTCGGCCAGTTCCAAGCCGTCGGCGCCGCGGCCGCTCAGCGACGCCATCACCGCCGACGCTGATCGTCGCGATCCCAATCGCGCTGGCGCTGCTTTGTTTCGCCGCCCGGCTGCACATCATCGAGCTGTCGCACACCGTGCGCGCCGAACTTCTGTTCGCGCTGCTCCTCGCACTGATGGCGACCGGAATGCCGATCTCGATTTCGCTCGGCCTCTCGGTGCTGACCTATCTGTTCATTCTCTCCGATGTCGATCCGAAGATGGTCGGCCTGAAGCTGTTCACCAGTATCGACCGCTTCGAGATCATGGCGATCCCGTTCTTCATCCTCGCCGGCAATTTTCTCACCACCGGCGGTGTCGCGCGCCGCATGATCGATTTCGCCACATCGCTGATCGGGCACTGGTACGGCGGGCTTGGGCTCGCCGGCGTCGTCGCCTGCGCGCTGTTTGCCGCAATCTCCGGTTCGTCGGTAGCGACCGTGGTCGGGATCGGCTCGATCATGCTGCCGGCCCTGCTGCAAAAGGGCTATCCGCCCCGCTTCGGCGCCGGTGTGATTGCGACTTCCGGCGCACTCGGCATTCTGTTTCCGCCCTCGATCAATCTGGTCATCTATGCCGTTGCGACCAGCGGCATGCAGCCGCGCGGGCCTGATGGCGCGGTCGTTGATTCCGCCTCAGTCGGCCAATTGTTCATGGCAGGCTGTGGTGCCCGGCATGATCCTTGCGGCGATGCTTGGGAACGACGAACTGGTATCGCGCCTGGCGAAACGATTATCCACGCATGCAGCGCGTGAGCTGGTCGGAATGCTGGCGCGCTTTCCGCGAAAGCTTTCTGGGGGCTGTTCCTGATCGTCCTGGTGTTGGGCGGCATTTATTCGGGGATGTTCACGCCGACCGAAGCCGCCGCCGTTGCCGCGGTCTACGCGTTTGTCATCGCGGTGTTCGTCTACAAGGGCTTGAAGGTTCGCGAAGTGCCGGCGGTGCTGCTCAAAGCGGCGTCCATGAGCGCGATGATCCTCTACATCATTACCAACGCGGCGGTGTTCTCCTGGCTTTTGACCTCCGAGCAAATCCCGCAATCCATGGCCGGATGGATGACCGCGCAGGGCTTCGGCATGGTGGCGTTTCTTCTGGTCACCAACATTGTGCTGCTGGCGGCTGGAAACTTCATGGATCCCGCCGCAATCGTCCTGATCATGGCGCCGATCCTGTTTCCGATGGGCGCCGCGCTTGGCGTCAACGCGGTTCACCTCGGCATTCTGATGGCGGTGAACATGGAGGTCGGTCTCTGTCACCCGCCCGTGGGGCTCAATCTCTACGTCGCCTCCGGCATCACCGGCATGGGCATCGCGGAACTGACGGTGGCGGTGCTGCCATGGCTCGCGACCATGCTGATCTTTCTGGTGATGGTGACTTACATCCCGGCAATTTCATTGTGGCTGCCGCATATGCTGGGGATGCTTTGACCGCGCACCGGTCGGCGTCGCGACAAGGCATCGCGTGGGCGCGCCCAAACAACACAGTGACGCCGTGACCAAATATCCTCCCGCCCATCGACATCGTCGCCGACCTCTGGCGGCTCGCTGGCGCCGATGCTGCGGCGCTCGACTATCTGAAACTGTCCGGCAGCGAACCGGCGCTGCCCTCGTCCTTTCGCGTCGGCGCGGCAGCGCAGGCGAGCATTGCGGCGGTGGCGCTCGCGGCCGCCGAGTTGCGCCACCATTCCGGCGCCGCGCGCCAGCGGGTCAGCGTCGACATGCGTCACGCTGCGGTCGAGTTTCGCAGCGAGCACTATTTGACCATCGACGGTCAGGCGCCGGCGAATTACGGCGATCCGCTGTTTCGCGCCTACCGCGACCGGCGACGGCGGCTTTGTGCGGCTGCACATGAATTTCGCGCACCACCGCGAGGCAGTACTCAAGCTGCTCCGCTGCGCGCCGACCCGGGAGGCCATCGAGGCGGCGCTGAGTAAGTGGGAGGCCGTCGCCTTCGAGACGGAAGCGTACCGGCACGGCTGTGTCGTCGCCGCGATGCGCACGCCGGAGCAATGGGCGAAGCATCCGCACGCGGCGGCGGTCGCCGCCATGCCGGTGGTGCGGATCGAAAAGATCGGCGAAGCGCCACGGCGGCCTTTGCCGAACGGGCCGCGGCCGCTCTCCGGTCTTCGCGTGCTCGACCTCACCCGCATCATCGCCGGCCCGGTCGCGGGCCGCGTGCTCGCCGCTCACGGAGCCGACGTGATGCTGATTTCCGCGCCGGGTCTGCCGTTCGTCGACTGGCTGGTGAAGGACACCAGCCGCGGCAAGCTTTCGGCTTACGCCGACATCACCACGCCGGACGGCCGGTCGGTCCTGGAGAACCTCGTCCATGATGCCGACATTTTCCTGCAAGGGTTTCGGCCGGGCGCGCTGGCCGCGCGCGGTTTTGGTCCCGAGGACGTGGCGGCGCTGCGTCCCGGGATCGTCTATGTCTCTTTGTCTGCTTACGGCGATGCCGGACCCTGGGCACCGCGCCGCGGCTTCGATTCACTGGTGCAGACGGCGACCGGCTTTAATGCTGCAGAAGCCCGCGCCGCCGGCGTCGAAGGTCCGAAGGAATTGCCGTGCCAGGCGCTCGATCATGCCTCCGGTTATTTGCTGGCATTCGGCGCGATCACGGCACGCATCCGGCAGGCGCAAGAAGGCGGGAGCTGGCTGGTGCGCGCGTCACTGGCAGCGACCGGACGCTGGATCTGGAATTTGGGCCGGGTCGAAGACGGCTTTTCGAGCCCGCTGCCATCGCGCGCCGCCGTGGCGGATCTCATGGAGACCAGCCAATCGCCATTCGGTGTCATGCGCGGCGTGCGCCATGCAGCGCAATTGTCGGAGACGCCCGCGGTATGGACCCGGCCGTCAGTGCCGCTCGGCACCCACCCGCCGGTCTGGCCCTCACGCCGTGAAAGTCGTCCGGGTGTAGCTCGATCGGCGCACCGTGTGGCGTGCGCTCGCACGCGCGCTGCCAGGCGTCGCGGGTGCGCGCCAGCGTCTGCGGGTCGGCAAGGCCCTTGTTAGCGAGTATGCGTTGGAGCGCGGCGAGCCAGTGCCGATAGTACGTCTCGCCGGTATCGGGATCGCCGGCCGCCTGCGCTTTTTTGATTTCGTCGCCGAGCGTAGCCGCCCACTCGCCCCAGCTAAATACGCCGCGCTCGTGCAGCGAGACGGCGAGCGCAAAAGCTTGCGCTTCCCACGGCTCGCGAAACACCGGGCCCTCGTCGTTTCGCGGAATGCCCGGCACCGCCGGCGCTGTGCTTTCCGCGGCGGCGTCGTCGCTCACGCTACGCAGGCTCCAAATACGGCTCGAACGCCTCGATCGAAACTTTGAGCGTCGGGTCGGTGGTGTCGCCCCACAGTTCGCGGCCGTCGAACAGCACCGTGTAGAGCCATTGCGGGTTCTCGCCCTTGCCGATCGCGACCGTATCAGGAAAGACGTGACAGCCGCGCACCGCTTCGATCACGCCGACGCGGCCGCGGGCATAGCGCGGCAGCCGCGTATGTGTCGCCGGATGAATATTTTTTGCCCGCACGCGGTCGCCGGGCCTGAAGCGGGCGGGGGCGTTTGCCGGCCGCTCAAAGGTGCCTCGGGTGAGCGAGTTCGGCACCTCAGCGCTGCTGAGCTTGCGCTCGAGCGCTTTGGCCGGACGCAGCGCATGACCTGCGGCTATCTCGTCGGCGCCGGCAAGGCCAAGCGCGGCCAGATTACTTTCCAGCCCCAGTTCCCAGCGTTTGTAATAGGAGACGGATAGATAAACGTCGGGCGGGAGCTTCTCCTGCGCGAAACGCGACCGATCGATCGGCCAGGCGCCGGTGTAGCTGATGGCGCGGGTGAGCGCGAAGACGCGGCCTTCCCATTTTGCGTGAAACACCGGCTCGGTGGCCTCGGGCTCGACTTTGCCGAAACCGTGCATGCCGCCCATGTCGTGAATGCCGTCCATCACGAAACCTCGCGGGGATTTTTTGGCAGCCCGGTGCCGATCATGCTGTCGCGCGTCACCAGCGCTGCAAGTTTTTCTTCACTCCAGCCTTCGGTGCCCGGCGGCCGCATCGGCAATACGATGAAGCGCGTCTCCGCGGTCGAATCCCAGACTCGGATCGGCAAATCCGCCGGAAGGCTGACGCCGAAATCGGCCAGCACGCCGCGCGGATCGTTGACGGCACGCGCGCGATACGGCGCCGATTTGTACCAGACCGGCGGCAGCCCAAGCACTTCCCACGGATAGCAGGAGCACAGCGTGCACACGATCATGTTGTGCAGCTTCGGCGTATTCTCGACCGCGATGAGATGATCGCCTACGCGGTTGAGCAATCCGAACGACAATATCGCTTTGGTCGCATCCTCGATCAGGGCGCGCTTGAACTGCGGATCGCTCCAGGCTCTGGCGACGACGCGGGCGCCGGTGTGCGGACCGACTTTGGTCTCGTAGGCCTCGACGATCGCATCAAGCGCGGCGGGGTCGATGTAGCCTTTTTCGATGAGCACGGTCTCGATCGCCCGCACCCGCAGCTGCATCTCCGACAGTTCCGAGCCATGGTCGTGATGGTCGTCGTGATCGTGATCGTGCGCCATTGCCGCGGCTCCATATCCGCTTTCAGGAATGAGCATTATAGTGCCGCGAAGAGCGATGTCACATCGGACAACCGGCCCGGAGGCCAAGCTGATTCCGTTCAACCGTATCGCCGACGGTATCGATCGGGTGAACGCCGCCATCGGCCGCTCGGCGGCGTGGTGCTCGCTGTTCGTCGTGCTCGCCGAGTTCGCAACCGTGGTGATGCGCTACGTGTTCGGCATCGGCTCGATCGCCGTTCAGGAATCCGTGCTCTACGCCCAGGCGGCGCTGTTTCTGCTTGCCGCCGCCTGGGTGCTGCAAATCGGCGGTCACGTGCGCATCGACGTATTCTATGCGCCGGCACGGCCGCGCACGCGTGCACTCATTGATCTTTGCGGCGCCCTGATTTTTCTCATCCCCTTTGCGGTGGTGCTGGCTGTGCTCTCGGTTCCCTACGCCGCGCGCTCGTGGGAAATTCTCGAACACTCGCGCGAGGCCAGCGGCTTGCCGTTTGTCTATCTGTTCAAGACGCTGATCCCCGTGT